>NZ_JAGGKH010000001.1 GCF_017873565.1 Lederbergia galactosidilytica
TTTGAGATAGTTTTCCTTCTCAATTGCTGGCAATGGTCTATGACCATTTATCCATGATTTATTGACGTTCGTTTCGTTCAGTTTTCAAAGATCAAGTTCTTGTCCGCCGTCTCAGCAGCGACTTTCTTATCATAACATCGTTCGTTTTCGAAGTCAAGGTTTTTTTAAACTTTTTTTTCGAATGTTGTCCTTATTTGTTTTTCTTTGTCTCTTAAGGACGTTTTATACTATACCATGGATTTTTTTGATATGCAACCTATTTTATAAAAAAACTTTTAGTTTTTTATTATTCATCAATAGGCTTTTCTTTAAAACTACGAATTTCTTCACTATTCTTCCTTATTATAATAGATTCTCTAAATCTTTATTCATATTTATCGTGCGAATTACATATATATTATTAATCCATTTTTAGTAGGTGAAATGATGCTATCCTATGTTGGTCTTTACACTGCAATTATTACAGCTGTATATTTATTTGCTTATTCTTATATTGAAGCATTACGAATATCAAATGCGGAAGAGAAAGTCTATGGAGGTACTTTTATCTTTTCTTCTATTATGGCGTTTGTTTTTTCTCGCTTTACATATCTTTTCATCTAACTAAAACAAACTATATATACGAGATTTTCCCCTATCTCTTCGTTCAAGAGGAGATGGGGATTCTTTTTGTCATTTCAATTCCTTGCTTTTTCTTAATATTAATATGATAATATCGAATTACATTGAAAACGTTATGCTTACATTAGAAAAATAGAGGAGAGGTTTATTTGTTGGATCTTATTGATTCGGAACTTTTGATTAAGTTAGTAATATCTGCCTTACTAGGTTTAGTGATTGGATTAGAACGGGAGCTTAAAAGTAAGCCACTTGGATTGAAGACTAGTCTCGTGATTTCCATCATTAGTTGTTTATTAACAATCGTATCAATTGAATCAGCTTATCTACTACCTGGAAGAGACGATATAATGATACGTATGGATCCGCTTCGTTTAGCTGCTCAAATTGTTTCAGGAATCGGTTTTCTAGGTGCTGGAGTAATTCTGAGGAGGGGTAATGATCATATTTCCGGATTAACTACCGCGGCGATGGTGTGGGGTGCTGCTGGAATCGGTATTGCTGTAGGTGCAGGTTTTTATACCGAAGCTGTAGCCGGGGTAATTCTTCTTATTATCAGTGTGGAACTTATACCTTTTGCCCTCGCAAAGCTGGGACCTAAGAGTTTAACAAAAAGAGATTTAATTATAAAGATCACTGTCTCTCAACAAGAAAGTATCGAGAAAATTGTTAAAAAAATTCAAGAGGATAAAATTTCAGTCACACATATACGTATTAAAGACATTAAGGATAGCTCCATGCATATGTTAGAGTTAAAAACTAGAGTAAATGGCAAACGACCTGTCACTGATATCTATTATACAATCGCTAAGATGAAAGATGTTTATGCAATTGAAATTGTAAGTTAGGACTTGATTTTTTTGTAAAACTTACTATAATAAGTATTGGAGTTACCAATTGGGGCATTAGCTCAGCTGGGAGAGTGTCACACTGGCAGTGTGAAGGTCAGCGGTTCGAACCCGCTATGCTCCATAAGTTTTTAAGCTTGCCAGAGTGAAGGTGAGTGAAAAACAAGTGACAAGCTCGTCACTAATAGAGGATTTTTGAGAAGGCCTGTTCTAAACAGGTCTTTTTCTATGCATTTTTTAAGATGCTCTTATATCAACACGTCTTTATATTAAATGATACAGATTTGATTATTTTATTACTCACCGGGCCCACCTCAAATCCTTGTCGGGATTATTTTTATTCTGCCAGCTCTATATTTGAAGTTACGTCAAATTTAACATAATCAACATCAATCTAATCTAGATCTATGCGGACTCTTTAAAGCTGCGGATCAATATTGTGGACCCAGCCTTTAACGTCTTCAAAGAAGCCATCTTTCCAAATTGTAAATTTTACTCTTTGGTTGTTTGCTATGGCTTCCTGGATAGTTTGGCCGAATTCTTCCCATTGTTGCTCATCAATAATAGGTTTCTTTTCTTCATCAAGGCTTTTCCGCCAATCTAAAATACATTCCACGTGTTCCGGCAACATCATGCGACTGGATTCCCACATTAGGTTGTGGCCGGCTGTTAGCATTAAAAGACAAGTGATCCATCGTGCAGGACTAAAGATGCCACGGGGATATGGTGCAGTGAAGAATCCTAAAAAAGCTATGTATAACAAGGTTTATACTACTTCAAAGATTTTAGGTTCTAGATTACATAATGTTTTTAAAACTACATAGTAACTCAACTAAAAATTATTTGTAGAGTATATGGCATCCTTTTACTGAAAACGACCATTAAATGCCACTGCAATAGCTCCTATGTATATGAATATCCTTACAAATTCAATAGGGAACAAATTATGACTTGCCTTTGCCCAAACCTCCCACCTCCCCAACCAAAGCTGACAGAATTTTATGCTTCGCAGAAAAGCAGTCTCACACGAACTTTTTCGTTGACTTCACATTGCTTAAATCTGTCACAATAAGCTGTTTTATAATGACAATGCAAAGTGCTCAGTCATGATTCGTTCCCCCTTGGAACATGCCTTTAATCTAATTATATCGATTGCAATAATTGTTAGTTTTGTCCTTCGCGTCCCTTCAACCTTATAGCCAGTTCTTTGAAATCATCCACCTTACCTAGTCCAGGATACACCCCCAACTAAACAAGGAAATTGCGTTTGCTCTTTTTTCAGTTCCCGAAAGTTAAGAAAGCGATCGCCAGTGAAAATCACCTCATCTGGCGAAAGTTCCAAGCAGTTCAAAGGTTTACAGCCAGTCTGCAAACGTAGAAATTGTTGCGCTTCTTCGGCAGTCTGTGCAAAAATAAAGGCCCACTTCTGTCTAGCTAGTTTAAGAGAAAAAATTTTAATTTGATTGAAACCCAGATAATTTATTTTCATTAATCTCGCTAACGTCTCTGAATCCGGCTGGACTTGAGATAAAACTACATCATCCTGTTCTAGGCTAATCTTCCTCTCTTGAAGTAAGCAAAAGATAGAATGAGCAAGAAGAGATTCCTCATACTTAATCGCATCTTCATATAAAGCTTTAATCGTGGACATCGCGAATTCCCCCCGTAAATTCATTATAGTTGGCCATCACAGTACCAACAGGACCATTACGATTTTTTGAAATAATCAGTTCCAAATGTTTCTCTTCTGAATCCCGGTCATAATAACGATCTCTATAGAGAAAAATGATCACATCGGCATCTTGCTCGACACTCCCGGATTCACGAATATCCGACATCATCGGCCGTTTATTTTGCCTCTGTTCCACAGCCCGATTTAATTGGGCCAACAATAGCACTGGACAATTCATTTCCTTCGCCATTCCCTTTAACCGCTTCGTAATTTCTGTTACCTGCATATGGGCATTTCCGCCATAATGATGTTCCGGTCGAATCAATGTTAAATAGTCAATCAACACCAATGGTTGTTTGTTTGGATTTTCATGGATCAATTTTCTTATCTTCGCACGCATTTCAGCGACCGTTTGTCCTGCCCCATCAAAAATCTGGATATTCGTTTCCGACACATGTCCAATTAACTCCGGCCATTGCTGTTTTTGAGCTTGGGAGAGATACTGATGCGGATTCCGCAATTTCAAGCGATTAATCGTGCCTGTAGAAGCGATCAGTCTTTGAATCAAGCTCTTATTAGGCATTTCTAGTGAAAAAATAATCGGTAACCCCTCATGCCAGCCTGCTTGTTTGGCAAAATGAAGCATGACATCCGTTTTTCCCATCGAAGGCCTTGCTGCCACGACCGTAAGCTCTCCCGCTTGAAAGCCATTGGTCATTTGGTCCAAGCGCTTTATTCCCGTCAACATTCCTTTGATTTGTTTTTCCTCTTGCCAAGGAGCTTCGTAAAGATCTACTAACCCAGTACTAATTGGCAAATAATCATCGATTTTCGTTTCATTGATTTGGTCTAATGCATGGATCACTTTTTGGATCTCCCAGTCCTCCTCTTTGGCAATGGTTAAAATATTGCTTTTCTCTCTTTCCTTCCATTTTTCCAAGACCAACCATTCATATTCTTCGAATTTCTTCACATTCGTGCAGGATTGTAAGTCATGGAGATAGGAGATGCCGCCACATGGTTCCATATCAACCGTGGTTGAAAGTGTGACAAGGTCAACTAGCTTGCCTTGTTGATGTCTCATCTGCATTTGTTTGTATAAGGCTTGGTGGCGTGGATCGGCAAAATGTTCAGCTTTGATCATCGTGTCCCCGATTAAGTAATTTTCTTTCATCATGCAGCCAAGTAAAGCTTTTTCAGCAGTCATCCACTTCTTCCCCTTCCGAAGGATTATGTTGATAAGGCGTTGGATAATCCGGCTTCCACGCCTGTTTGCCTGAATATTCCCTTTGTTGCTCATACTCTCTGTCTAGAGCGATCACATCCTCGATTGTTTTCACATTGTGATAACGCCATTTCTTTAAAATCCCGTATGTATAACGCCAACTTCGATTACCACTAGCTAAGGAAATTTTCATGGCCTTAATCACAAGTCTCTCTCCGAAATTCTCGATCGCATCTATCAGTTCCTCAGCCATATAAGGACTTAACATGCCAAAGTTCTGTTGATAAAAATCAACCACATTTTCACCACCACCATGATCTATCCTTTTCCATTCTAGTTCTTGTTCTTGTTCTTTATCTTGTTCTTCTTCTTCTTCTTTTTCTTGTCCCCGCAACGTGCCCGTATCGGCGTACGACTCGTACAATTCGCGAATTCGGTCTTGTTTCACATGCTCTCCAACAAAGGTGATTAGACTTCGATCCTTAACCTTACTCAATTCACTCATTACACAGTCTTCCACAGGCTTACCACCGCGGTTAAAGTTGTATTTTCCCCAATTTCTGATCGCCAGCTCCCTTGTTTTCGGATTATACTTCATCAATTTATGCCGCTGAATCAAACGTTCAAAAATATTATTCACTGCCTCCATAGAATAGCCTGTATCAAATGCCATCTGCTTCTTTGTAATGGAGTAGATACCGATTTGCGTTGTATTAGCATTTGTCAATAAATATAGAAATAAATATTTATCTTCCGGTGTCATCTCCTCCACCACTTTCGGATCATCCCAAAATCCAATATTAATCATGCGAAATTTCGCCATCATCACTCTTCCTTTCCATCTAACTATAAATTTATGTAACAACAACCTAGAAGGCTAAAGTCGCAACTTCCTGTTGTCCTCAATATGCATATATAGTGTTTGATCATAATTGGACACCTTTTTGCAAAAAAATTGATTAAATTCCTGCGTTTCTCATGGGACCATATCTTCGAAAACAAATTGCGGACTATAAGGAAGATTATTTAAATAAAAATGTTTGGCGGAAAAGTTTTTTATTATCAGCTTTAGCTTTTGATAATTAGTCTATTTTCAAAGCCTTCACACTAGGCCGATATTGTTTTGTCCTTCGCCTTTGGCCCGGGCGGTGTACTAAATAAGAGAAGCTTGCATTTTCTCCTATTAAAACGAAAAAACGACCATCCGCAATAGGGAGGTCGCTTTTAAACTCAATTGCCTGTTCGTATTTTTCTAAGAATATTTTTGTAAACTTTAATTAAGAATCCCATTATATCCCAGTCAAACTAGTAGAAGTCCATTGATATCGGGAGTTCTGGGGAATTATAGAAAATGATTAAGATGCCTATTCATTGGTAATGACACTCTGACATAAGTCATCCAAATAAAAACTGAATACCCTCTAGTAACCTATAATGTCATGATTCACTTGTTAATCAATGAAGAGATGTAAGTTGGTTTGCATTTTGGGAATGAACCCGAAGAGACAAATCATGCCTCAGCTAATCAAAATTTTCATTTTACATATTTACATTTTCTATACAAGGGAGAATTAATAAATAATGTTTCTCATCCTTGATTATCATCATATTTTTGTTAATTGCTTTTTCATTGTAAACCGATTTTTATCTCAGTTTATAAAAAGTACCCTATAGGTAGACTTTTTAGCCTACTCTATAGGGTCAATTTTAATGGACTCACAGGATTTTAAATAACATTATGCTCTGTTTTTCGTTGTCCCATGCAGGATTGCACTTAGAATAAGGACAACGACAATGGCTCCTATAATAGCAGGGATAATGGCAAAGTCAGCTATAATAGGTCCCCATGAACCAAGAAGTAGTGTACCTAACCACGAACCAACAATACCTGCTACGATATTACCAATTATCCCACCTGGTACATTACGTCCAACGATTAATCCGGCTAACCACCCGATGACACCACCAACAATAAGCGTCCATAGAATACTCATTATTTTTTCCTCCTTCATTTGCTTAGTATTGTCATATTTATTTTTTTACCCTTTTCTTGAAAAACAAAACAAAACGGACTTGAAGGTCAACTGGGTAACAAGACAAAAGTTTATGAAAATGGTGTATATATAAAGTATACATTTTGATCCAATGGGGATAATAAATGGTCATAAAATTGATCTGAAGAGTAGAATAAGAAATTATGAGTCCAATAATGATAAACAGCTTATTCTCATCAAATATTTTTGGAAAAGTGTGTCTAACCCCGGGAATGTTATCCAGCATGTATTCGATCTACCGTTGACTTATGTTTGCCTTTCCACCCAGCTAATTGCTGTTGAGGAATTTATCTTTTTAATTTCTTTCCTAAAATACCCTCTTATCAACTCTTTCTCTATAAAAAATGAAGCCTCCTAAAGGTTTATACAACCTAAGAGAAGGCTTCATCATAACCGTGCTAAGCGCCAAAATAATTCTGAACTTTAACTATATTCTTTGGAAATAATATGCAGAAAATAGGTTTACGATCACTATTTACTGCCCCCAAAGAGTGCTTTTATCCCAAGGAAAATCAAGATAAAGCCAAATACGAGTAATGCTATAGCGCCTATATACTCTAATATATTTACTATCGGACCTCCTAAAAAGGAAAATCCACCTGAGTCAGCTACGAGAAACAAAGCTAACCCTGACACCATCGCTGCGAAATACAGTAATGCCCGATGCATGTTTATTCCTCCATTCCATAAAGTTACTAAAGTGTTGCCCAAAATTTATAAGTAGCCCTAATATTTCGTTGGATTATTCCGGTATTCTTTACCTTCCTTTCGTTTAGTTCGATTATCTATCCTCTACTATAATTAATTCAAAATTGTTCTAAAACGTACGGGATAATGCCTATCTTTTGGAAAGTGTGCTTCTAACCTAATTCGTTTATACTTTAACTACCTCTACTAAAGCAGGTGGATTTAACATAATGGTTAGCGACTAAAGGATGCTATTCAGGTTACAGCCTTCTCAAAGCTCCTAAGTTGAAGCATGCCAAATTTAGCTAAATAGACTTTATCATTTTAAGAGATTTGACCTATTTTGTGCCCTATAAAAAGCAAAGTATCCAGAGTTTAGCAGTGCAAACAACTTTGCTATTATATGATTGCTCATAAAAAGCCCAGTGCTAGCCGGGCTTTTATTGTTACCTCACTCTTAACTTTTGGCCAATATAAATTTTATCTATATCCTTGAGGTTATTCCAGGATTTTATTTGATTTTGGTTGCTGCCATATTGAATGGCTAGTTTAGACACAGTATCTCCTGGTTTCACAGTATAATAGATGACTTTTGATTTTGCAGAGGGAGATCCGGGTAATTGAATCGTTTGACTAACTTGAATCAGATTGGGATTTTTAATCCCGTTGAGTTCAGCAAGTTTTTTTATTGTAGTTCCGTATTTGTGTGCAATCTTACTTAGGGTATCCCCTGCTTGTACAGTGTAAGTGTGTGTAGTATCTTCGGATTTACTCACCGGCTTTTTAGTAGCGTGTGGATCCTTTTTTGGCAAGAAATCAAAATAAGCTTCATTCATATCGACATGGCCCGAAATACCGACAACTTGTCCTATATTACTGTATTGCCACATCTGATATGAACCTTTATACGTGCATCTCGACGCCCACTGTGCCACCCACTTATCAAACCGATCTAATTTTCCACTTTTGAGGGAACCATTTAACCAGCTTAAACTGGCGTACAGTGATACGTAATACCCTGCATCCTCAATAGCTTTTAGCCATGTATAACAAAGATCGATCAGTGTCTCATTCGAAGGCATGCCCCGTTTGCGTTTATAATTATCCGCGTCTTCCATGTCAAAAGCGATTGGATATGTTGGATTTTTCCCTTTCAATAACCGCAAAGCATGAGCAACTTCACTCTTTGCTTCATTTATATCCATCGCATAGCTATAAAGATAGGCTCCCCACGGAAGGCCGATACGCTCACATTCCTTCACATTGCGCTCAAAATATCGATCATCTTGACTTCGTAAGTCATTGCCAAATCCCATCCGGAGCATCGCAAATTCAATTCCATCCTCCTTTACTTTGTCCCAATCAATCTTTCCTTGGTGTGCAGATACATCAATCCCTCTTTTAACCAATTTTCCGTCTCCTCTTATTGTTTATTTTATGCATTATCACTTACCTTCTAAATATAAAAAGGGCCCTGAAAAGGACTCTTTTATCAAAGTTGTTTATTTAAACATTCAGCATCCAGATCTATTCAAGGCTATTTATTCCCCTACCATTCTTGAAAGATGTTTAGAATCGATTCAGGACATTCCGGATAAGATCATTATTGTAGATACAGTTCGAAGGATCGGACAAAAGAAATCGCACAGGAATGGACTCCTCATGTTTTTGACTACAAATGGATAGATGATTTCTCCCCAACTCGTAACTACTCCTTTGACCAAGCCACCATGGACTATATCATGTGGCTAGATGCAGATGATATTCTTTTAGCAGAGGATCGCCAAAAAATTCTTGAATTAAAACAATCCCTTGATCCATCCGTTGATGCGGTTTTGATGATCTATCATACTTTGTTCGATGAGAATCATAACGTTATATCAAGTGTCCGACGGTTCCGATTGGTGAAACGTGGCAAACCATTCAGGTGGTATGGGTACGTCACAAGGATTTAAAAACAAAGGTACATGGATAGCGATATCGTCGTGACACATAAGATAGATGGACAAGATACGCTATCAGAGCGAAACCTTAAAATCTATGAAAAAATGATCCATAAAGCAAAAAATGCTCCTTAGTGATGTCTTTCATTATGCACGAGAGTTACAAATGCATCACAAGTTTGAGAAAGCGATCAAGTTTTACCATCAGGTTTTGGCATGGAAAGAAATTGAAGTAAAACCACGGTTATGTTTGTGTATAATCAATTGGCAACTTGTTACGACCATGTTGCCAAGCGAGACAAAGAAAGGGAGATGACGTTAAAACGTTTGAATATGATGTGCCTCGTCCGGAATTTTGTTGTCGTTTGGCGGAACAGTTTACGCAAAAGATCGGTATGCTCAAGCTGCATTCTGGTATAAATTAATCCTAGATGTACCACTAAACAATCCCTGGGCCATCTCAAATAAACCATTTCGGACATGGCTTCCTCATAAACAACTCGGTCTTTGTTATTTCAAATTAGGGGACTACAAACAATCCCTGCAGCATAACAAAATGACGCTTACTTACAAGCCCAACGACAAAGATATCCAGCAGAATATTCGGTTACTTGAGGGATTATAAAGGAAGTTGATAAACAGTCAAAAAATCAAAAAAAGTGAAGTAGAAAAGAAAGTGATGAGCATTGGCGATTGGGTTTTACAAGAGTCTGGGAGCTGAATTTATTAGACATCTACGAATGATATTAGATAATTGTAATGTATGTTGTTTACCTCCATGCCTTCAAACTTTTATCCTTTAACAACTACTCTCCCGTTTCAAATTGTGAGAGTATTTATACTAAAATTGTGGTTTTTGGAGTGATTTATCCCGCATTAACGGGCAGTTATCCCCCCACTTCAATGGCTTAAGAGAAGACGGAGAAGCATAGGTGGGGGATAAACTGTCCGTAAAAGCCCGATTGGTTCAGGCCTGCAGGAAGTGGGTCACAAAGATGGTGCAACAGGATGGTGCCAACTTAGCCTTTGATCCTTATTAATCAGTGGAGGATGTAAGAAAACCCCCACTGATTGAAGCTTCATTTTATGTCATGGTTTTCAAATATATGCTACTCCCCTGTTGTAAAAGCTCATACATATGAATTTCCTTCAGAATAGACTGATTAAGAAAGAAGGTGTAAGAATGAACGGTTACAATTATTGTTTACCTTGCAATTCCAATCATTGCAGCTATCCAATTGGTAAGTTTGCCTTTGCAACATCGGAGGAGCTTGAAACTTTTAATTTAGAAGATGGTGGAGGTGATTTTACAATCCTCTCTATCCCCGAATTCTTTGCTGCTAGGGAGATTATTAAGTTAGATGCATTTGTACAATTGAATTTGGAAAACTCAACAACTCCACCTGGTGAAGACAGTGTTTACAATATAGCATTATTATTAAAAAGGAATGATGATGTGATAGCGTTTTCCCGTGAGCTTGATAGAAGTTTCACAAGTCCTGATCTTTTTTTAGCGCTTTCGTGGGTTGATACTCCACCTCCTGGACCTCAAAAATATGAGCTTGAATTATCGATTGTTGGTACACAGTATGAAGTTATTAGAGCTCAAAATCGCTCCCTAACAGCTACTCTCTATACTCCTAGAAATGTACTGCCTTCGATAAATAATTAGAACTCTTTTATATACTTGGATGTTGCTAGAGACATAAAATAAGAATTTTTATCAGGTTTTATTATCTTATGTTATTAACTCTAATGGAAGCTTCGTAACTTTTTTATATACGTTGCGACTTTATTTTAAATCCACAGCAGGATGATAAATACTCACTAAACTTTTTAGAAAAATGTGAGTTTACACCAGTCTGAATGTCCAATCCAAATAACATACTTTTTAATCTATTATGATTGAAAGCTGGCCAGCTTTCATATGACTTAAGAAGCGAGTGTGTGTATGTGTAATTCGAAGATGAATATTTTCAAGAACCGGATAGCATTTGATCTTTCTTTCTTCGTGGAGTAGTCTGTAAATTTTGTGCCTTCCAACTCATAATTTAAAGACACTATGCAAACCATACTGGCCCTTCCCTGTTGTAACTGTAGCTGCACTTTTGCAGTAGGGACACTTTTTTATTGATTGTAAAAATTCAAACGCTTCTTTTAATCGCTATCAGTGGTTAATTAAAGCTTTACCATGGGGCTTGGAAAGGTTTCTTCTTTTTATTTAGAAGCCGCAACTCTGCTTCCTATAAAAAAGATTATCACCTACTTAACAAAAGTTGCCAAAGCGGTAATAATCTTACATTCACTTTTATCAAGCATTTAATGTTCACGCAATTTTGTTACAGATTTGCTATCCTTTCTTTTATTTTTATAAAAACCCAATACTAATACAAGGACGATTAAAAAAACAAGGACTATATATTCAAAGGACTCTTCCATCCCTATTAGTTGATCCTTCATCAGCATTTCACCTGCGACCCATGCGAGAATAGCGGACCCGATATAACTGATCCATGTGTACTTGTCCATTATTTTTACAATCAGCTTAGAATAGAATATCATTACTGGAATACTAATGGCCACTCCTAAGACAAGGATAAAAGTTTGTCCATCTGCAGCCCCTGCAATAGCCACAACATTATCTAAACTCATCACAGCATCAGCTAGTATGATCGTGCCAATTGCTTTCAGTAAACTCGTTTGCGTAGAGATCTGGTTATTTTTCTGGTCATCCCCCACTAACACTTTATAGGCAATCCATAGAAGTAATGTCCCAGCGATGATATGCACAAATGGGATTTCCAGTAATTGGACAATGATTATCGCAAAGAGAATACGTAGCACCACAGCGCCAACAATTCCCCCATAAATAGCTTTATTCTGTTGCTCTTTAGACAGTTTTCTCGTTGCCATCGCAATCACAATCGCATTGTCGCCAGAAAGGATAATATCAATCGCGATAATTTTTAATAAAGCAATCCACGCTGCAGCTGTGAAGGTTACTTGCAGCATCGTAAGTCCATTGTCAATCATTGGGACCCTTCTCTCTTAAAGATTTTCTTAAGGCCTATCCTATACACATTACTAAATTATTATATCATACCTATTTGAAAATCTAGATTTATCTAAGTAAAGCATAAGCTCCTTGGATATGGATGCGGTTAAAGGCGCGACATCCTGTCTCAGCGTCATCCTCCCACGCCTCCTGCGAGCCTTCGACAAGCAAATGATTTGCGGCAAAGAAAATCTGGTTTTGACTTTAATTGTCTCTGGTAATGTGGCCTCCTGTTGCTAGGCGCTAGATCTGGACCCAACTCTAGCCAATTTTATATCATATCTTTTTAAAAAATGTGAGTTTGCCCCAGATAGTATGTCCAATCCAATTGCCATGCTATTTAATATATTATATGGAAAGCTGGCCGGCTTTACTTTAAGAAAAGGAGCGGATGTGTCCGTGTATTTTGAAGATGAATATTTCCAAGGGCCAGAAACTCGTAGAAGAAATCCAAGAAGACGGAGACCAGTTCGTTTAGAATGTGAATGCCAAGCTGTTTCCTCTAATGAGGACCAATGGGGATATGGGTGTGGATGCGAGCGGAAGTGCAAGGATAAAAATCGACATGAATGTGATCACTGTTCATGCAAAAATAGCCACCATAAATCAAGGGAATGTCATTGTAAGGATGACCACCATAAATCAAAGGAATGCCATTGCAAGGATGACCACCATAAATCAAAGGAATGCCATGGCCAAGACAAACACGATAAATGCGAAGGGTGTGTTTGTAAACAATTGAAGCATTTATCTCCGCAGACATTCGTAAATGTATATACACCTGCTTATAGCTTTTACTGTGTTAGATTCATTAGTTTTGATCAAAAAACATGTTGCGCTTACTTTGACAATAATGGTACTACCCTAGTAGTTGATTGCCAAGATATAAATGCACTTGAATTTCCAAATTATTGTTATGGCGTTGGTAATCCACCTCCAAACGGTCCTGCTCAACAAAATCGTGGAAATCCACAGTAATCTTTGAAGGGAGTATATGAAGAGGCTGGGACAAAACCCCTTCTGAGATGAAAAAGCTGGTGAAATTTTACGACGAGTAAAATTTCATCAGCTTTGATTATTTTTTGAATAAAAATTAGGACCACTTCTGATAAATAAAGTTGATGACATCCTTTCGAATCGTAAACGAGAAGCTTTAATTACGTACGGGATGTATATAAAGGAACAAAAGAAGAAATACCAACAGAACAAGTTTAATTCAGCAAACTGGCAGTATGATGAGGAAAATGATGTGTATACATGTCCAAATCTGCAACGTCCCCTATTCAAATATCCCTCAGTCTGCACAGATAAAACTGGCTTCACGTGTGAATTTAAGGTATATGAATGCGAAAACTGTTCAGGATGCCCATTTCGTTCATCGTGCACGAAAGTGAAAGAAGAAAACCATCGAAAGCTAATTGTGAACAAGAAATGGAAACAACAAAAAAAATATGTCAGAACAAAGCTTTCAGATAAAAAAACAGGCTCTATTTATCGTCAACGAAAAATAGACGTAGAACCAGTTTTTGGATTTTGAAGGCGAATTTGCGTTTTACTCGATTTTCCGTTCGAGGGGAAATCGAAGGTTGAAAACGAAATGGGCTTTGCATTAACGGCAGTGAATTTAAGAAAATTCACTGCCAACCACCATGATTTAGATGCAAAAATAGAGAAAGGTGAATTTGAGCGTACTAAAAATCATCTTTCTCATTATTTGAAGCTAGTTATGTCCCAACCTTTTAAAATAATGCATGTTCAAGAAAATGGTAAAAAAGGACCCAGCGACGCCTACGATAATGGTCTGCCAACAATGCTAACATTAGTAGGCCTGTACATCCCATGATACATGAGAACAAGGGAAAGCTTCCCTGAATCCGCACCGCACGAAAGAAAAGCAATATTTTTTCTAAAGAGCGAAGAAACACCCCAACGAACTTGCGCGTGCTGTAGTCGACGCTCGACACATGATGTGTCGGTACTTAATCGGAGACCATTTATCCAGATATGTCATTTTTTACGTTGGCCAACAGGACGCAGGTCTTTGATCATAGTTTTCGAACATCCTCTTATAAGATGTAATTATCATCGTTTTCACTAGACTCTTTGTCCAAGCAATCTGTGATTTTTTTCATACATTATTAACAAAGACTGGCCAGCTTTATATTTTATAAATGGAGTGATAAATATATGTGTTTTGATGATGATATCATGGAAGAAGCCGAATGTAATTCCTGTGCCAAATGGAAAGACAAAAAGGGCAAAAATGATCGCGCATGCAAAGGGTGTGCTTGTAACCAATTAAAGCGCCTATCCCCACAGACATTCGTAAATGTATTTACACCTGCTAATTATTGGTACTGTCTCAGATTCATTAGCTTTGACAAAAAATCATGTTGCGCTTACTTTGATTATTATGGTAGTAGCCTAGTAGTTGATTGCCAAGATATAAATGCACTTGAATTTCCAAATTATTGTTCCTTTTATCCTACTCAACCACCAATGAGTCCGCCTCAAGAAAATCGTGGAAAACCACAGTAACCTAGGAATTTTTTTAAAAAATTCTTCCCTAGCGGAGAAACTTTTTTGGAAAAGGGGCAGAGTTACGACAGTAGATTTCTATTTATAACATAACTCATGATTGATTTTTGAACTGCCCCCTGTCAAGTAGACAGTGGAAATAATAAAAACTAATCTAAGCGGCTTTAGCTCTGTATTCCATGGGACTATGGCCGTTTAGTCGTTTTTGATATCTTTCGTGGTTATAGAAATAGATGTAGTCATTTACGGCTTGAGAAAGTTCTTCAAACGTCTCAAATTTATGTAAATAATACTTCTCTGATTTTATCGTTTCCCAAAAAGATTCCATGGGCCCATTATCAATACATCTGCCTACCCGTGACATACTTTGGGTCATCTCTGCTTTATCTATTCTTCGTCTAAATCCATTTGAGGTGTACTGGAACCCACGGTCACTATGGATAAGTGGATGTTCATCCATGTAAAAAGTTAGTGGCTTGGTCAAGCGTATCAAATACAAATTTATTGTTATTAGAATGTCCAAAAATATAACTGACAATGGAACCATCATAAAGATCTCGAATCGCGCTTAAATAAGCTTTCTCTGATAAACCATATTTAAATTCAGTGACCCACTTTTCATTTGGGTTATCAGCTGTAAATTCCCAACTCAACACATTTTCGGCGACGTGTTGAAGGTTAGAACGCTGATATTGTTTTTTCTTCACTCTAATAACAGAATGTAAACTAACAACTTTCATTAAGCGATAAAAATCCTCTTGTGATTGAGTGGCTCCTTAAACTTTCGATTCATTTGGAGTGTCATCTGATGATAACCGAAAGATGCCATCCGTTTTTCAAGGAGGTCTATCATCGCTTCGATAACGGCTTCATTAAGAACGTCTTGGAAGTAGGGGTTCGATTTAACCACTTATAGTAAGCCGCTCTTGAGATACCAGCGATTTTACACAGTAAGAGAATGCTTAGGTCTCCCTCCACATGAAGCTCCTGAATAGCGACATACCTATCCTCGAATCGGATTCGGCTTACCTTCGCCTCCTTTCGATCTCCTCTAACTTTTTTAAAAATAAATTCTCAGCACATAAACGTTCATTTTCTCGTGCTAACCTCTTCATCTCACGTTGAATTTTTTCATCAGGTGTGAGCTGATCTTCCTCTTTATTCCTACCACGTCACTTTTGGAGGACAAAACGGCATGATATTTCATACTTTTTGACAACCTCAAGAGTATTTACTAGAAAGATAATCATTGATGGCTGAAAGTTCTAATTCTTTGGTGCACTTTTTCCAAGTTGAAGATTCCTTAAGACCTTCAGAACCATATGTATCAAATTGGTATTTCCATTTTCTTATTGTAACCTCACTCACCTTATACTTTTTAACAATCTAGATAAGGTAGAAGTACCTGCTTCCCACATTTTTATGACTTCTAATTTTATTTCTGGAGGAAACGCTCTTTTGGACATAAAAATACTCCCCATTCGGTAGTCAGATTTTTATTTTTTAATCTGTCTACCTTAAGGGGAGCATATCACCTTGAGAAGCCCCCTTTATGCCATTTCTGGACATTTCCATGTCCATCTAGGAA
Organism: Lederbergia galactosidilytica; assembly: GCF_017873565.1. Lineage (GTDB taxonomy): Bacteria > Bacillota > Bacilli > Bacillales > Bacillaceae_C > Lederbergia > Lederbergia galactosidilytica. The sequence goes on from NZ_JAGGKH010000001.1 coordinate 16,229, forward strand.
GCTTTTTAAGATTCATTGCAGGAAAGTTAACATCGCCTGCTTGGACAATTCTTTAATGCCTCTTTACGTTGTCCAACGCATACCATGCTTTACTTTCGCATCGGCAAAGACTCTATCAATCGTTTCTTTGCGTCAAGCATAGATTTCTTTCACATCCTTTTGGTGACGGAGATGATCTGCCTCTTCTACATAGCCTTCCCTAATATGACGCTGAATTAGTTTTTGATGGTTTTGACTCTACGTACACTGTAAGAGCAATGGACAGCTTACGCATTGAGAAGGATTTGATTTGTTTTGGCAATATCCCTCTTTCATAGTTGTCGAATAGGATAATACCTGTCCTTGCGGACAGATATAGCAGTCATAATATTCATCATATGTATATTCATTTTACGTATATATTCTTTCTTTGTTTTAGGATGTGTAAGGAAGGGCAGCGTGATCTCATATTCTATTAGGTAGTGTTTTACAGGCTGCATCTGCAGCGACAGCAGTATGCTTTCGTACTTTTTCAATAATCTTTTCCACTAACGGCTTAAGGATATGGCTGTCATGAACATTACTAGGTGTAACGATGACTCCTAAGATAAATCCCTTTTTGTCAGTACGCGAATTGTTTGGTTCGCTCATCCTTCACATAATGGCGCCTTCGGGGTCATCTTAATGAGAACGACCGGGTCAATACTTGGACGGCCTAATGAGGAATAAAGACCTCCGACCAATGGATAAACGAAGTAGAAATCAATTGCAGCGTCCAATTTGCGAACTAAATGGTCTTGAGGAACAAATTGTTCAATCGTAAGGATTTCTAATTAGTCGCGTTCATGAATTTGATTTCTAGTCATCATTTTTCTATCACCTTAAGTTTAATGTTACTTTCCATCATAGAAATGAATGTGTACTTAGAAAGGAAAAATTTAATACTTTATTGGCATGGAGAAACATCCGCTCACCACGCGGAAAGCGAGCGGTAAGCTTCGGAAAACCTGCTCTATCCAATATAAAAATAAAAAGACTGTAAACAACTCGTTATTTTAGAGTTTGTCTACAGTCTGAGAGCTCCTGAACATACAGGAGCCCCTCATGAGTTAACTAAATAACGCTGTTTTTTGTGATAAGACAAATAGATTATTAGGGGGTAGGGGGACTAACCTCAATTCCAATTATTTTATTACAAGAAACGATAAATATACTATCGTCAGTAATAGTTGGATTTGAAAACGTCGCCAAGCAGGTGTCACTGTCTAAAGATAAAAGTCTTCCGCCATTTAAACTATTATTATCCGTTCCTTCAATAAAAATATCATCTATTAGTGAATTTGGCTGTAAAGAACGCAATACATCACAGAACAGTCCATCACATTTACTGCATCTCTTATAACTCATTTTGTCCCTCCCTTCTATTCAGTTACTCTATTATATGTATCTTTAAAGCCATCGTGTGGGTAGGGGCTTTAGTTCCACACTTGTCTTAGCCCTATGATAGTCAAACTCAAAATTGTTAAGATTAGGTCCAATCAGGAAAAAAGGCTACAATCATTCTTTATTAAAAATCAACATTCATGATAGATCCTTCACTTAAAAAATAGGAGTTTGCACCAGACTGTCTGTCCAATCAATTGACATGCTTTTTAATATACTATAGTAGAAAGCCGTCCAGCTTTATTAAGCACTAGGTAACACCCTTTCGTTAGAAGAAACTCCTTATCATCTAAGATCCATTTTCGTTCGGCTAATGATAGGTACCTGCCCATGTAGGTGCCTTTTTTAAAAATTAAACTCAGGATTTTCCTCAACCTATTCCATTTAACAAATCAAAACCTTTTTCAATGCATTTCCGCTTTTCTTCTAAAATAAAAAATGTGGAAAGATTTTCACTCCGAATTTTCAGAACGTTTTCTTGATGCCTCTAAACAACCGCCTTCAGCTTTTCGTATAAAAATGGGAGTTTACACCAGACTGTATGTCCAATCCAAATGAAGGGTTCTTCAATATATTATTATTGGAAGCTGACCCAGTTTCACTATAGAAAAGGAGCGATGTATCATGTATTACGAAGATGAATATTTCCAAGGGGCTGAGACTTGCAGACGAAGAAGAAGAAATCCTGAAGTGGACTTTTTTGAATGTGAATGCCAAGACGTTTCTCCTTCTTGGGATTATGATCCACATTGTGGATGTTATAGTGAAGATGCTGAACATTGCGGAAATTGTTATAAAAAAGAATGTAGATGCGGCAAAAATAAGGATACTATGAACAACAGTGATTTAAAACAATTTGTATTTAGTGAGCCTCTTAATAGGCCAGTTGATAATCCTATACAAATTCGTAGAGGAGAAGAAGAAGTTTTAGCAAAGATTGAGGTTTGTCCGAAACATGACAAACATTATTGCAGTAAATTTCGCAATTTAGTTTGGTTGGCGGCTACAGTAGGGTGGAGAGGCAACTTTAATAATGAAGATTTGACAATAGAGTTCCGGATTCGAAGAGGATCTAGATTTGGAGAAATTATATTTGCAACAAGAGATGGCGTCGGTGTAGACATTGGTGAACTTCGAGGACAAACGACGAGCTTTAATCACGTAGACCGTGGTAGAAAAACTTGCGAGTATCATGATACCGAATATTTCTTGACCGCAGAATTAATTAGAAGTGAAGAAGCTAACGATAGAGCACGCATTATTGGCCCTATCGTCTTCACAGGAGCAGTAATCGACTAAAGTATATTTGCTTATAGTAAGCTTCTCATACCAGCAAGGACATATTTCCTATTTCTCAAATAGGTCTGGTAATCGTTTAAATATATTTTTCGTTGGGAAATGCTGGATAACCATTCATATTGAATTTAATCTTCCATCTCCCAATAAACACTATATTTTGGATGTAACGGATAAAAGTTAGAACATAACTTTTGTATGTCTCATAAACATTGTCTATGGATAATCATTACAGCTTTACCGCGGATGGGTATGGAAAAGGTTTCTTCTTTTGGAGAAACCTTCTTTTTTTAAAGAGAGCAGTCCCATTTAGAACTTCCCTTTCGATATGAGAGCAATGACGATCAAATAGAAATATGGACGACTTAAAACTTGCAATTGTGAATTTATTATTCATAGGGACTATTTTATCCCTAATTCATGATTTTCAATCAACCTTTAACGTATGGCTTGTCCCTTTTGTAGGAAGTGCTCCTATTATGTAAAATTTTTGACTGGACTAGTTGGATTCGAACCAACGATCACGAAGTCAAAGTCTGTTACCATACCACTTGTTTATAGTCCAACAATTCCCCTTTAAAGGGGATAAGTATTATTGATAACGGTTTTGTCGATTTTGTTGTTGAGATGAATTTTGTTGTACTTGAGATGTAGCTTGTGCTTGCTGAACTTGTTGTTGAGCCTGTTGAATCTGCTGTTGGGCTTGTTTAAAATATCACCATGCTTAACCTTTGCAAATTCAGAGTAATTTATACAAAAATAATTCTTCTTGTTTGTAATAAAAACCGCAAGAAATTCCAAACTAAATATAAAACTTTCCTAAAATAAAAATTTGATAAGTAGATATTGAAATTTTTATAATTGATCAAGGTAATTGATGAATGTAGTAATAGCATTGATTTCTCTTCTCTTTCATACTTTGCATATTCATCATTGATTCCATACAGAGTAAATATATGTTTTTATCAAGCACATTTCCCCAACCCTTTTTTATTTAATAAATACTTGAATCAATTTCATAATTGCTCTTTTTAAAAATACAAACAAGGGCAGAATTCGCAATTTGTATTTCAAAAAACAGAAATTATGCAGCTTGAATTTGGTTCAAACGAGCACCGATTCGATCGGCAGCGAGTTTTGAAGCATTGTAAACTAACACTAGTAAGTCGAAGTGAACTTTCGCGCGTTTCCCTGTCCGATAACGGACGTTGTTCAGTTGAAAGAACCCTTTTAGATAAGCATTAACGCGTTCCACTGCGGTCCTGCGATTGAAAAGGTTCTTCCATGCTTTTGAACCGCGGGCCGGTGCACTTATTTCCGTAAATCTGTGGTGACTTTGACTTTGTACACTTTTTGGCAGACGCCTTCGTTCGCGAGCGGAAATCTACGCACTCCTTTGGCCGTGTATATTTTAACGTTTCATACTTGGCATCATAGTTATCGTAACGATAAGAATGCTCACGGAAACAAGTTGGAGCGAAATGTTCATCAAACCCGATGGGCTCAGGTTCATTCCGCTTATTATAAGCGATGATAGATCGGTGTCCCATACGATGTACTTGTTCGTAGATTGCTTCAAAATCGTAACCGGCGTCCATCGTATACATCAGCTTGATAAGTGGAAGTCTGTCTTTGATTCCCTTCAACAGCGGGATGGCTGCCTTTCCGTCATTCAGGCTTCCGGAAGAAAATAGGGACTGCAGAATATATTGGCTGGACGTACCCACTGCCAAATGCCCTTTATAGCCAAACCAGAACACGTTCTGACCCTCACTGTTTTTCTTGACACCCCATTTGGGGTTTTGCGGAACTTCAGCACGAAGCCGGGCAAGTGGTTCATCCAACTGTGCTTCGATTTTCTTTTCGTATAGTGGGAGATTTGCTTCCTGTTCTGCCTGTTCGATCAGCCATTGTTCGCGTTCTTCCTTCTTTTTACGACTGCGTTTCTTGGGTCCTTCCTTTGTTTTTTCCTGTTTCGCCGGCGCTTTATCACGCGCTTCGAAGTGAGTGGCGTCAATCGCCACTGTATCATCTTCGATAAATCCTTCCGAGATGGCGTCCAGGATAATCGTCTCTTGGACTTTTTCCAAAACATCAGTTTCACTGAGCTTTTGTCCATCTTGAACGAAAGGTCGTTGTTCAATTGCTTGATGAGATCTTTGATTGTCGGAATGCGCTCGATGTAACGCGCAAAAATACTAACAACCATTGCGCCGTAATTCAATTCAGTAGGCGCACCCAAGTGTGATTTCTTGTTGATTTCGTAGAAGATTGCATCCAAATCGATGGCAGCCATAATCTCTTCATATTTTTGGGTAGGTTCCATCTCGTATAATTCTTCGATGCTAAATAGACTTTGTTGCCGTATAATGGTCATAGGGAATACTCCTCCAGTCTTTTTGGGATGTTTTGGTCGACTACCATTATACAAGACTTGGGGAGGTACTTCCTTTTTTGTGTCTATAAACCCTTGGGGGACAAGGGCTAGGAATTATGAAATTCATTCACTTTGTTGATTTTGTTCGAATCAACCATAAATAGCATTTACAACTTAGAAATGATTAATATTAAATTAATATTGGCAATTTGTGTTCCCTGAACCCTACCACGTATTAATGTTGAGAGAAATACAAAAAAAGAAAAAGCCATTCCCCTTGGATTTGTCATAATATATTAGTTATTTGCAAAGAATAAGAGCAAGCAAATAAGGAATGTGGCGGTTGATTGGAAACAAACTCGTAAAGCTCTAATTAACCAAAATTAGTTATATCAATAATCGAGGTGAATGGATAAGAGGAAGTCTAAAGAAAGCTTTGAAAAGTTGATAGAACTTTAGAGCACATCATAGGTACGAGTCGGAGCATATGGATCAATCTTTTGAAAATCTTATCATACATAAGGAGATACTCTGTGACGAGGTTTATGTTCCATTAAATCTGGAAAGGGTATGGAATCAGATACGCTAGAAATATTCTACAATTCTTCATAACGATCTTCATTGATCGGGCACTTTTCTTGCATAAAAAGGCGCCTATTCTCTATTTGTTTTTCGGAAGATCTCTTAATCAATCTTTTTGGGGAATCAAGACTAAAATGAAAAGTTTATAGAAGAAATAAGGCTTCTTATTTTGTTTATTTGAACACAAAGTGGAAACGACAATTGCGGCGCCCTTATGTACAGTATGATTTTTGACCGTAGTCATCGTTAATAGAGAAACAAAAATAGCCTATTTTCTATCTTCGTTTACTTATTATCTTCATTCACTGTAAACAACGATAGGACTTGGATAGGCTTAAACCTTAGCTTCAGCCTTTCAAGAAAAATCGTACCCACATAGGCTCCAAGTCAAATCCCTAAGTTTCAATTATATTACAAAGTGATTAAATACTACTCCACTTAACCTAACATTCTTCTTATAATGATAGGTAAGCTTTTAAAGTATCGTCGGCCTTTATTTGAAAACGCTAGCATGAAGTGTGTTTTTTACTAGAGTCTTCCAGAACCAGTTCACACAGGCTGCCACGTTGTTGGCGTGAATTTAGGCCAACAGGGCGTTGGTCAGAACAGCATCGCGACGTAAAGGTCGGACCAGGCGAAGGAACTGTACATTGATCACAAAGGCTTTGCGACCGGATATCGTGCATTTAGATTTGATCCATATCTATTGAACCCTCTAGTATATGTTTAATTTGATTCAAAATGGTTATGTTGATAATAATCTTTGAACGATTGGGGTTAAAAGCGCAGTGAATTTTTTAAATTTGACCATTGAATTGATTATTGGCTTTATCATGTTATTTATTCTCGTGAAGATACTTGGTAAAACCATTATCAATCAAATTACACCTTTTACCTTTATCGGTGCCATTGTTTTTGGGGAGTTATTAGGAAATGCCCTATACGACGAAAAAGTGGGAATCCAATATGTCGTTTTTTCGATGATTCTATGGGCATCTATGTTGTTATTCTTTGAAGTACTTAGCCAAAAGTCCTTAAAAATCCGTCTTATCTCTGAGGATAAGCCATCTGTATTAATCCAGAATGGAATCATCAATCGAGAGCAGTTAAAGAAAAATCGCATGAATCTCAATCAACTTCAAAGTTTATTAAGACAGTCAGAAACTTTTTCCATTCGAGAAGTCGCTTACTGCTATTTGGAGTCCAATGGTGCGATCAGTATTTTGAAAAAATCACAGAAGCAGAAGGTGCAGCAAAAGGACCTTAACCTTCCACCCCAACCTATTTTTGTTCCCGTTACATTAATTAGAGATGGGGAATTATTGGTAGATGAATTAGTGGAAATCGGCAAAAGTAAACAATGGCTCACAACTCAACTGAAAACAAACGGAATTCATGATTCTCGCCATGTATTTATTGCGGAGTGGTTAGAAGGCGATGGTTTATTTGTCCAAACATTTGAGCAGGTAAACGGTACGAACGAATAGTCCTGCCTTCATCCATCTCTTTGTTATCAGCTGAATCATGTTCTATATTAGCATCATTGTGGGTTTCGTCATTTCCCCCGCATGCTGTTCATACAACAGCAATGAATAACGCGATAATACCTAAAAATTAATTTCTTATTCATCCTTTCCCTCCTGCCGCAAAGGGGTTCGCCAAAATATTCACCCGGCCGCCCACCATAGATTTTGAATCATTTTTCTGCAATTTTTTGAAAAAGATTGATCCAAACGGGATCATTGCGATAAAGGATTACAGATCCATTTTGGGCGGTTCCTCAAGCCATCCCTTGGACATCATGAGAATAACACCTTCTAGTGTGTATTCAAATACATCCTTTGCCTGTACCCCTGTTTTTGCTATCAAATCATTTCGCCACAACAAGGCACCACTAAAGCCTTGGCCGCCCAGATTCATACCGCCTAAAAGATAATTACAAAACATCATGAGTCTATCTGAAAATGGAGCGATCGTTGAATTGGTGACTGTTCCTCCCGGTGTAGCCGGGGGTTGAATTTTGCAGTAGGATATCCCCATCTTCTTTTAAAATTTCTTTAGAAAGTTCCATGCCTTTTGTAAAATATTTTTGCACTTCCTTATCTTTCGCACATTGTGCAAAGCCTTTCAGTAATTGCATCCCCATAATATTGGACTCAAACGATCGATATAGTACGCCAAACTCAACGATATTTAATGGTCGCCTATTCCCCAGAATATTGGTGCCTTTCATGTATTGTTTATCCGTTATGAAATCCATTGCCTTTGGCATGGTGACATAATTCGGACGTGGTAGTATCGACTTTTTCAGAAGATATTGTGTAAACAGATTATAATACGTTTCTGTTATTTCAGTAAGTTGTTGATAAAAATGAATGATGTCTTCTCGATAAGATATTGTTAAATGAAGTGCGTACAACCCCGTACTAATTTCCTTCAGAACTCTGCTCAACATTATATCAAAACCATTTTCCCATAACTTTGACGCCCCTAGATTGACATCCTCTTTGGCGAAGCCTTCCGGACATGCCGCCCCTTCATTTTCAAACATAGACTTCATTTCGATAACCTTTGGATGAAGTTGTTCCAACAAGCCTGACATAAGATTTTTGACTTCCTCATCATCGGCTTTCTCAATGAAATATTCCAACATTCGTAAAATAAGTGTTTTTTTATTGTATGTCAACCATAGTGAACCAAGTTCAGCGGCACTCATTTTGGGTTGATTCGTCAATATATAAACCTCCAAATATTTTAAATTCGTGTTCAAAAAGGAGGATAAAAAGGACCAAGAAGTTCGAGGCGGCGCAGCCTTCGAGCAGCGGAATGTACGCATTTAGGTACATGAGCAGCGGAGAAGCAAGCCAACGAAGAAATTCGCAGTGTCATTTTTACCGGACTTTTTGAACATCCTCTTTTAAACGTATTTTTACCGGCACACCGACATTTATTCACTTTTCAAGGGGATCGTCCTTTATCCAGTAACCTTGCCGTTCCAGCATCTCAAAATGCTTGAGTTTTCCTTATATCACACCGTCCTTATTGCCAAAAAGTGAAACATTTTTCACTTCTTTTTAAAAATAAAGGTTCTAAAAGGAAAGGTTTAGGACTTGACATATTTTCGGAAGCAGTAATGTCTTTGGTAATTGAAATTGTCCATAATCTATTCGATTGAGGATCGAATCTATACAATGGAAAGTGCCCTCGCCAAATAGTGGCAGGGTTTCTTAATGGAATCATTTTATTTTAAAACTATTCTGAACTCCTTCTTTTCAAGTAGGCAGCAGAAATAATAATAAAAAAATACCATATAATCACCCGTATGATCAATAACCTTTCTTCCATATGGGAGACTTAGGTATGGTTGAACAATAACTTCTTCTATATCAAAAAAATTACTGATACAATTATCGACTTGATCAAACATTATAACATCTCCAATTATAAAATACTTTTTTACCCTACCCCAAAACACATAAGGCGAAACTCCAATCCGTGAAATTTCTCTTCCATCCCCACTAATTAAAGGAGCAGAGGATAAGATCTAACATGACAATGGCAACAGCTTTCTGATCTATGCCTCGCAGGACGGCCATTACTCAAAAAATGCAGAAGGGGCTTGCTTAACGGGATAATAGAATGAACTGCTAAGTTCGCCCCCTCTCGGCGCAGCGCTTTTCTGACCAACATGCTGTTGTCCTAAATTGAGAGTTTCTGACTGGATAAAGGAAAAAGGCGGCTATTTATGAGCGACAGCCCTCTTCCCTCTATAAGTAGACAACATGATGTCAAAGGACGCTATCATTGTACTATACACATACAGATACTTTTAATTTAATCCCTCATGAGGGTAGTAATCTCCCAGCTCAAGGCTTTAAGAATACGGAGGCACATTGGTGTGAGTTCATCTGCGCAAAATTACCCTTTTCTGCGCCAAAGAGAATAACCAAGTTTTTTCATATTCAATGTTGTCAGAAGCAAGCTAAGATATTTACCATTCATTTAAATTAAAGATTATATAATAATGATTATCCTTATCAATTAAGATATTCCTTTTAATCATGATTATCATTATCAATTAGAAAATGATTTTCTCATTTACAATTGACTCACCGACCATTTTCCAGTACCATTTATATTGTAATAATTATCAAAAAATAAAATTTGTAAAATGCATTTTTTAAAGAGAAATGGAGGCTGACACAAATATGAAGACAGAAGCAGCACAAGCATTGAAGAGTCATAAACCACTCTTAAGGGCAAAACTTTGGGATAGGATGAAAGTGAATGCAGAACTAATTGCAGCGATTGTATGTGGAGTATTCATTTTTCTCGGATGGTTACTTCAACGTGACGGTTTTGAAGTGTCGTCTATCCTATTATTTCTACTCGCTTTTATCATCGGTGGCTTCGCAAAAGCGAAGGAAGGTATTGAAGCAACGATTGCCAATAAAGAGCTTAATGTTGAGATGCTGATGATTCTAGCGGCCATTGGATCCTCTATTATTGGTTATTGGACTGAAGGGGCCATCTTAATCTTTATCTTTGCTTTAAGTGGAGCACTAGAGACGTATACAATGAACAAAAGTCATAAGGAAATTTCCTCATTAATGGAGCTTCAACCTGAAGAGGCATTACGCGTTACGAATGGAATAGAGGAACATGTGAATACCTCAGAATTAATGATTGGTGACTTGATTTTGGTCAAACCAGGAGAACGAGTGCCTTCCGATGGAAAAATTATCAAGGGAATGACGACCATTGATGAAGCGGCCATTACAGGGGAGTCCATTCCTGTTTCAAAAGGTAAGCAGGATGAGGTGTTTGCTGGAACAGTCAATTTAAACGGCTCGATCACCGTTCAAATTACAAAACCAGCGAATGAAACTTTATTCCAAAAGATTATTGAGTTAGTTCAATCTGCCCAGAGCGAAAAAGCTCCATCTCAGCTATTTATCGAAAGATTTGAAGGGACTTATGTAAAGGTTGTCCTAGTTGTAGTAGCCATGATGATGTTCCTTCCCCATTATCTATTGAATTGGAGCTGGGTGGAAACCTTTTACCGTGCGATGGTTTTACTAGTAGTGGCATCTCCTTGTGCCCTTGTCGCCTCCATTATGCCCGCAACCTTATCGGCGATTTCCAATGGTGCTCGGCACGGAATTCTTTTTAAAGGTGGCGTTCATTTAGAAAATTTAAGCCATTTACAAGCCATTGCCTTTGACAAAACAGGCACGCTGACAAATGGAAAGCCAGAGGTGACAGATTTTATCGTCCAAAAAGGGTTTTTAAACGAAGATGTCCTACGAATCGTTGCATCGATTGAAAGCCATTCCAATCACCCACTTGCCAAAGCTATAGTCGTATATGCACAGGAAAAATTGGAGAATAATCTTATTCATCCAGAAAGTATTGAGGATTTACCTGGCTGGGGGGTTAAAGCAATCATTGATCAAGTAGAGTGGAAAATTGGCAAAGCCGGGTTTGTGAAAGAAGAAGATGCTAAACAATCTGCTGAGAAGCTAGCTGGTGAGGGGAAAACCGTTGTCTTCGTACAAAAAGCTGAAAAGTTAGTGGCATGTATTGGCCTGATGGATCAGGTTAGGAAGGACACCCCGCTGGCTGTTGATCGTTTAAAAACGCAAGGGATTTATACGATCATGTTGACTGGTGATAGCACCAAAACAGCCAAAGTTATTTCCGATGCTAGTCATGTAAATGAATACATCGCCGAATGTTTACCAGAAAACAAGGTAGAACATGTAAAGCAACTGAAAGCAAAGCATGGAAATGTTGCGATGGTTGGCGATGGGATCAATGATGCCCCTGCACTTGCAACCGCAAATTTAGGCATCGCTATGGGAGGCGGAACCGATGTAGCACTTGAGACAGCAGATATTGTCCTAATGACAAATGATTTACCGAAAATTTCTGGAGCCATTCACCTATCCAAAAGGATGAATAGAATTATCAAACAGAACATCATTTTTTCAATCAGTATCATTATCCTTCTTATTACCTCGAATTTCTTACAAGTAGTGGATTTACCGTTAGGTGTCATCGGTCATGAAGGTAGTACCATTTTAGTCATTTTAAATAGTCTAAGGCTACTAAAATAAGCAATACAAAACTGATTGGGGAGTACTCCTTAATCAGTTTTTGTGTTAATACAAGTCCCTTTTTACTTCTTAGTGACCACAAACTTAGCAGCCTCGGATTCTACTATTATCCTTACGGCCTATTATTTTTTAACAGTTTTTGAACATTACCATGCGTAGCCTATACAACCTATGTGATAACTCCTGTTTTCCGATTACAATTAATTTTTGGTCTATCACTGAATCATCCTCCCTTTCACAGCCCTTATATTACAGAAAGGAAAGATTGGCCATACAGGTTTTAAATTTAATCTTGCCCGAAACTAAAAGCATTTGAAAGCCAATAATAACTAAATTTTTGGACATGATAATTTTTTGAGGAGGTTATAGAATGAATAAAAAGATTCATCTTACTTCGGGTGAAATTGCTTCTTTATGGACAGGCTATATGAATGATAGTATGTCCAAATGTATTTTAAGTTTTATGCTAAAGTACATTGAAGATCCTGATATAAAACCTGTCGTGCAATATGCTTATGATATTTCAAGCAATCATCTAGAGCAATTGGTCACTATTTTTGAAAACGAGCAATACGCCATTCCCAATGGTTTTACCGAACAAGACGTTAAGATAAGCGCCCCTTGGCTATTTACGGACTTGTTTTGTTTAACCTATGTGAATCATATGGCTAAAGTAGGAATGCTAGCATATAGTGGTTTTGTTTCTATGAGTTATCGGGAAGATATCTGTCATTATTTTTCACAGGGCTTAAGCGAAATCAATCATCTTTATACTGAATCATTAAAAATTGCTCTTTCCAAAGGGGTTAGCGCCAGACATCCATATATTGAAGTTCCAAAGGAAACGGATTATGTTGACAGTAAGCGGTATTTGAGTGGTTTAAATCCCTTTAGTGGAAAACGATCCTTAAACTCCGTTGAAATTAGCCATTTGTATATGAATATCCTTACCAATTCAATGGGAATTAAATTATGCCTTGCCTTTGCCCAAACCTCCCCATCTAAGGATGTACAGGATTTTATGCTTCGTGGGAAAGAAATTTCACAAAAACATATTAAAATTTTTGTGGACACCCTTTTGAAAGATAATATCGAAGCTCCACAGGTACCTGATGTCAGTGTAAGTGATTCAACAGCACAAACATTTTCGGACAAATTGATGATGTTTCATATGTCTCTAATAAGTGCGTCAGGAATAGGAAACTATGCAACGGCCGCGGCTGCAAGTCAGAGAACCGATTTAATCTTAAATTACGAACGTTTGTCATTAGAAATTGCCAAACTAGCTAAAAACGGGGCAGATATTATGATTCAACATAATTGGCTGGAACAGCCTCCCGGGACTACAGATCGGGAAAAATTGGCGAGGAGTAAGGAAAAAAGCTGATCCTATTGGTCAGCTTTTTGTTAGTATTCCCACCAATAAACCTAAAGAGGTCTTAATATCGGAAGACTATTACGTTCAGAAAGCGTGCAAATCATTGTTAATTTTGATGATAAGTGTTCCGCGGTTAGCCAGTCTTCCCAAGTACCTATAAGCTTGAGACAATGTCTGGATGGCCGATATTTAATGAATACGCAAGTGGATAAAATTCCTAACTTCCCATTCCCCCATATCCTAATATACGAATCAAGGTTATATACAGGCCAACTATTTAACCATGACTGAGTTTCTTTCCGAATTATGGTTCTCCGAATTAAGCAATGCAGAATATAGAAGCCCTCTCATACACCTTCCTATCGCATAAACTGCCAGTAAAAACCCTCATTCCCATGCATCATCATAAATTGTAGGTTATATTGTCCCTCCATTTTATTTTCACTACTCACATGCGTATCCCAGATTTCCAATTCGCACTCTAACATGGCGTCATTTCCCTTATATGTTCTAATTCACGTAAAGTTACGTCTAATATTTATATACCATGAAAAAATTCTTTTGTAACCCGCGTGTCTATGTAGTATTTCATTAATTTTATTAATGTTTTTAACAGAAGAGTGATATCTTAAATGTATGCTCCGGGAAACATCAAATAATAAATAGACAATAGGCTAATTGTAGTCTTTCCGATTCTTTTGTATGACGAAGAAGAGGATTTTGGCAGAAGACGTAGACCGAATAGAAATGTCGCCTTAGAGTGTAGTTGCTATGTTTTAGGTGATACTATGCGTAATCCAGAATGTGGTTGCGGACGTGAGGATCCCGACAGAATTGAAAAGCATATTTATCATCACATTGTAGGGGATAACCAACAACACCATAAACAAGTCCCAGATAAAAAGGGGGCGGTAAAGGCTGTGCATGTCACCAATTGAAAAATACTGCTCTTAATACTGAAGTGGTTATTTTTCTAGAAGGTACCACTGGTCCTATTACGGGTGTGTTATTTATTAGTTATGATCCAACAACTGACTGCGCTACCTTTAGTCTACCTGGTGGACCGGGAATACCGGGACCGGGACCGGGACTGGGACCAACACCAACAGCAAACACTTTAGTAGTTGATTGCAAGAAGATCGCAGCTCTTCTTTACCACTAGCGTTACTTCTGCTTTATTTGGGTATTAAAATAAATCCTTCGCCAGCTAAAAGGCTTCTTCCTTAGGAGAAGCCTTCTTTTTGTATAAAAGACTTTGCCAAGCCTTTCATGATATGTTACACTAAATCCCAATAGGCCTATTATTAAATTTAAATACTATGTAAGTTTTTTTAGAAGGAGTCTGTCACCAAGGGGAAATTATGTTCTTTGGTAGATAGACTCTTTTTGTGTTTTTTCATTTTTATTGAGAGGGAGGCCTGGTATCCAACGAAAAAGCTACTTTTTAATGTATATGTAGAACAAATAAAATGATCCTAATTAGATCAATTCGTCACCATTTTTGAAAAGAAGGGGGAAATCTTTGTGATCATTGGGTTTTAACGATCATCTTGTTATTAGTTCTCTTGCTTCCTTTTACGAAGTTCGTAGAACGCAATCTCGAAGTATTCTTGTTTATTATGGGAGTCCTATCTGTCTTAGTCAGCCAAGTAATGGATTGGCCGCTCATTAAGGAAGCATTACTCCATCCAATCAACATTACAATCGCCGTATTAGTTGCAGGACTTCTGTTCCACTGGTTTAAAGCCCCGCTTGAAAAAGGAATCCTTGGGATGAGCAATGCGAAGCCATATCGTTTGTTTATTGCCTTACTTGTCATTATCCTCGGACTGCTTTCAAGCCTAATTACAGCGATTGTTGCTGCTGTAATTCTTGTATCAGTCATTAGCGTACTCAAGCTGGATCGAAAATCGGAAATTAGACTTGTCATCCTCGCCTGCTATGCAATAGGAATGGGGGCTGTATTAACACCCATTGGTGAACCATTATCAACCATTGTTGTAGGGAGTTTATATGAAAGCTTTCTTTATTTGTTTAAATTAGTTGGGGTCTATGTGATCCCAGGTGTTATTGTTTTCGGGATCTTAGCCGCGTTTATGATCAAGCCCAAAGGGAAATCAACCAAAAATAAGAACCAGGCTCATGGTGAAACAGAAACGAATGATGAGTCTGTATCTGAACAAGAGTCCTATATGGAAATTGTTGTCCGCAGTTTAAAGATTTATATTTTCGTTATGGCCTTGACGTTTTTGGGGGCAGTTTCCAGCCTTTTATCGAGAAATTCCTGCTTGATTTAAGTCCACTTGCCCTATACTGGATTAATATGATTTCTGCTGTCCTAGACAATGCTACCTTAGCTGCAGCTGAAATAAGTCCAGCCATGAGTGAACCAACCATTAAGGCCATATTGCTCGGGCTTCTTGTTAGCGGAGGAATGCTTATTCCAGGAAATATTCCGAATATCATCGCCGCCGGAAAGCTGAAAATTACAAGTTTGCAATATGCAAAATTTGCTTTCCCTGTTCGTTTGATTGCCATGGCAGCTTACTTCATTGTAATCCTGATAACCGGTTAATTAATTCTTGGATCTGTAGATGCCTAGGAGTTGCTGTTTTAGCAGAGGCTCCTAGGCATCTTTGTTCATTTTATAGATAAGATTAAAGGATTGAATATAGCTTGCCAGTTATTAGTTTAGTTTTATAAAGAGATTGGCTTGGAAAAACTTCTATCAGCCTGGATAAGCTATTAGCTCAAATAAAAAAACAGCCCCCAAAGGAGACTGTTCATAAATTCTTATAATCTCTTTTCAAGTTCAGCCTTTTTATCTTCAAAACCTGGCTTTCCAAGCAAAGCAAACATATTCACTTTGTAGGCTTCAACTCCTGGTTGGTCAAAAGGATTAACACCAAGCAGGTAGCCACTAATCGCACAAGCTTTTTCAAAGAAGTAAGCAAGATAACCGAAAGTATAGGCATCCATTTCCGGAATTTCAACAACTAGATTCGGCACTCCACCATCTGTATGAGCAAGCAAAGTTCCTTCGAATGCTTTATCATTCACAAAATCAATTGTTTTGCCTTCTAGATAATTCAAACCATCTAGATCAATTTCTTCGCCTTCAATTATAAGTTCGTGGCGAGCATTTTTTACTTTAATGACGGTCTCAAATATGTCACGACGCCCTTCTTGTACATATTGACCAAGAGAGTGAAGATCTGTTGAGAAATTAGCAGAAGAAGGATAAATACCTTTTTGATCTTTCCCTTCACTTTCGCCGAATAATTGTTTCCACCATTCTGCGAAATATTGCAGACCAGGCTCATAATTGATTAACATCTCAATTGTTTTCCCTTTATTGTATAAAACATTGCGGATTGCAGCATATTGGTAAGCTGCGTTTTCTTTTAGATTAGGCGAGCTAAATGCCTCACGAGCGTCTGCTGCCCCTTTCATCATCGCTTCAATATCCGCTCCACTTACAGCAATCGGCAATAAACCAACAGCCGTTAGAACAGAATAACGTCCACCTACATCATCAGGAATCACGAAAGTTTCATAACCTTCTTCATTCGCTAATGTTTTCAGTGCTCCTTTTTCACGATCAGTTGTAGCGAAGATACGAGTTTTCGCTTCTTCCGCTCCATATTTTGCTTCTAATAATTTCCGGAAAACCCGAAAAGCGATTGCTGGTTCTGTAGTTGTTCCAGATTTTGAAATGACATTAATGGAAAAATCTTTCCCATCCAATAAATCCATTACATCACGCATATATGTAGAGCTAATGCTATTTCCTACAAATAATACTTGCGGTGTTTCTCTTTTTTCTTTAGGCAGTTCATTGTAAAAACTATGGTTGAGCATTTCAATCGCAGCACGTGCCCCAAGATAGGATCCACCAATTCCAATGACTAGCAGAACATCACTATCTTCTTTTATTTTTGCGGCTGCTTTTTGAATCCGGGCGAATTCTTCACGATCATAATCAACAGGCAAATCAATCCATCCTAGAAAATCAGAGCCTGCACCTGTTTTATCCTGTAGCTGTGTATGGGCTGTTTCCACCGCCGCTTGCAAATAATCGACCTCATGTTGTCCAAAAAATGCAAGGGCCTTGGAATAATCAAAATGAATATGTCCCATGCTAAAACCCCTCCCTATAGATACATTATTCCTTAACTTTAGCCGAATAAAGAGTAATTTTCAAGTATCTTGACGAAAAACAGCAACTTGATCATTAAAAAAGCTATTTTATCAAATTAATGCCCCTATCCGGGAAAATTCAATCTATAGAGGAATTGGAGCCTCATGATTTTCTTCTTAACGGGCTAGGAGCGTTAAGGGCTGGAACTTTCCCCCTGCAATTTTTAGATGGCGGACGTTAGAGTCGAAAGCCGTTCCCTTGCGAATTTCTTCTTAACCAACTAGTAACGTTTGGCTCAAAGCTTGCGTTCTCCTCATTTTCTATCAAGATTAAAAAGTAAAACCCCAAACTCAGTAAATGAATGTTCATGCTCACTGGGTTTGAGGTTTCTCCTCTGATTAGAATTTAAATCATACTTCCTTCTTTGGTTCAGGAACATTTAGCCAACAGAATGTAGCTCAGAACGTCGTTGCACAAGGACGGCGTGTTCTGTTCTTCCGCTTAATAGCCTAAGCGGCCGTCTTTCGCTTTTCTTTAGACCCAGCCTCTGAATCTTGAGGCTTCGGCGGTGTTACGTAGTCCGACCATATAAGCTGCTAAGCGCATGTTGATTTTCCGGGTTTCTGCTGTGTGGTATACATTTTCGAAGGCTTCAATGAGTTTGGAAGTTAGTTTTTCATTGACTTCTTCTTCTGTCCAATAATATCCTTGGTTGTTTTGTACCCATTCAAAGTAAGAAACAGTGACACCACCTGCACTCGCCAATACATCTGGCACGAGTAGTACACCTTTTTCAGTCAAAATACGGGTTGCCTCTTCAGTTGTCGGCCCGTTCGCCGCTTCCACAACGATTGATGCTTTAATATTCGGCGCATTTTCCGCTGTGATTTGATTAGCAACAGCCGCCGGTACAATAATATCGCAATCCAATTCAAATAGTTCTTTATTGGAAATTGTATTTTCAAATAAGGTTGTGACTGTCCCGAAACTATCACGACGATCTAGTAAATAATCGATATCTAGTCCATCTGGGTCATGCAAGGCTCCATACGCATCGGAAATCCCCACAATTTTCGCTCCAGCATCATAAAGGAATTTCGAAAGGAAACTACCTGCATTACCAAATCCTTGAATGACGATACGGGCATCTTGTAATTTTAAACCTCGTTTTCTTGCTGCCTCTTCAATACAAATTGTTACACCTTGGGCTGTTGCCTTTTCTCTTCCTTGTGAACCCCCGAGTACAATCGGTTTACCTGTAATAAAGCCAGGAGAGTCATTTTCACGCAAATGACTATATTCATCCATCATCCATGCCATAATTTGTGAGTTTGTAAATACATCTGGCGCTGGAATGTCTTTTGTTGGACCAACAATTTGACTAATAGCTCGAACATATCCGCGACTTAGGCGCTCAATTTCACTCATCGACATTGTCCGTGGATCACAAACGATTCCACCTTTTCCTCCACCATATGGAAGATTTACAATCCCGCATTTGATTGTCATCCACATCGACATTGCTTTTACTTCTTCTTCATTTACATCTGGATGAAAGCGGACGCCCCCTTTAGTGGGACCAACAGAATCATTGTGTTGGGCACGAAACCCTGTAAACACTTTGATAGACCCGTCATCCATACGAACCGGAATTCTCACAGTCATCATTCTCATTGGTTCTTTTAACAGTTCATACATTTCTTCGCCAAAGCCAAGTTTGTGGAGACCATCTTTGATAACCTCTTGAGTTGATGTAAATAAGTTAAGATTTTCCACCATCGTTTTATTTCGCCTCTTTATTCATTAATCAATTTATCTTACATTCAAACACGACTGTCATATCATTTCATCATTATGATTACATAAAAACATTTGTATTTCTAATTATTAGGGGTACGACATTTTCATTTTTACATAAAAGATGGAATAGGTCCAAGCGAACGCTTCCAATGCTTTTTCGTTTTTAAAAATATCATGATAGGTTGGATACTTAAGAAAATCCTCGATCGTTTACAGAAATATCTTTTCTCATCTGTTTAATAAGAACTCTATTTTTCCCCTCTCTGCGACGATTTTTATGAAGTTAGCCAGTGATATATTTCCTTATTCCATCCTATTTGTATGCGATGACCCCTCCCCATTCATTCATAATTCCATGCCTCTTCATATTACCATATTCTCCTCGCATTGGAATAGGTCTATTCAATAGGAACAAAAAGAAATATGCATGTTGTTGATCTGTGATTCATCACCCGGGCAACAGGCACCGCTGCTAGGAGAAAGATAACTCTGAAAGGGAGATTAATTGTTGAATTACGCAATGTTTCTGGAGGCAACGACTTAGCTACCACCACTATTACGATGCGATTATTTTTAGGTTCATAGACCATTTCTAAAAAATACCTTTACAGGAACTAGACAATGTTTTGCTTCATAGAACTCTCTATGAATACACTATTTCAGAAGCCGCAAGATTTTGACTCTATAAACTCCAACGAGCTGCTTTCATTGCGGACAATAGCAAGCAAAGAATCTTTCTCGCTTTGGATAAAAATTAAGTTAGCCTGTCACTATAAATTTATAATAGGCATTATCCGAAAAGGAGGATGTCCTATTGATCAGACATCCTCCATCATTCACTTATTTCTTTAGTAAATCTTTATTATCAGATTGCTTAATCCATTCTTGCAGTTTATCTTTTAATGTATTGAATCCTTCGCCACTTGTTTCAGCTGTGGAAACATTTGCAGGTTTACTTGGCTTCACTACTTTTGGCTTAGCTGGCGGCTCCTCTGTTGCTTTAATAGAGAGGCTAATTTTGCCATTGTCTGCGTTCACTTCTAAAACTTTCACATTCACTTCATCCCCAACAGATAGAAATTCGTGAATATCTTTTACAAAGCCATGTTTAATTTCTGAAATATGGACAAGCCCTTGTGTTTGGTCATCTAAGGCCACAAAAGCACCATAAGGTTGAATACCTGTTACTTTTCCTGTCAATACTGTGCCTGGTTCATATTTTGTCGTCATGGAAACACTCCCAATTTTCATATAATATCTTCTATTTTACGCAATTTTATATTTTAACATAGATTTTTATCCAAATCAAAATATACGCTTCGCCACTATTTTCTTTTCCCGTTATTTCCTTGCTTAAACCTCGTTTAAAAATTTTAGTTCGGGTAAACTAAGAAAAGCAGAAATGTCTCTCTGGCTGATTCAATATGAGGATAAGAATGGAGGTGAGTGGATGACAACCCTGTTCTCTAAACATTCCGCCCATATAAATAATATTGATCTCTACTATGAATCTTATCACCAGCAGCACGCACATGAAGTTCCAACCATTTTATTAATTCATGGGTTTCTCTCTTCAACTTTTAGTTTTCGCAAATTAGCTCCACTTCTGGCTAATGATTTTCATGTTATCACCGTCGATTTTCCTCCGTTTGGGAAAAGTGGGAGACCTTCTTCTTTTCATTATTCTTATCAAAATATCGCCCATACTCTTTGGCTCTTATTAGATCAGTTCGATTATTCATCTTTAATTGGCATCGGCCACTCCATGGGCGGTCAATTAATCTTTAATATGATGCATCAAAGACCGAATCGTATCCAAAAAGGGATTTTTCTTTGTAGCTCTGGATATTTATCAAGAATAAAGCCACCATACACTTATTTATCGTACTTACCTTTTTTTGAAAAGGTCATTAAACGTCAGCTCGGAAAAACTGGCGTATTAGGCAACTTACATCAGGTCGTATATGACAAAAATATGATTGATGATGAGATGATCCGTGGCTATTCCGAACCTTTTGAAGATGATAAAATGTTTCGTGCCTTTAAAAAAATGATGCGGCACTGGGAGGGGGACTTGCCTTCTGAAATTTTGCAAACCATTCAAGTACCTTGCTTGTTTATTTGGGGAGAAAATGATCGTGTCGTTCCAATGAAGACAGGGAAGCGGCTAGCGCAAGACCTACCCAACTCTCAGTTTATTTCTTTGCCACACACTGGCCACCTGCTTCCCGAAGAAAAGCCGTGGGAAGTATATCAGCATATAAAAGATTTTATCGATATTGCTGATAGGAAGCGGTGACATGTAAAAAGGAAGATCAATCGGACTTTTGAAACAATCTCTTTCAAAATAAATTAAAAATCGCTAGAATAGAAAGAGACATAAGTGTGCTGAGGAGGAAAAGCAATGTACAAGTTAAATGAAAAAGCCGACAGAATCAATACCTCCTCCCTAAAATGGGATGGAATGAAACCGGCCTTCGGAAATAATGAACTTCTACCAATGTGGGTAGCGGATATGGATTTTAGTCCACCTATAGCTGTAATTGAAAAGTTAAAAGAAAGAATCGACCACGGAGTATTTGGCTACACAATTGCCAATGAAAATACAGCTCAGGCCATCGTAGATTGGACAAGCAAACGACATGGCTGGGAGATCCAACCGGAATGGATTTTATACAGTCCTGGTGTTGTCCCTTCCATTGGGATGGCCATTCAAGCTTTTACCGAAGTAGGGGATAAAGTTTTATTACAATCCCCTGTATACACACCTTTTTTCAACATGATTGAGAATAATATGAGAGAAGTTGTCAACTCTCCTTTAAAATTAGTAAATGGCCGTTATGAAATAGATTTTGCTGATTTTGAGGAAAAATTAAAATCTGGTGTAAAACTCTTTTTATTATGTAGTCCCCATAATCCTGGCGGTCGTGTATGGAGCAAAGAGGAATTAACAAAAATTGCTGAGCTTTGTAAGCAGTATGGCGTATTGATTGCGGCGGATGAAATTCATGCTGATATTACCTTTGCGCCACATCAGCATTTTCCATTAACATCGCTAGATCCGTCTTATCAAGATTTTGTAGTAACATTTATGGCACCAAGCAAAACCTTCAATCTTGCTGGTTTACAAGCATCATTCCTCGTTGTTCCAAATCAGGAGATGCGCAAAAAACTCATATTGATTCAACAAACAGTGAATCTTACAAGCTTAAACACATTCGGAATGATCGCCATGGAAGCAGCTTATCGTGATGGAGAAGAATGGTTAAATGAATGTATCGATTATATTGAAGAAAATATAAATCTTATTGATGAAGTCATTTCCCAATCCATCCCAGAGCTTGAAGTAATGAGACCAGAAGGAAGCTATTTAGTTTGGATTGATTGTCGTAAAACTGGTTTAAATGATAAACAATTACGAGATACCCTTTTAGAAAAAGCCAAATTAGCCGTAAACTTTGGTGCTTCTTATGGAAAAGGTGGAGAAGGTTTCATTCGCTTAAACCCTGCCTGCCACCGCTCGATTGTGGAAGAAGGATTAAATCGATTAAAATTAGCGTTTGAATCATGATTATCATCTTGTCATAGTAAAATTCCATGAAAATCACTAGTCCTTTTAGAAAATCAAAGCACCCAATTCATTATGTGGGTGCTTTTTCATACTTTCGCTTGTGAATACTTTTTAAATGACATGACCATAGGACAAGGTCGAGCATATGGCCTGGTGTATCCCGCGACAGGAACATGTTAGAACGGTGAAGACATGAGGTCCTAGCGTCTCTAGTCATTCCTCATACACCCGCTTGTACCTCTGTTTTATCATTCTTTTTCCGTCGCAGGTTGCTTATCTTTTGTGATTTCCCCACAAGCAATTCGTTCGCCCGAATTTCCTGCTGGCTGGCTCATCCCGTCGTCTGCGTCTTCATGAATCACGATCGATGTACCATCCACTGTATAGAGGGAGCCATTCCCTTCTTTAAATTTAATTCCTTCGGCTACAAAGTCTACTTTTGCTTTTCCATCTTCATCTACCATTAAGTTAGGAAGATCCCCTGCATGTGGACCTTTCGGGTTCAATAATCCATGCTCTTTATCATCTGGATTAAAATGATCCCCGGCTGAAAGAAAATTCGGAGGTTCGCATTTCCATTGATCATGAATATGCATCGCATGTTCACCAGGTGGGAGTCCTTCTAAATCAACCTTGATCTTTATCCCACCCGCTTGATCATCCAATGTCACTTTTCCTAAACTATCACCATCCCGATTAATTACATCCACTTCCAACTTTTTCGGTGGTGTGCCACTTTCACAAGCAATAAGCAGAAAACAAAATAGAAAAGGGAAAATTTTTTTCACGTATACCCCTCCAAAAAAAGAAGTCATTGTTCGTCATTATTGCCATCGTAAAAATGAAATATCCTTTTCGGAGAGAAGTTCTTACGATTACTTAAAAAATAGCACCACCAAATGTTTTAATTAAAGTCTTATTATAATGTCACCCAGTAACATAGGGTGAAAGAAAAGGATAAATACACAGGGGATATACCTCCTAAGTTTCTTCAACTAAATCTCCCGTTCGTGCAATACATTAGCTTTTGTTTTTCTGGAGTAAATCTATTATGTAAAAAAGTTGGGTTACAATAAATGAACCAATGAGAATTAAAAGTAATCCTATAACCATATCGACTTCACCAGCTGAATCAGGACCGATTAATGATGGGATAATAAAGATGAATGATACTATACCTATCATTATAGCTAGCAAAAAAATACTTATATAACGTCCCAATACTTCCCCTCCCGTATATAAAAAATCGTCTCCACTTATCGTAGAATGACCCATTTGCTTAATCAATACATATCTCTAATTTCGGAACTAACTCTTTTTAGTTATGGAAAAAATCTTTGATTGCCAAACAACGTAATATGAAGAGAATTGAGCAACTGTTCGTCTTCAGCACTTGCATCAGCTTGGGAGGAATACCCGCTCTGGATGTTTCTGTTTAATTGTCCCACATATACTTGTTGCAATTAAAGTAATTTTCACTTAATAGTCGTGGTAAAAAAATGAGGTCAATAAGAGATCAAATCAATAAAAAAGTACACCACTACTATTTAAGTGATGTACCGATTTTATTATTGGGACGAAACATTAAAGACAAATTACTGCTCTCATCATAAAAATTTACACTCACTTGTCTTTAATTTTACACATAGGGGCAGTTTTTTATGAATGTTGATTTTTCTGTTCTTCCTTCAACCGCTCTTCTAATTCCTTCGCCTTTGCTTCTTGTTTCTTGGAAATCTTTTTGAAAAAGAAAACAACTAAGCCCGCCACGATAACGACAAGGACTAATTGGATAAAAGCAGGAATATATTCAGTTTTATCCTCCGGAAAATACATTGGGATAATATTCAACACAAAAAAGTGAAAGATTGATAACAAAGGAAACATCCTTTCTCATTGCTTAGGAAAATATCAGATCCTAGCTTGTGGATTATAAATAGTAGGTATTTCAGTGTTCAGCGCCTGCAAACTTTCGGGCCCTCCTGTGATACTTCAACATCCATCTGCTTTAAACTCATGCTGTTTCCTATATCTCGTCCAAGCCCCTCTAAAGTTTGTACGCCGCTAATGGCCACCATATGCTTTTGTTATAAGTATGACTCTATTTATTATATCAAAGCAGTCCACCAAGAACCAATGATCATCTTCGACAAATATGTGAAAACCGCCATATTGCTATGGCGGTTACTGTTAACAAACATTTTTTTAAAACAAAAAAGATTTAGTCCTTAATAATATCAATACTTTCAATCACAACATCTTCCACTGGCTTGTCACCAGGTTGTGTTTCAACGTTTGCAATTTTATCTACGACATCCATACCTTCAATTACCTGACCAAATACAGTATGACGGTGATCTAAATGAGGTGTACCACCTTTTTCCATATAGGCATTAATAATTTCCTCTGGAAAACCAGCTTTCTCCAGTTGTGGTTTAAAGCCAGGATCCATATGATTATTTTGGACAATAAAGAATTGGCTTCCGTTTGTATTTGGGCCAGCATTCGCCATGGAAAGCGCTCCGCGAAGATTAAACAGATCTAATGTGAATTCATCTTCAAAAGAGTCTCCATAAATACTTTCTCCACCCATTCCAGTACCTGTCGGGTCGCCCCCTTGGATCATAAAGTCAGGAATGACACGATGGAAAATAATGCCATTATAATACCCGTCTTTCGCATGGGTCACAAAGTTTTCAACTGTTTTTGGCGCTTGTTTCGGGAAAAGTTTTATCTTAATAGAGCCCTGATTCGTATTCATTTGCACGACTTTCTCATCTTCTGCTACTTCTACTGATAATTGTGGATATACTTGTTGATCTGTCATCTCTTCATCTCCTTATATTCGAACCCTGTTCATATGTATATTTCCTTCAAGATGTTACTTTACAGGATTTCCCATTAAATCGCAACAAGTGCGCTATATTGATCGAAATTCAAATATTTTTAGATAGAAAACGGCAAAAGAAGATTTTCTCATGTTTTTACTAAAGCAAATTAAGAAAAATGAAAACCTCCTCAAATTATGTTACTTTACAAATGGGAGGAGAATTCAAATGAGTGAACAACAATTAAGAGGAAAAACGGCGATCGTAACGGGAGCAAGCAGTGGAATCGGAGCTGCGATTGCTAAGGAACTGATGAAAGCTGGGGCCAATGTTGTCCTTGCTGCAAGAAACGAGCAAAAGCTTGCGGAAATAACGGCGGAGATTGAACAAAAAGAAAAGTTTCTCTGTATAAAGGCAGACATGACGAAGCAACAAGATGTCGATGCCCTAGCAGAACGCACGAAAGCAAAATTCGGAAAAGTCGATATCCTTGTCAATAATGCCGGGATGATGGGATCAAGCTCTGTTGTCAATGGTGCGGTTGCTGATTGGGAGCAAATGATTGATATTAATATTAAAGGTGTTCTTTATGGTATTCATTCTGTGCTACCTGAAATGGTAGAGAGAGGAAATGGCCATATCGTGAATATCGGTTCTGAATCAGGCTTTGAGGTTGAGAAGAGGCTTACAGTATACTGTGCCACGAAGTTTGCTGTACGTGCGCTTTCTACAGGCTTGGAAAAAGAACTGGCTAAAACAGGTGTACGTGTGACCAATATCTCTCCAGGTATGGTGGAAACACCACTAAGCTCTATGAGTCCCTTTGAAGAGGACAGAAAAAAACTGAAAGCAACGGACATTGCTCAAGCGGTTATTTATGCCGTGACCCAACCAGATTATGTGAATGTAAATGAAATTACGGTTAGACCAGTGTAATAGCTTTTTATTTGGGCTACTGGTCACATTAGAACCAGCTCCATTGAACTTTCACAAAAATTTAGCCCGCTTTCTTTTTATCCCAGAATCTTTCATAATAGAATAAGTAGGAAACAGGAAGGAGATTGGCTATGAATCTTGGTGATATTATCGTAACTAATAAAAAAACGGGGAAATATATCGGGGAAATTACGGCTATTCAAGGAGATATGTTAACAGTCCGAATTTTAGCGGTACTGAATCATCCTCGCCAAGGGGATCTACATAATCCGCTGCAAGCAGATGTCCCCTTTTTTCATGAACGCAAAGCTTTGGCATATCGTGAACAAACAAATATACAAGCGCGGATTGCTAAGGCTTATGAAGGAGAAATTCCCGACTACAAAGACTCTTTAAAAAAAGCCTTCCAAGCTTATAAAGAGAAGCTTGAAACGGAACCAGAAGAGGCTTATAACAAACTAGCTTTACAAGCATTAGATAGTATCGCTAAAGAATATACATTGATGTATTCCATCACATTTGATTAATGCCCAGTATTGGGCATTTTTTCGTTGGAAACAGAAATAACAGGAGTCGAGTATTCGAATGATCATGTAGAAAATATGAAATGATACTCCTGCAAGAGAATAAGATAAGGCCTCGATGAGACCACCCCAGTGCGCAATGAAGGATCAAATGCTAAGTAAGTTTGTGACCTACAACCTATAGGTCTAGCCCGTAAAAAACGAGCATACTTCATTTCGCGGCATTCAAAAACAATTTCTCGTCCCACATTTTTTCCCATTCCCCCAGGAATCAACATCAAAAAGAAAGGCAAGGCTTATTGAATTATTTTATCATTGTACTATAATATTATTTAGTGTTACGAAATAAATATTATCAGGAAGGTGTTAATATTAGTATTGCAAAGCGAAATTTGCTGATCATGTGGTTTTGTAACTTTTTAGTTGCGGCAAGCATGACGATGGTCGTCCCATTTATTTCTTTATATATTGAAACTTTCGGAGATTTTAGTGATGAGTATGTGCAAAGATGGGCGGGTTTAGTTTTTGGGGTAACATTTATAAGTGCTTTTCTTTTTTCTCCTCTTTGGGGGAAAATTGGTGATAAATACGGATTTAAGCCGATTCTCCTCATTACAGGATTTGGAATTGCTTTATCCGTTTTTATTATGGGAATTGTAAGTAATGTGATTGGACTCTTCATCCTACGAATGTTCATGGGGATTGTAACTGGCTTTATCCCTACGTCCATTGCATTGATTTCGAAGCAGACGCCCAAAAGTGAAGCTGGTAAAACACTTGGGACATTACAAATGGGGAATGTTTCAGGTAGCCTTTTTGGTCCTTTGCTTGGAGGTTTAATGGCGGATACCTTTGGTTTTCAATATACATTCATCCTAACCTCAATTGGTGTGGCGATTGCTTCAACTGTTGTTCTTTTTGGAATACGAGAGATTAAGCAAACAGAAGAAGAACTTAAAAATATAAAACCACATACAAGTAAAGATGTAATAAAATTGATCTTTAATCGAAAATTGCTGATTATGGTGATGCTTGTTGCCTTGCTCATTCAAATCGGTAATTTCAGCATTCAACCGCTTTTAGCCTTGTATGTCAGTGATCTGACAAAAGCAACCAGTGTCGCATTTCTATCGGGTATGGCCTTTTCCGCCACTGGTTTTGGAAACTTACTTCTTACCCGCCAATGGGGAAAATTAGGAGACTCTATCGGCTTTGAAAAAGTTTTACTCATTCTACTGGTACTCGCGTCAATCTTAATTGTTCCTCAAGCATTCGTCTCTGAACTTTGGCAGCTTGTCCTCTTAAGATTTTTATATGGTATGGCTGTTGGCGGTATGCTCCCTTGTATTACAGCTTATATTCGTCTTGAAGCGCCGCTCGATATGCAAGGAGAAGTGCTAGGTTATAATCAAAGTTTCCGTTTTTTAGGCAATGTAATTGGCCCAGCATTGGGAGGTTTTGTCGCAGGCTTCGGAGGAATTTCCAGCGTCTTTTATGTAACAGGCAGTTTATTTCTCGTTGGCTTTGTTCTGCTATTCGTTAGCTTAAAACATACCGAGCAAAAGAATTTAAGTGAGAGTTTTTAATACTTCCTATCTAAACAAAAAATTTGCTCTCCCTGTAGCACATGGACAGTTTACTTTTTTGATCGCCCGCAGTTTATGTTTGAAACCTCAACAGGATAGCAAACAATTGTTTTTCGGCTCGTACTTCCAGGATTACATGGAAGTATTTTTTGTATGTTGAAAAACACGTTTATCCTGATTTCCCTACTAGTAATTATGAACATTTTGTGAATAATACAATTATACAATTTGTTTCTACCTATTTAATAACTAAATATAAGTTTTTGCTTTCCTAAGTTTATTTTGTGAAAGAAAACCAATTCTACGTTATACTCACATTAAATGCTTTGGATCGAAGCCGTGAAAAGGAGGATTTTATTTTGTCATTATTGCATTTTTCGATCATCGCACCACTCATCCTTGCAATTTTTATTCCTTTTTTCTATAAGAAGGTAAAAGCAATACATACTGGGTGGTTGATTGTTTGGCTACCAGCCCTATTATTTATTTACTTTATCCAATTCCTTCCCCAAATTCAAAACGAAGGGGCCATTAAGAAAACTGTTGAATGGATTCCCTCATTAGGAATTAATTTTACTGCCTATGTGGATGGGCTTGGGTTATTATTCGCCCTTTTAATTACCGGGATTGGTACGCTGGTTGTCCTATATTCTGTTTTCTATCTCGATAAGAAAAAGGAGAATTTAGGGCATTTTTATGTGTATCTCTTGATGTTTATGGCGGCTATGCTGGGTGTTGTCCTCAGCGATAATTTAATTGTGCTCTATGTATTTTGGGAGTTGACTTCTTTTTCTTCTTTCCTCTTAATTGGCTTTTGGAATCATAAGGAACGTTCCCGCTATGGCGCGCAAAAATCCATGCTGCTCACTGTATTTGGCGGGCTTTCGATGCTTGGTGGTTTCACGATTCTTTCTCTACTAACGGAATCATTCAGTATTCGTGAAATTATAAGTCAAGCAGGCTCCATTTCAACAGAACCACTCTTTATTGTTGCATTAATACTCGTTCTACTAGGAGCTTTTACCAAATCGGCTCAGTTTCCATTTCATATTTGGTTACCAGATGCCATGGAAGCCCCCACACCTGTCAGTGCTTACTTGCATTCTGCAACAATGGTTAAAGCCGGCATTTATCTTGTCGCGAGAATGAGTCCTGTCTTTGCAGAGCAAGGAATCTGGTTATGGTTAGTCGGTGGAATTGGATTAGTCACCCTCTTTTGGGGTTCTTTTAACGCCGTCAAACAAACGGATTTAAAAGCGATTCTTGCATTCTCGACGATCAGTCAACTAGGTATGATTATGTCTATGTTAGGAGTAGGGGCTGCTGCTCTACATTATGACTTTTTACGTGAAAATTTTTATATGGGAGCCACGGTTGCGGCTGTCTTCCACTTGATTAATCATGCGACGTTTAAAGGTAGTTTGTTTATGGTTGCGGGAATTGTGGATCATGAAACAGGCACACGCGATATTCGTAAATTGGGTGGGCTTATGCAGCTTATGCCGATCACAGCTACAATCGCCTTTATAGGAACTTTTTCAATGGCTGGTCTTCCGCCTTTCAATGGATTCCTAAGTAAAGAGATGTTTTTTACAAGTATGATCAATGTCTTACACTTGGATATTTTCAACCTTGAGACTTGGGGCGTTCTCTTCCCTGTCATTGCCTGGATTGCTAGTATTTTTACTTTTATTTATAGTATGATGCTCTTTTTCAAAACTTTTACTGGAAAGCGAAAAGAAGAACATTTGAAGAAAAAGCCACATGAGGCCCCGATTGGAATGTTGATTCCTCCAATCATTCTAGCCGCACTCGTGATTTTCTTTGGTTTTTTTCCAAATGTCCTGTCACAATCTTTGCTAGGACCGGTCGCATCCTCGATCTTACCAAGCTTAATGGATGCCGGACATGAGATGGATATTCATATTCAATTTTGGCATGGATTTAAACCGGAATTATTTATGACCATTGGTGTTATATTCTTCGGCATTATTTTATATAAAACGATGGAAAAATGGACACCTATATATGGAAAAATCCCTTCTTTTTTCGCCTTAAATTATGTGTATGATGCTGGTTTAAAACAATCGGAAAAGGGAGCGAATAGACTTACAAATTTCTATATGAATGGTTCGATCCGTCATTACATGATCTATATTTTCATCTCCTTTATCGGGTTATTAACCTATGCGATTGTAAGAAACCAAGCCTTTTTGCTTGATACGGCCGATCTTGCGCCGATTGGCATATATGAACTCGTTTTGAGCTTGATTATTGTTGCGGCTTCCATCACGATTTTAATCGCAAAATCAAGACTTACTTCGATCATCGCTCTAGGGGCTGTAGGCTATACGGTTGCCCTTTTCTTCCTGTTATTTAGAGCACCTGATCTTGTGTTAACACAATTGGTGATTGAGACAGTTTCGGTCGCATTATTTCTACTGGCTTTCTATCACTTACCAAAATTAAACAGGAAGGAAGAACGAATGAGCTTTAAGTTAACGAATGCGATTGTCGCGCTTGGTGTAGGTGTCATCGTCACGTTGATTGCTTTATCAGCCCATAGCCAGAAATTGTTTGACTCAATTTCAAAATATTACATTGAAAACACAGCGGAAAAAGCCGGAGGCGGGAATATGGTCAATGTCATTCTCGTCGATTTCCGTGGCTTTGATACGATGTTTGAAATTGCCGTTTTAGGTATTGCCGCATTAGGAATATATGGCATGATTAAATTACGTCTTTCAAGGAGGAGAAATGAATGAAGACGAATGACCTTATTCTACAAACAACGACGAAAATAGCCGTTTTTATCATTTTGCTCTTTTCCCTCCATATCTTTTTCGCAGGTCATTATTATCCAGGTGGAGGATTTGTCGGCGGCTTATTAACTTCTGGCGCCCTTGTCTTGCTCCTGCTTGCGTTTGATATCAAAACAGTGGCAAATAGTTTGCCCTTCAATTTCCGGATTATGATTGCAACCGGCTTGCTTTTTGCCATCGGGACAGGAGCAGGCGCCCTATTTTTTAACGTCCCTTTTCTTACACATGCTTTTGACTATTTCAACCTGCCTTTACTTGGGAAGACTTCGTTACACACAGCCGTACTTTTTGATATCGGGGTTTACCTATGTGTTGTGGGAGCAACGATGACCATTATTCAAACGATTGGGGGAAGTGAATAATGGAGATTTTAATGGCGATTTTGATCGGTTTGCTTTTTGCTAGTGCCGTTTACTTAATGCTTTCTAAAAGCTTGCTGCGCATTATTATTGGAACAGGCCTTTTAAGTCATGGCGCTCACCTGTTACTGCTGACGATGGCGGGTTTAAAGCGAGGAAGTGTGCCATTATTAGGGGAACAGGCGGAATCCTATGCAGATCCGATTCCCCAAGCCCTTATATTAACGGCGATTGTTATTAGTTTTGGGGTGACGGCCTTTTTCCTCGTTCTCGCCTATCGGGCCTACCAAGAACTAGGTACAGATAATATTGATGAGATGAGAGGTTCTAAAAACAATGATTAATTTATTAATACTACCGATAATCATCCCATTATTGACGGCTGCGATTTTGCTTTTCTTTGCCAAAAAAATTGCTATACAGCGTTGGATTTCCACCATCTCCTTGATGGCTACGCTTGTCGTATCGCTATTTTTAATTCATAAGATTGATCAAAATGGTATTCAGACCTTAGACATTGGCAGCTGGCCAGCTCCATTTGGGATTACCCTTGTCTCAGATATGCTCTCAGCATTACTCGTCACAACGGCTACCTTGGTCGCTCTAGGCTGTGTTCTTTATTCGTTCTACTCGATTGGAAAAGGACGAGAAAATTACTACTATTATGCGATCGTCCAATTTCTATTAGTTGGGGTCAATGGAGCCTTTACAACCGGCGATATTTTTAATATGTTTGTCTTTTTCGAAGTGATGCTTATGGCATCTTATGTGCTACTTGTGATTGGCGGAACAAAAATTCAGTTACGGGAATCGATTAAATATATTTTAGTGAATGTCACATCTTCTGCCCTATTCGTCATTACGGTTGGCTATCTGTATTCAATCGTAGGGACTTTGAATATGGCGCATATTTCTGAAAGAATTGCTGAGGTGAATCAACCCGGTATTTTAACTGTAATTGCCATTCTTTTTCTAATTGTCTTTGGCTTAAAAGGAGCGATTTTTCCGCTATTCTTTTGGCTTCCAGGGTCATACTATGCACCACCTGCACCGATTATGGCTTTGTTTGGCGCATTATTAACAAAGGTTGGCGTGTATTCAATCTTACGTACCTATACGTTATTCTTCTACCATGATACAGGCTTTACACATCAACTATTAGCCGTCTTATCCATTTTGACCGTTATCCTAGGATCGATTGCTGCTATTGCCTTTAAGGATATGAAAAAAATCGTTATCTACAATATTATTGTGGCGATTGGCGTCATTACATACGGAATTGCGATGATGAATGCAGATGGTTTATCAGGTGCCGTTTTTTATGTAATACATGATATGATCATTAAAGCTGTGCTTTTCCTATTAGTCGGGATTATCATCAAAATAACGGGCTCAGTCGACTATCGCAAATTTACAGGCCTGATCAATCATTACCCTTTGCTTGGCTGGACATTTTTTATCGCCGTCTTAGCCTTGGCCGGGATCCCACCACTTAGTGGCTTTGTTGGAAAGCTCTTGATCGCACGTAGCGGCTTTGCAACTGGAGATGTGTTTGGGGCGATCGTGATTCTACTATCAAGCCTGTTGGTGCTTTATTCACTCATGAGAGTCTTTCTAAATGGTTTTTGGGGAGACCCAAGCGGCAGTAGCAAAAAGCCAGAAGTGGCAGTTGGCAAGCTCCTTGTTCCGGCCATCGGCCTCACCATTGTCGCTATCTGTTTCGGAATCTTTTCAGAAGGGGTCTACCATTATATTAGTCAAGCCACAGAGGTTTTAATGAATCCAGATATCTATATTCAAGCCGTTTTAGGAAAAAGCTAAACGCCCATAAAGACTGCTTATGGGCGATATTGATTAGACGAACCTTCTGTCGGCGTTGCCGTAGTACGATCGCTTTCTAAACTAGGTTCAAAGGAGGTTTTTTAGTGGCATTTCAAATTTTATTAAATTTTTTCATGGCATTTCTCTGGATGTTTTTTGAAAGCTCCTTCCAATTAAACACCTTTTTAATTGGCTATTTACTCGGACTCCTCATTATATTTATTATGAGACGGTTCTTTCCAGGCAGATTTTATTTAGCCAAAGTGTTTGCGATTATAAAATTGGTCCTTATTTTTATAAGAGAATTACTCCTTTCCAATATAGCTGTTTTAAAGGTTGTATTAAGTCCTAAGCTATCGATACGTCCAGGGATTTTCGCTTTACAAACAGAGCTCCGATCTGATTGGGAGATCACATTGCTTTCCCATTTGATCACATTAACACCGGGGACATTGGTCGTGAAATTGTCAGAGGACAACAAAACTTTGTACATTCATGCGATTGATATCGAGGAAGTGGATGATGCGATCAATAGTATTAAACAATCCTTTGAGAAGGCTATTATGGAGGTGAGTCGCTAATGTTAGATATCGTCTTAAAAATTGGATTAATTGGTTGTAGCTTATCTTCTGCTATCCTGCTTATACGTGTGATCAAGGGGCCGTCTGTACCTGATAGAGTGGTCTCACTGGATGCAATGGGAATCAATTTAGCGGCCATTACCGCACTTGCCTCGATGATTTACCATACAACGGCGTTTCTTGATGCCATTCTTTTGTTTGGAATCCTCTCCTTTATTGGGACAGTGGCATTCTCGAAGTTTCTTGAGAAAGGAGAGATTATTGAAAATGAACGTCGTCATTGAATGGATTATTGCTATTTTCGTCCTACTTGGGACCTTCCTGAGCTTGGTCTCTGCTTTTGGGGTATTACGCCTTCCCGATGTATATACGCGAAATCACGCTGCCTCTAAATCGACGACATTAGGAGTACTTTGTACACTTCTAGGGACACTGATTTTCTTTTATACAAGTGATGGAGTTATTCAATCTCGTGTTTTACTTGGTATCCTCTTTATTTTCATTACCTCTCCTGTTGCTGGCCACTTAATCAGCCGTGCCGCTTACGAAACAGGTGTTGATTTATCAAACTATAGTGTACGAGATGATATAGCGAGAGATAAGAAAAAATAATTTAGGAAGTGCTCTTGGAAAACGATGAAGCGTTCGTTCCTGACGACCATTTCATCGTTTTTTTTCAATTGTTTGCATAGCTTTTAATAGGAGTGAGAAGACTTGCTCTCATTACATTCATTTCTTCGGCATAATCGCAATTGTACATCTCGAAACACAAATGAGTTTATCTTCCTCATTGCGAATTTTCACATCCCAGACCATCGTACTTTTTCCTTGATGAAGCACCTCAGCGGTGGCTATAACTTGTCCACTTTGCTTTGCCCGAATATGGTTTGCATTAATTTCTAAGCCGAAGCAAACTTCCTTTTCTAGATCAATGAGCTGAGCAGCTCCATAACTTGCAACCGTTTCTGCCAGTGCCACAGACGCTCCTCCATGCAAATAACCAAAAGGTTGAATTGTCCGTTCATCAACTGGCATTGTCGCAACGATTTTCCCTTTGCCTACTTCTAGGAAATGGATCCCTAAGTTTTCAATCATTGTTTGTTTTTCCATTCTCAATCACCTCTCTACTCATTGTACTTTTTTTCCGCAAAATAAAAACCCCCAAGGTTTTTGGGGGAATACCTATCGAATTGATTCTTATTAATATCCGTATGGACCACCGCCACCATATGGGCCATAACCCGGAGCACCGCCATACGGAACACCAGGCCCATATCCATATGGTACAGGGCGCGGCGGATAAGGTGGTGGATAAGGATAATATGGACGCGGTCGGAGAAAAGCACTGGCAAGGCCGCCACCAAGAAGACCACCAACAAACCCACCAATAAGAGGACCGCCAAAGAAAAAACGTTGGTCTTGATAAGGTGCTGGCATTCTATAATAATTTCTCATTATTTTAGCTACCTCCTTTGTCTATAAAGAACGAATCTATTCAGCGAGGTCTTCATCTTTTTAAAATAGAGCGGAGACTGAATGGACTCCTTCTCTTCTTTATATGCGACAAAAGCGGAGGTGGACTGGGCATTGCCCTATCTATAAAATTATCGCAGCTAGCCAGCCAAATAAAATAAGCGGAATATTATAGTGTAGAAAAGTAGGTACACAAGAATCCCAAATATGATTATGTTGTAAATCCGCATTTAATCCAGCTGTTGGACCTAATGTACTGTCAGAAGCAGGTGAACCAGCGTCTCCTAAAGCTGCAGCTGTTCCGACAATACAAATGGTCGCCATCGGACTGAACCCTAACTCAAGCGATAATGGGACAAAAATCGATGCTATAATCGGGATCGTTGAAAATGAAGAACCAATTCCCATCGTCACAATTAAACCAACGACAAGCATAAGCAAAGCACCAATCGATTTATGGTTGCCGATTAGGTTGGACGCATTCTGCACAAGACTTTCGACATGCCCAGTCTGTTCCAATACTTCCGCAAACCCAGAGGCCGCAATCATTGTAAATCCAATGAATGCCATCATTTGCATTCCCTTTGTAAATAAAACATCTGATTGGCTCCAAGAAATGGAACGACTTAAGTACAGAACGGTTATACCTGAAATAGCACCAAAAACCATCGAATCTGTGACAATTTGGACAACCATCGTAACTATAATCGCGACAAAGGAAAAAATGACTCCCCACGTTTGATATTCTTCTCCTTCATCCTCTGTTGAGATGGCAGAGGATTGATATTGCCGAGGTTTTCGATAAGAAATAAAAACCGCAAAAAGCAGGCCAAAAACCATCCCAATTACAGGAATAAGCATCGGCATAGCAATATCAGCGATTTGAACATCCAATCCATTTTTGGCAATATTATCAACTAATATTTGTTGAAACAATTGGCCGAACCCTACTGGTAGTAATATATATGGTGCTGTTAACCCAAAAGTAAGCACACAAGCAATTAACCGCCGATCCAATTGCAATTCATTCATAATATGAAGCAAAGGCGGGATGAGCAACGGAATAAAAGCAATATGGATGGGAATAAGATTTTGTGAGAAACATGCAATGATGAAAATCACAAAAACAATTAAAGTCTTCGACAAAGCTTTTCTCCGAGAATCGCCTTCTTTTCCCACTACTTTTAATACCTTTTCCACAAGCCATTTTGGTAATCCAGCATGGGAAATCGCCACAGCAAATCCACCTAATAAGGCATAGCTAAGAGCAATATTCGCCCCTCCGCCTACTCCAGCTGTAAAGGCACCGACGGTTTCGTTCACCCCTAATCCCCCGACAATCCCTCCAGTAAAAGCGCCGATAACCAGCGCGAATACTACATTGACCCTACATAAACTTAAAACTAGCATCACTGTGACAGCAATAATAACAGCATTCATAAAACAACCTTCTTTATCTTTTTTCTTTAGTCTGCTAAATTGGTAGAGTAATAAAATACAAAACTAAGATTACCCTTTTTCATTCATTTTGTCAATGGAAAAAGCCGGATGCTTCTATTTTAAAATAGGTGTAAGGTAATTGAATACGTTGATTTCCTTTACAGGCAATATTGGGAGTCCCGTTCTAGGAGCTGCCTTTCTTCCCCCTCCCCATTCAAAAAGGTCGTAAGAAAGGAAGGACATTTCGCCAAACTATTCTTACGACCTGATCTTTTCATAGGGGAAAGAGTTAATTTCACCGCTAGTATTAAGTTAGTTATTCTCTATATTATGATTTTCAACAAGCAGGGCAAGAGTACGGACCATAACACCAGTAGCACCTGCAGGGCCTAGTGAATGAGCTTTATTAGTAGTCGCTGTTCCCGCAATATCAAGATGAACCCATGGTGTCCCTTCAGCAAATTCACCAATAAAGGCGCCCCCCATAATGGCATGGCCTTCTCTTCCAGGCGAATTATTTAAATCCGCAATTGTGCTTGAACGCACCCGTTTTTTATCTTGTTCTGTATAAGGCAGACGCCAAATGAATTCCCTAGTCTCTTTGGAAGCAACCAATACTTCTTCAAATAATGCTTCATGATTCGTTAAAGCACCTGTTTTATCTAATCCTAAAGCGACAATAACTCCTCCTGTTAATGTTGCAACATCAATTAGATAATTAGCTCCATGTTGCTTGGCATAAGTCATGGCATCCGCTAAAACCAGTCTACCTTCCGCATCTGTATTTAATACTTCAATCGTTTTACCATTCATAGAGGTAATCACATCATCAGGCTTCATAGCGTTACCACTAATCATATTATCTGTAGCTGGAATAACGGCCACAACATTCTGCTTTGGACGAACTTTCCCGATCGCTTCCATTGCTCCTAAAACGGCAGCCGCTCCTCCCATATCTGTTTTCATCCCGACAATACCTGTTTTAGGTTTCAAAGAGTAGCCTCCTGTATCAAAGGTCACTCCTTTGCCCACTAAACCAATCACATCTTCCCACTCTTGCTTACCTTGATATTTCAACACAATCATATGAGGTGGCTCAACTGATCCTTGATTGACGGCAAGAAGCGCTCCCATCCCTAGCTTCTCAATTTCTTCCTTCTCTAATATTTCTACTTCCAACTCCACCTCTTCAGCTAAATTCCTCGCGTAAGTAGCTAAATCAGCAGCTGTTAATAAATTTCCTGGTGTATTGACTAGTGTTCTCGCAGAATTGGTCGCTTCCCCATAAATCTGTCCAACATTTAAATAAGACTCTATTTCTGTCGATGGATCTTCTGCGTACACATTAATATTTTCAATTTCTACTTCAGGTTCATTAGATTGCTGCTTATACCCTTTAAACGCATAAGTGGATAATGAATAAGCCTCACCAAAAGCTAGGGCAGCTTCATTCACATCGATTTTCGAACTTGTAAACGAATCTAAATCAATCCCAAAAGAATAAATACGCAAATCCTGAATTTTTTTACTAGCTAGACCAATAGCAGTTTTCATATCTTCATCCGCTTTGGGCTTTCCCAATCCAACAAATAATAGACGCTTAACCGCGATTTTTCCAAATGTATGTATAAGTGAAAGAACCTCATGTTTCGCTGATATATCACCAGATTTCACTAGATCTGTTAATTGACCATTCAATGACTCATCAAGCGCTTTAAGCTTTCCTGCAAATTTCTCTGGCTGATCCCAAAGCCCAATCACCAAACACTCCTGCTGACTAACAAACGGATCTTCATGTTTTACTGTAAACATCTCTACCTACCTCCTTTATATTTCATTATACCGAAGGATTGGATCAGGTTGAATTAGAAACTCTTACTACCAATAAGAATTCCCTGAACTATGCTATTACGGTTCTTTTTGCTTGATCGAGACAGCTACACAACTCGCCGTCCGGTTTTCTTTCAATTTCGGGGACAGCCTCCCACTTCGCTCACTCCGTTTTTCTTCCCCCGTTGGATTTCAGGCTATGCGCCATTACGTTTTTTCCACGACTCTCCGTTATCATTACGAGCGGGCTCCTAACCCTTGCTGTTTTGACTAATCCCCCTCATTATCGTTACGAGCGAGCATAGGACTCTTGCACTTTTCCCACCACTCCCAATTAACGCAACGGTCTAAGATTTCACTTGTTACAGCTAATCATGTATTAGAACCTTGCTATTTTTCTACAAAATATACTACCTCTTATCCCCCTCAGCATTTATAATTCTTTCTGGGAATATTTTATGGTATGATAAGTAAAACTTCATTTAGCAGGTTTTCTTTTAGCTCCGAGCAATCCGAGGCAAATTTAGCTATTTTCCTCACCTTATTCGTACCGTGTAACCAATTGTTAGGCCGTCTGATTAAATGGACTGCCACTTATAATTCTTGGTTGTTCCTAGAGTTCTTGAAGTAAGATTTTACTTAGGATTCGGGATAGATTGAAACCGCCTACTGTGTTCATTTTTGGAAAGGATGTCATGGATGAGTCTCCTTAATAATTATCCACTTTGGATTGCGATTTCTGCCATTTTTTTCGCGCAGTTTGTCAAGGTCCCATTACAATTTATTATGACTAGAAAACTAAATTGGAAATTACTTACTTCCACTGGGGGAATGCCTAGTTCCCATTCCGCGGGAGTGACGGCTTTAACGACTAGTGTGGCAATTGATTCTGGCCTTGATTCCACCTTGTTTGCCATTTCTGCCGTTTTCGCCACAATTGTTATGTACGACGCGACAGGTGTTCGCCGACAAGCTGGTGAACAAGCAGCAGTCATTAATCGTTTACGAATTGATTTTCAAAAGATGATTTCTGATGTACATGCTTGGCAAGGTAGAACGGCTAAGCAGAAACAGGAGGAATTTCAACATTTAAAGGAATTACTTGGCCATAAACCAGTGGAAGTATTCTTTGGTGGATTAACGGGGATTATATGGGCTATCGCCATTTATAATCTGTTTGAGTTATTATAAAATAAAAAAATATCACTTGTAAAAGACATTACTGGAAATTATCGTACTCTTCAGACGCTCGTTTTCCCTACACTGCCTAAATCACCTACTATAGTTTTACTAAAAAAGGATCTGTCTTCCCCCTTTTTACGGGAAATGACAGATCCTTTTGCATATGAATTTTATTTATATTTTTTTAAGAAATTTTGGCGGAATACTTGAATCGCTTCTTCTTCATTCAAGGATTTTAAGGTTTCTTCCGTCAATTTCCCATCGCCTTCTTCAACAATAAATACTTCTACTGTTTGCTTTCCCCATTCATTATAAACGTCATCTACTGTCTGATAATACAAATCAATTTTATTGCCCTTGATTTTTGACCCTGTATCCGCCACCACTCCATAGCCATAACCTGGAATAAATAAAATGGTCCCAAGTGGAAAGACATCTGTATCAGCCGCAATTGTAGAGTAGACATCTCTTTTTACCTGAACACCAGAATACGTAATACCATACGAAGGATGATCTGGCTCTTTTCCTGTCGATTCTACCCCGGCCGTATAACCAGTTGCGACCACTTCTTTACTCGGATATTTCGACCAATCTTGCTTATCAAGGTCTTCTAACTGATGCAAATCCCTAAGAATATTTCCATGATATGTATCAGGTTCTTCACTTTCCTCTTCAATTTCATCTTCTATTTCTCTCATTGCTGACATCGATTGCCCTCTGTATTCTTCAGGGCTAGGCGCTGATTGGGTTGTCCACATCATCGCTAATGATTTCATTTGTAAACCAGTTAAGAATTCAATTGTCGTGATCAGTGCTAATGAAAATAAAAGCACCATACATATTCTCTTAATAAATAATTTCATCTTTATTTCATAACACTCCTCTCAAACTATATCATTTCCCAGTTTGAGAGGTTTTAATCATAATATGGACAAAAGATGCAGTTCTAAAAATTGGTAAAAAACGCTAGAGCATTGTCTCAGCCCTTATTCGCACCGTTGAGTGAAGATTCTTTAGCTAGTAAAATCGTCATTTTTGTTCCCTTGCCAACAGAGGATTCTACCTGTATATCTCCACCATGCAACTCCACAATTCCCTTTGCAATACTCATTCCCAATCCAAGTCCATCTTTTTTATCATTCGTATTAGTTCCACGATAATAACGATCAAATAAATTCTCAACGAATTCTTCATCCATCCCTTTCCCATCATCTTCTACTTGAATACGAACCAATTCATTATCAGACAAAATCCTGACCGTAACATGAGTATGCGGAGGATTATGTTTAATCGCATTATAAATCAGATTGTCTAACACTCTTGTAAACCACTTTGGATCCAATTTAATAAAGAGTTCTCGGCCGGTTCCTATAAAATTCAGGGAAAAGCGCGCAAGTGTGAGATCTTCTTTGAATTTCCTCGTGGTTTTCTTCACATATTGATTTAACTCAATCTTTTGTTTCTCCAAATGGATTCCACTATTTTTCAGTTGAAAGACCAAAGAAAAATCATTGACTAACTGGAGGATATAGTCGCCTTTGTCACGAATCACTTTCCCGATTTCTTCCAGTTCCTGCGCAGAGAATTCGTATTTATTGCTTTCTAACATATGCCCATAACCTTGGATCGTTGAGAGGGGCGTACGCAGATCATGGGAAATTCCTGCCATCCATTCTTCTCTTGTCTGCTCAAGCCTATTCCTTTCCACCTCTGCTTGATTCAATTTTTCGGCCATCCGATAAAAGGATTGAAAAACCTCTTGATATAAGCGATAGCGGTATTTCGTTTTTCCTTTTTTCTTGAACAAACGTTTCTTTTCTTTCTCTGTCAATACTTCATGATATTGTTGTTTTTCCATTCGTTCTAACCAATTGACAAACAAGATTAAAGGTCGTCCATAACGATACCCATTCCAAACTGAAATAAGAATCGTGACAAGCAAGCTAACTAAAATAGAGATGATTAAAATTTGCATATCTTGATCGGAAAATAACCAAACCGGCTTCTGTCCTTCTTTACCAGGTAAATGCAGGACCCATGACACACCAGTAGCTGAATCATTATACACTTTTACATGTGTGGAATGCTTCCCGGGTTCATAGATGCGCCCCATTAATTCCAAAGGATTCAATTTTTGATCTTCTTGCTTCCCGATCAGCTGAACCGATTCTCCCTTTTCAAAGATTTGCAAATATCCGTCCAATTTCTGTAGCTCTGCTTTTAAAGCAGGTAAAGCATTTTCTGCCACTTTGCCATCTTGGCCAAACTTCGTAAACCATTCTTTTAACAATTCCTTATCATTGTGCTGGAAGCCAAAAAGATAATAATGTTTCCCATAATACCAAGAATCATAATAGGTTCGAACCGGATAATGCTCAATTTCTCGCGTTTCTTCAATAAAAAGTAGCTCATTCACCGTATAAGACGTTGGTAAGGTTTTGGGTGCATGATCAGAATAAATGACATGGCCGTCCTTATTAATAATTTGCACCCACATATCGTTTTCCGCTAATAAATCAGACCATTTTCGGTCTAGTTTGACTGTACCCTCTTCAAACACAGCAACAGTTGGAATCGCCTCGACAATACCATCAGCTGTATTCGTATTTAATTCATCTTTTGTTATTAAGTTAGCAACTAAAATAAGTAAAAAAACAAATAAAAAAAAGACCAAGATTAATAAAACGATAAACTGAAGTGAAAAATGAAAGGCAATTCTTCTTTGTAGCTTCATGATTGAGTTTCCTTCACCAGTTTATAACCGAGCCCTCGAACAGTGAGGAGGAAGATTGGATTGCTAGGGTCTGGTTCAATCCGCTCACGAATTCTGCGAATATGAACCATCACTGTATTATCATCAGCCATATGCTCATAACCCCACACCGCTGTAAAAAGTTGTTCCTTTGATAAAACTCGGTTTGGATGTTTACAAAAATAAAGTAATAATAAATAAACTTGTGCTGGACATGGCACGACCTTCCCATTGACAATTAGATCCCCTGTTTCTTCATCCAAGATAAAATGGCCAAAATCATGTCGCTTTTTATGATGCCGAATAGGAGAGGTACGTGCATCTAGTTTTCTTCTTAATTGGGCTTTAAT
Source organism: Lederbergia galactosidilytica (assembly GCF_017873565.1). GTDB lineage: Bacteria > Bacillota > Bacilli > Bacillales > Bacillaceae_C > Lederbergia > Lederbergia galactosidilytica. Next base: position 59,399 of record NZ_JAGGKH010000001.1, read on the forward strand.
GCGAGCAACAATTTCCAGCGGATTAAATGGCTTTGTCACATAATCATCTCCGCCTTTATCAAATCCTGTTAAAACATCAAAATCTGTTACCCTTGCCGTTAAAAATAAAATATATGCATCAGAATACTCGCGAATCTTTTCACATAAATCAAAACCATTTGCATCAGGAAGCATGACATCAAGCACAATAAAATCGATTGCTTCTTTGCGCACCCACCCCATTGCTTCCTCGCCTGTCTCTGCTTTATATATATGGGTAAATCCTTCTTTTCTTAATACCATTTCAACCATCTGCATGATTGCGACTTCATCATCCACTAATAAAATCGAACTATCCTTCATAAGCCTCACTCCTCTTTCCAATCGTAGCATAAGAACCTTTCTAACAGTTAAACAAGTTATCGGGAAAATTAAGGCAATCGTAAGGTTTAGGTTGCTTCCTAGTTAATTCCTTTTTATATAATAAAACCATCATCAAACATCAAGGGAGATTTATCATGGAAAATAAAAAGATCAGGGTTCAAGCTATTGATGGGATTCGTGGATTTAGCTTGTTAGGGATTTTATTAGCAAATTTGCTTATTTTTCAGTATGGCTTTTGGGGAAAAGATGAAATGGCATTCTTCTCTCTTTCCTCTGCGGATTCCTTTATGAATTCCTTTTTACGAATTTTCGTGGAAGAAAGTTTTATGCCAATTTTCACCTTTCTATTTGGCTACTCAATGATTATGCTGAAAGATAGTTTGGAAGCAAAAGGGCTTAAGGTAAAAAGATATTTTGTCCGCAGAGCTATATTTTTGCTTGTGCTAGGTGGCTTACATGCAACATTTTTATGGGAAGGGGATATTTTAACTTTTTATGGGATGATGAGTTTTTTCCTTTTACTATTTCTTAAACGAAAGCAAACAACGATTCTTGTATGGGGGATTCTGCTTTCTAGTTTATTAGTCTTAATTTTAGGAGCTAGTGCTATTGTTGGTGACGAGGAAGTAGAACTTATTTCTCCACAAAACTTAGCTACATATATTGAAAAAACAAATGATATTTACGGTACAGGCACCTATCAAGAAATCACATACCACCGTAATAATGAAGACCCTTTAGGGGATGAAGCTTACCTCTTTATCGTTGCAGTTTTATTTTCGCCAATTTTCACTGCACCAATGTTTCTATTTGGCATGTATGCAGCAAAACGAAAACTCTTTTTCAATCCATTAAGGGAAAAAAAGCTTTACCAATATGCGGCAGCCATTTTGATTCCTATTGGGCTCGCCTTAAAAACGATTAATCACCTCTTCCCAGAATCAAGCTGGGCTGAATTAGCGATTACTGTTGGCGGACCATTGCTTGCAGTCGGCTATATTTTCGGTATGGCACTTCTATACTGTCAAAATGGGTCAAAAGAGCTTCGCAAGCTATTTGAAAGTGTCGGAAAATTGTCTATGACGAATTATATTTTGCAAACAGTGATTTGTACGACCATTTTCTATGGCTATGGTCTTGGACAATTTACTAAAATGGGGATCGGCTTTAGTATCCTTGTTGGTCTTGCCATTTTCGGCTTGCAAATGTGTATAAGTCGCTATTATTTAACCCATTTCCGTTCTGGTCCACTCGAAAAAGTGAATCGCATTTGGACTTATTTTTCTTGGAGCGGGAGACCGAGGAAACGTAAAAAGAAAATGAAAGCCGCTTAAAATACAAGGGATAACGTCATTGTGGAAAAACAGAAAAATTTCTAATCAGGATGGGACTTCCCAAAAGTCAAAATCGCCTGCATGATCTACAGGACGTAGGTCATGCAGGCATTATGTCGTACAGGATCTTTTTGTTGTGAGCCTGCCGCTGGATAAGCGCATTTAACTTGACCTTATGCTCCAACCTTAGGCTAACATAAAATTGGTCATAAAGGTGTTAGGATGTGCAAGGTTGTATTAGTCCAGATGCCACAACAGGACATTGCGCTTTGAGCCTGCCGCTTGATGAGCGCGAACGACCTTTAAGCCTTCTTGAGGTCTTCAGCCATTATTACTTCTCGTTGGCCCGTTGCTTTTTGGTTATGTAAAATCTTATTGGACAACATCCTATTAATGAAATTGTTTATTATTTAAGAGGGAGATGAATAGGTGAATACTGACTCTATATCTATAAGAAAAATGAAGCATAGTGATTTTGGAATAATGGCGCAATGGTTGAGTACAAAAGAGGTGAAGAATTTTATGGAGATATAAATTCCCCTTTTACATTGCAACAGGTTAAGGATAAATATGAACCAAGAGGAACTGGAGCAATTCCCGTTATTCCATATATCGCCGAGTTAGATCACACCCCTATAGGTTTTATGCAACAGTATCGGTTAAGTGAGGTAGAACAAGAAGAATTTGGCTATCGCGCAAATCTCACTATATATGGAATTGATCAATTTATTGGTTTTCCTAAACTAAACTTTTTAACAGAGGAATTGGAACACTAATGGTGAAGAAATTTATTAATTATATAGCACAACAGCCAAATGTCGATCTTATTATTTTAGATACCGATGTGTCTAATATTAGAGCTATAAAATGTTATGAAAAATGTGGGTTTATTAAAAAGAAGAAAATTAATAAGGGGGCCAATTGGTTAATGGAATATAAAATTAGTTAAAATAAAAAACGGGGCCGCTATTGCCATTGCAGCCTAGCCTACATTTGATAAAGCCTTTTGCTCCCCCATTCACATCAAAAAATAGGATTTTAAAAGGATCAATTAGCCCTTTGCAGTCCGTTTATTTGCTTATCCAACTGCGATCTAAGCGTTAGTCAAATTCTTACTCGTCGGCTATTCTCTAGCTATCTTATAATCTCAAGTGCTAGAAAAATACTAGTAGCTGGTTTATGAATGAACGGATGTAGGCATAACAATAAATCGCTATACCATCCTGACCATCAGTTTAATAGGCCTCCGTTCATTCATAATATTAAAACATTCGGTAGCCTTTTGCCCTGAGTATCCGCATCGTAAAACCGGATAAAATCGCCCCAACAAGTCCAGCACAAAGTATCGTAATATCAGCTGGTGCTAGATTTGCCAAATTCTTCCCTAATTGTGAGAAAGCTGTTTTACTATTAGTGAAATATTGACTAATTGGCAATGTATTTATAATCAATAAGGCGATAATCGGATAGACAAGGGCCATTACCCACGTCATACGCAAAAGCATATTTAGGATAAATCCAATCCCAAAAAAGAGAACAAAGAAAAGTAACATTGAAATAATTAACACTGGCAAACTCATGGATGGCACAGATATTTCCCCCTTATTTTACACTATATTTCAGTTTACTGAATCTAGCAAAACGCGTCAATTGGAATTACTTCCAAAATCGCATAAGCGAAAAATATCGTACGATTTTGGTCACAGGATAGAGGATTTTTTGGAATGGCTTAATAGAATGGAATAAAGGATAGTGATTTTAACAAAGAAAAGGCAGAAGCACGCTAGCATTCTGCCCTTTTCCTTTTTGCTTATTTAAATACGTTAAATTTACCTTTTTTCATTGTTAGTGGTACTCCACCAATCATCAGCAATGCACGGTTATCAATCATCTTCTTCATGAAAGAAGCTTTTGTTCCAGTTACCTTTTTACCAAAGACAACACCAATTGCATCATCATCACCAAGAGAGCATACTGTTCCTTTGTTATCGAAGCTGAATGACTGAAGATCTGAATTCCCGCTGATCAGTTTTGCCAGATTGCTTGCTAACAATTCTCCCTGTTGCATTGAGATTTGCGCAGTTGGTGGGAATGGACGATTAATTTCTTCGTTGATAATCAAAGCACAGTCACCAATGATAAAGATATCTTCATATCCTGGTGCACGCAAATACGGATCTACTTTGACACGGCCACGCATATTTTCAAATCCAGATTCTTCAATAATCGGATTTCCTCGAACCCCGGCAGCCCATACAACTGTTTGAGCTTTAATTTCTTCTGTCTCGTCCTCACCTTTTGCTACGATGATTCCTTCTGGTGTCGCTTCTTTAATGGCTGTTCCAATACGGAATTCAACACCTTTTTTCTGTAGGTTTGCCATCGCATATTGGACAAGCTCTGGATCAAATCCTGGTAAAGCAGATGGAGCAGCTTCTACACAAATGATTTTGACTAGTTTTTGATCAATATCATATTCTTTGCAAAGCTCAGGAATACGATTACCAAGTTCACCCAAAAACTCAATTCCTGTAAACCCTGCGCCACCGACTACGATCGTTAAGCGTTCTGGGTCTTTTTCTCCCTCTACTTTATACGTCGCAAATTGGTATTCAATATGCTCGCGAATTTGTCTAGCTGCATTCACGTTCACAATTGAAAAAGCATATTTGTCTAAGCCTTGAATACCGAATGTTTCAGGAGCCGCACCAAGAGCGACAACTAAATAATCATAAGAAAGTTCTTCATCTTCTAGGATCACTTTTTTCGCTTCGGGCTCAATTTTAGTTACAGTCTTTTGGATAAAATTTACTTTCCCTGGATTAATCACGTTTGAAATATCATAGCGCACTCGATCATGATGAAGTGTTCCAGCAGAAGCTTCATGAAGCCATGTTGTTTCATAATGATAGTCATTCTTGTTTACTAATACGATATCCGCATCGTTATTTCCAAGCTGCTTTTGCAATCGAGTTACGGTCATAAGTCCACCGTATCCGGCACCTAACACTACAATTTTTGGCCTGTTCATATTATATCCCTTCCTCTTTTACATCTTATTAATGGGACGTTCAAAAAGTTTGGTAAAAATGACACTGCGAATTTCTTTTTTGCATGTTTCAACATTAATGTCTCAGAACTACAAAAAACTCCATTCATCCTGTACAAATTTTATTGCTTGAAACAGCATTCTTTCTGAAATTCTCACTTCTTTTTAATCTTCTTTTTGAACACTCACTAGAGCATGTACGAAATATATGTGATTCTATTCACGTACCACACTAGAAGCCCAGAATGTTGTCACAAATTATTAACATTAGTCTCAATTACATTATATGCTTTTATTCACCTTTTTCAAGCAGTTATTTTTATCCAGCCATTTTTTTATTATTTCGACTCTATCTATTGTACTATCTAGCTAATTCGATATTATGTAACACTAGCAACATGTGGTATGATAGGAAAGATGAATTTTCTTAAGTTTACAGGAGGGATTTTCTGTGAAAGAAGATCAACAAATATATGATATTACGATTTTAGGTGGTGGACCAGCAGGCATGTTCACTGCATTTTATGCCGGCTTACGTGATTCGAGCGTGAAGGTGATTGAAAGCTTACCACAATTAGGTGGACAGCTTTCGACGCTTTACCCTGAAAAATATATATACGATGTTGCAGGCTTTCCTAAAATTAAAGCTCATGATCTTGTGCAAAATCTTAAAGAACAAATGGCCATGTTTTCTCCAACTGTGTGTCTCAGTCAATCAGTTTCAAATCTTGAAAAATTAGAAGATGGAACTTTTAAATTAACAACTGACGAAGAGATTCATTATTCCAAATCCGTGATTATCACTGCGGGAATTGGCGCTTTCCAACCACGTCGTCTGGAATTTGACAGTGCCATCCCATTTGAGGGTAAGAACCTGCATTATTTCGTCGATGATATGCAACAATTTAAAGGGCAACGTGTAGCCATTTTAGGTGGCGGTGACTCTGCAGTTGACTGGGCCTTAATGCTTGAACCAATTGCTGAAAAAGTTAGCCTAATTCACCGGAGAGATAAATTCCGTGCCCATGAAAGTAGTGTAACCCAGTTACAAAACTCCAAAGTCGAAATATTAACACCTTTCGTGGCATCTGATCTTATTTGTGATGAAATCGCCATCCGCGGACTTGAGCTTGAGGAGGTTAGGGGCGATCGTAAGCATACGCTTGAATTCGATTCACTTATCTGTAATTATGGCTTTATTTCTTCCTTGGGCCCAATCAAAGAATGGGGATTAGAAATCGAAAAAAACTCGATTGTTGTGAACAGTCGAATGGAAACAAATATTCCAGGCATCTATGCTGCTGGCGATATTACTACTTATCCTGGTAAAGTAAAACTAATTGCTACTGGTTTCGGAGAAGCCCCAACAGCCGTTAGCAATGCCAAAGCTTATATTGATCCAAAAGCTCGTCTGCAACCTATGCATAGTACGTCTTTATTTGAATAGAAAAAAGGATTGCTTCTATCCCAAGCTAGAAGCAATCCTTTTTTATCATTTTCCGACAAAAGACTCCCTCTTCAATTTTGTGCAGGGCATAGCCCAAAAATATTTGGGAGATGAATGTCGGTTGGGGTAGCCAGAACGCACGTTTGCGTGGTACAATATTCCTGTAAGTTGTTCTTTAAAAACTGAAGATATGAGGTTGTGACAGGAAAAACGTCTGTCACGTAAAATCTTCAACGTTCTATCGCCTCCACGCATTCCGAAGTTGCGAAAACCAAGCTAAAGTAGGGTGCGTGGCGAGTCAACGTACAGGATATATAAAGCTTTCACCGTAGGGACTACGGGTAGAGCCTGCTAAAATAACCGAGGGATGCCTTGGTGTTCGCAGGAATCTCCCACTTCAAATTTCGTTAGAAATTAAGTGGTGAGTAGTTCAATATATGTATTTATAAATAAATTCCTCAAAGAGATTCATTTCAGAAACCGCTTGGAACTCGAAATGGATATTGAACAAACATCAAGGCTAACCCCAAAAGAATATAAAAAACCATTCATTTCCAATCCTGTTGATCATTGGTCCTGATCCTCCCAACATCGCTTCATGTTTGTCACTGCATTTATTCTGCTTCTTTAAATCATTTAATCGCCTCTACAGCAAAAAACACCTCTTAATGGCTTCAATCCATCAAGAGGTGAATAATATTAAGTCAATATTTGCAAATTATACATTATCCATCAAGGACAGCGTGCCATCCTTTTAACACTTCTCTGGAGTTCCTTCGACTTTAGCTGTGCGGAAAGATGAACCACAACCACAAGAAACTAGAGCATTCGGATTTTCGATAGTGAAGCCGCCGCCCATCATGGACTGCTTATAATCAATCACAGTTCCCGTCACAATTGGCGCACTTTCTTCATCAACTACGACTGGGATATCATGAGCAACAAAGAAATGATCTGACTCAACCTTCTCATGGTCTAAGCTCATTCCATAAGAAAGGCCGCTACATCCACCACCATTGATGGAAAAGCGAAAATAAGCATCTTCTTCCCCATTATGCTTCATCATATCTTTAATTTGCAATGCCGCCGCTTCAGTAAGCTTAATAATTTCACTCATTATTTGCACCCCCATCTCCGTCTGTTTGTGCTTCTGATCCTTTAAGTATATACCTCTTAATCCATATTCTCAACCAATGCAATTGGTTTAAAACATCGGATTTTCTTCAATATATTGGTAAATAGCTTTAACAAGCGATTCTGGAGAATCTCCTGTTACCACCTCTCCATTTACGAGCGCATACAAAGATTCGGCACATAAATCGCAATGATCTAGGCAGCCATATTCAATAATATCTAGATTGGGATCTTCCTCTAAAATTTGTAAAGCCTCATAACTTCCCATCCCAAGATTACTAATACAGAATTCAATAATCGGATTCACACTATCACCTCATCCACATTATTATCGTACTCGCATTCGTCCCATTAGTCAAAAATCTAACTAAGATTTAATCAGTTCAACTGTAAAGAAAGTTTTAGGATAACCATTATCTAGAAAAAATACACTTCCTCCATAAATAGAAGCAAAAAACAATTCGCTCTTTTCCCCTTTCCCTATTTATTAAAACGGTTTATTTTTCTTGAGAAACTCAAGATGGATGGTTGTATATCCCTGCTGAATTCGGTATACTTTACCATGGGATTAACCATGCATATCGAACTATTTTTCCTTTAAAACTTCATTTATGAAAAGCCTTTATTACGAAAAAAATCTAAAGCGTTTTATGATGAAGCATACTACATCAGCCTTCATCTATCTTTCTTCAAAAATGGATATATTTTACTCACAAGTAGCTGGCAAAAGGAGATATTTTTATGAAAAAATTAGTACTGCTCGGTGGAGGATATGGAAATATGCGCATGCTTCGGGAGCTTCTGCCTAACCATCTCCCCGAAGATTGGACGATAACTTTAATTGACAAAGTCCCTTACCATTCTTTAAAAACCGAATATTACGCCCTCGCAGCTGGAACTGTGTCAGATCATGATGTACGCGTCCCTTTCCCTAATGAGTCGAAGTTAAATTTGCATTACGGAGAGGTAACCAAAATTGATTTGGAAGCAAAGTTAGTACACTTGGCTAATTCGGAACCGGTTTCTTATGACCAATTAGTTATTGGGCTTGGCTGTGAAGATAAATATCATAATATCCCTGGGGCAGATCTCTACACATATAGTATTCAATCAATTGGAAAAGCTCGTGATACATACCAAAAATTGAATAATTTATCAGCCAATTCCATTGTAAGCATTGTCGGTGGGGGATTAAGTGGCATTGAGCTTGCAAGTGAACTAAGGGAAAGCCGTCCAGATCTAGCGATTAAGCTTTTTGACCGTGGTAAAACTGTTCTTTCCTCCTTTCCAGAAAGGATTAGTCTCTATGTACAAAATTGGTTTGCATCAAATGGGGTTGAAGTGATCAATGAAGCGAATATTACAAAGGTAGAAGAAGGCGTTCTCTACAATAATGATCAACCTGTTTCAACAGATGTGATTGTTTGGACAGCTGGAATCCAACCAAATAAAATTGTGCAGACCATGGATATCGAAAAAGACCGGCAAGGACGAGCAATCCTCACACCATATCATAATCTTCTCCAACACGAAGATGTTTATGTAGTTGGCGATTGTGCCAGTCTTCCTCATGCACCAAGTGCACAACTTGCCGAGGGACAAGCAGAACAAATTGTAGAGGTCATGCGAAAAAGATGGAATGGACAAGCATTACCAGAAGAAATGCCTTCGATCAAATTAAAAGGCACACTTGGCTCTTTAGGTAAGAAAAAAGGATTTGGGATGATGGCAGATAGACCGATCACAGGAAGAATTGCCCGGATTTTAAAATCAGGCGTTCTCTGGATGTATAAATTTCATAAGGGATAAAGAGGCTGGGACAAAAGTGTTTTCGCTTGAGGAAAGTCCGAACTATTAGCGCGAAAATAACCCACTCCGGAAATATACTTCGCTTCCGAAGGCCTACAGGATGTGGGTCATGCAGGCGTTTAGTGGAGGTGAAGCAACAGGAAGTTGCGCTTTGAGCCTGCCGCCAGGACGGCGCGAACTTAGCCTGCTTTCCCTGTGTCAAGCCTCCTTAGGCTTCCTTCCGGGGGCTTGTCGAACTCTTACTTCCCGCAGGAGTCTACGTATATTTCCTCCGCTAAGGTAATGCAATATTCGCTTTTGAGGCTTAGCATTTTAGTTATGTCCTAGCCTCTTCCCTTTCTTTCCTTATATGGCGAAATAAGGTGGCATATTTTTTGCTGCTTCGATAACCTAATTCCTGATTTGAAACTTTATTATCCTTAATCCCTATCCCTCTCATCATCATTCACTTCTCTTAGTTCCATTCCCTAGATTTTTTCTCTAAATCTGATTATAATGATAGATAGGAAAGGAGTCGATCACAATGAACGAAGATACAATGTTAGATCAAGTTCAAGTAGTCTTAGATAAATTACGCCCTTTTCTCCTTCGAGATGGTGGCGATTGTGAACTCGTTGATGTAGATGAAGGGATTGTAAAACTCCGTTTGCTAGGTGCATGTGGAACATGTCCAAGTTCGACAATCACTCTAAAAGCTGGTATTGAGCGTGCTTTAATTGAAGAAGTACCTGGTGTATTAGAAGTGGAGCAAGTATTTTAACAAAAAGCCCTAAAAATATCTGCTTAGTATGGATAAACGGCTTACTACAGATTGTCTAGTTGTAACGCCGTCCTGATCTACGGCCGTTTTAGGCATATTAGCGTTTTTCCACAAGCGAACATTTATAAAGCTAGCAATAGTAAAAAAGCTTTTCGCGCTGACGTATACTTTTGCTTGTCAGCGCCAAGCTTATTCAACGATCATTCTTTTATAAACCGGCCATAATGGTCCGGTTTTTTTAATTTTTCCTAACTTGCCTCTTAAGTGAAATAACTTAAGACAAAAAAATTAGATCTAGGATTTTTGGCTTAGATTATTTTCAAAGCGCTCGTTACTTATAATCTATTATATATTCAGCCATTCAATCGGAGGCATTTCACCAGTTTGTTGATTGGCTAGATGAAAAAACTCTCTTAAAAAAACTTCATATTCTTGGGCATTGCGAATATAGCGATCAAGCTTTTCTTCTAACTGCTTTTTTGAGGCTTCTGAAGGACTTAAAAAGTAATTCTCTACACTTAGAAAATAAGGTAGTGGAAATAACAAACGCCCATAGATCATCCTCCATGAGAACTTAGATAAAGGAGCGATTGATTGATATCCTTGCAAAAACTTTGTTATCAATGGCTTATAAGAGCGTTGATGCAGAAAATAACATTCACGAATCCATTCTGCAATATCCCTTGCCCTGTGGTCGACTACCCAATCAAAAGGATTCCGTATCGCTATTTGGCTAGAATCCCAAGTACTTTCCCCAAAGCTTTGGTGGCAAATTGTTCGTTGATCTGATTGCCCAAATGATTCATCAAGCTCCGTATCTTTTACATATTGAATGGCATTTTCACAAATTCCTAAGTAATAAGGAAATGATTCAACAAATAGTTGATTAAATCGTTCCTCACTTGGTTCTCGAACAAGTCCTGACCACACTTTTTCCATTTGTTCTAAACGCTGGATCCAAAACTCTTTCCATTGTCCCTCACGGTTTAATTGGGTAATCGGGCTTTGCAAATATCTCCCACGTTCATGAAATCTTGCCAATTGCCTTCCCCGATTTTTTCGATTGGAACTATTGACATAATGGTTATGCAACACGACATAATCCTGTTCATTAAGTGTAATCAAAAATTTTTGATCATTTGCCGGTACGAATGTTGAAACTTTTTTATCCCCAATCTTTGCCATATGCTCTGACATCTCATATAATTCTAATAACGCTTCTTCTTGCCACTGGGTAACTTGAACCGTGCTATATACAGAACCTTCAACAAGGTAATACATTTGATCGCCTATTCGTCTGGAGGTTTCGGGGTGAATATCGAAATAATTTCGCAAAATGTCTTCTGACATGCTACATCCCTCTTTTTACCTGATCTAACTTATTTATATGTGCGATAACCTCATTTTATGGGTGTAAGAATAAAGTGATATTAAACTTAATCGCAAATCAACATTCCGATCTTTTGGGGTAAAAATGTGTGAACTCTTTTTTAATCATCTTATTCAGAATAGAAAGGATGCTAAATCATGGACCAAACTAGAAAAGTTGGAAAAACCGAAGAGACTGCACGTCGTTTATTAGCAGAAAGAGGAGTAAAGATTAAGGATATTGCCGAATTAGTGATGTATCTTCAAAAAAAATATCATCCCGATCTTCAATTAGAGGATTGTATTGAAAATATTGAACGTGTTCTTCAAAAACGGGAAGTACAAAATGCGGTATTAACAGGAATACAATTGGATAAATTGGCAGAAAAGGGACTATTAGATGAACCCTTACAACAAATTATCGCTGATGATGAAAGTTTATATGGGGTGGATGAAATCTTAGCCTTCTCGATTGTCAATGTCTATGGTTCAATTGGTTTTACAAATTACGGCTATATTGACAAGCAAAAACCAGGCATTTTAGAAAGATTAAATGATCATTCTACTGGTGAATGTCATACTTTCCTTGATGATATTGTCGGAGCTATCGCTGCAGCTGCTTCTAGTCGCTTAGCTCATAGTAGTAAAGGTGAACAATAGGAAAAAATGCAAGGTAAGTAAAAAAATAAAGGATAAACGGCTAAGGCTACCACATTCTACGGTAATGCCGTATTATTCCTCAGCTAATACTATAGTTATCTTATATAGGCTCTATAATAAATAACGTTGGTGAAAGAAAATCACCTTCTCAGAAATTCTGGGAAGGTGATGGAAATTCACGAAGACACCTGTGGGAAGTAGAGTGAAGGTGAATTCCCGCAGTGGCGTAGTCAAAAGATGAGGATCAAAGGCTAAAGAGCTCGCCGTCCTGGCGAAACGCCTTTGTGACTCACATCCTGTGAGCCTCACCCACTCCCCACGGTAAGCGAAGTGAATTTCTGTAGCGATATATAGGAATGGCCCTTCCATTAAAAAGAAAAAAAGACTGTTTAGAGAGAATGATGTTCTTCTCTAACCAGTCAGATCGCCTTCATTCAATTCGGCTAAAATTCTTCACCAACGTTATTTGACAAATAAAGGTCGAAAACAGGTTGTTTTCTGTTTTCGACTTTTTTTCTATTTATTCAATTTCCAATCTGCTAATGAATCGAGCACATATGTAGGCTGTACCATTTTTTCAATCAACATATCTCTTGTCGTTACACCTGTGTGAACGAGAAGCGTATCCAAGCCTGCTTGGATACCTGCCAAAATATCTGTATCATAATTGTCCCCCACCATTAAAGTGCCTTCCTTGCTTGTCCCAAGTTCCGTGAGCGCCTGCTCGACGATAATGGAATGTGGCTTACCAATAAAAATCGGCTCTGTTTGCGTTGACACTGAAATAACAGAAGTTAAGGCACCATTTCCAGGAAGCAAGCCTCTTTCTGATGGCAATGCGATGTCACCGTTAGTAGAGATGAACATTGCACCATTTCGTACAGCTAAACATGCTTTCGCTAATTTCTCATAGGTAATCTCGCGATCAAGGCCAATTACAACCGCATCTGCCTTTTCCTCAACTAATTGGAAGCCTTTTTCTGTTAGTGCTGAATGTAGTCCTTCTCCGCCAATTGCGTATACAGAAGCTCCTGGCTTTTTTTCATGTAGAAAATTAGCTGTTGCCATCGAGGTGGTAAATACTTGCTCAGCACTCGTAGCCAATCCAAAGTCTTCTAGCACTTGAGCGAATTGTTCAGGACGCTTCGAAGAATTATTTGTTACAAACAAATAAGGGATCCCATGCTCCTTTAATTTTTCAACAAACTGTAAAGCTTCTTCAATTTTCTCTAAACCACGATACATCGTACCGTCAAGATCAATCAAATATCCTTCATAATGTTTCAAATTGAAAACTCCTTTTCTCCCTGTCCCTAATCATTTTTTAAAAGCAGAAATTGGCCCTAATTCATGAACTAAATAATTTCTTATTGCATGAGGAAAAGTCGCTAATTGCTCCCCTTGCCTAACAATATTTTCAATGAGCGTAGTATGATCAACAGCTTCATATTGTTGAACAAGTATTTTGCGGCAAGCAATCACTTGTTTAAGAATATCAGAGAAGTTGGCAGTAATTACCTGCTCATCCGTTAAAATATCAACGATATCTTCATAACTACCTGGATCCCTCATAATAAAGCCATCAATCATGGCATTCCCTGTATCTAATATGGCTTCAATGATTGTATGAGCAATTCGCTCTAATGCCGCTTTTTCAAGATCTGTTTCCCAATGTTGTTGAGTTTTCAACAATTCCAATTGCTTTTCCATAAATAGCAAACGTTCCTCTATTTTTTCACGATCAACAAAATACATCCCTTTTTCCCTCCTGATTGTACTCCTCTTACATTTAGCTAGTATTACCCAAGAATCGGTGTTATGACTGGTATGTACTTTTAGCCGGTCTCTTTTAAAAATATAAAGGCTGGTTCTTACTCCAGCATCTTCAGCCTGAGGTGCCACCACACCAATGCTATTGGCCAACATATTGATAAGAACAGCGTTGCTGCAACTAGCCCAGGCGGACGCTTTGCGTACTTCTTAATTTTAGCAGATGAAAGATGGAATGGTCCAATCGATGCATGCTCCCAAAACATCAGGGAAACCTATTTTAAAATACATGGAAAGGCGGTTGGAAAATTTGGCATCGAAGGATCGGGAAAAAGATGAACTCACAGGTATCCCTTATAAGGATGTCTCGAATGTCGAGACACAGCAAAATTTCCTTACAGCGGAAGAATTCCCTGAAGGGGGATACGGAGCAGCAGAAGGTAAAAATACACCTGTCGAAAACAAATCAACCCCTTGGAAAAAAGGGCAACGTAAATATAGTGCTTTTAACTATGAATTTAAATCAATGCACCAAAATCTCCCACGGCAATTCCCGGGCGCCCATCCAACTCATGATGATCCTGATACAGACACACAAACACCATATGAAGATAGTTAATTTAAAATAGTGAGGACTGTATGTTGGAATTAGCTTTAGGAATATCAACTCAAGGTAAATAACCTGAACCAATGAAAGGAAAATACACCTTTCTTTGGTTCGGAATATTTGCTTGTCGCAGTCCAACAGGATGGTGGTCAGAACGGCGTCACGAGTACATGGATCTATTAATTAGTGCAGACAAAGCGACTGGACGTCGCGCTTTGAGTCTGCCGCCAAGGACGCGTAGCTTTAACCGGTTATCATACAAGACGCTGGCACTTTTCTTATTTATCAACTTTTTTCAAGACAAAATAAGCACAACCAAAATTACAATACTCATAAAGATATTCGTCCAAGGAACCAATTTTACTTTCATGCGCTGCCTTTTGGTTGCGGTCAGAGAAGAAGCCTTTTAATCGCAACTGGCCATATCCCCAGTCTCCAACAATAAAATCATATTTCGCTAATATATCACTAAACCGCTCTTTAAAGGCCTCTTCTTGAAACCCGTCACGGAATTCACTAATCAACTCATATTTCCGATTATTAATTATTAACACACTATGTCCCTCCACAATTTAGAACTGTCTATCTTGATTATAGCTTAATCCCCAACAATTACTAAGAAAAAAATATATTTTCTGAGCACGCTAATAGAAGAGGTTCAAAAAGTGGATCAAATTGATGAACAGTTGGTTAAGTTCGTGCTCTTCTAACCAAGCCTTTATAACCTAGATTTACAAGCACCATAAAAGTGTATTTCTAAGATGGAACCGCTGCTGATTACCAAAATGGCCGATGTAAAAGTCACTACGATGCAAAACCGTTCATGGAAAAAAAGCGACTTTCCAGTGTGCGAAACGAATTTAAAGAAACTACGCTGTCTCGAATTTTCGTCATACAAGGATCTATTGCATTGCTAACAGGGCATCGCGTTTTTAGCTCAACTGGTCCTTTTCATCCCCCTTTTTGAACATACAACTAATAAATGAGGAGGTGTTGAAATGAAAGCAAAATGGCCGCTTCTCCTTTTAACTGCTACTCTTGCTGCATGTGGCAATAATATTGCAGAAAAAGATGATTTTTATCCAAAAAGTGGCAATAACATTAATGCAGAGGAACAAACAGATATTTATAATGAGGAGGCCTCTGATGAACAATTTGGCTTTGTCCGTCAAGTGAAAAGCCCAACCCCTGCTAATCCAAACGATGCGAAAACAATTCAATGGATGGACCGAGAGAAGGCAGCACTCCATATTAGCGAGTTACTTGTTGTCTTACCTCATGTATCAGATGCAAGTGTCGTTGTGACAGATCAAGAAGTCTTGGTTGCTTATACAACAGACACTGAAGATGAAAAGGGGCGCTTTGAAACAGCTGATCAGGTGAAAAAATCCGTTTTAAATTATGTCCCAAGATGGTATCACGTTTATGTAACGGATGATCCAGCTTTACGGCAGGATGTAGAAAATATTGGTTCTATGACAACACAATCACCTACTAAAGATCGCTCAGTTAAATTGGTGGTCGAAAGCATGCTTGAACGTTCTCCTCAAGGTCGAGCTATGGGTGAAGGTGAAAATGCCAATGGTGAAAAAAGTGGCGAAACAAATAATCATTTAGAGAAAACAAAATACAATCAACAATCCAATGATCATAAATAAGTATCATGGATTTTAATCTAGGGGGGCTTTTCCCCCCTAGTAATAAAGTTGAAAGGAGGGGATCATGTGAAAAAGATATTTCCCTGGATCATCATCTTCTTTTGTTTTTTGGGCATCGAAGAAGTTAAGGCAAAGGAACTGAATCAGGAAGAAATCTATCAACAAAGAATGAACTTATACAAAAAGACCGAAGCCCTTACCTCTATACCATGGTATTATCTAGCTGCCGTTGACCAATTTGAAAGAAGTATTCGGGATGTACGGGACGATTTACCTGACCCTCCAGCAATCATTGGTTACTATCTACCGCCTGAACAGTGGGCTGGCCCTCTTAATCCTAATCCACAAGATACCAATCCAATTACAATCGAACTTTTCAGTGGCGTAGGAAAAGACGGGAATGGAGATGGTAAAATTGAGCAAACCAATGAAGAAGATTTGCTCTATACATTAGCCCATTTTTTACGTTCTTATGGAGTGGATGATCAATCTTTTCGATTGGCACTTTGGGATTACTACAAAAGAGATCAAACTGTTCGGTCCATTATGACGAACGCAAAAATTTACCGAACCTTCGGCAAAGTAGATTTGCGTGAAAAAGCTTTTCCTCTGCCCAAAGGCTATAACTACACATATAAAAACACATGGGGTGACCGCCGCGGTTGGGGCGGACGAAGAATCCATGAGGGCACAGATATTTTTGCTGGATATGGCACACCAGTGCGGGCCATTGCTTATGGAGTAGTAGAATTAAAAGGCTGGAATAAATATGGAGGCTGGCGTGTAGGAATCCGTGATGTAAATAATACGTATCATTACTACGCTCATTTAAATGGCTTTTCCAAAGATTTAAAAATTGGTGATGTTGTCAAACCAGGTGATGTGATTGGAAGTGTTGGTAGCTCAGGTTATGGACCACCGGGAACTTCCGGAAAATTCCCTCCTCATCTTCATTTCGGAATGTATAAAGATAATGGCATTCGGGAATGGTCCTTTGACCCTTTCCCCCATTTAAAAATATGGGAACGTTACTAAAAAATGCAAGGCACCTGTCTATCGGCGACATGCAAATGTTCTGAACCAAGGAAAGGTGTTTTTCCTTTCAGGGGTTCAGGTTATGAAGCAGAACATCGGCTAAGTTTGCGCCCTCGTGGCGCAACGCCGATGGACTCGCTCCTACGAGCCTCAAGCCGATGGCACCTAGAGCTAGACATTAGAAAAGCGAAAGGCGCCTGTTTAAATGACGAACGGCTAATGGCGTTCCTTCCTGGTGGCAGTCTCAAATCGCGCTGTCCTGTTGCACCGTCTGCACTAGTACATCCTGCGTCACAACGTCGTTTTGGCCCATATCCTTTTGAGACAAATGAAAAGAGGAGTTTGGACATTCCTATCCAACTCCCCTATTTGTAAAAACCCCTTATATTTGTGCCCTTTTTTTTCGCCGATCGAGCATAAAAAAGAAAAGAAAAACACAGATGCCAACAGTGAGCAATCCAAATATTGTTTTTTCTGTCCATCCAATGACGATATATCCCAAACAAGAAATGATTGCTGCAGATATTGCATAAGGTAACTGAGTTAATACATGATCCATTAAGTTACATCCTGCGCCTGTAGCCGATAAAATCGTTGTATCGGAAATCGGTGAACAATGATCACCCATTACAGCCCCAGCTAAGACGGCAGCCAATCCTGGTAAGAAGAGAGCCATATCTGTGACCGCAATAATTTGTCCAGCTATTGGCAGCAAAATCCCAAATGCTCCCCATGATGTGCCTGTTGCAAACGCCATAACAGCTGCACCTAAAAATAAGATTACCGGTAGGAAAATAGGATTTAAATTCGATCTTTCAACCAAACCACCCAAATATAAGCCTGTTCCTAATTGTTCAATTAAATCAATAATCACCCATGCAAATAATAAAATCATCACCGCCGATAACATTGACTGTACACCTGATTTAAAGGCTTTAACCATCCAATTAGCCTGAAGAGCATTATGTTTAAACACTTGCCGGTAAAAGGAAAGCATTCCAACAACTAATCCCAATAGACCGCCAACAACTAACGCAAGGGCTACATCCGCATTACCGAAAATATCCATCAAGCTTGCTTTTCCGGTAGTTTCATGTAAGCCACTAATAATAATCGCAGAAAGGGTTCCAACAAAAAGAGCAATAATCGGCCAGATCAAGTCACGCACTTTTCCTTTATCACTTACTGGTAAATTTTCTTTCACTTCACCGGAAATGACTTTGTCTGGATCATATAAAACTCCCGTCGCAATCGCTCGTTCCTCATGCTTTTTCATACTTCCATAATCCAAGCCGCGAATGGCAATAATAAACACAAAAAGCAGGCTTGTCCACACATATAAATTCATAGGGATCATCTCGATAAAAGCAGTAAAAGCAGATATATCATCCAGCCCATGTGAAGCTAATACAGTAGCAATGATTCCAATAATAAAGGCGCCCCAACTCGAAATTGGTGAGATGACACAAATTGGAGCAGATGTTGAGTCAATAATATAGGCAAGCTTAGTTCTTGATATTTGATGTCGATCTGTAATTGGACGAGCAACTTGTCCAACGGCCAATGCATTGAAATAGTCATCAATGAAAATAATAACACCTAGAAAAGCTGCTAATAATTGCGCCCCTGCTCGTGATTTCACTTTCGTTGTTGCCCATTCTCCAAAAGCTCGGCTCCCCCCTGTCATATTAATCAAGGAGGTAATTACTCCTAGTAACAATAAGAATAAAATTAGGTTAATATTCCATGAGTTTAAGCCCTCTGCCTCAAGAAAAACTCCTTTTACAGCGGACCAAAAAATCAAGAAGGTTTCACTGATACTTCCTTTCCCTAATAATAAAGCTGATGCTATAATTCCTGTACCTAAGGAAAGCAATACCCTTTTCGTTAAAATCACCATTACAATCGCAAGGATTGGTGGGATAATTGATAAAATAGAATGTTCCATTTATGTTCTCCTCTTCTTCAAATCTTTATGGGAAACCCAATTACAGTTTCTACCACTATAATAAACAACCACACACCTTTATAAAGGTAATGTCAATGAAGCAAGAGCTAGGATCATATTTAATTGAATTGTTGAATGGAGTATCATTTATTCAAACAATCCCTGGCGTTGGAGCTTCTTCCCATTTCTGAAAACAAAATAAAAAGAGCAATGATAGAGGACTACCATTACTCTTGTATTGGGTAACTCCATCGTGATCTGTAGCTCCCCATATTCAGCGAAATAGGATGTTCAAAAAGGCTAATAAAAAGTGAACACACACTAAAAAACGCTAAAATATGAGAGTGTTACTTTTTTTCAAAGCAACACCAATCAAAACTTGGTTGACACAAGTTCGACTTCGGCAAAAGACCCTTTCACATATGTTCATCGTTGTCATCCTCAAATATGTTACTGATGCCTTTTGCGCCTCTACCTCATCCGACTTGATAAGGTTCTATTTAATTATCTTTTTAATAGTATATCACTATAGCATTGTCCTTGGCAAACGTAATCCCAATTACAGAACAAACTAATATTTACCATTATTCTACTCCGTTGGTTGTGATTTTGGTAACTCAATCGAAGGATTTAACCCTTGCCCCTCATTATAAAACTGTGGGACATCACCTGGATAGTATCCCATCGCAATTGGTACATCTTGTTTTACAACAGCCGTTTCCGTTCCAAAGGGGATAATGATTTGCACATTTACCTCTACAGCCACTATGACTGTAATAAAAATATTATTAATAGGATAATGCTCAACCTTATGTTCAGCATTTGTCTGCACATTCCCTACAGAGGAGAAACGAATAGGAATTTTCGGACCCAAATTACCTAATAAAGCATTATTAGTTGCTTGCCCAAGTGGGAAAGAATAGGAAATCCCTTCTTCCTCATTTAATTTATCATAATCAATTTCAATTCCCGTTTCCATTTCCAGTGGCTCCAAATTGCCCCTTTCCGCTTCATTCAAATTTAATTGAATCT
Source organism: Lederbergia galactosidilytica (assembly GCF_017873565.1). GTDB lineage: Bacteria > Bacillota > Bacilli > Bacillales > Bacillaceae_C > Lederbergia > Lederbergia galactosidilytica. Next base: position 79,373 of record NZ_JAGGKH010000001.1, read on the forward strand.
CTTTTGACAATTCTGCTTGAATCTCGTTAATCACATCTGTCCGATATTGTACGGTTGTCCGACCATTTCCATCTGGAACCATTTCCGTCACTTCTGAAAGATCCTTTACCTCAGGAAGAACATCTTTCACCGCTTTGGTAACTACCATCGGCGCAATTTTCCCTGTTTGTGACTCCGCATAACTGATTAAAGTTGGTTTAATTCCCTTATTCACAATCCATAATCCCAATACTGTTGAAAAAACAAAAAAAACAAAAGATAGCAATAGTACATATCGAAAGGGTAATGGACCCCGTTGCCTATGTTTTGCACGAAATCGAGCCAAAAGAATCCCTCCTCTCGTCAATATATGCACAAGAGAAAGGATTTAGCGCAAATCCATCTAATTTTCCAATCTATTTTTTGCCATTTAACTCATTTTTAATAAGGCATCCTTTCCAATCATTCCCACTGTAATCCCTAATGTTTCCGCTTCCACTGTCACTGATTCTAATGGGGCATGCAGTAATTGATCAATCGTTTTGACTCCGACTGCACGCCCAGCAATTATTTTTCGATCCACTAACTTATTATTTAACAAACCAACATCAAGTGCCCCACACATGATATAGCCCTTATCATTAGAAATCGTCAGCAATGTTGTTTTGGGCAGCGAGACAGATGTAGCTATAAAAGTCTTGCCAGCAATTATTAAAGGCTCAATCGACACCATCTTTATCACCCCTTCTCATAGTTATATGTATGAGAAATGCGTGAATTAGTTGAACCCAAAATACCTGCTCAACCTATAGGCGATAACTCTCCATAGCTAAATCCAATCACCGAGAAATCTTCTTTAATTTCCAAGCCATAATATCACGCAAAAATTCTGGCATAAAATATGTTTTATCAGGTGAACGTTTAATACCAGGGAAGTATTTTCCAAATGTAAATAAGTCCACAGTGCCTAGCTTATACAACCGCTCGGGATTAATCGGTGCCCCATTAATGAGTACTTGTAATTCTTCCTTATCCACTTCAATTCCTCGGTAGACAAATTTTCCCATAACCTTGCCGCGAAATCCTAGTCCAATCACTTCAACCTCTGGCCAATCTTCTCTTTCTGCTTCGAGAATGATCTCCTTTAACTCAGCTCCAGAAATTTCAACTGTACAAGGATTAATCGGATGGGGGAGCATCTGATGCAAATGGAATTTTGTCACTCTTCCCTTTTGTAAATCTGTTAAAACCAAACCAGAATTAATGATTGTGCATTCTGCATCACACCACTCATGAACAGCATCACAAAGTAATGACGCAAGCTCTGATGGTTCGGTCCATGAATATACAAGTGGTTTATTGATTATTGTCACAGTCTCATCTAACTGTGTTTTGCCAATATCCATATAATGCTGGATGATTTTTTCTTCGTTTTGCACAGCTGACAAAAACCGGGATTCAAATAGCTGCGCTTTTATCAATGGGCGAGTTTGTTGTAGGAGATCTACTTGTAGTTGCGCGTAGCCAACAAATCGGCCGTGTTTCCCAGCTGCCGCCATCATCGTCTGATTTACCTTTTCCCCTTCCATAAAATAATGATGGGTATGTGAGCCTAAAATTAAATCAATTTGTGGAAATAATTCCGACAGTTTATTATCATCATGAATACCTAAATGTGATAAAACGATCAAAACGTCTGTTTCTTCCTTCATCCGATTTAATTGGATTTCAAGTTCTGTGAAGGGCTCAGTCAACTCCCAACCAAGTAAGTTGTATAACTGTTGATAATAAGTTGTCACAGCCGTTACACCCATTTTTGTTCCTTTTCTTGTTTCATAAATTTTATAGGGCAGACACCATTCAGGACGAACTTGCTCAGCTTCGTACAAATTAGCGACCAGCACGTCAAATTCAGCTTCTTTATATAATTCTGCTAGATCTTCATGCCCGAACGTAATCCCTTCGTTATTGCCAATTGTCACGGCATGATATCCAGTCTCATTTAACAACTCTGTATTTCCTTTTCCCTTTGTTCCTTCTGTGAAGGGATGCCAGCGATCAGAGAAATCGCCAATATCAAATAGGAAAACTTCCTCTCCAGCCGCCTTATGTAATTGTTGCTTCTCTAGCAAAAACGATTGGATTCTTGGCCAATATTCAAAATGGCTATGTACATCATTCGTATGGTAAATATGAATCCTTTCAATCATTCGTCCACTTCCTAGCTAGCTTAAAAATAATTAATAAAAACTATAGCAAATATCAACATAAATTGAAAGACAAGTCTTTTTAAATAAAAGCATGTCGCCTTTATAGGCCAAAGGCACTTCGTGTTGTTTCTAACGCCGTTTTGAATCCTTTTACGAGATATAATCGCCCTTGTCAAACTCAACTCTGTTCTATCACTACCATTTGCACTGATCCTTCCTTATACATTATAACATCGATGAACTTGTCTCTACGAATCTCTCATTTTTAACACTTAGAACTATAATCTGAATATGAATTGATGGTGGAAATGTTCTAACTATCTTAGATTGCCAATAGACTATAACAATAGGTTGGAAAAAGTTGGTGAGAAAAATTTATGGAAGAAACCAAATATTTCTCTGTTACAGGTATGCACTGTGCTGCATGTGCAACGAGAATTGAAAAGACCATCTCTAAGATAGATGGTGTAAAAGATATTCATGTTAATCTTGCAACAGAAAAAGGACGAGTTACCTTTTACAAAAAGCGGACAAACCTTAAAGAAATCTTCGACAAAATTCGCAAAATTGGCTTTGAGGCCAAAGCCATCGCAAAACTCTCTACAGAAGGCAATCCATACAAAGAAATTAAAAAACTACAACAGAGATTTTTCTTATCTGCTCTACTGACTATCCCGCTTGCTTGGGCAATGTTTGATCATTTTACATGGGCTTCATTCATCCAAGTTCCCGCTCTTCTAACAGAGCCTTTATTGCAATTAATCCTTACCATTCCGATTCAGTTTATCATTGGTTTTCCGTTTTATGAACGCGCATGGAAGGCGGTAAAAAGCGGACATGCTAATATGGATGTACTAGTTGTCCTAAGTACTTCCGCCGCCTTTTTCTATAGTCATTATCTAACGTTTACAACATTACAATCAACCATGCCGCCCCCTGTTTTATATTTTGAAACAAGTGCTTTTATCATTACTTTTATATTATTAGGAAAGTTACTTGAAGCGAAGACAAAATTAAAAACAACGGAAGCACTCAAAAACCTTTATCAATTACAAACGAAAACAGCTACTCTTTATGAAAATGGTAGAGAATTCCCTTCACCGGTTCAACAACTGGTCCCTGGTGATATTTTAATTATTAAAGCCGGGGAAAAAATACCGATTGATGGGGAAGTCATCTTCGGCTCAACCATGGTGAATGAGTCTTTATTAACGGGAGAAAGTATTCCTGTTGAGAAAGCCATGGGTTCCCCTGTCTATGCAGGAACAATCAATCACCATGGCTTATTAAGAGTGAAAGTAACGACGAAAGAAAGTGAAACAACATTATCGCAAATTATTCAAATTGTCGAAGAGGCCCAAAACTCCAAAGCTCCGATCCAACAGACTGCTGACCAAATAACAGCGATCTTTGTGCCCATTGTGCTTATTATTGCAACGATGACATTCTTAATATGGTATTTATCTTTACAACCGGATCAATTGGGGACTGCTTTGGAGAAGACGATTGCTGTATTGATTATTGCTTGCCCATGCGCACTTGGCTTAGCTACACCTACCTCTGTTATGGTTGGCAGTGGACGGGCTGCCCAAATGGGAATTTTATTTAAAGAAGGAAAAAACCTAGAAGTATTAGGGAAATGCCGCACAATTATTTTAGATAAAACAGGCACTCTGACGGAAGGGAAGCCACATGTAACAAATATCCAGATTGATTCTCAACAACAGGAAGAAGTATTAAAGCTAGTAGGAGCTGTAGAACAAGGGTTTAATCATCCAATCGCAAAAGCGATCGTTAGCCATGTACAATCCATTCTCCCCTCCCTGCCAACTGCTGAACAAGTACAAACGATTCCTGGGCATGGCGTAGAAGCAAAAGTGCTTGGAAAAAAAGTAGTCATTGCTAACCCTTCCTATCAACTTCATTCTTTATCGAATAACCAAAAGCAACAAGTGAAAAAGCTGGAGTCAGCAGGAAAAACTGTGATGATTATTTGGATTGATACTCATTTCGCTGGGATTATTGCTGTGGCTGATCAATTAAGAAATTCTTCTGCGCCAGCTGTCGCACGTTTAAAACGATTAGGACTAAAACCAATATTATTAACAGGTGACAATCCATACACCGGTATGGCAGTTGCCAAACAAGTAGGCATCCAAAAACTGCAAACAGGTTTAAGTCCCATCGATAAAGCGCACATTATCCAGAGCTTACAGAAGAAGGGCGAAAAAGTCATTATGGTTGGAGACGGCATGAACGATGCACCTGCTCTCGCTGTTGCTGATATTGGGATTGCCATTGGTAGTGGCTCAGATATCGCTATCGAATCCGGAGATGTCACCATCATTCAAGGGGACCTCCACCGTCTCGTTGATGCCATTCAAATCAGTAAAAAAACGATGACCAATATCAAGCAAAACTTTCTTTGGGCTTTTCTCTATAATCTCGTCATGATCCCCTTTGCCATGCTTGGTCTTTTAGCTCCTTGGCTCGCCGGAGCTGCTATGGCATTTAGCTCCGTGTCTGTCGTTTTAAATGCGTTAAGATTGAAAAAGCTTAAGCTTCATTGAGGAAACTTTTTCCATTCATTCGTAAAAACAGTCTGCCTGGATTAATTCAGACAGACTATTTTTTTAATGACCCACAATTAAAGGGGTTAGCTCAAAAGTCGAAAATCGCCGAAAAGATTCCCTTGCAGTGGGCCTACAGGACATAGGTCATGCAGGCGTTGCGCTAGGATAGCGCGCATTTAGTCTGCGTACTTAGAGCTTCAGCCTCAGACCAACACGGAATTGGTCATAAAGGCATGTACAAGGATGTATTTTGACGGAGCAACACGTTGTTCTCCTCCCTCTTTTTCGTGACGGTCATCAGTAGGACCCTTAGATGTTGCGCTTTAAGCCTGCCGCTAGAGAAGCTGATACTATTTTCCCGTTGGCATGTCGCCATTTGTGGCGATTTTCTAGAAATGTATTCCTTAATAGAAAATGAATTGAAACTCATTCATTTTCCTTGCTTTTTTGGTTAGGTAGAATCCCTTCTTAATATAATCAGCTCTCTGTATTTATTTTCCTTTGTATGTAATTTTATTTATAATGGCCACCAATTTTTGCGGCCCTCTCACTCGCCTGTCCAGCAGCTGTTAAAGATGAGGCTCTAAATAAAGCCGTACGTCCATATTTATCCCACACAGTGTCAAACGCATTGTTTAAGCTTTCTTTTAACAAATAATTATTGAATAGGTCAAATTGATAATTGTTTGATGGTTGCAGATTTGAAAGACTAACTCCAAGACTCCTTATTGGCTCATTGTCCCAAAACTGTTGTAAAAGATTAAAGGCAGCCTTAAAAATGTCTAGATCATAATCAGTGGCAAAGGGCAAAGTGGTCTGCCGATGAAATCCCGTAGGATAGTCAAAATTAGCTCCCCTCACTCCACAAGTTATTGTAGTGCCCATATATCCCTTTAATCGGCACCTCCTAGCTACCTCTGTACAAAGCTCCAATAATACTACTTTAATTTCATCTAAATCGTTATAATCTCTCGGCAATGTCATATGATGGCCGACAGCCTTTTGCTGATCATGTGTTTTTACAGTGACAGGCGAATAATCTATCCCGTTGGCCGATCTCCATAATACTTCCCCGTTAATCCCCCATCGCTTTCTTAATAGTTTAACCGGGAAATTAGCTAACCCACCAATTGTAGTGATCCCCATCCCATTTAGATGTCTCTTCATCTTACTACCGACCCCAAACATCTTTCCGACAGAAAGTTTCCAAAGTTTATCGATATTATTTTGATCTAATCGAAAAATCCCATCCTTATTCTTTTTGGCGAAATTATCACAAGCCATTTTAGCAAGAATTTTATTGGGTCCTATTCCTACCCTTGCATAAATGCCTGTGTCCATCATTATTTTTGCTTGCACCTTTTTAGCTATTTCAAACTGATCACCAAATAACGCCCGGCTACCTGTTACATCCATAAATTGTTCATCAATACTAAAAGGCTCAACAAGATCAGTAAACTGTTCCATGATTTTGCTAATTTGTATCGATACATCGATATAAAGTTGCATATGCGGACGCACTACTTGAACTTCAGGACATTTATATAAAGCTGATCCTAAAGTTTCTGCAGTCGTGATGCCATGCTTCTTTGCTAACGGACATGCGGCCAGTACAATTCCACTTCGACGTTCTGGATCTCCCGCTACAATCACAGGTTGATGTTGCAGAGAACTATCCCTTACCTTTTCCACGGAGGCATAAAATGATTGCATATCCACAAGGAAAATTATTCTTTGCATCATACAGCCTTCTTTCCAACTGATAAGATGTTTTCCATTTTAAAAGTGCGAAATTGCCTTTTGCTATAGCAATACGCTTTTATAAACGTATTTGTAATGGCCAAAACCTTGATAGTCCGTTGAGATAAGTGATTTTGACTATCTATATAGATAATTTGTATTGGAGTTTTATGATTACATGCTCTTTTCAATAGATTATTCATGAGCGACAACCCCCGAACGTTTGTTTTTATATATTATACACAAACATGCGTTCTTTATTCAATGGAAAAATATCCCAGAATATTTCAAATCACGATGCTGAAATGAAGCAGATCTTCGTTCCATCCAGCATTAATCTAAAAGATGAGATGTAACGGTTCTAAATTAGCGAGAATAATGGGAAAGGTTAAAAATAGAAAAGACGGCTTTGCTGGTTATAGACGTTCAAAATGCTATGTTTGCCAAAACCAACCCAAAATACGAGGGAGAAAGCCTCCTTAAAAATCTTCAGGACGTAATGAATAAGACACATCCTGATAATATGCCCGTCTTTTTTATTCAACATAATGATGAAGAATTCATAAGTGGAACACCGCTTTGGGAAATTCATTCTTTAATTGTTCCCCATGAAGGAGATATTGTCATCCAAAAGCATACATCTGATTCCTTTCATAAAACCGAGCTTCTGGAAAAACTTGTATCAAAGCAAAGCCAAAATCTTATTGTCGTTGGAAATCAGAATGAATATTATACCGATGCTACGATTCTCCATGCATTTAGTCTTGGCGATCATGTTACACTTATCAAAGATGTCCACCGAACATGGAATTCAAATATCTTAGCTGCTCAATAGATCATTGATCATCACAATCAGGTGTTGGGTAATGAAAGATATGCAATTTCCTGACTAAAGAATAGTCGCCAAAAACGGTGACACCCTTTCAGAAAGCATGCCACCGTTTTTGGCGATTTTCTGAGCATTTATTCAACAATAGAAAAAGTAGTGAGGTTTATTCATTTTTCTTGCTTTGTTATTGAAAACTGATTGGACAATTCTTTTTATTTATCCACGCATTTTCTTAAGCAACTGATTATTTTGTGAGGCTGTACCTGTATAATTCTTAATCCCATACTTAGCTGCTAACTTTTTACGATTCGCAAAAGAAGCATCGACCTTGATGGAATTGAGATAATCGACAATACTGCTAGTCTTTTGGTCTCCTTTAGGTTTGCTTGTAGGTTTAGGAGCAGCTCCATTCCGCATTTTATTAAGAAGCTGTGTGTTTTGCGCTGAAGTTCCTGTATAATTTTTGATCCCATATTGATTAGCTAACTTTTTACGATTTGCAAAAGATGCATCGTCCTTGATGGAATTGAGATAATCGACAATACTGCTAGTCTTTTGGTCTCCTTTAGGTTTGCTTGTAGGTTTAGGAGCAGCTCCATTCCGCATTTTATTAAGAAGCTGTGTGTTTTGCGCTGAAGTTCCTGTATAATTTTTGATCCCATATTGATTAGCTAACTTTTTACGATTTGCAAAAGATGCATCGATTTTCTTACTGTTAAGATAGTCCACAATACTGTTACCTTTATATTCGTTCGTCTTTGGCTTTTCTGGACTAGGTGTTGGTGTAGATGTAGCTGGCTTTTTACCATTTCGCATAGCATTTAATAGTTCAAGATTTTTAGCGATAGATAAGTCATACCCAGATATCCCATATTCCTTGGCAAGCTTTTTTCGATTCGTGGTACTTGAATCAATTCCTTTACTGTTAAGATAGTCTACAATCGAGTTTCCTTTGTATTCAGTCGATGATGGTTTTGTCACGACAACCGACCCTACCTCTTGTGTAGGAACATGAACGCCTGTGCTCCCTTTCACCAATCCGATAAAGTCATTCCAATCAATCCCCTTGGAACCATGTCTAAGGTTCTGTGGACAATCCTTTCCACTCCAACGATTATGTTGTACTACATTTCCAATAGGGATGCTATGTTGCTTCATAAGATACTTAACAAGCTCAGCCGCATTTTTGACTGCCTTTTTAAAATTACCATCCGAATTCACACAGATTTCAATCGCAATCGATTCCATATTCCCTTTTCCTTGACCATCCCCTGCATGCCAACACTGCACATTATCAAGAAACGATTGAATAATCTCCTTATCATCGACTTGGTAATGCCATGATGCCAGGCGACTATTTCCTTTAGACTGTAAATTAGCATGGGATTGAGCATTAGCTCCTTTTACCGTATTAGCTGTTTCGTGGATAGTGATGTAGTTACATGGATTTCCGACTCCTGATGTAAGGGAGCGAACGGCTACTAATTGTTTCTTAATTGAAACCATCAATATCCTCTCCTTTCTTTATAAGATGCGGTTTAAGTATCATTCGTACAGGCTTATAACCTGTAAAATTGAAAAAAGAGCAAGGCCTATTTAAGCCTTGCTCATTAAGTAAGATTGTTGTACTTACCTTTTTGTTTTCGATCTATCTATAGCATGTATACTCGGAACGCGACACTAATTCCTTCAATCGCAATTAATGATCTTACTTCTTTAATTTATCGATATGGTCAAAAATGGCATAGAAAAAGTCGCCAAGGCTGCTAGCGACTTTCCTTTTTTCATGATTTAAGCAATCCAACAGATCGTTATGATTTCATTTAATCTAAAGCTACGAGTCTTCCTCTTTCCTCAAAAATACGTATCAGATTGGGAAGTCATTAATCTATTAATACAACCGCGGTATGTTTAGACATCATAGAAAAGACGAACTTCAAAAGTTCGCCTCCTCCACTAAAGAAAATCTGCCTTGCATAAATTTGTATTAACCAATCGAACCTTCCATTTCAAACTTGATTAGACGGTTCATTTCAACAGCATATTCCATTGGTAGTTCTTTTGTAAATGGTTCAATGAAGCCCATAACGATCATTTCAGTTGCTTCTTGTTCGCTAATTCCACGGCTCATGAGATAGAAAAGCTGTTCTTCAGAAACTTTCGATACTTTCGCCTCATGCTCCAATGAAATATTGTCATTCAAGATTTCATTGTATGGAATTGTATCTGAAGTAGATTTGTCATCCATGATGATCGTATCACACTCAATTGTTGAACGAGCACCATCCGCTTTACGGCCAAAATGGACAATCCCACGGTATGATACTTTTCCACCATGTTGAGAGATAGATTTAGAAACAATGGAAGAAGATGTATTTGGCGCTAAATGCATCATTTTCGCACCAGCATCTTGGTGTTGGCCTTTACCAGCCATTGCGATCGAAAGTGTCATACCACGTGCACCTTCTCCCATCAATAGCACGGATGGATATTTCATAGTTAATTTAGAACCGATATTACCATCGATCCATTCCATTGTCGCATTTTCATGACAAACTGCACGCTTTGTAACTAGGTTATACACGTTATTTGCCCAGTTTTGAATAGTCGTATAACGGCAATAACCACCTTTTTTCACAATGATCTCTACAACAGCACTATGAAGGGAGTTCGTTGTGTAAACAGGCGCTGTACAACCTTCTACATAGTGGACAGATGCCCCTTCATCCACGATGATCAGTGTACGCTCAAATTGCCCCATGTTTTCCGAGTTAATACGGAAATAAGCTTGAAGTGGTGTATCTACTTTTACACCTGGTGGAACATAAATGAAAGATCCCCCAGACCAAACAGCAGAATTCAATGCAGAGAATTTGTTATCTGCTGGTGGAATAACTGTTGCCCAGTGCTCACGGAAAATATCCTCATTTTCCTTAAGCGCGGAATCGGTATCCTTAAAGACAATTCCCATCTCTTCAAGGTCTTCTTTCATATTGTGGTATACAACTTCTGATTCATATTGAGCAGAAACCCCAGCCAAATATTTTTGCTCGGCTTCCGGAATTCCTAGCTTATCAAAAGTTTGCTTGATTTCTTCAGGAACTTCATCCCAAGACCGTTCAGTATGTTCAGATGGTTTTACATAATACGTAATTTCATCAAAATTCAACCCACTTAAATCTCCGCCCCATTGAGGCATTGGCTTTTGGTAAAATTGCTCAAGAGATTTTAAGCGAAATTCTAACATCCACTCTGGCTCTTCTTTCATTCTGGAGATTTCTTCTACGATCTCTTTCGTTAATCCCCGTTCTGAACGAAAAATGGAAACGTCTTTGTCACGGAAACCATATTTATAATCGCCAATCAACGGTGCTTTTTTCGCCATTCTTCATTCCTCCATTCTAGAAATTAGACCTGCAAAATACAGGTTCAAAGGCTTTGAGAATTACAGGTAGTCATAATGCAAGTGGAGCGATGGATCATCGTAATTTGCCATGCCACAAACATTACGAACCTAGCCTCTACTATTTAGCAAGAAAAACTTACTGAATATTTATTCATTTAATCCTTTTTCCATTGCCTTCCACGCAAGTGTGGCACATTTAATTCGGGCCGGAAACTTGGAGACGCCTTGCAAGGCCTCCATATCGCCAAGATCAAGATCTTCTTCATCATATTCCTTGCCCTGAATCATTTCAGAAAAAACATGGGAGAGCTTATAAGCTGTTTCCACATCTTTTCCAATAATCGTTTGCGTCATCATGGAGGCAGATGCCATTGAAATGGAACAGCCTTCCCCTTCAAACTTGGCATCTGTCACCTTGCCATCCTCAACCTTCATGGTAAGATGAATTCGATCTCCACATGTTGGATTATTCATGTCAATAGTGAGATTTCCATCCTCTAGGCTGCCTTTATTACGCGGATTTTTGTAATGATCCATTATGACTTGTCGGTAGAGTTGATCAAGATTACTAAAAGACATTCGTGAAATACTCCTTTGTTTTGACTAAGCCATCTACAAGCCTGTCAATGTCTTGTTCCGTGTTATATAAATAAAAGCTCGCTCTTGCTGTTGCTGAAACATCTAACCATTTCATCAAGGGTTGTGCACAATGATGACCTGCTCGAACTGCAATTCCTTCCGCATCTAGAACAGTAGCTACATCATGAGGGTGAACATCATCCAAATTGAAAGTGATCACTCCAGCACGTTGTTCAGCTTGTTCTGGTCCATAGATTTTTAATCCTGCTACAGAAGACATTTTTTCCATACCATAGGCAGCTAAACGATGCTCATACGCGAGAATTTCATCTGGACCAATCTCATTAAGAAAGTCGATTGCTGCTCCAAGCCCAATCGCGCCCGCAATAATCGGTGTTCCTGCTTCAAATTTCCATGGAAGCTCCTTCCATGTTGACTCTTGAAGCCCAACAAAGTCAATCATCTCACCACCGAATTCCACCGGCTCCATATCCTCTAGCAATTCTTTTTTGCCGTACAATACACCAATGCCTGTAGGACCGCACATTTTATGAGCAGAGAAGGCAAAGAAGTCGCAGTTTAAATCCTGTACATCTATTTTCATATGAGGAGCGCTTTGCGCACCATCCACTACCATAATCGCTCCATTTTGATGAGCAATGGCAGCCAATTCTTTAATCGGATTAATTGTCCCTAATACATTGGAAACATGCATAATTGAAACAATTTTTGTCTTCGATGTGATGGTATTCTGCGCATCCTCAAGATCAATTGTCCCATCTTTTTGTAAGGGAATATATTTTAAAACTGCTTTTTTCTCTTTCGCAACCTGTTGCCATGGAATAATGTTACTGTGATGCTCCATATAGGAAATCACAATTTCATCACCTTCTTCAAGATTCGCTCTACCGAAACTTGCTGCAACAGTATTTAAAGAAGTCGTTGTTCCCCTTGTAAAAATAACTTCTTCAGTCGATGGGGCATTGATAAATTTCCGAACCTTTTCTCGTGCTCCCTCATATTGATCGGTTGCACGGGTGCCCAATGTATGGACTCCCCGATGCACATTCGAATTATACTCACGGTAATAACGATCCAGTGCTTCAATCACTTGCACCGGTTTTTGTGAGGTCGCAGCACTATCCAGGTACACAAGCGGGTGTCCGTTGACTTCTTGATCGAGAATCGGGAAGTATTGGCGAACCTCTGAATATTTCATTACTTAACTTTCCTCTCGATGATCGCTGTTAATTGATTTTTAACAGATTCAATAGGCAATTTCTCCACCACAGGTGCAAGGAAACCATGAATGATCAAGCGTTCCGCATCTGCTTTAGAGATTCCGCGACTCATAAGATAGTAAAGTTGCATTTCATCTACACGGCCAACGGAAGCAGCATGTCCCGCCATTACATCATCTTCATCAATCAGAAGAATTGGGTTTGCATCTCCACGGGCTTTTTCACTTAGCATTAAAACACGTGATTCTTGCTCCGCATTAGCGCCTGATGCACCTTTTTCAATTTTTCCAATTCCATTAAAGATAGAAGATGAAGAATCCTTCATCACACCGTGCTTCAGAATGAAACCTTCTGTCTCTTTTCCGTGGTGAACAATACTTGTAGTAAAGTTTTGTGTTTGCTTACCTGTTCCTACTACAACGGTTTTCGCGTTACTATTGGAACCATCCCCAATTAGGTCTGTTATATTCTCAAAGATGGTATCTCCATCATTCATCATCCCTAATGCCCAATCTAGTGTTGCGTCACGTCCTGTAATACCACGACGGTTCACATAAGTTGTGGAACCTTTTGCAAGTGTATCAACAGCACCATAAACGACTTTGGCATTGTTTCCAGCTACAACTTCAGAGATGATATTGAAAATACCGTTCGTCTCATCTGTAACAGAAAGATAGTTTTCGACATAGGTAACCGAACTATTATCATCCGCTACAACAAGCACATGATTAAACATAGCCGCTTCCTGATCATCAAAAATAAACACAGATTGAATCGGTTCTTTTACTTCGACATTTTTAGGAACATAAAGGAATGCTCCACCATTCATTAGAGCCGCATGAAGAGCTGTTAATTTATGTTCGTCGACCTTTACAGCATCCTTCATATAATATTTTTGCAAAAGCTCGCCATGTTCTTTGGCAGCAGTCTCGATATCTGTGAAAATAACACCTTGATCCTTCAATTCATCAGAAAGAGTCAAATAGGAAGCTGTTTGATTATGTTGAACATATAAATTTTTATTCGCATTTTCGACATGAACAACATTTTTTGCAATTTCAGGCAGGTCATTTAAAGATTGAATTACTTTTCCCTCTGCCTGATGCTTATTAAAATCCGTAAGATTCCATTTAGTGATTCTTGTTTTATCGGGTCTTGGCATCGGTATTTCATCCGCAAGCGCCAATGCTTTTAATCTAAGATCTGTTAACCAAGCAGGCTCGCCTTTTTCAGTCGAGAAGGAGCGGATGTAGTCTTGATCGATTGCCATTTTCGTATCAATTGTCATTATGATCCTCCTAACACTTATGCTTCTTGACCAACTGTTTCGTCTTCAATTCCTAGTTCTTCTTTAATCCAATCGTAACCTTGTGCTTCTAGTTTTTGTGCAAGTTCTGGACCACCAGATTTTACAACACGACCTTGCATCATTACATGCACTTTGTCAGGAGTGATATAATTTAGAAGACGTTGATAGTGAGTAATGATCATGCAGCCGAAATCACTTGAGCGCATTTCATTAATCCCTTTAGAAACAATTTTTAATGCGTCAATATCAAGACCAGAATCAATCTCATCAAGGATCGCAATGGCCGGTTGAATCATCATTAATTGTAGGATTTCATTACGTTTCTTTTCCCCACCAGAGAATCCTTCATTTAAATAGCGTTGCGCCATATCAGGATCCATCTCTAGTAATTCCATCTTGCTATCCATTTCTTTAATAAACTTCATTAAGGAAATTTCGTTTCCTTCTTCACGACGTGCATTAATGGAAGAACGAAGGAAATCGGCATTCGTTACACCGCTGATTTCACTTGGGTATTGCATTGCTAAGAAAAGTCCCGCAAGCGCACGCTCATCAACTTCCATTTCTAATACATCTTTTCCGTCTAAATGTATAGATCCTTTTGTTACCTCATATTTTGGATGGCCCATAATTGCGGATGCCAATGTTGATTTTCCTGTCCCGTTAGGACCCATAACTGCGTGAATTTCTCCACCCTTTATTTCTAGGTTTACCCCTTTTAAAATCTCTTTACCTTCGATCTCCACATGAAGATCTTTAATTACTAATGTTGAAGCCATGATCATACCTCCGTATCGAGATTGTGATTTTCTTATTTGAATGAGTATTTCTTCTCTTTTACTCCTATCCCATCTTAAACCATTTTAAAATTATTATCAACTAGGGGAGTTTTTCCTTCCGTTTTACTTTCCATAAAAAAAGCAGATAAAAAAGGTTGGCAAATAAAATGCCAACCTTATTAATCTAGGTTTATACGTTTATTTTGTTCATTTAGATGGTTTCTTAAACATGAATTTTCCGTTCTAAATCCGATGCTACTCTTTGAGAACGCAAGTAGTCTTTTTCTCGTTTTTTCTCAATCGTCATACGAATGTCATGTTTTCTTTTGTAAATTTCGTAGCCAACTCCATGCGCCGCATGCATCGCTTTTTCCATACCATCTGTGTACTCAAACTTTAAGGGATTAATTAGGAACCAATCCTTTCATTTTTTGACCTTCATAAAGTAAGTTCAAAAAGGGGCAAAAATCGAACTGGATCTGCTAAGTTTTTGACTTCCGCGATCCCCTTAAGGAGTTTGCGGTTAGGTAAAAAATCTTATCCTATAAAACAGACTTATAAGTAATGACTCCTATTCGCCATAGGATATGTCGCAACTTAGCCAAGATTTTACCTTCCAGTAATTTCCAATTTTACCGGACTTTTTGAACGACCCTATAAGGTCATTTTTTAATTACCCTTTTCACGTTCCCTATTATAAACGAAAAAAAACAAATAATAAAATAGAAAATACTAAAATGTTCAAGCCGTTTCCCGTATGCCATCAAGGTTAAACCACATTTTTGTGCAAAAATGTTCATTTACCAAACTCTACCGAAAGCACTAGATAAAAGAACAAAAAGTCCCGAATGACTTGAGGACTTTTTGACTTGGATAAAATTATTTTAATTTTTCGTAAAGATAAGGTACAGAGTGAAAAGCATAAATTTTGTTTTGAACTTCTCCTTCGTTCAGTTGAATCAGACAAGGAACACTTTCAATTGAAAATCGTTTAGCTATTTCCGGCAAATAGTTCAAATCTGCTTTTTTAAATGGCGGTTCCTTTATCATTTGTTCTACAATTCCCAACATTTTCCCAGCCACTTGGCAAGTTCCGCATAAAGGGGTGTAAAAATATAAGATCACTGATTCTCTTTTTTCTATTGCTTTGATTATTTCATCCTTTGTACATTCTTTCATGAAATCATCCTTTTGGAGAATGGCACACTCGTGTTTGAAAGATAAGTACCTTCTCTTTTAAAAAATATAAAGAGGCTAGGGCATAAGTGTTTTACCAAAGAAAAAACCGAACTACCATCGTGGAAATAACCCGCTGCAAAAATTCCCTTCGCTAGGTAGTGCAGTGTTCGTCTTTAGAGTTAAACATTTTCATTATGTCCCAGCCTCTTATAACGGTATGCGATCAATTAAGAAAGGCAAACCCTGCTTTGAAGGGCTGACTTTTTATTCTTCACTCGTCATTTCCGCATATTTTTCTGCGGTCATAAGTTTGTCCATTTCACTTTTATCTGATGGTTCAATGACAATCATCCATGCTTTTTCATACGGTGATTCGTTCACAAATTCAGGATTATCATCTAGCTCCGTGTTGACTTCAAGCACTTTCCCACTGAGCGGTGAATAAAGCTCAGAAACGGTTTTAACCGATTCTACACTTCCAAATGGTTCATTCGCTGTTACCTCGTCTCCTACTTCAGGAAGTTCTACAAATACGATATCACCTAATTCATCTTGAGCAAATTCCGTAATACCGATTCTTACTCGTTCGCCTTCTTCTTTTACCCATTCATGTTCATCTGAATAGCGTAATTCCTTTGGTATATTCATCTCGATCCCTCCAAGTGCTATCGCTAATAATAGTAATGTACAAAAAGACGTTTATGAAATCAAGAAGATCTGTTTGATCAAGCTGATTTCAATCCATCTGTTCTACGAAAAAACCGTTCATTTACTTGGCCCAAGTATTGTTGAATTCCTCTTCTTTAAATCCAACAGTCACAGACTGACCATCTGTTACAATCGGCCTTTTGATTAACATGCCATCACTAGAAAGTATTTTCAGTAATTCATCTTGTGAAGCTGTTCCAACCTTGTCTTTCAACCCAAGCTCCCGATATTTTTTCCCACTTGTATTAAAAAACTTTTTTAATGGTAAACCACTTGTTTGATATAATTGCGCTAATTCATCCTGGGATGGAGTTTGCTCGACAATATGTATTTCTTCATATTCTAATCCATGCTCATCTAGCCATTTTTTAGCATTTCGGCATGTCCCACATTTTGGATACCAATAAAAACGTAAGGCCACTCATATCTCTCCAATCCAAATATAATTGCACTGATTATAACATACAATTGTGATTCATACAGAATGTAAGCTTTTGAGTAATCACTTAGAAGAATGCTTCAAGAATTTAGTCAAAGTCAGACTAAGTAAAGGAGGGGTGGGACAACAGTGTTTTTTCGTAACCTACACATGGAAAATGATAAAACAGGTTCCCGCTTATACTAGGCGGTGAGTGACGGCACTTCGGTTTCATGATGAAGTGTGCTTCCCTTCTTTTTTACTCATAATGTGATGGATAGAAATCTTTTAGCTAGGCTCTACCCCTTTTCCACAAAAAAAACGAACTACTAATTGCATATAATCCTTGCCGTAAGTACATTTCGGTATGATAATACACCGTCCGTCTTTGATGCTTACCATTTAAAAATGTCCCAACTCTTAAAAAAACACCAAGATGAGGATACTCTCCAAACGGATAAGTACACTCATCTTCGTGCTGTTTTCAAAATTATACAATATAACGTTCAGCAGCAATTAAATGATCAGCCGCTTCTCGTTTCTTGGCAATGCTATTAATGGGTGTATGACGAATTAATTTGCGCAAGGCAGAATTCATCATTCGGAAAGTATCCCCTTCCTCAATAGCCGCTAAACTTTCCCTAGCCAATTGCTCGACCTTCGCAATTGCATTTTGGCAAAAGATTTCAGTGTAAAGAAGTTTCTGCTTATTTTTTTCCACACCTGTCTTTGTGATCGCTTTTTCAGTCCGAACGACAACTGATTCCATTGCATAGGCCAATGAAACAACATCTGCCATTTTACTTAAAATCTCCTGCTCTTGCTCCAGTTTAGGACCAAATTTTTGAGCACCTAATCCGGCAATCATTAAAGCAACCTTTTTTGTTCCAGTAACGAAGTATCTTTCCTGCTCCAATGGTTCATCCCCAGGCTCTTCAGGCATTAACATCATTAGTTCCTCCTGTAAGTTTTGGGCCTTTTCCAATAAAGGGAGCTCCCCTTTAAAAGCCATTTTTAAAAATGTTCCTGGAACAAGTAAGCGGTTAATCTCGTTGGTTCCTTCAAATATTCGATTGATCCGCGAATCTCGATAAGCTCTTTCAATCTCGTACTCTTCCATATAGCCATAGCCTCCGTGAATTTGCACCCCTTCATCCACGACATGATCCAATACTTCTGAAGCGAAAAATTTATTTAAGGAACATTCAATCGCATATTCGCGAATCGCTTCTGCCACTTTACTACCGTCCTTCACTTCTTCCTCTGTTAATTGACTCATTTTTTCCTCAAACAAGCCAACCGTTCGATAAACAGAGCTTTCTGCTGCATAAAGTTCCGCACCCAATGTTCCAAATTTCTCTTTTGTTAAGTTAAATTGGGAGATCGGTGTTTGAAATTGTTTTCGTTGATTAGCATATTTTAATGTAATTTCTAGAGCACGCTTAGAGCCACCAACAGCCCCGACCCCAAGCTTATACCGACCAATATTTAAGATATTAAAAGCAATCCGGTGCCCCTTCCCTGCTTCACCTAAAAGATTCTCTACAGGCACCTCGGCATCTTCTAAGATCAATGTTCGTGTAGATGAACTTTTTATCCCCATTTTCTTTTCTTCCGGCCCAGTAGATACACCCGAAAAATCACGTTCAACGATAAAAGCGGAGAAATGCTCTCCATCAATTTTGGCATAGACAATAAAGACATCAGCAAAGGCAGAATTGGTAATCCATTGCTTTTCGCCATTTAAAAGATAATGAGTTCCAGCTTCGTTCAATCTTGCCGTTGTTTTCGCCCCTAACGCGTCTGAACCTGAGCCTGGTTCTGTTAAAGCATAAGCCGCTAATTTCTCACCTGTCGCAAGTGCTGGTAGATAGGCTTGTTTTTGCTCTTCATTACCAAACAAAACGATCGGTAATGAGCCAATCCCAACATGGGCACCATGTGAAATCGAAAATCCACCAGCTTGTGACATCGCTTCGGCAATTAAAGAAGAACTGATTTTATCTAATCCTAAGCCACCATAATCCTCAGGAACATCAGCTCCTAAAAGGCCGAGTTCCCCTGCTTTTTTTAGCAATTGAACTGAACGATCAAACTCATGTTTCTCTAAATATTCGACTTGTGGCAAAACCTCTTTCTTAACAAAATCATCGCTTGTTTTATAAATCATTTTATGTTCATCTGTATAATCTTCTGGAGTAAATAATTGTTCAGGAGTCAGTTCTTCGATTAGAAAGGCTCCGCCTTTCACGATTTTTTCAACTTTATTTCCCATGCCATTTCCTCCTTAGATAAGTAAAACTTTTTATCAGCTATTCTCAGCCGGTGTGCCAATTTGCTTTTCTAGGTTTCTCACTATTCGTTAATTGGGGATTAGTTCAAACACGCCTGCTGCACCCATCCCTCCGCCAATGCACATTGTTACGACGCCAAATTGAACATTACGTCGTTTCATTTCATGGATAAGCGATAAAGTTAATTTTGCTCCTGTACACCCCAGTGGATGCCCGAGAGCAATCGCACCACCATTCACGTTGACAATTTGTTCATCTATTCCTAAACCACGAATGACCTGGATTGCTTGTGAGGCAAAGGCTTCATTTAATTCAAATAATCCAATATCCGCTAATTCTAGTCCAGCCAGTTTCAACGCTTTTGGAACAGCTTCAATCGGTCCAATCCCCATCACTTCTGGTGGGACCCCCGCCACTGCAAAGGAACGAAATTTAGCGAGCGGTTGTAATTCAAGTGCTTTCGCTTTTTCATAATCCATAACCATCACTGCCGCAGCGCCATCACTCATTTGTGAAGAATTTCCAGCTGTCACCGTTCCTTTGACAGAAAACGCTGGACGGAGGGTCGCTAGCACCTCTAAATTCGTATCTGCTCGAACTCCCTCATCCTCAGTGAATAAAATTGTTTTTTCTTGAAGCTTATAATTTGCATCGACCGTTCGTGAAGTCACTTCAACCGGAATAATTTCTTCCGCAAATTTCCCTTCTTCTATCGCTTTCGCTGCTTTTTGATGACTTTGAACGGCAAAAGCATCCTGCTCCTCTCGAGTAATTCCGTATTGATTTGCGACTTCCTCTGCTGTATGCCCCATGCTCATATAATATTCGGGAGCCGTTTCGGCAATTTTGCGATTTGGTCGTACGACATGCCCCATCATTGGTACTAGACTCATTGATTCAGCCCCACCAGCAATGATCGTGTCAGCATGCCCTAACATAATCCTTTCAGCAGCATAGGCAATAGATTGTAGACCTGATGAACAATAGCGATTAATTGTAATCGCTGGAACTGTTTCAGGTAAACCTGCCAATGCTCCAATATATCTGGCCATATTCATCCCTTGTTCTGCTTCAGGCATCGCACAACCAATAATCAAATCATCAATCTTCCCATCATAATTACCTGCTCGTTTCAATGTTTCTTTTACAACTAAAGCACCGAGATCATCTGGACGCGTAGACATTAGGGTCCCTTTTTTTGCCCTCCCCACCGGAGTTCTGGCCCCGGCAACAATCACAGCCTCTTGCATATTATTCCTCCTCATATCTCAATAAAATGGAGCAAATTCGCCTAGCAAATGCTTTATGGGTTTCGTAAAGTCACTACCTATGAATCTATCAATTTCTTAGTGGCTTTCCCTTCATTAACATATGTTGCATTCGCTGTTGAGACTTTGGCTCTGACACAAGTTGGATGAAAGCTTCCCTTTCAATATTTAATAAATATTGTTCATCCACCATTGTCCCGTACGGAAGATTCCCTCCTGCAATGACATATGCTAGTTTTTTGGCGATTTTCATATCATGTTCTGAAATATATCCAGATAGCCTCATCGCTTCCGCCCCCACTAGTAAGGCTGCATAACCTGTTTCGCCTGTAACAGGTATTTTCTCTGGTTCGGACGGTCGATAGCCTTGTTCATATAAAGCCAACACTCTTTGTTTGGCATCCCATAGCAAATGATCATTATTTACACTAATGCCATCCATTTGTGACAAAAAGTTATTTTCAATTGCTTCTTCCGCTGACGTTGAGACTTTCGCCATCGCGATCGTTTCAAAAACGCGATTTGCGACTGCTTGTAAGTCCACCTCAACTCCCTTAGGAATGTTTCTTAATATTTTCAGGTATAACTCCTTATTGCCACCGCCCCCTGGAATTAGACCGACGCCAGTTTCCACTAGGCCAATATACGTTTCCATCGAGGCCTGAATATGTGCAGCAGGTAGACTCACTTCAGCTCCACCACCAAGTGTCATGCCAAATGGGGCGATAACGACCGGTTTTTCACTATATTTAATCCGCAGCATTGCTTCTTGAAATTTCCGCACAACAAGGTCGACTTCAAACACATCGTCATCTTGAGCCGCCATTAAAATCATCGCAAGATTAGCACCTACACAAAAGTTTTTACCTTGATTACCAATCACGAGACCTTTATAATTTTTCTCCACTTCATCAATGGCAGAATGAATCATTTGAATAATATCGAAGCCAATCGCATTATTGGGAGATTGAAACTCCAACAACAGGACTTCGTCTCCAATATCCATTAAATTAGCGCCGCTGTTTTTCTTCATGATCTTTCCTTGCTGTTTTAGCAAGCGTAAATCAATTTCTTTCGGATTCTTTGCAATGGCTCGATATTCGCCCTGTTTATAAAAGCTACGTTCTCCTTGTTCTTCACGATAAAAAGAGGAATGTCCTGCTGCCAACATTGTTTGAATCCATTGCGGAACAGGGATCTTTTCCTTCTCCATTTTTTTCGCTGCTCTTTCGACCCCAATCGCGTCCCATAATTCAAAGGGACCGCTCTTCCAACCAAACCCCCATTTCATTGCCTGATCGATCGCCACCAAATCATCAGCAATCTCTCCAACCAATTCAGCAGAAATAGCTAGAACAGGCGCGATAATTTTCCAGAGAAATTGTCCTGCAGGGTCATCAGAATAAAGCAAGGCTTTTAAGCGGTTCTCAAGCCCCTTTGCTTGTTTCGCCATTTCTAATCCAGTTGTTCTTAATTTTTTACGTGGCTCATATTGAAATGTTTCCGGATTTAACTCCAAAATCTCTTTCCCTTTTTTCCAATAAAATCCTTTCCCTGCCTTACTCCCAATTAAATCGTGTTTTTGCATTTCCTTCATAAATTCCGGCACGGTAAAGACTTGTTTTTCCGCCCCTTCAACCTGGTCATAAACATTTTGCGCAACATGGATAAATGTATCAAGCCCGACCACATCAAGGGTTCGGAAAGTAGCACTTTTTGGCCGCCCAATCAATGTCCCTGTAATGGAATCTACTTCTCCGATACTTAACCCTGCTGCGCGCATTTCTCGGACAGTTACAAGCAAACCATAGGTGCCAATTCGATTGGCGATAAAATTCGGGGTATCCTTCGCTTCCACGACCCCTTTGCCAAGAATATCCTCCCCGAAGCATTTTATAAAATTCAGGACATCCTGATTTGTATCCCTAG
Source organism: Lederbergia galactosidilytica (assembly GCF_017873565.1). Taxonomy (GTDB): domain Bacteria; phylum Bacillota; class Bacilli; order Bacillales; family Bacillaceae_C; genus Lederbergia; species Lederbergia galactosidilytica. Next base: position 101,814 of record NZ_JAGGKH010000001.1, read on the forward strand.
TGGGAATCACTTCAAGCAATTTCAAATAACGCGGAGGGTTAAAAAAATGAGTACCTAAGAAATGCGCACGAAAATCATCAGAACGCCCATCTGTCATTGCTTCAACCGAAATTCCTGATGTATTGGAACTGACAATACTTCCCGTACAGCGATGTTTGTCAACCAAAGCTAATACCTGTTTTTTTACTTCTAGGTTTTCAACAACCACTTCAATAATCCAATCGACTTCCGCTAATTTTTCGAGATCATCTTCCATATTTCCAGGAGTAATGAATGACAATCGTTTCTTATGGGTAAGAGGAGCTGGCTTTTCCTTTAATAATCTCTTCAATGCCGTATTAGCCAGCTGATTACGATCCCCATTCTCCTCTTTAGGCACAATATCTAATAATAAAGTGGGTATCCCCACATTTGCCAAATGAGCTGCAATTCCCGCCCCCATTACACCTGAACCAATGACAGCCGCCTTATTAATTCGGTAGGTCAAAAAACATTCCTCCTTATTTTTGAATGAATGGTCATTCATTATTTAGCCAAAAAAATAAAAAGAATGATGATCTAGTTGATACTATCAATATAGCGAAAATTGTATCCGCTTGCAACAGGAATTTATTATTCTATTTCCGTTAGATCTATTCGACTCTTTATGACTAATTGGGAAAATCTAACACTCCCCTAGTTTAGATCTACAATAGATAGAAAAATTCTTTAATCCCATATATATGCCGATTGCGTAACGCCATAGTACTATTACCCGACTTACAGATTAGATTATAGCTATATTACTTAATTTTAAAACTCTCCTCTATTTAATACATAATTATGCAAATAGCAAGACAAACTATATATGTCAAAATAAAGGAGGCAAAAGATCATGATGCAAAATCAACCAATGAACCAGCAAAACCAGCAACCAATAATGCCCCAGCCACCTCATGTCATTACCACAAAAGATTTTTCCTATATCAATGACATGCTTGCTTGGAATTTGCTTGCTATGAAAAAAGCTCATCATGCGGCATCCCATTGCCAGGATCAGAAAATCAAAAATAAGTTAGAAGCTTGTGGGCAGATGCATCAACGTCATTATATGAAAATTTTAAGCCACTTAGAAGAAAAACAACAAAATAATTCTATTACCCAATAGAAAGGCCAAGCACGCGTTTAACGACGCATAAACTTTCAAGTGCGATGAATCCAAAAGGTGAATCGCTGTTAACTTATCGGAAAGAAGCACCGAAAATTTGGTGGGCACTGAGGCTAGATCCAACACTAGCTAACCTTTGTAATTTTTTAGCTTTTAAAAACAGAAAGGAGTTTCCTTCATGCAAAATCAAAATATGCAGCAAATCAAAAATCCAAGTACTGAAGTTCCTAAAACACCGCAAATGAATGAACGTGATTTTTTAAATGATATTTTAAGTCAAGAAAAATATATGACAAATGCTTATTCGGTTGCTTTAAATGAGGCTAGTCACCAACATCTTTATGGAGATTTATTAGAAATTTTTAATGAAACACAAAATATGCAACATGACTTGTTTAATTTAATGTTTGAAAAAGGTTGGTATAAATTAGAAGCTGAACAAGCACAAAAAATCCAGCAATCCTTTCAGCAACATCAAGGATACACAAATCAATTTCCTTACCAAGGGAATATTCAATAACAGCTTATAATAGGACAGACTTAATAAAAGGTCTGTTCTTTTTTTGCCCAAAATGTTAACTAGACTTTACATATAGTGAAATTTACTTTACAATAACAATAATGATGTTAAGTTTATTTAACATAAGGAGGAACAGTTTGTGTCCATGGAAAATCGTGTAAAGGAGTTGCGTGCCAGATTCAACTACTCGCAAACAGACCTAGCCAAACGTGTAGGAGTAACACGCCAAACCATCGCGGCCATTGAAAAGGGTGATTATGCGCCTTCATTACTATTAGGTTTATCAATTTGTAAAGTTTTTAATTTGCCAATGGAAGAAGTCTTCTGGCTAAAAGAAAAGGAGGAATCTAAATGAGGTCATCCACTTTATCGATGTTTTTAAGCTTACTTATGCTATTTTTTGCTGGATGGGTGCTCGCAGTGTTGTATGATGCTTATGCTCAGTTTGCCAAAATTATAAACGAGGATATCGCACCACCTTGGGAAGTGTCTGTATCTGTTTGGCCATTTTTATTATTCTTACTCTATAGTCTCGCATTATTCTTCTTTTATCGCTATAAAAAGAATAAAAAAGAGAAAATTTCTTTATGGTTCCCTTTGCAGTTTTCAGAAGAAGATGAGCGTGAACAAGCTATCTCAGGTATAGCTTGTCGAAAAGCTTTTATTTCCACCTGGATTTCTGCACCAATTGCTGCTTCTGCTCTCGTATTCTATCCATTATTCGAAGAACAGTTTCGCTATTACCCGATCTTGATTGTACTGCTAATCCCTACGATTCAAATACTGACCTACTTTTTTCATATTCGAAAAATTTAAGGTAGTACTTAGTAAACTAGTCATATATTAAATGAAACTGAATGATAAAAGGTGGTTATCCATTTGTTTAAAAATCAAAACGAGCAAATCCGCTCAGGCTGGATTATCCTTATCGGACTTATCGCGATGTATATTTTTCAAAGTATTTTTTCCATTCCTGGGATTATTCTATTGGCGGTAACGGAACTTACCAATCAGTCCGCTACGATTACGGTCGATATTATGACAGCGTATGAGAATCGGCCATGGATCTTGTTACTCACCCAAGGTGGCGGAACAATCGGAGGCATCATTGCCACACTATTATTATGGAAATTTCTGAATCGGCAACCGATAAAAGAGCTAGGATTTAAAGGGTCATGGAAAGACTTTATTTTTGGCCTTTTCCTTGGAGCCATTTCTATTACACTAATTTTCTTTCTATTAATGGCAACAGGTGATATAAAACTTTTGAATTTAATATCACAGCCAGACTTTAATTCTTTTACAATGAGTTTTCTTATCATGTTTATCCTAGTTGGATTTTTTGAAGAAATGTTCTTTCGAGGATACGTCATTAAGACGATGGCCTCACGTCAAAATAAAAAATGGGTCATCTATCTTGTCTCAGCTGTTGTCTTTAGTATTGCCCATGGGGCCAATCCTAATGTAAGTATCATTGGTTTACTCAATATTGTCGTTGTCGGTCTATTATTTGCCTATATGTATGAACGTACCAATAGTTTATGGTTGCCGATCGGGTACCATATCACATGGAATTATTTCCAGGGAAGTGTTTTTGGCTTTGCGGTTAGCGGTATTTCCCCTCATGGTATCTACCAAATCGATGTTACAGATGGGAACCCACTCTTAACAGGTGGTGCCTTTGGGCTTGAAGGCGGACTGCTTGCCACAATCTTTATTCTTGTAGGTTTTGTCATTACTTGGTTATATACAAAAAACCGCCACATAGAAACGAAGAAACATAGACTATAGAAAAAAGCTGTCTAATAAGTCCTTGCAGACTTACTAGACAGCTTTTTTAGGCTAGCTAAACTTTCGGTGTCTGCTTGCGTAAGTCAACATCGATTCACCCTTCGGTGTCTAGCTATAGGCGGTAGGGGCTCGTGGTCAAATAACCTGGAATTCCGGAAGGGAAAGAACACCCTTCCAGGATTCCAGAACATTTGCTTGTCGCCCCTAAGCAACCGCCTTCCGCTTTTCTCTGTCTAGCTATAGGCGGTAGGGGCTCGTGGTCAAATAACCTGGAATTCCGGAAGGGAAGAACACCCTTCCAGGATTCCAGAACAGTTGCTTGTCGCCCCTAAGCAACCGCCCTTCGCTTTTCGTAGTTCATCGTGTTTCCTTTGTCTCAGGCCAACAGGATGTTGGTCAGAACGGCGTTGCGACGTACAGGACGTACTAGTGCAGGCGAAACGACAGGACGTCGTGCTTTGAGTCTGCCGCCAGGACGGCGCGCCTTTAGCCGTTCAACCTTATTATCCAAGTTTGTACGTCGCTAAACGGGCGCTTGCGCTTTTCCATTATTCTTCATCAGATGCAAACATATATCGCTTATAATGGTACCGTACAGACAGCACAATCCCAATTACCATCATATTCGCCAATAACCCACTTCCTCCATAACTAATAAATGGAAGCGGAATTCCGGTGATCGGCATTAAGCCAATTGTCATGCCAATATTTTGGAATACGTGAAAAGCGATCATGGCTACAACACCCGCACAAATATACGAGTAAAATGGATTTTTTGTATCTAATCCCGTTTTGGTAATTTGGTAAATTAACAAGAAAAAGAGACTAATCACGATACTTGCCCCAACAAAGCCGAATTCTTCTCCAATCGTAGTAAAAATAAAATCAGAATGACTTTCAGGCATGTACACTTCCCCGTTATAAAACCCTTTTCCGACCGTCATTCCAGAACCAATCGACTGTAAAGCATTCACAAGCTGATATCCTTCATCTGTGCGAAAATTCCACGGGTCTAACCAAGAATATATGCGCTTATATTGGTGTGGCTCCAATATCCCTTGTAAAAGTTCATGATAATAAACCGCAATATACAAGAGGGCACTTCCAATTACCCCAGAAACGGCGAACAACGGAACTAAAATCTTCCAAGAGATCCCCGACACTAAAATTACCGCCAATAAAATCGCAATAAACACAAGCGCTGTTCCTAAGTCAGGTTGTTTCAGAATTAATAAGGCTGGAACACCTGTCACCGCGCCCAACTTGATTAATAGCCAGAAATCGGACTTAAGCGTTTTGTGGACAAATTTCACATGATGACCAGATGTTACTTTGGCCAATACCATAATTAAAAAGATTTTCATAAATTCAGCAGGTTGAATTAAACCAGCACCCGGGATCTGATACCAGCTACGTGCACCGTTTCTTTCCGGAGCTAAAAAGAACTCCTTTGATAACCCTAAGGCATCAATGGCCAAAAGACCAAATAAGGAAAATGCGCAGATCCCATAAGCATACCAAGAGATTTTCTTCATCTGATCGGAGTCTAATCTCATCACAATATAAGCCGCGACAGATCCTAACACATACCATTGAATTTGTTTAGGCACGAAATTCACTTTATACTGCCCTGTTTTTTGTGCACTATAAATGGCAATTAGACTAACTAACGCCATAAGCATTAATGTTAAAATAATACCGTAATCTATTTTAGGAATCACTTTTTTTGATGATGTCATAATCTCTTCCTCTTTTTTCTAGTTCAGAACTCCATCTTATCATTATACTGAAAAACAAGCGATTAAAAAAGGAACAAATTTTGGACTTTTTGTTTCTGAGTCGAGATATTTGAATTATAAGGGCCACCATACGTACAATATAGAAAAGCAGAAGCGCCTGTTTAGCGACAAACTGGAGGTTAAATGATAACGGCTAATTTGCGACATCCTATCGCTTCGTCTGCACTAGTACATCTTTGTACGTAGCACTGTTCAGACCAACATTTTGTACACCATGAGCTTGGAAAGCGGATGAATATTGACTTCGCACTCAGAAACCGAAAGTTTGCTAGTCGCTAGGCACTGAAGCTAGATATATATTTCTTATCTTTTAGAAAATTGGAGGTTATCTGAATGGAAAATATACAAAGTCAGGAAAAGTTTGAACTAGTTATTTCAAGTGAAAAACCCGTTATTGTTAAATTTGAAGCTGGCTGGTGTCCAGATTGCAAACGACTGGATATGTTTATTGGCGATATCATCGAAGAAAACCAGCAATTCACTTGGTATCAAATCGATCGTGATCAATTCCCAGAGCTAGCAGATCAATATCAGGTAATGGGAATTCCGAGTCTATTGATTTTCCAAAATGGTGAAAAGCTTGCTCACTTACACAGTGCCAATGCTAAGACACCTGAAGAGGTTACAGCATTCTTAGAAGAAAATAAATAATTTCAGCCTTTCCTACTTTAAAGGAGAAGCTGGGACAAAAGTGTTTTTATTAATAAAAAAACGAACTACTAAAGCCCCTTTTTCGTGGAAAAGGGGCTTTAGAGTGTAGACAAAAGGGTTGGAAATCAAAATGAATTCCAACCCTTTTGCTATTCATACAGGATCATTCTATGAAAAAGAACCATAAATGCTCTCCTTATGGTTTCTATTACGCCATGGTTGGCGTAATCCAAGTCCAGCTGGCCAGCTTCTTAAGATGTAAGGCAGCAAAAGTCAGCATCGCCTGCATGGGCATTTTTTTAAGTCCCCTAAGGGTTGTCCATCGCATGCCATGCTTTTCTTTTGCATCGGCAAAGACACGCTCAATCGTCTTTTTACGAACAACCTTCTTCTCAAACTTTCTTTTATTCGCGCTGGCTTTCGCATGGGTCGAATCAATAAAGACATGGTCGGGGCTGAGAAGCCCGCGGAAAGCGTCCGCTCGCAGCGGAAATCAACCTTTCTAGTTTTATCTCTATTTTAAAAGAAAAAAGACGCCAAGGATTTCTATTCATTACATGAGTATATAGATGCGGAGAACATTTCACTCATGAAACCGAAGTGTCTCGCTCACACCGCCTTTTTCTTTTTCCATGCTTAGGTTGTGAGTATTCTCTCATGCTAATTTTTTATTGCCCTTTCCTCCTCCTGTTTGAGTGTGGAAATTTAGGGTAAATTAGGAGAAAGACATAAAAAAGGAAAGGAGCTTCCTTATGCTTTGGACAATCATTGGCCTTCTCGTCATCCTCTGGGTTTTGGGATTGGTCACGAAGGTTGGCGGTGCCCTTATTCACATTTTACTTGTGCTTGCCGTCATTGTATTTGTCATTAATCTATTTAGAGGACGAGCGAGTTAGCTTCATTGCCTAGTTAAGGAAAGTTCCAATCGTGAGTTGGGACTTTCCTTTTTTGTGGAAAGGTGCGAAGCTACGCTAAAAGATTTAGATTTCTATTCATTACTAAGGAGTAATTAGATGGGAAGTCCACTTTATCATGATATCGAAGGCGGCCCGCCTATGTACAAGCGAACCTATCTTATCTTTTCCATGCTTAGGTTGTGGAATTCTCTCATGCTAATTTTTTATATTTATAAAATGATCTTCCTTTTATTTTTTTGAGCAATAATTCGCCAAAAACAGTATATTTGTATAATATTAAAATTAAGAAAAATACAAAATATTACATTTTTGCGTATTCTTTTTTCGTCATTTCTTCCTAAAATTCTTCTAATTTTATCTTTACCACTTTAACGTTGTAACGCTTTTCACCACTCTCGAAAAAAATGTAAACTTTATATATTTGTAACTTTTGTGAAATAAAAAAAGTTATTGTAATACAATCTATTCTATTATAGAATACTTAGTAATAAACTTATGAAAAAGAATATTTTGATATATTTCTTTTTAAAGAGAATGTTCAAAGAATTTGGTAAAAAAGTGGCACTTGCCCGAAGATGATCATAACGACACTCTTTGTCGAACGCCGGAGTTAATGCATTTGCAGATATGCTCCTTTTTACTTTTTTTGAACTAGCATCTAAAGAGACATCCATCTCAAATTGTCTGAATTTATAGATTGGAAAGAAAAAATAATAAAATATTTGAAGGTGTGTATGAAATGAATATGCTCGAAGTGAAAAACCTAAAGACAGGGTTTGATATAGACGGAAAAATCTACAATGCTGTTGATGATGTCTCATTTTCCGTGAAACCTCGACAAATTGTTGGGATTGTCGGTGAATCGGGTTGCGGAAAAAGCGTCATGTCCCTTTCTATCATGAATTTACTTCCGAAAGGCATTGGGCAAATTACAGGTGGAGAGATTATTTTTGATGGAAAAAATATTGAAGGTTTAGCCGACAATCAGATGAATTCGATTAGAGGAAAAGACATCAGTATGATTTTCCAAGAACCAATGACATCCTTGAATCCAGTGTTCACCATTGGATTTCAAATAGAAGAAATATTATTAAATCACCAAAAAGTAACGAAAAGCGAAGCACGGACAAAGGCAATTGAGTTATTAAAAAAGGTTGGGATTCCGAGAGCTGAGACGGTTGTTGATGAATTCCCACACCAGCTTTCAGGTGGAATGCGGCAAAGGGTAATGATTGCCATCGCCATCGCCTGTCAACCGAAGCTTTTGATTGCAGACGAACCAACGACAGCTCTTGATGTTACAGTACAAGCCCAAATTCTTGATTTGCTAAGTGGCATTCAAGAAGAAAATGATATGTCGATTATTTTAATTACACATGACCTAGGTGTTGTCGCGGAAATGTGTGATGAAGTAATTGTTATGTATGCAGGTAAAATTGTTGAGCGGACAGATGCTGATCGCCTCTTCTATAACCCTCAGCATCCATATACGAAATTATTAATGGCCGCTATTCCGCGAATCGAAGAGGAAGTTGAAGAGCTTGCGACAATTAAAGGAATCGTCCCTTCCTTAAAAAATATGCCACAGTCGGGCTGCCGTTTTGTTGATAGATGCCCATTTGCAAAACCTGATTGTAAAACGATCTCCCCTCAACTTGCAGAGGTGGAGCAAGGACATGAGGTTTCTTGCTTATTATATGAAAGTAGCTATCCAAAAGAGAGTGTGAGGTAATCATATGAGCCATACATCGAACAAGCAAGATAAGAAAAATCTATTAGAAGTAGAAAATTTAAAAACCTACTACCCTATTAAAGGTGGCTTTTTTAGAAAAACAGTTGGAAATGTCAAAGCAGTAGACAATGTTTCTTTTACAATCCGAAACGGTGAAACACTTGGATTAGTTGGGGAATCAGGTTGCGGAAAATCCACCACAGGTCGTACGATTTTAAGACTTTTAAATCCAACCGATGGCAAGATAATCTTTAACGGTCAGGATATTACGACTTTAGGCGGTAAATCATTAAGAGAAATACGAAAAGATATTCAAATGGTGTTCCAAGATCCATACGCGACATTGAATCCAATGCAAATGATTGGAAATGTTATATCTGAACCGATTATGAACTACACAAATAAATCCCAAAAAGCTCTGAAAAATGAAGTGTTAGAATTATTAAACAAAGTGGGACTACCTGAGGATGCCTATTACAAATACGCCCATGAATTTTCCGGTGGACAAAGGCAGCGGATTGGAATCGCCAGAGCTCTAGCTCTTAGACCAAAATTAATCATTGCCGATGAGCCTGTTTCCGCATTAGACGTATCCGTGCAATCTCAAGTTCTGAATCTTTTGAAAGAACTACAAGAAGAATTCGATTTAACCTTCTTATTTATTGCCCATGATTTAAGTGTCATCAAACATATGAGTGATCGAATTGGGGTCATGTACTTAGGGAATATAATAGAAATTGGTGATAAAGACAGTGTCTATGCTGAGCCACTTCACCCTTACACACAGGCATTAATCTCAGCTATTCCTTCACCCGATCCTCGAAAAAAGAAAGAGCGTATCATTTTACAAGGGGATGTACCAAGTCCGGCGAATCCTCCAAAAGGTTGCCCATTCCATCCGAGATGCCCGAAAGCATTCGCGGAATGTGCCTTAACCAAACCAGCATTAAAGGAGGTGAAGCCAGGGCATCGAGTAGCCTGCCACTTATATAATTAATTATTACTTTACAATTCTATGAAAATAAAAATTAATGGAGGGGAATCTCATGAGAAAGTCCGTATTATGGTCTTTAGTCGTATTATTGACCATGTCCTTATTTTTGGCAGCATGTGGTGGCCAAACAGAAGGAAAAAAAGAAGAAACGAACAATGAGGGTAATAGTGATAAGCAAGCGGAAGAAAGTTCAGAACCTAAAGAAGGCGGAGTCGTCACATTTGGGACCGACCAAGCTGCGGAAGGTATCTATGATCCAGCCTACTCAAAGAGTATCGTAGATAGCTATATTCAAGAGTTTATGATAGATAAAATCTTTAAGGTGACTGATGAATTAGAATATGTACCAAATTTTGCTAACTGGGAGATTAGTGATGATAAGCTTACTTATACGTTTACGTTTGAAAAAGGCATAAAATGGCATAATGGGGAAGAATTAACTGTTGATGACTGGGTGTTTGCACTTGAAACAATGGCAGACCCTGAATATACTGGTGAACGTTTTAACTATGTAGAGGGCGTTAAGGGAGCAAAAGCGAAAAAAGAAGGAAAAGCTGACTCCATTGAAGGAATCGAAGTAGTAGACCCATACACAGTCAAAATCACTTTTGAAGAAGTGAAAATTAACAACTTAGAAAACCTTTGGCCTACTCCAATGCCAAAGAAACATTATGAAGGTATTGCTATCAAAGATTTACAAGAGTCCAAACAAGTGCGTGAAGAACCCGTTGGCTTAGGGCCATTCAAAGTGAAAAAAGTTGTTGAGGGCGAATACACCGAATTAGAACGCTTTGATGAATATTGGCAAGGCAAGCCATTACTTGATGGTGTGGTTGTAAAAACGATTGATCCATCCCTAGCAACTGGTGCGTTTGAAAATGGCGAAATTGATATCATGGATATTCGACCACAAGATGTCGAAGACCTATCTAAATTAGAGAATGTCCGAATTGAAGAAACAAAAGGTGTCGGCTATTCCTATATTGGCCTTCGCTTTGGCCATCGTGATAATGAAACACGTAAAAATATCGATGATGTCGATAAATTTAAATCTAAAGAATTGCGTCAAGCTTTAGTGCATGCCATTGACCGCCAAGCGATGATTGATGCCTTCTTAGCAGGGAAAGCCACAGTATCAAATACGGTTATTCCAAGTGTATTCTGGACGGCTGCTGATGAATCAGAATTAAATCAATATGAATATGACCCTGAAAAAGCAAAAGAACTTTTAGATAAAGCAGGTTATAAGGATGTTGATGGCGATGGATTTGTCGAAGATCCAGATGGTGAGCCATTTAAGATTTCATTTGGGCATTATGCTGGACCAGCCGCTTTTGAAGGTCGTTCACAAGCGATCATGCAAGCATGGAATGATATTGGGGTCAAAACAGAACTTGCAACAGGCTCTCTGATTGAGTTTAACCTATACAATGAAATGAAGCGAAATGATGATGAAGTATTAGATGCCTTCTTCGGCTCCTGGAGCATGGGTACTGACCCAGATCCATCTGGTTTATGGGGGATTGATGCAGAATGGAACTTCAATCGTTGGGTAGATGACGAAAACCAAAAATTATTGGATGAAGCCTTAAGTGAAAAAGCATTCGATCAAGAATACCGCAAACAAGTGTATATCGATTGGCAAAAACATTTCAATGAAGAAGTCCCAACTGTTCCATTATGGGAAAACCTAGATCTTTATGGAATTAACGAACGCCTCCAAGGTGTTCATATAAATGCGGAAGGCTTCCAAACTGACACTCATAAATGGTATACAACGGAATAGATTTGACTTGTTAGAGATTCATTCAAAGATTATGGGTTCCCAATTGGGGACCCGATCTTTGTTAAACTTTATAGATAAGGAGAAAGTCACATGCTTCAATACTCACTTCGCCGAATACTTGCCATGATCCCATTATTGCTCCTTATTTCGTTCGTGGTGTTCACCTTGGCATTAATGATGCCGGGAGATCCATTTTCTGGCGAAATTGATCCTTCGAATACTAACCCACAATATATTGAGGAAATGAAAGAAAAATTAGGTTATAATGATCCCATTTACGTACAATACGGCCGATGGATCTCGAATTTAGTACAGGGAGATTTGGGAAAATCATTCATATATAAAAAGCCCGTGGCTGAAGTAATTGCCCAGCGAATCCCGAACACTTTATTTTTAGCCATTACTTCTTTAATTTTTACGTATATTTTTGCTTTTGCAATGGGGTTATTCGCCGGGAGAAAGCCATATACATTAGGAGATAATTTGGTTGCTACGTATAATTATTTAGGATTGGCCATTCCATCGTTTGTCGCAGGTATAGTGGCCATTTACTTTTTCTCCTTTAAACTAGGCTGGTTCCCCTTCAGCGGTTCAGTGGCCGTTGGTCTGGAATCGGGAACATGGAACTATTATTTAAGTAAGATTCATCACGTCTTATTACCTGCACTCGTCTTAGGTTTAATGGGAACAGCCTCCTATACACAATTTTTGCGAAATGACATTATCGAGAATAGTCGCAAAGATTATGTCAGAACTGCAAGAGCAAAAGGAACAAAAGAATCGAAAATTTACAATCAACACATTCTAAGAAATTCAATTATTCCACTTGTCACCTTTTTAGGTTTCGATATCGCCACTTTAATTGGTGGTGCCGTCATTACAGAAACCATTTTTACGTATCCTGGGGTGGGGCAACTTTTCTTGGAATCTGTGGAAAGAAGAGATTATGCCGTGATGATGTCGATCACCATGCTGCTTTCATTTTTAACCCTGTTTGGGAATTTAATCGCCGATCTACTTTATGGTATTGTCGATCCGCGGATTAGGTTAGATTGAGGAGGGGAAACATATGGAAATCGTAACAAATACAAATAATAATAATATCATTACACCGAAAAAAAGCCCCTCCCCTTGGGCCATTGCAAGAAAAAAGTTCATAAAAAATAAATTAGCCATGATCAGCTTAATTTTTTTAGTATTGGTGATCATTGTTTCCTTTTCAGCACCATTACTAACAACCCAGGATATTGTCCGGATTGATTACATGAAGATCAGCCAACCCCCATCTAGTGAAAACTGGCTTGGCACAGATACAAATGGACGTGATATGTTTGCCAGAATGCTTTATGCAGGGCGAGCCTCGCTAATAGTCGGATTAAGTTGTATGTTTTTAATTACCTTTGTTGGAACTGTCATTGGCTCCATTGCGGGGTATTTCGGTGGCATCATCGACACCATTTTAATGCGGTTTACTGACTTTGTTCTAACCTTTCCATTTATGATTTTTGTGATTGTATTGAACTCCATCTTTATTGGAAAAATTAACGGTTTATGGACATTGATTCTCGTTATTTCCGCTTTGAGTTGGGGTGGGGTTGCCCGGATTGTTCGCAGTCGTGTCCTTGCTGAAAAAGAAAATGAATATATTCTAGCTTCTGAATCGATCGGTGGTAAGCCATCTAAAGTGATTATCAAGCACTTGCTCCCGAATGTCGCTTCCACCATTATTGTCCAAGCTACATTATTAATGGCCACCACAATCGTAGCCGAGTCCGGACTGAGTTTCTTAGGCTTTGGTGTTCCGCCTGATACTCCGAGCTGGGGAAATATGTTAGCAGAAGCACGAAATTCTGATGTTCTTCGCAATCGACCTTGGATGTGGGTTCCACCTGCAACAATGATTACATTAGTGATTCTATCAATCAATTTTATCGGAGAAGGGCTCAAAGATGCTTTGAATCCGAAATCAAGAAGATAAACAAATGAGCTTTCACAGGTCAGCATCACTCCTGTAAAAGCTCATTTTTCTTCTTTTATTTGTTATTTATTAGCATCCAGGATGAAGTCTCCTTACCCGCCCATCCCCTGAAAGTATGGGTATTTCCTTTATCTCATGAAAAAATTTAAATTTATACTTTTTTAAATAGGCATTTTCGCCTTTATTCACCCGGTGGCTCCGACAAATTGACTTTGATATAGGTCAGCGTAAAATCCATTCTGTGCAATTAATTCATCATGGGTTCCTTTTTCAATAATGTCCCCTTCATTCATGACCAAAATTAAATCTGCATCACGAATTGTAGAAAGGCGATGAGCAATAACGAAACTTGTTCTTCCTTCCATCAAGCGATTCATTGCTTTTTGGATATTCATCTCTGTCCGGGTGTCGACACTACTTGTCGCCTCATCTAAGATTAAAATTTTCGGATCAGCTAATATGGCACGCGCAATCGTGATAAGTTGTCTCTGTCCTTGCGAAATATTGGAGGCATCTTCTCCAAGTACTGTGTCATATCCATCAGGTAAAGTACGAATAAACTCATCAGCATAAGCACTTTGCGCCGCTTGTACGACCGCTTTTTCAGTCGCCCCTTCTCGACCATAGGCAATATTTTCATGAATGGTCCCTTTAAATAGCCAAGTATCCTGTAGAACCATGGCAAATAATGATCTTGCTTGTTCTCTTGATAACTCTGCAATATCCTTCCCATCAATGAGGATTTTCCCTTGGTCAATTTCATAAAAACGCATCAACAAATTAATAATCGTTGTTTTTCCTGCTCCCGTCGGTCCTACAATGGCAATGGTTTGGCCCGATTCAACTTCTAACGTCAAATCTTGGATAATCGTTTTCTCTTGCTCATAACCGAATTGCACATGTTCAAAGCTGATTCGTCCTTCTAACGCAGCAAGATTCACCTTAGCTGGTTCTTCTTGTCTTTCCTCTTCCTCATCTAAAAGATTGAAAATCCGCTCAGCTGAAGCAAGGGCAGTCTGAATCATATTGGCAATTCCGGCCGCCTGTGCCATCGGTTGTGATAACTGTTGAGAATATTGGATAAATGCTTGCACATCCCCTACTTGAATATTCCCACTTAACACGCGAATTCCACCAACAATACTGACAAACACATAACCGAGATTACCGACAAAAGTCATTAGTGGCATCATAATCCCACTAATAAACTGTGCCTTCCATCCAGATTCGTATAGCCGGTCATTCATTTGCTCAAAATCGCGGATTGCCTTTTGTTCATAACCAAAACCTTTAACAACTTGATGACCGGAAAACATCTCTTCAATATGACCATTTACATTGCCGAGCTCTGTTTGCTGTTGAACAAAATGCTTTTGTGAGCGAGAAGCAATCATTTGAACAACTAAAGCACTTAATGGAAATGTAATCAGTACAACTAAAGTAAGTAACGGACTGATCACTAACATCATAATAATCGTTCCGATGATCATAATCGCGGAAGTAATCAGTTGTGATAATGCCTGTTGAATCGAATTATTAATATTATCGATATCATTAATTGCGCGGCTCAACACATCTCCATGGGGATGCTGATCATAATATCTAAGTGGCAAACGGGTTAATTTTTCATTCACTTCTTTTCGCAATTCTGCCGTTGTCTTCTGTGAGATACCAGCCATCATAAACTGTTGAAAATAAGAAAAAATGGCAGATAATATATACAGCCCTAGTAAAATAAATACTAACTTTGCAATAAATGGAAAATCAACGCCAACTCCATTTTTTATGCTAGCAAAAATGGAGGATGTTGCGTCACCAAGAAACTTGGGACTTATTACATTAAATAATGTGGCAAATATAGCCGCAATTGCTACAAAAATAATTTGAACTTTTCGTGGCTTTAAATAAGCACTTAATCGAAACAGTGTTTTTTTAAATTCTTTCGGCTTTTCTCCATGCATTCCTTGCCTATGTGCTGGTCCCCGTTTTCGCATAGATGTTGGACGATCACTTTTTTCACTCATGCCCCTTCCACCCCGATTCCTTGTGATGCAGCAATTTCCCGATAAATATGGTTTTGTACTATTAACTCATCATGAGTTCCAACACCTGCTATTTTTCCATCATTCAAAACGATGATTTGATCCGCTTGAATAACAGTGCTCACTCTTTGCGCTACCATAATAATCGTACTTTCCCCTTGCATCTGACTTAATCCAGCTCTCAATTTTGCATCTGTTTTATAATCTAATGCTGAAAAACTATCATCGAATAAATAAATTTCCGGCTTGCGAATGAAAGCACGGGCAATAGACAATCGCTGTTTCTGTCCTCCAGAAAAATTTGCCCCACCCTGTTCCACTTTCGCATGCAGCCCATCTTCTTGTTTAAAAACAAAATCTGCGGCCTGTGCAATTTCAAGAGCTTCTTTCATTTCCTGCTCTGTTGCCTTTTCCTTACCGAACTGAAGATTCTCTGCAATCGAGCCACTAAATAAGGTTGCTTGCTGGGGAACATAGCCTATTTTTTGCCGTAGCTCTGCTTGTGACATCTCTCTCACATCTACGCCATCAATAACAATCTCTCCTCCTTCTGCATCATAAAATCGGGGGATTAATTTAAGCAAAGTTGATTTCCCAGCTCCTGTACTGCCGATAATCGCGGTTGTTTCTCCTGGTTTCGCTTGAAAGGAGACATGGCTTAAAACAGGTTTCTCAGCTCCTTCATAACGAAAGCTAACATTTCGGAATTCTACATATCCATGTGATTCCGTGCTTTTTGCTGATTGGGGATCTTCAATTTCTTTCTCCATCGCAAGCACTTCATTAATTCTCTTCACTGAGGCTTGAGCACGTGGGATCATGATAAAACCCATCGAAAGCATAACAAGTGACATAAGAATCATCATTGCATATTGTAAGAAAGCCATTAAGTTACCTACTTGCATCATGCCTTCATCAATCCGAATCGCACCAAACCACACAATGGCGATATTAGTAAAGTTCATAATAATCATCATAACTGGAAATAAAACGGCCATCATTTGATTTACTTTAATTCCCGTATCACGAAAGTCTTCATTCGCTTGATTGAATCTGCTTTTTTCGAAATTTACTTTATTAAAAGCACGCACAACCCGAATCCCAGTTAAATTTTCCCGCACGATCAAGTTAAGACGATCTGTTTTCTTCTGCAAGGAGACAAATAAAGGAATCGCCTTTTTTGAAATAACAAGAATCACGATCACTAAGATAGGGAGTGCACCTAAAAAAACGAGTGATAAGCCTGGATCTCTTGTCACCGCTAAAATGATTCCCCCTACAAGCATGAGTGGAGCTCGCGTCATCATGCGCAACACCATATTTAACACATCTTGTACTTGTTTTACATCATTTGTCGATCTTGTGATTAAGGAAGCTGGTCCAATTTTATCAAAGGCCTGTAAAGAAAAATCCTCTACTTGGACAAATAAACTTCTTCTCACATCTCGACCAAAGCCTTGGGCTGTCTGTGATGCGAAATATGACACGCCGACTGTAATCAGAACAGCTATTAAGGCAGCGACAATCATCAATAGACCAATTTTGATAATATAAGAAATATCCCCTTTAACAATTCCAATATCAACTACATTAGCCATTAAAGTTGGTAATAGTAATTCTAGTAGAATGCCAACTAATGTTAAAAATATGACCGCACTAATCTGCCATTTATAAGATTTCAAATGCCTGAACACGTTTACAATCACTTCCTTAAAATAATCTATTTTTATCGTATGGTTTCTATAGCCTTTGGTCAATGATTTTGTTACTCTCTCGGCAAAATTAGAATAAACAAAAAGACTAGCAGCCATGTAGAAGATATCTGAAAGTGAATAATCAGAAAGAGAAGCTGAGGAATTTCGTTGATTTGCTTAAGGCGGACACATTTCGCGCGGGTATATGGTCACTTTAGACGACTTTAAAGTCAACCAACTGTTACTATTCATAATTCATTACAGTTCTTCCATTCAAGCGGTGAAACTCTTAGGGATATACAATGGTAGAGATCTATGCCCTATCAGATGGAGCAAGATTGACTCAAAGCTAGCAACGAGTGAAACTTTATTTGGACAAGTATTTCCTTAGTAAACAAAAATGAGGCTGAGATAAAAATGTTTTCTCCAAAGAAAAAACGAACGATTAAGTGCATATAACCCGCTTCGGAAATGCATCGCTCGTCTTTGCTGCTTAAACATTTTAATTATTTCTCAGCCTCTTTTTCTTATGCCTCCATAGCGGCACAAGATGAACGAATAATCAATTGATGGGGAATAATAATTCTTTTTACAGGTTCTTTTGAGTTTTCTATTTTTTCAATTAGGCTTTTGGCAGCTTCATAGCCTAATGAAAATATATTAATATCGACTGAAGTTAGCGGCGGTTGAGTCATTCGTGCTAGAAATACATTATTAAAACTTACGATCGATATTTCTTTCGTCACCGCAATGCCTAAATCCTCCAACATGTGTAATACACCTAATGTCATCAAATCATCAGTGACAACTAAAGCAGTTGGACGGTTTTTTAATTTTAATAAAGCATCAATCGCTTCTTGTCCCCCCTCTTTCAGAAACTCCCCATGAACAATATAAGAATCTATTGGTTCTATCCCCGCCTCTTTCAATGCTGCTTTATAGCCAAGCAAACGGTCAACTGTAACAACTAAATCCTGGTTTCCACCAATAAAAGCAATCCTTTTATGGTGAAGCCCTAATAAATATTCAGTTACCTCTTTGGCTGCTTGAAAATTATCATTATCAATATGTGTAACACGGTCTTCCAATTGATAGGGCTTACCAATTACGACAAACGGAAAGCCATAATCCATTAGATAGCTCATTAATCTATCTTCAACATGAGAGTTTAATAGAACTAATCCATCTACTCTCTTTCCTTGGACCATTTGCACAACTTCTTGGAATATTTCATCTTTCGTCTTTCCAGTCGTCATTTGTAAAGCGTATGTCTTATTATGCGCACCTTCACTTAATCCTTGAAGCACGCTTGAAAAAAATGGATTTTGAAAAATAACATCTACTGATTCAGGCATCACAAGCCCTAGAACATGAGTTGATTGATTTGCCAGACTTCTTGCAATTAAATTAGGATGATATCCAAGTTCATCCATTGCTCTATTGACCCTTTTCTTTGTCTCTATACTAATTCTCGGACTATCGGCAATGACTCTAGAAACAGTTGATGGAGCAACATTTGCATGCTTGGCTACATCTTTGATTGTAATAGGCATATTCTACCCACTTTCGACTTGCGCAATCGCTTGCACGGTTTTATATATAATTATATCGCTTTTGCCTGGACTGTCAATATTCAACTAAATTTAACTTCCCGTATTCCTTGTGACAGTTAAGTTTGGCCCATGGTGTCGAATCCACCCATATCAAAAGCTTTGGATAAGGTGGAGGTCGTATAGTAGAGGTTGATCTCCTTTCTGTTTGGGGAACCATGAGTCATTTCAGCATGTATGTAGTTTTTCATGAATCATTGTTTTGGTCTCCCCTGATAGCTGAAAGGAAATCTCATTTAGCGGTTTGATAAATCCTTTAAGTGTTGGGGATCAAAGCCAAGAAGCTTATAAGGAAACAACATCCCTAAAAAAAGAGGAGCCTCCACAAAAGCCAATTCATTGGCCTTAGCGGATAGCTCCTTATTTTAGGAATCATATTCTTATTTTTTAGTACTTAATGATGAATGTGCCTTTCCTTCTAACCGTTCACAAGATGAGCGGATAACCAATTGATGAGGAATGATAATTCTCTTTACAGGTTCTTTTGGATCTTCAATTTTAAGGATTAGGTTTTTCGCCGCTTCATAACCTAATGAAAAAATATTAATATCAACAGATGTTAAAGGCGGTTGGGTCATCTGGGCAAGAAACACATTATTAAAGCTAACAATTGACATTTGCTCTGCTACAGAAATTTCCATTTTATCAAGCATATGCAGGACACCCAGTGTCATTAAATCATCGGTGACAACTAAGGCAGTAGGGGGTTCTGCTAATTTGAGCAATTCATCAATTGCCTCTTCGCCCCCTTCCTTTAAGAACTCAGCATGGACAATATATGAATCGCGTAGCTCGATACTAGCCTCACGTAATGCCTTTTCATATCCAAGCAAACGATCAACGGTCACAACCAAATCACGATGTCCCCCTATAAACGCTATTCTTTCATGGTTTAAACCTAGTAGATATTCTGTGACCTCCTTGGCAGCCCGGAAATTATCATTATCAATATGTGTAATTTGTTCCTCATGCTTATATGGTTTTCCTATTACAACAAAAGGAAAATCACAATTCATTAAATAGGACATTAACCTGTCTTCTACATGGGAGTTTAGTAGAATTAGCCCATCAACTCGTCTCCCTTGCACCATTTGGACAACCTCTTGAAAAATTTCGTCCTTCGTTTTTCCTGTTGTCATTTGTAAGGCGAAACTCTTTTCGTAAGCCCTTGCACTAAGTCCCTGGAGAACACTAGAAAAGAAAGGATTTTGAAAAATAACATCAGCCGATTCAGGCATCACGAGACCAATTACACTAGTTGATTTACTCGCAAGGCTCCTCGCAATGAGGTTAGGATGATACCCAAGTTCCTTCATTGCTTTTCTTACCCTTTTTTTTGTTTTCTCACTAATTCTTGGATGATCAGCGATGACTCTAGAAACAGTCGATGGAGCAACATTTGCATGCTTAGCAACATCTTTAATGGTTATAGCCATGCTACCCCTACTTTCATTTTCTTTCTAAATATATAATACAATAACCACCTTCCCAAGTCTCATATTTTTTTCTATCCTTTATTGGCTCCTGCTTTCAATCCTTCTACTAAATGATTTTGGAAAATAAAAAACAGAATAGTTATTGGTAAAGCAACTAAGACAGCACCAGCAGCGAATGTTGTAAATTCTGTATTTCCTCTCCCTGTTACCATTTCAAAAAGACCAATAGCCAATGTCTTTTTGCTACTTGTACGGAGAACAAGCCGTGCGAAAATAAAATCCATCCAAGGACCAATAAAATTATTTACAGCAATAAAAACAAGAATTGGTTTTGATAAAGGCATCATAATTTTATAAAAAATTGTTACATGACTTGCTCCATCAATTTTTGCTGCTTCTTCCAAACTACGTGGTAAACCGTCAAAATACCCCTTCACTAACCAGGCCCCAAAAGGTATCGACCCCCCGGCATAAACTAAAATTAATCCCCAATGATTATCAAGTAGATCCAACTGCAAGAGCAATATATAAATGGCAATCATCCCCATAAACCCAGGAAACATTTGGAGCACAAGCATCATCATTAAGCCTTGCCTTCTTCCTGGAAAACGGAACCTTGAAAAAGCATAAGCAGCTGTTACAACTAATACAGTAGAAATAACCATATTCCAAAAAGCAATTTTTAAAGTATTCTTATACCAGATCAGATAATCTGTTTCCTGGAATAAATAAGTGTAATGTCTAAAGGACAATGATTCTGGGATCAATTTCGTAGAAAAAAGTGAATCCCCGGGATTCATCGACCCAGTTATCACCCAAACAACTGGATACAAAACAAATATAGCGGTAATGATTAAAATAGAATAAATGAAACCACTCGTTAATTTCTTTCTTAAGGACATGTTGATCATGACATCATATCCTCCTCTTTAAATGCTCTAGTGTTTCTAAAATTAATAATAGAGAAGGTTGCAATCACAATAAAGATTAAGATCGATACAGCCGATGCAACGGCAAATTGATTATTATCAAGGGTTAGTTTATAAATCCAACTAATTAAAATATCTGTTGAACCAGCATATGTATAATTCATATTGACTGGTCCTCCTTCCGTCATCAGATAAATTAAGTTGAAGTTATTAAAATTACCGGCAAATTGCATAATCGCAAGTGGAGCCGTTGAAAACATAATTAACGGCATTGTAATTTTCCAAAACTTCTGGAATGAAGAGGCTCCATCTACTTCCGCTGCCTCATATAATTCCTTATCAATATTAGTCATAACTCCACTCATTAATATCATCCAGAACGGAAAACCAAACCACATATTAACAACAACCAATGTGATCTTAGCTAGCATGGGGTCAGACAACCACGGTATCGCTGAATCGATGATGCCTATATCCATTAACATCCGGTTAATCGGTCCAAATTGGCCGTTAAAAATATTCCGCATAATTAAGATCGATACAAATTGCGGGATCGCCCACGGTAAAATAAAAATACTCCTCCAAAATTTCTTGAATCTAATATTTTTTTGACTAATCAGGACTGCGAAAATTAGGCCAATAAAAAAGGTCGTTATTGTAGCTAAAATCGCCCAAACAATTGTCCAACCAAACACACCATAAAAGGTTGTACTCCAAGTCTTCATTTGAAACAGTTTCACGAAGGTCCCAAAGCCAACCCAATCAACTAAATGTTTTGGCGGCAAATGATTAGGAGCAGAATAATTCGTAAAGGCAATTAAAATCCCAAATAATAAAGGCAATATCGTTAGGAATGAAGTAAATAGTACTGATGGTGTTAATAACAAGTATGGGAAGCCATTTTCCCAAATATTTTTAAACATCTCTTTAGCGTTATTGGGCTTAATCCCTAATTCCTTTTTCTTGGCCACCTTATAGGCGTCACGGATATTTAAATAGTAAAACCAGATTAGCAGTAAAAAAGAAATCAAGAACAAAATTCCTTCGATTAAAAGAAAAATAGAATGGTCGCCTTGAACAATCTCAAAACCTTCTCGTGATTGTGGCGTATCTCCTAAAGTTGTTAACCCCCACATTGCCCATTGAAATGGAACAGTCCAAAAAATTAATAAATAAGCTTCGATCGCTAAAAATGCTAACCCTTTTACAAACTGTCGATTGTAGATCTGTCCCAAGCCCATAAATAAAGTAGATAATAAGACCGCTCTGATAGGTTTGGTAAAGTATCGCTTTTTGTCAGGAAAATTAGGGTTAGTTTGGTTTTCAGACTGTCTTTCTTCATTCATTTGTTGCAGTAAGGCACTCATACTTATCCCTCATTTCAATACTGAGACTGGGACGTAAATGTTTTCTCCAAAGACAAACCGAACGACTATATCCATATAACTTACTCGGGAAATATATTTCGTTTTCCTCGGGCGGCTGGTGAGCCTCCACGTGCTAGCGCACCCCGAGAGCTCACCGCTGCCTTTTCGAGAAACATGAGGTTCTACTGTCGGCGTTGGTCATAAGACGTGACCAATGCCGATCCCCACAGGAGTCTACGTATATTTCCTACGCTATGATAATACTTCGTTCATCTTTGCTGTTTAGCATTTTAATTATGGCCCAGCCTCGCTATTTTCTTTCATTATTTTTGTGAATCAATACCATCCTTGATTTGTTGAACCCCTTTATCTAAGGCTGCTTGTATCTCAGCTTCACCATTCCATATAGCTGTGAATGCCACTTCCATAGCCCCCCATACATGTTGCATTTCAGGAATATTCGGCATGGAAACAGAATATTGTGCTTGTTCCAGAAATGCCAGCATATTAGGATCTTCCTTTATCTTTTCGTTTTCTAGCAACTCATTGGAAGGCGGTAATTGACTTGTCATTTCAAAACGCTTTAACAACATTTCATCACTTGTTGCATAGTGAGCGAATAATGTGGCAGCTTTTGGATACTCACTATATGAGTTGACAAAGAAAGCTTTAATACCCGAAAAAGTTGTTGGTACTTCTCCATTCTCTAATGTCGGCATTGTCTTTACCCCAAAATTCACTCCCGAATCAAGATGCCCTTTCAATGCCCAAGGACCTGAAATATAATACAAGAGCTTACCTTCATCGAAAAAGGAAGTCATCACATCTCCTGTAATATCCTCTTTTTTCAACGGCAAAAGATCATCATGAATCTGTGTGAGTAATTCAGCAGCTTTTACAGCCCCCTCATTATTTAGGCCTATATCTTCCGGATTTGTATTATCATTTCCAAAAACATATCCACCGTTTCCACCAACAAATCCATACATAAAGTAAAAATCACTTGGGGGGAACATAAAACCATAAGAACCTTCATGTTCTTTCATAAATTCATTTGATTGCTCTATTAATTCCTCCATAGTTTCCGCTGGTTTAAAACCCATTTCATCTAAAAGATCTTTGTTATAATAAAGAGCTGTCGTTTCAATTGCGAGTGGATAGCCGAAAGTCGTCATTTCACCATCAGACATAGCAGAAACCCCATTAAAGGCTCCTTCCATAAATCTCTCTTTATATTCGTCAGCAAAATAATTATCATAAATCAGTCCTGCTGTATTCATATTTCCCACATGGTCATGGGCTCCCATAAATACATCGCCACCTAAACCAGCCGGTCCATCTGTCTGCAATTTACCTGGAGCATCTGTATGGGATACATCTTCATATGTTATGGGAATATCAAACTCTTTCGTAAATTCCTCCGCGACATATTCAATCCATTCGCCCTCTTCATCGCCATTCCCCCAAACAATTAATTCTGCTCCTTCTTCTGGCTCTAACTCAGCTATTTCTGTTGTTGTATTTTCTTCTGTTTCTTCTTGCTTACTCGTATTTTGAGTATTTTCTTCCTTTGTACTACCTGGTTTGCTACACGCAGCAAGCACGATCACAAACATAGCCATAACAGCCAGATAAATAAATTTTTTCATGATATTTTCACCCTTTTTTATATTTTTTATATAAACGAATCAATTTCATAATAGAGATTTTAGTAAATTCGAACGACGTTGATTTACACTTCGGGCCGACGCTTTCCCGAGGAGTGTGCTGAGCTCCCCTGCTATATGCTCCTGCGCAATCTCACCAATCCGCCAATTCCCCAAGAGTCGCCACCTTCCGCTCCAATCAACTGAGTTAAGGGAAATACATTAGCTAACAATTTAGGCCCCTTTAATAAAACCGTTCGTGTGTTTACAATCCATTTTGAAACTGATTCAAACATCAGATAGGTGTAGATCGATCTAGATATTTAATCCCTTTTTAATTTTCATCTAAAATAATGGTTGAGTATGGTGGTAACATTATTTTCACTGTCTTCCGACCCTTTTTAATCTCTACCTGATCATCTGATTGGTAAAATAAGCTTGAGAAACCGTTTTCCTTTTCATGCAATGAAAAACTTTGATTTTCTTTCGTTAGATTATGAAGAACAAGGACGGAATCCTTTTCCGTGCTACGTTTAAATACAACCAGACCAGCTTGTTTAGTAAAAGCTCTCTCGATTTCGCCACTGATTAATGCTGGCTCTGTCCGACGTGCTTGAATCATATTTCGATAATGATTGTACATCGAATTCGGATCTTCAATTTGCGCTTCAACTGCTTTTTTCTCAAAATCTTTATTATGTTTTAGAGCTCTCCAACTCGTTTGCTCGGGAACATCCTGTTCATTAGACCAAATGAACGGTTCTCTAATTTCTTCATCTGGCTTCGACCCTTCAAGTCCTGTCTCTTCCCCATAATAAATAAATGGATTACCGGGAAGCGTTAACAATAAAGATGCAGCCATTTTT
Organism: Lederbergia galactosidilytica; assembly: GCF_017873565.1. Taxonomy (GTDB): domain Bacteria; phylum Bacillota; class Bacilli; order Bacillales; family Bacillaceae_C; genus Lederbergia; species Lederbergia galactosidilytica. The sequence continues at coordinate 126,719 of NZ_JAGGKH010000001.1, forward strand.
GCTTGATCTTGATTACCTTTTACCTCTGTCATTACTCGAGGCATATCATGATTTGTAATAAAAGTAGAATCAATATATTCACCAGCAGATATTTCCCGAAAGAATTCTCTTGTTCTTACTAGTGAAGATACAATTCCAACATCTTTTTCGGCTTGAACAGATTCCAATATTTTCTCAGCTAAGTCAAAATTAAAGGCAGATGTTAAGCCACCATCCAAATATGGTGCAACAACTGTCGCATTATCCCAAACCTCACCGACTAACACAACTTCAGGATTAATTTGTTCTAACTCTTGGCGAAATTCGCGCCACCATTCATGATTTTTTTCTTCAGCTTGGTCACTATCAGAGGGCGAATAAATATGCTTAGCAGCATCCAATCTAAATCCATCTACTCCGATTTCCTCTAACCAAAATGTAGCAATCTCTTTGATCTCCTTTCGCACTGCTGGAGAATCAAAATTCAGGTCTGGCATACCATCCCAGAAGATTCCTTCATATTTTTCTTCCGCACCATGCCATACTTGCTGGCCCCATTCTCCTTTTTCAAGAAGATTTGTATTTTCATCTGCCCAAACATAGTAATCTCGATATTTTGCATCACCTGTTAATGCCTTTTGAAACCATGGGTGCTGATTGCTAGTATGATTGATGACTAAATCAATGATGACATTGATATCCCTTTTATGTGCTTGAGCAACAAATTGCTTCATATCTGCTAAACTCCCATAGTCAGGATGTATGTCTATGTAATCTGTTACATCGTAACCATGATAACTAGGTGATGGTTGGACAGGCATCAACCAAATCCCCTCAATCCCTAAATCAGCTAAGTAATCTAATTTTTCTGTGGCCCCCTTCAGATCACCTATCCCATCTGAATTGGAGTCCGCAAAAGATCTCACAAAAATTTCATAGTAGATCCCATAGGGCTTGATATTTAGCCATTCTTTCTTTTCTTGCTGAAAAGTCGTTTTCTCTTTTTCGGTGCAACCGCTCATAAAGATAACGGTAAAAATAACGGTGAACAAAGCCACTTTTCTTAAGGGGAGAAAGATCAACTTACCAACTCCTTTTTCAAGAGATTACGTAAGGTCAATTGGGAAAAAGCTTGCGCAAACGCTTCCATCAATTTCACTTTAATTATATTTCATTCGTAAATTCTGTCAATAGATTTTTAGAAAATTTCTATTTTTTCGTTGACAACCACTTTAAATATAGTCTAGATTATAGGTAAATAGACAGTTATTTATCAAAGGGGGAGAGATTTTGAATAAGCAAGCTATTATACATAGACCAACAGATCAACATGCATACGTTTGCGCTGATAACAGTGTAAATATTATGATCCAAACGCAAAAAGGAGATTGTAAGGGGATTCATTTTATTCACGGGGATCCTTATGACTGGGAAGAGAAGAAATGGAAAAATAAAAAGATAGCGATGCGAAAGACAGGGACAGATCAACTTTATGATTATTGGCAAGTTACAATCAAACCAGCTTCCCATCGGTTACGATATGGTTTTAAACTAAATGATGGAGAAAATCCACTCTACTTTGGCGAAGGCGGCTTTTCAGCTCAAGAACCGAATGATATTGCCTTTTATTTTTGTATACCATATGTTCATGTCTCTGATGCCTTCCAAGCGCCGGCATGGGTAAAAAATACAGTTTGGTATCAAATTTTTCCTGAGCGATTTGCTAACGGAAATACTGAAAACGATCCCAAAGATACTCTTGCTTGGGGAAGCAGTGAACCAACAGCGGACAATTTCTTTGGCGGGGATTTACAAGGAGTCATTGAGCAAATTTCCTATTTAAAAGAGCTAGGTATTACAGGGCTTTATTTTACGCCAATCTTTAAAGCTTATTCGAATCATAAGTATGACACAATCGATTATCTAGAAATCGATCCACAATTTGGTGACAAGGAAACTCTTAAACAATTAATAAAAGTTTGCCATGATAATGGCATAAAAGTAATGCTTGATGCCGTTTTTAACCATTCTGGATTTTATTTTCCGTTATTTCAAGATGTCGTTGAAAAAGGGGAGAAATCTAAATATAAGGATTGGTTCCATATCCATGATTTTCCATTAATCTTTGAACCAAAACCAAATTATGATACCTTTGCTTTTACCCCTTTTATGCCCAAGTTAAATACTCAAAATGAGGAGGTTAGAAACTATTTATTAAATGTTGGGCGTTATTGGGTAGAAGAATTTGATATTGATGGTTGGAGACTTGATGTAGCAAACGAAGTAGATCATGGATTTTGGCGAGATTTTCATAAAGTAGTAAAAGGAATTAAACCGGATTTATACATTTTAGGTGAAATTTGGCATGATGCCATGCCTTGGCTACGCGGGGATCAGTTTGATGCTGTCATGAATTATCCATTCACTCGAAACATACTCGATTTATTCGCTAAAGAAAGCATTGATCGTAAAACTTTTGCTGAAAACATGACAGCCGTTATCCATATGTATCCTGCTAGTATCCATACAAACGCCTTTAATTTAGTCGGCAGTCATGATACACCTCGTATTTTGCATGAATGTTCTGGTGACAAACGGAAGGTTCAGCAAATTTTTACTTTCCTGTTAACTTTCATTGGAACACCGTGTATTTACTATGGCGATGAAATCGGAATTGATGGTGATGGAGATCCTGGTTGTAGAAAATGTATGATATGGGATGAGGAGCAACAAGATCGGCATATGCTTGAACATGTACGAAAATTGATTACACTGCGTAAAAATCATCCTTTACTTGCTAACGAAGGGAATCTCTCATTTTTACCTGTGGAAATGAACTCACACTGCTTTGCCTTTATGAAGGAAAAGCAAGACAAAACAATTATTGTCATTTTTAATCTATCTGATCAAGAGGAGCAATTCACACTACCTGCTCATCAAAATCGGCAAATGCCGATTGATTTATGGACTGGAAATAAAGTAAAAGATAAGAAAATCCCTCTCGAAGCAAGAGGCTTTTCTATTTTGGAATTTTAGCTCTATAGCAATTCAGATAAAAGAAAAACCTCCTTTCAGAGAGTTCTCTAGAAAGGAGGTGTCTTTATTTATTATTCGGCTTTTAACAACTCATCTGCCTGCTCTGTAGATATATCCTTAATAATGCTGATTTCACTAACTAAAGCTTTATGCGCATCACTTAATAATTGCTTTTCTGTTGAATTAAGCGGCTTTTCTTTTTGTCGATATAAGAGGTCTTGGACGACTTGGGCAGAATTTTGCATTTCTCCCGATTTTAACAATTCCATATTCCGCTTATATCGCTCTTTCCATGGCAATTCACCAAGTGGTTGTTCATGATGGAAATTCTTCATGATTGTTCTAGCTGTCTGAAGATCAACCACAGATCGGATACCAACTTTAGCTAAATTCGCTCGTGGCAACATAATGTTCAAATTCATGATTGGAATAGAAATAGCACAATATTCCACCATGTGACCCTGTATTTCTTTCATTTCAATCCCTTGAATAACCCCAGCCCCATGCATCGGATAAAATACCTTGTCACCAATATCAAACAAAATGATCCACTCCTGTATTTGTTCTATTTATATTATATCATCAATCAAACAAATACGCAAATTTACTATTTTAACACGAATATTTTACACAAGTCAATAGTTTTCACTTACTTTTCTAAACAAAAATAGACGAATGTGCATTCGCCTATTTTTACTCATACGCGGTTATCGAATATTTCATCATATACGAGGGTTTATCTTCGAATTCCCCAAAAATCCCTGTTAAACGGGCACCAATTTATGCTTCAGAGTATAATTGAAGGGGAGCCGTCTGCCCGACTGTATTAGAATAAAAACAAATGGGGAGTTATTAGCTTGCCCCTTTTTCATCTTTAATCCTAATCTCTTCCATTTCTCTAAGTTCTCGCAAATAGGAATTAACATCTAAACCTGATTCAATGAAATTTGTTCCCATATGTTCAATTTGTTGAATAGCACCAACATCAAATTCTGAGCGGGATTCAGGACCGCCTGGAGCCTCTAATTTATATAGCGCTTGCAAATTTTTCCCTTTGAACTTTTCCAATCTTTCTCCCGATAACATCTCATCAATATCCTGATCTACAAATAAATGGTTAAATGGGGCATGGATAGGTGATTCCCCTAAAATACCAATATACTCATCAGAATATAAGAATTTCAAGACCTCCATCGCCTCCTCTTTATGCTCGCTTGGCTCTGTAATGCCAAATGCCCATCCTCCAGCTAACGGACCAATATTGGGGGCAGCTTCCCATTGAGGATATGTGACCAAATCAAAATTCAAATCTTCTGGTGTTGCCATATCAATCCATAACGCTCTCATTGCCAATGTTCTTGATTCAATCCACGGGTCCTCTCCCTCAGGAATTTCATTTCCTGGTGTATGATAAACTTTATCTACCATTTCTAGCCATTGCTTCACATAAGGATTTTCCGTCCATAATACCTCTTCTGTTTCAGGATCAATTAATTGTGTCCTTCCAATGATTTGGCTCATAGGCAAATGCCCGTTTCCGGTAATATCAAGCCCTTGATATTGAACTCCATTCCTTTCACCTGTTACTTGATTAGCAAGGGAGATAACTTCCTCCCAAGTCATCCCATCAGTAGGATACTCAACCCCAAATAAATCAAAAATATCTTTATTATATTGCAATGCATAACGATCTGCCATAAAAGGTAATAGCCAAATCTCTCCATTTGCCCACGATTTCCACTCATCTAAATGACCTGGATCATAGCGTGATAAATCAAAGTCATGTTTTTCCAGTAAATCGGTCATATCATAATTCAATTCATATTCCTTCAAAAGAGCAACATGGTATTGTCGATGGGCAAAGATAATATCAGGAACAGTTTGAGCAGTCAGAGCTTCTTCAATCCATTCTTTATTGCCTGTATCCCCACCGATATTTTTCACAGTAATATGGGGAAATTGCTTTTCCACCTTCTCTTTAATATTAGCAAAACCTTGGCCCCAATCATCCCACATCATAAACGTCAAAGTGACCTCCTCATTGTTAGCGCCTTCATTTGAATTAGAAATAGGTTTTTTCTCACTATTTTTATTACATCCAACTAATATAAATAGGATCATTACAAAAAATATAGCAGGCTTCAAAATTTGTTTTTCTCTTAACATTTTTGTCCCCTCCATATTCACAACTGCCTAAGTATTTTATTCTACTCCCATTCTTAGAAGAAGGTTCTTAAAAAACCCCCACTTTCAATTCCTTTAGCTCATAAAAGTCTTGAAGTGAGGGTTTTATTGAATCTTATTTATGATAACCTGAGACATATTACTAATTTGACCTAGTTTTTATGCAGAACAGTTTCAGTAATCTTACTTATATTTTGGTAGCCAATCTCCATGCGCTTCAATTAAATCATCACAAAGTGCGACAATATCATCAATCGATAATTCTGCTGAAGTATGTGGATCTAGCATCGCAGCTTGGTAAATATGTTCTTTTTTCTGAGTGATAGCGGCTTCAATGGTCAATAACTGTGTATTGATATTCGTTCTATTTAAAGCTGCCAATTGTTCTGGCAAATCCCCTACATATGTCGGTGTAACGCCACTACGATCTACGAGACACGGAACTTCTACTACTGCTTTTTCAGGTAAGTTACTAATTAAGCGACCAGTATTTAGAACATTCCCGCCAATTTTATAAGGAACATTCGTCTCCATTGCTTCTATAATATAAGAACCATATTCATGTGTTCTCTCATGCTGTAATTGTTTATCATGCACAAGATCATCACGCATATTTTTCCAACCTTCGATTTGATTCACACAACGGCGTGGATATTCATCAAGTGGAATATTAAATTTCTCAATTAATTCTGGGTAACGCTCTTTAATAAAATATGGATGGTATTCCGCATTATGTTCGGATGATTCGGTTATATAGTAACCAAATTGCTTCATCAACTCAAACCGAACCATATCATCATGTTTTGACTGTTGTTTTTCGGCAGCTCGTTTTTTAATTTCTGGATAAAGATCTTCGCCATTACGAGTAATTTCTAATAACCAAGCCATATGATTAATTCCGGCAATTTTCCATTGTATATTGTCTGTTGGCATATCTAAAGACTTTAGAAGTCCTGGTGCACAAACTTGAACACTATGACAAAGCCCGACAGTTTTAATGCCACCATAACGTAGCATTGTCCCTGTTAGGACAGCCATTGGATTCGTGTAATTAAGGAACCATGCATCTGGACAAACTTCCTGCATATCCTCTGCAAAATCAAGCATAACAGGAATCGTTCTTAAATTTCTAAAGATCCCGCCAATCCCAACAGTGTCCGCAATGGTTTGACGAAGACCATATTTTTTCGGCACCTCAAAGTCTGTAATCGTACAAGGATCATAACCACCAACCTGAATCGCATTTATGACATATTTAGCACCTCGAAGCGCCTCTTTTCTGTCTGTATACGCTTTTATTTCGACTGTGGAATTTGTTGTATTCTTTAAATTATTCAACATTGCCTCTGAATCTTTTAATCTCGCTTCATCGATATCAAATAGAGCAAACTCAAACCCTTGAATACTCGGAACCAACATACAATCCCCAAGAACATTTTTCGCAAAAACAGTACTTCCTGCACCTAAAAAAGTAATTTTCGACATATTCTGCATGCCTCCTTATGATATAAAACAGCAACTTATTGCTACATCGATACATATGATTAAAAGCGCCTTCATATGATTACTTATATCATAGATTGGATTACATAAACTTACAATGGTAAAAAGAGACGAATTACGGGTAAAATATTGCTCGATAATTCAATAAGTATTTTAAACGCAATGTATAAATACATGACTTCTTCAAAAAATAGAAGGAAAATAAAATGGGAGTGACTATAATGGATGTAAAAAGAGTGAAACAAATATTGTCCTCTTCCGCTGAAATTGACGTAGAGTATAATGGAGTGTCTGTTTGGATTGATAGTCTCAATGAAGAAGATCAAACCGCAATGGTTCATTTACAGGGCCCACTTGAAGAAACATCAACTGTAGAGATTACTGAATTAAAAGAGGTATGATCGATTTGCGACTAGGACAAAAATACGAACAAGTGTGTAGCATTTTCGCTACACTAGCCTATTTGCATGTTTTCGTTCAGTCCCAGTCGCAATAGATTAATCTTGAAGAAACTCCTGAATATCATTCGGTAAGATAGCAGTCTCTAATGGATACCAATAATAAGTGTTCCCATCAAATAGGAGACTATATTTGTAAGCAATCGGGCTCTCCCCTATATAAAAGACCATTTCATAATAATCTGGATCACCTTTTTCTGTATTTGGTTCGAAATTCGGCTGATCTTGACTGTTTGTTAATAACTGTATAAGTCGCTCAACTTCCACCTTATTCTTCCATTCTGCTCTTTGGATGATCCCTTCAGGAGTATACAGTTGGTAAATCTCGACTCTTCGTACTTGATCAATTGGTAATTGTTTAAAATCCCACCGATCGGCAACTTCCTCCCCCATCCCGTATAATTGATATCCATTGATCTCCTCACTTACTTTGACAGCTATAATATTGGGGTTCTCTTTAACTGCGAATACCTCTGTCCCTTTCTCATGGAAAGCAGCATCTCCATCTTTACTTTTATAATTTGGATTATTCACATTGTCTGCAATTTTGAATTTTACTGTACCTAGTTTTTCACCTATATAGGATTCATCCGCTAAAACCCCAGAATAATTTCTATCATAATGTACTCCATCCCATTTAATAAAATCGGCCCAATCAATAATAGTCTCCCTCGTTAATGGATCATGGCGACAGCCCACTAAGAAAAGGATGAAAATAATCAATATCCATAATCCCCCACGTTTCATTTGAAGCCCCCCTTTCTTAATTAGCGTATTGTCAAATAATCTATAGTAAAAAGTTAATAACCCCTTGATTTATAGGGGAATGAATGCAAAAAACTTGCCACCCCCTGAATTTTAAGGTTTGATGAGGTTACCACACGACACCAAAATCCCTAAAATAGGAAGTGACAAGTTGTACCCTCAATTATTAACTTATTTACTCGAATTTATCAAGTATCAAGATCAAATGATTCGTACTTTACAAACTCTTCTTATTGCAACAGTTCTAGTAAAGCTACATATGGATAGGCAGTCCCACGGAATTTATACACTTTCAATCCAAACCAAAGTTATTTGCAATCCACCCATGATGCCGCCGTATTGAATAAATTCCAATCCTCTCCATTTTTCAATGGTATGATATTGTATTTATGACTTGTTATTGCTATATTCATCATAAGATTTGCTAATAAATTAAGAGAGGTGGGTGAATCTTTGGTACTTGAACATGTCGGAAAAAAACACGAATCATTTGGTTTTCGCTTTCAAGGGGATCATCAAAATGAAATAGTTGGCATTCATACACTTGGCTGGGAAAATGTCAAATCGACTGACTATCATTGGGATGGAATTACTCGGAGAGAGGTAGGGAAATATGTATTCCAATACACCTTATCAGGCCGGGGCATGATCGAAATGGATGGAAAACTCTATCCTTTAACTTCCGGAAAAGCTTTTCTAGTGGCATTACCAAGTCGGCATCGTTATTTCTTACCTAATGACAGTGAGCATTGGGAATTTATTTATATTACCTTATATGGAAAAGAAGCCGAAAAGGCATTTCGATTTATCCACGAGGAAAAAGGCCGAGTAATCAACTTTCCGCCTGAATCAGAACTTATCCAATTATTATTATCCATTTATCAAAAAGCCGTAGACAAGGACATAACGGATGCCTTTCAAGCTTCTGCATTAAGTTATGCTTTTATGATGGAACTTTATCGCTTTGCTCGTAATTTAGGTGCACCTGTTCAGCAATGGCCTGAACAAATTGTCAAAGCTGCTTTATTTGCCCAGAACCATTATGACAAACCCATTGGGCTGGATGATTTAGTGGAAGCATCTGGATTATCCAAATATCATTTTACCCGGCTTTTTCATAAAACCACCTCCATGACACCGTTAAACTATCTAACAAAAATTCGCCTTGATAAGGCGATGGGATGGCTTCGCAGCTCTGATAAGTCTATTCAAGAGATTGCTAGATTGGTTGGCTACTCCAACGGCAACTATTTCAGCAAAGTGTTTCATAAACGCATTGGAATGTCTCCCGGTCAATTTCGCGAAAGCAAATATACTGTTCCTGTTGATCATATTGTTGTAGATTAACTTTTTCAATAGACAAAACAAATTGAGGTGAAACATGAAAACAAAACCAATTTATGTTGCAGTCCCCATCAAGTCAAAATTGGAGCATTTATGGACAGCGTCCCAAGATCCAAAGAAGCATGAGCAATGGGATTTGCGCTTTAGTTCTATTACTTATTTGCCTAAAAAGGATGATGAACCTCAGTATTTTACATACGAAACAAAAATTGGATTTGGGATACGGATTGCCGGTTGGGGAAAAAGCACGGGCGAGGTCCAGAGCAAGGATGGATCACGGACTTCAGCTTTACATTTCGGTACAGATCAAGCGATTAGTATCATTCGAGAAGGCCGCGGATATTGGAAATATCAACCAAATCAAGATTCTATCGACTTTATTACTCAATATGATTATAAAGTAAATGGTGGAACATTAGGAAAAGGATTTGATCGATTTATTTTTCGTCCTTTGATGGGATGGGCAACTGCCTTAAGCTTTGATGTGCTAAAGAGATGGTTAGAAAAGGAAGAAACACCTTCTTCTCAATATTTACGCTTTTTTTCCGGGTGGATCATCACATTTCTATTCTTTTTTATTTGGATGTACCACGGATTAGTGCCAAAAATGATCCACATCCATCCAGAAGAGATTAGCATGATGACGAATATAATCCCGCTCCGTACTGAAGTTGCCAAGACACTGACAGCGATGATTGGGATAGGTGAGGTTATCTTTGGCTTTTGTTTGCTCATTGCCCGCCAAAAAAGATTATGGTACAGCCTGCAAATGATTGCTTTTCCGATTTTAGCCATCTCTGCCATTATAGCCAATCCGGATTATTTAGCACATCCTTTTAGCCCTCTCACCTTTCATCTTGCATTAGTTACTTTATCTGTGCTCGGTTTTCTCTTACATAAGGATTTTCCTACGGCTAAAAGTTGCAAACGTACAAAATGAGGTGTCTACATGTCAATTTATAAACATGTCGTTGGCGATGACTTTCAGTATTTACATCCCATGCTGCAAAAACGATATCAAATTCCTTTCGAGGCAAGAGGAATCATGGGCCATATCCAAGGCGGTCCTAAATGGTTATTCCCATTATTTTGGCTCGGAATCAAATACAAATTGCTGTTTCCAGAACGCGGTGAAAACATCCCTTTTTCAATCAAAAATACCCGATTGAAGGGTCCTCATGGTGAGGAACAAATTCATTGGGAACGCATTTTCCATTTTGGCTCTAAAAAAAGATTTTTTAATGCAACAATGAGCCTTGACGAAGAACGAATGATTATTAAGGATTATCTTGGAGAACCTAGCTTATTTTACTCTGATCTAGCGTTCACTGTTTCGAAAGACGGCAGTTTACAAATCAAATCACAAAATCAAAAACTGATCTTAGGTAAATTCGAGATACCACTACCAAAAATGTTTCAAGCTTTAGCGATTGTTAAGGAAAGTTATTTAGATGATCAAGAGATTTTTCATATTTCAGTTACGGTGACTAACACGCTAATCGGAACGGTATTCGCTTATGAAGGAGATTTCAACACTCATGAAGATACGCCCATTTATCCTTATTCATAGTCTTTTATTTCTTTTGATCACCATTTTTAGTATACAACCATGGCCTTCCCTCATGTTGACAATTGCCCAAATTCTATATGTTCCAATTTTATTGCAATTTATCAGCACTCGTCATGATTGGTTTAACAAGCGATATTATTATTTTGCAATTCCAACGTATGCGGCTGTGGCCATCCTACAATGGACAGACCAAACGGCATGGGATGGTTGGCTAGCAGCTATTTATTTTCTCTTTACAATCATCGTTGCAATCTATGGGATAAGTCGATTTTTAAAAAGAGGCTTCATTCATTTAGAAGAGTTTTCCATCGATTTGGGACTGGTTTATTTGGCAATGGGGGGAGGATGGTTTTTGGCCTATGAAGCGGGATGGGACACAGGCTTTTCAGCCATCCTCACTTGGCTAACTGCCATTCATTTCCACTATTCCGCCTTCCTATTGCCCATCTTTATCGGCTTCTTAGGAAGAAAATCAAAGCAAAAGGTCTATCCTTGGATTTGCTTGATCTTATTAGCTTCACCACTTATCGTAGCCATCGGAATCACTTTTTCGCGTTGGATTGAGCTTGTTTCAGTCATTCTTTATATCGTTGGCATTTTCGGCGTGATCTACCTATCTTTTAAATGTGAATTTCAAAACATTTGGCAAAAATGGCTTGTAGGTATTTCTTTTCTTTCACTAGCCGTTACGATTAGTTTTTCTCTAATATATGCTTATGGGAATTTATCCCAGTGGTTCATTATTGATATTGATTTTATGCTTCGTTTCCATGGTTTTCTGAACTGCTTTGTGTTTGCTCTGCTTGGGCTAATCGGATGGTCGCTCCATGTTCCAGAACCGAGAACAAGGCCATTATCTTTTCCGATTAGCCAGATACGCGGAGGATTGGTGATTGGGGAACAACTCCTTGAAAAAGTTAAACAAGCTGGAAAAACTCCGAACTACTATGGGCTTGTCGAAGATATGAGTGTCTATGAGCTGAATAAACAAACAATTCCTCCTCCAATTATTCATTTTTATGAACGCACAATGGATTATCAATTATCTGCAACAATTAAATGGGCGAGCTGGTTTAAACCATGTGCTGCACTCTACCGAATAGGGAGTCAATTGATGCAACAAATTAATTTGCCACTTCATCAGCAGGAAGTAAATATGACAGGAGGAATTTGGGGAATTCAGCAAGAATTAGATGGTCGAACCGCTCCCCGCGCTTGGGTACGAAAAATCGAAGACAATATCGTATTTGTTGCTCTTTATTCTGAGCATAGAACAAATGAAAAAAACTATATGAATATTGCGCTTCCCTTGCCGTGGTCTACTATGATCGGAATATTAGATGTAAGGCAACTCGGGACAAAACTACAATTAACAAGCAAAAGAGCGCAAAGCCAGTCTGATGCCGGTATTTATCTTGCTTGGAAAAAGCATTTATTTAAATTGCCTTTAGAAGAGGAGTTTCATATCGGCGAAAGTAAAAAGGGAAAATTGCGAGCCCATCATAAAATGTGGTTTTTGGGACTTCCATTCCTAACAATAAATTATCGTATTATGAAAAAAAATGAGGGTTAACCCAAGGGGCCCTCATTTTTTTATGAACGAATATTTTCTTCCATTTCATGATGGATTCTTTTCATTTCCTTGATAAACTCATTTTTCTTCACATTTCTGTTTTTGGCAATCTCATAAAACTTCTTCCCCATCTTCTGTTCGTTCACAATATCTACCAAGGCGCTATTACTCAATTTTGCTATAATCGCAGCTCTCATGAGTTGCTGTGTTTTCAAACTGTTGTCTTGCTGAATCTTTTTCAGCTCTTCGATTGAAAGCGAGGAATAGCCAGCAATAAATATTAAAATCTCCTCTTCATTTTCCTTATAAAACTTTTTTATTTTCTCATGCTTGGCTTTCATTTTTTTATGCTTAGCCTTCATTTTCTTCAGATCAACGCCAAAATGACTAGCTGTTTTCTCCCAAGATCCGCTTTTTTGATAGTGATTCAGCACATCTTCAATATCTTTTTTGGCAAAATATGCAATCCCTTTTGCATGATAAATATCTTTTTTCGCATATCCTTTATCAATTAAAGTCTGAAATTCCCCTTTATCCATTTTAAAATGGCTCGATCCATGGGCAAGAACCCCCCCAGCCGTTGTAGTCATTGCAACAGAAAGGCAAAGCACCATCACCAAAGTTTTTAACTTTAACAAATCCGAACACTCCCTTTTTATCATTTCGCCTGTTAGTGTAACCAAAAAAGGGAAATTCATGATCGACTTTGATTGATTTGGCTTAAAGTGTTCCCTGCCCCGGACCATATTAGAACAATATAATGGGCGTTTATTAATTTTTGCTACCAAACAGCTTCATAGCTGTTCATCAGATGACCTAAAATCAATCCCCGCCATTATGTATGGGATAGCCAATTTGATAAATTCCTCTGGCGGTTGCTTAGAAGCTCTTCTCCATTCTACAGAAGCTCCATACATTCCCCAACTTAGCATGACAGCAGTAATTTTTAAAGCCCCATTCTCTTCATTATGGTGCCGTTTCAACAGCATTTTATAAAAAATAATTTCAAGCTGTTCTCTAATAATCCGAGCAATCGTATCTTCATAACCGCGATGACAGCGATTAGATAAGGATTTTTGAAAATCCGTGATTGCTTTGAAAATGTTAACAAGCGCTTCTTCATTCAATTCTTTATTTTGATAAGCATCACAATCTAAATTAACTAATAATACCTCTGATAGTGCCTTTTCTAACAAATCATATATATCATCAAAATGATAATAGAAAGTGGCACGATTAATCATAGCTTCTACGGTAATATCCTTAACAGTAATATCTTTAAATTCCTTTTCTCCTGAAAGTTCAATGAAAGAATCCATAATTAATTTGCGCGTCCGCAGAACTCTAGGATCGGTTTTTGATTGAGTCATTTAGTTACCACCCCTACTTTTTAAACAATTTCTTCTTTCTGTTGTATAAACAACAAATCCATAGAACTATTGGTGTTACTCCTATTTATTATGGCTTACAATTCAGTTGTAAGGCAAATAGGATGGCATAACTTTGCTAGAACGAATGAAATAATGCAATTTTTTTAGATATTGTAGGAGGAATAAAGATGATTAAAATAGGTATCATTACTGGAAGTACAAGAGATTCTAGAGTAAATATCCAAGTTGCAGAATGGGTAAAATCCATTGCAGAGCAAAGAACGGACGCTGAATTTGAGTTGGTAGATATTAAAGATTACAACCTGCCAAAATTTAATGAACCCATACCTGCCATTATGTCCCAAGATTATCAAGCCCCTGAAGCGAAAGTTTGGTCGAAAAAGATTCAAGAACTTGATGGTTTTGTTTTTGTTACTCCAGAATACAACAAAGCTATTACTTCAGGCTTAAAAGATGCTATCGATTACCTATATGTTGAATGGAATCATAAAGCGGCCGGGATTGTAAGTTATGGTTCTACACTTGGAGTTACAGCAGCGAATAATTTACGATTAATATTAACTGTACCAAAAGTTGCCACAGTAGGCACCCAACCAGCACTTAGTCTTTTTACTGACTTTGAAGAAATGACAACCTTTAAACCAGCGCCCTTCCATGAAGAAACTGTTCAGACCATGTTGAATGAAGTTGTAGCCTGGTCCACAGCATTAAAAACAATTAGATCATAATTAAGAAATGTAGAGCGAGGTATTTCCTCGCTTATCTTATAAAGGAGGAGAAATGCATTGAACAACCATAATAATATGATGTGCGATGTAGAAACAGGTGTCTGTGGAGTAGCTGGGGAAGAGGAAATGGAAATGATTGATTTTAATCAACGAGAAAAATCGATTCATCTTTATTATGTAACAGATCCGATCTGTTCACATTGTTGGGCGATTGAACCGGTTCTTCGCCGTTTTGTCGAACAGTATGGTGATTATTTTAATTTTCATACAGTCATGGGTGGCTTGCTGGAAAAATGGCATGATGGACCCATCGATCCTGCCAACGGCATTTTTAAGCCAGCCGATGTTGCTGGTCACTGGAGAGAAGTTGGGGAGCACTCAAGAATGCCGATTGACGGTTCTTTAATGATTGATAATCCCGTTCAATCTTCCTACCCACCCTCACGTGTATTTAAGGTGATTCAAAAAAATCATCATGATGCCAAGGCATACGAATATTTACGCCGGGCAAGAGAAGCACTCTTTGCATTCAATCAAAATATTGCCGAAACATCCGTGCTGATTGAAATCGTCAATAAACTTGGTCTTGATGGAGAAGCGATCGTCAATGAAGCTGAACTACCTATTGGCCAGCAACTATTAAACGAAGATTTTAATTTAGCTAGAAGCTTAGGTGTCAGAGGCTTTCCTAGCATTATTATGATCAATAGTGAAAATAAAGGTGTAAAAATAGTAGGTGGTCGTCCACTTGAATACTATGTTGATGGGCTAAAACAGGTTCTTAAGACAGGGGAATTGCCGGCAAAACCACAACCTTCTCTTTCTAGCTTGCTTGAAAAAGAAAAGCTGCTTTTTTCTAAAGAAATTGAAGTAATGTACGATATAGAACGAGCAGATGTGAATTCCTTTATTGAAAAAGAACTTTCATTAGATCATTATCAAGCGAAGGAAATTCTGGGTGAGGCTTATTTTACAACTACTAAATAAATACAAAAGCAATCTAGCCCCTGTGTTTTCAGGGGCTAGACATTAAACCTTGTTATTTCATTTAATCATTTAACTGCTTCAAGTTTTCAATCCGGAATGTTGTTGCACCTATCCATTTAGTAAATGGAAAAAATTCCATTTTTGATTCCCCATCCTCATCCATACTAAATCCTGGATCCATATGATCAATTTCGATAACGGTATTCCCGTCCTCTATATCCACACTTTTAATCCTATAACCATGAGTTTTCCCATTTGGATGTGTAATGACTATAGTATTCCCTAGCGCATCATCTGGTACGGAAGCTTCGGTAATAAATGCATTCTTAGAATCACCTGCCGCCTGGCGTTTAACACCCATAATTGTCCCATTAACAGGTCCCTCATCTGTTATTGCGACATTGCCTTTTTTAAGCGATGTACCGCCAACGAGGTACATGTCTTGTACCTCTCCGTCTTTTAAACGAATCATTCCCATTTTACCTTTCAAGGTTATATCATCGACAATAAACTCTTGATTGGAATCAGGTAAACTGACGATAATATCCGTTATATCTCCGTAAGTCACTTTCACGGCGATAGCTCCTTCACTAGCTTGATCTGGCGCCAATTTTTCTATGTTTTCGATACGCGGATTGGCTCCGTCTGCATAAGGTTCCATCGCCGTAACAAAGTGGCTGGTCAAATCGTTCCCTTCCCGTCTAAGCACCATTTTAGGCATCATATATTTGACAGCTTGGTTATTCGTATCCATGGTAGTTCCGTGTAATCGTGTTGCTCTTAATGACGGAGACTTCCCAAGAAACAATTGGTTTTCTCCTGGTTCGACTATTCCAGTAATCTTCATATTTGCCTTTGTCTGCCCCTCTTCTTCTGTTACTAACGTTACATCATACCTTCCATCTGTTAAATCAGCCTGTTTGACATCACGTACGTAAATATATCCATAGTAATGCCCCTCTGCATTTCCTTTGTCCATTTCCGTTTCAGGTTCATGTACCTCAACATCCTCCGGCAATAGATAGGGGCCATAGTCCCTTAATGAAATGTCCGTTTCAAATTCAGCATCATGGTTCGCATCGCCTTGTAAAGTGTACTCATGGCGATCGCCTCCAGAAACACGGAATAGATCAAGTACATAGCCTTCATTATTTTCAACGCCTGGAAATTGAATAAACCATGGCTCCCGGCTAAATTCATCTGTTTGTGAGTAGGCTGTATCATAATTAGCCCGCATAATCTGTACCTGATCGTTCTCAGCTGCAAAAACATCTATATTCCCACCGTGTTCCGCTTGACCAGATGTATTTGCATCTTCACTATCCACTACTACCGTATTATGGGCCAAAGTAGAGTTCGTCCATTGCCGATAAAACGTATGGGTATAACCAATATCTGGCAACAGCTCCTGCCCCTTAGCAAAAAGGGTAAGATTTAGAGGGTCATAATGATGATGACCGTAATTCGGTTGAAATGTGAGATACAATTGTGCTGGATTTTCTTCAGAAACACGCGCTAACCTTGTGATCCCAGATGCAGGCAATAAAAATGATGTTGAATCTAGCTGCGGATTGGTTGATTTCGCAAAAGCCCAAGTATCTTGTGTAGGGAAGTATTTACCGTTGGGATAGACGAGCAATTCTGAAATTTCCTTTGAATTCATTAACGCAGGGTATTTCTCCCTCATATCCAAATTTATTAATCTCTCTCCCAAACGTGGAGAAATATACCCTTTCGGATCAGTCCACCCTTCGAGTTCATCAATCACTTGGTTAATCCCTTCTGTAGACTGATCATGATATGAGAGGGTTGTTTCTTTGAAAAATCCATCAAATAAATACGTATTCATTACAAAGTTTTCAGACCATTCTACCGCTTCATGAATATAATTGGGACTATTTAATGCCTTGCCTAAAGTAGTTAACCCTAATGCGTTTTGATATTCCATATTGTGAGATAGAACCGGGAAAGTACGATAAAACTCAATAGACGGTTCAAACATATCCTTTATTAGTTTAGCTTCTACATCCTCCCCAACTTCCTTACTTAATACTTGAAAGGCATTTGTTTTATTAACAATCTCATACGCATTGACTAATGGACGAAAATTACTTAATTCAGCTGCCGCCCACCGATACCATGTTCCTCCCCACCAATGATACGGGGGACCAACATTAGGATCGACGGGTTGGGTTTGCCAAGGATAATCGTTTGTCGGTACATATCCTTCATAAACTTGTGCAAATCTGTATAGTAATCGGGCCGCCCCAAGTGGATCTTCCTTCGCCACTTTCTCTAGTTGACCAAGAACATAATCCTTTCGCTGATACCAAAGATGTGCAGAAATGAAGTAACGTTTACCACTCTTATCTTCATAGTAAGGGTATTCTATTGTTTCTCCCTTTTTATTGGTGACAGTTATTACTTGGTCTTCTAGATATTGCTCATTCGGGTAAGTTAGATCTGAATAAGACGACGTTAACTGATCAGGTTTATTAGCATTCCATTTATATAATTTATCAGGGTGTAACTCGGGATGATCAGGTAATCCGGCAAACCTAAATCCAGTCTTATCTGGAATAATATCTAATAGTTTCTTAACTTTTTCTGTGGGCTGCTCCGATGATACTTTCGTTTTTTCGCCCTCAGTAGGTTTGTCTGTTTGAAATAAAGTTTCACCCGCGCTAATTAAGCTATGACGGTCAAAGCTTACAATCATATACCTTGTTTTCTTTCCTTCTCGATTGATAACCATTTGTAATTGATACAATCCGTTCTCCACTGGTTTCGGATGTTGAAAGGCTACCTTTAACAACTCTTTTTCCATGTCTATCTGAAAGTCATGGATCTGTTGCCACCTTGATGAGGGAGACTTCCAGTTTAATTGAATGGTTGTCTTTTTCGGATTTAAATCCTTTCGTTTAAAAGACAATACTTTATCAGTTATGCCTTTGTATTTAAGAGAAAACTGTTGGGGCTCCCATAAAATAGGCGAATCCGACTCTCTCTCATTATTAGGGAGACTTCCCATATACATGCTTCCTAGTCGATCTTCATCAGTCACATTGGCATAAAAAGTTGCATTATTATTACCTGTGTAATGGATACTGGATGTTCGAATCGGCACCCAAGAACTAAGGGGTTTTGTTCCCATTTCATGCTGCACAATTGCATTAAAACGCCATTCATCTCCTGAAGTTACTTTCTCAACTCCTAGTGAATTAAGGGGAACAGTAATTTCAGCAGTCATATTTCTATCTGTTGACTGGATTTTGGTTTGAATATCTTGAGGAATTTCCAAATTAGGTCCCCAATTATTTACATATTCCGGAGTTATATTTCTTACTTTAAGAGGGATACGAAAATATTGCTCACCTGTAGCAGAAGGGCTTAAGATCACATCAAAGTTGACAAGAGAAGTCACCTTATCCTTACTTGTATAATCAAGGCCAATATACAACCTTTCCTCATCATAAGCAAATTTCACTTTTGTATCTGCCTCTACAGATTCATTATGATAGATAGTTACAAATCCGGATAAACTATTTATTGTTTTCCATACCGCATCATCCAAACTCCCATCAATCTTCGGACCTTGGCTAATTTTAGGAATGACTCCCCATTTATTTAAATGACTTGAAATCACTTCCCCTTTTTCTTTAGTATTAGCCATTACACTATTTGAAGCTTGGCCGGCTCCACCTAAAAAGACAGTTAGGAAACACATGAAAACAATCATCAAAAAAATTTGCTTACGTTTCCTATACAATGCTCTCCCACCTTCAACGTATTTTTTCAACGAAGATCTGTACTATCTAAGGTGAAGTTAAAATTGAATAGTCTTTACAATTCTCTTTCTAAGATTGGCACTTCAAATGCAGTATATTTTTTTACTCGCTCATCAGCCTCGATGGTTGCTTTGGTCGCTGCTAAAATATCTTGATGTGTGATCCCAATCTGTTCCCCTTTGATTCGTCGTAAAAAGTCTTCCGTTATTTTTTCCTTTACAATATCCAGTTCCACACGTTTAGCCTGGTTTTCATGAGTTACTAAGAACATAAGATTTTCGTTAGTAATCAATGGATCTCCTGATAGACGCAACTCAGCATATCCTTTCGTACCGACAACAAAGACACGACCATCTCCATAAGTTTCACTCGCTTCCGGTGTATGCCAATCTGCATAAAGCTGTGCGAGGATATTTCCTTTAAGCAATACTTGCACGCTGGCGGTATCATAAAAACTAGGGTACTCCGGTAAAATATTTTTGCTTATTATTCCATCTAAATCAACGACTTCCACACCGGTTAACCAGCGCAGTAAATCGAAATCATGTACAAAAAGATCAATCACTAATCCCCCACACTGTTCCTTGGAAAAATGCCATTCTGGACGGGTTGAAGGTCTTAATTTATGGGGTTTGCGTATGCCAATGTTCACAATCTGTCCTAACTCTCCATTCTCCAAATACCTTTTTAATGTGCGCAAGGCCGGTTGATAGCGTTCCGTTAAAAGCATACCAACTTCAATATTAGTTTGATTTATGATCGCTTGTAATCGCTTATAGTCTTGCCTGTTCGTAACAGCAGGTTTATCAACCATAATATGTTTTCCGCGCTCTGCACAGAGTTCAATAATATCGATTTTTTGGTTATTAATTGCAGAACTTCCCACAATAGCAACTCGTTGGTCGAGTAGGGTTTCTTTATCTTCTACAATAGGTAGATTGTATTTATTCGCCACGGATGCAAGCAATGCTTTATTTTCTTTTTCATAAATACCAACACATTCATACCCAAGTCCCAACATTTCCTCAATAAAGATACCAATATGTTCATGTTGACACCCAATGATTGAAAAAGCTCTTTTATCCATTTTGATCTCCTCACATATTATTTTTGTTAATAAGATCGGCAAGGTATATCTGCTAAAAAGTTTTGTGGAAGAGATGTTTCTCTCACACAAAGAAATAAGTTATCAAGCGGAATAAACTAATGTTCCAGCTTTATAGGTTTGTAGTATCTTCACTTGCTTCTCCTTCCATTTGAAAACAACTAAATCAGCAGGTGTTCCTTTTACAAGACCAGCTTGGGTGGGAAGCTTCATAAATGTAGCAGGGCGAATAGACGCCATCTCCCATGCTTCTTTTAAAGTACATAGTTTAGCTCTAGTAAGATGTGTAATTCCATCTTTTAACATTTTTACTGAACCAGCCAATAGATTAGGGTTTTCTTGCAAATAAAGCTTGCCCTCAGAAGTTAGCACGACCTTTCCACCAATATGTGTTTCATACTCACCAGGTTCCAGTCCACTTAGGTAGACTGCATCACTAACTAATAAAGACTGAACACCTTTTGTTCGTAACACTACTTTGAGGAAGGAGTCTGGTAGGTGGAATCCATCGGCAATAATACATGTCCAAAGATCATCCTGTGCCAATTGCTCCCATATATAATTTGGGTGACGTGGGAGCATAACATGGGCACCATTACCTAAATGTGTTGAAAGCTTTGCTCCAGCTCTAACCGCTTTTTGTATTTGTTCGATAGTTGCGGCTGTATGCCCAATCGAAACAGTAACATCATTTTCTACACATTTTGCGATAAATTCAATGGAACTTGGCCATTCAGGTGAAATAGTAATCATTTTAATCATCCCGTTAGCAGCTTTTTGCCATGTCTGAAAAAGCTGCCAGTTAGGAGGTTTAATATATTCCTTCCCATGTGCGCCCCTTGGCCCGTCTTCTGGGGAAATAAACGGCCCTTCAAGATGGATTCCCGCTAGACAATCATTTACGTGTTGATTGTCTTTACTCGCCTTTGCAATAACTTCTACTGCCCTTTGGATAGCATTATCACTATTCGTGATAATCGTAGGAGTATATGTTGTGATCCCCTCCTTCCAAAGGGAACTCGTAATCTGTTCAACAAGTTTTTCTGAAATTGGTAGAGTATTAAAATCATCACCACCATGGCCATTAATTTGTAAATCAACAAGTCCTGGAGCAATATACGGAAGCGAAACCTCCTCTTGTTTCGGTATAGAATGGATTTCACTAATTTTCCCTGCTTCTAATGTTACTAATATCCGTTCATCCGTAGCATAATGGATTCCTTCGATCACTGTTTTCACTTTACCGTCAGTCGCTTCCATAGGCATCCACATCCAAATAAAGCACACAATTTGCATGACGACGCAAAATGGTTGCCGGATTTTCAGTTGAAATGGGGTTGTGTAATGTTGCTTGCACTGCATTCCTCTTCGTTTCTCCAGGAACGATGCAATATAAAAAACTTCCTGCCATTAATGTAGGTATCGTTAAAGTAAGTGCATGTGTCGGCACATCCTCTAATGTTGAGAAACACCCATCATTTACTTGTTGCTGACGTGAAATCTCATCCAACCGCACCGCTTTAATGGATTGCGAATCCGCAAAGTCTGCTACAGGTGGATCATTGAAAGCAATATGTCCATTCTCACCAATGCCTAGGCAAACAATATCGACTGGAGCTTCTCTTAAAAGTTCACTATACCTTTCGCATTCTTTTGTTACTTCATTGGAACTATCAATTAAATGGATTGTCCCTGGTTTAACAATGTCGAAAAGCTGATCTGTTAAAAATCTACTAAATCTTTGTGGTGCTTCGGTTGATAAGCCAATATATTCATCCATATGAAAAACTGTAACACGACTCCAATCAATATCTGGAGCTTTTCTTAATGTTTCAAGAAATTCATTTTGAGACGGAGCTGATGCGAATATCAACCGAATGATGTCTTTCACTTGTAAAAGTTCTTTCATTTTAGCTATAACATCAACTGCTGCAGCCCGCCCCATTGTTTTTCTATTTTCATATACCTTGACGATTAAATTTTCAGCTTTTTCCTTTCTAATAGGATAGATAGGTAAATTCAATGTTTAGATAACTCCTTTCTCTCTTGTTTTTAAATACTGCTTTTATCCGATCAACTGGTAGTTCTTTCCCCCATTTCATGATTGCCAGGTAAAATAAGAACGGTAAGCGGGGGATTAATTGCCAATACATCTCCCATTTATTCAATGGAGAAATTCCCTTCCCTAAAATCAAGTTAACATTCGCTTTATAAAGTGATCGTTTTTCCACTTAAACGACTTGCATTTGCCGCTTCCAAAAATCTCGTAATTTCCAATGTTTCCTCATAAGAAATAGCTGATTTTCCAGTATTAAAAAATGAGATAATTTGCTCCAAAAGGGTGGCATAATATGGTTTTTCATAAGCCGATATATCAACAAACTCTGTCCCCTCTTCCGTATGGATCAATGCGCCAAATGAGTTATTCCCCTTACGATTTCCCCGAACAGATCCAATTTTTCCATCTGCCCATTCGCCAATAATTAAATCGTGGTCTGTGCTCGTTATTACGGTTACTTTTTGACAACCGCTGCCAAATACACGATAAAGCATTTCCACAGTATGAATGCCATACCAGAATAGACCATGATGAGGTTCAATGGCTAACGGACCATAACAATCCATCCCGATCCAATTTTTCCCCTTAGTTTTCTCAAGCACAGCTGAGAGGCCTGCAGCATAGCGAAGAGCCGAGCAACTCATGATGGGGGTTTGATATTGTTTCGCTAATTGCTGAATCTCTCTTGCCTCCTCTGTTGTTGTCGCAAATGGCTTATCAATAAATGTTGGCTTTTTGAAGCTGACAATTTTTCTAAACTGTTCTAAGTGAACTCTTCCATCCACAGATTCTAGTAATATCGCATCACTTTTATCTGCAACTTCCTCTGGGGTTTGGACTATTTCAATCCCGTAATCATCTCGCAATTCATTTGTAAATCCTTCCACACGGGTATAGCTTAACTCCATATCTGAAGATCCACCGGGATAAGCCACAGCCACTTCTCCTCCTGGGACATGAAAAACATTCTTAGAATCATTCAATAGTTTAGTAAAAGCAATAACATGTGAGGTATCTAGTCCAATCATGCCAATCTTAATCGTATTCATGCAGCTATTCCTCCTTAAATGATTTCGATGGAATTACTTCCTTTATGACTTACCTTCACTTCTTTTCCGGTCCTTGCCGACTCATATATAGCTAAAATTAGATCGACAGCTTTACGTGCTTCCTCACCAGAAACAAGCGGATCACGATTTTCGTTTACTGCTTGGATCATATCATCGACATAGATGTAATGCCCTTGACTGGAAATCGCTTTTGGATCATTGCTTCCACCTTCGGTATTACTCACTTGTGGTATTGATTCATTATTATCCATAAAATCCCACTGTTTAAAACCACTATCCGCAAAGGTAATAGAACCTTTTTCACCATGCACTTCGAACCGAGTTTCTTGCCCCGGATAAACAGACGTCGTTCCTTGGATGACGCCAAAAGCGCCGTTTTTATATTTCACCGCCACTACCGCAGTATCTTCTACTTCAATATTACGAATTAATGGAGCGGAATAAGCAAAAACAGATTCTACATCGCCCACCATCCATTGAATAAGATCGACGCCATGTACACCTTGATTCATTAATGCTCCACCACCATCTAATTCCCAAGTCCCTCTCCAGCCAGCACTCTCGTAATATTCTGGGCTACGATAATATTTTAGATAGGCATCAGCGAGTACGAGCTTGCCAAGCTTTCCTTCTTGAATGGCTTTCTTAGTTTTAATAGCTGCCTCTAACGTTCTTCTTTGATAAACAGCCCCTAATTTTACGTTAAAATTTTTACAAGCTTCAATCATTTTCGTCATTTTTTCTCGAGTTATATCCAGCGGTTTCTCGCATAATACATGAATCCCAGCCTTTGCAGCTGCAATAGTCACATCTGCATGCATTCCACTTGGCACACAGACAGATACGATATCAATGTCTACATCTGCAAACATCTTTTCATAGTCTGTATACGTCTGGTCGACATTATACTCACTCGCCAACTTAACTGCCTGTTCTTGATCGATATCACAAATAGCTACTAGTTTCGCGTCAGTATGTGCCGCAATCGCCCTGGCATGAGAGGTCGAGATCACCCCTGCACCTACAATCGCAAAGTTTGTTTTATTCTTCATTTTCATCACCCTTTATTTAATGATTAAAATCACTTGATCCCTCTAGAAAGCAGAGGGATCTTAACCTTACTGCAATTAATTTAACTCTGCTTCTTGCATTCTATTGTAAGCCTCTTCATATATGTCTATTAATTCTTGTACACCTAAATCTTCTATTTCTTGCACATAGGCATCCCATTCACTTAAATCTCGTTTTCCAATGATAAATTTAGCAATTTCTTCATCACGATGCTTCGTAATGGCTTCTCCTTGAATGGCTATGACCTTTTGTTCTTCCTCTGAAAACGCAGGAACTGGGACAATCGGTGCATCGTATTGTGGATTTTCTTTATACGCTTGTTTTACTTCATCACTAAACAGGACCATATGAGAATCATAATCAAACCATGAATAGGTTGAATATAAGGATATCCCTGTCTCTGTACGTAGTTCTGATGGGCTTGGATAGTCTTCAATCCACTTTTTCTCCCCATCTTCTTCTACATATGTTTCCCCTTCAATTCCCCAGCTTAAAGCATCTTTCCCTTCCTCAGAAAAGGTCCAGTCAATAAATTGAATAACTGTATCTGTATGTTCAGAATTTACTGCAATGGAATATCCTCTTTGTTGCGTATGTGCTGAATAATCTAATTGTGGGCCTTCAGAGAAACCGGCTGGAGGTGGCATATTAACTAACGTATAGTCTTCATTTTCTTTACGGTTTGCGACATTAAACATATCAATTCTTGAAATATAGTCTTGTGTAATAAAGGATGTGTTGGTAGACATTAATTCTTGCCATCCCGCTACATCTAGCGATAAGAAGTCTTGAGGTATTAAACCTTCTTGATAAAACTTATTAAGATACTCTAGCATGACACGATAATTTTCCTCGAGAGGTCCGTAACGCCACTCATCTTTTTTGCTATCATAGTAGTAATTCCAATCTGTTCCAAAGTTTGCTGCGAAGTTTCGGATCTTGTCTGTGCCATTACGGAAACCGAGTGGATAACTTTCTGGATAGATTTTCTTCAATTCTTGTAAAACGGTGTGAAGCTCATCCCAATTATTAGGTATCTCTAAATCATGCTCAGCAAAAATATCTTTCCGGTACAACCAAAGCATTCGATTCGTTTCCCCAATCCCAATATTAGGTGAAACATACATTTTTCCATCGTGGGAAAGAGCTGCTCTAGCTGCATCTGGAAATTGATCCATCCAAGCTTGTAAATTAGGCATGTTCTTAATATGATCCAATAAATTGACTAAAGCTCCTTGTGAACCGTATTTATTCCCTGTCGCGTAATCTGGCATACCGATTAAGTCTGGCAATTCCCCTGAAGCAATTACAAGATTTAAAGACTCATTATAAGGTTCTGCAGCGATGGTAATATCCATATTCATATTACCGCCATCTTCCATTAAGTCCCATACCAGCCAATCTTCATCAGTCGGCCAGCTTGGGTGTTCATTCGTATAAAATGTAATCGTTGGCCTATCTTTATTTGAAGCCAATTCAGTAGTAGATGAATCATCTGAGCAACCTATCATTAGGCCAGGAACAAACACCATCATAATTATAAAAGAAATCACCTTTTTCATTGGTTAAGCTCCTTTAAAATGTAAATTCACTTGCAGTGAACCGATTTTAGCATCAAATCCGAACAGCGTTGATTTTACGCTTCAGGTCGACGCTTCCCGAGAGGCCAGCAGGGTGCAAGCCACACAGGCAATGCAACGTACAGGAAGTATAAGTGCAGCAGGCGAAGCAACAGAGTGTTACGCTTTGAGCCTGTCGCCAGATGAGCGCGTATTGAGCCTGTGTTCTTTGACGGTGAGCTTCCTCGTCGCTATATGTTCCTGTAGGAACCTCAACTGTCACGCTAATCCCCCAGGATTCGCCATCATCCGCTTCATTTTTGTGTATCTTTATTCGATATTCCATCCACTTAAGAACTTAATTCCAAGTAATTTCTTTCTCCTTTCGTTAGCTCTCTAAGAGGTAGAGAGGGCTAAGCTGTAACTAGTTTAACTCCACTTCTTGCATTCTCTTATAAGCCCCTTCATATATTTCTATTAATTCTTGCACACCTAAATCTTCTATTTCCTTCACATACGCATCCCATTCTCCCAAATCCCGTTTACCAATGATAAATTTAGCAATTTCTTGATCTCGATGCTTTTTAATCGCTTCCCCTTTAATCGCCATGATTTCCTGCTCTTCCGGGGTAAAGGATGGTACAGGCACGATTGGTGCATCATATTGAGGAGATTCCTCATAAGCCTGCTTTACATCATCACTAAATAAAATCATATGGGCATCATAATCAAACCAAGAATAAGTTGAATATGTGGACAACCCGGTATCAATTCGTAGCTCCGCTGGGCTTGTATAATCCTTCATCCACTTCTTTTCACCATTTTCTTCGGTGTAAGTTTCCCCTTCAATGCCCCAACTCAACTTACCTCTTCCATCTTCGGAAAATGTCCAATCAATGAATTCGATCGCTTTATCGATATGTTTAGAGTTTACCGCCACCGAGAATCCGCCATCATTTGTATGGGCAGAATAGTTTAATTGTTCCTCACCAGGAGAACCAGCCGGTGGTGCCATATGTTTGATCGTATAATCAGGATTGGATTCACGATTAGTAATGTTAAATTCATCAATTCTGCCAATATAATCTTGTGTAATAAATGATGTATCAGTAGATATCAATTCCTGCCATCCCGCTGTATCTGTTGATAAGAAATCTGGTGGTATTAATTTCTCTTGATAAAACTTATTGAAATACTCGATCATTCCGCGATAGCTCTCTTCCATTGGCCCATATCGCCATTCATCCTTCGCTTCATCATAATAATAATCCCAATTCGTCCCAAAATTAGATGCGAAGTTAACCAATTTGTCTGTGCCATTACGGAAACCGAATGGATAGCTTTCTGGATAGATTGATTTTAACTCCTGTAAAACTTTGTAAAGTTCATCCCAGTTATTAGGTGTTTTTAAACCATGTTCCTCGAAAACATCCTGACGATACATCCACAACATCCGATTGGTTTCCCCAATTCCAGTATTAGGTGATACATACATCTTTCCATCATGTGAAAGTGCCCTTCTTGCCTCATCTGGAAATTGTTCCATCCATGCTTGTAAGTTAGGCATTTTATCAATATGGTCTAATAAATTTACTAAAGCCCCATCAGCCCCATATTCATTAGGCGTTCCATAATTCGTCATTCGCATAATATCAGGTAAATCCCCAGAAGCTATTACAAGATTTAAAGACTCTCCATAAGGTTCCGCAGCAATCGTCAGTTCAAGATCCATATTGACTTCATCCTCTATGATGTCCCATACGATCCAATCTTCATTTGTCGGCCAACTTGGGTGTTCATTCGTATATAATTTTATCGTCGGTCTATCTTCAGCAGCTCCAGAATCGGCAGTTTTATCTGCGGACGAATTCGCATCACCAGATGAATTGCTTGAGCAGGCTACTAACATCGTGAACACAAACAACAATATTACGAAATAAGAAATCAATTTATTCATCCGTGAATCCCCTTTCAATTTCCTTTGCTTTAAAAACTAATAATATCTGTTGTTCTTAAGCATCTTTCATATACCATGCCAAATGCTTCCTTCCAATCATTTCATCTAAACCAAACATGACTCTATTAATCTTTTAATGAACCAATCATCACTCCTTTAACAAAGTATTTTTGGAGAAATGGATATAATAAAAGGATTGGAAGCGTTGAAACAAGGATCGTTGCATATTGAATAGATTCTTGAATCACCACTGCATCTGTTCCTGACACTGAAGCCATTTCTTCCACAAGCACCATATTTCTCAGGATGATTTGCAATGGATAAAGGGCATTATCCCTTAGGTATAAAAGTGGCAGCATAAAGTTATTCCAAATGCCCACTGCATAAAACAAACCAATTGTTGCTAACACTGGCTTAGATAATGGTAAAACAATCCGAATAAAGATCCCGATATCATTTAACCCATCGATTTTAGCGGATTCCTCTAGTTCACTCGGTATTGTGGCCGAAAAGAAGGTTCTCATAATAATTAGATTCCAGGTAGATACGGCTCCTGGCAGTACCATCGCCCAAACCGTATCCATTAAACCTAAATTTTTAACGATAAGAAAAGTTGGAATCATTCCACCGCTAAATAAAATGGTAAAGACAATCATAAGCATAAAACCCTTACGAAAAATCATTCTTTTCTTTGATAATGCATAGGCTCCCATTGCCGTAATAATTAACGATATGACTGTTCCTAACGTTACATAAATAAGCGTATTTAAGTATCCTGTACCAATTCTGGAGTCACTTAAGACATGTACATAGTTTTTTAATGTTAAATCCTTTGGGATTAAATTAACATCTCCTCTCATAACATGAACATCTCCACTTAATGAGACAGCAATCATATGAAGGAATGGATAAATTGTAACCAAGGCAACTCCTAATAAAATAATGACATTCACTATGGTAAACGTCGTGATTTTTCTTCTACTTTTCATTTATAACCCCTCCTTACCAGAGACTTTCTTGGCCAGATTTCTTTGAAAAATAATTGGCAGCAAATAAGAAAATAAAACTTATAACACCTAGAAATAAACCGATTGCTGTAGCATAGCTGTAATTCCCATGAACTAATCCAACACGATAAACGTAGGTAGAAATAATATCTGCCGTCTCATAGGTAACCGGGTTGTAAAGTAAAAAGACCTTTTCAAACCCTATTTCTAATACTTGACCAATATTTAAAATTCCCACTATGAAAATCGCAGGTAATATCCCAGGAATCGTAATATACCTTAATTTTGCAAATCTACCTGCACCATCTATTTCAGCTGCCTCATATAATTGAGGGTTAATCCCTGTTAATGCAGCTAAAAAAATAATCGTTTCCCAGCCCATATGCTGCCAAATTTCCGATGAGACAAAAATGGTACGAAATAATTCAGGGGTAATCATCCAATTGATTGAATCGATCCCTAAATGAGAGATCATTCGATTGACTACTCCATCCGCAGAAAGAAAAACAACAATCATACTTGCAACAACAACATTGGAGATAAAATGAGGTAAGTAGCTAACGGTTTGGACAAAGCGTTTAAAAAACATATTTTTCACTTCATTCAATAAAAGAGCAAAGATAATTGGAATGGGGAATCCAAAAATAAATTTATAAAGCCCTAATAAAAAAGTGTTGCGTAATAAAACGAAAAAATCCGGACTCTCAAAAAACATCTTGAAATATTTTAGTCCAACCCATTCACTATTCCACACACCAGTAAATAGGTTATAATCTTTAAATGAAATAATAATCCCGAACATCGGTGCATAATGGAAAATTAAGTAGTAAAGTAAGCAAGGCGCAAAGAGAATTAATAAATATTTACTATCATTTAGCTTTTTCATAAAAGATTTTCGCTTTTTCACTTTGACTTTTGCCTTCACAGCCAGCTTATTTGTTTCTACAGTGCCTAAGCCCTTCATAAACCTCTACCTCCTTTTATAATTATAAAAATTTAACTTTCGACAGAAAACGCTTTCAATTGAACTAACCTACTATGAGCTTAGTAATCGATTACTATATATTTTAATAGTAATCGATTACTAAAAAGGCGGGTATTATGTTGATTTAGTTATTTGAAAAGAAATACTTTATCTAAAACTTTTGTAGATTGACGCTCGATCACTTTCGGTTGTAAGATAATATCCACTTGTTTAGTTTCTTCTCCATCTAATTGATCCAGTAGAAGATTACATGCCATCCTTCCCATCTCATAATCTGGTTGTTGGATTGTTGTTAAAGGAGGTGTCATCATCTGGGAAAATTCAATGTTATCAAAGCCGATAACAGACATTTGCTGAGGAACCTTTATCCCTTGGTTAGCTAATTCATTCATCACGCCAAATGCAGTCATATCATTACAAACAAATATAGCTGTCGGTAAATCAGAACATTGTAATAATTTTTTAGTTAGGTCAATACCATTTTTAAACTCATAGTTTCTTTCAGATATTTCCTCTTCCCTTGAAGCAATTTGAATCCATTCCCTTTCGACTTCAATTTCGTATTTTTCCAACGCCTGCTGGTAACCTTCATATATACTAAGTCGACTTGGCCTGGTTAATGGGGAACTTATAAACGCAATTTTTCTATGGCCTTTTTCTATTAAATGCTCTGTTGCCAAAAAACCCCCTTTTCTAAAATCAAATTGAATTTGACTACTTTCCAATCCCTCAATTGTTTGGTCAAATGCTACAACATTTAGCCCTTTTTGAACTAAAGCTTCAACCAATTCTTTATTAGAAGAAATGGATGAAACAATTAACCCCCTTACCTGTTTTTCAAATAGTGTTTTTAAATATTCCTCTTCCAGTTCTGAGCTGCGATGAGAGTTACATAAAAGCACATGATAACCTCTACTCCTAGCAATATCTTCAATTCCTAAAACAATGGAAGAATAAAAAGGATTAGTAATCGAGGGGATGATTACACCTATAGTCATGCTATTATTTGTTTTCAATTGTCTGCCAATCATATTAGGTATATAATTTAATTCCTTTGCTACTTCCTTTATTCTCTCTTTTAACTCGTTACTAACTGGATAGTTACTATTGCTTAAAACACGTGAAACCGTAGCTGTCGAAGTTTTTGCTTTTCTAGCTATATCATAAATGGTTGTCTGTTTTTTCATTTCTTCCTCACCTTAAAAGTAATCGATTTCTGTAAACATTTCTAATCCCTATTTGAAACTTAGAATATTCTTCGGAATTAAACAATCTGAGTAATATAAACCCCTTAACGTTTTTCCTTCTGTTCATCAAATAACAAATTCGGTTTGAGAACAAAGAAATCCCAATAACATTCATGCTGTAACAACAAAGTCAATTTAAAATATCTAGTTCATATCTCGCTCCATTTAACTAAATTAACACAAGGTTCTGATATCTTCAAAAATAGCTTCTCTATTCTTACCACAATTTCTCTGTGTTATTAATTTACTGGAGGAACTTCTAGAAGACAAGTCTTTTAAATGTCTTTTTATGACCTTTAACTGTCTTTTAATCACTGAACTTTTGAAAAGTTAGTTTATTAATAGTCTACTTAGCTTTGTTTACTGCTATTTATCAGGATTTGTTTATTGAGGTCATTTGCAAGCAATCTCCATCTTTGGTTTCTTCATGTTAATTCAAGGATGAAAATCGATGTCTACGTTTTTTCAAAGTGTCTAAGATCTCTGACACTTGATTTAGAGCAAAAAATAAAGCATAAAGTTTCCAAACGGAAATTTTATGCTTAGATTCTTATAAAAATATAAAAAAAACCACCAAAATATGTATTTGGTGGAGACGGAGGGAGTCGAACCCTCGTCCAGAAATATCGCCACTTAAGCGTCTACGAGTGTAGTCGATATATTATTGTTTCGCAACTTCTTCAGCCTATCGACAGGCTTCCAAAGTGCTAGCCTGATTCATCTCTTCCTTGGCCCCCAGGCGGAGAGCTTCCGGCGTATCCCACTAAGAGTGAGTCCCTTACCCTACCACATGGGCGATGGAGGGAGGAACCGCATTAGGCCTTAATTAGGCAGCTAGTGCGAAGTTATTGTTTTCTTTGCCAGTTATTATTGGCGTTGACGTTTTGACGAGGCCGATCCCCTCGACTCGCAACCTAAGCTCAAACTATCCCTGTCGAATCCGTAACGTCCCCATTATAATATGGAATGAGGAGATAATCTCCGGCTCCAATCCAAGCGGGAACTCGAAATAGATAAAGCCAATTGCTTACGTTTCTTATTATAACACATCAACACAAAACATCAAGGATTCACGATTGCCAATATTTGCTGCCTACGAATCAGCTCACTTAAAGATCTGCTCAAGCTCAAATGTTACATGATCGAAAAGAAAGGATTGGACAATCTCAGGATGTTTATAAGTATTTGTTTCAGTTACTTCATTTTCTTCAAAATAGTCAATCGTAATGTCACGATTGAATCGATTGACAATCATGCTATTTCACCTTATAGCGATATTAGCTAATGAACCACAAATTGACAAACATATAATCCTTTATAGATCTACTCCCTCAGAATCAGCTTTCACTTTGTATTTCGCGTCTTTTCGGATCCACATCCACAAAAGACTGAAACCAACAGCACCGAACATTGCGATCCCTGTGCTTACTTGATACATCATTTGCGGCCCAAATGTTCCAAACAACCAGCCACCAAAAAATCCGGCAATAATCCCTGAAATGCCTCCCCATGTAAGGGCATAGACGGCTTGTCCACTTGCCCGTAATTCAACAGGGATCAATTCAGCCGTTAATGTCGTTCCTATGTAATAATAACCACCAAAACTAATACTATGAAGCATTTGAATAAAGATAATTTGCACTGGTGATACCGCAATCGACATAAGGTACCAGCGAAACACAAATAATAAACTGACAACAATCAAACAGCCAATCATAACTGGGATATTTCGTTTTAAATAGCGATCAAACAATAGAAATACAGGCACTTCAAAAATAGCGGTCAAAAAGGCGGCCCAACCAATTAGAACAACAGATCCTCCTAATTGGTCAATATATAAAGAATTGAAAGTTTGATTCATCGAATTTGGCACTGAAATCAAAACCCCTAATAAAACAAACACTAGAAAGTATTTATTTCCAAATAAAGCTTGTCCATATCCGCCTTTTGCTATTTTCTTTGTCCCTTCTACTTTTCCAGTTGGCAGCTTAATCGTAAACAAAATCGTTAGAAACAACATGGCACTATAAACGATCCAAAGATTATCAATCCCAATCCAATCAATTAATGGACTAACTGCAACAGCCAATAGTGCCCAGCCTAGGGAGCCCCATAGTCGAAACGAGCCAAATTTATAGCTTGTCCCTTCAATTGTGTTCAAGATCAAACTATTGCTTTGTGAAAATAATGGAGTTTGGAAAAGAAAAAAACAAAGCATTGCAATAAACGCCCATACCATTGAATCAAATTGAAAAACAAATTGCACTATAATTAAGTTACCTATCAGCATAATCACTAAAATACGGCGAATATTCTGTAGGCGATCACTCCAATATCCCCAGAAAGGATTGGCAAAGATTGAAACGAACGGTCCACCGGCCATAAGCATGCCAATGGCCATTTTATTAAACCCTGCACTTTGAAAATAAAGTGGAAAAAAAGAAAGTAAAATTGAAATAGAACCGTAAAGAAAAAAATTAAACAGTTTAACATGATTTAGAGTACTTTTGTTTACTACATTTACATGAGCCAAGCAAATGTTCCTTTCCAAATTGGAATTATTTTGCAGCCAGTAGCCCCTTAAAGAGAAGCTACCAGCTTATCTTATAATGAAATAGCGGTCGACATTGATTTTTCCATTACTTCTGCTGCGGAAACTTCTTCCCCTCGTCGATCTGATAGATAAATGGCTTCACTTATTAACATTGTTTGCAAGGCAATATTTGCCGTTGGTAAAAGCTTTACTCTTCCCTGCAGTGCTGCGATCCAATGCTGCTGCGATGAATCATAG
Organism: Lederbergia galactosidilytica; assembly: GCF_017873565.1. Lineage (GTDB taxonomy): Bacteria > Bacillota > Bacilli > Bacillales > Bacillaceae_C > Lederbergia > Lederbergia galactosidilytica. The sequence continues at coordinate 160,876 of NZ_JAGGKH010000001.1, forward strand.
GCATCTTCATTTTCTCTTAGACGATGGCGGCGAATATCCATCGCGTTAAGGTCAACAGTACTATTCAAATCAAGATCGCTTACTGTCGAGAAAAAACTAAATGGTGTTGCTTCTCCTCCAGCTCTCATGGAAGGCAAACGAATACCACCTAAAGAACCTAAAACACTAGATGCTTCAAAATCCCCCATATGAGCTGACCATGCTTCCCTTATATCAAGGGTTAACCCATCTGCAAATTTCACGAACCCTAGCGCTAATTCCTCCACATCAAATTGACTTTCCGCTCTTCTCACTGGATCCATTTCCATTTCTTGATAAACCTTCCCGGAAATTCTAGTCGGTATCGGGCTATCTAACAAATATAACATTTGTGCAATATGGTACACGCCCATATCAATTAGCGCCCCACCAGTTGCCGTTGCTTTATTCGTAAAAAACTTAGTCCCATACCCATCCACAAATGGTCGTCCTCTTCTTCGAAAACCATTAGAACGTGCATGATAAAGTTTTCCTAGTTTTCCATCATCAATTAAAGCTTTCGCTGCCTTTGTTTCTTTTTGATAAAGCGTTCCCAATTGAATATGCAACATTTTTCCGGTTTCTTTTGCTGTTTCTACCATTGCATTTCCATCAAAATAAGTGCCAGCGATCGGCTTTTCACAGTAAACATGCTTACCAGCCTTTAATGCAGCGATCGAAATCGGTGCATGAAAATTATTATGCAGGCAAACATCCACAGCTTCAATATCATCTCTTGCTAATAGATCGCGGAAGTCTGTATACACATGTTTAATTTTATATTTAGCGGCAACTCTTCTTGCTTCTTGCTCATTTTGGTCACATATTGCAACGACCTCTACATCTTCTATCGCCTCATATAACGCCAAATGTCTTTTACCAATTTGCCCTACTCCGATGATGCCAATTCGAATCTCCCGCATAGTCCCCCTCCATTTTCCATTATGCTTCATGCTACTCTTCCGTTTTTTTAATCAATCGTTTCACTGCACCTAATAACCATTCGATTTCGATATATTGATGTTTCTCTGCATTATGTTCAACACTCCAATATCCATCATATCCACAATCTTTTAACATCCTAATTATACTTTCTCCATTTTCGGCTGTAGCTGTTCTCGCATCAAAATGTGTATGACAAACCCATGGAGCAATCATTTCATCTCCAATACTCTCATCCTCTTGCCAGCGCCCAATATGTAATAAAATGCCAAAATTTGGATGATGAACAGCTTCAGCGATTTTCTTTAAGTTTTTCGGACTTAATGAAGGACCTGTATGATTTTCTGGGCCAATCTTATAACCTAGATTAGCTGCCCGATCACAGAATTCCTTGTAGCGTTTTACAATATATTCAAATTGCTCTTCTTCCATCCCCATTGCAAAATCTGGATGTGAGCCGAAATGTCCCCCTGTATCAATCCGAATTGTTTTAGCTCCAAGTATTTCACCGACTTTTAAATGTTTCAGGGCATTTTGATAAAGAATTTCGCGTTTTGCTTGATCTGGATCCCATATATGTGCCCCATCAATTGCATAATTTGCTAAAGTCATTTCTCTCTCATCTAATGCTTCACGAACCTTTTTTATATACTCTTCCTCGGGAACCTCAAAACTACGATTGGCAAACTGCCCATTCCAAAAATCAACTGTATCCAAACCATATCGATATTTAACCGCTTCCAAATATCCGAAAATATCCATTTTCCCTTCATACATCGTATTTCTAAATGAATATCCCCCAATGGATAATTTCATAGATAAATAGCCTCCCTTGTCAGTTAATGCTAATCTTATTTTACCATTATTTTCAAACTACTCCATATTTTTGTTTTATTCTCCATAAATGCATTAAGCCGCTATTGGCTGAAGTTTGCATAATTGTAACTTAAGAGATAGATTCAACAAAAAAAGTTGTCCAGCATTAGTTTATGCGCTGTCCAACTTTTTCATCACTAAAAAAACTTTAATTTTCCCATCAAGGTTGAGAGGGAAGGGAGAAATCCTTATCCTCCCTATTTACACATCTTGCACATTTATGGGCTTATCATTACATTTTTTGCCGTTCGCGAAAAGCCCTTTCGATATCTCGTTTCGCTTCTTTTCGTTTTAAATCTTCGCGTTTATCATATTTCTTTTTCCCTTTGGCGAGTCCAATTAATACTTTTGCATAGCCATTTTTTATATAAATTTTTAGCGGGATGATCGAGTAGCCTTGTTCTTTTGACTCTCCAATTAATTTACTGATTTCTTTACGATGCAATAATAATTTTCTTGTACGCAAAGGGTCATGATTATAGCGATTCCCTTGTTCATATGGACTAATATGGACATTATGTAAGAATAATTCACCATTATGAATCCGTGCAAAGGAGTCTTTTAAATTGACCCTCCCAGCCCGAATGGATTTAATTTCTGTCCCCTGTAAAACCATTCCAGCTTCGTAAGTTTCCTCAATAAAATAATCATGGCGCGCCTTTTTATTTTGCGCAATTAGTTTTCCTTCCCCTTTAGGCATTATCTCCCCCCCTTTAGAATGTGTGTATTTGTTTCTTTATTATACACGAAGAAGAAAAAGGGTAGAAGTCACTCCCCCTACATCGCTATCGACTCTTCTTGCCTGCTTTTTTGCTTTTATTACGATAAGCTTTTTTCTTCTTTTTCCGTGGCGGTCTTGTAGACCATTCTTCATCAGATTGGCTTCCCTGTGGCCCCTTAGATTTATTTCCCTTTTTCAATTTAAGGATTTGTGGTTTTGTTTCACCATCCTGCTTAGGTCGCCTCTGTTTCATTCCCACAATTTCAAAATCAATATCATGTTCATCTTTATTAACTTTGATTACCCGGACAGTAATCTCATCACCAATGCGGTAGACACTTCCTGTTCTTTCCCCTATCATGGCTAAATGTCGTTCATCATAATGATAGTAATCATCTGTCATATAACTTACATGAACAAGACCTTCAATTGTATTAGGCAACTCGACAAATAAACCGAAGTTGGTAATGGAACTAATAATTCCATCAAATTCTTCCCCAATCTTGTCTTCCATATATTCTGCTTTTTTCATTTCATCTGTATCTCGTTCCGCCTCAACGGCACGACGTTCTCTCTTAGATGTATGATCCGCAATATCTGAAAGCTCTGCATTCCATTTTTCTCGTGTTTGCTCATCCAATTTTCCTTCAAATAAATACGTTCGGATCAAACGGTGAACGATTAAATCAGGATAACGGCGGATAGGCGATGTAAAATGAGTGTAGAACTTCGTTGATAAACCGAAATGGCCAATGCTTTCTGGATCATATTTCGCTTGTTGCATCGAGCGTAGCATAACTGTGGAAATCACCATTTCTTCTGGTTTCCCTTTAACTGTCTCAATGATTTCTTGAAGAGCACGTGGGTGTACAGAATTTGCCGTTCCACGGACAATCAATCCAAAATTTGTAATAAACTCAAAGAATCTTTGCAGTTTATCTTCTTTTGGATCTTCATGAATCCGATAAATAAATGGAACATCCATCCAATGGAAACGCTCTGCCACTGTTTCATTAGCAATTAACATAAATTCTTCAATGATCCGTTCTCCAATCGATCGTTCACGTATCACTACATCAGTCGGTTTTCCATCCTCATCCACTAAAACCTTAGCCTCTTTAAAATCAAAATCAATGGCTCCGCGCTTCATTCGTTTCTTTTGTAAAACACCTTGAAGCTCTTCCATCAACTCAAACATCGGGACAAGGGGTTCATATTTCTCCCGTAATTCTTCATCTTTCTCGATTAAAATACGGTTCACAGCTTCGTAGGTCATTCGCTCTGTCGTCTTAATTAATCCGGGAAAGATCTCATGGCTCACTACTTCCCCCTGACCATCAATTTCCATTTCACAAGAGATTGTAAAGCGGTCGACTTGTGGATTTAGTGAACAAATACCATTAGATAAACGATGGGGAATCATTGGAATCACACGATCTACTAAATAAACACTTGTACCGCGCTCATAAGCTTCCCGATCAATCGCGTCTCCCTCACGAACATAGTAACTCACATCAGCAATATGCACACCTAATTTATAATGACCATTTTCTAAACGGGTTAAGGTGACTGCATCATCTAAATCCTTAGCATCTGCTCCATCAATTGTCACAATCGCTTGATCCCGTAAATCGCGCCGATTGGGAATATCCTCTTCATCAACAACATCCGGTATTTGGTTAGCTTGTTCCATGACCTCTTCTGGGAAAGCCAGCGGGAGTTCATGCTGGTGGATAATCGATAAGATATCAATACCCGGATCATTTTTATGCCCAAGAATTTCAGTGATTTCTCCTTCAGCATTTTTCCGATCTTCAGGGAATGTTGTAATATGGACAACAACCTTATGACCATCGATCGCCCCCATGCTCTTATTTTTTGGAATAAAAATATCGTCGGCAATCTTTTTATCATCGGGAATCACAAAGCCAAAATATTTAGATTCAGAGTATGTTCCGACAACTTTTTCAGAACCACGTTTTAAAATTCGAACGACTGTACCTTCCCGTCGTGTTCCTTTGCTTTCGTTTGCAATCCGGACCAAAACATGATCCCCATGCATAGCACCATTCTTCTCATGAGGTGGAATGAAGACATCATCAAGGCTTTTATCATCTGGAACTAAAAAAGCAAAACCTTTCGAATGCCCTGACAAAGTTCCCCGCATCAAATTCATCTTTTCTGGTAAACCATAGCGATTACTTCTTGTTCTCACTACCATACCTTGCTCTTCCATATAAACAAGGGCCTTTACAAGACTTTTAAAATCTTCAGCCTCTGTAACTTGTAAATCCTCTTCGATCTCACTAACAGTGAGCGGTTTTGCTTTTTCCTGCAGATAATCTAATACTTTATCTATAAAAATCTGTCTATTCTCATCCATTTCCAAGCCCTCCTTGGTCACCTACTCCGTCCAATCTAAGCTTTCGAGAAATTGATAAATATCCTCATGAAGGATTTCCTTTTCCGGACCTAAAGTAATCACATGTCCAGATTTTTCATACCATTTAATATCTTTCTGGGATGATTCCACCTCATCGTAAATGATATTGGCACTTTCTGGATTAATCATTTGGTCATTTCTTGCTTGTACGACAAACATGGGATTATAAATCATATCTACAGATCCTCGAACATCCGCAATCAATTCCTGTAAAGCTTTTAAAGTGTTCATGGGTGTTTTTTTAAATTCAATCATTTCTTGTTCAATTTGTTCCGCTGATTTTCCTTCAAATTGTTTATATTCTTTTGCATACTGTACAACTCCGTCATACATTGCTTCCTCTGTTTTAAAAAATACGGGGGCACACATGGGAATTATTCCCTTTACAGGTACAGTGTATCCCAGTTTCAAAGAAAAAACACCACCAAGCGAAAGTCCGGCAACAGCGATTTCCTCATGTCCCAAATCTTTTAAGTGTTGGTAACCATTCATCACGTCCTGCCACCAATCCTCTGGACCTGTATGAAGCAACTCTTCGGGCGGAACACCATGTCCTTTATAGATAGGTGCATGACTTGTATAACCTTTCTTTTCAAGAAAACGTGCTAGCATCCGAACATCCGCACTATTTCCTGTAAATCCATGTAATAATAAGACAGCTCTCTTACCTGCTTTAAATGTAAATGGCTGTGGTGCTTTAATCTTCATTTTTCAAAACTCCATTTCTTTATATCTATCCGGTGGACCTCTTAGTTTAGTTTAAACAAAGATCGAGCGAACAATCCAGAAAAATGATCGTTATTCTGCTAATTTCTCTATAACTAAGTGGTAGAACTTATCGAACTAAAATAGCCAAAAAAATAAAAAACCTGGCCAATATTGACCAGGTTTCGAATTCAAGTATTTATTCAAACATAACCACGGCAATAGCAAATATAAAAAACAAAACTGAAAGGATTACCGTCGTACGTTGAAGTATCAAATCCATTCCTCGCGCTTTTTGCTTTCCAAATAATTGCTCAGCGCCTCCAGAAATAGCTCCAGAGAGTCCAGCACTCTTTCCAGATTGAAGTAAAACAACACCTATAAGTGCGATAGAATCAATCAATAATAAAACAATGAGCAGTGTGTGCACCAAATTCCCTCCCTAAAACGAACATAAAACGTTAACATAAATGTAACATAAACGAGATAAATGAACAAGTTATATTTTTTATCAACATACTTGCATATGTATTCTATAATATAATCACCCGAAAGAAGCTAGCTTGTTAATAATGAAAAACCAGCTTCAAATTGAAGCTGGATCATAGGCCATTTTAAAAGCCACATTTGCCGTATCTAACTTAAAGAAGTTTTATACACCACTTGACTAAGTGGGTGTTTGCAGAAACCTTCCTGCTTGTCCTCCATGTCTTATAGACAGAGATTTGTCATTTCAGTTTCAATGTAAAACTCCCTAAATTCTAACTAGGTGAAAAACTTAATTAAAGGTACGAACAATGTAGCCTTTAAATGTATATTACTCTTTTTCGAAAGAGATATCAATAGAAATTACTTACATAATATTTTTTTCAGTGGAAAAGGGGGCGGAACTACGCCAAAGAATATCTATTCATCACTCATGAGTAAATAAATGGGAAGTACACTTCATTTATGAAACTGAAGTGGCTTCGCTCACACCGCCTTATGGACAAGGGACCTGCTATATCTTTTGCCATGCTTAGTTGTGAGCATTCTCTCATGCTTGTTTTTAGGGTAAAACTTGCTTTATTTGTCTTTGGATCTGCTGTCCTAACAACAACAGCATCTATATTTTTACCGTTTTTTCTATAACCAAGCATGGAGACCTTCGTGCTTTATTTTCCACTCCCCATCATTTGGAAAACCTGGGCCATGCGCATTTGGTGCAGCTTTCCAACCACATGCCATCATCGCTACCGCTGTCAATAAGCCGCCATTTCCCGGTAAATAAGCTGTTAAGCCTGGGCGTTGATAGTTATGACCATTCGCTAAATAAGTATTTTTAGTCGCTTCCATTAATAAAAAATCTACAGCTAATTTCTTTTCTCCCAATCGAGCGGCTGTCATCGCACACATCGGAAAATCCCAGCCCCAAGCACTTTCCCAATCCCACTCTTTATAAACTTTTATGAGTGTATTTCTCATCATTTCATTATCTATTAATGTTCCCGATAAAATGCCCAAAGCCCCTACCATAGATGGATGATCATGATTTTTCTCAGTATAGGTCTGTTCACAATTCTCATGCGCAAGATAGACTCCTTCTTTAACAGGTGGCGTGGAAATCAATTGGGCTACTTTCGTCCACGCAGGATTCGCCTTTACAGTTAATCTTTCTGCCCATTTTATTGCAATGTCTAATCCATATTTCCAATACTCTAATTCATACGGCGGATTCATACTTTCTTCCATTCGGTGACATTCTTGAGCAGGGATTAGTGGGGGGCCAAGTACATAGGCGCCTTTTTCTTCATCCCATTGTGCATAAGAAGCCATGAAATCCGCTGATGTAAAAACCATCTCCTTATATTTTTCCAACAATTCCTCCGTTGGATTAGCCTCATAAAGCAATTCTGCTAGTGCAATTGGATGCGGTTGTTGCCAGATCAATCCTGGAGCGACTGGAGAAGGACTTTGTTTACCATCAATTCCCACCATTTTCGGCCATCTTGCGCCCTCATATCCTTGACTTGTTGCTAAATCCTTTGCCAATGGAAGGATTGTATTATACCAAGCTAAACTCTTCTCAAGAATATGAGCGCGTCCCCATAATGGAAAATGAGCGGCATGCCACCAATGCATTTCTAAATGGAATTTTCCAAACCAACTGTTATACATATACCCTGTCTCTTGCGGTGGCAATGCTCCTCCACTGTGAATCGCACATAAGTATTGTGAAAGAACTATCCTTCTCTCTAATTCAACTGCCCTTGGGTCAGTGCTCCCTGAAAAATCAATCGCTCCACCTGTTTGCCAAAAATCTGCCCAGTGTTTTTGACTTGCTGAAAAGACAGCCTTTCTCTCTACATAAGCAGGATCTTCAGAAGCGAATGATATGGTAAAAGATAGTTCGGGAGACACTCCGTCCGAAGATAAGGTAAATTCATGTCGATCGGTTTGCTTCCAGTTTCCTTGTTCCCAGTGCCAAGACACTTGATAGGAATCATCATCAAGAACTCTTTTTAAGAGAACAGATTGTTCATCCTTTTCGACAATCTCGGTATGATGTCGATCATCTGCCTCCCAATCGGGAAAAGTGGCTTTCGCCCATGCATTGTCCGTAACATCAGGAGCAGGGAATAAAAGTCTCACTTGAATTCTCTGATATTTTAATAAGGAGGATATTATTTTTAGACTAATAATATCTTCATCAGGATGACAAGCTGTATATACCTTAACAGGCACCCCATCAACGGTATATTGACTTTCCACAATCCCTGTCCATAAATGATGCTCTTGATGGATATGCTCAATATTCTCAACGGGAATTTCCTGATGATCTTCAGTTAAAAACCGAAATGCGATTCTTCCTAGCTGTAGGCGATGAGGATTTTGTCTTAACCAATGATAAGCTTCTTCACGATCCTCTGGCTTCATCGGATATTGTACCTGCCTCCCATATGTAGCAAAACTTTGGTAACGGATATCCTCTTCAGTATATAAGTCTTTCCCCCCTGTATAATGCCAGCCCCAATTGGATTGCGTTCCAAGTGGACTTTCATATGCCTCTGGATACGTCTGCAACCCTGTAAAATCAAAACTAAAACCAAACTCCCCATTGCCAACCGATAATGGTGCAAGTGGCTCGATCTTATTAATGTTCGGATTATGTCGTTCAACTAAACATTTTCTATCCATAATTACACCCCTTTATTTATAATTAAGCTCATTCAGCTAAAGGTCGCTTTTTATTTCTTAACATTTCACGGTATTTACCAGGTGTCGTATTTTTATATTTGCGAAAGACGCGAATAAAGCTATTCTCATGTTGATATCCCACATCAAAAGCAATGGTGCCGACTTTTTTATCTGTATTCAACAATAATTCCTCAGCCTTCTCAATTCTTAATCTAGTTAAATAACCATAAATCGTATCGTCCATTTTCTCTTTAAAAATTTGGCTTGCCAAGCTAACACTTATCCCAATCGATTCAGCAATTTCTGTAATTCCGATCGCTTCAGCTAAGTGGTTTTCCATATAGGTAATCATCTTCTCGCACAGAATACTCTCTTTGTTTTCTGCTTGCTTTTTCCACTTTTGGCTTTCTTGTCTAACCTCTTCCTTTAAAAAAGCCCTGATATCATCTAAATAACTAGTAGCTACATGATCTAGTACTGTTCTAGTGGATTCGGCTTGAATTTCTGTTTGCTTTTTACCCCAAATGACAGCCATTATATCGTTTAATTTAGCTTGAACACTCGTTGGGAAGTATTGCTTATTGCGAAATTCTTGAATCATTTCTTCCACAATCTTCTCTCCCTGAGTTTCATCGCCTCCAATAATTGCTTCAGCCAATTGTGCTAACATAGGTTCCATTTTAATTGTTAGATGAGGGCTCTTCACATTGCATTTATGACTATCGATAACACTTCCATATCCTTTATAGAGTCGATATCCAAGCGCTAACTCCGCTTCTAAAACAGCCTCTTTAATGTCTTCTACTTTTTGCTTCGAATGACTAATCCCCACAGATACACTAAAACCTAATAACCGTTCAGTGGTAGATACCGCTTTCATAAAACTATTTACTAGATTATCCGGTGGTCCATCATATTGGAATAAGACAGCCATTTTCCCTTGACCAAAATCCACACATTTATTATAGAATTGTTCTGTAAGAATTTCTGAAATAATATTTTGCAAGGCAAATTTTAATAGAGAATGATCTGTACTCGGAAATTTCTTTAACCATAACGGATAATTATCAATAGAAATAATCGCCACAACTAAACGATGATTATGCCAGTCTCTGAAATAATCATTCCACTTTTCTTTTATTTCCTCGCTTGATTTTACTTCTCCTTGATAAATATCAAGAAGAAATTTTGAAGATGCCTCAAGTTTGATCGTATTTAAGGTTTTAGCTAAATGAGCATGATCATGGATTAATTGACCAGCTACAATCTCTAATTCGTTTAAACCTTGTTTCGAAATATCGCGCTCCTTCCTTATAAATAACTGTTTCATGCGAAAAACTGGCCGGAAGACCTTTATATTTATATAAAGCACAGCAATCATTCCAATAAAAAGAGCAATGAATGATACTAAAAATACAATATGACCAACCTTCCAAGACTTCTCTAGGATACTTTCCTGGGTAACAAGCGAAACATACTGCCAACCTGTAACCGGAGATTGCACTTGACTGGCCAATAGAGTTTCATCTTTAAAAATAAATTCTCCTAATCTTTCCTTTTTAAGATTGGTAATACTATTCTCAAGGCTCTGCTGATCAACTGAATAATTTGATACGGAATAAAGAATTTCATTTTGTTCATCGAGAATAAAGCGGGTACTTTCCAAACCCGTTAGCTGCGGTGGATTGATTTTAGCGAATAATTTTTCTTGCTTTAAATTAACAGCGACTAAGCCTTTAAATTCACCATGGATCAAAATTTTTCGAAATAAGGTAATTTCTGATCCACTACTTTTAGCCCCTTCTGGTACCTCTCTTTTTTTCACAATCATCATCTTATCTTTCAATTCATCAGCTACATCGATCCATTCAGAATCCACAAAAGTCTTTTTCGTTGCACTATAGCCATGGGGGATCGTTACAAAACTCCCATTATTCATATCGTATACATAGATACTCTTAATATTGGAAGAGTTGTTTATCGAAGAGGATAACATTTTATAAATGCTTGTAATCGTCTCATAAGAGTTCTGCTCATTACTTGTAAGGAATTCGTAGACATGGCCATCTAATGCGACTTCCGTTGCAATCCTGTTACTTTCATTGATTACTTCATCAATAAAATTCATACTGATCTGTAACATTTGTTGTTGAGGATCATTTAGTTGTTCTTGAAGAACAGATTTAGATGTAATATACGATGTAATACTGACGATTAGAATAATAAGAAAAATCGTGATCGTTAAAAATAATATGAGGCCCATCTGACTTTTCAGTAAGTTGTATTTAAACCATTTTTGAAATAAATTAGGCATGTATTCCCCCCTCTTTTTTATAGTATACTACATGCCTAATTATAGAATCCTTAGTTGTTTTCTTAATTTTCCCATTAGTCGAGCAAGGAGATAAGAAATTTTTACTCAGCTTTCCATTTACTAATCATGGCATTTGCATATGACTTGAGAATGTTATATAGATGAATAGGAAGTACTTGGCCATCCTTATGCTTTTTTGCCAATTGCTTGAAACTCTCCATATGTTTTACAACCTTTTCCTTTTTATTTTGTTTTTCATAAATTTCAACTGCAGATAAATGAAGGGTGAGGGCATGAGTTGATTTCTCATCATTCCATTCTCCCGTTTCTTTGAACTGTTCCACGAAAGCTCTCATACTGGCAGTGTTAACTTGCTTTGGGGTGATCGTTACCTTATTGGATGCCTCCGATTCTCCCCTCGCATTTTCTGCTTTAAGATAATAGGTATACTCAACCCCTGGCTCAACCGTTCGATCGTAAAAAGTCTCAACTTTTGCATAGCCAACATTTTCTACTTTACCGTTTGCTTCTCGATAAATATTAAATTGATTTCCCCCACCACCTGATGTCCAAATTAGTCCGACAAATGTTTCTCCGACTAATCCAACTTTTAATTCTATCGGGACTTGGGGTAGCGGCATAGCAATCACTAACTCCTTCGAATGGTCTGTTTCGCCTATTTCGTTTAAGGCTGAAATTTTGTAAATGTATCCAGATTGATTGTTACTAACACTTTTATCTACGTAACTAGTTGAACTTGTATTGGCAATCAACGAAAAGTTTTTTTCTTCATTTGCCTTTCTGTAGATATTATAACTTTCTGCCATGCCGACCTCTTCCCAGAATATTTCAAAAGTTGTAGTGGAGATTTTTCCTGCCGTTAACCCGGATGGAATATCTGGGAGAACAACTGGTGGACCGGTTTTAGCACTGACACTATTTGACTTTTTCGACTCACCACCTACTCCAGTTGCCGATACTTTATAATAATACTTTGTATCAGGAGTAAGTTGCTCATCCGTATATTCTGCCATCACCGTATGAGCTATTTTTTTATAAGTACCTTGTTCCCCGTTCGCTCTATATATCGAATAGCCGGTAACATCCTCAACAGCTTCCCAACTTAATTCAACTGACATACTTTTTGCTTTTAAAATTTCTAACTCTTTAGGTGTGGCTGGAGCAGGCTGTGATCGATCGTAAACAGCAAGTTCTATCTCATTTGAACTAGGGGACTCCCCAGCCGCATTTAGAGCGGCTACTTTATAATAGTAAGTGTATCCCAGCTCAACTGAACTATCGACAAAGTTTGCCGACTTAGAAGTGGCCATCGCCTTCAACCGCTCCTTTGAAGTGGAACGATAAATTAAATAGGTGTCTGAATCATTTATAGAAAACCATTTTAAAGACGCAGTAGCATCATCCAAAATTTCCCCTTCTAATTCAGTCGGGGCCATTGTAGGGGGTCGCTCATCTGATTTTGTTGGTTTAAGAACAATAAAATAATTCATTTGCTTGGTGTTATTATTATTGCCCATTACAACAAACGAACCAGCAGGATAATGTTTTTTATAAAGTTTAAAACTAACGGGTTGGTCGTCCTCTATAAATTCCCCCGTTTCCTCATAAGATGTTAGCCAGCCAGGTATTGAGCCTATTCGAGAATCATGGGCAACATATACGTCTGTATCTGCCACTAAGTAAAAAGAGACTAGATCATCATTAGAGGCACTTCTTGAATTAACAGCTGAACGAATCCATTCCATCCCTTTAAGCTCATCTGGTATCGTTGTAAATCGGTAAATGCTGCTACCTGTCAATCGATCTCCTGCAACAAAATCCCCGACTTGCAAATTCTTCTCAATCGACCATTTTTTGGCATTATCGATTCCATTCTTACTATTATCCTTGATCAATACATTTCTGAGCCATTCTCCATCCATTCCTAGTAAAGTTTCAGATGAGGATTCTTCTGGATCGGGTTCGGGAGTAGGTTCTGTTGGTGGTGTAAACGGTGGTCCTGCCCACTCTGGTGGTGAAGTAGGGTAATCTACTGGAAAGCTTGCTTGCGCCAGTTCATTTAAATAATATTCAAGATTTGTATAACCTTCTCCATGCATATCTTCATTTCGATCTGCTGGATCATGAGGATCTAGCCCATTTGCGTTTTCCCATTCATCAGGCATTCCATCACCATCTGAATCAATAGAAGGTGTCCCCTTTTGCAGTTTTGGATAGCCACCTACATCATCCTCATGTCCAATGATCACACCTGTTTGATCTCTTACACTATCAATCACACGTTTATCTACATCATCTCGAGATAATGATGCACCTGCATGATCTAATATAAATTCATAAGCTTCTTCAGGTTCTTGTGTATGCACCAATGGATATGCAAACCGTTTTGGAACGATTACACTTGGCCTTTCAACCTCCACCATATCAGTCTCTCTGTCTGTCCCATCAAGAATGCCATTTTTATTATGATCAAGCCGATTATTCTCCAGAAATACTTGATAGTTTTCATTTCCTCTCACAATTGCATATTCAGGATCTTTAGAATTTAAACCCGCAATAAAATAATTGCCAACCACATTTCCATAACCTTTCGTGCCTGATTCCCCTCCTGCTACATATGGATATTGGCCCCAATTATAGACAATATTGTTCACAAAATCGATTTGTCCCTTGGTTTTGGGATTTCGATCATTATTATGTGCATAGACATTATGATGCATCGTAATCGTATTCATTTCAATTAATCCACCCATTGAATGGGTTAGAAGGCCTTCTGACATAATCGACCATTGAACTGTAATATTTTTTGATTTAGGCTCCTCATAGTTTTTGCTTTTAATCGATAACACTTCATCCGTAGCCCAGGAAAATGTACAGTGATCAATAATAACATTCTGACTATCTTCAATATACATCGCATCATCATTAAAATCCGTTTGTGCCCCCATACGAAAACGAACAAACCTAATAATAATATCATGCGAATTAATGAAACGAAGTGTATTCCCACGTATGGTAATCCCGTCTCCTGGTGCGGTTTGTCCGGCAATTGTAATATTGGATTTATTGTTTACTACAGTCTTTGGAATCGTAATTTCACCTGATATATCAAATACAATTGTTCGCGGAACATCTCCAGCTGTCATAAGTGCATCATGGAAAGTACCTGGACCTGTAAGCTCATGACTTGTTACATGATAGACTTCCCCACCGCGCCCTCCTACTGAAGCATAGCCAAATCCTTCCGCTCCCGGAAATGCTGGTAGTTTACTATTATCTGCTTTCGCCGGAGTACTAAATAAAGGGAAGATAATTAGACAGAACATAATCGATAATATCAGCGTCAATGTTCTCAATTATGATACCTCCTCTAAAGGTTTTCCATATCTTAATATTGGCAAATGATCTTAACAACGATTTCATATCACAGGATCAAAATCCATTTGCAAACATTTTGCACCTTTTCTGATTGCTGCCTCAAAACAATCCGTCAGAAGATGGATTAAAAGCTTTTATTCCATTGGTCCTCTCTGTCCTTTCAAATTCAGCAATCATATGAATTGTTCTCCGCTTCTCTACTGCCACTGAACCACTTTCATTCTCCTGCATAGTAAATCCAGCCCCCCATTTAGATAATATCAACCTTTTGCAAGATCTTATTATCCAAATTACAACATACTATGGGCTTGTCTTTCTCCACCTTATTTGTGCAAATACGTAAAACCCAACATACTTTGTTAACCTTTTTCTATTCAAAACACTATTACTTTATGTAAATTTCTTATCTAGCAAACGCTTTGCTTTTTAAAACAGGCAAACCTGTATCAAGATAAAGCCTCAAAAGTTTTACCTACATGAGGCTTTATCCTTTAGCCTCTCAATCTACATTCCAATTTTCATCAATAATGATTTAGTCTTAAGGTGTCTACGAGTATTATTAATTAACCTTGTCATACCATTCTTGAACCCGTTCAGTTACAGTATCACCACCAGATGCTTTCCATCTCTCCACAAATTCATCAAATTTTTCTATCGGCCATTGACCAATGACTATTTTTGTTAAATATTCTTGGAATAATTTATGTGATTGAATATCAGGAAAACCGTCGTATACAGTACTTGGCAAGCCATCTCCAGCAATTCTTCTTGCATCTTGCGTACTAACGGAAAAGATATCTTTTACCATTGTTTGCTGATCTTCTGGAAATGTTTCCTCAATTCTTTTTTCCATATCTTCTTCTGTAGTTAAATTTCTCATCCCTAATGCAATCGGTGTTTCATCTGTAGCTGGTATTAATACCTTTTTACCATCTTCCATTTTATGCTGTGCTCCTTCTATCCCAAACCTTACGAACTCTTCATTTTCGTCAGCATAAAAAAAATCTAGTAATTTTAAAGCTGCTACCGCCTTATCTTCTGACGCAAGCGGGATCATCCACTCTGCTTCTCCCATACTTTTTTGAGTTACAAATCCTTTAAATCCGTCCACTTTAGGTAAAGGCATTCCAACGACATAAGCATCTGGTGCTCCCGCCTTCATGGCTTCATAACGGTCATGTAAATTTGCTGGCAAATGATACCAACTACCTACTAAGTTAGTATTAATTTTCGCCGTCCATACCTCACCCTTATTCAAAAATGTTTCATTGTCTAATAATTTTTCTTCATATAACTCGCGAATAAATGCAATGGCAGCCTTCATATTTTCTGAAGTGCCTGCGTAATTAATCTGGCCGTCATAAATATCCCATTCAGGATTACCCTCCCACATTGCTACACCATACATGGCGAAGAGATGATCCATCCATTTGCCAAATTCTCTTCCTGATGTGGGCAATTCATCTTTTTCTCCATTCCCATTTGGATCTTCATCGCGAAAAGCAATAAGTATTTCTTTATATTCTTCCACGGTTTTCGGCATTTCTAAATCAACCGCATCAAGCCAGTCTTGCCGTATTAATGGCGCTCTTTCCGGGACAAGGAATACTTTAGGGATATAATAGATCTTTCCATCCTCTGAAGCACTCCTAACGACATCCCATGCTTCTTCAGGTATGTTTTTCCATACATTTGGGGCATATTCAGGTAATAAATCATCAAGTGCTAAAGCTCCTCCTTGGGTGATCAAGGTTTGTTCAACACCGCCAATTGGACGTAAAATATCTGGTAATTCATCTGAGGCAATCATATAATTTAATTGTTCCGCCGGATCGGAACCTGCAGGAGTCGTTATTAACTCATATTCAACACCTGTTTTTTCAGCGATGTATTGGACATGTGCATCATCACTATTGGGAATTGTTCCTTTCCCTAAATGACTTTTGTAAACTTTAACTTTTACAATATCGTCCTCAACGCTTTCACCATTCTCTGATTGATTCACTTCTTTATTGTCGTTACATGCAGCTAGTACTATTAAAACTATAAACAATAAAATGCCTAATCCCCAAAGCTTTCTACCTTTTTTATTCATGAGTCATCCCCCACCTACATTTTATAGTATTTCGTTACTCTTTCAGTGAGCCTAATACCGCACCCTTTACAAAATATTTTTGTAAATAAGGGTAAACAAGTACAATCGGTATTGTCGCAAAGATGATCGTGGCTGCTTTTAGTGTTGTCGTATTAAAATCAAAATCCCCGACAATGAGATTGACAGCTGCTAACTCTTCTGGAGCCACGAAATATTCTCTCAGTCTTAACTGCAGTGGATATAAATTTGGATCACGTATGAAGAGAATGGCTCTCATAAAAGTATTCCAATAACCGACAGCATAAAACAAGCTGACTGTAGCAAGGACAGGCTTTGAGAGTGGTAAATATATTTGAAACAAAAGCCGAAAATCATGACAGCCATCCATTTTTGCGGCATCATCCAAATCACTTGGAATTCCCATAAAAAATGTCCGAATGATTACCATATTAAAAGTGCTTATCAAGCCTGGAATAATGAGAGCCCATAAAGAGTTCATCATACCCAACTCTCTTACAGTTAGGAAAAAAGGTATCATTGGCGCGTTAAATATCATTGTAATTACGATTCCCAGCATAATTGGCTTTTTTAATAAAAATTCTCTACGTGATAATGGGAAGGCTGTCAAAACAGAAAACAACATACTAAGAAGTGTACCAACTACCGTAATATACACGGTGACACCAAAAGATCTCCATAACACAGTATTTTGCAGGATATGCTCCCATGTGCCAGTTGTAAATTCGACTGGCCAAAGAAATACTTTCTTAGAATCAGCTGCGATCGGTGAACTGAACGACACTGCCAATAATTGCAGTAACGGCGCAATCATGGTCGAAGCAGCCAATATAAGAATCAGATAATTAAAGATCTGAAATGTTCTCTCTCCTGTTGATATTTTCATTACCACAACCCCTGATCTGTTTTTCTTGCTAAGCGATTAAATATCCATAGTAAAGCAAAGCCAATAACGGATTGGAATAGTCCAATAGCGGTTGTCATGCTATATTGACCTTGTAACACACCTGCCCGATACACATATGTTTCAATAATATCCCCTACCGAATAGGTCATCGGCGTTAATAAATTAAAAATCTGATCGAACCCTAATTCAAGAAAGTTGCCAATATTAAGTAGGAATAATACTAGTATAGTAGGAAATAACATTGGGATCGTAATATGGATCGTCTGTTTCCATCTACTCGCCCCATCTACTAAAGCTGCCTCATATAAATTGGGATTAATCCCTGCGATGGCAGCTAAATAGATAATTGTCCCCCAACCGATTTCTTTCCAAATACCAGAAAGTACAACAATGGTTCGAAAATACTTTTCTTCCTGCATAAATAAAATTGGTTCTATATCAAAAAACCCTAAGATAGCGTTTACAATACCTTGAGTAGATAATAGCTCAAATACAATTCCACCTACCACAACCCATGATAAAAAATGCGGTAAGTAAAACAAACTTTGAAGTGTCTTTTTAGCGAGAAGTATGCGTACCTCATTAAACAGTAACGCTAAAATAATCGGTGCAGGAAAACTAAACACTAATTGATAAAACGCAATCGTCGCGGTATTTCTTAATACAAGAAAAAAATCTTGGTAAGAAAATAAAAAGCGAAAATTCTCTAATCCTACCCATGGGCTGCCCCATATTCCCTTAAATATTTGATAGTCTTGGAAGGCAATGACACTACCAAATAAAGGAATATATTTAAATACAACATAAAAAATTATCCCCGGTAGGATCATGACATATAACATCCAATGCTTCTTAATATTTTCTAAATAGCGATTCTTTTTCTTTTCTAGCTTCAGCTCCTTTTTCGGATCCATTTTTAGATAACTCTGTACTGATGACTCTGTCAACTTTTCGCTCCCCCCTTTTTATAGAGTAATAATCATCGTTATTATAGCGGGAGGCCATCGAAGCAAACAATCGACTAATCTTCCAGTTTATGCACATTTATCTTGATTGAACGAATGTAGAGGATTTGTGCATCTTATCAGAGATTTGTGCACGAGTAGAAGGTAACTATATCTGTTTATCTAAAAACAAAAAAGTACAGGGAGATTCCTGTACTTTTTAAAAGTAAATGATAAATAACTAAATCTTACTCTGCTATCCTTTCGCCCCAGAGATGACAATCCCTTGGATAAAGTATTTTTGCGCAAAGAAAAATAAAAGTAAAGGTGGAAGCACAGCTATTACAGAACCAGCCATTAGTAAATTCCATGGGGTCTGTGCATAAGTCGCGGTAAAATTAGCCAATCCAAGTGATAAAGGATACAGATCAGAATTATTCAGATAAATTAATGGTCCCATCAAATCGTTCCAGCGAAACATAAATTCCATAATCGCTGCGGTTGCCATCGCAGGTATTGAAAGTGGTAAGATAACACGAAAAAATAAAACAGCGTAACTACCACCATCGATTTTTACTGCATCATCTAATTCTCGTGATATCCCTGTATAGAACTGTCTTAATAAGAAAATTAGAAAGGCACTACCGCCAAATGCCGGTATAATAAGGGGTAAATAGGAATCCACCCATCCTAATTTGTTAAAAATTAAATACTGTGGAATCATTGTCACTTGTTGCGGCAGCATCATCGTACTCAAAACAATGGCAAATAGAACAAGACTCCCCCTCGCTCGTAAACGAGCAAAACCAAAGGCAACCATCGCAGAGGTAAATACTGTCGCAAAAACAGAAATTGCCGTATACCAAACTGTATTCCATATATATTTTCCAAATGGATGGTCAGAAAACACATCTAAGTAATTTTTCCATTGTAAAGGATATGGAAACCATTCAGGTGGCAATTTAAATACCGCTCCTTGCGTTTTGAAAGAAGTTGTCACCATCCAAAATAAGGGGAACATAAAGAGTAGTAGCCCAAGTAAAATAAGAAAATAGACTAAAATTTTCCCTGCTACTGATAATTCGCCAGGTGCATAACTTCTCTGTCTTTTTCGTTTCACTTTTTCTACCTCCTTGTTTCGGATTCATAATAGACATAACGTTTAGAAACGAGTAGTGATAACATCGTTAAGATAAAAATAATAATAAACAAAATCCATGCTTGAGCAGACGCGTATCCAATTTTAAAATCAGCAAAAGCAGTATCAAATAGATAGTACACATAAAAATAAGACATCCAATTGGGCCCGCCCTTAGTCACAACATATGCTTGCGTAAATATTTGAAAAGAACTAATGATCGCGATGATCGAATTAAATAAGATAACAGGAGAAATTAATGGGATAGTGATATTAAAGAATCTTCTTAATGGCCCTGCTCCATCCATAGAAGCGGATTCATATAATTCATTAGGCAAACTTTGCAAACTTGCTAAAAAGATAATCATCGTTCCACCTAATGCCGTTAATTGCATTAATACAAAGGAAGGGATCACCGTCTTTGCGTCTGTAAACCACCCGGGTCCATCTATACCAAATACTGAATATAAAACAGAATTCACAACTCCGAAGTCAGGATTTAACAACCACGCCCATAAAAAGGCAATAGAAACACCAGAAACCACAGTTGGAGCATAAAACATCGTTCTAAAAAAGGCTTGCCCTTTAATTTTTTGATTTAATAATAGGGCTAATAACAGCCCAGCACAAATAGTAAACGGAACAGCCAATGCAGCATAATAAACAGTTACACCAAGGGATTTATAAAACAATTCATCAGTAAATAATATTTTATAGTTTCTTAGACCGACAAATTCAATTGCATCCGTAATATTATATTTTGTGAAGCTAAGAAAAAGAGAGGCAATGATCGGACCGCCAATAAAGAAGATAAAACCAAGTACCCATGGTGATATAAATAACCAAAAGGCAACTTCTTCTCGTTTTTGTTGGTTTTTAAAAGTGGAGAAAGTCTTTTTATTCTTTTTCATTCAAATCCCTCCTTATATGAGGTTCTTTATCCATTCGCATGTTCAATTGAGACGCGACCGCCATCCTTCGGCTCTTTGTCATTGGGCAACGGTCACCGTCCCGTTTCCCCTTCTCTATTTATCGCCAGCAGCTCGTAATTGCGTATCCAAATCCTCTAGACCTTCATCAATATCCTTTGTACCATCATATATCGCATTAACATTTTGATTAATTGTATTTAAGATCGTTGAAAAATTCCGTATTAAGTGGTTATCTGCTTCAAATCCATATTTAATAGCACCTTCATGAAGCTCTTTTAGCTGCTCGTTTGTCATGCCTGCCTGTTCGGCAACATGATCTAGCCATAGATCCATTAGCTGGCTATTAGCAGGAGTTTCGTTCGTCATTTCAACTAATGCCTTCGCTCCTTTTTCCGGATCAGTCAAAAATTTGATAAACTCCCACGCTTCATCTGGATGCTTACTTTTGGCACTAATATTCCACGGGTCGACATACATTGGAATTCTTCGCTCATCAACAGTGTAAGGAACTGGTGCAATTCCCCATTGAAATTCTGCAGGCTGATAACTCCGGACGCCCCAGCCGCCGTTAATCGTCATCGCCACTCGACCAGTTAAGAATGGATCACCTATTTGTGAAACAGCATCTAACTGTGATTGTGTCGGGGAAACTTTATGCTTGTGGATTAAATCATAATGAGCTTGAATAGCCTGTCTATTAGCTGGTTCTTCTAATACATTTGGTTCCCCAATATCTCCAGTTTCATAGGCCTCTGCTTTGAAAAGATCTCCTCCCCAAAGCCAAGCATCGCGATTTCCGTGGTTCGTGTTTAATAAGCCAAAAACTTGATTGTTTTTATCACCAATATTTTTAGTTAATTTTTTAGCGTATTCAACCATTGTATCGTAATTCCATGATTCATCATCCCAGTTTGTAGGAGGATATTCTAATCCAGCTTCATCGAATAACTCTTTGTTATAAAAGACATAGGAACCCATCGCTAAAATCGGAACCCCATACTTCTTCCCATCAATCGTATAAATATCAATTAGCTTCTCATCTATCCCTTCAACAGCATCAGGATCTTTTTCTATATACGGACTTAAATCTAGTAAAGCACCTAACCCTTGATATGTGGCAAATCCAGAGTCCGCCCAATTAGCTGACCAAACATCTGGTACATTTCCACCGGCTATCATTGTTTGTAACTTTTGGTCAATTTGCTCTTGTGGAATTTCTTGCAGCTTAATTTTAATATCTGGATGTTCTGCCTCAAACTCCTTCACCATCTTCTCTTCCCAAGGCTTTAATACTGGATCACTACGAACTAACCATGTCAGCTCCACTTTTCCTTTCCCACCTTTGTCGCCAGAACTACATGCCGATAATCCAAAGACTGACACTAAAATCAAACAGATGGTAAATACTCGAAGCGATACCTTTCTAGTCATCTCGCAACCCTCCTGATTTTTAGTGAAAATAAGGATGACTTGTCCCTTAACAGAAAATCATCCTTAAATTAACAATATTCATGTAAAAATAGAAATATTCTTAAACGATATTTATCCAGTCCATCGTAAACAGAAGTAAAAAATTCAGTAAATCTTTGTGGAAGAGGAAAATGCTCTACCATTCCATAAAGACTAGGGCATAGTTGAGGAATAATTAGAGAGGATGGTTTAAATAATAGCTAAGTTGCTGACAGAATACATTCTCGCTATCTCACAGGCGGTTCTTTTGTTTTTCCTACTTAAATAGGAGGGCACCAAGCTTATAATCGAGTAAAGTAGGCACCCGCACATATTTTAGAGGCTTTCATTATTAGGAGAAGTTTATATCTTTCGCTATAACCCTTTTTACAAGCTTCCTCATTTTGGGACAACCACTTTCTTCGCAGTACTCCTTTTCCTAACTTGCTTTGGAGTCACCACATATTTAGCAAGTTTACATCCTTCTTTCTAGACATAAAAAAAGAGGATGTCCAAAATGGACATCCCGGTAAACGTAAAGCTCTTATTTATTAATATTATAAAAAGTTTTTGCACCCAAGTACTGTGCTGTTTCACCCAAATTATCTTCGATGCGAAGCAATTGGTTATATTTTGCAACACGGTCTGTACGGGAAGGAGCACCTGTTTTGATTTGTCCAGCATTTGTAGCTACAGCAATATCAGCAATTGTGCTATCCTCTGTTTCACCAGAACGGTGAGAAATTACAGCTGTATAACCGGCACGCTTAGCCATTTCAATTGCATCAAAAGTTTCAGTAAGTGTACCGATTTGGTTCACTTTAATCAAGATGGAGTTACCAACACCTTCTTGAATACCACGTTCTAGTTTTTTCGTGTTCGTTACAAATAGGTCATCTCCAACAAGTTGGACAGTTTTCCCAATGCGATCTGTTAGAAGTTTATGACCTTCCCAGTCGTTTTCATCTAGACCATCTTCAATCGATACGATAGGGTATTTATTCACCATCTCTTCGTACCAATCAACCATTTCTTCGGAAGTACGAACAATGCCTTCGCCTTTTAGATTGTACTTACCATCTTCATAAATTTCGGAAGAAGCAACATCCATCGCTAATTTTACTTCTTCGCCTGGTTTATAACCCGCTTTTTCGATAGCTTCCATAATTGTTTCTAAAGCTTCTTCATTTGATTTTAGGTTTGGTGCAAATCCACCTTCATCACCAACACCTGTGTTATAGCCTTTTTCTTTCAGTACTGATTTTAGGCTATGGAAAATTTCTGCTCCCATACGAAGAGCTTCTTTAAAGTTAGGTGCCCCAACAGGCATTACCATGAATTCTTGAATATCTACGTTATTATCAGCATGCTCTCCACCGTTAAGGATGTTCATCATTGGTACTGGAAGTTGTTTGGAGTTGAATCCACCTAGGTACTCATATAGTTCAAGACCAAGGAAATCTGCAGCCGCACGTGCAGCAGCCATGGATACGCCAAGAATTGCGTTCGCTCCAAGCTTACCTTTGTTTTCTGTTCCATCTAGTGCGATCATCGTTTGGTCAATGCCAACTTGATCTGTAACATCAAGGCCAATAATTTCATCGGCAATGACTTCATTCACATTATGAACTGCCTTTTCTACACCTTTACCAAGGTAACGGCCTTTATCGCCATCACGTAGTTCTACAGCTTCATATTCACCTGTAGAAGCTCCACTTGGAACAAGTGCTCTACCAAAAGCACCAGATTCTGTATAAACTTCAACTTCAACTGTTGGATTACCGCGGGAGTCTAGTACTTCGCGTGCATAAACATGAGATATAAATGGCATAATCAATCTCTCCTTAAAATTAATTTTTAATATTTTATTTACGATTTATTAATGTTTGTCCTGTCATTTCTTCTGGCTTATCAATACCAAGAAGGTCTAACATTGTTGGAGCTAAATCAGCTAAGATTCCTTCATCTCTAACAGTTATTCCTTTTTCTGTCACGATCACTGGTACTGGATTAGTTGTATGAGCTGTCATTGGTTTTCCTTCAAGTGTTACGACTTCATCAGAATTCCCATGATCAGCCGTAATTATCGCTTTTCCACCTTTTTCTAAAATCAAGTCGACGATTTCACCAAGGCATTCATCAACAGTTTCAATGGCTTTAACGGTCGGCTCCAGCATCCCGGAGTGTCCCACCATATCTGGATTAGCGAAGTTTAAAATAATACCATCAAATTTATCCGCCTTGATCGCTTCAACTAAGGCATCTTTTACCTCATATGCGCTCATTTCTGGCTTCAAATCATAGGTAGCTACTTTAGGCGAATTAATTAAAATTCTTTCTTCACCCGGGAATGTTTCTTCCCTACCACCACTCATAAAGAATGTAACATGTGGATATTTCTCCGTTTCAGCGATTCTCAGCTGTGTCATTCCATTATCGGCAATCACTTCTCCAACGGTCTTATCCAAGTTCACAGATTTAAAAGCAACATAGCCTTTCACTGTTTCAGAAAAATGAGTCATACAAACGAAATCAAGGTTTTTCGGACGTTCTTTGCCACGATCAAATCCAGAAAACTCTTCATTTGTGAACACATTAGAAATTTGAATGGCACGATCTGGTCGGAAATTATAGAAGATCACTGAATCTTCGTCATCAATCGTTGCGACTGGTTTTCCATCACCATCTGTTATGACTGATGGAATCACGAACTCATCAAAGATTCCATGCTCATAAGAGTCCTCAAGCATTTCTAATGGGTTAGGGTAAACAGGTCCATCCCCGTAAGCCATTGCCCGATATGCTTTCTCTACTCGGTCCCAACGCTTGTCTCGATCCATGGAGTAAAAACGTCCCGAAATCGTCGCAAATTTTCCAACTCCGTACTCATCCATTTTTGCTTGTGTTTCTTTAATATACTTTTCTGCTGTTTGTGGGCCGACATCGCGTCCGTCTAAAATCCCATGGACATAGACTTCTTTAACACCTTGATCTGCTGCAAGTTTTAAAAGAGCAAAAAGGTGATGAATATGACTATGCACTCCACCATCAGATAGAAGACCCATTAAATGCAATTTTTTACCCGTTTTCTTTACATGATCAATCGTTTGTTGAAAAGTTTCGTTTTTGAAAAACTCCCCATTACGAATAGCCACATTGACACGAGTTAAACTTTGGTAAACAATTCGTCCTGCACCAATGTTTAAGTGACCGACTTCAGAATTTCCCATTTGCCCTTCAGGTAATCCCACAGCCTCCCCACAAGCTGTCAATTGATTATGTGGGAAAGTGTTCCAATAGCGATCAAAGTTTGGTTTTTTTGCATGTTTTACTGCATTCCCTTTTTCTTCATTACGGATACCGAATCCGTCGAGAATGATCAGTGCAACAGGTGCTGTTTTACTCATTGGCTGCCGCCTCCAATAATTGAAGGAAAGATGCCGCTTCTAGACTCGCACCGCCTACAAGTGCTCCATCAATATCTGGTTGATTCATATATTCTTTAATATTTTCAGGTTTTACACTACCACCATACTGAATTCTGAGCGCATCTGCTGCACTTTCTGATACATGCTCTTTCACAACTTGGCGAATATGAGCACATACTTCATTGGCATCTGTAGCTGTAGAAGATTTACCTGTTCCAATTGCCCAAATTGGTTCATAAGCAATGACTGCTTGTTTCACTTGGTCTTCTGATAAGCCCTCTAGAGCCTTAACTACTTGTCCTTCAACAAGCTCTTTCGTTTCATTATTTTCACGTTGTTCTAGCGTCTCACCAACGCAAATGATCGGAACAAGTCCATGTTTATAAGCAGCATGTGCTTTCTTATTCACGCCTTCGTCTGTTTCATTGAACATTTCTCTACGTTCTGAGTGGCCAAGAATCACATAACTTGCACCAATATCTTCTAGAGCAACAGGACTGATTTCACCTGTAAAAGCTCCATTTTCCTCAAAGTGCATGTTTTGAGCTCCAATTTTAACATCTGTTCCTTTGACAGCATCCACTAACTGACCTAAGAACAATGCTGGGGAACAAATCACCGCATCTGCATGCTCAGCAGCAGGTACCTGTCCCTTTACTTCATTCGCAAAATGCACTGCTTCTTGAAGTGTTTTATTCATTTTCCAATTTCCTGCAATAATCGGTTTCCGCATGTTAACCACCCTTTCGTAGATAGTCATTTACAATCGAAACGATAATAAACTTAAAATCTTTATCGTTTTTCCTCGATTGTTTTTTCTAGTTCCACCGTCTAGCAACTAGTAAACTTTTGGTTTCTGCTTGTGTAAGTCAACAACGATTCCGCTTGCGGACTTACAGAGTCTTGGCCCATAGGATGCGGGCAAAACAGTATTGCTACAGGACACGGCGAATTTTGCCATTCATCCTTTAACTTCCAATTTGCATAGTCACTAAACGGGCGCTATTACGTTTTTATTTTTTATCGTCTAGTGCTGCGACGCCTGGTAATACTTTCCCTTCCATAAACTCAAGAGAAGCTCCACCACCGGTTGAAATATGGCTCATACGATCTGCCAAGCCGAATTTTTCAACTGCAGCTGCCGAATCTCCACCACCAATGACGGAATATGTATCTGTAGCTTCTGCAAGTGCTTCTGCAACGGCTTTTGTCCCGCCAGCAAATGCATTCAATTCAAATACACCCATTGGTCCATTCCAGATTACCAATTTCGATTCTTGAATCACTTTATGATAAGTTTCCCTCGTTTTAGGTCCAATATCCAAAGCTTCCCAATCAGCTGGAATTTCTTCAATGGAAACAACTTTTTTATTAGCATTTTCAGAGAAATCGTCTGCGACAATAACATCCTGAGGCATATAAAATTTAACGCCCTTTTCCTTAGCTTTATCCATGAATTGACGAGCAAGATCGATTTTATCTTCTTCTAAAAGAGATTTTCCAACTTCATGGCCAAGTGCCTTCACAAATGTATAAGCAAGTCCACCACCAATAATTAGATTATCTACTTTATCTATTAGATGATCAATTACACCGATCTTATCTTTTACTTTCGCCCCACCAATAATCGCTGTAAATGGACGTTCTGGATTAGATAGTGCTTTTCCTAGAACAGAAAGTTCTTTATCCATTAAGAATCCAGCTGCAGATGGCAAATATTTTGCAATGCCTTCAGTGGAAGCATGTGCTCTATGTGCAGCTCCAAATGCATCATTCACATAAACATCCGCTAATTCAGCAAAGGCTTTTGCTAGTTCAGGATCATTTTTTTCTTCTCCAGGGTAGAAACGGACGTTTTCTAGTAGAAGGATATCTCCCTCACCTAGTTTAGAAACTTGTTCTTTTACAGCATCACCATAAGCTTCGTCTGCTTTGGCCACATCTTTCCCTATCAATTCACTTAAACGGTGAGCAACAGGTGTAAGGCGAAGTTCCTCTTTCACCTCTCCCTTTGGTCGGCCTAAATGACTTGCTAGAAGGATAATTGCTCCTTGCTCTGAGAGATATTGAATTGTTGGCAAAGCGGCACGAATGCGCGTGTCATCCGTAATTTTTCCTTCTTCCATTGGCACGTTGAAGTCTACTCGGCAAAAAACCTTTTTCCCTTTCAAGTCAAGGTCTCTTATTGATTTCTTCTCCATAATAGTACCTCCTTCTAAGTAAAAGATAAAGGGGAAGGGGTCTAATGCCCACTCCCCCAAATAAGGTATTTCAATTTTATATGAAATTTCTACTTAATATTATAAATTATAGACCTTGTTTCGCAACATAAGCTGCAAGATCTACTACACGGTTAGAATAACCTGTTTCATTGTCATACCAAGATAGAACTTTTACCATATTGCCTTCCATTACCATTGTAGATAGTCCATCAACAGTAGAAGAATGAGCATCACCATTGTAGTCAGTAGATACTAATGGCTCATCTGTGTATGCAAGGATTCCTTTAAGTTCACCTTCAGCTGCTTCTTTAAGAGCTGCATTCACTTCTTCAGCTGTAACTGATTTATCAAGTTCAGCTACAAGATCCACAACAGATACATTAGGAGTAGGAACGCGCATAGCCATTCCGTTTAGTTTACCTTTTAGTTCAGGTAAAACTAGTGCTACAGCTTTAGCAGCACCTGTAGATGTAGGGATAATGTTTTCAGCTGCTGCACGAGCACGACGATAGTCTTTATGTGGCAAATCTAGGATTTGTTGATCATTTGTATAAGAGTGAACAGTTGTCATCATTCCGCGAACAATGCCAAATTTGTCATTCAAAACTTTAGCAAATGGAGCTAAGCAGTTTGTTGTACAAGATGCATTTGAAAGAACATGATGGTTTGCTGCATCATATTTGTCTTCGTTAACACCCATAACAATTGTGATATCTTCACCATTAGCAGGAGCTGAGATAATAACTTTCTTTGCGCCAGCTTCAAGGTGTTTTGCTGCGTCTTCACGTTTTGTGAAGCGGCCAGTAGATTCAACAACAACCTCAACACCAAGATCTCCCCAGCCAAGAGCTGCTGGATCACGTTCAGCAAGAACTTTAATGCGGTGGTCACCTACTACGATTGTATCTCCGTCTACAGATACTTGTTGATCAAGTTTACCATGAACTGTATCGTACTGTAATAGATGTGCAAGCATATTTGCATCTGTTAAATCATTTACAGCTACAATCTCAACTTCTGGATTATTAAGTGCTGCACGAAAAACATTTCTTCCGATACGTCCGAAACCATTAATACCAACTTTTACTGCCATATCAAACATCCTCCTTTAATATCATGGATAATAATAAAATTTATCTTTAAAAGAAATACCTATTTAAGATATATCTTTTAAAATCGACTTTGCGGCCCCTTCATCCGTAATTAAAATAGTAGATTCAGGTGCACTTTTAAAATAAGACTTGATCGCTTTGGCTTTTGACTTTCCACCGGCTGCTGCAATGACATACGATTTATCAAATAGATCTGATATTCGTAGACCAATGGTAGGTACTTTATGTACTATTTCCCCTTTTTCATCAAAATAATAGCCAAAAGCTTCACCAACTGCCTTTTCTCCTATTATTTTTTTCATGACATTTTGTTCAGTAGCTCTTCTATTCGCCATTGTGATCGCCTCACCAATACCATGTACAACGATATCAGCTGATTTGATTTTTTCCACAACTTCCATAATAGCAGGTTCTTTTAGAAGAGATTGCTGAACCTCTTGGCTAACTTGATCTGGCACATATAAGACACGGTGTACTCCATTTGTCTTTTCAGCCATTGTTGCACAGATGACATTGGCTTGATTTTTCAAATCTTCCCCAAGTCCCCCGCGTGCTGGCACAAACAACAAATGTTTACCTTGCCCCATTTCTGCTGTAAGCATTTCTGCTGTACAAGCCATCGTTGTTCCACCTGTTACGGCAATTGTTTGTTGATCTTCGAAACAACGATTAAGTACTTCTGCACAAGCTTTCCCTAATTCTTCTTTTACAATCAAAGATTCATCACTATCACCTGGAACGATCACTACTTTCTTAATGCCTAACTTGGCCTTTAATGCTAGTTCCGTCTCACTAATGCCGGTTAATTCTCTCATTACTTCTTCTAAACCTACGAGAAGCTTTTTACCTTTGTCTGTAACAGACATACCAGCATTATTAATACGAATTAATTGACCTGACTTAAGAAATTCTGCCTCACTTCTTAAAATCCGTTCAGTCGTTCCTAGCATATGGGCGAGCGTACGCCTGCCAACAGGTTCCGTTAAACTAATCGAACGAAGGATCTGATAGCGATTCTGCATAACAGATAACATATCTGGTACTAATTTTGATTGAAGCTTTAAGAGATTGTGCATTTTTTTGCTCCTTTACCAGAAGGTCGCCATTTGTCCCGTTAAGACATATTACGTCCCAACCGTACTACAAAAATAGGATAGCAGCTAATTTTATTGTATCATTGGGTCTTTTACGAATCAATTTTAACGGTGGGCGTTTTTTGTCCCGCGTAGACATATTATGACCCATTTACAACACAATAAAACCATCTAAGGTAATTTTACCATTAGTCATTTTTCAAAGCAATTTAGATTTGATTTTTTCTTCTAAAACAAATAAATCAACCAAGCCTGATTGAATGATCTCTCCATCAATTTCAATTACCGGGATCATCAATCCGTATTTTTCAGTCCATTCTTCGTTTGTATCAATATCCTTTTCCACGATATTGATCGGATAGTCGTTCTGTAGTATTTCCAATATATTTTTCGCATCCACACAAAGGCTACACTTCTTCCTTGTGTAAAAAACAATATCCATATTTTATCATCCTCTTATATGAAAAAATCAATTCATTACTTGAATCAATTTCATAATAAAGATTTTAGCATTCACATCCGAACAATGTTGATTTACGCTTCAGGTGGACGCCTTCCGCTCCAATCAACTAAGTTAAGGAAATACACTAACTAACAATTCAATCTCCTTTAACAAAAACGTTCGTGTATTGATCATTAATAAACCATTATGAAATTGACTCATTTATCATACCATTTACATAAAATTATTTCCCATTCCATCATTTACTGGATTGCAACATATATCTGTCCTATTTAATTACAAAAAACATGAGAGAATTCTCATAACCTAAGCAAGATGGAAGATAAGCCGAGTTCTCTTGTATATCAGGCGATGTGAGTAAAGCCTTCGGTCTTATGAATGAAGTGTGCTTCCCATCTTTTTGTTCATGATGTGATGATTAGAAATCCTTTAGCACCGCCTTTTTCACAGAAAAAAAGACTACTAACCATTTGCTAGTAGTCTCGTCATTAATATGAAACGCCCTCGGCAGGAATCGAACCCACATTTTAAGAACCGGAATCTGTCTCGAAGTTTTTACGACTTCCTAGACGGACTTTTATGCGATAGTCTTACCGTTAAACTAACGTCTCTTTCCTTAGTTGCTTCGATTATATCGCAAGAACTGCGGACAAGCAAGCACTATTTAGCGTTTAACGTACAATTATCCGATAAGCTGAAACTAATTCGCTCTAAATCGCCCCTAGCGACATATAAGGACCCCGACATCGCAAGCCGGACTGATGAAACTATCCTCGCCTGCTACTCGCTCATTTACTTTCCGCGCCAACTCCGCTATGCTGTCCGGGCTTGTTTCTTCGAGCTTGCCGAGTTCTTCTTCGATGAAAGGCGTTGGGTCTACATTCGCATAGATGAGGCGCCAGTCAATGCGGCCGGCCTCTACGTTGATTACTGTCGGCTCATAGTCGTTATCATGCGTTAGCTCGATAATTGCCGGCTTTCCTTTGGCGTCTAGCCCTCCGATTAGTATGCGCTGCTGCGTGTCCGTCTTAGCTCTCCGATTGAGCCAGCGTCTGCATATGCGGGCTATTTCGGCGGGACTGGCCGTCTTTAAGTCCTTTTTATCGAGGTAGGCTTGCAGCTTTAGCGAGATAGCATAATCGCCCGTATATCCGATCAGCACGCTGTCATTTATTTGGAATAGTTTCCGGGCATCGTCAAAGTATTCGCTGTTATCCTCGATATGAACCCGCCTATAATCGCCAGTCATAACGATAAAATGCTCCGTAATATAGGCTGTAACCATCGACATTATACGTCCACACCTCCTCGCGACTGCATAAAGAATTGCGTCATAAGTTGCGCATTAATACGGCCGAGGTCGTTTGGAGTGATTTCGACCGTATGCCAGCCGCGTTTAACTCTGTTCTCCGAATCTAATTCGAGATAGGGTATTAAGTCGATAGAATCTCCGCTAGGAGCTGTATGAGGAACGGTATTACCATCGACTTTAATTGTTACCTTAGTGGGCGTACGATCAAGTTTAAAGATTCCGTGTTCTACCTCATGAACATGTTCCGGGATGTTTATTTCGGGAATAGTAACCTCGAAATCGTGGGCATGTGGCGATAAGTTTATTTCATGGGTATGAGGATTCAGCGAAATAGAGTGGCTGTGGTCTTTAACCGTAAAACTATGGGTATGTGAAGGTACTTGGGTAGTATGGGTATGACTGCCGATTGATACCGTATGACTATGATTTAACTGGTTCGTAATCTCGATCGCGTGCTGATGGTCTTTGTATTCCGGCAAGCCTCCGACATTGTAAGGAACGGACGACAACTTATAAAAGCCCGGCGCACTAAATCCGCTAGTAGTCGAAGTACCTCCGCCCGCGCTCGATGTCTGCGTACTGCCTCCGCCTGCGGCTGTCGATGTGCTCGTACCGCCTCCCGCGCTACTTGTCACGGTTGTACCTCCGCCAGCTCCCGAAGATTTAACGACTCCTCCGCCCGACTTAGTGCTTTTCGACTGAACCGTACTCGATTTTATAAAGGCTCCTCCGCCCTTGGTAGCCCGTGAGTATATCCTAAAATCTATCGTTATCATGCTATAATCCTCCTTAGTATATTGACGGGGACAGCGTGCCGGACCGCCCCGTCTGCTCGAACTCGTAGTTTGCATTGCGCACGGTTACGCGCCTTGTCCTCTCCGGCCGTCAGCTTGCCATCATCGAGGGATAAACGCTCCTTTACCTTTCAAATGTTCCTCGTAGAACTCGCGGTCAATTCCTCCATCACGCATTGCGCCAGGCTCTCTGACTACGCGCTTAGCTATATCCTCTATGCGTTGCATAGTGAGAACGGAATGCGGCAACTGTTCCGCAACTTTAGCCGCGAGCAAGTCGCTATTTCGAATATCTTGCACGGCGCTGATGATCGCTTGCTTATGCGTTGCATTGCCTTCGATTCCTCCGATTAGGCCCGCAATTTCGCCCTGTAAAGCTACTCGCTGGCCATCCGTGAGCAGTCTTATTTCGTTTTTAATCTCCGTTAGGGCATCGCCTTTCTCGACGGCTGCAGCCAGTTTAAGGCTCGCGCGATTCTTGAATTGCTCCGCGACTAGCTTGTCATTATCGGAGACTTTAATCGTAGCTTGGGCCGCGCGCACTTTGGATTCTTCGATCTGGGCAGCTCGCCATTCCTTATACTCGGCCTCCACTTCCGCCGACTGCGCGCGGTATTCTTGCTCGAGACGATCGAGTTCGTATTTCCTAACTTCCGGATTTTTCATTAACGGATTATCCGAGCTTTTAATCCGTTCAACTTCCTTTTTATAATTCGCGTGTATCTCGTCCGCCTTGTTTTCATAGCTGGTCAACCTAGGGATATCTAATTCTACTGCCTGCCCCGAACGGATTAATTCATCTGCTTGCATATCGTCACTTATTTCTTCGACTCTTTTATTCTCATAGTTGAAAATTCTCATATCTCATCTTCTCCTTTTATTTTGAATGGATTCCAAACTTTTTTATCATCACAGTAAGCATCGCCAAAGTTGCTTTTCTGCTCAATATCTGCCACTAGCTCCGCGGCCTGCTTCTCGATCTCGCTCGACTTATCAGCCGATAAATACTTGATATAAGTATCTATTTCGCCATAATCGACGCCGGCCTCTAGTAGCTTCAAGCGCCTTAACTTGTCGGTATATTCCGATTTCAATTCGTTTAGTTGTTCGCTCATAACGTCGCACCTCCGCCCCATATTTTGTGCTTAATCCGTTCGTATACTGACTTGCCGAGTTCGCCCGGGTCTGCGTGCGTCGGCTTTTGCTTGGCTCCGTTCATAGCGGAAGGATCGCCGTAGGGATCGACTGGCGTAATGTCCATCGAAAGTTTAAGTACCGACGCCTTAATCTCGTCCACTGTCTCGCCTTCGATGTGGCTTAAATAACGCTCGATCTGGTCGTCATTATAGTGAACTTCCCGCATGGCCTTCCGCTTGGCCGCCGCAATGCTTTCCGACTTGAAGCCGGCGAGCTGTTCATCTAGCTTAGCGATTTTAGATTGATAGGATTCGATTTCTCGCTCAATTTCGAGGAGGGCGTCCGTTTGATCCTCGACTGCTTCGGCTTCTTCGGATTGCTCCGTTTGTGTTTCGACATCTTCCGGCTTGTTCTGCGCGGTCATTCCGTCATATAGCTGTTCAGTTTCCGTCCGTTTTTCGCTCATAGTCCGCCAGCTCCTTATCAAGTTTTAATATTATTAATTCGAGTTCCAACTCTTGGACGCGCTCATTTAGCTTGTTTACTCGCTGCCTTACGATTTGGCTGACTTCTTCTCTTGTAAACGTTTCTTTTTCCATTCCGATTCATTCCTTTCAGTAATTCCGATTGTTTTTCTCCGATAATTTCCGATAGAGTAAATCCTCGCTTGATGGGTCTGCGCGGCTTGCGTTTAGGTTTATTCATTTAATCGCTCCCTTAATCGTTTCCTCTCAACTTTCCGCCATCTTTTACGGCGTTCATTCATTACGACTAACTCCATCGCTCGATGGGCAGCGTGTTCGGTAATGCGCGGCGAAAACTCATAGCTAAACAACGGCTCGTCCTCATACTTATATTTCATAATCGCGGCGTCCGGCATTCGTTCGAATGTTATCTTAGGCAATGCGCATCCCCCTTATTTATTAAGTTTGTTCGAATATATGATGCGCGGAGGCCTCTCTGATTCAACCGGAATGCCATTCTTATTTTTCGGCAATTTATCTATCCATGACATATCTTTATTTTTCCGTTTTCTCCTAGCCATTTAATCAATCTCCTTCAATATCGGCTTAAATAGCCTAATTTGATTACGCTCCATTACGCCCTCAACGGCGATGATCCGCCCGTCATCGTCGGTTGTCGTTCTGCTTATCTGACCGCGTTCTTTTAGCTGGCGTATGTGCGGAGGATAAGACGAAGATACTCGCCAATGGCCCGCGGCTGCGTCGTATAAAAGGACGCTCTCTTGTTCAGCCTTCGAATAGAAACTCAATTAACTTACTCCCTTACCTTTATATTTACGCTCCCTACAATCGCGCTGCTGCAATTCTAAGAGTTCTGCAACTTCCCCGCGATCTACGCCCATCCGATAGGCTATCCGGTCAATAAGCGCATTAAGTAACTCGATGTCAAAGGGATTGGTTTGTATATGCGTCATAATCGCCTCGTCGCGCTTTTTTAAATTGCAGGCTGCGCAGGCGGTCGTAATATTAGCCAGCGTATTATGTCCTCCCGTCGACAGTGAAAATATGTGCTCTAGCTGTAAATCATCGCCGAAATATTCTCCGCAATAATTACAGCAACCTTCCGCGATCCTAAACGTATAAAGCACATCGTCGAGTGTAAGATCGTCGAATACCCCGTATTTTGCCGCAGCCCTTTTGCTGTCTCGCAGCGCTAATTTAGCCCGGCCTTGAAACGTTGCATTATGCTTTCTCATACGCTCGCGCGCTGTCTCACGCTCACATTCGATACAATACGACCTCTTGGCTCCGTAGTATTCCGAGAGTGACTTCGTCTGCTGGCAACGTGGGCAGGTTTTAGTAGTCATCGGCGCTCACCTGCCCGCATACCTTCGATTCTTGCGTCGATCCTGTTTAGTCTTCGATAAATTTCAATTAATACTTTCATTCTCTCGATCTCTCCCTCGATTTAATTTTTTAATTGTTCATCTACTTTTTTTAGTATCTCGTTAATTTCTAGCGTTACATGGTGGCCGGCCTTTTTAAGCTCCGCCAACGCTCGAAGATACGCAATTAACGTATCTAGCCTTTTTTCATCCATTCCGTTCCTCCTCTTGACACTTCGCGTGTTTTGCGTTATGATTATTTTGGATAACTATGGAGTTTTACAAAATTGCATTTTAAAAAGAATCGCTAAATAGTTGTAAAGTAATAACACTGTGATCCTCTCTTTTACGTGTGATTACGTAAGGATTAATTAGAACAACCGTTTCACGTCCATCCCCATCGCTTGCTTGCGGTACGATTCCACTCTTCCGCTGAATTGTAGCAATAGCACCTGATGAGACTAACTTCCGTAAAGTATCATTTAATTTCTGCCTCGACAATCCGACTTTTTCGGCGATTTCCGACGTGTTTAGGAAACGTACTTTCTTTGGATCGTCTTCGAATGGATTCTCACAAACTAGATTACTCTCGTAATGGATATACGGAAGTAATTTATATAGTACGCCCAATTCGGCCGGATTCACTTTAATTTTTTTCAACGTAGTATGGAACGTTTTTACTAACATGTACGTATCCTCCCTCGATCTACCTCTGAAATGGTATCGCTCATTTACCTTGTAATATCCTTCTCTTGTTTCCGTGATTACTCCGATTTCCTTCAATTCGGTAATTATTCCACTGACGTACCTCTTGTTTATCCCGAATACTTCGGCTAAGTCTTTATCAGTTAGAGGTATTTGATTCTCCTTGCGACCGGGACTAACCAAAATATTAGTTCTATATTGGATATACGGAAATAGCATCAGCATATAACCTGCGTGCTTATTCGATAACTTGGAGGCCGTATCGACCATTTCCTGCATTCGTGAGAATGAGAATATACGTTTATCACGCTTCATATAGCCACGTCGTCGTTTTTCTTCTTGAGCTTCAAAGGACTGTAGTTTAAATATTCGTCCTAGCTCGTCCTTTGCGTGTCCGTTACCTATTGGCGTTAGATTGCCGACCGGTTCGCCCGATCGTATTTGCTGCATCCTACTTTTATGCGTCATAGTTTCCTCCTACATACTTAGTTTTTTATTTCGTTCCATGAACTCGAGAAATTCCGCATCTACCGAAAACTTACGGGCGACTCGGGCGCGAACTTGATCCGAAATAGGTCGATTCCCCGCCTCAATTCCGGCAACTGTGGAATTAGCAACTCCGAGAAACTCCGCAAACTCCTGTTGGTTTTTCTCGAGATATAATCGAATTGCTTTGAATGTTTCTACATTCATCGTTTTATACTCCTTTCCTTCTTTTTAGTGAATTAAAAATAGTGGGCTTAATTGCCCTTCTATTATATAATGGGCTTTTTAAGACTTAAATACTGAATTTTCATAATATTCCATATTAAAATTATGTTTGTCGATAATCTCACACATTGAACGCTCCGACCGCTTGCCCTCCGAATCTATTCCGTGCTGTTGATCGCATACTTGGCGCCTCATATCGTGAGCATAGAAGCCACTTCCGCACACTCGACACTCTTTAACACGTTCGAGCTTTAGCGCCTTGATCCGTTTCAGAGTTTCCGCCTCGTCATAGCCGTATTTCTTCGATAATGTGGCCGCCCAATATTCCGGGAACTCCAATATATTTTTTAATTCCTCCCTATATTTTTTGACGTCCAATGATTCCGTTAAGAATACGGCACATTCGACCGGAGATTCTGTATTAAAGCGATATTCATCAACTGAATATGGAGGCTTACGGTACGCTATTCCCTTCTCCTTAGCTTCTGCTACTGCCTTATCGTATTCACTCTGCAAAAGGATCGATAATTCCCTTTTTTGGCGTTCCATTCTATCTTGTATACTGATCTCTTGATTCTTAATTGGATACTCTTCTTTTCTCTCGTCGAAATGATTTACCCGAAGAATGAAGTCCGCAAGAACTTCTTGCACTGTACAAGTGCGCTGTTTTATTTTCTTCTTGGTTTCCGGATGAACAATGAAAGTTTTATCTATTTTAATTTTTGTAGGATCGAGCCATTTGTCCGCGAAGTCTTCCGCTAATTGATTCCGCTTTTCTTGCGATAGCGGCTTTCGATAGTATTCATACCAAAAACGGTATAGCGCGCGTTGTACTGCGTTTTCTTCTTTCGTTGGCTGCATAGTTTAGTAGCTCCTTTTCCGCTAGATTTCTTATTGACTATCCTTCATTTGTGTGCTAGTAAAAAAAATACGTAACCTTTTTATCACGTTTCAGCCGAGATACGTAACCTTTTTATCACGTTGACCAAAACGTCTGTATCCGTTGGGGCGCAAGGCTTTCGGGCGTTTTATATCTCATTATTAGAGAAATTGTATCTTTATCTTCTTATACTCCGTAAACCTAAAACCTCCGAAAAATATATAACTAGGACGCCTGTTTCCGTAGATTGTTTACAATCATTAAAACCTACCGCCAGTTTCGGGAATAAAAACCATTCCCTCAACTGTCGGAATCTACGTTTCTTAAAACCTTCGAAAAATTATATAATCCGATAATATCGAAGGTACTTGACTCGATCCGGGAGGACTTGTCCGACCGGTATGTTTTAAGGTCTTAATCTCTTGAATTGTCGACAATTCCCGTTATAGGCTCGCTCATAATCTCGTCCAGCGCTGCGTTCAACTCGTCCGATTCTCGGAATATAAAGACGATGAAGCCGGGCGATTTGCGGGCAGGTTCTGCGTCGATTGGACGGAAGCCACGGCGCATGAGTTCGCGGGCGATACGTAACGAGCGGATACATTTTTGATTCATCGTTCCGACCTCCCTAATTTATCCTTTCAACTTCGGAAATAGTTTCGTTCATAAAGTCCATCATCCAATCTCGGAAATCTTTCTCATGGTTTTCTAGCAATCCGGACAATTCATTTCGGATTCTTTCAAGTTCTTGAAGAGAGGATTCCTTCGAATAAAGTCCGGATTCAAGATATTCAGTACACTTTACGAAGTCACCAGCCATTAATAACATTGGTTTTAGTGTAGGTTCTAAAGCGAAAATAGCTTCTGGAATTCCGAGTTTCTCCATAGTGGCTCTAATTATTTTTTCTGTAGTTTTTCTGTTAATACTAACAATAGACATAATTCAACATCTCCTTTTCATATTTTAGTAGGGTGAGAGCCGACCAGTGCCGACCCGTTATGCGTTAACTAGCTCGTCCTCTAATTCGTCAAGTTCATAGTCGAGGTCATCATCATCGAAGTCCAAATCATCGTCATCTTCGTCGATTTCCTTGTACTCAGCCAGTTCTTGTCTTACCTCGGAAAGGTATTCCGATAGAAACCCATTA
Organism: Lederbergia galactosidilytica; assembly: GCF_017873565.1. Lineage (GTDB taxonomy): Bacteria > Bacillota > Bacilli > Bacillales > Bacillaceae_C > Lederbergia > Lederbergia galactosidilytica. The sequence goes on from NZ_JAGGKH010000001.1 coordinate 199,809, forward strand.
CTCCATTTAAGGAACCCGTTTTCTTGCTTGAGCTTTGCAATTTCTGTTTCTGGCTCCTCGGCAACTGTTACCATATCAACCGGCACGTAGCATAATCCGCGCATATCGGTCGCCACTAAGTAAGCCGGCTGTCGAGTAGTTTTCGTCACTACTTGTCCGTTATGATCGAGATAATGAATACGGCTGCCTACGATGCTACGGATACCAGTAATAATTCCGTGCTTTTCAACTTCGAAACTCTCAACACGATACTTCTCGCTGGCTTCCGGTTGGCCAGTCACTTTGATGCGTGCCTCTACTTCGTCCACTTCCGTATGACTGACCGGATTGATTACGTATCTGCCTTTGATTACTACCTCTTGACCTAGTACGAATTGTTTTTTCACTTTTCATCTTCTCCTTTTAGTTTCTAAATTTTAGTTACGAAAAAAGTCTTCCTATTTATGTAGGATACGACCACACCATCAGATGGGGCATCCTAATTTTTACCAATTCCCCGAAACCCTTGACGCCCAACGACTCACGCTTATAAAAAAGATTTTTCGACAAACGTTATTTCTGCTGTCTTACGAGGTTATTTTCGGACGAATCATCACCTCTTTTCCAAGCCCTCTTACTTATGATGCCTTCGAGTGACATCGCTAATGGGACAATTCCGCATCTTTTACTGGTAAGTTTTTCGCCCTCTTACTACTTATAACCAAAACAATTTCTGTTTTTGGGACATTTCCGCGAAAATATTTTTAATTCCGCCCTCACATTCTTATATACAAACAAAAAGCAATCCGCACACTTTCACGAGTAAGTTTTTCGCCCTATACTACTTATAACCAAAATCTAAGGCAAAATTGCACCACAAAACCCCGAACACGTAATATTCCGATAATTGAAAAGGCGACCGTGCCACCGATCGCCCCAACTTTATCGCTCTGCCGTCGCCAACCGGCCGTTGCCGCACGCCTTTAACTCCGATTATAACGCGGGCCAAATCCCTATCGACTGGCAATCGACAGGCCGCGTCCTCTTACGCTTGTCCTCCGCGCCGCCAAAAAGGAAAAGCGTTGCCATTACGCCAGTTTCCGCGCATCATCAGACTACCTTACTTATACAACTACCCGATAATTCCGAATTAAACCTAATAAATCGATGGCTTTCATCTCTCCCAACTTTTCGAGCATATTTCGAGTCTCTGCCGACCAATTGAACGGCATTTCAACCTTTTCCGATCCGCCTTCGATAACTAGCTCCGCTTCTTTCCGATCATATACCTTTAGCGTAATGCCCTCCGCCAGTTTTGCCGTTTCAATTAAAATGTCATAGCCTTCCTCAACGTTTAATAGTTCGATATGATTAAAGTTCATCCTAATTACCTCCGATATTTTTATATAATACTGAATAATGTCGTTATCATGCGGCCGTATGCCCGCTGCTCGAGGATATTGACCGCCTCAACTAGCGCTATGCAATCGCGCTTGATTTCGTCGTCGTCGAGATTAGTTCGTAGCTGATCGGCCCTGGCGTATAAATGCTGTTTAAGCTCGTTTATGATTTCGTCCATTACTTGCCGGCCTCCTTAGTGTTAGCAAAGCCTGCGAATAGTCCGATTGCAAAACTGCCGAGCATTGCGTAAAGTACCGTTATGAGTTCCATTTTCGATGACCTCCTTTTAAGGTATAACTTTTAACGTTAAACATAGTATATAACGTATTACGGGAAACGTCAAGCGGTTTACGAAACTTTTTTTATGACGTATAATTGACGTCAATATGACGAAGGTTTTGCGAGGTGAGTATATGAAGGCAAACGTAAAAATAACTCTCGATGATACGATCAGCAAACATAACGGATTATCTAGGAATGCGATAGCTGTCGAGGGCAAGATTAGGCCGGCGACGATTGGCGAGCTATGCAAAGGCGAAAGCAAGGCGATCAGTTTCGAGACCTTGCGCAAGATAGTGGACGCGCTCAACACGCTTACTGGCGATAAGCATACGATTGAGGACGTATTGACGATTGAATATATCGGCGAATGATAGGCGATAGGCAGGCTTATCATTAAAACAGGGGGCATACGCCCCTTTTTCCGTGTTATATGACGTTTGCTACCGAATACACCCACAAGGCATTCCGTTATTGAAAAAGGCGGGCATACCCCCGATATTTTACATATAGAAACGAAGCTGTGCGAGATGGCTCCGACTTAACCCCCGAAGTGAAAAATTTTTGTCCGCAATTAAGACCCGCCTGGCGAATAAGTTGTCAGAATATTACCCCGGGGGCACACAATTCAGACAATTCCGTTAGTCGCGTTTTGTATATCGACGCATATCGTATTCATTTCTACTTTACATAATAAAACTTTTCGGAAGTTGATACGTTCCACAAACGTTGATCTAACGCGGTTTCACAATCTCCGCTTTTATTCGTTTATGCAACGTTTTATACATCGTTGATATGACGCGGTTTAGCTCGCTTGCCTCCGATTGTGAAACGCCACTATTTCCCGAGATAATGAATAAACTTACTATTCGGAAATCGTTCGGAGGGTCGCGCGGCAGCGTCATTAGGCTGGCAAAACGTCGATATATCGGAACTATTCGGCAATAATACGTTAGCCTGCTAAAGCATTCCTTCATTATAGCGGACATATAGGCGCTGATTTCCGATATTAAGCAGACCCCTCGAGTTTTCAAAGGCCTTCCGCGGCGAGCGCAAAAGCTGATGATCGAACTATATCGAAATCATATCCGTTGCATTATGTCGCTGCATCTCGCTAAAGCAGTAACGCATTCCTTCTTATATAGCGTCAAATTCAGCGACTTTACAGACGATGCAACAACCGAACTATCAATGAGCGAACAACAAAACGAATCCTAAAACTCCACGACCTCATCCCGCAACTCCAGCGCCTAGTATCCGCAGGCAAGCTCGGAACAACGGCAGGCGGCGCATCGTGGCAAACGAAATCAAAGGCGGTGGTCAATCGCAAGTATTCGATTATAAGCAAGTGGACGGACAGACGGCGGACTTCCTTCGGAGGAAAGAATCGAACATGCGAGAGATTGTCGGAAAGGCTTATACGGAGTTAGGGAGAGAGTTAAAGGAAGCACAGACGGAGTTGGCGAAACAAGGAAGTAAGTACGAAGGAGTATTCGAAAAGTGGTACACATATCTCGGATGGAAAAAGCGGACGGTCTATAACCTTATCGACCGATTCGACCTTGTGCTAAATTTGCACGAAGTTTCCGAGATTGAGAGGATCGAAGACCTTCCCGTATCCCTTACGTACGAAATCGCCAAGCCCTCCGCAGAATCCTCGCCCGAAAAGGCGCAAGCCAAGTCGGAAGTCCTTGCAGGTAATATCGATACTCTAAAGGAATATCGGGATCGCATTGCGGAGCTTGAAGGAAGGGCGAAGCAAGCAGAACGCCAAGCGGACATCGAGCGGAGCCAGCGCCTCAAGCACGTAAAAGAAAACGATTTGGCGCACGGAGAGTGGACGGAGTTTTGTAAGTCCGTAAGAATGGACGTTAGGCAGGCGAATAAGTTCATTCGAGTTGTTGACGAATTGAGCGGAAAGTGGTCGACGTCTACCACTTTAGGAATGGAGGCGCTCTACCAAATAGCCACCCTACCGCCCGAACAGCGCGAAGCCGAGCATTTGCCACCCTCATATACGTAGTATAGTCGCACTTAGCTGGAACATCGGAGTACAAGCTTAAACGTAGTAATGACGCCATGTTCCGATATACCAACCGATATTCCAGGGTGGAATTGAGTTGGCATAGACGCTGGAATACGGCTTGGAACATCGGTTGGCATACCGCCTAGCCTATATACGTTCTTCTCTTTCGGCCGCATCGCACGCAAACGTCGGTAAAATAATCATACTTATGATTCCGTTTTAACTTACAAATTATTCGAAATATTAACACGCTAATCCCTCCTTTATAATCCGCCCAGTTCGCCCATTTCTCCGAAGTATAGCTTGTCCAGCATACGATCTAATATGCCGTTAAAATAGCCCGCAAGGTTCTTTATACGCTTGTTTTTCGTAGCCATGACCGCTGTTTTAAGCGCTTGAAATCCGATATGCTCCACTGATCCCTTATCGAAGGCATTGCCGGCTAATAACGGCTTGCTGTGGCTTAAATAGACGCCATATAGGCGCGATATTATGCGCTGACTATCCTTGCCTATCGTTGAGCCTATAAACGCCTTAAATCGAGCATAAAACGGTTTATAATACGTATTAATATAATTAATATTATTTAGCTTATTAGACGGAGTTTTATGGCGTGACATGTCCGGTGTGACTTCGGCTGATTCGGACATTTTGTCCTTATCGGAGGACGTCCTCCGTTTTGTGCCACGTGGCATACTTCCCGACGTCGGGCATTTCGCTTGGGACGACATCGTCTCAACTTCGTGCGACAGGCGCACATACTCCGAACTGTGACACGTGTCACCGACTTGCGAAATTCGCAAAGGTAAAACAACGATAACATTCGTTGACTGCCTACGATCCCCTCCATCGCGCTTAGTCTCGTATTGCTTGATGATGCCGAGCGCCTCTAAACGATTGCACGCCCGAATAACAGTACGTCTTACTCGACCGACTGCCTCTGCGATATTATTCTTCGATAAATAGCATACACCGACGTATTTACACGCGTAACGGCTGATTAACTCGAGGACAGCGCGCTCGGTTGCGCTTAGTTGATTATTCGTTCTATGTATTTTGATAGCTTCGTTTAATTCTTCGACTGATTCAAACGTAGATAGGCTACGATAGGTTGCTTCGTTTGCTAGTAACATTTTCGATAGGCTCCTTTAATGGGCGCCCTCTCGACAGGAATATACGTTCGATAGACAATTCACACTTAAATAAACGTTGCATTCGCGGATTTTTTGCGATATACTAACGGTAATTAGTTCTTTTTATGTACCCCGTTGTCGCGGGTGTGCGATCTTGTCTTCCTACGTATGTATGGAGGGCTTTTTTATTTTTATAGATTTTGTAGCGGACTATATTTCCGATGTTTGTTCAATATATCTGTATCGAATAAACGCACGTAGCGCTTCGTCATATCCATCGTGGTATGTCCCATGATCTGCATGAGGCTGAAAGCGTCTCCGCCGTTCAATATATAAAACTTAGCGAAAGTATGCCGAAATGTATGCGGACTACACCTGACGTTCTTCACTCCGGCCAGCTTTCCATATTTATTTACGATTATTCGGAAGCTGTTCTTGTCAATCGGTTTTCCCCGCAGATTTACAAATACATAATCGCTCATGTCGCCATGTATCTTTAAAAATTGCCGTAGTTCCTGCTTTAATCTATCCGAGATAGGTACATATCGAGAAATATCCGTTTTAGTATTTCGGAGATAGACTCGACCTTCTGCAAATAGAATATCGTCAATTTTCACGCTGAGCGCCTCTGATATGCGAGCGCCTGTATCGAGTAGGAATAGCATGAGCACATAATCGCGTAATCCAGTAAACTTTCGCCTATCAGTCTGCTTTAGTAGCGCGCTAATCTGCTGCATAGTAAACGTATTGATCTCCGGCTCTTTGGTACGTATCTGTTTCCAGTCCTTAGCGGGATTGTTATGTAAGTATCCGGCTTCCTCGCAATAAAATAAGAATGTCCTTATTGCCCTTATCTTGGCGTTGATTCCTCCGACACTATTTCCGCGTTCATCTCGCAGATAATCAGTAAATCTATACAGCAATTCTTTATCGATGTCGGCTACCGCGATAAGTTCATCTTTTTCCCGGATAATATAACGCCTTAATACGTTAATCTCGCGCCGATAATATTCGATCGTGCTTTCACGTAGCCCTATCCGTTTTCTATCGATGCAAAAATCTTCTAATGCGGCATCGAAATGAACGCTTTTGACGCCAACGTAGTTTTTTATTGATTGGACTTCTTCGAAATCTAATCTATTTTTGCGCACAAAAAAAAGACGCCCCTTTCCGTTTTGGAAAGAGACGTCATAATCTCGTAGACTTTTAACGCTTAGTCTTACGCTATAAACTAACGTAAGCCCTTATACAGCGTGCATAAACGCCCTCGGCAGGAATCGAACCCACATTTTAAGAACCGGAATCTCACGTGTTATCCGTTACACCACGAGGGCAATGTAAGAAGCGTACGATATGAAATTATAGATGAATTTTCTATAGAATGCAAGCATATTTTGTTTAAAATCATCTAAAATGGAGAATATGGTATGTTATAGGAACAAATTTCCAAAAGTCAAATGTCTAGTTTGATTATTTGACCTTCACTGACCATTGGTGTATGATAAGAATACATAAAGTTTTCAACACTTTAGGGAATCTGTTTTTTATAAAAAAAGGAGGAGAAATAATGAATTTAATTCCTACAGTTATTGAACAAACAAGCAGAGGGGAACGAGCTTATGATATTTATTCTCGTTTGCTAAAAGACCGTATTATTATGCTTGGAAGCGGGATTGATGATAATGTTTCCAACTCTATTGTAGCACAGCTGCTATTCTTGGAAGCTGAAAACCCTGAAAAGGATATTACTATTTTCATTAACAGTCCTGGCGGAAGCATTACAGCTGGTATGGCGATCTACGATACTATGCAATATATTAAACCAGATGTTTCCACAATTTGTACTGGTATGGCTGCTTCAATGGGAGCTTTCCTACTTGCTGCTGGTAAAAAAGGAAAAAGATTTGCCTTACCTAACAGTGAAGTGATGATTCACCAACCACTTGGTGGCGCACAAGGGCAAGCAACCGAAATTGAAATTGCTGCTAAACGAATTTTATTCTTGCGTGAAAAGTTAAATCAAATTCTCTCTGATCGTACAGGTCAACCGCTTGAAGTTATTCAACGTGACACAGACCGTGATAACTTTATGACAGCTGAAAAAGCGAAAGAATATGGGCTGATCGATCGAATCATTGAACGTAAAGAAGAAATAGACGCAGGAAAATAATATATTGAAAGTCGTTAGAAATAACTAGCTAAAATTTAGAGACTGGGACAAAATTACTTTCACCAAAGACAAAACGGAACTACTAGGGTTAATAATGCGCTACGGAAATATACTTCGCTTTCCGCGGGCGGCTGGTGAGCTTCCTTGTGCTATCGCACTCCGGGATCTCACCGATGCCTTTACTCCCGCTGGAATCTACGTATATTTCCTTCGGCCTCAGGTAGTTCATTGTTCGTCCTTGGGATTTAACAGTTATGTCCCAGTCTATTTTCATGCAATTTATTATCAGACAATGTACTTACTAAATTCACTAGCATGAAAAGTAAATTGATGAGGGATCGCCTGATACCCTCCTATAAGCGCGATAGAGATCCCATACATAAGAGCCATCCTATGAACATAAAAACTGCGTAGGCAACTTGATTAGTGTGCTTAGCAGCCCCCCTATACACAAAAACTACCTAGCTGCATCATTTTGTAGGCTTAGATCCCCTATAGGAGGATACGTTGATCGCTTACCTTGTGTACACAGCCATCTATGTCCTAATCCTATTTTACATTAAGGATTTACAATTTTTATGAGCCAATTTCTTGGAACTGAATATTATGCAGTCTTGCGAAGAGGCCGTTTTGTCGGACTAGTTCGGTATAAGTACCATCTTCTTCAATACCATTTTCAGTTACGACCAATACACGGTCTGCATCTCGAATTGTTGCCAGGCGATGCGCGATGACCAAGGTTGTACGATTCACAGCTAGTTCATTCAAGGCTAACTGAATAATTTTTTCTGTTTCTGTATCAAGAGCTGAGGTAGCTTCATCTAAAATAAGGATCGGTGGGTTCTTTAAAAACATGCGCGCAATCGCTAGGCGTTGCTTTTGCCCTCCGGATAATTTTAACCCTCGCTCACCGACTTGAGTTTCATAGCCTTCAGGAAGTGAAGCTATAAAGTCTTCTAAATGAGCTTTCCTAGCTGCTTCACGTATTTCCTCTTCACTGGCATCCTGCTTCCCATAAGCAATATTTTCTCGAATTGTTCCGGTAAACAAAAAGACGTCCTGCTGAACAATCCCAATTTGTGAACGGAGCGAATGTTTCGTCATATCTCGAATATCCATTCCATCGATCATAATCGATCCTTTCTCCACATCATAGAAACGCGGGATCAAAGAACAAATTGTCGTTTTTCCCGCACCAGATGGTCCCACGAAGGCAACAGTTTCCCCTGCGCGAATATTTAAATCGATCCCTTTTAACACCTGTTTATGGTCATCATATTGAAAGTGGACATCCTCAAAGTGAATATTCCCCATTAGGTGATCAACTGCTAAAGCATTAGGACGATCTTGAATTTCTGGGTCTTGGTTAATAAGATCTAGGAAACGTTTAAATCCAGCCATTCCTTTCGGATATAATTCAAGTAAAGCACTAATTTTATCTACTGGTTTGATCAAAACATTTACATAAAGCACAAAACTAACCAATTCTCCATATGTTAATTTTCCATTAAAACTAAACCAAGCACCCACAACGAGCACTAATAATGTGACAAGTCTAGTCATCATATAAATACTGGAATGCGTCCCAGCCATAACTTTGTATGCAGCAAGCTTTGCGGTCCGAAATAGACCATTATCTTTTTTGAATCGCTTAATTTCAAAATTCTCATTTGTAAAAGATTGCACAACTCGAGCGCCAGAAACACTGTCTTCTACTCTCGCATTGACATCCGCAATCCGGCCGTACATATTTTTCCACGCATGATTCATTTTAATATTACAATAAGTGACCAACCAAATGAGGAATGGCACCATAATAAATGTGATCACCGCTAAACTCGGATTTATATGGAACATAATCGAAAAAGCACCGACAAATGTCATAATCGCAATAAAGAAATCTTCTGGTCCGTGATGGGCAAGTTCACCAATATCAAATAAATCATTCGAGATCCGACTCATAATATGCCCTGTCTTCGTATTATCAAAAAAACGAAACGATTGGCGTTGAACATGGGTAAATAATTGCTCCCGCATATCTGTTTCAATATTAATCCCTAACTTATGGCCTAAATAACTGACAATATATTGAAGCACTGTGCTCAATAAATACACAATCAGTAAAAGTATCCCCACTGTGAATATTTTATTCCAATCGCCTTCTGGTAATAGTTTATCAATAAACCATTGGACTGCGACTGGAAAGGCCAATTCCAAAATAGCTACAATTACAGCACTTGAAAAGTCAATAATAAACAATCGTCTATGTGGTTTATAATACGAAAAAAATTGTTTTAGCATCGCCTTACTCCTTCAATGATTAAATCTCACTACGTCAACACGTAAATGGCACTCCATCCATTTACGAATAATATATTTTTATCATTTTCAAGTATGTATACCAGATCCTAGCCTATCTCTTCTCCATAGAAAAAGAGTGTTTCAACAATTGTTTCAACACTCTTTCTCCAAGCATTAATTGTTATTTTCAATAAAGTTAGCCAACTGCGCAACAGCTTCTTCTTCATCGCTACCTGTAGCAGAAAGTGTCACTACTTCATTTGGGCCAATCGCAAGACTCATTAAACCCATAATACTTTTTGCATTGACATTTCTACCGCTTTTTTCAAGAAAGACATCTGCGGCGAAGTTGCTTGCCTCTTGAACAAATTCTGCTGCATGACGAGATTGTAATCCAGCTGGCAATTTTACTTCTATCTCTTTAACCACCATAGTTCCTCACCCCTTTACTTATTTATATGTGTTGCTTGTTTCACCTTTGCGTAATTTATCTGCAATTTCATCGATTTTTCTTAATCGATGATTAATGCCCGATTTACTAATTGGATTTCCAGAAACCATTTCACCTAATTCCTTCAAGGTTAAATCTTGATGTTCCATTCGTAAAATAGCAATTTCTCGAAGTTTCTCAGGTAAGATGTCTAAGCCCTCTGTTTCCTGAATATAGCGGATATTTTCCACTTGCCTTAATGAAGCGCCAATCGTTTTATTCAAATTAGCTGTTTCACAATTGACAAGCCGGTTTACAGAATTACGCATGTCCCGCACAATCCGAACATCCTCAAATTTTAGTAATGCATTATGAGCTCCGATCACTCCAAGAAAATCAGCAATTTTCTCGGCTTCTTTTAGATAGGTAATATACCCATTTTTTCGCTCTAAAAACTTGCTATTCAAGGAAAATTCATTCATAAGCTCACAAAGTGCCTCATTATGTTCTTTGTATAAAGAAGCAATTTCAAGATGATAGGAAGATGTCTCTGGATTATTTACTGAACCGCCTGCTAGAAAAGCCCCTCGTAAATACGAACGTTTGCAGCATTCATTCTCAATTAAATCTTGTTCAATATCATGGACAAAGGTAAAACCTTCCCCTAAAATCTTTAAATCTCGCAAAATTGATTCCGCCTGTTTTTTTAGACGGACAATATAAACATTATTTTTTTTGAGGCGCATTTTCTTCCTAACTAATAATTCTACCTCGGTTGCGTAAATCCTTTTTATTAAAACATAAATCCTTCTAGCAATGGCTGCATTTTCAGTTTGCACATTGACAACAAGTATGCGATTAGAAAAAGAAAGGGAACCATTCATTCTAATAAGGGCAGATAATTCGGCCTTTGCACAGCAATCTGCAGATTCTAATGTTGTTAATTCTTTTTTTGTGTCTGAAGCAAACGACACATCTGCCACCTCCTAAAAAAAAGCGCAAGCGCCCATAATATACGGCTAAGAGTACAATATCCTCTAAGCAAATTCATGAATCAATAGTTTTTTCCGGTTCATCTGCACTAGGAATTATGTACATTAAACAACCAATGAGCTGTGAACTCTTTCTTCTTGGCTGGAACCCAAGATAAGCTTCAATAAGTGGTTGCTAGTCGAATGGAATGCGGGCCAGATTCGTAGCAAAACGATCAATTTACTTCGTAATCCCATTACCTTTCAATAAGTGAGTACAAAATCTGAGCAACTTTTTCAGTATTATGCCGCACAAGCCCTTTATCTAAGCTAATAATTTCTTCCGCAATAACTTCAATTCCCAATTTTGCAAGGTTTTCTACATCAAATACAACCGGCCTTGCTTGCTCTTCTTGGTAGCGATATTTCAAATGGGATGGTATTGGTTCATTATTCACTAAGATAAGATCAATAAAAGAACAATCCATATGGGAATATAAAGCTTGGATATGATCACTCGCGGAGAAATTCAATGTCTCGCCAGGCTGTGTCATCAAATTGCAAATATATACTTTTTTCGCTTTTGCTTTACATATTTCTTCACCAATACCAGGAACTAATAGATTCGGTAAAATACTCGTGTATAAACTTCCAGGCCCCAATACGATCAAATCAGCTTCTCGAATGACCTGTATGGATTCCTCTAATGGTTTGATTGGCTCAGGTGTTAAAAAGACCCTTTTAACAGTTTTCCCCGCTTCAGGAATTTTCGATTCACCAATTACAATAGAACCATCTTCCATTTCAGCATTCAATACAACACATTGATTGGCTGCGGGAAGAACATGACCACGTACATTTAATACCCGGCTCATCTCTTGGATAGCATGAACAAAATTGCCAGTGATGGATGTGAGTGCCGCGAGAATTAAATTTCCTAGAGAATGGCCAGAAAGCTCACTATTTGAATTAAAACGATGCTGAAACATTTCAATGATTAAAGGTTCTTGATCTGATAAAGCAGCAATGACATTCCTTACATCCCCTGGTGGCGGTATTTCCATTTCTTCTCTTAATCTCCCTGAGCTACCTCCATCATCTGCCACTGTTACTATGGCGGATAACTCAACCGGAAGATTCTTCAAACCGCGCAAAAGAACGGGTAATCCTGTCCCCCCTCCTACGACAGCAATCTTGGGACTTGATGTTTCTGTCATAATGTTTTTCCCTTTCTTTTTTCAATATCTCGATGTGTAATCGATACATGATAATCATTTTCATAAAATTCACCAATATATTCAGAAAGAGCAACAGAACGATGTTGTCCACCCGTACAGCCAATCGCAATCACAAGCTGGCTTTTCCCTTCCCGCTTATAAAGAGGTAACATAAACGTCAGTAAATCTGTCGTTTTGGCCAGAAATTTCTGCGTGTCACTCCACTTTAATACATACTGATATACTTCCTCTTCCATTCCTGTTTTCGGGCGCATATGATCAATATAATGGGGATTCGGTAAGAAACGGACATCAAATACTAAATCCGCATCAATCGGAATTCCGTGTTTAAATCCAAATGACATGACATTAACTGTAAAAGTGGTCTTTTTATTCGCGGAAAAATCCTCGATAATTTTTTCGCGCAATTCTTTCGGTTGCATATTAGATGTATCATAAATTAATTGGGCGCGGCCTTTTAATTCATCTAATATATGGCGTTCTCGTCTGATTCCTTCAAGAGGTAACCCATCGGTTGCAAGCGGGTGAGAGCGACGAGTTTCTTTATATCGTCTAACAAGTGCTGCATCATTTGAGTCAAGAAAAAGAATTTGGGGTGTCATCCACGTTGAATCCGAAAGTTCATCCAAAACACGTAATAAAGTATCAAAAAATTCTCGCCCACGTAAATCCATTACAAGAGCTACTTTATTCATCTTATTTCCAGATTCCTTCATTAATTCCAGAAATTTAGGCATTAAAGCTGGTGGTAAGTTGTCCACACAAAAGAAACCTAAATCTTCAAAGCTGTGAACAGCAACTGTCTTTCCTGCCCCTGACATTCCCGTAATAATAACTAACTGTATCTCATCAGAAACTGCGTTCATTTATCCCACTCCTGTTTCCTTTTATCCTACGCAAACGGACAATAAGACCCATAGACAAATATATGGGATCCATTACAGACAAAATTCATTTCCTTCAAATTTAGCAGGAAGATCATAAAAACATCACATTTGATACCTATGTTTCAGCCTTTGTTCCTTATGAATATGAAAATGACTGAGCCTGATTTTAGCTTGCTATTATTATACTATTAACAGACTTGAAATGACAGTACTTCCATCATGGCAAATTTTTTACTGTTCTCCACTTTTCTCCCATTGACTCTTAGTATTATGATCTCCATTAATCCTTCCTTTCCGGGATGCCATTCATCAATGGCCAAGTGGGTATATTTATTTCTTTTTTAAACATAAAAAAAGAAGCACAAGCCTAAGGCTTATGCTTTTAAAAAAGGGATATTGTATAAAAAGGGGGTCAATATCTCATGTATATAATGTACCCGAAAATCATTTCACTACTGTTACAAACACATTAATTCAGTGTAACTTTTTTACTTATATAGGATGTTGCTCAAAACGGTGTTGTTATAGAATGATGACCCACACGAAGTGGGACAAAACGGTGTTGCCACAGGACGGTGCGAACTTAGCCATTCATCCTTTGTTCATCACGTTTTGAACATCCTCTTTAATTTGGAATCCCTATTTTATCCTTTAAATTTTCAATGTAGATTTGCGCACTTTGAGCCGCAATACTTCCGTCACCTGTAGCAGTTACAATTTGACGAAGTAGTTTGTCACGAACATCTCCAGCTGCAAAAACACCTGGGATTTTTGTTTCCATATCTTCATTTGTTTCGATATATCCTTGAGAGTTTGTAATCCCTAAGTTTTCAAATGGTTTTGTTAAAGGATCCATTCCAATGTAGACAAATACACCGTCAGTTTTGAAGTTAGATTCCTCACCAGTCTCTGTTGAAACAAGAGTAACAGACTCTACTTTACCATTTTCCCCATTAACTTCCTTTACAGTGTGATTCCAAATAAATTCAATTTTATCATTGGCAAAAGCGCGGTCTTGAAGAATTTTCTGGGCCCGCAATTCATCACGGCGATGTACGATTGTCACTTTGCTAGCAAAGCGAGTAAGGTAAACACCCTCTTCAACAGCAGAGTCTCCACCACCTACAACAACAAGCTCTCTATTCTTAAAGAAAGCCCCGTCACAAACAGCACAGTAAGAAACACCGCGTCCTGTCAATTCTTCTTCACCAGGAATACCAATCTTACGATACTCGGCACCTGTTGTAATAATGACAGCACGTGCTTTATATTCCTTATTACCTGCGTTTACCAATTTATATGTTTCTTTATCCACAACTTCTTTGATATCCCCATAGGCATATTCTGCTCCAAACTTTTTCGCATGGTCCATCATTTTCGTGGACAATTCTGGCCCAAGAATATTTTCAAAACCTGGATAGTTTTCGACATCCTCTGTATTAGCCATTTGACCGCCTGGAATACCGCGTTCAATCATTAAGGTTGAAAGATTGGATCTAGATGTATAAACAGCCGCTGTCATTCCAGCTGGTCCCGCTCCGATAATAATCACATCATATATTTTTTCGTCTGACATGCTGTACACTCCTTTTTGTCTATTTACACACGGCAATCGGAAAATAATGTGGGGGAGAGATCATTTTATTCCCTCGTTTTCCACATAATAAATCCGCATACCGTTTTTATAGTTAATGATCTACTACTATCGTATTAAACAGCGTCAGTTTCGTCTATTTATCTGCTCATTCCAATTCATTTTCCAAAATACGGACATACTTTCGTAAAGTGGAAGTGGAAATGGCATACTCCTCTGCTATTTCTAATTGTGTTTTTTTATTATGACGAGTTTTTAACCAAATATACTCAACTGCTCCCGCAAATGCGAAGGGATTTTTTATTACAGTTTGGTTTTCAATCAATTTTAAAAATGCTCGAAACCATAATAAGAGCAAGCTACGTCGTTCCCACGCTTGTACTTGGTACTTCTCGAATAATACCATAGCAACTTCATGGCCTTGTTTAATTTCTTCATAAGAAGAAAACTCAGGCTTTAATTCCGATTGTAAAATATAGGTTAAATATCTTTTTTCAAAGTAAGTGAATTGGTCTAAATCCATTTGCTCTATTTGTTTATAGATCTTTGATTTAGAAGTGGATACAGAAACTAAAAAGATCCCATAAAGCCGATTTTCTACATGCTCACTATTCAACCATCTCATAATCGTAGCATCCTCATTTTCAAAATGAGTGATCGCTTCTTCTGTGACCTTCCATGGTTCCTTTTGGGCAAGCGAAGAATTTAAATCGATTAATTTTTCCCAAGCATCTGAAGCTATTTTATAATTCCCAGAAAAATAAGCAGATTTAGCTAACCAATAATAATAAGAATAATCCCCTTCATAGCCATACTTTTGTAAATGACGCAGCCAATAATAAGCCTGATGATATTTTCCTGCCAAAGCAAAAGTTGCACCTAATTTATAACGATGTTCAAAATGAATCGGCTGAACCTTATCGAGTGCTTGCAGTAATTCCTCTAGCTCCTCTATTCTCTCTTCATAATATAGAAATACAGCTAAATTGCATAAAGCATGTAAATTTCCCGGACTTTGTTCCAATACACTTTGGATGATTTCAAAGGCTTGTTCAGTTTTTCCTTCATAAAAATACGCCAAGGCCAAATTATTATATGCTGGCCAAAGTTCCGGATAATCCTGCACCGTTTGTTCAAGTATTTCGATTGCTTGAGAAAATGAACCTTCTTGGAGCAAACTTCTTGCTTTGTCAAGATGGTCAATCATTTCATCTTGTTTAACAAGTTCAGAAAAATTTTCCTCATCTTCGATACCAATTAAATCTAATAACTCCTTTGCTTCCTCTGCAAATTCTCCAACTTTATCCAATTCAAGATAGAGGTGCGCATTCTTGTAAGCTTCTGTAAACATACCTAAATGCGCGAAATTATTAGCCAAAAAATAATAACACTCCGTTAAATTTTCATCTAACTCTGTCAAAACCTTTTTTAAAAGATCATTAGACTCCTCATATTCTCCCATTTCCGTATGAACAATCGCTAATTGACAGGCAATAATGGGTTCCAAAGGTTCTAATTCAAAAGCCCTTTTTAAATATTTTTTTGCTTGTTTCATATCAAAGCGATCATAAGCTTTAATACCTCTATTAAAATAGTATTCTCCTGTTGGGATAAAAGAGAATATTTTTGCTTTATCTAATTTCCCTTTCGAGTTGTTAAACATCAAGATCCTCCGTTGCTGTATTCCTTTGTCGCTTTTTGTAGTATATCATACGAGACCCATGCTGACACACCGCGAATATTGGAAACTTTTCTACTTTTATACCAATTTTTATTTAAAAATATCTAAACTAGGTAAATTTTCATATGTAGCGGCATTCTCCTTATTAAGTCCAGGCATTGACAAGACTTAATAAAAAAGACATAAATAAAACACCTATATTATTTAGGTGTTTTACTCGTACCATAGATAGGATCGTCCTTCCAACGCTCTTCACGTTCTTCCTTAGTATAAATCACTTTCATTGGGTTTCCCCCTACAAACGTCCCTGCAGGTACATCTTTATGAACAAGAGTACCTGCCGACACAATAGCATTATCACCGATTGTAATGCCAGGTAAAATCGTCGTATTTGCTCCAATCATAACATCGTCACCAATATCCACTGTCCCTAACCGATATTCCTTAATTAAGTATTCATGGGCTAGTATTGTAGTATTATAACCGATCACAGTATTTTCGCCAATCTTAATTTTCTCCGGAAACATTACGTCCAGCATGACCATTAACGCAAAAGCTGTTTTTGCACCGATCTCCATTTTTAAGAAGCGGCGATACATCCAACTTTTCATCCCTAAAAAAGGCGTGTATCTTGCTGTTTGAATGACAATAAAGTTTTTCACTACTTTCCAAAATGGAACAGTTTTATATACATGCCAAAGAGAATTCGCTCCCTCTACCGGAAAGCGCTCTGTTCGTCTCATTGAGGTTTGACTCCAATAATATTCAGTAAATCAGACATATGATCAAGCATAAAATCGGGATGATAGCTTTGTAAATGATCTTTCCCTTTCAAAGACCAAGCAACCCCACAAGTAGCAGTACCAGCATTTTTCCCACCAAGAATGTCATGATGATTATCACCAATCATCATTGTTTCCTCTGGTTGTGAATCCAATAGGTTCATGGCCTTGTTTAAAGGTTCAGGATCTGGCTTAACATTTTCGACTTCATCCATCGTGATCACAACTTTAAAAAATGATTCTAAATGAGTTAATTTCAAACCTTTCAAAACTGTATCTCTTTTCTTTGTTGAAACAATCGCTAGTTTATAGTTATTTTCATATAAAGTCCGGATTGTTTCAAATACGCCGTCAAACTCTTTTACAAGTAAATCATGTTGAGCAAGATTATGTTTACGATACACTTGGATCATTTCTTCCGCCTTCTCAGGATCTAAGCCATGGAACACATCGAATAAGGACGGCCCCATAAATGGAAGCACGTCTTCACGTTGATACTTTCCAGGGAAATATTGCTCCAATGTATGTAAATAAGAAGAAATGATTAATTCATTCGTGTCAATTAACGTTCCATCAAGATCGAACAATAAAGTTGTAATATTCTTTGTCATTTCAATACCCCTTCCTGTCATTTCTATCTAGTGAGGTGTGGTATTCAAAAAAGGTTAAAAAGAATCTTGCCGACTAAAGACTGTCGTCAAGCACCTAGGCTTTGACTAATCATTCGCAGTTCATGCGCCAACAAAATATATACTCACAACTCTCAACATACGTGAAAAATGGAGTTGGGCAATTTGTCTTCAACTGTGATGTTTTTCAGGCGTAGCGGTAAGGAATTTCCCTCACAACAAAAATCTTTCCCACATCGTTTTACCAATTTTTTGAATATCCGCTTCTAAGGTGTTCAGGAATCTTGATCCTTATATTTTTGTTTGGCCATTCCTGTATAACGACGATAAAACCAAATGGCCGCAGCGATTAAAATCAATACAAGTGAAATAACTTGAGCCATTCTTAAGGAATCTAGCATTAAGCTATCTGTTCGTAACCCTTCCACAAAAAACCGACCAATCGAGTACCAAATGATATAGCTTAAGAAAAGCTCCCCACGTCGTAATGAACTTTTTCTTAAAGCAATTAGTAAAATAAAACCGACAATATTCCAGACAGATTCATATAAAAATGTTGGGTGATAATATTCCCCATTTATGTACATTTGATCAATAATAAACTGTGGAAGATGAAGATTCTCTAAGAACGTTCTTGAAACAGCCTCTCCATGTGCTTCTTGGTTAATGAAATTGCCCCAGCGGCCAATTGCTTGTCCTAAAATAATGCTTGGAGCTGCAATATCGGCCAGCTTCCAAAAGGAAATTCCTTTTTTGCGACAAAAGATCACAGCGGTAATAACGGCTCCGATGAGCGCACCATGAATGGCAATACCGCCTTCCCAGATTTTAATAATCTTTTCTGGATGTTGAGAATAAAATCCCCATTCAAATATGACATAATAAAGCCGCGCACAAATTATCGAAATCGGAATCGCCCAGATCAGCAGGTCTGTAAATGTATCTTTAGGGAGACCTTTCTTATCCGATTCACGTACAGCCACAATAAGAGCTAGTGCGATTCCTAAACCAATAATAATGCCATACCAGCGAATTGCAAAAGGTCCTAATTCAATCGCTACTGGGTTAATTGGTTCAATTCCCATTCTCCCTCTCCTTTCTCATTATCATGTAATTGTATCTTGGTCACTCCCATTTTGAATGACTTCAGCCAGTCTTTCTGTAAATTGCTTCGCAGCATTAACTCCCATATTCTTCAAGCGGAAATTCATCGCAGCTACTTCAATAATAACAGCAAGGTTACGTCCAGGTCTTACAGGAATCGTTAATTTAGGAATTTCTGTATTAATGATCTTAACCTTATCCTCATCAAGCCCTACCCGGTCATAATGTTTTTGCTCGTCCCAAAGTTCTAAATGAACAGATAAGGTTATTTTTTTACTTGATCGAACTGCTCCTGCCCCAAATAAGGTCATCACATTGATGATCCCCAAGCCACGAATTTCTAAAAGTTGCTTTAATAATGGAGGTGGGCTTCCTACAAGCATATTTTCCTCAATTTCACTAATTTCCACACAATCATCGGCTACAAGCTGATGACCACGCTTAATTAAAGCCAATGCTGTCTCACTTTTACCAACACCACTTTGTCCTGTGAGCAATACACCAATACCATAAATATCAATTAAGACACCATGTACAGCTGTTGTTGGAGCTAATTCACTCTCTAAGTAGTTCGTCAACTTACTGGAAAAACGAGTGGTCTTCATCGATGTTCTTAATAAAGGAACACTGTTACGTTCCGATGATTCAATTAATTCTTTCGGGATTTCCAATCCTCTAGAAATAACAATAGCGGGTGTGATATCATTGCAAAGTAATTCCATTCGTTCTTTTCTTTCACTTTTCAATAATCTCCCACTAAAATCAATTTCTGTTCTGCCTAATAACTGCACACGTTCTGCAGGATAATAATTAAAGAAACCTGCTAACTCTAGGGCCGGACGAGAAATGTCTGTTGTTGTTATCGGTTTATGAACACCTTCTTCTCCACTTATAAGCTCTAAATCGAAACTCTTTATGATATCTTCTGTCCGAACTTTGGACAAGTCCATCACTCCTTGCCGTTTTTAAGTAATTATCCTTATGATGAGGTAACTAGACATCATTGTCTTATTTTATCATTACAGACTATATAAAAACCACTATTCGAATTAAGTTTTCTCTCGGTCAGTATTTTTATATACCCATTCTCTCTCTAGTTATGATAATTTCGCTGTAAAACGATAAAATCCAGTCAAGGGAATATTAGGATATTCACCAAGCCTAAAAATAGGTTGCATTACTCATCCATAACTTTGGCGATCATACTAAAAAAGCACTAGAGGTAGTAAACCTCTAGCACTTACTGGAAATTATTAGGCTCCGGTAAAATTTGTTCCAGTCTTCTTTTACCTGTGAGAATTGCTTTATGAATATCAATCTCTTCTACGCGGTTCGATAATGATTTTTTGAATCAAAACATTAATAATTGACATAATCACAGCAAGCAGCAAGGCTAAGCCAAATCCCGAAATCTCAAATAAGCTTCCCATTAAAGCATCTGTCATTAATAATGTACAAGCATTGATCACAAATAAAAATAATCCTAAGGTTAGTAAGGTAACGGGTAAGGTGAAAATAATCAGCAATGGGCGTACAAGCATATTTAATATAGATAAGATAATGCTAGCCCCAATGGCAGACCATATACTTGATACTTCCACTCCTTCAAAATAACCCGCAAAGGCGAGAAAGAGAAGGGCATTCACGATAATCCCTATACTCCACTTCATCTTACTGACCTTCTGTTTCCCGGATATAAATAGAGCCTGTCTTCGTGTTCGCCAATAAATGAACTCTTTCGTCACCTGTACCTGTCCGTTTGAATTTCACTTGCTTTTGAATAATCTCATTCTTTTCATGCATGATATCAATATCATTTAATTGGAGTTTATAATTTCCTACATTGGATTGAGCGTCTCCATCAATGGCGACTCCATACGGAAGTGTAATATGAATATTTCCTGTCACCGATTTTGTTTCCATGATACTTGGCGCTTGCTTCGTGACTATACAGTCGATATTGCCATTTAGGGATTGAAGGCCAAGATCTTTGAAAACACCTTCCGTTTTAATCGTACCATTGACTGTTTCAGCCTCTACCTTTTCAAGCTCTGATTCAACAAGCACTACTTGACCATTGACAGTGTCTAAATCAAGCTTTTCTCCTTGAAGATTTGTCAGATCTGCTTTTCCATTTGTCGTTTTAATGACGAAAGATTCTGCTTGTAAATTTGTTCCTCTTACACCGCCATTAAAGACACGAATGGAGATTTTCTTATACATTTTTTCAGGTATATAAACGACTGCTTCTACCTTCATCAGTTTAGATTGAGTGCCAAAGATTAATAGACCATTTTCAAATTTAAACATGCTATGATCTAGAAAATAGGTTCTTGCTTCTTCACGATCTTCTGTACGATAGACCTTTGCCTGGCATTCAATTCTTATTTCCGGTTGATCCCAAGTCTTGATTCTTACTGGACCGTTCGCTACATCAATATCGAGGCGATCGACCTGTTCACCAGCTTGTTGAAAAGTATGGGGGATTTCAACTGTTTGATTAAATTGAAAATCAAGATCCTTCATTTTATTAAATGTATTTTGAACAAAATCGAAGAGCCTTTCACCAGCAGCCTCTAACTGAGAATAGATCGTTTCGGTCGAATCCACTGTTTCCTTTTCTTTCTTTTCATCTGTTTGTTTCTCTTGGTGGGAAGTCTGTTCCTCTTGCTTATCGGTTTGAAAAGATGTACTTGGTTCTTCTTTCTGTTCTTTCGTATCAGAAGCAGAAGAATCCTCCTTAACAGCTCCCTCTTCAAGTGCTTCCAATAGAATAATCGCTTCTTGTGCTGAGAGCTTACCATTTTGTACCAATTCGAGTATGCGTTTCTTTTCTTCGTTCAAGTCAGCTTCCTCCTTTTAGGTTCTAACAGAATTTACGGATATAGACCTTTATAAGTTTCAAAAAAAGCAAATTTACATATAAAATTAATATTTGCTCTTAAGTGGGTGGATGGACTTTATCGTTCCTACGAACTGGCAAAGGACTTCTAGCTTCTCATTTGGAAAGCTATGGATACATCAAGAGCGCTCTCTTGATCTGCTGTGGCCAGGTATTCTCCTGTATTGATCCATCAAGAAGCGCTCTATCATTATGCTTTCGCAGTTATTTCCATTTTTTCCGCAATGCTTTGAGCCATCCGCTTTCTATCCCGTTCCAAAATAGGTTTCAAATATCGGCCTGTATAAGATTCTGCTGATTGGACAACTTTTTCAGGGGTACCTTTGGCAACAATGGTTCCGCCTTTATCGCCACCTTCAGGTCCTAAAT
Source organism: Lederbergia galactosidilytica (assembly GCF_017873565.1). Classification (GTDB taxonomy): domain Bacteria; phylum Bacillota; class Bacilli; order Bacillales; family Bacillaceae_C; genus Lederbergia; species Lederbergia galactosidilytica. The sequence goes on from NZ_JAGGKH010000001.1 coordinate 221,685, forward strand.
CAATGAGATAATCAGCTGTTTTGATCACATCTAAGTTATGCTCAATAACTAAAACGGTGTCTCCGTTCTCCACAAGCCTTTGTAAAACACCTAATAAACGAGCAATATCATCTACATGCAATCCAGTTGTTGGCTCATCTAATATATATAAGGAGCGACCATTAGAACGACGATGCAGCTCAGAAGCCAGCTTCACCCTTTGTGCTTCCCCTCCTGAGAGAGTTGTGGCCGGTTGCCCCAGTTTCATATACCCAAGACCAACATCAACAATAGTTTGGAGTTTGCGCTTGATTTTTGGGATATTGGCAAAAAATTCTAACCCATCTTCAATAGTCATCTCTAAAACATCCGCAATATTTTTCCCTTTATATTTTACTTCCAATGTTTCCCGGTTATACCTACTACCGTGACAAACTTCACATGGAACATAAACATCAGGAAGAAAATGCATTTCAATTTTAATAATTCCATCTCCCCTGCAAGCTTCGCAGCGTCCACCTTTCACATTAAAGCTAAACCGGCCTTTTTTATAGCCTCTTACTTTTGCTTCATTTGTTGAGGCAAACACATCGCGCACATCATCAAATACACCTGTATACGTAGCAGGATTGGATCGTGGTGTTCTACCTATTGGGGATTGATCAATATCAATCACTTTTTCGAGCTCATCAATACCTTTTATCTCTCTGAATGCACCAGGTCTTGCTTTTGCTCTATGAAGCTTCTGAGCCAAGGTTTTATAGAGTACTTCATTGACTAAAGTACTTTTTCCAGAGCCCGATACGCCTGTAACAGCAACAAATAAACCAAGCGGGATTTTCACTTGCACATTTTTTAAATTATTTTCTTTTGCTCCCTTAATTTCAAGATAGCGACCATCTGGTTTACGACGTTCAATTGGTAGTGGTATAAACCTTTCACCTGATAAATATTGACCTGTCAAGGAAGCTTTGTTTGCGGCAACTTCTTCAGGTGTTCCTTGAGCGATGATTTCACCGCCGTGGACACCAGCACCTGGGCCAATATCAATTAAATAATCAGCAGCGAGCATTGTATCTTCGTCATGCTCAACCACAATTAAAGTATTGCCGATATCCCTCATGTTTTTTAAAGTGGCAATTAACCGATCATTATCTCGTTGATGCAAGCCAATCGATGGTTCATCTAATATATAGAGAACTCCTGTTAATCTTGACCCAATTTGCGTTGCTAAACGAATACGTTGAGCTTCCCCACCTGATAATGTACCAGCAGCTCTGTTTAGTGTTAAATATTCTAGGCCTACATTTACTAGAAAACCTAGTCTCTCTCCAACTTCCCGTAAAATTAATTTCGCAATTTGCATATCTTTCTCTGATAATGCTAGTTCATGAAAAAACTGATTAGCATCATTCACTGAGAGCTCTGTCAATTCACTAATATGATGACCAGCTATTTTCACCGCTAAACTTTCCTCTTTCAATCGATGTCCCTTACAGCGTGGACATGACTGCTGTGCCATATATTTCTCCATTTGTTCGCGTATATAATCAGAACTTGTTTCCCGATAGCGACGTTCCACATTATGAAGCACACCTTCAAAACGGACCCGGCTTTCACGCATTCGTCCAAAATCATTTTTATAGCGGAATGTAAATACTTCATCAGTCGCTCCATACAGAAGAAGTTTTACCTCTTCTTTTGGTAGCTCCTCTATCGGGGTATCCATATTAATTTTAAAATGGCTACAAACCGTTTTTAAAAGCTGTGGATAATACTGTGAGCTTACAGGAACCCAAGGTGCAATTGCATTTTCATTCAATGTTAACGAACGATCAGGGATCACAAGATCGGGATCTACTTCTAATGTTGACCCAAGTCCATCACAGTCAGGGCAAGCACCGAAAGGACTATTAAAAGAAAACATTCTTGGCTCTAATTTATCAATCGAAAATCCACATTCAGGGCAAGCATGATTCTCACTAAAAAGCAATTCCTCTTGTCCAATGATATCGATGATTACTTTTCCTTCACCTAAGCCAAGAGCTGTCTCTAATGAATCAGCTAATCGTGCTTCTACGCCTTCTTTAATAACAATTCGGTCAATAATCACTTCAATTGAATGTTTCTTATTTTTTTCAAGTGTGATTTCTTCTGAGAGATCTTCGACTTCTCCATCGATTCGAACTCGGACAAAACCTTGCTTCTTTATTCCTTCTAATACTTTAACATGGGCCCCTTTTCGCCCTGAAACGATTGGAGCAAGCACTTGTAATCTTGTCCGTTCTGGATAAGTCATAATCCGATCGACCATTTGTTCAATCGTTTGCGAACTGATTTCAATCCCATGGATGGGACAGATTGGCTTTCCTACTCGGGCAAAAAGTAAGCGAAGATAATCATAAATTTCTGTGACTGTTCCCACGGTTGAACGCGGATTTCGACTCGTCGTTTTTTGGTCAATCGAAATGGCTGGAGAAAGACCTTCAATAGTATCTACATCAGGTTTATCCATTTGACCTAAAAATTGCCGTGCATAAGCTGATAGAGATTCTACATATCTTCTTTGCCCTTCTGCATAAATGGTATCAAAGGCTAGGGAGGATTTTCCTGACCCTGATAAGCCCGTCAATACAACGAGCTTATCCCTTGGTATCGTAACATCAATATTTTTTAAATTATGAGCTCTTGCTCCTTGGATTATAATCTGATCTTGTGCCATGGTTTGCTCATCCTTCCGCTTTCAATTCCAATAAGGCATCACGTAATTGTGCTGCACGTTCAAAGTCTAAAGCTTTAGCAGCTTCCTTCATTTCCATTTCCATCGTTTCAATAAATTCTTCTCTTTCCTGTTTAGACATTTTTTTCAATTTGCCTTTAGCTGTATATTCTTCTGGGTCCTCAGCCGCAACCGTAGCACGAATGACATCACGAATATCCTTCTGAATCGTCATTGGCGTAATACCGTGTTCTTGATTATATTTTTCTTGAATAGAACGACGTCTCTCTGTTTCATGAATCGCTTTTTCCATGGAGTCTGTCACCCGATCAGCATACATGATGACGTGTCCGTCCGCATTTCTTGCCGCACGTCCAATCGTCTGTATGAGGGAACGTTCTGAACGCAAAAATCCTTCCTTATCGGCATCCAATATCGCAACAAGAGAAACTTCCGGTATATCCAATCCTTCTCTTAGCAGGTTAATACCTACTAAAACATCAAAGGTTCCCATTCGTAAATCGCGAATGATTTCAATCCGTTCTAATGTTTTAATTTCGGAATGCAAGTATTGCACCTTAACACCAATTTCTTTTAGGTAATCCGTTAAATCCTCTGACATCTTTTTCGTTAAAGTTGTGATAAGGACTCGTTCATTTCGTTCTACCCGTAATTGAATTTCACTAATCAAATCATCGATTTGCCCCTCAATCGGACGAACTTCAATTTTCGGATCCAGTAACCCTGTTGGTCGAATAATTTGTTCTACCATTTCCGGTGTATGTTCTAATTCAAATGGACCTGGAGTCGCCGAGACAAAAACAATCTGATTAATATGTTTTTCGAATTCATCAAACTTCAAGGGGCGATTGTCCAAAGCGGATGGTAAGCGGAAACCATGATCAACTAACACTTGCTTCCGTGCTTGGTCACCATTATACATTCCACGAATTTGCGGAAGCGTCACATGGGACTCATCGACAACAATTTGGAAATCATCAGGAAAATAATCAAGCAATGTATAAGGGGTAGCTCCTGCAGGTCTTAATGTTAAGTGACGTGAATAATTCTCAATTCCTGAACAAAAGCCCATTTCACGCATCATTTCTAAGTCATACCTTGTACGCTGTTCTAATCGCTGTGCCTCTAATAATTTGTCATTTTCCTTTAATATTGCCAATTGTTCTTCCAATTCTTTTTCAATATTCTCTATCGCTACCTTCATCTTATCTTCCCCAGTAACAAAGTGAGATGCTGGGAAAACTGCAGCATGATCTCGATCCCCCAGGACTTCACCAGTAATGACATCTACTTCCCGAATCCGATCGATCTCATCTCCAAAAAACTCAATTCGTATACAATGCTCATCCCGAGAGACCGGAAAGATTTCCACTACATCCCCACGAACACGAAAAGTTCCCCGTTGAAAGTCAATATCATTACGAGCGTACTGAATATCAACTAAACGACGCAATAATTGATTTCGTTCAATTTCCATTCCCGTTCTCATTGATAAAACATGATCACGATATTCGGATGGTGACCCCAAACCATAAATACAAGAAACACTGGCAATAATAATCACATCTTTACGTTCAAACAGGGCTGATGTCGCTGAATGTCGCAATTTATCAATTTCATCATTAATACTGGCATCTTTCTCTATATACGTATCTGTTTGGGGCACGTAGGCTTCTGGTTGATAGTAATCATAATAACTGACAAAATACTCAACAGCATTATTTGGAAAAAATTCTTTGAACTCACTATAAAGCTGTCCTGCAAGTGTCTTATTATGAGCGATAACCAATGTCGGCTTATTTACATCCCGAATCATATTAGAGATAGTAAAAGTCTTCCCAGTTCCGGTCGCTCCTAGTAAAGTTTGGTACCTTTTGCGATTATGAATTCCTTCAACAAGCTGTTCAATTGCTTTCGGTTGATCACCCGATGGCTTGTATCTTGATACTAATTCAAATGCCTGATCCAATAAGGTTTCCTCCTAACGAATTATTTTTTCTATATTATTTGAGTCCATTTCATATTGCAAATCCACTTGTATGAATATAGGCTAACTTTGATTTTCTGAAACTGTTGATTTCCGCTACAAGAAACAGTCTTCACCGGCGTAAAAGCGGTGTAATCTAATACCTCGAACAGCGCATTGTCTTCAAACCTTATAACACTAGTTAGTACCTGTAGATCACATTTTCTCCAAGTCATTCCATCAGCACCAACTAACCAGACTGTTTTCTGTATTGACAAACATTAAATATCACTCAGCATATTATCCAGATAAAAATTCAAGTAGCATATAAAATTGACTTATCTTGTTGTTATCTGTTCACTATTACATGTATTACATTTTACCACATTTCCAGTAAGGATAACCAGCAAAAAGCGAACGTATTTTCGTTGTAAAATTCAATAGAAACTCACAGCTATCATAATAGAAAAAAACAGGACCTTCTTGCGGGCCTGCCTCCATAAATTTATGCTTATTTACTTCTATCATCTATTTTCATTTGCTTTTTAGGCTTTTTCGATTTTACCATGCGATCTGTAACAAAAAGACCTAATGTTAATGATGCAGCCTCAATTGCAATCAATCCCCATCCATAAATATAGCCTTTATAAGCAGAAACAATAATTAAAGCTAATGTTAAGATAAAACTAACACTTCTTTTATATGTAACTCTTGTAAATAGGATCATCAATAAGGCTGGAATAAAAATTGCTGACAAAATTTTATCCATTGTCTCACCACTCCATTTTAAAACTTCACTGTAAACGTGGATTTAAAAAGATGGATAAAAAGACCAAGTTGACGAACTACTTTGGCGTCCTGTCAGTAATACTGACAACAGTACATCCTATCCTGTTGCTCGAATTTCCCGGTGCGAAAGCTTGCACAATACACTTCAATGTTCCCCATACAAAATAGTGTTTTTGCAGGGTATCCTTTTTCCAAAACGTAGCAACGAAAAAGCAAGCTAACAGAAAGTGATGACCTCAATATTCGGCACAGGATCTGTCGGTATTTTGTCAAAGACCCTCTCTCGAATTGTCATTTTTATCAAGCCAGCAGGACGCGGGTCCCAAAGGCGTGACGATTGGTGTCGCGAATTCAGGCCAACAGGACGTTGGTCAGAACAGCGTTGCGTCAGGACGGCGCGAACTTAGCCGTTCATCCACTTGATCCTTACTTTTTAAACATCTCCTATTAGTTTTTCTCATCTACTGAAAAAATGCAAGTTTTAGCTTTCTCTAGTTAATTTTTATTTGCAAGAAATTATACAGAGTGTTTGAAACATATGAGATAAAAAATGATTTAGGCAGTAGAAAATGAGTGCATTGCATAGCTGCACTCTGATCATAGGAAGTAATTTTTTATTTTTTCATCCAAATTCTCCCATAATATATTGTTTTGTTTTTTCATGACGTGGATTCGAAAAAATACTTTGCGTTGCCCCATATTCTACAATTTCACCATTTAGAAAAAAGGCCGTTTGATCAGAAATCCGCGCAGCTTGTTGCATATTATGAGTAACAATGACAATCGTAAATTTTTCCTTTAATTTCAAAATAAGACTTTCTAGTTTTTTGGTTGAAATGGGATCTAAGGCTGATGTGGGTTCATCCATTAAAATCACATCTGGTTGAATGGCAAGAACTCTAGCAATCACTAAACGTTGTTGTTGTCCGCCTGATAAGCTTGTAGCAGGAGCATGTAAATCATCCTTCACTTCCTCCCATAGAGCAGCGGAGCGAAGACAAGATTCTACTGTTTGATTCAAAAATGCTTTATCCTTTCGTCCATGAATTCTTGGGCCATAGGCAACATTATCATAGATCGATACAGGGAATGGATTGGCTTGCTGAAATACCATTCCAACCTTTTTCCTTAAGTCAACGACATCCACATTAGGGTTGGTGATCTCGAGATTATGCAAGTAGATTTTTCCTTCGGTGCGACTTTCCGGAATAAAATCATTCATGCGATTGATTGTGCGCAGGAAGGTTGATTTTCCACAACCAGAGGGACCAATTAAAGCAGTAATTTTATTTTTTTCGATCTCAAGCTGAATATTTTTAAGGGCTTGGAATGTCCCATAATAAAATTGAAGATTTTCCGCTTTAATGGCGATATCTTTATTATGCTGTTGATGTAATGTGAGAACCATAGATTCCACTCCTTAACCAAAGTTTCCAGCAATATATCCTGCTGTCCGTTCATCTTGCGGGGTAGTGAATATTTCTTCTGTTGCCCCAAACTCTACTAAATTCCCCATATAAAAGAAGGCTGTGTAATCAGATATTCGGGCAGCTTGCTGCATATTATGTGTTACAACAATAATTGTATATTCCTTTTTTAATTCACACATTAACTCTTCTATCTTTCTAGTTGAAATAGGATCTAATGCAGAGGCAGGTTCATCTAATAATAACACCTGTGGCTTTAATGCAATCGCCCTAGCAATACATAAACGTTGCTGTTGTCCCCCTGAGAGACTTAAAGCTGATGAGTGAAGTTTATCTTTTACTTCATCCCATAATGCTGCTTTTCTTAGCGCTGTTTCAACAATTTCGTCTAACTCTTTTTTCTTTTTTACTCCATGATGTGCTGGCCCATAAGCAACATTTTTATAGATTGATTTAGCAAATGGATTAGGCTTTTGAAAAACCATCCCAATTTGCTTACGTAATTCAAATGCGTTTACTTCTGGAGAATGAATTTCAATATCGCGATAATGGATCTTTCCAGTTATTTGGCAATGAGCAATACTATCATTCATTCGATTCAGGCAACGCAGGAAGGTTGATTTTCCACAACCAGAAGGACCAATTAAAGCTGTAATCGCCTGATCTGGAAATTTGAGATTAATATTTTGAACGGCTAATTTATCGCCATAAGCAACAGTAACTCCTTCAGCAGATAGAATAGAATGTGTGGGGAGAAAAACCACATTTTTTTTCGGAACAAAACTTTCCCTTTGAACACTTCGATTTACTTCCTTTGCAATAGCCATTTTCATGTACCACCTTTCTTGAGGTTATTCAAAAAGTTGCTTAAGTCGTCGTCATTTTTCTAAATACTAGATGACCAATCCAACGCGCAAACCCATTAAATAGCAAGATAGCCAATAATAAAAGTGCGGACGCACCACTTGAAATGGCTACTGCATCAGGCATAATTCCTTCTCCATTGATTTTCCAAATATGCACAGCTAGCGTTTCTGCTGGCCTTAATGGATTGAGTGGAGATGTAGCCGAGAATGGATTCCAATTGGAAAAGTCAAGTTGCGGTGTACTCATTCCTGCCGTGTAAATCAGTGCGGCTGCTTCTCCAAAAACCCGTCCTGCAACAAGAATGATCCCTGTAATCAAGCCTGGTAAAGCTGCTGGTAAAATAATCGTTGTGATTGTCTCCCATTTAGAGACCCCTAGTGCTAATCCCGCTTTTCTTTGTTCTTCCGATACATTTTGCAACGAATCTTCTACTACTCGAACCATTAGCGGTAAGTTAAATACGGTTAATACACATGCCCCTGACAAAATTGAGAAGCCCCAGCCCATATAAATGACGAAGAACAGAAAACCAAAAAGTCCTACAACGATAGATGGGAGAGAGGATAAAACTTCAATCATTGACCGGATTAGGTCTGTCACTTTATTTTTAGGAGCGTATTCCGATAGATAAATCCCAGCACCCAAAGAAATCGGAATTGTCATTATGATTGTTAAAACTAATAAATAGAAGGAATTAAATATTTGTGGGCCAATCCCTCCACCCTCTTCAAAAATTTGCGGTGAAGACGTGATAAATTCCCAACCTAGTTTAGGTATACCTTGGATAAAGATGTAACTAAATAAACCAATAAGAAGCCCAAGAATGAGAAAAGCAATCCCGTAAAAGAAGATTGTTGCCAATCGGTCTATTCGTTTCGCATTCATGCCCTTCGCTCCTTTCTACCAATCCATCGAACAAGAATAATAAATAGAAATGACATCATTAATAAGACTAGAGCTAAAGACCAAAGAGCATTATTTTCCGCCTGCCCCAATACGGTGTAGCCCATTCCCATTGTTAAAATACTTGTGAGTGTAGAAGCTGGTTCCATTAGTGATGTCGGCATAACAGGTGAATTCCCTATTACCATTTGTACAGCTAATGCTTCCCCAAAGGCACGAGCCATTCCGAAAATAACGGCTGTCAATAGTCCAGATTTAGCTGTTTTTAGAATCACTCGATAGATCGTTTGCCAACGTGTCGCACCTAATGAATAGGACGCTTCTCGTAATGAACGAGGAACTGAAGCAATCGCATCAATGGATAAACTTGTAATTGTCGGTAAAATCATTACAGACAGAACAATTGTACCGGCTGCAATTCCAAAGCCACTGCCTGAAAAGGACTCTCTCAATAACGGAACCACTACGGAAAGACCAATGAAACCATAAACAACTGAAGGTATCCCTACTAATAGCTCCATAACAGGTTGCAATACCTTTTTTCCAAAGCGGGGCGAAATTTCCGTCATAAACACTGCTGCTCCAAACGCAATCGGCGTACAAATGAGCGCGGAGAGAAGTGTGACAATAAAGGAGCCAGTGATCAATGGTAGCGCACCGATAATCGGTTTCCCCATTTCGCTTAATGTTCCTGGATTCCACTTTAAACCTGTGAAAAATTCTACAATACTCCCTTTATTAAAAAGGAAGATAGAGACTCCTTTTGAGACAACAAGGGCTAAAATCATAACCGTCAGTAAAATAGTGATTCCTACTGCAATAAAAGTAATCCCTTTGCCCATCTTCTCTAATCGCATTTTCTTATTCGGCTTCGTGATATCCATATATATTTCACTTTCTGCTTTAGCCATGATGATCAACTCCTTTAAGCATTGTTTGATTAGAGAGGTTCAACCCTTTAATAAAATTCAAGAAGATAGAGGCATATAGTGTGTCAATAGCCTCTATAAAAAAGCGCAAGCGCCTTGCCGCAGCGCCGGACAAGCTTATTATGAGTCTCTCCGAACTAGGCGCTGAAGCTAGGCCCTATCCCAATGTTTAATAATTCCTTAGCTTGCAAGTTTATTTTATTGTTTGGTTACCACACCATTCGCATCGCGATCAACTTTCATGCTTGTTACTGGCAGGTAATCCATTTTCGGAAGCAATTTAGTTTGCACCTCGTCTGTAAGCATATAATCAATGAACTCTTTCGTAATATCTACGGCTTCACCATTCGTATACATATGTTGGTAGGCCCAGATTTTCCATGTATCTGTTTCTACATTTTCAGCAGTTGGCTCAGCACCATCTATTTTTAGAGCTTGGATTGATTCGTCGATATAAGAGAAAGCTAGATAACTAATAGCACCCGGAGTTTCACTAACAATCTTTCGAACCGTACCTGATGAATCTTGTTCTTGTGCTTCAATCGGCTCTTGTCCATTTAAACCAAAAGTTTCAAATGTAGCTCTTGTTCCTGAACCTTGGGCTCGATTGACAACAATAATTTCTTGATCAGCGCCACCAAGTTCTTTCCAATTTTTTACTTTTCCTGTAAATATATCAATCAACTGGTCTTGGGTAATATCTTCCACTCCAACCTCTGAATGGACAACAGGTGCCATACCAACTACTGCCACTTTATAGTCCGTTAGTTTATCAGCTGGAATTCCCTCTTTTTCTTCTGCGAATACATCAGAGTTTCCAATATCAACGGCACCTTCACTAATCTTACTTAGCCCAGTTCCACTTCCTCCACCTTGTACATTGACTGTCACCTCAGGGTGTTGTTGCATAAATTGCTGAGCAGCCGCTTCAACTAAAGGTTGCATTGCACTCGATCCAACTACAGTAATGGAACCTGCTAGTTCATCACTCTCTGTTGAATTCTCTTGATTTGTTTCTGAACTAGTTTTACTAGTTTCTGATGCAGAATTTTGAGAACCTGCCTCGGTATTACTACATGCTGCTAGAATCATAGTAAACATGAAGAGACATGCAACATATGCGATCCATTTCTTTTTCATGAGTGAGCCACCCTTTTCTATTTGTTTTGCAATCCTTGATTGCTTATCTATACAGTAAACTATCTCTTTTAAGCGCCCATAAATAGTTTGTGAAGTTTATGTAAAGCTTTGTTTGGAATTTGTAAACACGAAAAGCAGATTGCAGTTGTTTAGGGGTGACAAGCAAATATTTTGGAAACTGGAAGTGTTTTTTCCTTCCAGAATTCCAGGTTATTTGACCTCGAGCCACTGCCTGTAGCTAGACAAAAAGGCGATAATTGAGTCGATGTTGACTTATCGTAAGAAAAAGCCGAAATGTTTGCTGTATAGAGCATCATTTTATGATTTCCATAAAGAAAAAAGGGGATGTAAAATGATAGCATTATCATTATTTACAGTGGCTAAGCTTATATTTTCCATATAAAAAAAACTCGCTTATGATAGCGAGGTTTCAGACTGTAGATAAACACCATGAATTTTGGTGTTTGCCTACAGTCTTTTTCCTTTTAAAATAGAGATAAAGCTAGAAAGGCTGATTTCCGCTGCGGGCGGACGCTTTCCGCGGGCACGGCTTCAGCCGCTTCCCTCGCTGCGCTCAGTCCAGGGTCTTCAGCTCGCGCTGTTCCCGCTGGAGTCGCCGCTCTCCACTCCAATCAACGGTGTTTCCTATTAACTGAATAAGGTGATGGATATGATGACGAAGAATCAAATTAATGAACGCGAACAGCTGGAAATGCTGACAATATAGCAGTTGGTTCCTCAAGAGCATCTGGTGCGCAAACTGGATGCGACTATTGATTTCTCCTTTATCTATCCATTAGTCGGGGATCTTTACTCAACCATTGGGAGACCCAGCATAGATCCTGTCGTACTGATCAAGATGACATTCATTCAGTATACCTTTGGCATCCATTCCATGGGCCAGACAATCAAGGAAATTGAAACAAATGTGGCATATCGCTGCTTCCTTGGCTTTCATACAGGGGTTCCTCACTTTTCCACGTTCGGAAAAAACTATGTGCGTCGATTTGCAGATACAGACCTATTCGAGCAGATCTTCAATAAAGTTCTAAACGAGGTGACAAACCGCGGGCTCCTCAGCCCCGACCATGTCTTTATTGATTCGACCCATGTGAAAGCCAGCGCGAATAAAAGAAAGTTTGAGAAGAAGGTTGTTCGTAAAGAGACGATTGAGCGTGTCTTTGCCGATGCAAAAGAAAGGCATGGCATGTGATGGACAACCCTTAGGGGACTTAAAAAAATGTCCATGCAGACGATGCTGACTTTTGCAGCTCTAAATCTTAAGAAGCTGGCCAGCTGGACATGGAAAACGCCAACCATGGCGTAATAGAAACCATAAGGAGAGCATTTATGGTCTTTTTCATAGAATGATCCTGTATGAATAGCAAAAGGGTTGGAAATCATTTTGATTTCCAACCCTTTTGTCTACACTCTGAAACCTCGCTCATGATAGCGAGGTTTTATCATTTGTTTCATGTGTCTTTGGTAATGCAACAATAAAGGTTGTTCCTTTTCCTTCTTCACTTTTCACTTCGATTTTCCCATGATGGGATTCCGTTAAATGCTTTACAATCGCTAGCCCAAGACCAGTGCCACCTGAACGACGAGAACGGGCTTTTTCTACACGATAAAAACGTTCAAATATTCTCGGTAGTTCAGACGCAGGGATACCTATTCCTGTATCAGAAATACTAAGCTTTACCTGGTCGTTCTCCTCCCAAAGCTCCACGCAAATTTTTCCTCCTTCTGGTGTATAGGCGATCGCATTTGAGAGAAGATTTAAGACAATTTGGTGGATTCTATCTTTCTCTCCTTCCAGCCATATATCATTCGTCTGTTCAGGGAGATTGAGAGTTAAATTTTTCTTTTTCGCTTCTTTCTGAATCGTATTGGCTATATTTAACACAGCTTCTGTCATATTCATTTGCTCTAATTTCAAAGGAATATGATGCTGTTCAATTCTAGATAAATACAATAGTTCACTAATTAATCGATGGAGTCGCTCACTCTCCCGATAAATAATACTAAGAAACTCACGGCAGATAGCTTCATCATGCATCGCTCCATCTAATAATGTCTCAGCAAAGCCTTTTACTGATGTAATCGGCGTTTTCAACTCATGTGAGACATTAGCAACGAAATCCGTTCTCATCTTTTCTAATCTGCGCACTTCAGTGACATCATGTAAAACAGCGATAATTCCCTTTCGTTCCTGATTTTCGCGAACATATGGTGCAAGATGGACATCCATAATCCGTTCCCTCGGATAAAAAAAGGTGATTTCTTTTCTTAATTCTTGTCCAGTTTTTAAACATTCAGCCATCAAGGAACTGAATTCTAAGTTTCGGCTAGCATCCATATGCATTTTCCCTGTAAATGATTGTGGATCTTCTCCGAAAAATTGCGCCATCGCCTTATTTGCTAATAAAATTCTACCACGCATATCAACTAACAACACGCCGCTCGTCATATTCGCTAATACACCTGAAAGCTGTTGCTCATTTTCTTGAATAGTTTCCATTTGATTTTTCAAACTTGAGGCCAGCATATTAATAGATGTTGCTAATTGTCCTAATTCACCTCTAGGTTGTTGATTGACTCTGGCGGAAAAGTCTTTATCCTTTAGTCTTGCCGAAACACCAATCATTTCCTCAATCGGTTTAGAAATGCTTTTAGCCAGTCTCATCCCAATTAAACCAGTAAGAATAAAAACAGATAACAAAGAAATACTAATACTAATCCATAATTTGCGTAAAGCTAGGTCAATTTTCTTCAGGGAATAAGCCACTCTAATGACTCCAGCTGCCTCGTCTCCTTCAATCACAGGAACAGCCACATACATCATATGGAAACCAAGTGTTTTGCTAAAGCGAATGGAAAGTCCCGAAGATGCTTGCTTTTCCAGTACCTCTTTTACTTCTGGCCGATTTGCATGATTTTCCATCTCCGCCGGCGCATCCTCTGAATCAGCTAACACATTTCCTGCTTCGTCCAAAACGGTTACTCTTGATTGGATCGAGTTAGCCACAAGATCCATCTCATCCTGAAGTTCTCGAGGATTAGATAGCAAATTTTCCCTCTCAATCACATTCAACACCAATTTTGATGTTTGTAGTAAATGTGTTTCTTTTAAATCATAATATGTATCTTTCATCATCCTTGATAAAAACAAGCCAGAAAGGACTAATAAAACTGAAATCAAAATTAAAAAGGAAGATGTAATCCGCACCCATAATTTATGCATCACGGTTGCCCCAATTTATAACCGAATCCTCGAACTGTTTTAATATACAGTGGTTGCTTCGTATCTTTTTCAATTTTTTCACGTAAATGGCTAATATGAACATCCACAATCCGTGAATCTCCAACAAATTCATAATTCCAAACGGCATCCAGTAATTGATGGCGATTAAGCACTTTGCCTTGGTGATTAGCTAAATATAAAAGTAATTCAAACTCCTTTGGAGTCAAATCAAGTTTCTCACCAGCAAGTTCAGCCTCATATTGATCAGGATAAATATTAAGATCGCCAATCCGGATCGTTTCTGCCTCCTGCTTAGGTGTATCTGGAGTTTCATTCATTTGTGAGCGTCTTAAAATCGCCTTTACTCTTGCAATGACTTCACGAGGACTAAATGGCTTAGTTAAATAATCATCTGCACCGAGTTCGAGTCCTAATACTTTATCAAATTCATCGTCCTTAGCTGTAAGCATTAAAATAGGTGTTTTTAGTTTTTCCTGGCGAAGGGTTTTACAGACATCCATGCCGTCCATTCCAGGGAGCATTAAATCTAGAATAATTAAGCTAGGATCCTCTTCCATTGCTTTCTGTAGTCCTGTATTTCCATCTCCTGCAGTAATCACTGCAAAGCCTGCCTTTTCTAAATTAAATTGTAATAATGTTACGATAGAAGGCTCATCATCAATCACAAGAACTTTCTCCATTTCATTCTTCCCCCTTTATAAGGTTGTTAAAAAAGTCCGATAAAAATGACACGTCAAGCTGGAGGAGCTTCGATTAAATGCCGTTACGTCCTAGGTCGAACGCCGAATTTAGCATAACACACGCAAGTCCATCTCAAATTTTCGATGCATAAGACGTGCACATGTCGAACGTTCGCGATTGACGTCAGCTTCTTTAAGCGACTTGGTCCTTTTTAGCTTCCTTTTTTAACAGGCATTTCATGTAAAAAGAAGACTGTCTCGTTTATTTTTTGAGACAGCCCTATGGATCTTATGATTTTAATGTACGTTTTTCAATCAAAACAGTCAAGCTTATTAATGTAACAAGCACGGTTGCCCCCATATCAGATAGGATGGCAATCCATAGAGTGAGTAAGCCTGGAATGGTGAGGAGCAAGGCGATTAATTTTAGCCCAAGTGCTAAACCAATATTAAGTTTAATAATTGCATTGACTTTTTTGCCAACTTTAATGGCTGATGGAAGTTTACCTAGATGATCTTGCATAAGAACAACATCTGCCGTTTCAATCGCACTATCAGTTCCTTTTCCCATCGCAATGCCTAAATTAGCGGTGGCCAAAGCAGGAGCATCATTAATTCCATCCCCAACCATGGCGGTAAGACCATCACTAGTTAATTCTTTAATCTTTTCAACCTTTTGATCTGGCAATAATCCTGCATGAAAATCCGTGAGACCAATACTTTTTGCGACTTTTTCAGCTGTTTGTTGATGATCCCCTGTTAACATCGTCGTTCTTTTAATCCCTGCTTTATATAACTCTTTGATAATTTCTTTACTTTCCGGGCGTACTTCATCGGTAACTCCAAAGAAACCTAATACCCTTTTTTGGTCGGAAACGGCTACTAATGTCAAACCTTCCGCTTTTAAGGTATCCAGATCATTTTGGATAGCTGTTGTAATAGCTGCAGATGGAATGCTTTTTTCATTTCCTAATGTATAGGTCAAACCATCAATAACAGCTTCCACCCCTTGACCGGCAATTGTTTCAACATGGGAAGGTTCCTGAACAGTAGCATTAAATTCTTCAACTTTTTTCATTACAGCTTTCGCTAATGGATGTGAAGAACTGTTTTCAATTGAGCCAGCAATCGATAGGAAATGATTCTTATCATAAACAATCATTTTCTCAACATGGGGTTCACCCTTAGTTAATGTCCCAGTTTTATCAAAAGCAATTGTATCTACTTTCCCTAATTGCTCAAGAAAGACACCACCTTTGATTAAAATACCATGTCTGGCATTTCGAGTGATCCCTGAAATTAAGGCAATCGGTGAAGATATGATTAATGCACAAGGACACCCAACTATTAATACGGCAAGGCCTTGATAAAACCACTCTCCCCAGTTTCCAGCAAAAAGTGGTGGCACAAGCATTACAATGGCTGCGATCACCATAATAGCCGGGGTGTAATATTTGGCAAACTGATTAATAAACTTTTCAGTTGGTGTTTTTGTTTCCTGTGCTTCTTCAACAAGATGGAGAATTTTAGCGAGGGAAGAGTCCTCGTAAGCCTTCGTAATTTCTACTCGAAGAACTCCCTCATTATTAATACTTCCACCAAAAACAGCTTCTCCTCCCTCTTTTTCAACAGGCATAGATTCACCGGTAATAGCTGCCTCATTCACAGAGCTTTTCCCGTCCTTAACAACACCATCAGAGGGGATTTTTGCGCCTGATTTAACGAGGACAACATCCCCTACTTGTAAAGCCGAAATAGGGACAATTTCTTCCCCATTGCCTCCAATCCGTATCGCTTCTTTCGGGGCAACTTCTAATAATGTTTCCATTGATTTGCGCGCTTTTTGCATGCCAAGGCCTTCTAAATATTCATTAATTCCAAACAAAATCGCTACTAATGTTCCTTCTTTCCACTCTCCAATGCCAAACGCCCCAATTAACGCAATCGTCATTAATGTATCAATATTAAACTTCAATGCAAAAAGATTCTTTAACCCTTTTACGAATGTTGTATAGCCACTTAGAGCAGCAGCCACAAGATATAGAATAACGGCAACCCAGTTATAGCCAATATGTTCGACGATCATGGCGCTGACAAATATTAAAACCGAAATCCCAATTAATAACATTAGATGTTGAATAGAATTATGGGCATGGGCATGATCATGATCGTGTCCATCACTTGCTTCCTGCTTAATAAGGGCGGCTCCATCACTTGCTAATATCTTTTCTACCTTTTGCAGTTCGATCTCATCTGAAACGATTAGTTTACTGGAGTTAAAAAGGAGCCTTGCATCCTTCCCATGTTCCAACTTTTGGATATCTTCTTCCATCTCCCTCGCACAGTTGGCACAAGACAATCCCTTTAATTTATATTCTGCCATTTTAAATCAACCCTTTTCGTTCTAAAATGCATGCTCAAAAAGGAGAATAAAAAGGACCAAGTCGGCGACTATGCTGACGTTAAACGTGAACACCCCTCTAATGTACATCCTGTAAAGTTTCAGGTGGCGCTAAGAATGTTTCCCTGAATTCGTATCGCATAATGGAAAGTGGATTTCCTTTCATGTGATACGAACTTGCGCGTGTGTGATGACTTCGACGTTCGCCACAGGACATGTCGGCATTTAGTTACAGATCCTTTATCTCACAATGTCATTATTACCGAACTGTTTGAACATCTACTCTTAGGTATGTCTAGCATGATCAATGGTTTGTTCCAACACATTCATCACATGTTCATCATCATGTGAATAATAAAATGTCGTTCCTTCTCGTCTATATTTAACAAGTCGTAGATTTTTCAAAAAACGCAATTGATGTGATACAGTTGATTGCAAAAGTGATAACTTTTCCGCAATTTGGTTAACTGAGTATTCTCGCTCAGCTAATAGATGTAAAATGCGGATCCTTGTTGGCTCTGATAAAGCTTTAAAGGTCTGTGAAACGATGAAGAGTGTCTCCTCATCTAATTCATCTGGAGTAGATAGTTTTTGCTGATTTTCCATTATTTACTCTCCCTCTCCTATATATGCATATATATTCATACATTAACCTCATTATATTTCATTCTTTAGTTTTGTCAACAATTTCTAAAAAGGATTTGTGACAATATGCAGAAAACTGTGCCGTTTGTTTTAGAGAGTGCCTTTGTCCAATTGAAAATAAGAAGGAGATTTGCTATATTTGTATTATAGGCCTGTAAGTTACAGGTCATAAAGGCATTATGACGTACAGCAAGTACTTATGTAAGGGAAGCGACACGACATCGTGTTTTAACCTTGCTAGCAGAATGTTGTACATATTTAGCCTTTGATTCTTATTTAATCAGTGGAGATTTCCCAATGATTGAATTCTCACTTTATCATAAGATACTATATTAAAGGTGGTTTTTTTACATGTCCTACGTTATCACGGCACCATGCATAGGAGAAAAATTCGGCGAATGTGTCGAAGTTTGCCCTGTCGATTGTATTCTAGAGGGGGATGAGATGTTTTTCATCGATCCTGACCTTTGTATAGACTGTGGAGCTTGTCAAGCTGTTTGTCCTGTCGAAGCTATTTATCATGAGGAAGACCTTCTTCCTGAAGATGAAAAATACTTCGATAAAGCAAAAGAATTCTTTGCAGCTGCTGAGTAATTCCCTTTTAGAAAAAGGTGGACTTGCCTAAGTCCACCTTTTTTCTATTAATAGGAAGGAACAACCGCCTAAGCATTATTATTTTTGCCCCTACCATTCATTAGACCTTTATCGAACGCTCTTATCCTTTTGTTGCTTGTATGACAATATAACCAATATTATCTGCATACTCGATTAATAAAAGACTTTGTTCCACTAATATTTCCTCCACCTCTTCACTATATATGACTGTCCCAGCATTATCCACGATTTTTTCTTCATTTGTATAGTCCGATAATTCTTCAGCCATCTTTCTATCTTCAACAACGGTAAGGTTTTGAAATCCTACATTTTTTAACTTCGTTAACCATCCTTCTTTCGTTAAAATTTCCTGGATTTGATACAGGCTGTTAAATTTACTCAGCTCAGCAGGCTCGAATGGCTCCTGCAAACACATTTCATTACAAATGAAAATGCCGTCTTTTTTGAGAACCCTTTTTACCTCATATAGCGATTGGGCCAGCTTTGTAAAAGCGAGTACAGATTCCGATAAAATCAAATCAAATTGTTCATCCGCAAACGGAAGCTTTTCGATATCTGCTTCAACAATCTCGATTGGTAAAGCTTGTACGTCTGGATGTTGCCGAAAATTTTCGATCATCTTAGGATGCTTGTCAACCGCAACAACATGACATCCTATTGTTTCGGCCAAATATAAAGATGTTTGCCCCATTCCGCAACCTATATCAAGCACTTTCATCTCCTTTTTTAACTTTACATCCTTAAGTAACTTTTTAGTCAAATAAAAACCACCTGGATGGGCTCCTTTAACTCTTCCCTTTGCTAATGCATCATGATAATCGAATGTCATTTTTTTCATCCCTCCTATACATATTTTTAAGATAGGATATGATAATTGTTTTTGAACGTGAGATCATTATTTCCGCTTAACGACTGATTTGTTTGTCCATTCAAAAACTTAGAAAAGCACATAGTTTAATAAAGGATGGAGTAAAGACAAGGAGGTGTTCAGATTTGTCAGCGAATCATTATTATCATGCTTGTCGTGGTGGAGTTGGCCGTCCTGTTATGATTAGAACAAAAGATGGTCAGGTGCACCGGGGAATTATTGACCGAGTCTCACCAAATAGAGTTTATCTTCGACCTTTAGGCAGATCCAATTATGGAGGATATGGCTATGGCTGGGGATGGGGTTGGGGATTTGGCTTGGGAGTTGCCTTAGGCGCTATCGCTACCTTAGCTTTCATCCCTTTCTTTTAAAAGCCAAATGCAGTTTTTTATAAACCTCTATCCTTATAGAAAAAAGGCTGGGACATATCTAAAATGATAAGAAGCAAAGATGAACAATCTACTATTGCCCAAGAAGAAATATACGTAGACTTTGCCGGAGGTCGGCTAGTTGAGCGTCACGTCCTGTTACCAAAGCCGACTCTAGAACATCATGTTCATTGACCGGCTTAAGGATTAAAGATGTGAGGTTAAAACAGCGGCATCCTGCCGGCCGTATGAAAGCTTCGCCTGGACTAGTACGTCCTTTTACGTCGTAATACCTTTATGTCCAACATCATGTTGGCCTAAAGCTCACTAGCCGGCCGCGGAAAAGTAAAATATATTACACCAAGTCGTTCGTTTTTATGTGAAACACTTTGATTCCAGCTTTTTAAATCATTTTCTCTACTTTTCATACCCCTAAAGAGGGAAACTTTAAGCAGTATAGTCCTATCTGCTTAAAGTTTCCTCTATTTTCTATATTTTTGCCTATACACCTCCCTCAAACCTGAATAGGATAAAGCGAATCGGTTTTTAGAAAGGAGGATGGACATGTCTCACGAAAAGAAGCCAAAAGAAATCCATGTGGAAAACCTCGTTATTCACGCTAAGAATGTCGAGATTAAAGAAGAACACAGAACTAGACCCCCGCAAAGGGATCCTTGGGGTTTCTTCTGGGGAAGAAACCAGGAGGATACTGAAGAGGAATATTCAGAGGATAATGAGGATTAATTTATCAGACCTATATTTTACACTAAATGGAAAACTCGGTTATAAATAACGGCTAACGATAAAAAGCGAGAAGTCCTCAGACTTCCCGCTTTTCCTAGGTCATTCAATGGAACTTAATTCTTCGTTCTACGTAACAACAACATGAAGACTGTAATGAATGTGAAAGCAATAAGGGCTAGGAAAGGAATAGTGATGAAACCTAACCAATTAATATATTGGCCATTACAGGGAACTCCCCCAACACATGGTTTCACTGAAGCTAATCCAGGGACCTTCTGAATTAAGTAATGATAAAAAGAAACGCCCATGCCAATAATTGAAAATGGTAAAACATATTTTTTAATATTTTTATTCTGCTCAAATACGGCAATACCAATTATCACAACTAGAGGATACATCAGGATTCTTTGATACCAGCAAAACTCACAGGGGATAAACCCTTTAATCTCACTAAAATAGAGACTACCTAGTGTAGCAACTAACGATACAATCCAAGCAATATAAAGAATATAATCCTGAAAAGTTGATTTGGTATTTTTCATCCTTTTACTTCAATTCCTTTTCAATTAGTTTAGAAACAACTTTATAATCAAATGGATCGTTGACAAGAATACCATTAATAATGACAGTCGGAGTTGATTCAATATTATGCTTTATTCTCAACTGATTATCAAGGTTGACTTCTGGTGATTCTAATGGCTGCTCCTCTTTATACTTTTCAATCTCTTTGTCAAATTGATCTATATCTAAATTAACATCAGGTGCTGTTTCTTGAGCAATTTCTACTAATGTTTCATTTGTCACCCATTGTTCATCATGTTGTTCAGTTGTAGGCTGTGCTTGAAACAAAGCTTCATGGAATGCCCAGAAGTTTTCAGGATCTTGTTTGAAAACAGCCTCTGAAGCTAATGCTGCGCGAACAGATTCCTCTCCGTGGAATAGAACATTGATATAAGAAAGTTTCGCTTTTCCAGTGTCAATATAATCCTTCTCAAGTTCAGGTAATACTCTCTCTGACCATGCTTTACAAGCAGGGCATTTATAATCACCAAATTCCACAATTGAAACTGGTGCATCCTCCTCACCCATCGTAGGTTGATTTTCAATCACTGGGTGGTCTACGATGACATTCTCCTGATCTGCTTGGTTAATTTGTTTGTTCAAAATAACAATAGCAATAACGGCAACTACCACGATCGCGATCGTAATAATCATTAACTTTTTATTATTCATTCGGCATCTCTCCAGGTATTTTCTAGTAGAGATAATCTCTGCTCTTTCATTCCATGTCCTATGCTAGGTTTCTCCTATATAAGTTTGAAATAAAACGGAGATTTCTCAGTAAAAAGTCCCCTACCAATGAGCTACCAGTGAAAAGAGGGATGCTCACTGATTAGACTAATATCATTTTCCTTTGTTTATCCTACCATACCTCTGGAAGGTAGGTAAACTGTCATCTCAGTAGAAAATGGTGTCTTATTAGTGAACATTTTCTATTTAAAATTACGGATGAATTAGTTAATATTGATGTATCAGGTCATTGCTTATTGCTACGCTATTATTCCTAAATCACCTTATTAGATTGACTTACTTCATGATTTTCTATGAAAAGAATCCCTAATTCATGATGATCTCCCTCATATAAGGCACCTTGGACAATTCGGATCTCATTATTATTATCAAATACTTCTAATTTACAATATGCGCGATTTTTCGAAAGAGCATGATACATTTCGTCCTGATTATTTACTTCCACTTTATTACATGTTTGAATAATTTCTCCTGTTTTCAGTCCCATTTTATCCGCTGGAGAGTTTGGTAATACATCTAAAACCATGACACCCGAATTTCTTGGAGCAAAATAATATGGATTGTTGTTTTCCCTTACGCGATGGCGATAAGCAAGCCAAATTCTTCCTATAAGAGCAAGTACCGAGGTCATAATCGCTGCATAAATAGGTAAAAGAAGACTACTCATAATACTTACTGCTAAAACAAGCAAACCGAGGAGCAATACATTTTTCCCCATTCTTTTTACAGCCGCTTCTGCTAGTTCAGTCTGAATTTGCTGTTGAAAACCAAGTAAAAATGGCAATAACACTAAAGAATAACCCTCTTGGCCAAATGAAATGACTGGCCACCAATCGAATGGCAGGCTCAACACCCCTGAAGGAAGAAAAAGAAAAGTAGGAAGCAGCCAAAATCTTTTTGTTTGTAAAGCACCTACTGTTAACCCTCTGCGGCTTGTCCGCAATTTAGGTGAGACATCCTGTACCCCATTGTTTATCATCAGAAACCCTTCCGCAACCAGTAATAGCCCTAACATAACAGTAGCGCCAAGCAAATAATTCGAGTCCATCTGGTCAAGGAAGTCCCATTCAAAGGAAAATAGAGAAAAAGAGCTTAATAGTAACAAAGGTATGCCAACGGTGAAAGCCGCTGATAGCAATCTAGCATTCCCAATTACGGTTAATACAATCGTGACAACGGCTAAAATCACTAATAGTTTTAGCGGGATTGTCAAGCCCAACACAATGGATACAATCGATAGAACAATTCCAACAAGTATACCCGCAGGGAATAAATGGCGAAGTTCTAGATAAATAGTATGTACTCTTACATGAAAATCATGGCGTTCTCGTTTTATTCTCCAAAAACCTGCCAATAGCACCCAGATCATTGAGAAATAGAAAACAGGATGAAGCAACATTCTTCCTAACCCTTTCACAATCTCTACGGTCCATTCCAAGTCCCTCCACATCCCTTCTGAACGTTAATATATCTTTTATTTTACCAGACATTAGCAGAAATAGAACAAAAATATGGCTAGACAACTTAATTTTTCAAGAATGTCTAACCTCCTCTTTTGTTTTGCGTATTCGAATGTGTATGGGTAATAATTATTAAGAGGACTCTCAAGCTATGAATAGCTGAGAATCCTCTGGGACAGTGTCATTTACAAATGCAGAAACTTTGGTCAATCCTGAGAAAGTAAGGCGATAACCCGTTAATTTTAATTGAACTAAAAAATCTTCCAATTACCATGATTGTCATTCAGCAAACAAAGATTGCTCGTTTGCTTTATTAAAAAATCAGTTGTTTTTTTGTAAAGATTTGAGTGCTACCTGCAACTGAATATCATTTTTCTCATCTTTGATAAAATCGGCAATTTTGCCTTCTAATTTCGCTACTGTCTTTTCATCTATTTCACCTGTGATAGGAAGTTCCTCAATTGATTGGAAGGCTCTAACCGCTTTCTCTGTTTGTTCATCAAAATAACCATCTATTCGCCCTGGAGAAAAACCTAATCCCTTCAACATCTCTTGGGCAAACTTAATATTTTCATCATTCATATTTAATTTTAACGGTTCCTTGTACTCGATTGCATGGGCATTAAAATAGGCTGGTTGTTGAACCTCAATCGTAGGATCGATCCCTTTACCATGGATCCAGTTTCCATCAGGTGTAAGCCATTTTGCCATCGTTAATTTTAAATTGCCGCCAGCTTCCAATGGAATTGGTTGTTGCACCGTTCCCTTTCCAAAGGTCTTTGTCCCAATCAAAGTTGTGCCATTGATTTCATTTAACGCCGCTACTAAAATTTCTGAAGCTGAAGCACTTCCCTCATCGATCAATACAGTAATCGGGTAGCCTTTTTCCTTTTCCAATTCCGAATAATAGGTTTGCTTTTTACCTGAGCGCTCTTCGATTTGAACATAAGGTTTTTCCCCTGTCACTAATTGAGCTAGAATCTCTTGAACACTGATTAACATTCCACCCGGATTGCCACGGACATCAATCACAAGTCCTTCAATATTTTCCGCTTCCAGCTCCTTTAATTCTGCCTCAAAGTCTTTTGCTGTTCCTTCAGCAAAAGAAGTGATTTCCACATAGCCAAATTTCTTTCCACCACTTTCTTTTAGCTCAGAGAAAACAGTCAAAATCGGAACTTCATCTCTGACAATTTCATAATTGAGTGATTTAGATACACCGCTTCTCATAATATCCAATGTCACTGCTGTCCCTTTTTTCCCACGAATTTTACTCGATGCCTCATACAAATCCAAACCATCAACCGAATCCCCATCAATTTTAATAATTTGATCCTTTGCTTTGAGACCTGCCTTTTCAGCAGGAGAGTTTTTTATAGGGGAAATAATGACCAGTTTGCCTTCTTGAATGGCAATTTGAGCACCGATTCCATTAAAGCTGGAATCCATACTCTCATTAAATCTTTCTGCGGTCTCTTCATCCATATACACCGAATAGGGATCTTGTAATGTAGCAACCATTCCTTGAATGGCTCCTTGAATTAATTTCTTCGTATCCACTTCTTCGACATAAGCATGCTGGATTAAATCATAGGCCTCTGCTACTTTTTCCATAGTTGGTAGTATTTGCACTGTTCCTGATTCCTGATTACTTTGTGGATCTTGCCAATTCGGGAAAATCCACATCATACTAGCATATATACCGCCCGCTCCCAAAAGAAAAGAACAAACGGAAATGATTACCAGCCATCTTTTTTTCATATTTTTCCTCCTCACCGCAATTAGGGCAACAGGATGTTGGTCAAAACGGCGAAGTCATGCGGACGTGGCGACTTCAGCCGTTTATCCCTTTGATTTCCTTTTGAACATCCTCCATAAATCCTATGCGATGAGGGGACAAGTTATAACTAGAGTTAGTTAACTTAAAACAGCAGCTTTACTGTCTTGGAAAATATGAATAAAGTCTTCTAACATAGCACTTGCTGTAGGTTTACTACCAGCTCCTGGTCCTTGAATCATAATCGCTCCAGCCAATGATGTTTCTAGCACAACCGCATTATCCACACCTTCTACAGAATAAAGGGGATGTTGCTCATCGACTATGATAGGGCGGACAGTTGCCTGAATACGATCTCCTACTTTTTCCAACTCCGCAATATGCTTATAACGGCCATCAGAATGGTAAATCTTATCTTCCGGAACACTTGCTATCCCTTTTAGTTCAACTGTATTCCACTCTGGTTGCTCCCCATAAATCAACTGACTTAAGATCATGATTTTATAAAAAGCATCTATTCCCTCGACATCATTTGTTGGATCAGCCTCCGCAAAACCAAGGGATTGGGCTGTTTTTAAAACTTTTGCAAACGGAAGTTGCTTTTTCCTCATTTCAGTTAAAATAAAATTAGAAGTTCCATTGAGCAATGCTTGAACGCGCCCTATTTTATTAAGTTGTAATTGTTGCTGAATGGTACGGATAACTGGAACACCTGCTGCAACGGTTGCCTCAAAACCAATTTGAACATCATTTTCCAAAGCCTTTTCCAGTAAAGCCTCACCATGCTTAGCAAACATTTCCTTATTCGCTGTAATGATATGGCATCCATACTCGATAGCTTCATCTAGGTAGCGATTAGTCGGCTCTGCTCCAACAATCGATTCAAAGATTACATCGAGATCAGGAATCGCTAAAATTTCTTGAATATTATTTGTCACTAAGACATCTTTCTCCACTTCACGCTCTTTATCTGTATCTTGGATCAGTACAGCTACCACTTGGACTTTGGCGCCGACAAGTTCTTTCAATTTTTCTTGTTGATTACGGATAACCTCGTAAACACCAGCTCCCACAGTACCAAGACCCAATAGTGCCGCTTTAATGATTGGCATTTTTATCTCCCCCATTCATGGATGTCATTAAGAAAAGCGCATGCTCCCGTTTAGCCGACGTACAAACTTGGATAAAAAGGTTCAAAGGCGAAATACGCGATGTCTTGTCGCTTCATCTACAGTACATCCTGTAAGTCGCAACGCCTTTGTGACCAGCATCCTGTTGACTTACGCAAGCAGGCACCGAAAGTTTGCTAGTCGCTGGGCACTGGAGCTAGATCCAGTATTAGCCAAAATTTATACTTTCCTATTTTGTAAAAAAGGAGACTGAAACGCATAGCGCCCAGTCCCCCTAGATTGTTTGTCCTTACTTCACAGACACTATTTCTACAGCTTTGTCGATTGCTTGACCAAGATCAGCTATAATATCCTCGACTGCCTCAAGACCTACGGAAACGCGAATTAATTCTTCGGTTACTCCTACAAGTTTTAACTCCTCTGCACTCAATTGTTGATGAGTTGTTGAGGCAGGGTGGATAATTAATGATTTTGCATCCCCGACATTCGCAACATGGGACCATAATTTCACATGATCAATCGTTTGCCTTCCAGCTTCTCTTCCACCTTTAATACCAAAAACAATGATCGAGCCTGCACCTTTAGGGAAATATTTATGTGCTAATTCATATGATGGGTGATTTTCTAATCCAGGATAAGATACCCACTCAATCGCATCATGATTCACTAAAAATTCCGCTACAGCTTTGGCATTTTCTATATGTTTATCAATTCTTAAATGAAGAGTTTCTAGACCCTGCAATAATTGGAAAGCATTATCTGGGCTTAAGCATGGTCCAAAATCACGTAATAATTGTACACGCAATTTAGTAGCAAAAGCCGCATTCGGTACATCGATACCATAACGAAGCCCATGATATGTCTCATCAGGTTCGACAAAGTCAGGAAATTTTTCATTATCCCAATCAAATTTTCCAGCATCGACTACAACTCCACCGATTACCGTTCCATGGCCACCAATCCATTTTGTTGCAGAATGGACAACAATATCTGCTCCCCAATCAATCGGCTTGCAAAGATATGGTGTTGCAAAGGTGCTATCAACAATAAGTGGGATCTCATTTTCATGGGCGATGTTCGCAACAGCTTCCACATCCAATATATGCAAGCTTGGATTCCCAATTATTTCTCCAAAAAGGGCTTTTGTTTTAGGTGTGATCGCTTTGCGGAAATTTTCAGGATCTTTTGGATCTACGAACTTCACATTAATTCCGTATTTAGGCAAAGTCACTGCAAATAGATTATATGTGCCTCCATATAGATCTGTTGCAGCAACAATTTCATCCCCCGCACGGGTAATATTCAAAATTGAAAAGGCAATGGCAGCCATTCCAGAGGATAGTCCAACTGCGGCTGTTCCTCCTTCCAGTAAAGCCACTCTTTTTTCAAACACATCAACCGTTGGATTTGTAATCCGTGTATAAATATTTCCCGGCACTTCTAATCCAAATACTTTTTGCGCATATTCTGAATCCTTAAATACATAAGATGTTGTTCTATGTATCGGAACAGCTCGTGCCCCTGTTTCATCTGGCTCTTGTCCCCCGTGCAATAATAAAGTTTCTGGTTTATATTGTTCTTCTGACATATTCTTTCGTCCTCCCCAATTGTTTACTCTATCGCTGTATTAGTCAAAGACCCCCTTCCGATAAGAAGGGGGTCTTTGACTTCCACTCCTTATCTCTCAGACTAATCTGTCTGTAGGAATTAGCACCTTTTCAGAGTTCTATCTGAAGGTTGCTGGGCATCGCAGGGCCTATCCCTCCGCCGCTCTTGATAAGAGTCTTACTATTCATTGTTGTTATTAAAACCAAGTATAGTCTATTTTCCGCAAAAAAGTCAACCTTATTTTTAAATAATATCCATTATTTGCTGTTTACTGTCTATTTTAAATCTTTCACAAGATTTCCCATCATTTCTTCGTCCATCGGACCGACAATTCTCTTTTCAAGTAAGCCGTTCGAATTGATAAAATAAGTAGTTGGAATACCGATCACCTGATATTTATCCCCTGCCATTCCCTCTTCATCTAATAATACTGGAAAAGTTAGATTATATTCATCGACAAATTCCTTCACTTTATCTTTTTTATTCTTTACTTTCTCTGCTGAAGTGAGATTAACCGCTAAAATCTCCAGATCATATTTTTCAGCCTTTTCTTTATAAAATTTTTCCATGTGAGGCATTTCAGCTTTACATGGAGGACACCATGTTGCCCAAAAATTTAACAATACTTTCTTTCCATTCAGATCAGATAATTTGATTGTTTCACCAGTTATCGTCTCTAATTCAAAATCAGGCGGGATATCCCCTGTAGATAATCCCTCCACCATGCCCCCTACAGTCGTTTCAGCTGCTGCCTCTATCCTTTGCTGAAGGATTTGTTCTTGATTTTCTTCTATCGCTTTCTTTGCTTGCGTTTCTTGGATAATATTAATAACTAAAACCCCCGCTAAAATCGCTAAGAGGCTAAAACCAAATATTTTCTTCGTCATTCTGAAACCTCCCACTTCCGCATAGCGCTAACTAGAAATATCGCCATAAGCAAATAAGTTACCATGGGGATGGATAATAAAGTGTCATGAACTGAATACAATATGGCTTGTACACCTGTATAAAGAATTAGTAATTGTTCTTTCCATATGAACTGATTTTTCTTTGACACGAATACTAAAAATAAAATACCGATGAACATTTGAATTCCTGTCCACAGAAATGAACCATAATTCAAAATTGCATATAGTATCTCATAGAAAATCATTGAGTATATCCAAGTTTGATAAATATCTGATACCCGTAAGCTCTGATATTTGATCTTATACAGTGCATACAATCCCGTTACGAATAAGCCAAGCCAATAGCCTTTTATCCCTCCATCAAAATATAAAATAGTTAAAGGCTGGGCTAAGATCAGCGGAAATTGGAAAAGTAAGACAGTAAATTTCCATGTTAACAGCCAAATAAAAATTGCATTCCCATACCAATCTGCTAGTGACTTCTTTTTTAAAATATATAAACCGATAGTTGTAAGTAGGCATGCCCCCACAATAGCGATCCAAGAAGCGGGAATGCTTAATGAACCAATTGTATACCACTTGATGAATGATCACTCACTTTCCAGTGCCAAGCTGTTTCTCCCCATAACCATTCGAGCTCCCCTTCAAAGGCCCTCATTTTCAGCTTGCTCGACTAGATAGACAAAGTTTCGGCATTTCCCGAACGAAATCCCTTTACTTTTGCTTAAAGCTGGAAACATATTTTGAACTCTCTTAAATTGGCATCTCCTTTTGTACATTTCCACTATAAGATCGGCGATAATAGACGAGAAAATGATTCCTTAAAACGAATATAAAGGGGACGATTTTGATATTCCTGCAAAGTTAATTCATGGGACAATTTGACATCATCATGGAAAATATCGACTAATTGCTGAACAAGCGTACGATCATATAAAAAAGCATTCACTTCAAAGTTTAATTTAAAGCTGCGAACATCAATATTGGCCGTTCCAACTGTGGCAATTTTACCATCAGCAATAATCGTTTTTGCATGGATAAATCCATTATCGTAAATATAAACTTTTGCCCCTGTCTTTAATAATTCCCCTACATTCGAATAGGTTGCCCAATAAACAAAGGGATGATCCGGTTTATTGGGAATCATTAATCTTACATCTACTCCTGAAAGAGCAGCTATTTTGATTGCATCCAGTACACTTGCATCGGGAATAAAATAAGGTGTTTGAATGTAAATATATTTTTTCGCTGAAGAAATAAGCTTCAAAATCCCATATTTAATCTGTTCCCATTCAGAGTCAGGTCCACTGGAAACAATTTGAACATCTGTATCTCCTTTAGCACTAATTTCGGGAAATAATCGATCTTCATACCTGATTTTTATTCTAGAAGCTTGGTTCCAATCCAAAATAAAGCGCGTCTGCATACCGAAGACAGCTTTTCCGGAAATTTTCAGATGAGTATCTCGCCAATAACCGAATTTTTTATTTAGACCTAAATACTCATCCCCAATATTAAAACCGCCAATATAACCACTTTCACCATCAATAATGACTAGTTTACGGTGATTACGGAAATTTACTTGTAAATTCAAGTGAGGAATTAAAGAAGGAAAAAAAGCACTTACCTTTCCACCAGCTTCGATCAATGGTCTAAAAAACTTCTTTGGTAATCTTCTTGAGCCCATTGCATCATATAAAAACTTTACATCAACGCCTTCTTTTGCCTTTTTAACAAGCATCTGCAATAACTCATTGCCAAGCTTATCATTCCTTACAATGTAATATTCTATGTGGATATGATCTTTTGCTTGATCTAAATCATTTAATAACGAGCGAAACTTTTCATTTCCATCAATAAAAATTTCCACTTTGTTATCTTGAGTTAAAATGGAACGATCATTGACTAGTAACATATAAATGAGATCTTTGTATTCAACTGTTTTAGTATCGTGGAAGGGAAAGTCACCATTTTGTAACAGTTCAATTTGATTTTTAGTTATTTCCATAATGCCAATTTTATTCGTATCTTTCCATTCAAAAATCTTTTTCCGACTTAAATTCTGTCCAAAGATGAGATACAAAATAAAGCCAGCTATCGGGACAAAGAACAGCACTAAAAGCCAAGCCCAAGTTGAACCTGGATCTCTCCTCTCCAAAAATACTACAAAGACAGCCAAGATAATATTTAAAATAAGTGTTATACTAACCAAAGCTGCACTAATCGCTGTAAAAGTCATATAAGCTCCCCACATCATTTATTTTCTTTTTATTCTCTGAAAGGAGAGCCCCTCCTTAAAGGATTAAGAGGCATTTCCTTAACCATGCAATCCCATTTGTCATATAAATCATTATATTTTCACCATAAACGCTCCTCTATATCTTAGCACACTCTCTAAGCGAAAACACGAGGATTGAGGGGGGGAATTCATCTTTTATCCCCACTACATAGTATCTGGGCCTAGACCCTATTATATGATGAATGAGCACAAATGCTATCTCCTTCCACTTCACTAAATCCTTTTAACGTAAGAACTCATATTTTGAAAAATTTTAACTATAAATATACAAAACAAACCGCATCAATTAGATGCGGTTTGTTGTATATTGTTCTTGATATTAATTTAAGTAGTTTAATGGGTTTACGGCATTTGATTTAGAGCCATTCCATAAACCACCTGCATGAATTTCGAAATGCAAATGTTGGCCAAAAGATTGTCCTGTATTTCCCATAACTCCAAGTTTTTGACCTTTTTTGACTGTTTGTCCTTCTGAAACACTGCGACTTCTCATATGCGCATATACTGTTTCATAAGTTTTACCGTTAATGTGATGAATGACGAACACAACTTCACCATAGCTGGAAGAGCGATATGATCTATGTACGACACCATCTGCAGCTGCTACGATTGGTACAGCATTAGAATTTGCAATATCAATCCCAAAGTGTGTTGATCCCCATCTTCCACCAAAGCCAGATGAGAGTGTTCCGACAGCCGGCCAAGAGAACACCCCAGAGCTTACAGGCGGAGTAGCCGAACTTGTAGGAGTTGAACTACTAGAACTGCTGGAACTAGAACTACTAGAACTGCTGGAACTAGAACTGCTAGAGCTGCTAGAACTATTGGAGCTATTTGATTTCGGAGCAGATGCTTGAGTTTTTTCTGCAGCAGCTGCCGCTTCACGTGCTCGAGCTTCCTCTGCCTTTCTAGCTTCTTCTGCTTTTCTAGCCTCTTCGGCTTTTCTCTCTTCTTCTGCAATTCTATCTTTTTCCAATTGTATCGCTTTTTGTAAAGCTGACTCTTGTGTTCTTAATAATTCCTCTTCTTCTTCAAGAGACATTTTTTCACTTTCAACATGTTTTTTCTGAGCGGCTAGTTCTTTCATTAATTCTTTCTTTTCATCGTTCTGTGATTTCAAGTCCGCTTTCAGGCCTTCTAATTCTTTTAACATTTTATTTAAACTTTCAAGCTTCTCTTCAACTTTTTTCTGATCAGCTTCTAATTTTTCCATGTCTGCCTGTTGTTCTTCTAGAATCTTTTTATCGGCACTAACCAATGTAGAGACTGCTGATACACGGTCTACTAAATCTCCGAAACTATTAGCTCCTAAAACAACATCAATAAATTTAACCGAACCACCGTTTTGTTGAATATTTCTCGCCCGTTCTCTGAGAACTTCATTTCTTGCTTCAATTCTTTCTTTTAATTCCTTAATTTCTGCTTTTAATGTTTCTATTTCTTCTTTTGTATCATTGATCTGCTTTTCTTTTTCTTTTAGTTTTTGGTCAGTATTAGCAATTTTATTCTCTAATTTTTCAATTTCATCTTCTACCGAACTTTGTTGATTTAAGATATTAGAAATTTCTCCATCTTTTTGATTAATCGATTCATTTACGTTCGATCTTTTATTATGAATATCGGACTGCTGCTGCTCTAAATCATTAAGTTTAGAAGCATGAGCTTCCCCCGTATGCGCAAATACCCCACCAAAAGTTAATGTTGCTGCCAGTGTTACAGATAGTACAGAACTTCTTTTCAAGAATAGTTTCCCCTTTCTCCCCTTGAATTTCTCTCTGTTTAAGCTCCATTCTTATCCAGAGTTTTCATTCAAAAATTCCTTACACTTTTAAAAAGCGTCGAACAGATATAAAACTTCCCCATGCTCCGATTATGACTCCAATAAGTAGTAGTAAAAGACTTACCTGATAGACGAACGGAGTATATTCGAGTGGAGACATAAAATAATCATTTGGAATACGTTTTGACAAGAAATCATAAGCATAGTTATAAGCCGTTGCAATGGCTGCAATCGGTATAATGGCGCCTAATAATCCAAGCCAAATACCTTCAAAGACAAAGGGCCAGCGTATAAACCAATTCGTTGCTCCTACCAGTTTCATAATTTCTATTTCTCTTCTTCTAGCAAAAATAGTAATTTTAATAGTATTTGAGATTAGAAACATTGCAGTAAACAAAAGACCGATTACGAGAACAACCCCAACATTTCGGCTTGTCCTAAGTAAGCTGAACAGGTTTTCGACCTTTTTTTCTCCATATTCTGCAGAGTGAACATATTCTAAGGCCCGTATTTTTTGTGCCACTACAGGAGTTTCAGATGGTGTCTTCGTTTTGACAATAAAAACATCATGAAGTGGGTTTTCGTCATCTCCAATGAGAGTCCATTCTTTCCCCATTGTTTGAATAAGATGGTTAAGTTCGTCCTCTTTGGAAGAATACTCAACTGATTCAATTTGGGAGATTTTTTTGATGTTTTTCTCTAAATCCTTTTGTTCATCTTGATTAGCTGTCAACTCAATATGTACGCGGATTTCCACATCATTCTCTATGTCTGTAGCAAATTTATTCATATTCATCATAATGACAAGAAAGACACCAACCAACAGTAAAGTCACTGTTACGGCACTTATTGATGCAAATGTCATCCAACCATTACGGCGCAGACTCTTGAAGCTTTCCCTTAGATGGCGACCGATGGTTCTAGTTTTCATAACCGTATTCCCCCCGTTGCTCATCCCGGACAATTCTTCCGTTTTCAATGGCAATAACCCGATGTTTTATAGTGTTTACTATCTCTTTATTATGGGTGGCCATTATAACGGTTGTTCCATTTAGATTAATTTCTTCTAATATACTCATGATTTCCCATGCCGTATCTGGATCCAAATTCCCTGTAGGTTCATCGGCAATAATCATTTTTGGTTTATTAATAATGGATCTTGCAATCGAAACACGTTGCTGTTCTCCACCCGATAACTCTGAGGGAAGCATACGCATTTTATGTTTCAGTCCTACCATGGAAAGTACATCCATCACTCTATTTTTTATATCTTTTGCTCGGTGCTCCGTTACTTCCAAAGCAAAAGCCACATTTTCGAAAACAGTCAATGTGGGTAGTAATTTAAAGTCTTGGAAGACTACGCCAATATTACGTCTTAAAAAAGGAACCTTACTATTTTTTAAAGTAGTTAAATCAATCCCGTTTACGAGTATTTTTCCAGATGTTGGTTTTTCTTCTCTATAGACCATTTTGATAAAAGTGGATTTCCCAGCCCCACTTGGACCAACAATATATATAAATTCGCCTTGTTGTATATCAACATTAAAACGATTTGCGGCTATAATACCGTTCGGGTATTTTTTCACAATATCCTGCATTTTAATCATTTTCTCACCCGACCTTAAAAATTTCGCCTTTAAACTTAAAAAGTTGAAGATTCATTAGAATGTCAAATAAAGATAATTACCGTCAATCCATGACGAAATTTAATAACATGCCCATTATAACATCCCTATTTGGGCTTTTATATTACAGTTATATTTCATTTTTAGAGCTTTAGTGCTAATTTTTTACAAATGGCATCATTTCTCGCTAAATTATAATTTTTAACAAGATATCAAGTTAATTTTATTTGAATTTTTCCAATTATTGTAAGTTACACTAGGAGTAATGATCTATATATCAATCTTATCTATATAGGAAAATGTGTGCTTAGTTTGGAAGCGTTTTTGTCATAAACATGACATTTGTCTGAGGATCAAATAGAACGAAGGGATTATTACGAATCAATTATAACAGAAGAAACGACAGCATCTTATCTCACTGTCGTTTTAGATACTACTTATTTTTTCTCAGATAACCATTGAGCGACCTTGTCAGCATCATCACCTGTAATAATGTTAGGAGGCATCCCGGTTCGGCCATTTTCAATTACATCTAAAATTTCATCTTTAGATAATTCCGCACCAATATGTGCTAATTCTGGACCGTTTCTACCTTCTAGATTTTCTCCATGACAAGAAATACAATTGTTTTTTACAATTTCTTCTGCATCATTTGTTGCGGTTTCGCCACCAGTGTTGTTGTCGGTATTATTGTTATCAGCATTATCTCCACCACCACAAGCCGCCAGACCAATCGCTAGCATAAGGCCTAGAGATAACCCCATCCATTTTTTTCTCATGGGAACAACTCCTTTTCTAGATTGATCTATTTTAGTATACCAATAATGCACTTTAAATAAACGTAAAAAGGAAGCTTGGAAATAGGTATAATTTTACAAAAAGCTGATCTATTCCAGTAGTAGCATAGTCTTGCATAAATTAGCACAAGTTTGTGAATAGAAAAGGTGATGTTAAACATAAAAGAATCGCCCCATCTAGTAAAGTGAGTAAGCAAACCTCACCCATGTATAGGACGATTTTTTAAGTGCGATCATTTAAATCCCTTAGAAGGTTTGAAATTTTAAACTCGTGAACGTAGGTAGGCGTTGATAAAAGCATCGATG
Organism: Lederbergia galactosidilytica; assembly: GCF_017873565.1. Taxonomy (GTDB): domain Bacteria; phylum Bacillota; class Bacilli; order Bacillales; family Bacillaceae_C; genus Lederbergia; species Lederbergia galactosidilytica. The sequence goes on from NZ_JAGGKH010000001.1 coordinate 257,012, forward strand.
TCTCCATCTGTCACTGCTTGAACATTTCCAGTTTCTTCATTCGTACGATGATCTTTCACCATGGAATATGGGTGAAAAACATAGGAGCGGATTTGGCTTCCCCAGCCAATTTCCTTTTGTTCTCCACGGATTTCTGCTAATTGCTTTTCTTTCTCTTCCAACTCTCGTTGATAAAGCTTTGCTTTTAGCATATTCATCGCTTTTTCACGGTTTTTAATTTGCGATCTTTCATTTTGACATGTTACAACCGTACCTGTTGGTATATGGGTAATTCGAACGGCGGAATCTGTTGTATTAACGTGCTGTCCACCTGCTCCACTTGAGCGATAGGTATCTATTTTTAAATCTTCTTGTTTGATATCAACTTCAACATCATCTGTAAACTCAGGCATCACATCACAGGAAACAAAGGATGTGTGACGACGCCCCGAAGAATCAAACGGAGAAATTCTTACTAAACGATGAACCCCTTTTTCTGCTTTTAAATAGCCGTAAGCGTTATGTCCTTTTATTAACATTGTCACACTTTTGATTCCAGCCTCATCTCCAGGTAAGTAAGAGAGGATTTCTGTTTTAAAATCTTTCTTTTCGGCCCAGCGTGTATACATTCGCAAGAGAATCGATCCCCAATCTTGCGACTCTGTTCCACCTGCTCCTGGGTGAAGTTCAATAATAGCATTGTTTTTATCATAAGGATCGCTTAGTAATAATTGTAGTTCAAAGTCATGAAGTCGTTGAATAAGTTCCTTCAACTCCCCTTCAAGCTCTGATTCAAGGTCTGGGTCACTTTCCTCTTTAACAAGTTCATGGGTTAATTCTAAATTTTCATGGATCTCTAGTAGTTCTTTATATTCATTGACGATGTCTTTTAGGCTGTTCGCCTCATTAATGACGGTTTGAGCTGATTGTTGATCATCCCAAAAACCAGGCTCAAGCATCCTTTCGTCTAGCTCAGCGATTCTTGTTTCCTTCTCTTCTAAGTCAAAGAGACCCCCTAAAGTCAGCTAATCGCTCAGCCGATTTTTCAAGTTCTGTTCTTACTTCAAATAATTCCATCACAAGCACCTCTATTATGTCTAAATTTATTTCATTTTCGAAAACAATCCGGTTTTTCACTCGAATTAAGTTAAGCGACCGTGACATTGTTTGTATTTCTTACCACTTCCACATGGGCATGGATCATTTCGACCAACTTTTTCACTTTTGCGGATTGGCTTTCTCTTGACCTCTCCCCCGTCTTCTTTTGGGTTCACCGCTTGCCCTTTTGCCACTTCTTCACGTTCCAAGTTATTTCTTATCTCAGCTTTCATAACGTATTTAGCCGTGTCTTCCTCAATGGCTTCAACCATACTTTCAAACATGGCAAATCCTTCGCTTTGATACTCTCGAAGGGGGTCAATTTGTCCATATGCACGTAAATGTATGCCTTGACGCAGTTGATCCATTGCATCAATATGATCAATCCACTTCGTATCAACAGAACGGAGTAAAATAACTTTTTCAAATTCACGCATTTGTTCTTGTGTTAAATATTCTTCTTTCTCATCATAATGCTGTATTACTTTTTCAAAGATGATTTCCTTCATTTCTTCAGGTTCTCTTCGGTGCAAATCTTCAACAGCCAAGTCACCTTCAAAAAGAACTGTCGCATTTAAGTAATCAATTAATCCTTGAATATTCCATTGCTCTTCTTCTGGTTCCGCCGTGTAACTAGCTACCGCGCGATCAATGACAGACTGGATCATTTTTTCCACGATATCGCGTAGATCTTCAGAGCTCATTACATCATCACGCTGCTGATAAATGATTTCCCTTTGTTGACGAAGGACATCATCATATTGTAGAAGCTGCTTCCGAGCATCAAAGTTATTTCCTTCTACACGTTTCTGTGCTGATTCAACCGCTTTGGAAACCATTTTACTTTGGATCGGTTGTGAATCATCCATTCCCAACTTTTCCATCATTGATTTCATATTTTCTGATCCAAATCGGCGCATTAGTTCATCTTCCATCGAAAGATAAAACTGAGTAACCCCTGGATCCCCTTGACGTCCGGAACGTCCTCTTAACTGATTATCAATTCGGCGTGATTCATGACGTTCTGTTCCAATGACAGCTAGACCACCTAGCTCTTTTACACCTTCACCCAATTTGATGTCCGTACCACGACCAGCCATATTCGTCGCGATTGTCACCGCTCCTTGTTGTCCGGCTTCAGTAATAATCTCGGCTTCTCTCTCGTGGTTTTTCGCGTTTAACACATTATGCTTAACACCTTTTTTAGTTAATAGCGAGGAAATTAACTCTGATGTTTCAATGGCCACTGTCCCGACAAGGATCGGTTGGCCTTTTTGGTGTCTCTCATATATATCTTCTACCACCGCACGGAATTTACCATTCATTGAAGAATAAATTAAATCAGAACGGTCATCACGAGCAATCGGGACGTTTGTCGGAATCGAAATGACCCGCATATTATAAATATTGCGGAATTCTTCCTCTTCCGTTTTCGCCGTACCAGTCATCCCAGCCAATTTTTCATACATTCGGAAATAGTTCTGGAATGTAATGGTAGCCATTGTCATAGATTCACTTTGAATTTCGACGCCTTCTTTTGCCTCAATCGCTTGATGAAGTCCGTCACTAAAACGTCTCCCTTTCATCATCCGGCCTGTAAATTGGTCAACAATAACTATCTCGCCTTCTTGAACAACATAATCCACATCATGTTGCATACTAACATGTGCTTTTAAAGCTTGATTAATATGATGGTTGAGGACAACTTGGGAAAGATCGAATAAATTATCGATTTTGAAGAAACGTTCAGCTTTATTGATTCCTTCTTCTGTTAATTGAACACCTTTTGTTTTTTCATCATACGTATAATCTTCTTCTCGCTTCAATATCTCAGCAAAGGCATTTGCCTGTAAATACATTTGAGTAGATTTTTGGGCTTGTCCTGAGATAATTAATGGTGTTCGTGCCTCATCAATTAAAATGGAGTCAACTTCGTCAATAACGGCAAAGTGAAGTGGGCGTTGAACCTTTTGTTCCTCATATAACACCATATTGTCACGGAGATAATCAAAGCCAAACTCATTATTTGTTCCATAGGTGATATCTGCAGCATAAGCTTCTTTCTTTTCTTCCTTCGACATACTGTTTAAGTTAAGCCCAACAGTTAAACCAAGAAATTGGTAGAGCTCACCCATTTCTGTCGCATCCCGACTAGCCAAATATTCGTTCACGGTAACAACGTGGACACCTTTTCCCGTAATCGCGTTTAAATAAACAGGCATTGTCGCGGTTAATGTTTTACCTTCACCTGTTTTCATCTCAGCGATGTTACCTTCGTGTAATGCCACGCCCCCCATAAGTTGAACCGGATATGGATAAAGGCCTAGCACGCGACGAGAACCTTCTCGAACCAACGCGAATGCTTCTTCCAACATATGGTCTAAAGCTTCTCCATTTTGATATCTGGCTTTTAATTCATCTGTTTTTTGGCGAATTTCTTCATCTGATAACTTCTCCATGTCTGGGGCTAGTTGATCAATTTTCTCCGCCATCTTTTCTAGACGTTTTAGATCACGTTTATTGGGATCAAATAATTTATTAAGAAAAGCTACCATATTAAAACGCTCCCCTATCTATTGAATGTGCATTACTTCTCAATTTATTTTTCATAAGTAAAAGATTTTGATCTATTACTGAAAAGCGTTGTTCACATTATTCATATAAAAATCCAGGTTAAAACTAAAACCTTTTACCTAATTATCTATCATATCACTATCGGTTTTCTCTGACAACATAGGAAAACCCGGCAAAAGCTTCAAAGCAGAAGTGCCCCATAAATCAGAGCTCCAGTGATAACGAGTGCAGGATGAACTTTCCATTTTGTTAATAAGAAGTAACTCATAAGGCCGATAAATATTGTATGTGAAAAACCAGAGCTATTCACAGAACCCGCAAAAAAGCTAAAGGTCATCAAGCCCAACAGGACGGCAATGGTAGGACGAACCAATTGAGTCATCCTTTTAACTTTTAAAGAATCTTTATGTTTAAGAAGAAGCCCCAATAAAGGGATCATCAGGACTAAAGAAGGTGCGACTGTAGCGAATAATGCAATGAGGGCACCTAAGACTCCACCTTGTTGATAACCAATATATCCTGCCATTTTCGTCGCAATAGGCCCTGGCAATGCATTACCTAAAGCTAATACTTCGCTAAACTCTTGAACAGAAAGCCATTCATAATGCTCCACTACTTCATGCTCAATTAGAGGGACAGAGGAAGGTCCACCGCCGTAACCAAGAATACCTGGGATAAAAAAGGCAATAAAAATCTGCCAATAAATCATAGTGAGCTCCTTTCTTTCTCTTTGTTTTCAGAAAGGCTCTTCTTATTTTTTCGCGCTGAAAGGGCAATGATTAATAAAATGGCGATTATGATGGCGGGATGTAATCCTAGTAACTGCATACTAATAAAACTGCCGAATACTAAGAGTAGAGTATAAATCCAACCGAGAGATTGGCTAGACTTTTTTATAAAGTCCCATGTAAGGATCCCCATTAAAACACCAGCTACAGGCAGAACAGCCTGGGACATTCCCGTAACCCATGGTTTATCTTTATAAGCACTTAATAAGACCAAAAAAATAATCATTAATGTAACGGTTGGCACAACCGTGGCAAAAATCGCATTTAACATTCCGATAATGCCTCCGACTCGCCAACCAATATATCCTGCCATTTTTGTGTTGATTGGACCTGGTAAGGCATTGGCAAGTGCTAACACATCTGCAAACTCATCATCATTCATCCATTTATACACGCGAACCACTTCATGCTGTACTAATGGGATTGCTGAGGGGCCGCCTCCAAATCCAAGCATACCTGAGCGAAAAAAAGCGATAAAAATATGTACCTGTTTCAAGCAAGTCACCATCCTTTAGAACACTTACAAGAATAACAAATGGTAGTGACACCGAAAAGAAGTCTTTCCTATCATTTATCATTGAAAAGTAGCTTCATTAAACCAAAAAGCACGCCACCGATCAGGCAGCGTGCTCCAGAATGATTATTTTTTAAGCGTTGTTCGAAATGTCCGGTAAAAATGACACTACAGGATAAAGGATCTTTGACTAAGTGCCGACACATCCTATGTCGAACGTCGAAGTCACCACAACACGCAAGTTTGTTGGCTTGTTTCTGTGCTCCTCGGAAAAGAAAACCACTTTTCCTTCGTGCGATGTGGATTCAGGGAAGCTTTCCTTGTGCTCATGGTATCAGGAATAGGATATCCGCTAAAACCGCCCATCCACGTCCTGTGGGCAACACGGAAGTCAGTACATCCTGTACAAGTCCGCTGCTCGAAACTCTGCCGCCTCGAACTTTCGACGTACAGGATGTACTAGTGTCGGACGTTAGCGATTGACGTCAGCGCCTTTAGCCGACTTGTTCCTTTTTATCCTCCTATTTGAACTCACACTTTAATTTGTTTCAATCAATCCATACTTTCCATCTTTACGGCGGTACACGATGTTTGTCGCATTGGTTTCAGCATCCGTAAAGATAAAGAAGCTATGCCCCAACATGTTCATTTGCAAAACTGCTTCTTCACTATCCATAGGTTTAAGACTAAATTGCTTCGTGCGGACGATTTTAAGTTCATCTTCATCCTCTTGTTCCTGATTAGCTGGCAAGTCGTTTCCATTCATTTTGAAGAATTCTTTGGCACTACCTTGATCTCTAAATTTACGATTAACCTTTGTTTTATGCTTACGAATTTGTCGCTCTAATTTATCGACAATTAAGTCAACGGCTGCATACATATCATCATGTACTTCTTCAGCTCGAAGAACTAGTTGTGGAAGTGGAATCGTTATTTCAACTTTTGCTTTTTTATTTGGATTTACTTTTAAATTAACATGAACATTTGCTTCAGGAGTTTCATTAAAATATCTTTCCAGTTTACCGACTTTCTTTTCAATGTGATCACGTATTGCATCTGTAATGTTGATGTTTTCACCGCGAATATTATATTTTAGCATTTTAACTCCTCCTTATTTAATGCTATGTATATATACTTCTACATACCCTTGTAAAATCCTGCTTAATCTGATAAAAAATTTGTCGAATTTGTGATTTTTTTAACAATGTAGTTGGCAGACAGACCTATCTAGGTCTTAATCTGCTTTAAAGTATAATAAATTTATAATCCAAATGAATGAAGTTGAATGTCTAATTTCCTAACTGCTATGAATCAATTTCATAATAGAGATCTTAGCATTCATCCGAACAACGTTGATTTACGCTTCAGGTGGACGCTTTTCGGGGGCGTGCGGTGAGCTTCCCCCAATCATACTAGGTTAAGGAAATACATTGACTAACAATTCAATCTCCTTTAACAATAACGTTCGTGTATTGATCATCAATAAGCTATGATGAAATTGCCTCACTATTATAAATTATTGTCGTTTATCGTAAAACATTCCATCCAAGCTATTTGCTGCCGCATAAGGATTAGAATATAAGTTAATAGATTTCTTTTTTCGGTCTAATGTTTCGATATCTTTCTGAATAATTTTTAAATACTGATTTAATAAAGTATTCATTTCTTGATCACGAGCAAGTAGTTTTTTTCCTATCTCTTTCTCTTCATCTGAGTAGGGAGCTTGAAGTTGCGCAAAAAAAGTCGAGCGTTGTTGTAGTAAACCTTCTATTTTTTCTATAGTTATATCTCTTTGATCATCACTGGTCGTTCGGGCCAATACGATGATTTCTTCTGTAAGAGCTAAACATTTTTGTAGATCATTCATTAAATGCCACTGCTTCCTGCTGCATGTTGATGTTGACGATTTAATTGGATCGCTTGCTTCCAAGTATCGCGAAATTCCTTAATCATTTCTTCCACTTCAGTGAGAATGTCAATATCATTTTTAATATTCGCCTCCATTAAGCGGCGATTCAGATAATCATAAAGAGACATCATATTCTTTGATATCGGTAATTCCATATTCAACGTGACCATTAGCTCATTAACAATATTTTGTGCCTTTTGGATATTCGTATTCTTTTCTTCGATTTTATTTTTTTCCAAGCCTACTTTAGCCAAATTTATAAATTTTAAACAACCATTGTATAACATTAATGTTAACTCACCTGGAGCAGCCGTTGTTACGGCATTTTGCTGGTAAGTTTGATATGGGTTTGCACTAGCCATTTTTACACTCCTCTAAAAATCAAAAATTGATCCTTAATAACCACCAAATTGCTGCATAAGATACGCTGATTGTTGATTTGCCTGTTGAATGGCTCTTTCCATAGCGGTAAATTGACGCCAATAACGCTCTTCCGTTAATTTCAGTTTATCTTCAAAGCGATCGATACTTTTATCAACACTTATCAATTCCCGACCAAGTGTGAACTGTTGATTCGTTGAAGTAGCACGACCAGCTTTTTCCTGTAACTTTTTCATTGAAGCATCGACTGTATCGTAGAGCCTATGAACAATTCCTTTTCCTGCCTCAGAGTCATTGCCACGGAATAAATTTTCAACCGATTCTGGATCCTCTTCTAAAGCTGCTTTTAATTTCGCCTCATCGATCTCTAATTTTCCACCTTCAAGATAATTCGCTGTCGTTTTAATACCAATACTTGCCAATTGCTTAAAAATACCATTTGTTTCAACTGTGCTATACATATCCATTCTCATACTGGACAATACACCGGATAGCACCATATCCCCTTTTAAGAGACCGCTGCGCGCCATTTCTTCCCATTTTTCCTGTTGCTTTTCGGAAAGCTCTTCCCGTTCATCATCAGTCAATGGCTTATAATCACGGTATAAAGGTTCATTTATTTTATCGCTGATTTCTTTAATTAATGCGTTATAATCTTCGACAAACTGTTTAATATTTTCAAAAACCTGCTCTGTATCATTTCCAACAGAAATCGTTGCAGCCTGCTGATTTGAATCTGCGCCAAATGTTTGCTTTAACGTAATGGTTACACCACTCATATCGAAAGTGTTGGAACTACGTTCGGTTTCAAGGCCGTTGATCGTGAACTTGGCGTTTTGGCCGTCATCGACTATCTGATTATCAAAGTTTAGGATATTGGTCATGAAATCACCATTTACCTGAATATCCTTTTCTCCATCGCCAAATTTCCCTGTTTCTTTACGGGTTAATGTCACTTGATCTGTGAAGGAATCATAGAACATCGTGACTCCTGCAGAGGACTCATTAACTTTACGGATGACACTGTTTAAGGTGTCTGTGCCCGTCATAAAGATCGTTTCATTTACTTCACCTTTTGAGGTATGGGTGTTAATGCCGAAGGAAGCATAGTCTTGTGTGAAGGTGGCTGTAATTTCGGTATCCTTAATCTCTTTTTCTTCCGCAAAAGTGATCACACCTGTATCAAGATTTATTTCACCGAGGACATCGTCACCACTCTTCAGCTTATTACCTTCTGTAACACTATATGTTTGTCCATTATATTCAATTTTAACCGAACCTGTATTTAATGCCCCTTTTCCCAAACTCCATGTTTTGATAGGGTCTTCTCCAACGGTCTTCGATGTCGTTTTTTCATTTACAACATAATTAATTTTAACTACACTGCCATTTGCTGGTTTGACATTTTCACCAAATACTAGCGTACCATCACTTTTAACAAGAACCTCATCCGCTTTATGGTTAGTTTCATCAGTTGTTATTTTCACAGCACGTCCATTTACAATAACATTTACTTCCTTTAAATCACCATCAAATTTAAATTCAGGCACGTTCCCATCCTTATCAACTGTTAATGTTTGTGATTCTACAACACCTTGTTCCCATTTGAATCCATCAGGTAGTTGGTCCTTCAGACTCTTTGTCGGGTCAAACTTTCCATCTTTCCCAGTTATTCCCCCACCATTCACCATCGTTGCCGCTTTAGCAAGATTCTTCACTTCTGTAATCGAATACGATGCCTGTGCTGCACCACTAGAAACAGTAGCTGTAACAAATTGCTCATTCGATGATGAGACTGTTCTTGAACGGTAATTGGTTGTTAGTTTTAGTTGTGCAAGTTTGTCTCGAAAGCTAAGTAGTTCGGTGTTGAGTGCGCGGCAATCATCTCTTTGCCACTCTAAAATTTGTTTCTTTTGTTTCAGTTTGTCGAGCGGTATGCTTTCTGCTCTCATTAAATCTTTCACAATTGAATCTATGTCCATTCCACTTGCCAAACCGGCAATTCTCATCTATCTCACTCCATCTAAACTTTATATTTTCTTATCGACCATAATGCCTATATACTCGGTCATCGCCGCAAACATATCTAATAATTTCTTAGGCGGTATTTCTCTCACCACTTCATTTGTTACTTCATCAACAAGGGTGACATAATATTCATTTAATTGATCATGAAATTCAAATTTCAAATGAGTTTGTGGTGAAGCTTTAAGGAATTCATTCATTCCATTCACAACATTTGTTAAATCTTCTTTTGATAAGGAAGAATGAACTTTCATCGCTTGGTCCTTTGCACCTAATTTTTCTGTTATTTGACTTGTTAGTGCTGTTTCTTCAAGTTTCCCGATCATACTCCCACTATGTGTTGATGTGGATGAGAGACTTGTCCCTATTTGTCCTGACATCACTTTACTCCCTTTCACACATTGGTTTATTTACACGTTATATCGGCATAAAACGCCTTTTGTTTATAGATCATCTTTACTAAGTTTTATGACTATCGCCTATTTTCGCCTCGTTTTTGTGCCTTTCTTTTAGGCAAGCATACTATGCAATGGGAGATATTTGGGTATTTCTCTCCATTTAAATTCAAATAAATAGGAGGTTCCCTTATGAATCACTTGCAATATCCTGTTGAATATCATGATTACTTTAGTAATGCGGACGATCGATTAATAGGCCGTCCATTTGGATTTGGTAGGCCCTACGGTTTTAGGCCAGGGTTTGGACGACCATTTGGATTTGGCGCTCCATTTCTTGGAGGCTTTATAGGTGGTTTAGCACTAGGTTCCTTAGCACAGCCATACGCTTATCCTTATTACCCTGTTTATCCATATGGGGGCTATTATTGGTAATCACCTGTGAAGATAAGCAAAGATTTCCCGGGAAATGGCAGATTTTGTTGAAGCTTGTAAATTATTCTCCATATAATTTACAATATAGGTGAAATTACGTTTGGAATAATTTATTTGTGAATGGGTATACCAAGAGGGAAGGAGAATTTCATAAAAAGGAGTGACCTTCATGAAAGGTAAAGCGATTATGGCTACTGTTGCTCTTGGTGCTGCTTATCTACTCAGAAATGAAAAATCACGCAATAAACTCATGAATCAAGTTAAGAATATGGCTTCAGGTATGAAATAATGTTTAGCATATCCGTCTATTTTTTGTCTGACGGATATGCTACATTTTTTGTCTCCTCCCACCAATGACAAACATCTTGGTAACGCATTGGTTTTGAAAAATAATACCCTTGTAAGATCGGCGTTCCGATCTGTTGCAAAATTTCACATTGCTCCGCAGTTTCTACTCCTTCACAAACCACTTTCAATTTCAACATATTGGCAAGATCGATAATGGACTTGGCAATTCTCATGCTTACTTCATTTTGTGTAATATCTTGAATAAATTGTCGATCTATCTTAATTTCTTGAACAGGAAAATGCTGGAGATAATGAAAAGCTGAGAAGCCAGTACCAAAATCATCAATACTTACCTGAAAACCATATGTTCGTAAGGCTAAAATTCGCTTCTTCGCTACTTCTAAATCTTCTATCGCTACATCTTCAGTAATTTCAATAATTAATTGCTCAGCTTTTACATCATATTTCTGTAAACATCTTTCCAAAAACGGTTGGAAAGATGGGGCTAGAAAGTGTCTAGATGAAATATTAATCGAAATAGTTAAGGTATCTTCACCTTGTTTTTTCCAATTCTCTAATTGATTAAATGCTTGTTCGATTACCCATTCTCCAATTGGAAAAATAAGACCTGTGGATTCGGCCAATTCAAGAAAAGATCCTGGCATTTTCACCCCTTCCTCTGGATGATGCCAGCGTATTAGTCCTTCCAAACCTATTAACTTTCCAGTAACTGAGTCCACCTGTGGTTGGTAATATAATTCGAACTGTTCTTGCTCAAGCCCTTTTCTTAAACTCATTTCTGTAAGGAAATTTTCTTTCATTTTCTGCGTCATTTTATTGTTATATTCAATCTTTAGATCACGAATCAATATTTTATTTTCTTGAGTAAGTGCGACTTTTGCTTTTTCTAGACAATCTTCTACTGTTTTACCATGATCTGGAAAGGTACAAATCCCATAGCTGCAAGTAATATAAATCCCCTGATTATATGCATTAGTTGAAAGATTTAGAGCTTGAGTCAATTCTTCCATAAACTTATGTATTGGTTGTTTCAAAAGCTTATCTAATAGAAACAAGCTAAAAAAACCATCGTCATTATGACATGCCATACCTATTTTACTAACAGTCATTTGCAAGCGCTGTCTCACGATGTTTAGTAATTGTTCTGCTTGGTTAACTCCGAGCACATCTCTCATTTCAATAAATTGATCTAGTTGAAGATAAATTAAATAGGCCTTTTCATTTCTTTGTAAATCTCTTCCCGTACGGTTAGCTAATCCAAGGAAGTCGACATAAGGATACAAACCCGTTACATAATTAGCTTTTCCCGTCTTTTCGTTGTGAACGGTTTTGATCTGAGTTAAATCCATATAAAACACATCCTTATTCAGTACTTCCTACCTTATATCGGTAAAATTTCGACAAATTTTACCTAGTTTCTAGAGAATTTTAGAAAACGCTCACTTCTTTACTGTTACTCGATGAATGATGTGCTATACTAAACATGAAATATAGCAAAGGAGTTGAGCTTTTGGAGAAATTACGATGGGGAATTTTGGGAACAGCCAGTATCGGCAAACGTTCAGTTATTCCTGGAATTCAAGAATCGACAAGCAATGAAGTAGTCGCTGTCGCTAGTCGGTCAATGGAAAAAGCAAGTGATTTTGCTAAAGAGGTTGGAATTCCACATGCTTATGGAAGCTATGAAGAGTTATTAGCGGACCCTGAAATTGATGCCGTTTACATCCCACTCCCAAATCATTTACATAAACCTTGGACCATCAAAGCTGCGCAAGCTGGCAAACATATCTTATGTGAAAAACCAATTGCTCTTAATGCTGATGAAGCTAAGGAAATGGTTACTGTTTGTAAAGAGGAAAATGTTTTATTAGCTGAGGCCTATATGTATCGGCATCAGCCTCGCTATGAGGATATCAAAAGTCGTATCCAGGCGGGGGAAATTGGCGATATCCGCGGTATTCATGGTGTCTTTACTTTTAACAATGCAACAGATTTTGAAAACATCCGTTATACGAAAGAATGGGGTGGCGGTTCAATCTATGATGTTGGCTGTTACCCAATTAGTGCCGCGCGGTTATTATTAGATGAAGAACCACTTGCTGTCACAACCCAAGCTTTTTTCTCGCAGAAACATGGTGGAGTCGATATGATGGCCTCAGGTTTAATGGAGTTCTCCAATGGAGTGGCTTTAACTTTTGATTGTTCTATGTGGGCTTCTGGTCGCAATGAGCTTGAAATTTTAGGCTCTGATGGCCGAATCATTTTGAAAAACGCCTTTCTTGGAGATCAAACGTATCAAATTGTAAAAGGCGATAAAATCGAAACGATTCAACAAGAAAACAAAAACCCTTATGCTTTACAAGCAGATGACTTTGCTGCTTCTGTCTTGAATGGAAAACCATTAAAATTTTCGTATGAAAACCTTATCGCTGGAATAAAATCTGTTAAGGCAGCACTAGATTCCGCTGAAAAAAATGAAAGAATTATTTTGTCATAGAAAGGAAGACAGCTTTATGAAAAACATTCGTGTCAATGGGATAGACAAAGAGATATCCAGTCTAGTAATGGGATCAGACTATTTCGCTCCAGAAAAAATGGAACAAGTAACTGAAGTTTTAAATGACTATCTTGAAATCGGTGGCAATACAATTGATACCGCTTTTATCTATGCTGGTGGGAAAAGTGAAGAAGCGATTGGTATTTGGATGGAAGAAAATAAGCGTCGCGATGATGTGATCATTTTAACTAAAGGTGGCCACCCCAATGCGAAAGGACCACAAATCAATAAACAAGCGATTGATAATGAATTAAAGATTAGTTTAGAGAGATTGCGTACTGATTATGTAGAATTATACGCTCTCCATCGTGATGATCCCAACGTACCTGTTGGTGAAATTTTAGAAATTCTTAATGCTCACGTAGAAGCAGGACGTATTGGGGCATTCGGTGGATCGAACTGGTCTTTTGAGCGTCTTCAAGAAGCAAATGATTATGCTGAAAAACATGGATTAGTTGGCTTTAGCTTTAGCAGTCCTAACCTCAGCCTAGCTAAAGCACAGGAACCTTATTGGGCTGGCTGTGTTTCAGTAGATGATCAAATTATGTCATGGCATGAAAATAGTCATATGCCACTATTTTCATGGTCATCACAAGCACGTGGATTTTTCACTGGACGTTTTACACCAGAAGACCGTTCAAATGAAGATTTAGTTCGTGTTTTCTATAACGATGAAAACTGGGAGCGTTATCGCCGTGCTGAACAGCTAGCAAAAGAAAAGGGAGTTGAAACGATTCAAATTAGCCTTGCTTATGTATTGAATCAAGGATTCCCAACAGCCGCTATTATTGGACCACAAAACAAACAAGAAATGGTTTCTTGTCGTCAAGCTGCCGATATCCGTCTTACAAAGGATGAAATTGAGTGGCTTGACTTGAGAAAATAATAATTAAATTTGAGTTTCAATAGACCAACGTGTTATCCGTCTCAAAAGAAAGAAGCTAATGACCTACTAGGAAAGAGGAAATTAGCTTCTTTTTAATGAAATTGATTTGGTTAACGCTTTTTTCTCGTCTCCGACTTTTCAGTTCCTTTCCATTCAATATGAACGGGTTGCCATTCTCCATTTTCGTAATACCACTCTGTTTCAACAATCCCAAGTTGATCCGCATGGTAGGCTCCACTAATCTGTCGATAGCCTTTAAGCCCGTAACCATCTTTCCCCTCTATTTTGATTACTTCGAAAAAAGCAATCGGATCAATCATTAATTCTGTTGGTTCATTTAGCTGACCATTTTTTTGATATAAACCAATCGAAATATAATCCTTCCTTCTGTTCCATAAATCCAGTATTATCGGCTTCTCTAATCCTGGAATTTCGATAACAGCGACAAAATCTTGATCAAACTGGCCTTGGATTGCTAATGGAGTTGGAAGAGGAATTTCTTTTATCTCTCCTCCCTTTGCCGTGTGCAAAGCATAATTATAAAGCCCTCCACTTCCTCCTGTCGCACTGGAATATAATATATCTTTCACACCATCATGATTGAGATCCGCAAAATCTAACTTTGGCTCGTAACCACCTTCATAATCAATTTTGAGTTTCTTCCCTTCGGAAGTGGTAATTTCTGCCCAGACCTTTTCATAATAAGGCGAATCTCCTTTAAACGGAAGGCCATAAACCATGATTTCATCCAGTTTTCCATCTCCTGTTACATCATACTTATATTCTAAGATGGCCTTGGATTGCTCGGCTGCACTAGTCGTGAAGGAAAAAGTAAAGAGACCGACAAACATTACAAGAACACATACCAATTGCTTTTTCAAAAAAATCCCTCCAATCAATGGGTCCTATTAATAGATTTCCCTAATTAGAAAGATTTATGAAGAGCAACACGACCAGTATGCAACCAAGTTTTGATTACATACATTTATTAAGGATTGGACAAAAAGCAAACTTTCGGACTCTTGAATGATTGCAAAACTGGCTCCATTCGGAAGGCCAGACAAACTAAAAGGGATCCGACAAAACGGACCCCTTACCCATTTTTTATCCTAGTTACTCCATAACTCAACTGTATCTTGAATGATTTTGGTGAATTCCTCTTCCGCTTCTTCTACTCCTGCTTTTTCTAGGTCTTTCATAAATGTCTCCCAAATAGTATCAAAATCATCTGGATTCGCAAGAATGGCTTCTGGAATTCGTTTAAATGTTACATCTAACATTCTTTGATTTTTCACTTCAAGATCAGAACCACCAGGGATTGGAATATTATATGCTGCTCCCCATGGTTTTTCATCAAATTCATCCATTTGTGGATATAAATCTTTCCATAATTCTACACCATACGCTTTCAGTACTTCTTTTTCGACATCTGTTTGATTTTTGATTTGTTGTTCACGTGTAGCTACTGTATATGTTTGGCCTGTTGAGTCTAAAACACCATCCCCATAACGAGGTGCAAGTCCCGCAAAATTATAGCCAATTCCTGTTTCCTTGGCAAAGTTTTTATTATTATTGCGATATTCCCATACATCCTCTGGAATCACTCGTTTTCCATCGACAATTTCATAATGCTCTCCTTCAAGACCCCAGTTCAACATAATTTGGGTTTCTTCTGAAACTAAATAATCGATGAATTTAATGGCACGAACTGGATCTTCACAATCAACGGAAATACCGATTCCCCAACCTGCTTGGAATCCTGGACTTTGGTATACATGGGATTGATATTCTTCACTCAAGGTAATTGGATACATGCCATACATTCTATCTAATTTTCCCTCATCACGTAGAGCATTTTGAGCTTGCCCAACCATATAGTCTGGAGCAATAGTAGCTAATGCACGACCTGTGGATAGTTTAGATAAAAATTGATCATCCTTTTGGACAAAAGATTCTGGATCTAGTAGGCCTTCAGCATTCATATGGTTATACCAACGGAATACTTCCTTTTCAATTGGACGACGATAATGAAGGGTTGCTTCATAAGTATCAGGATCTATATAATACTCCCCATCATCTCCAGCACCTGTCATCATAAAGCCACTGTTAAGAGTTGATGCTTGAAAACGCCAACCATCTGATTGTAAGGTTAATGGAATGGTTGGTTGTCCATCAATCTCAGGATGTTTTTTGGAATATTCGCGAAGCACATTTTCTAAATCTTCAAGTGTTTTTAATTCAGGATAACCTAATTCTTTTACAACTGCATGTTGAACAAGTGCTCCATAGCCTGGATACATTGCTTGGTTATCAACCGCAGCGTTCGGAATAATATAAATCGATGAATCATCCTTACTCCATTTTAATCGATTCATATTATCGCCAATCATTTTCTTCAAGTTTGGTGCATGTTCTTCAATAAGTTCAGTAAGATCTATCAATGCACCTGCATCTACTAATGTTCCAGCCTCACCCTTTGGTAGAATCATATCTGGGTATTCTCCGCTTGCTGCCATAAGTGCAATTTTTTGTTGCCCACCATCAATATCAAATTCTGGTTTCAATGTTACGCCAGTATCTTCTTTTATCTTTTGACCAACTGGGCTTTCCATCTTTTCCCAATCCGCATTTGCATCAGAGCCAAACAGCGTTAAGGTAATTGGTGCATCCTCATCTCCTGATGATGAATTGGACTTTTTTGAAGTTCCTTGCTCTGAATTAGAACATGCTGCTATAAAGAACATGAAACTGACAATAAATAACAAACTAAAAGTCTTCTTAAAAGAACTCATCCCTTTTTTCCTCCCCTTTTATATATTGTATCAACAGATAAATCTGTTTTTACCTCATTCATTACTGCTTAACAGCTCCTAAAGTCATCCCTTGAATAAAGTATTTTTGTAAAAATGGATAGACTAAAACAATCGGCACAACGGTCACCATCGTGATCGCCATTTTGATTGAATCTGGTGACACCATTTGCGACTGTTGGGCCGCATTCGGGCGCATTTGATTAGCGTTCGCATTTCCACTCATAGTTGTATTTTCAAGAATTTTCATCAATTCATATTGTAGAGTCGTTAAATTTTCATTCATACTGTTATATAAATACGTATCAAACCAACTATTCCATTGTCCAACCGCAACAAATAATGCAATTGTCGCTAAAACAGGTTTACATAAAGGTAAAATAATTCGGTAGAAAATTGTAAAGTCATTAGCGCCATCCATTTTCGCCGATTCCTGTAAGGAAAACGGCAATCCATCCATAAAGGAACGAATAATAATAATATTGAAAGCACTTACTAATCCTGGCAAGATATACACCCAAAAGGTGTTCATAAGGTGCAAGTCACGGATTAACATATAGCCAGGAATTAAACCACCGGAAAAATACATTGTTAAAACGATTACAGTTGAAACAAATCGACGTCCCTGAAAATCAGTGCGACTTAATGTAAAAGCCACCATTGCTTGAATAAAAACACCAAACAGGGTTCCCACAACTGTACGGAGCACTGAATTTCCAAAACCAGTTACTAAATTTTCGTACTTAGCAATTTCTAGGTAATTATTGAACGTAAATTCTCGTGGCCATATATAAATTCCACCTCGAATCGTGTCAGTTGATTCATTTAATGAAATAGCTAACACATTTAAGAAGGGATATAGCGTGACGATCATTAAAATAATTAGAAATAAATAGTTGAAAATATCGAATATATAATCTTTATAAGTTGATTTATTTAACACTCTTTTCGTCGCCATGATTTCCCCTCCCTACATGACACTTTGATTGGAGTATCGCTTAAAGATCCCGTTCGCAAGGAATAAAAGGAAAATACTTACAACCGAGTTAAAAATGCCAATCGCTGTACCATAAGAAAATTGCCCTAATCCAATCCCATAATTCAGTGCATACAACTCCAACACTTCGGAATAATCCACAACGAGCGAATTTCCTAACAGCATTTGTTTCTCAAAACCAATACTCACTAAATGTCCTATATTCAAAATCAAAACTACTAAGATGGTAGGTCGAATTCCTGGTAAAGTAATATGCCACATTTGCCTTAATCTACTTGCTCCATCGACTTTTGCCGCTTCATATAGTTGAGAATCTAGGCCGGCAATTGCCGCCAAAAAGATAATGGCATTCCAACCCATTTCTTTCCATAAATCGGCCGCCGTAACAATCCCCCAAAACCAAGTCCCTTCTGCCATAAATTGGAAGGGTTTATCAATAAAGCCAAAATTTAAAAGCAAGTCATTGACAATCCCACCATCAGTAGAAAGCATTTTTGTTACAATTCCGGCTACAACGACCCATGAAACAAAATGCGGTAAATACGTAATTGTTTGCACTGTTCGCTTAAATAAACTATGACGAACTTCATTCAATAGCACCGCAAAAATGATGGGAACAACAAAACCGATCGTCAAACCTAGCAAACTCATAGCTAATGTATTTCTTAATGCTAAATAAAACCTTTCATCACTTAATAGCGCAATAAAATGTTTCAATCCAACCCATTCTTGTTCGGAAAAAGCACGGCCAGGTCGAAAGTTTTGAAAAGCCATTGTCCATCCCCAAACAGGCAGATAATTAAAAACAAATACCCATAAGACAAAGGGAAGTGACATCAGATATAATATTTTTTGTGAGAAAAACCTCTTCCAGAAATGGCGGTTTTTTTCTTTTTTATTCACCTTTGAATACGCTTTCCCTTTTACCGTTTCCATTTGAACCCCCTCCTAATCGGTAACTTTATTTTACCTTTTTTATAAAGCTAAAAGTACCGTCATAATTAAAGTAAAAATCATATAAAAATGTCAGATCCTAATCTTGGGATAAAAAAATAATCATCCGCAGATGATTATTTCCCAATCAATTTCCTTTTTCGATATTCTGATGGAGGAATGCCAACATACTTCTTAAATTTACTATGAAAATAATCTACATTCGCATAGCCAACTCTTTCGGCCACTTGATAAATCTTTAAATCCTCCAATAATAGCTTTTTACTATTTTCAATCCTTATCTTATCTAAATACGTATTAAAATATTCTCCTGTATAATCTTTGAATAACTTTCCTAAGTAAGCCCGATGATAATGGAAGGTTTCCGCTAAAGTATCGAGTTTAATATTGGTATGGTAATGCCTTTCTATTAAATGGATCATTTTTTTGACAATTAAATCTGAATCTTGCTGATCCATCTGTCCGATTATTTCTGAAAAAATTGAATCGATATAAGTGATTAATTGTTTTATGGTCGATTGCTTCTCAATTTCGATTACTTTCTCCATTAGATTGGTGAATGTATCAGTCAACTCTTGGTAGTCGGAGATTAATTTATTAATTAGCGTAGAAATCAGCTGAATAAAATTCTTTTTAATTGATTCCTCGGATGGATTTTCTTGCATCCACTCCTCCACCATTTCTAGGCAAATCTTCTGGACGGCCTGCTGATCACCCAATTCAATCGAATAAAATAGTACCTCCACTTGCATTTTGAGTGATTTCTGTTCTTTTTGTTTCTTTTCTTCGATTGTCAATAGAGGTTTTGATTGTATGGTTAAGATTTGGTCTTGCTCATAAAAAAATCTATTAGCGAGTAGTTGTTTAGTTATTTGGTATGCTTTCGCTATCTCTTCTAAACTTTCAACTGGTTCAGATAATGCCGCCGTATATTGATTTGACTGATGAAATACCGACTTTTGCAGCTCGTTATGCAAATCATCTTGGCATGAATCCCCATCAAATACAGCAAGTAAAAATTGTTGATAGGTACTTACAATTGCGGATTGTCCGTTGGAAAAATAGACTTTTAATAATTGCTTTTTGCTTGGTAAATCTATAACATTTTCTAAAGTAATTAGTAAGATACGGTAATTTGACCACCGAAGTTTCTCAAAGAATTTGTATATCCCCGCGTCAATCTCTCCCCTTAAGAGACTTTCTATCATTCTTTCTTTGTTTTCATCTTCCAATCTATCTTTCAGCTGTTGATAAAGCTGAGCTTGTTCCCATTTTAATTTTAACCTAGCTAAATAATCCATTAATTCCTCTTCTAGAATTGGCTTTAATAAATAGCCTTCCACCCCAACAGAAATGGCACTTTTGGCATATTCAAATTCCGCATAGCCACTTAAGATAATAAAATGAACAAGGGGATCTTTTCTTCTTATTCTTTCTATTAATTCAATCCCTGTCATTCCAGGCATTTTGATATCGACAATCATAAGATCAGGTGATAGCATCTCATGCAACTGGAGCGCCTCTTCTCCATTTTTTGCCGTTTCCACCTGGCTAATCCGATATTCTTCCCACGGAATAAGAGCGGCCAAACCTTCTCGTATCGTTGGCTCGTCATCCACAATCAATACCTTAAACAATTTCTTTTCCCCTTTCCAATGGGATTAAAAATGATATTGTGGTCCCTTTATCTAAAACACTTTCAATTTCCAAGCCAGCTGACTCACCATAAGTTAGTAAGAGGCGCTGATGTACATTTCGGAGGCCAATCCGAATACCTTCTTTTTCCTCATTCTCCGCTAACATTTGTTTGATTTTCTTCAATCTCTCCTCATCAATTCCTTTCCCACTATCCATAACAGCAATATATACTCCCACCGAAGTCCATTTGCTAGTAACAGATATTTCTCCTCCTGTTGCTACGTCCTCTATTCCATGTATGACCGCATTTTCCACAAGTGGTTGAATAATTAATGGCGGTATTTCCAAATCATTTGTTCGTGGATCAATATGAAGGGTGTAATGAATCCGTTCCCTATATCGGAATTTCTGAATTTCAAGATAAGATTGGATGACGCTAATTTCACTGCTTAGCTTGACTTTACCTGTGCCAACTTCAATACTATTTCTCATTAGTTTCCCCAATAATTTTACAACTTGGGCAATTTCCCTTTCGCCATTCAAACTAGCCCTCATTCGTATGGATTCTAGGGCATTAAATAAGAAGTGGGGGTTAATCTGACTGGCCATCATTTTAAACTTGATATGATTTTGTTTCTGTTCCATCAGGCTTTTCTGTTTATTCGATTCTTCTATTTCTTGGAGAAGTTGTTTCGTGTTCTTTGCCATCATATTTAATTGTTTTGAGAGTTGTCCAATCTCATCTTTTCCATCCACCAAAATAGTGTGATCAAAATTTCCCTTTCCCACTTCATTAATCTGTTTGCTCAACGTCAATATTCGCTCTGATAACCATTTGGAGAAATAGTAGATTAAACATAAAGCAATCAAAACACTAATGGTGACAACGAATAAGCCCATTCTTCCTAGATGATTTGCATTTTCAACGATCTCTTTGTTCGGAATAACTGAAACAACCCTCAGCCCATTCGAACTATGATCTGGCGATATTTCTTCTATAAAAATATAGGATGGTTCTCCGTTAACTTTTCCTCGGAATGTTCCGATTGGCTCTTCTAGCTTTTGTTTCGAGTCAATCATTTTGCTAAAGGATTTTGTTGTAAACTCAGAATGATTCGTGGCAATAATATTATTTTTATCGTCAATAAGCATCATGGGAGATGATTCCTGAGATAATATCAGATCTAAATGATCTGGGTTGACGCTGATAACTAACATCCCATATGTCTTAAAATCTAAAAAATCAATGCGGCGAACTAAACTAATATATTTTCTATTTTGCTTGGTTTCATCTTCAATATATGTCCAATTTGCCAATCCTTTTCCTTTCTTTGCATTGGTATACCAAACTGATTTCACCATTTTTTCCGTGATCGGGATAATTTGCCAATTATTTAAAAGAGTAGGATTTTCCATATAAAAACGAATACTCGAGATTTCCTGTGGGTAAGTTTTCAAATAATGATCAAAGGTAGAATAATTTTTATATGCTGCTACAACATCATACGTATACTGATATTCCGTGTTAACGATTTCCTTTAAGCGCTGATCATATAAAATATTATTGGATAAATACAATGGGATTTTTAACGTTTCCAAGGTTCTTTTTCTGACACGATCAAGATTAGCTGTTTCTTGTTTGACAGCATCTGTTAGAGCCAACTGTTTTAATTCATTTGTTAAATAGCCCCCCACAATCATGACAGGGACAAAGACAACAAATACAAAAGAGAAAAATAGCTTATTTCGTAATTTCATATCGTTTAACATCTTCTTAATAGCTAGAAGCTTCATCGATCTTCCTCACATTTCCTTTGGTGTCTAATGATGATTTCTCGCAATATGAAAAAAGCCTTACATGATATTTTCCTAGATAACCATTCTTGATAACGCTATCATTTTTTTGTTACTTAAAGCATAACCTTATCATCTCCTTTTAATTAAGTGTAAGCTATTTTTGGTAAAAAAGTAACAGGGTTTATGCTTCTTTTTAAAATAAAAACGTAAAGATCAGGGGCTGAAGGGCAAGCGCGAAATTCAAGTAAGCTTCACTTAATACCATCATTCTTTCAAGAATCAGCCATCCACCTAAAGAATGTTTGCGACATTAGCGCTATAATAAGAGTAAGCTCAATTGACCGAAAGGAATGAAATAATATGGGGTATGTCGAGGATTTAAGAAAAATAGTCGGGCATCGGCCTTTAATCCTTACAGGCTCAATTGTGATTATTTTAAATAACGAGCATGATGTTCTTTTACAACAGCGAAAATATCCTTATGGTGTCTGGGGATTGCCTGGTGGATTAATGGAATTAGGCGAATCAACAGAAGAGTGTGCACGGAGAGAGGTTTGGGAAGAAACAGGCCTCACGATTGGGGAGTTAGAATTAATTAATGTTTCCTCTGGACGAAATCATTATGTGAAAGCACAAAATGGGGATGAGTTTTATGTAGTAACGATCGTGTATATAACAACAGACATCATTCAAGGAACACCTCAAGTTCATGACGACGAATCACTACAGATTAAATATTTTTCCCTTCACCGTTTACCAGATAATATGGTCGGCAGTCATCGCAGAGCTATTAAACATTATCTTGATCACAGTTAAAGCGGTTAGAGCAATTCAATCCAGCGATTGAATTGCTCTTTTTTAATTTGAAAGACTGCGGCAAGGAGCGGTTTGCTTTAATAAACGGATCGGTCTCAAACGCTAAATTCTTTTCTAGTCTTTTTTCCGAATTTTTTCTACTTCATCGGCAACGAATTGTACCTGAGTGCCAACGATGACCTGAATATTATGAGGACCCACGATGTTAATTCCAGGAACTCCGGTTGATTTTATTTTGGTTTGGTCGACAGCGTCCATATCTTTTACTTCGACACGTAAGCGCGTTGTACAATTTTCAACAGCTGTGACGTTTTCGTCGCCACCAAGTCCATCGTAAATCACTGTGGCCATTTTAGAAAAACGATCTTCTCCTTTACTAGAAGCTGTTTCTTTTTCAGGCATTTCCGTTGTTTCCTCTTCTCGTCCAGGGGTTTTTAAATCAAATTTCGTAATTAAGAAACGGAATAAGAAATAATAAATGACTCCAAAGACCAAGCCTTGCAACAACAGCATATACGGCTGATTAGCAAGCGGGATACGTAAACTTAAAATGTAATCGACAAGCCCAGCGCTGAAACCAAAACCAGATGTCCAATGGAAAAAGGCAGCGATACCGAGTGATAATCCCGTAAGAACGGCATGAACTACATAAAGAGCTGGTGCTAGAAACATGAATGAAAATTCAAGTGGTTCCGTAACCCCAGTAAAAAATGAAGCAAATCCTGCAGCCATCATAAGTGAAGCAGCTTGTTTCTTTCGCTTTGATTTTGCCGTATGATACATAGCAAGTGCGGCCGCTGGCAAGCCAAACATCATAATTGGGAAAAATCCAGCTTGGTACATTCCGGTAATGCCTTTAACTCCTGTACCATCGCGGAATTTACCAATATCATCAATCCCAATGGTGTCAAACCAGAAAACGGCGTTTAAAGCATGATGAAGTCCAGTTGGAATTAATAAGCGATTGAAGAATCCGTACAAACCAGCTCCAACAAATCCTAATTTACTAATCGCTGTTCCAAAAGCAACTAACCATGAATATACAACAGGCCAGATGAAAAACAAAGCAGCTGTCACGACCAACATAGCAACAGAAGTCATAATGGGCACTAGTCTTTTACCACTAAAAAACGCGAAGGCATCTGGCAATTGGACATGACTGAAACGGTTATACATCTGAGAAGCTACAATCCCTGAAAGAATACCAATAAATGCATTTTCAATATTTTCAAACGCAGGATCGACAGCTTCTTCCTCCACCCCTTGAAATAATGCTACCGATTCAGGAGAGAGCAAGGTTTTCACAACAAGGAATGCAACTAATCCACTTAATGCTGCTGAACCATCCTTTTCCTTCGACATCCCCAAAGCCACACCAACAGCAAATAAGATGGGGATATTATTAATAAGTGATTCACCAGCTTTCACCAAAAAAGCTGCAATGACATTTCCTGATCCCCATCCAGTCGGATCGATCCAATAGCCAATTCCCATCAAGATCGCAGCGGCAGGCAGCACAGCAACGGGTAACATAAGAGAACGCCCAAGGTTTTGCAGATATTTCATCACATCTTTAACCTCCTCACATTTATAGATTCTCCTGTAACCGTGGCACTATTAGCAAAATCGCGTAAAAAACTATTACTTATATGATTTATGATTCAGAAGTTGTTAATATAACCGTTTCTCCTGCAATGGCTTTCCCTTTGCCGACAGGCTTATATCCATCCCCATCTTCATTAGCTTTTGTCATAATAATTGGCGTCACACTACTTTTGGTATGTGAGGCAATATAATCCCAATCAACTTCTAAGAGTGGTTGTCCTACGGTAATCACTTCATCCATTTTTGTTAAGACCGTAAAACCTTCTCCTTTTAAAGACACAGTCTCCAAACCTACATGAATCAAAATCTCTGTGCCATCTTTCGCTGCAATGCCGAGTGCATGCTTCGTTTCCGCAATTAATATAATCTTGCCATCTACCGGTGCGACAATTTGTCCTCCTGATGGTTGGATTGCGATCCCTTCCCCCATCATCTTCTGGCTGAAAACTGGATCAGGTACTTCTTCTAATGGGATTATCTCTCCGGCAATAGGTGCAACAATTTCCCTTTTCTCTTTAGCCTCTTTTTTAAATAACTTTTTAAACATGGTATGAGTCTCTCCTATCTTCCTACTTTATTCTTTCTATTCCGCAACAGATGGAATTAATCCTTTCTTAATATGCTTCCGGATGATTTTTTTACCCTTTCTTTATCAGAAACTACCGCGAAAATTACTAATAAAATCATTGATCCAAACAATTCCTATTGAGATAATCCACAGAACAGCTGGAATAGCAAAACTCTTTACTGCTAGCAACCAATGAAAATTTTTCTTTTGTTTTAGTAAAATTCGATCCGTAACAAAAAACAAGAGTGCAGCAGCTAAACTAAATGGCAGAAGAACAAGCCCAAAAACAATATGTAAAATGCCAGAAACGACTATTTCTTTTATCTTATGGCTGCTTTTTTTCGCAATAAACTCCGCTATTTTATCACTTACAATCGAAGTTAATACACCATAAAACAAAATGACAGGAAAGCTATATATTAAATAAACATTTATGATCGTAAGAGCCGAATAAAAATAAGGATGAACTTGCTCGCCAAAGGGATTTGGCGAAACAAATCCTAATAATATGGCAAATACAGCTCCCGATATTGTCGCCGCAATTATTTTCCTCACGAACATTTTCTCGAACATTTTCTTTCCCTCCTTTCATTATATTTTATTATAAACCGCATACTTAAATTTAGAGTTAACTAAAAAAGCAACCGCCGCTTAACTAACGGCCGGTCGCTTTTAACTTGAACCATATTTGGAAAATGATAAAAAGAAGTATGTTTGGCGAATGGACGAATTGCCAATTCCCAAGGTGACATTTCTTGAGGTGTTAAGGTGGATTGTTTGTAGCGCCACTATGTATGAAAAAAGCCTTTACGATGAATCTTCGTTATAATTCTTTCCACAAGTTTATATGTAGTAAAGAAAAGTCCAATTCTATTACACAGTTAATCTCTTTCTTGTTTTTCAGAAACCAAATAAAGAATTTAAGATCTTTCACGACTTCACTGAAGGTAAGGATCCTGAAGTGATTTTTCGCATGATATTGTAAGTATTGAATGAGTACTTCCTCGCGAATAAAAGATAAGTATAATAGATCTGTATATTCATATAAAAAATGAAATAGCCGATCTAATATTTTTTGTTTTTCTGGTGGAATTCCCAAATCATCAACTCTAAATTGCGACTGTAAAACATCAAATCTTGATAGCTCTTGCAATGACACTTTTCACCCCTATGTCCGTATGTTCAAACAATAATCATTTTAAATATACATATTTTTCCAACTATAAACATTATCATCATACGCTAAGAATCTTCATTTTTCAACTTATCTTCCCTAGAGAATAATGTTTTATTTTTTCTGCGGAAAAGAGGCGAAGCTACACAAAAAGATTTTCACCATAATTATTTTTGTGTAATTACTCTGATTTTTTAATATGGTTCCGATCCATCCACCTAAACATCCCCATTCATTAAAAGTTTAAAGAAAGAATAACAGGACATTTATCATTATAATCTACGACCTATAGTATTGTGCCTAGTGAATGATTGGAAAATTAAAAACAAATAGTAATAGCAAAAAAATCGAGGAAATTAGTAATGTTACTACCAATTTCCTCGATTTCATAAATCAGCCTTTAAGATCAATGTTACCACCTAAATGTGGTTCGGCAGCATGTTGAACCGCCGAAACATTTGTCGATTGCAATAATGTTTTCAATGCCTCTCCTTGTTGCCCCATCATTTCCATCGATTTCTTGGTGAGCAAAATTGAGGCCTGTTGCTTAAGCTGTGTCTGGTTTAAAGCCATTGATAAGCCCGCAATGTCCAAACTCTCTCCTCCTTTCTACTAATTAAAATGGATTATCGATCGAAGTTTTTTCCCAGTGAACTGGCTTCCTCGTACGTTTGTTGAACATAATCTACGATAGTACCTTGTTCATCACTTAATTGCGTCAAGGATGCATGCAACTCTTCTACAGCTGCTGTGCTTTCTTCCACGATCGAGGCAAAATCATTGGTACGTTCTTGAATCGCTTCACTATTATTTGCCACAAATTCCACTTCTTGTAAAAGTTGCTCTAGTTTTCTTTGTAAATTATTCATAGAACCTGTGATCTCTTTAAATGCGGTATCTGATTCATTCGTCAATTCCACTTGAGTATGAAGTTGCTTCATCCCATCATGTAATTTAGTTACAGCCATTTCATTCGAGCGATTGACCGCATCCAAATTAGAATCAATTTTTTCCAATGTTTTATCTGTTAATCCAGCAAGCTTGCGAATTTCTTCAGCTACAACGGCAAATCCTTTTCCATGCTCTCCAGCTCTTGCAGCTTCAATGGATGCATTTAAGGACAGCATATTCGTTTGTACGGTAATTTCCCGAATCGACTCAGCAAAGGAATTGGTTTCAGCAATTTTTTCTGTTAAGTCTTGGAAGGTAGCCATTAGTTGATTAAAAAATTGAGAAAATGCTTCAAATTGCTCTTTCATGATCTTCATTTTTTCAACTCCATCACTAGCCGTCGTTCCACCCTCATCTGCTTCAGTAACAAGCAGCTTAACATTACCTTGCATTTTTTTGACCAAATCATTCGTAGCCTCTGTAGTCCCGGCAATTTCTACAATGTGATCAGCTTGACTTCGGCTTCCTATACTAACTTCCTCTAAAGCCGTCAACATTTCTTTCTGCGAAGCCACCGAAGTATTGGCATTCCCTTGGATTTGTTGCAGATTCCCAGTAATCTTGATGAATGCTTGATTTAACTTCGTTGACCAGTTTTCTTCAAATCGCATCTTCTCTTCCGCTTCAGCTACTAACACTCCCAATTGCTTTGACAATTTCCTACTTTGATGAACCGTTGCAGCAAACATAACAGAAGCTAAAAAGTGAATTAATAGTAAATTCCCCGCTTGGTTATCTGTTAATTGGAAATAGGCCATTCCGATCGTTACTGAGCTCATTAGATAACCGTAAATAAATACACCAAAGGAACCTGGTATACTCGCAAAAATTAATATTAGAAAGGATAAAGCAATCGTAGCGACACTTATTCCTCCTAGAAAAATGGTCGCAAGCACCATAGAAGAAATTAAAGTCACAACGATATAAGGGAAAATTTGTTTGATCATATCAACTCGTTGACTTAAGAAAAACAATCCAATTAATAGAATCAAAGGAATGGCAAGCGATAACACAATGACTAAATACGTATCAAGGAATATTTGTCCAATCAGTCCTACTCCTAAGATTAACCCACAGGCAATGCCCATGATCGTATTTTTCCTATTGCGGTCCGCTATACGAACTTGTTCTAAATTCATAATTAATCGTTCCTCTCGGATATTTGCATCTTTCTACAGATAATATCGGATTGGAAAGCGATTTGTTTAGACCCGGAAAGTGTTAATAAAATAGCCTCTAGCAAAGTAGAAGATTTTGTTCATAAAAACAATGATGGGACTGGTATGAAGCAACGTCCCTTGTCCATCCGAAGTGAGCGAAGCCTGCCAGTTTTATGACTGAAGTATGCTTCTATCATTGCTCTAGTACAGCTCCACCTTTTTTCCATACAAAACACCCCAAAAGTAGATTTTTAACTCTAACTTTTAGGGTGCAGCACCTAATTGCACTCTTTTTGCAAGAGAATGTCCTCATTTTTTATTGTTCATTCTTCTTTTTAATGGTCTCCGTAATTTTCTCATTCCCTTCTTCCACAAACTCCCAATACTTCTCGTTGCCACTATTAATGCTTTCCCAATATGCGTCACTACCAATATCGATCGCAAACCAATATTTGGCACCACTATAATCGATGGACTTAAAATACAAATCATTTCCAATCGATGAGTTCTCCGTCTCTTCCAAGCGCGATTTTAAATATTGTGAAGCTTGTTTCATCCGTTCTTTTTCTTGATTACTTTTCTTTTTCATACTCTCTTTTGTCTCATTTGCGAGCTTTTTCTTTTCTTCCTTTAATTCATGGGCCTGTTTTTGACCAGCTCGTTTCCATTCCTGCCATGCCTTTTGAATTTCTTCATACTGTGCTTTTAAATATTTTTTCAGATCTTGCTCAGAATCGACATAAGTAAATTCGCCATTCCCTGCAGTAGCCACTTCTTTTAACAGTTTCTGCCCTTCATTATCCACATCAAAGCCAATAATATTAACAACCGTTTCGATATCAGCTGACACTAAATCCTCAGCCGCTTTGACTGGGTCCCCCCCACAGGTTTCAATGCCATCACTCACCACATATACAATCACGTCATCCGTGTTTTCTGGAATATCTTCTTTCACAGTTTCTAAGGCAAGCCCAATCGGCGTCCAACCAGCTGGCTTGATTTTATCTAGTGCCTTCTTAAATTTACCATTGTCAAAATTTCCATTATAAAAGTTCTCTGTACTTGTGCATGATAATTCTTGATCTGCATCACTTCCAGAACCTTTATGACCATAAACCCTCATGGAAATGGTCGCATTTTCTGGAATTTGTTCGGCAAACTCGAAGACAGCCTCTTTAGCTGCATCCATACGATTTTTGTTTCCAACCATAGCTTTCATACTGCCGCTAGCATCAATCAAGATCGCATAATGCGCTGTTTTGATACCTGGATTCTCAACTGTTTCATCGGGACGGGCAATATCTACTTCAACATTAGGATCAAAACGAAGTAACGTTTCTAATTCTTCATGATAATCCTCTGTTAATAAATATTTCAGTTCATCAAAGTATTGTTCGGCCGTCAAATCATCCGGCAATTGGTCGATCGCTTCATTCACTTTCACTTCATCATAATCATCCCCACTATAAATCCCTGGGTAACGCAGCATTTCATTTTCAAGTTCAGATAATTCGCGCCCAAGATTTTCAATTTCATAATACTCCACCTCTTTAGGCACATACTCCTTGGATTCAGTTCGTCCACCGGTTTCCTCTTCATCCTCTTTCGCTACCTCTTCAGTAGCAACATTCTTTTTCGGCTCCGCGGATTCCGCATCCTTTCCC
Source organism: Lederbergia galactosidilytica (assembly GCF_017873565.1). GTDB lineage: Bacteria > Bacillota > Bacilli > Bacillales > Bacillaceae_C > Lederbergia > Lederbergia galactosidilytica. The sequence goes on from NZ_JAGGKH010000001.1 coordinate 286,996, forward strand.
GCACAAGCTGTCAAAAGTAAAATGGCCATCAACCATATAAAATAAGATTTCTTCACACCAAAAACCCCTTTTTAAAATCAATCCTCCCTGTATCATATCGAAAACCTTCATATGCATGAAGTGACTGATTAACTAGTCACTTATGACTACCTCGCAGGTTGCGAATCTGTCATGGGGGATTTCGGGGCTTCCTCTCTGGATTGCACGACTTTCATGTCGTATTGCGCAACTTCCCCTCTGGACTGCGCGACTTTCATGTCGTATTGCGCAAACTCCCCTCTGGATTGCGCGACTTTCATATGACATTGCGCAACTTCTCCTCTGAATCGCGCGACTTTCACTTGGTATTGCGCAACTTTTATGCGCAATTGCGCGACTTCTCCTCTGAATTGCGCGACTTTCACTTGGCATTGCGCAACTCCTCCCTTATTGCGCAACTTTTATGCGGTATTGCGCAACTTCTCCTCTGGATTGCGCGACTTTCATATGACATTGCGCAACTTCTCCTCTGGATTGCGCGACTTTCACTTGGCATTGCGCAACTCCTTCCTTATTGCGCAACTTTTATGCGGTATTGCGCGACTTCTCCTCTGAATTGCGCGACTTTCATATGACATTGCGCAACTTCTCCTCTGAATCGCGCGACTTTCACTTGGTATTGCGGAACTCCTCCCTTATTGCGCAACTTTTATGCGGTATTGCGCAACTTCCCCTCTGAATTGCGCGACTTTCACTTGCCATTGCGCAACTCCTCCCTTATTGCGCAACTTTTATGCGGTTTTGCGCAACTTCCCCTCTGAATTGCGCGACTTTCATATGACATTGCGCAACTCCTCCCTTATTGCGCAACTTTTATGCGGTATTGCGCAACTTTCCCTCTGAATTGCGCGACTTTCACTTGGCATTGCGCAACTCCTCCCTTATTGCGGAACTTTTATGCGGAATTGTGCAACTTTTCCTCTGTATTGCGCGACTTTCATATGGCATTGCGCAACTTTCATATGGCATTGCGCAACTTTCATATGGCATTGCGCAACTTCCCCTCTGAATTGCGCGACTTTCACTTGGCATTGCGCAACTCCTCCCTTATTGCGCGACTTTTATGCGGAATTGCGCGACTTCTCCTCTGGATTGCGCGACTTTCACTTGGTATCGAGGAACTTCTCCCTTATTGCGCAACTTTTATGCGGAATTGCGCGACTTCTCCTCCGAATTGCGCGACTTTCATATGGCATTGCGCAACTTCTCCCCTATTGCGCGACTTTCATATGGCATTGCGCGACTTCTCCTCCGAATTGCGCGACTTTCATATGGTATTTCGCAACTTCCCCTCTGGATTGCGCGACTTTCATGTCGTATTGCGCAACTCTCTAAAATATGGAATTAAAAAACCATCCAAGTGGTTCGGATGGTTAGAATGGTTTCAAGATCATTAAGGTGATAATGATGAGAAAGATTAGATTTTCAATATTTTCATAGATGTCTAGTTTTTTAGAGAGGCGAAAGTATTCCTCGGGTATTTCTTCTCCTTGGTGATGGTTGACAATTTCTTTTACGGGAATCGATACAGGTTTTAAAACGAATGGCCCCATGGCTAAAGCAATTAAGAAAAGAGTCATACTTACTAGATACCATCCCATTCGGAAAAGATATGGATGGATCAGCCCCATTAATAGACCAGTGACCAATAATAATGTACCACCAATCATCACTAAAATATGGAGTTGATGTTTTATTTTATAAGCATGACGTAGTTCTGTCATCGTTTTAGCTGTTTTTGGGATGATGCTTAAGATAAAACCAGGTCCCATTCCTAGAATGGCGGAAAAGATATGGATAAAAACAAGTATCGTGTAAAATGTATTCAATCATATTCCTCATTTCTCGCAAATGGATCCCCACTAGCTTTGGGGATCCTCAGTTTCTTCACTATTAACCATAATTGCCGCAACTTGGGTAAGACGTTGAAAGAAAAACTCCCCAGCTGGATGGTCACTTAATCCTACTTCATCAAAAGCTTCCTTCATGCATTTCAACCAATTTTCAGCCCGAATCGGGGTAATTTCAAATGGTAGATGGCGTCTCCTCATCGCAGGCGGACCATGTACTTGGCTATATAAAGGAGGTCCTCCAAGAAACTGTGTAAGAAACAAGCGCTGTTTCTCCATAATTTCCTCCATATCTCCCTCAAAAAGTGGACTAATTACCGGATTTGCGTATACCTTTGGATAAAAGGTTTGGACTAACTCTTCTATCATTTCTGCACCAATTTGGCTATATAATGTTTGTAAGCGGGGTTCGGTCACTTCAATCCCTCCTTATACAGTTATATTTTATCATATCCTATCGAAAGAAAAATTAATGTGATTTATGTCACATATAATTTAACAGTAATAAAGATCATTCACGCCAAAAATCATTAGGTATTTCATACCGAAAAGTAATAAATTTCCAATTATATATTGCTTAATTTCTGGGTTTATGTTTATTGGTAAAGGGCATAATTTTTCCGCCTCAACTTGTATAGTCATTTAGCTGTAATATTCACCCAATTAAATTTAACCCACTAATTACTTCGCTAGATATTTAGCCCCAAGATTAACCATAATCCCCATTTCTATACATTTAAGTAAAAAACTGTGGTTCCCCTCAGGAAGAAAGTATTCTTTTTTTATTTGATGTTAGTCATTATTTTTACACCAATGACTGTGTTCGCACATGTGAAGTGGTTTACCGATGTAAATCCAGAGAGGGTTGAGATCGATAGTATTCTCTCGCCATTTTTCTTTTGTATGGCAATATTAACAGCGATTTGTCTCGGCCTACTTAGTTTATATATACCTGAATTTGAGAAGGTTGCAAAAATACGACAGCTTCAACAAAAAGCAGAATATTTCTCCTTTCCCGATGCTTATTTAAAATATGGAACAGCCCTAGCTCTAATCATTCAGATCCAAGCGGGAACTTTATTTGCACCTGAATTTTTTCTCCATAATTCTAGTTCACTCATTCTAGTTTGGGCAATCATTGGTTTACTAGTTATTCCCAATCTCTATTCCACTAAACTAGCAGCACTTATCTTGTTAGGTTTCTATATTTCCTTCACCTTTCATCATGGAATATTTCATATGTTGGATTATTCATTTTATCTTGGTATCATTTCTTACTACTTGTTGATCCAAACAAAATGGGAGCGTTTCAAATTCTATCTATTATATATGTTAACCGGTTTCTCCCTCTGTTGGCTGGCAATTGAAAAATGGGTCTATCCTAGCATGACATTAAATATTATCGAGCAATTCGCAGTCCCAACCTTTGGTTTTGATCCTGCTCTCTTTACAATAATGGCCGCTTTCATAGAGTTTGGGATTGGCTACTGTTGGATAATGGGCATTTTAAATCGACTTTTCAGTATCATTTTTATTGTCATAATCACATTAACCACATTATTATTTGGCTACACTGAATTCATTGGTCATTTTTTGCTCTATATTATTATGATTCTATTCCTTGTCGACAATCCGGTAAAATATAGCCCGATGAACTTAAATTATTTCAAGACTAAACATGGACAATTTCTTTTTATTATATTCAATTTTTTTCTAATCCTGTCTACATTTTTCCTTGTCTACTACAGGTTCGCCTAGCCTCCACAATGTGCTATCCCATACATTAATAGAGCAGTTCAAACAACTCGATTGCAATGACAACTGGAATTAGATCGATAGTTAAGGAGATTAGCAAGATCTCGATGTTAAAAATATTCCATGGGGAGCTATGAGAGATTCTGAGATAAAAAAAGCAGTAATCTTGACTAAGAGATTACTGCTCTACTTTCTATTATTTTATTGTTTGCTTTCTTCTTTGATAAAGAAATATTCCGATTCCTGAAAGACTGGCTAATATCCCGACCATTAATAAGTTAAATAGATTTGTTGCGGTATTTGGAAGAACGTTGCCAAGTTTAGGATTTTTACTTGGAGGTTGGTTATGGTGATTCGTTCCATCCCCACCTTTAGTACTGTTGATTCCATTATTTCCATTACTACCGTTTTGATCATCATCACTATCGTCGTTTTTACCATTATTCATAGTGCCATTTCCCTTGGCTCCATTTCCATCCCCATCCTGCTGCTGATCATCCCCGTCAATCCCATCATCTTTAGAGCCTGTCCCATCGTCTTTTCCCTTTCCATCATCATTTGGGCCATCTTGCGGATCTTCTGTCTCATCATTTCCATTTCCTTGATCGACCTCTTCATCCTCTGCAAAAACACCATATGTTGAGAAATGCGCCACAGTAGTCATGATTTTTCCATCGATGACTTCCTCACTAACTTTTTCCCATTCTTCCTTTTGACTATTAAAATAATAGATTGCTGGGTTTTTAGCCTCTGGATCAACAGGGAACGTTAATCCAAATCCTTCTTCACTAGTGAATCCTTCTCCCTCTAGGTATTCAAAGTTAAATGTATACACTGGGCCAGCTGCTTTAAATCCAGATAGCTTATCCATGCCCTCCTGCGCTTTTACCACATCTAATTTCGTTCCCTCTGGTAAATCCGCAGGTATTTGTATTTGGACACCAGTCTCTTTGCCAGCTTCCAATATCTTTATTAGACTACCTGCACTTACTGGTGCTAACCCATCAGAAATACCGATTTCAACTTCTGGCATAGGATCTGGTGCTGGAGCATCATTAGAGACACCTAATCCGTGAGAAACTGTTTTTAACAAATTATAATCCGCATCATCGCCGGCTAGATCCCAAACCATAGCCCCTGCTAGACCTTGATCTTTAATAAAATTTACTTTATAACCAAGTGACTCAACATTGTCGTAAGATATAAATTCTCCTTTTTTCTCATTATAAAGATAAGGTACTTTTGAAACATTATCAAAAAAGTAATTATAACCATCTTGGTTGATAAGTGATTTCACAATATTATAATTGACTGTACCACCATCTATTCCTGGAGCTTCCCAACCAGCTGCACATTGCTGATATGGTCCTTTTTCCATCACCATTTTTCCATTGTCTTCTGTATTACATCCTGCCCAAGAATGCCCATAAAATGGTAAACCTAATAATAGTTTGTGTTTCGGAACCGCTCCATAGACATTCATCGTGCTATCAACACCAAAATTCCAGCCTCTTATTTCCGCTTCTAAAGGATCTGCATGCAATGGCGCATTATGTCCAGTTACACCACTCCATGTACCATTGATGTCATAAGCCATAATCGCGATATAATCAACAACTTCAGCGATTTTCCCTAACTCATTATTTTCAGCGTAAGCCCATGTAGCAGCACCTGCGATTGTTACTAAGTACTCCTTTCCATCTTCTTTTCCCGCTTCTGTAAAAGCATCACGAACTGCTTGTAATAATAAAGTGTGATTTTGTTTATCACTTGGATCTCGGTGATTTGTTTCCATTCCTGCCGCAACTGGATATTCCCAATCTAAGTCTAATCCATCTAAATCAAATTCACGGACAAAATCAACAGCCGATTGAGCGAAAGTCTCGCGTGTTTCTTCCGTTCTTGTCACTAAGGAAAGATTATTGGACAATGTCCATCCTCCCACTGAAATCAGCGTTTTTAAGTTTTTATTCTGATTTTTCAAAGCAGCTAGTTTTGATAGTTCTACTAAATCAACCTCTGGATCATATAAAACAATCGTTCCATTTTCTAGCTCCTTCGCTTCATTTCCCTGTAAATCTTTACATGTCCATGTTTTTGGTTCCCCTTCAGCAATTTCTTCATTGTTAGGGTTTCCATGAATCCCATCCCAACAAACATCTGCAAAGGCATAGTTAATATGTGTTAGTTTGCTAGCGTCGAGATTTTGTGGTGGATTCCAAGAAGTATAATACCCTAGAACAATATTTCCTTCATTCGCTTTCACAACATTTAGCGATTGCAAGAAAAAACTTGGGAAAAATAAGGATAACACGAGTAAAAAACTTGAAATCAAAACAATAGAACCTTTCTTCTTACCTGACAATTCCCTCAACTGCAAGGTAATTCCCCCTTTTTCAGATAATGAAAGACATCTTTATCGATTCATCGGATAACCATATCGATCGTAGGCAATCACAAATAACACTAGACGTACAGATGTCTATACATTAATATAGTTTCCTCTCCACTAACTGTCAATCTATTGTGATATTTGTAATTATTCTGTAATATAGTGATAGATTATGTAAACTTTTATAGATTTTTAAAATTCACGGTAGGATTTCCAATAGAAAAAGAACGAAAGATGAATTGATCTCTCGTTCTAGTACGATTATGGAGCAAAACTATCTTCACTTATATTTCTTTTCTTAATCAGAACCTTTTGCCTCTTTAATCAGTGTTTCTGCCTCTTCTTGAGTTTCTCGAATGGCGGTATTGATATCAACATCTTCATAAATAATTCTATTAGCCGTTTTGCCAAATAACCATCTTCCTGTTACTTGATGCTCAGAGGCTCTGCCGTCAGGAACATTTAATGGATGGCGTGTAAAAGCCTCCATATTTTTGTCTTTCAGGATATCCATATTGTAATCAAGTGGATCACTGTCGTTAATCCATTCGTCTGAAATTAAATATTCAATCACTTCAAAGGCTTCATCGGGATATTCTGAATATGGTGAAATGGCATAGAAAGTCCCGTCAGTATATGGTTGGGTTGGATGGTCTTTATCTACTAGTGGCCAACTAACAAAGTCAAAGTTAAGATCACTTTCCTCAGCCGATTCTGCTAGCCCTTTAGCGATATAACGGGCATGAAGGGCCATCGCCACATTTCGCTCATTGTATATACCGTAGCTCCATGGATCAAAGAAATCCTCCTTGTCATTATCTGGGATATTACCAGGAATAGCTGCCACTTCTTCTATTAAAGAGAGGACTCTTTTTACATCATCACGATTTTCAAAATGCACTTCATCATCTTCATCAACTAGCCAGCCATCAAGCATTCCTACCATTTGCGGGTCTAGCGCTATGTCTAATCCGCGGTATTGTACGCCATCTCGCTCACCTGTTACTTGACGTGCAAGATCAATGACTTCTTCCCATGTCATATCATCTGTCGGATAGGCTACACCGAATTTATCGAACACTTCTTTATTGTATGCCAGTCCATGGTATGTTAACTGACCAGGCAATGAATAAATTCCATCATCATCAGGTTTATGGGCATGCATCGCTTTTACTCGATATTCTGGCCAATCACTCATATCTAGTTCATGCTTTTCAATTAATGGTGTTAAGTCAAACAGCATCTCATATCCTTTTAAAACACTTAAACTATAATCTGTTAAAACCATAATATCTGGAAGTTTCTGTTTCGAAATTTCCTCTTCAATTGTTTCCTTATACGCGTTTACGACCTGAATATTCTCCCATTCAAAAGTAATATGTGGAAAAACTTCTTTCAAACGTTCCTCCACTGCATCAGGCTCACCTGGATACCAGAAACGCATCGTGATTTCCTCTTTTGGTTCATCTTCTGAACTACTTCCTTCATCTGACGAATTATTTTCATTCGCATTGCTTGTATTATCTGTGTCACTCGCGCTTCCTTTTTCTGATGAATCTGAGCATGCACCTAATAACATTATACTTAATAAAAGACCTAAAATAAGTGGTAGGCGTTTTCTATACAACGGTTATTCTCCCCCTTTTAGTTTTTTCAGCCAACTTTTTGTACGTTTCGGCTCTATTTATATTGTATTATAATATTCTGATAATTATTTATCTGTAAAGGAGAGAATAAAGCAAGCATTTGCCTGAAAAGGAAGGAATTGCCCGATAAGTTTTTTTCTAATAAAAAGAAGGGAAAAAATCAGATCTGACTGCTATTAAAAAATAAACTTTTAAGGAATTCGGTAAAAATAGCGACACGACTGTGTGGAATAGTATCAAATAGAAGAATCCTGCAGTGAAGCGAATAAGTAAGGCCGAATACGTACTTGTCTAGTGACAGATGCCTAACGCAACGCCCTGTTGCTTTGCGTCAACCTTAGTAGATCCTTATACGTCAAATAACGCTACGTGACCTACATTCCGTAGGCCTGTGACAAGGTAGCGTTTTTCAACTTTTGCCATAGCCCCTTTCAGTGATTTTGCTGGGGTGTGATTCTTTCACGCCTGAACTGCGATGGGGGTACCCCCGTTTTTTCACTGAAGTAGCGACTAAAATGGGCACCATTCTTAAACCCTACTTCTAGAGCAATATCAGATATCTGTTTATTCGGTTTGATTTCAAGCAAAATTTTGGCATGATCAATGCGGCAGCGCATGACATATTCCATAACCGTCATTCCTAGAGAATCTCTAAATAGCTGGGTAATATGCCGTTTAGATATATGGAATTCCTTGGACATTTGATCCAATGTTAACTGTTTCATATGATTCTTCATAATCCAAGCAATCATTTTTTCTATTAATGTATCCTTTTCATTTTTGTTAGAGATAATTTCGGCTAGAGGGGTGTGGGCGAGATGATTGATTTCAAATAAAAGATCGATAATAATATTTTTCACTTGCCCTTCAACAAGTGAATGAATGGTTTGATGATTATCTCTACGGCTTATCAATTGATCTAGCCTTGCAATACAATCTTTAAAATATACTAAATTTGCTTGGTCTTTCATTCGAATAATCGAATTATTCAACGCTAAAAAGCCATCAAATAATTCCATCGATTTCATAGATTTTAATATTGGGGCAATAAACTCTGGTAAAAATTCTACCGTTGTTCGGACATAAGGATGTGGAGGCATTGTATAGGTATGATGCGGCGTTAATCCATTTAGTAAAACAATATCACCAGGTAGTAACTCAAAAATATGATGTTGAATAATAATTTTTGCTTTTCCCTCATGAAAATAAAAAATTTCAAATTCACGATGTGAATGGTAATTCATCAAATGATGGTTATTTTTCTTAAAATCAAAACGAAACCAACGATGTTTCAAGCTACTCCCCCCTCTTTTGTTGTGTCTTTACCACGTCTATTAAAACTCCATTACGCTAAGACATTCCTGTAGTTATTTTCGACAAAAGTAAGGGAAATCCTGTTGGTACAGCTGTATATTTAGATTACTCAGTTTTTTAGACTCAAAGGACAACTCATATTTACTACAAGATAAACTTTTTGAACTACTCACCACTTAATTTCTAACGAAAATTTGAGTGGGAGATTCCTGCGAACACCAAGGCATCCCTCGGTTATTTTAGCAGGCTCTACCCGTAGTCCCTACGGTGAAAGCTTTATATATCCTGTACGTTGACTCGCCACGCACCCTACTTTAGCTTGGTTTTCGCGACTTCGGAATGCGTGGAGGCGATAGAACATTGAAGATTTTACGTGACAGACGTTTTTCCTGACACAACCTCATATCTTCAGTTTTCAAAGAACAACTTACAGGAATATCGCACCGTACAAACATGCGTTCTATCTACCCCAACCGACATTCATCTCCCACTTATTTTTGGGCTATGCCCTGCGCAAAATTGAAGAAGGAGTCTTTTGTCGGAAAATGATAAAGAACAACTGAAACATATCGATTAGATTACTATCCGAAAAAGTTATCCTCGAAATCCTTTATGAAAAGTTTGCGGACAAATCGATGATCACGCACATCCGGAAAAAAAACCCTTCTAGTATTCCTTAAAAAATGGGGCGATTCAGTTGCTTGAACAGCTGATCAGGGTAGAGGATAGTACTATGGAGAGGACAGCCATATTACCACCACCTTCTTTATGTAATGGTGTCATTGCTTTATTGGGGATCTGTACAGATTAGCATATATTTACAATGTGAATAGGCGCTTTTAAAGAGAAGATATTTCTCTTAAGTTTTGAGGTAATTACAAAAACATCCCAAGGCATTCTTCTGCCTGGGATGATTTTTGTATACTTAATTCATTTTTACTTTTCTGCGATTGAATATGATAAAGGCGATCCCACCAATTACAACTAGCATTAGACCGATAAATAATAGGTTAAATGTGTGGTAGCTGTATTTGGCAAGCTATACCATGTTCTTCTTGTTTATCAGCTTTCACTGTTGGTTCAGCTGAACAAATAAAAAGACCTCTCCAGATTAACACTCTGAAAAGGCCTTAATTCTATAGCTATCTTAAAAGTCGAAATCCCCAAAAAGGCTTCCTTCGCTGTGGGGTCTTGAGCTGATGCTATTCCCGCAGGCGTGTCGCCATTTTTGGGGATTTTCTTAGAGTCGTTCTCTTAAAACCAAGGACTTATTAGACAGCTCCTGATTCATTAAACCGCAGTGTATCCACCATCAACCATTACGGTTGTGCCTGTTACAAATTCGTTTTCTGCTAAAAAGATTATGGCATGGGCAATTTCTTCTGGGTGTCCTAGTCGACCAATTGGGTGTTTCTCTACTAACCCATCATAGAAATCACCAAGCGCCTCTTTATTGACCGCTCCTGATTCAACAAATCCCGGTGCAACTGCATTAACACGGATATTTCGATCAGCATATTCAACTGCAAGAGATTTCGTCATTGTCACGACGGCTCCTTTGGCAGCATTATAAGGTAGGGCACCTACTTGAGCGACAAACCCAAGGATTGAAGCCGTGTTGATAATCGAACCGCCACCTGTTTTGAGCATTTCTTGAATCGCATATTTCGAGCCTAAGAAGATGCCCCCTTGGTTTACATTGACGATCTTAAGATAATCTTCATAAGAACGCTCATGAGATGGTTTCATGTTACCAAATCCAGCATTATTGACCAAAACATCTACTTGTCCGAAGGCTTTCACTGTTTCTGCTACCATATTTTGCACAGATTGTTCATCAGAAACATCAACCTTAACAAATAATACGTCTTTTCCTTCATTTTTTAATTGTTTTTCAGCTTCTTTTCCGCCTTGCTCATTAAAATCTGCAATGACCACTTTTGCGCCTTTTGCAACAAACGCTTTGACTGTTGCTAAACCGATGCCTGAAGCACCACCTGTTACAATAACCGCTTTTCCTTCAAGATTTTGCATATAAATTCCTCCTGTTTATAGATTATCCATTATTGGAAAGGCTTAATAATGATTACAATTTAATGATAACGAATACTTTGTAGATTGTCGACAATTTAACCTCAGGAAAGACCGACCTCCCTGTTTAATCTAATGTTCTTAATAATAACTCTGGCACGAGCTCTTTAGCTTTTTCAAATTCGTTTTGTTTGATCATTTGGATGATTTCTTCCATTCTTGGATGGTAAAATTTCATCGTTTCCATTGTCCATTTCACTTGGGCAAATACATTGAGAATATAGACAGACTCGAAGAAAAACTTCGATAAAGCCTTATTAGCAGCAACTTCGAGGAGATAGACTAATAATTGGGTGGCTTTTTGTTGGTAAGCAATTAATTCCCCTGCCATAAACTGTTCTGTCGCTTCTTCCATTCTTTGTTCTAAACTTGCTAACTGCTCCTCATTCCACTTCCCTTTTGTGAAATCTATTGCCATCTGAATCAACCCAACCATCACTTCCGTATACTCGCGTACCTCTTCATTCGTAAATGACTTCACTATCGTTCCTTTACGAGGGATGCGTTCCACAATATCATCAACTTGCAAAAGATATAATGCCTCACGAACAGGAGCCCGACTAGTATTTAACTCGGAAGCCACATACTCCTCCACGATCTTATCTCCAGGCACTAATTCGCCTTTCATAATCTTCTTTAAAATATATTTTGCAATCTGCTCTGGTAACGATTCACCAAAACGATTTTCATCACTATTCATAAATGATTTGTTCAGCAAATTCTTCACTCCAAAGTTTTTACCTGTTATAAGAGTTATTTTAGCATAATTATAACCGATAATATTCATGTCGTAAGAATCAATTTCGTCTCAGTCTGCTACTGTCCGAAAATTTCCTGCCTATTTCAGTTGCAAAGATAAAAATCCCGTAAATGAACGATAGGTTACCAGGTTAATTTATGGAAGAACTTTTTCACTATTTTATATACGATTGTTTCTATTTACTTCTCCTAAAGAAAGGGTAATTTTAAAATGGCAAGCACTTAATTGGTGTATAAGAATCGTCTCCAATAGACAGATAACATAAACCCTAAAGATATTTTGCAATAAAAAACCCGGTAAAATAACAATGGCTGTTACTCTCCGGGAGAAGGTGATTCGATAGATTTTCACTAAACCTTTTTGTGACTAGAACTTAAATGTCTCAGTTCCTCTAAAAAGGTGACTACTAAAACAGGCGTTCTATTATTCTTAATAATCAAACATCATTATGCTATAATAGATTCAAGCAATAAGACCGACTTCTCAAGGGAGGATGGCTCACTTTCCGTTACTCGTCATGGTCAAGTCATAACGGGGAAGGAGGTGATGTCCACCATGTCCACTTTTCAAGTGCTTACTTTACTATTCGCATTTGGGATGCTTGTGGCATTCATTATGTCCGAAAGGGATAAATGAGACCTCCCCACTGAGTTGGACGCTCCTTTGGGAGGTCTCGCCTAAAGAGAGCCGCCCCCTTTGACGGGGTTCGGTCTGTTGCTGACCGTCGATATAACCCTATCGACGGTCTTTCATATTATATGCGTTAGCGCACTTTATATTTATAGTATACCACGAAATGGTGATTGATACACATCTATTCTTCTAGGTCAAGCAAAAAGTGATAAGAATCATTTTTTATTTATGGATTAGATCTTAGTGTACTCGGTTATTTCTTACTTAATCCGCTTTAAGTCACGTAAATCCGTTTCTTGCTCAAGCGATCTTAAGGCTAATGATTCAAGTATTTTATCCTGTCGAGCTTGTCCTTCTTTAAGAGAGGTTAGTTCACCACGAAGCTTATGGACATCCATAGCAAGATTTTCAACCTTTGCATCGATTTCTTCTTGACGATGATGGATAGCCTTCGTTAATTCTGTATTTTCGTGAAGTTGAGATTTCATCTGACAGAGATCTTTCTTGACTACTTGAATCTCACCTTTAACTCCTTGGATTTCATCTTTAACCCCTTGAACGTCATCTTGGATACTTTGGATTTCTTTCAACAATCGCTTGAACATCTGCTCTGTATCCATTATTCACCCACCTTTTCACTTAAAAATATCTTAAGCAAAAATCTATTTCAGCACGGCTCTATCATTAGCAATTAAATCCCAAAAGGACGGTAATCCTATTCTATCGTTCGTTTATTTTAAATTATAGTATACTACGAAATGTTCGTTGATACACGAGCATTTTGAATCCTTTATTTGGCTTTTATAACTGATTGTTTTCTCTTTAGACAGCAATAGATTCATTAATAGCAAGCGTTTGTCGATATTCCTCCGCTAACATAGTCGTCACAAATTCCGCGGTTGGATCAATATCCTCCACCATGTTTTTCAGTGAGTCAATATCCGTTTTAAAGAATTCTTTCCTAAAGTTAACTTTATTTACTCTACTATCATTTAATTCTTTATGCAATTTTTGCTCTAAACCTACGGCATCATCACTGAAGATCATCGCATGGACATCAAATTTAAATGGTACTGATGCACTACCTAACTCATCCACTCGATCTTGAGGAACCATTCTTCTCGTCATCCCAATTTTGAACATATTGTCCCCAAAAGAACCAAGGTTCGAGATAATGTAGACGTAGCCAGCTTTTCCTAGTGTAAGACTAGCAATCTCCTCTTTCTTTTCCTCTATATTCATCATTTGGAGTTCCAATTCTTTTAGGCGATCCTGCAATTGAGTAATTTTATCTGCATCGGTTTCTTTTGAAAGCAGTTCTTTATTTCTATCCATTTCCACTTTAAATTTACGTTCCTCATTATTGAGTTTCTTTTGTTCTTCAGCAAGGAGTTTTCTTTCTGCTGCTTCCTGCTTCATTTGTTCCTTAATCATTCTTTGTTCTTCTTTTTCTTGCTCTCTATATACATAGTACTTATATTCAATTTGAATTAATTCCAAATATAACGGCTCTATTTCAGTTAAAAACTTAGTAATTGTTGAGAGAATATTACGGTTACCTTCACCGCAAATCGCCAAATACTTAGTGAAAATATCTTTTACAGCTTGAATGGATTCTTCCAATTTATTATATTTTAATTGAAATAATAGGATTTGCAATTCAGCTTGAAGTCCTATAATCATTAAACTATAGATTGTTTTATTCGCCTTTGTTGTATACCGATCTTCATATTTAGCTAGTACATTCTTAATTTCTTTATTTGTTTCATTTGATAATTTCCTTAGTTCTTTTGAATGATCTGAATGAAGATGCAGTCTCATAACTGTACCAAGAACCGTGTCTTCCGATAATTCATTTTGAAGGTCTTCAATTTTCTTTTCAACATCATCAAATAGAATTGTATGTGGAAATCGTTCATCAAAATTCTTCAGCCCAACAATTTCTGATTTATATTTTCTAGCTTGGTTCTTATATCTGTTTACCTCTCGAACTAAGCTTTCGTGCTCCTCAGTTAGAGACTCTATATTTGTATTGTACTCTAGCGTTTTTTCAACTACTTCTTGCAAAGCATCCTCGGCTTCCATTGTTATACGCTTTGCCTCCTGTTTAGCATGTTCAATAATTTCTTCTTTCTCCGTGTTCGTATTTTCATCAAATTCTTTTCTAAACTGAGCAAGGAGTCCCTCTTTATCCTCTAAAATCTTACTTTTTTCTTCAATTCCTTCATCTAATTTCGCAAGAATTTCTCTTTTCTCTTTAATAGGTGTCCTGATTAATTCATCTTCGGCAAGATAATCGTAGAATTCCTTTCTTTTTACCATTTGAATGATTAAAAAGACTAATGCTAATATCGCTGGTACCACTAGAATGCTAAACAAGGCCAACCCAAAAATCATGGGCGTAGAATACCACCATTTGTCTTTATAAGTCGACATACAACCGCCTCCCACTTAGTTATTTTTACCTAATTCCATTTTACCAAAATACCATACTTTTAAAAGTCCATTTTCCAAAAATAGAAGGCTTTTCCAGATTAATAACCTGCAATCAAAATCTTTTTTTAAATAAATTGACCATCGTCGTTTTATGAGGGTTCAAGATACTGAAACAATAGAAGCACACTTCTAAATCTTTTCAATAAAAATAACCCCATTCTTTATAAAATGGGGTTATTTTATTCAATTTCCCTTCAACAACTGTAAAATCCCTTGAGGTATTTGCTGAGATTGTGCGACCATTGCTTGGGCAGATTGCGCTAGAATATTATTTTTTGTATACTTAGTCATTTCCAGAGCCATATCGGCATCTTTAATACGCAACAAAGCTGAATTAAGATTTTCGGATGTATTGGTTACATTATTGTAAATGTGTTCTAATGCGTTTTGATAG
Organism: Lederbergia galactosidilytica; assembly: GCF_017873565.1. GTDB lineage: Bacteria > Bacillota > Bacilli > Bacillales > Bacillaceae_C > Lederbergia > Lederbergia galactosidilytica. The sequence goes on from NZ_JAGGKH010000001.1 coordinate 302,366, forward strand.
GCTCCCCATTTAGAACGTTCACCCGATATTTGCCCAATTGCCTTATCCAATGTTCGAATTGCCCGTTCTGCCCCCCTCTGAGTTGAGATATCGATACGATCAATAGCTAAACTTTCTGTTCTCGCATCTGTTAGTTGAATTTTATAAAGATCCCCTTCGTTTGCCCCCACTTGTAAAATAACATCATACGGGCCTTCTTGATCCGCATTATTCGGATTCTCAATGGTTGGCGGAACCGCAAGCCCGTAGTAAGTATTCACTTCAAATGAATCATCGGTCCCTATTTCTCGCTCTTTCCACCATATACTGTAGGCACTATCCCCAAAACCGCCACTAGGTATCCAGTCCCATTTATCCACCATAGTCCACTGTCCAATTCCAAACTGATGGGGTTCTTCAATAATGGGGAATTCATCCGTATTTTTCAAAATACCGTGTGCCTGCAACTCCGGATTAGTCCCATTATTGTTATAGACAACGAATGAATTAGGGATATTTTCGCCTTGGTACCTTGTTTCATTTCGAATCGGCGCATCATTAACAATAAAAGGTGCTGAGTCATCACTGCCAAGCTGTGTATCAATATTGAATAAGAAACCGATCTCTAGATTCTTTTCCGATTGATTTTCAATGCTATATCTAATCTGATACTTATCTTTCACAATATTAACAAACTGACTGACTTTCACATCAACTCCCTCATCTATAACTTGATAGACGACTTTATATTGACCATTTTCCTCAGCCAATGGCTCTAAAACAGAAACATTCGATGATATATTCGTATGTAATCCATACACATTCGCTCCTATTTTTATCGATGGATAAGAAGTTGAGCCCGAACCATAAACAAGTGGTTGATTATTATCATTTTCGGTTGTGGGATAGCCTAAGTTGGTTCCAAATTGAAACATCCCATTACTTGAAACTGGTGGTAAAGCTAATACATTTTCATATTGATAAGAGCCTCCCCCTCCTCCAATCGAGGATGTATATGGATTCGAACCATCCAATAAATGAATCTGATTAAAAGTAGTAGAGGTGGCAATATCATCAACCGTATTTTTCAACTGGATGATTTCCTGTTGGATGACTATCCGATCACTATCAGTCAATGTATCATTGGCAGACTGGACAGACAATTCTCTCATACGCTGCAAAGCGCTGTGAATCGCATCCAGCCCACCATCCGCCACCTGGACAAGTGAAACACCATCTAATATATTTCGATCTGCTTGGGACAAACCGCGCGTTTGTGCCCGCATCTTCTCCGATATATTTATACCTGCTGCATCGTCAGCCGCTCGATTAATTCGCATTCCAGACACCAACTTTTCCATCACTCTCGATGTTTGTGCCACATTTCGTTGCTGGTGATTGTATGCATTAAGAGCGGAAATATTGTGATTAATTCTCATGTTGAGTCTCCTCATGAAAAGATAAAATCTATTTATTATATCGGATGGAAAGAGGGAAAGCTGAAATAAAAAATCTAAGATGACCTAAAGCTGAGCTTTAAAAGAAAAACAGCACAAACTAGTTGTGCTGTGAAGGTTTTATAGAGTTTAACGAAATCGTATGCGTTGACTAGTTGGACAAAATAGGTGAATAGACTAACCCAATTGCTTAAAAACATGTATGAATTTAGATATGCTTGGTTTATGTATCAAAGATTTAAATCCAGTTACAAAACTCATCGATTGATTTTTAAAATACCTGCCCAGTACAATTGTAATAAAACCTGCAACTGCTATTAAATTGCTTAGTAAAATATAAAACTTTGTTTTTAATACACCGACAATCACATTTTGATAGTTTGGGTCTGAATAAACATAGCTACTCCCTATTCCCAGCGCATTTTTGTTGCCGAAGAAAAGAAAGATTATATATAACAGATGTAAAGTTAAAGTAGCGATCAAAAGAATACTTGTAACGAAGGTAATTTTTACAATTAACTTCGAAACCTTCATATTCTTAAAAAGCGCAGAGATAATGATCACTCCAATTATGTAACCGATAGGTAATAAAACAAAAAAACTAAACGAACTGCCTTCATAATCATCAATAATTATACCAGTGACTTTTTGCCAGTTAAAAGATAATATAAATTCAACCATATAAAAAGATACTGAAAACATGACAAATAAAATTAACAATACTATATTCACAATTGTTTTTTTAGATGAATTACTTAAAGATAATATCTCCCCTTTTTCAGTATTTTTTTTTGAATCATTATGTACCTTATGCCCACATGAAGGACAAAAATTGTTATTCTTGTTTAATTGCGAACCACAATTTCCACAAAAACTAGACATCCCTTTCCTCACCTTTCTACTCATCTACCATATTGCTTAAAAAATAACCTAATTTATTCAAACCTCATTCATCTTATCGACTATATTTCCTATGTCTTTAGTATCTTACAGTGGACTAATTCTGTGAAAATTAGTGAGATATCACAGGGAAAGAAGCTAAACATTCTAGTATATTTACCGAAAAAACGTATAGACGAGTATAATTAAATGATTGCTAACAAAGGAGTTAATTATGACAGAAAGAACAACATTAAAAAAGACACTTAAACCTCATTGGGTTTGGGCAATCGCATTAGGATCTTCAATCGGTTGGGGCGCATTTGTTCAACCAACGAATTGGATGGCAACAGCTGGCCCGTGGGGTGTTATCATCGGGTTTATTATCGGAGCCCTACTTATGATGCTCATTGCGGTAAGCTATGGCTATTTGATTAAGAGTTTTCCTGTTTCAGGAGGAGAATTTGCTTATGCCTTTATTGGTTTAGGGAGAACGCATGCGTTTATTTGTGGTTGGTTCCTCACACTTGGATATATATGTATTGTTGCCTTAAATGCCTCAGCCTTCGCTTTAATGTTTAAGTTCGTTTTTCCGAAATTCGTCCAACACTTTCATATGTATCAATTAGCGGGATGGGATGTATATTTTGTCGAAGTGATTATTGCCACTCTTGCTCTAGTTATTTTTGCTTACCTTAATATAAAAGGAACAGGGTTATCTGGGAGTATGCAATTTATTTTTTGCATAGTGATGTTATTAGCTGTTATTGTACTTACGGCTTTAATCGGAATCTCTCCTTTAGGCGGAATGGAAAATGTACAGCCTGCCTTTAAACCAGGAATATCAACATTTGCGGCTATTATTTCTATTGTCGCCATCGCCCCATGGGCATATGTTGGCTTTGATAATGTTCCACAGGCCGCCGAAGAATTCAATTTTTCTTCTAAAAAGGCTTTTGGACTCATTATCTTTGCTTTAATTGCAGCTGCACTCCTATATAGTTTCATGATTTTGGCTACAGCTATGGCTGCTCCTTGGACGGAAATGGTCGCAGAGCAACATTTATGGGGAACAGGTGTCGCAATTCAAAATATATTAGGGACTACAGGCTTAGTCATCCTCGTATTGGCTTTAAGTATGGGAATATTTACGGGCTTGAATGGCTTTATTCTCTCTTCCAGCCGTCTACTATTTGCGATGTCTCGAGCAAAAATATTACCTGAGTCTTTTTCTAAACTACATCCTAAATATAAAACTCCTTATGTTGGTATTATTTTTACCTCCGCAATCGCTTTGCTAGCTCCATGGTTTGGCCGTGAAGTATTACTATGGATTGTAGACATGTCTTCAATTGGAGTGTCAATCGCCTATTTTTACACATGTTTCACAGCATTTCTATTGTATAAATGGTCAGATAAGGGTGTAAAAGATTTATCCCACGATACTGTTGCACCAAAGAAAAAATTAATTTCTTTAATTGGTACCATCTCTAGCGTGGTATTCATTGCACTATTGCTTATACCAGGTTCTCCAGCGTTCCTCGGCCGAGAGTCGAGAATTGCGTTGGCTGTTTGGATTCTTATAGGTCTTATTTTCTATCTTTTAAAACGAAAAGAATATAATCAAATTTCGGAGGAAGAGTTGAGGTATTTAATTTTAGGTAAGAAAAATTAAATTCAGATAAAGATTCTTTTCATATTGTATCGCTCAGGACTGTTTAATTCTTGGGCGATTTTTAATTTGATATTTAAGATCCACCTTACGTTACTGATAGTTTCCTCTAAAAATTCAAAAGGTTATTACTAAATTCCTTTTTCTTCCAAAACTTCATTCTGCCCTTTTTCTACCGATACAATAAATAGAATCTATATTTCGTGATAGGAGTGTTCACATATTGTCAAATCTTAATCAAAAACAACAGCAACAAATTATTAATATAATGGATACCTTACTTGAAGCTGCAGATCATTTTCATTCTCTCGTCAAACAAAAAGAACTCAATCAAAGTATTTTTATCTTTAGTTCTATTGTAGAAGGATTTAACGTCATAAGTAATACACTAGAAACAACAAATATGTTTAGTGAACATCAATTTAAAGAAAAAATCGAGCGATTTTTACTACAAATTGCCCAGTATATGGAAATGGGGAACTTTACCAAAATAGCCGAAATGAATCAGTTTTCTTTACTTCCCCAACTAAAAAAACTACATCAAACGATAAGCGAAGAGTTTGGTCAAACGAATGCAAATAAAATCGTTAAGATTGGAGTGTTTGCGGAACATAATCCATTAAAGTTTTATCCACAACCGCGAGTCGATGCGATGGTGGCAGAAAGTGAAAAACAACAGGCAAAACTTTTCTTTTTTGGCAGCGAAGATGTTGATTTTACCAACGAGCAAATTGAAGCAGATGTTTGTGAGAATGGAGAGTGGAAACGTATAAAGGCTCCATTCCCTGATGTCATTAATAATGTTTCAGTTGGTAGAAATTCACGAGTAGAAAGAAAACTACGCAGAAAACTCCCTTTTACTAGTTTCCATGTTGGGAATAAGTTCACACTCCCTAAGCGTTTAGTCGAAAATAAAGTGCTTGTAGAATTGCTCGTTCCCTTTCGTGTGTGCACGGACAAAGACATTATTTTAGACTTTTTGAAAGAGAATGACAAAGTCGTATTTAAATATTTACAAAGTAATCGCGGAGAAAATATTTATTTTATTACCCAAAAAGGGAATCGCTATATTCTGCTCGATCAAAAAAAGGAGACAATTCTTTCACAACAAGCTTTTCATAATTGGTTGGAACAAGTAATCCTACGTGAAAAAAGCAGCTTTATTGTGCAAAGGTATATTCATACTCGTACAAAAAATGATGAACCTTATCATATTCGAGCACATGTACAGAAAAACGGTGAAGGCCAATGGCAGTTAACCCATATCTATCCTCGGCTTGGTAACAAGAAAAGTAATCTAAGTAATATCAGTACAGAAGGTCGAGTGGAAGATTTCCATGCTTTCCTCCTGAATGAATATGGAGAAAAGGGAGAAGGGTACGCTAGCTATATTTTAGATCTATCCGTAGAAGTTGCTTGGCAACTTGATAAATTATACGGTCTTGCCTTAGATGAACTTGGGATTGACTTTGCAATTGATGAAACTGGACGTTGTTGGATGCATGAAGCAAATAACGGACCGCAGACTGCTTTTCACGAAGAAAAGAGAGCTGTACGAACGATCGCTTATGCAAAATATATTGCCGAAAAAGGGATTGTCCATACTTTATCTTCCACTCGCCCTGAAGCTACAAAAAGGGGATTTGTATCAAGAAATTCTTCTCTCTCCTTTGCCCAGGACCATGATAAAAAACGTATGGGCATATTTGTTGGAACCATTAGTGATGATGAGCTAACAATGGCTTGTGTGAAGGCAGCTAAGCACCAAGGGATCGAACTATTTCAATTTCGTCCCGAAGACATCGATTATGAAGAAATGTTAATACGCGGATATTTTTATGAGGTTAATGAATGGAAAGCTTTTATTACCCCTTATCCAGACGTGGTGTTTGATCGAGTAAAATTAAGAGGTACGAGGAAAGCTCAACTTTATTATGAGGAATTAGAAGATATACCATTTACAAATGCATGGGAACGTAGCCTTCATCCTCGCTCAGAAATTTACCAAAATCTCATGACAAATACCAATTTAAAAGAGGCAATGCCTGATTTTAAGCTAGTCACTCGTCCAAGAGATATTATTCATTTTCTTGAGACCTATTCACATGCACTAATAAAATCGGAATTTAAATCTGGAAACCAATCAATCTCCGCTACTGACCAACGCAGATTCCGCTTATCTAATGGGGTTCAAGAAACAGAGTATAGTGAGTTTCGATTAAGCCAAATGCTTAAGAAACAATTGGAAGAGGATCGATATATCGTCCAAGCTGACCCTACTAAAGGAGGAAATGTCCAAATCCATGTTCATCTTATAAAAAATGAACATAATGGCTGGGATGTTATTAGCCATTTTGCTACTTTCATAACTGTTGATAGCTCGAAGTTAAAAAAAGTTAATATTAGCTCTTATCTCGCAGATAAATACGATGAAGAACATTCAAGTAGAATTGAAGAGGAAATGCAACAGCATGCTCTAAATGCAGCTCTAACACTTCAAGAGACATATTCAGACGTGCCAATTAGTGAAGTTGCTGTCGTCATGGTGATGGATACAGATAGGCAAATAAGCTTATTAGATGCAGATCCAAATGGTCCAACTCAATATAATGATGTGGTTCGTTATGCAGAGAAAATCATAAAATTGGGAGGGTTTTTAGCAGAAGATACCCATTTCACAAGGTAAAATTTATTAATTCATCCCTATAGAGAGAGTTGGCAGAAGGTAAAATTACCGACTGCCAACTCTTTTATTATAAATACCATGTCATCAGACATTTCTAGGTACGTATATGAATTATTCCTAGATTATATCGCTCAGCCAATGGACATACAGAATATAACAAAGAAACTCTAGCAATAATGCTAGAGTCCCTTCAAATACTATTAAAATTAACGAAGCAATTGTAATACTCCTTGAGGAGCTTGGTTTGCTTGTGCAAGCATTGCTTGAGAAGCTTGTGCAAGAATAGAATTCTTTGTTTGCTCCATCATTTCCTTCGCCATATCAACATCACGAATACGAGATTCTGCAGCTGTTAGGTTTTCAGAAGATGTGTTTAGATTGTTAATTGTATGCTCAAGACGATTTTGAACAGCACCTAGTTTAGAACGTTCACCAGAAACTGTATCAATTGCTGATTGAATGCTTTCAATAGCTTCGTCAGCACCTTCTTGTGTGCTAATATCTGCCGTATTAATAGCAAGCTCCTCAGAATCCATTTTCCCTATTTCTAGGTTAATACTTTGACCTTCATTAGCCCCAATATGGAATGTGAATCCTTCTTCTACAGAGCCATCAAGAAGTTTTTGTGTATTAAATTCAGTTTGTTCAGAAATACGATCAATTTCGTCATTTAACTGCTTTAATTCTTTTTGTAATTCTGCACGGTCGTCATCAGTGTTTGTATCATTTGCTGATTGTACAGCCAATTCACGCATACGTTGAAGAATTGAATGTGTTTCATTCAATGCACCTTCAGCTGTTTGGATTAAAGAAATGCCATCTTGAGCATTTTTAGCGGCCATATCAAGACCTTTTACTTGCGCACGCATTTTCTCAGAAATCGCTAGGCCTGCTGCGTCATCACCAGCACGGTTAATACGCATACCCGAAGACAATTTTTCCATAGATTTAGATTGTGCGTTTGTAGCAGCACCTAGTTGACGGTGGGTGTTCAACGCTGCAATATTGTGATTGATAATCATAATGTGTTTTCCTCCTTGAATGTGCCAGCCACGTCCTTGTGGTTGGTTGTTCTTTTGTTTTTACGGATAAGAAGACCGGCCGCGTTCCTCTCATCCGCTTCACTTATAATATCGTCATGGTTCGGGAAAGTTTAATGGTTTTTGCTAATTTTTTCTTCTTTTTTTTAAAAGTTTAGGAAATCATCGAATCTTTGTTAGAACAGCATAAAGTGAAACTTTAATCAGTCGGGGGATTTTCTTCTATCTCCATTGATTTCAGTGGATCAAAGGCTAAGATCGCAACATCCTGTTGCTACGCCTTTGTGACCTGCTTCCTGCTGGCCTGAACCAAAAGGACTTTTACTATATCCCCTATGCTCCCCTGGATTCTCTAAAGCCTTAAGTTGAGGATATTACTGCCCGTTAATGCAAAGTAAAAAAACTGCCAATGATTATCATTAACAGTTTCATTTCATGACTATTCTTTTTTTGCCTTCGCCAAGACACTAAACAAATCTCCCACACCAGCAGATGCCGCAGCATTTTCCTGCTGGATTTCTACCCAGATTTCTTTTCTATGGATTTCTACATTTTTTGGAGCGTTGATGCCAATTTTGACTTGATCCCCTTTGACTTGGGTGATGGTGATTTCGATATCATCGCCGATCTGAATCGATTCACCTTTTTTTCTTGTCAATACAAGCATCGAATCACCCCTTTACCGTTTGCCCAAAGAGCGGCGTTTTGGTTTTGTAGTTTTCCTGATTAAGAATCACTTGTTTAGCATGATTTGTCTTCACATTGACAATGATCGGTGCCTGCAAGTTGGCCGTCGTTTTTTCAAATGGATCCTGCACCGTTAAAATGACAAAAGCACTAACATCTTGATCACTTTCTATATTCAGAAGTTCCACTGTATTCTCATCTAAAGAAAAAGTATAATCTTTAAAAAAGCTGTAAGGATCAGCAATAACAAAGGCAAGTTCTGGTGTTTCAATCGATTGTAAAACTGAAACTGAGTCCATATCTGGCAATGGCAATAAAGTAAATTGATTTTCTTCTTGGAAACCGGGGATCCCTTTTTCGAAAGTAAGAATGGTATCGGTCTGGATGTCGATTTCGCCATGGTATTTCGTTTGGATGTTCATCATTCACACTCCTATTTTATCAGATCAATTTTCAGGTGGTTACGTTGGGCTAGTTGAATTTGTACATCTCCCGGTGCATATTGAATAACTGGTTTTCTTACTGTTGCATCAATGCTAGGCTTTCTCGGTTGAAATTGAATATCGACATGACCTGGTTGGTAATGGGTTTTAACCGAAAATGGCGATGGAATCCACGTAATATTTGTCTCTGGCATTGGTGGATTGGCTTGGCGTTTCGCGTGCTCAACATAGGCGTTTTGCCCATTCTGGATCTCGATCATTTCATCGCCTTCCTGAGCCACACGGGCAATGCCTTCCATTACTTTTTGATTTCCCTTTACAGCATTTTCTTTCACTGCTTTAAATGTACTCTTTACATTCATTTCTTCCCAAGCTTGCGACTGATCAATCGTTAATTTTCCCGGTGTTGTACGCATCTTCATCACAGCTTTTGGTTGTTCAATTCTAAGATCCGCTTGTGGTTGTTGAATCGATTGTCTTGCATTCATCGTTTGCATCGAGATTTTTGCTTGCTGTGATTCCATTTGAATCTGTGGAATTCGCACCAGTCCCCCTCCTTTTCAAAAAAAGGGAAGACCTTGAGAAGGCCATCCCGAATCTATATTCATGGTTTATTTATAGAGATTAGTTACTATAAAATTGCACAAACTATCAGTGGAAACAAACGAAATGCCTAATTCCGTAGAATTTTTTATTATCGGCGTCCCTTCCAAGTAGACCATTTCATTTTCTAAAAATCACCTATATCATCTCAGAAAGTCCATCAAAGTGGGCTGGATGATCCGCGCCCCAATCGACATCGCTGCCCGATGGACTGCCTCTTGTGCTTTAAAGTCCATAATGACTTTTTCAAATTCCACATCTTCATTATCAGACATAATTCGCTTGGCAATAACTTCTTGGTTATCGATGCGGTCTTCCATAAAATCCAAGCGATTCGTCCGGGCTCCTAATTCAGCTCTACCGGAAAGCATTTTATCGCTACTTGCATCAAGATCATCCAAAAAGCCATTTAAATCCGTATCCCCTGATTTTAAAGCAGTTTCCAAACGATCCAATACCGCAAATACGCTTGAGTCACCTGTTCCAAATACCGCTTCCCCTTGCATATTAACAGGAACTTTGATCCCTTTTGCTAGTTCAAATTCCACATCATCTGAATTAAATTCAATCGTATCACCATTGATCGGCGCAGTTAAAGTGTCTGTTCCATTGAAAATATATTTGTCGCCCACTTTAGAATTGGCAATGGTTTTTATATGATCTTTTAACTGGGCAACTTCTTCAGCCACAGCCTTGAGCTGACTTTCATCATACGTATCATTGCTGACTTGGACGGTTAATTCTCGAATCCGTTCCATTGCTTTACTCGCCTCAGCAATGGCGGAATCCGTCGTCTCTACCCAGTTTCGTGCTTCAGAAAAATTCCGTTTAAATTGCTCAATCTCGGCTACATTGGTCCGATAGAACATTCCCTTCATTGCCACAACCGGGTCATCGGATGGACGAGAAATCTTCTTTTGAGTTTGTGCTTGTTCAAACAATTTATCTAAACGTGCATAACTTTGATTAATATTATACATAACATTATTGGCAATCATGCCATCTGTTACACGCATTCAATACCCTCCTTATCTACCTACCATACCCATGCCATTAATAATTTTATCTAGCATTTCATCGATCGCCGAAATCATTCTGGCGGATGCTGAGTAGGCATGTTGGAACTGAATTAAGTTCGAGAACTCTTCATCTAGAGAAACCTCACTAACAGAACGGCGATTCTTATCAATCGATTGTAATAAAACAGTAGAATTATATTCCATGCGATTGGCCTGTTGGCCTTTTACCGCCATTTCCCCAATCACACCTTCATAGAATGATTGCAGTGTACCGGATTTAATTTCTAAATTAGCGAGCTCTGGTAATTCTTCCATACTGCCTTCACGAATCACCCAATTTTTTAGGTCTGCAAGTTTTAACGCATTTTCGCCGTTACCAGTCTCTTTCCCCGCTAAGGCAGCCGCCACTTGGTCGGGATCACTTAATAGAACTTTAATCCTTCCAGCAGCACCTTCATAACTATCGCCAACATCAAAAAAGGCTTCTCCTGCTTCCCCATTTAAGTCGACTCCACTTTTATGAACTTCATTAAATACTTTCGCATATGTAAAGGCATATTGATCAAGCTTTTCAAGCATAACAGGGTAATCTTCGCTGTATGCTTTAAATAAAGCCGATAATTCTCCGTTTCCCTCTCCAAGTGTGTTGTAGGAAATTTCCTTCTCTCCTAGGTATAGTTCACCTGTTTCTTCTTTCCATTCCAATGAACGAGCCCCTTGGTCATCGACAAGTAAGGTCTTTTCACCATTAATCATTGCATAGACCTTCTGTCCACCTTCGGCAATCGCTAGGGTATTCCCGCCATTCGGCATTGCTTCCGTTGATATAGGAAGATACGTTGCTAGCTCATCAATTAATTGATCTCTTGCATCATATAAATCATTCGGTAAATAGCCATGTGGTTCCACCTGACTGATTTGCTCATTAATCGATGCAATATCTTGAGCAAGTGCGTTAATTCTCGTAACGGTTAAATCCATCTCTTTTTTAAGATCATTTTGCACCGTCGTCAGAGAAGAATGTAAATATTGAAATGTTTCAGCCACTGAACGAGCCCGTTGTAAAACAACTCTTCTTGCTCCCTCATTCTCCGCATTGGTACTCAAATCTTGTAAAGATTGCCAGAAGTCTGTCATTGCGGCTGCAAGACCATTTTCACTTGGTTCATTCATAATATCTTCCATTTGTTTGATCGAATTAGACATTGACTCATAGTAACCCAATTGATTTTTCTCGCCACGATATTGACTATCAATAAATGTATCGCGAATCCGCTGAATTGAACCATCTTGCACACCTGTCCCTAGTTGCCCCGGGATTTGTGGGCGATTCAATGATGCTGCTGGATATGGCGTCGTCTGTTCAAAATTCACACGTTGGCGTGAATAGCCTGGGGTATTCTTATTCGCAATATTATGCCCTGTCACATAAATAGCACTTTGCTGCGAATACATACCACTTTTAGCTGTTTCAAGCCCCATAAAAGTAGAACGCATTGTCATCCTCCTATAAATCTCTAAATATTGTTTTGAATAATGATCATTTTTTAAAAAGATAAGGGAGTAAACGGCTTGGCAAAACTTAGCCATTCACCTCTACGTCGCTTATGCTTTTTCAATCAAGCTTGTGAATCAAACATTGACCGTTTCTGCTCGGAATAAGGATTTGTCGTTCCTTGTTCTTTTGTATAATTAGGGAGTTCTTGTTCAGGTGCCAACAAATCGAGATTCATGTTTACGAATTGTAAGGAGTATTGCAATAGCTGCTGGTTTAAAGCATTTGCCTCTTGCAACTCACCTAGCACTTGAATCAGTGCTATTTGTAATTCAGATAATCTTTCCTGTTGAGCATCTTCTAATTCTTTTAAAATATCGGAAACTGTCGCTTCTTTTTGATTTGTGATAAGTAAGGAGGCTTTCTCCCTTTTTTGTTCTGCAACTTGAATCGCAGTTAAAACCTTTTGTTCTTCACGAATCATTTTCGACAAAGTTTCTATATCATTCTTTTGTAAAACCTCTGTCTTCTCGATCGTCATCGCAAGTAATTGCTGATGGAGATCAAGCAATGTTTCCATAGCTTCAATAAGTGTCTGGGACGACATCAGTGGGGTCACTCCCTATTTTAAGTGTAGATATTGATGAGTAAACCTTCAATTTCTCCGACAAGGCTTAGAATATTAAGTCCAGATTTTTCCTTATCAAGGACAGTATTTGCCAAATCGATTAGCTTCTTGTCCACTTCTTTCACAATTTTATAGACTTTCGTCCGGCCGCGCCAATCAAGGCCACGTTGTTCCTTTAACTGAAGGCCATTGCTCACCGCATCCTCCATGAAAGATTTCACAAGCTGCTTATACTTTTTAAAATCCTCAATTGTTTGCGATTTGGCAAGTTTCTGCCCTTGAGCTTCGATATCTTGAAGCATCTGATCCATACGCTCATAGACAATCTGTTCCCGCCCCTTCGTCATTACTTCTGAAAAGCGCACAGACTCTGTTGCTTGATTAGCCTTCTTCTGAACTTGATGGATCCCCGTCTTTTCAACTCTGCGTACATCCATGAATATCACTCCACGTTTTAATTAAAATCCTGTTGAGGATGGGTTTCTTCCATGAGTTATGGGTTTCTTCCATGAGTTATGGGTTTCTTCCATGAGTTATGGGTTTCTTCCATGAGTTATGGGTTTCTTCCATGAGTTATGGGTTTGCGATCGGTCAGTCCTTCCGATCGCAAACCAACTAACTATTTTTCTATTGCAATAACTGCAAGATTCCTTGCGGTAATTGATTCGCTTGTGCAAGCATCGCTTGACCAGCTTGGTTCAAAATATTATTACGAGTAAAGTTGGTCATTTCCATTGCCATATCAAGGTCACGAATCCGTGATTCTGCTGCCGTTAGGTTTTCATTTGCTGTTTGTAGGTTTGTCACTGTGTGTTCTAGGCGGTTTTGATAAGCACCAAGTGATGCACGTTGTTTGGATACTTCACCAATCGCTTTATCTAATGCGGTTATTGCATTTTGTGCAGTTTCACTTGTGGAAATATCGATATCATTAACTTCCAACGCGCCCGCATCCATCGCATCAAACTTTACATTAAGTTGATCATCGTTATTGGGACCAATTTGAAAGTCAAAACCATCGGTTGTTTCTCCATCCAACAGTTTCATTCCATTAAATTCAGTTTTTTCAGCAATTCGATCAACTTCCTTGATCAATTCATCAATTTCTAATTGAACAGCTTCTCTATCACTATCATCCAGCGTCCCATTCGCCGCCTGTACACTCAATTCTCTCATTCTTTGTAAGATCGAATGTGTTTCATTTAGAGCACCTTCAGCCGTTTGGATTAAGGAAACAGCGTCCAATGCATTGCGTTCTGCCATGCCAAGTCCGCGGATTTGTGAGCGCATTTTTTCAGAAATAGCAAGACCCGCAGCGTCATCAGCAGCACGGTTGATGCGTAGTCCTGATGATAGTTTTTCTAGACTTTTCGATGTGCTCGCCATAGTTTGTGATAGGTTACGATAGGCGTTTAAAGCTTGGATATTATGATTAATTCTCATTGATTTTTTCCCCTTCCGTATGGTTATTCCCCTTGTTGGATGACTCTAACGTTTTTCTCATAGGCGTTCGTTTGCTTAAAGCGTTCACGCTGCCCGGTTTTGACTTCCATATTCATCGCTTCTGTCCAAGCTGAGCTTAGTTGCTCCATGATTGTTAGGACTTCTTGAAGTAGCTGGACATCTTTTTTCAAGTTGCCTGTGACAACTTGATTAGCCATATAATTATATAAAGTATCGAGCTGATTGGCGATGGTACCTGCTTCATAATTGAGCCCAGCGCCAAGCCGTTCGATAATATCATTTACTTTTTGCAATTTTTGATTGGCTTCAGCCCATTGTTGATCCTCTATGCAGGCAATGGCGGCTTGCAATTGCTGAATTCCTGCTTCATAAAGGAAGGCCGTGAGTTGTTGTGATGATTTTTGGTAAACCAATTCTTTTGATAAAAAGTCCAAGTGCTTAGCCTCCATTCATATAGAATATCGGATTATTTCCCGTATTATTTAGTCATTCGATCTATTTCTTCAATCATTAATAAAATTTCTGCGATCACGGAATAAAGTTGCGGTGGAACATTGTTACCAAGATCGATATCCATGAGCTGTCCTACAAGACTCGCATCCTCTTGCATATGAATCCCATGTTCTTTCGCCATTTCCATAAGTTTGACCGCCATCGCTCCTGTTCCTTGCGCGACAACTTGGGGTGCCTGCTGGCTATCTGACTCATCATAACGAAGCACCGCTGCAGAAGGGCCGTTTTTTAAACGGCGCATTTTTTGATTGTAATATTGTGCCATATTTACAAACTCACTTTCTTTAAAAATCAAACAGAATAATCATACCCACGATCTGACAAGATTGGTTGGCCTTTTACAGGAGTCTCCCTTTTGTTCTCCTCTGCTTTTAATGAAGAGAACTGAATTTGTCCAACTTGATAACCGATCTCCTGCAGGCGTTCCTTCGTCGTTTCTACTAATGGGCTCATTTTCTGTTCGAACCCAGCTGAGTCATTTTTTAATGTGACGGACAATACTCGATCTGTTGCCGACAATAAGATTCCGACGTCCCCTACCTGCTTCGTTTCCAGTAGGAAGTAGAGACTACAATTCTCCCAATCCATTTTTTGTCCTGATTGTTTTGATTGTAGAAAAACTTTTACATTTTCCACTTGTTCTCGCAAGATGAGCGGAAGGCTAAACATCATCGTTTGTAATCCAGATGGATCTGGTTTACTAAGCAGTTGTTGACCTGTGACATTTTGCAAGGCCTGGTCAGCTTTTTGGCCTGTGCCATGGCTCTCTGCTAATTTCATGAGCACTTGCTTTAAAGAGCGGTCTGCGTCATTGGCTTTTAACAGGCTGTGGGCAAAATCGGTTTCACGGGTTATTCCTAATTGGCGCAAGTACTCAAGCGCATGTCTTGCCGTAGGTTCTTGGCGTAAAGCCTGTTGTGGCTCCTCAATCGTCCGCCATAGTTGCCTTTCCAATGGTTCCTCCTGTAGATCAGCCCATTGTTTCGCCACAAAATGCTTGACCCTTTGATCTGATGGTTGAAAGATGATTTTATCCACAGTGGATCTCACTTGCTGAACAATCTCACTTGCCTTCCCACTCTCGCCTGCTGCCAACCACTTTTTCGCCTCATGCAATTGCGAACTAGCTTGCAATAACTTTTTCTCTGTCGTCATATCCGTATAAAGCATAAAATCACTTTTCAAAATCGCTTGGTCAAGCTGTTTGATCGCTGTCTCTAATGATGGTCTAGCAAGTACAGGTGATTGTTGGACCATTTTCTCCGCTGTATAGAGGGCATTCGAAATATCTCGTTGCACAGCTTTAAAATCAAGGGCAGCTTGTGACATTTTCTTTGTGATTGTTGTGACAAGCAGATCTCGCGATGAAGCAGGTATTGCCGCTAAAAATTCTTCACTTAATTGATAAGCTGGATTCGCCCCGGCATCCACTTGCTGTGGTTCCCCAGTTTCTAATGCTGTTAATCCTTCGGCAAGTGCTTGGCGTGCTGCTAATTCTTTGCCATTCGCCAATAGTTGTTCCGCTTTTTCAAGTGTCTCAGCTAAAGCCTGTTGCTGCTGGATTGGTAAAGTATCCATCCCCTTTTGAATCGTCGCAAAAAGCTTCTCAAGTTGCGGTTGCTTTTTCACCTGTGAAAGGGCAGTTTCAATAAAAAATTTCTGCGGGGATATGCTTGATATTTCTTGTTCTCCATCTATTTGTGAAATGATCGCCGCTGGAAAAACTGTGCGCAAATTCGCAATCACTTTTGCTAGATCAGGATTTGCCTTTAGCTCTCCCGCAAATTCAGCTTCGATCATTTTCAGTGCCTGACTCTCACTTCCACCTGTTTGTAAAAAGCGAATGATTTCTTGGGCCAGGCGGGCTTTTTCTGGGGCAACTTGTTTTCCTAAACCTTTTAACATATCGACTAAACGGATCAGCTCTCGGGATTCTCCACTTGTCGCGGCTGCGGTACCCTTCATTTCTTTTGGCACAAGTTCATTCAACACTTCTCCCAATTTTGTTCCATGTAAAGTCTCATGGACGGCCTTCAACTGGCTTGGTGTAAAATCTAAGTTTTTTTTGGCCATTTGTTGAATCGTGGCCAGCTTTTGATCGACCGTTCCATCCGCTTTATCCATATATTTCTGTACCGTTTGTAACATTTCGCGTGTCATCGGGATTTGCTGTTGATTTAAAATTTGAATGGCTTGCTTTGTCCCTTCTGGAAGTGTTGAGGCCTTCTGAGGCGTTGTTAGCGGATTATTCGGAAGCACCTTCACTGTCGGGGGATCTGTTTTCAAATCAGTTACTTGCAGTCGCACATTTCCAGAGTCTGGAAGCTTCCCTTCATACTGTACCTTCATTTCTTGGCCTTTCACCTGAATAAGCGCTTCTTTTCCCGCTAGCTTTCCCTTCACATTAGCGGAATAGGTTCCACCTTGCTTGATCGTATCTGTTCCATTTGTTTGTGGCAAAATGGCGGTCTGGCCTTCATTTTGTACTTGCATTTTGTTTCACATCCCTTTTCCTCTCACTAGCTAAAACTATCTAAATGGATTCCATATATTTATTGTGTAATCTTTATTTTCTCAATAAAAAAGGGAATTCGCCTCTTCCCGCTGGTTGCGGAAATACCCAGATGACTGGTGCAAATTCCCTGACCTCCGGATAACGGCATGGCTATGCAAAGGGATACATAGAAGCCAACTGACATCACTTCTATGAGAATCCCCCTGTTATTCGCTCTTCCTTGAGCCATCTTCGAATCCGTTCGGTACTTAATTCATTTAATTGTCTTGCACCAGGCACACATCATCTCCATCCTAGAGATCAAAAAACTTTGCGATGCCTTTTGCAACTTCTTGAGGATCAACTTCGTAATTTCCAGCTTGCACTTGTTTTTTTAATTCAGCAACACGTAATTCTCTTTCCTTCACAATCGATGGAGTATTTTGCATTTTTTGGGCTTCGGAGGAAATTTCAACTTTATCTGTCTTTTGACCAGATTCTGATCCTTCTTTTTTATGGACTTGTCTTTGATATGGATTATTATCGACATGCCTGAAAGGATTAATTTTCATTTTATTCCCTCCCTCTTTTCTTTGTCTGTATCATTAATATCGGTAAATTCCCCAATATATTTAGGTTATTTTCATAGGCGAAATTCACTATTTTTCTCTGTTACTTTTTTCGCTGATCTTGTGAATAATAAACGACCTTACTTAGTTCTTCATGCCGTTCTTTTTCCTTTTCAAACTGGGTTAGCTCCTCCTTAAGTCCTGTCGAGCATGAGTCACATAACTTTCCCTCTTTGATCAGTTTCCCACAACGGTCACAAGGATAACCGAGGTTTGGAAATTGCGCGGCATGCAAACGCCCTTTTCTCAACCATTTATATAATAATTCTACTTCAACACCAGTTACCTCGGCGATTGTCTCAATTGTAGCTGCACGATTTTCTCTTTTCCGTAAAAAGCGATATACTTCATCATAAGCTGTTTCTTCTTTCTGATAACATTCATTACAGACATCTCGCATGAAATGATTCACATAAATCTTCCCGCAAGTTGGACAATTTAATAAGTCCATGAAAATCCCCCGCTCCATTACTTTTTATCTTATATTAAAA
The DNA here is from genome assembly GCF_017873565.1 of Lederbergia galactosidilytica. Taxonomy (GTDB): domain Bacteria; phylum Bacillota; class Bacilli; order Bacillales; family Bacillaceae_C; genus Lederbergia; species Lederbergia galactosidilytica. The sequence continues at coordinate 320,545 of NZ_JAGGKH010000001.1, forward strand.
AGCAGTTAAAAATCGATTTACGTATTTTCCTATGTTACAAATTTAGTTTCTTATTAGCAAGGATAAATCCTCACCTTTGTTCTTGCAAGTCATCTATTTTTTATATCGGCATGTAATGGGGCTTGTTTACCTTAGGTTTTGAAATCTAGATATTTAGTCCAACGCTATATCATTAAGGCTAAATTTTATTTATAGTTACCGTATTTCCATGGGGCTGGATTCGCCCCTACTGTGCCCATTAGTACTTATTTTGGGTATGCCATAGAATGTACTTTTCGTACACTTTGAAAAAGGTGATTTCCGTTCTAGCTGAACGTGCCTTGAGCCGCTGCGTTCCTCACTCCAGCAGGATCTCGAGCTGCATGCTAATCCGCAGAAGTCGCCAGCCGCCACTCCCTCCAATCAACGCATTTCAAAACACGCAACTCCCAACGAAACAATCTTGTTCTTTGCTAAACGTTCAAAAAGGGCATGAAAAAGGCTCCTATTTTTTTTGGGGGATTTATTGCAGATAAAATCTTACATATCTATGGAATCTTTTTCTAGTTACGTATATTAGGCATGCAAAAAGTCCACTTTTAACGGAACTTTTGTATGCTTTTTTATTTAAAGACCATAGCTTATATTTCGGGTAAACTTCCGTTAACAATATAATACAATTTGCTATTAGTGGTATTAATATAGATAGTGAATAATAATATTTATTTTCATCTAGGTTGATCTTTACGAGAACAATTCATCTATTGTATTGCATATAGCTATAGCTTACGAACACTTTTTCAATTTTCCACAACAAGTTCGTGTACATAGCAACACTTTGGAGCACTTTCCAACTTTTTACAGTAAGTTCGCGTAAAATTTGAATTGTAATAGTTGGAGACTTTTGCAGGTAGAGAGGTAATTACCCCCTTGCTACTGTGATGGCCTGAATTTCCTTAGCCCCTGCCTGCTGTAAGACCTGAGCTGCCTGTCTTAATGTAACTCCAGTTGTATAAATATCGTCGATTAAGACGATGTTTTTCCCTTTAATCTCCGCTGAATTTCCTTGGAACTGGAAAATCTGCTTTTGTTTTAGTCTCTCATCACGTGTTTTTTTCGATTGTTTTTCTGTATGAATTCTTTTTAAATAAGCTTTCGTTTCCTGCCCAGCCATTCGAGCTAGGGCTTCTGCTTGGTTAAATCCCCTTTCTTTCAAGCGTTCATCACTTAAAGGAATCGCCACGATCAAATCGAATGAGAGCTTTTTCAATTGCCTAGATAAAGATTGAGCAAAAATTTCAGCTAAAATATAATCCCCACGAAATTTAAAGAGGGCCATAATTTCTTTTAAAAATTCATTATAATGATAGAGCGAGATGTTTTGTTTGAGACAATGATTCCAATGGGGATCTTGTTCCCAACGAACGCAATCCAGACATACATCTGCTTGGACGAACTTCTTATTCAATGTAGCTAGAGAACGAGAACAGATTCGACAACGTTCACCTGTAATCAATTGGAGTTTCGCTTCACATATGGAGCATATGGGAGAATGGATAGTTGGAAAAATAAAGGATGTCCATGTTAATTCCCTTTTCAGATGATTATCACAGACCAAACAATAGTCATTCATGAATCAATCAACCCTTCCTTTCTCGCTGCTTGATTCATTTGGTCGATATGAGTCAGTGCCCGAATCATCGCTTTTGTCCGCCCATAATGGAAAAATGTAATATTTCCTTTTGGAAAATCGATACTTCTTCCAACCCGACCAGAAATTTGCACGAGTGCAGCCTCCGTGAAAATCTCATCTTCCGCTCCCACCACAGCAACATCAATATTTGGAAAGGTAACGCCTCTTTCTAAGATCGTTGTCGTTAGTAGGATCGGTATTTCTTTATTTCTCATCTTTTCAACTCTCTGTTTCCGCTGAGGATCTTCGGCATGAACAGAATCAATTTTTGGATCTAATCGTTGAAATAGAGGTAAAGCCTTTTCCATTAAATGAATATTAGGCAGGAAAACGAGTGCTTGCTTATTTTCTTCTAACCTGATTTTGACCCATGTTTTAACAATGGAAGGAATTTTCTCTTTGGCAAATGCTTTTGACCAATTTCCACACCATTTAAATATTGGGACAGGAAGGGGGTAGCGGTGATAACGTGCAGGGATTTTAATATGGGGGCGTTTTCCATATTTACATTCCACTTGCCATTTTTCCGAGGGTGTCGCTGTTAAAAAGATGCGAGCTGATTGAGGCTTGGCTGCTTTTTGAACAGCCGCTTGTAAGCTTTGATCATATGAAAATGGGAAAGCATCCACCTCATCAACGATGATAACGTCAAAAGCTTGTGCAAATCGAAACAATTGATGGGTAGTCGAGATTGTTAATGGTGCAAACAGATGCCGATCTTCACTACCACCATAAAGAGCCGCGACTGAAATTTTCGGAAAAACCTTTCGAAACCGTGGTGCTAATTCAAGGACAACATCTGTCCTCGGTGTTGCCACACATACGCGCTGTTTTCTTTTTAACGCTGCATGAATACCAGCAAAAAGAACTTCCGTTTTTCCAGCTCCACATACGGCCCAACAAAGGAATTCGGTATGAGAATGTACCGCTTCGACTACAGCTAATGAAGCTTGCTTTTGTCCTTGGGAAAGACTTCCCTCCCATTCTAAATAGGTTTCGACCTTTGGCAAATAGTTGTCCCATTCGACAGGTGGACCAATCCAGCTATAAAGCACTGTGCATGTGGATACTCGTCCCATCTGTATACAATTGCGACAATAATGACTCACCTTTCCACAACAAGCACACGGAAATGATGCAAATAAACGTTGCGTGCGATTATGACAGCGTTGGCATTGCAATGCCCCCTTTTTACCTAAAATACCGGGTGTCTTTTTCAAAAATCCGTGTTGGAGATGTTCGTTAATGATCGATTCTGCAAAGGGGATTTCTTGATGTAGTAAGGAGCGACCAGAGAGGAATTCTTGCAATTGTGGAGAAAATTTTTCCAATTCATCACCTCAATGAGTGTACTATAGAGACGATTATGAAGACGCTCTCGCCTCCATAGTTCTATTCTAGCTGAGTCTGAATGATTTGGAAAGTCTTTCACAGGCATGTTTTCATGAACAGTTTCTTGCTCCATATTAATTTTCGCAAATGCGCGATACATTGCCATAGCTTCTGATGATGAAGTACAGTGACCACTTAACCGGCAATATTAGTTATCTTAATCCTCATCTTTTTTAACCATCTTCTTAAGTGTATTATTGATGTTTATAAGCGCGATTAAGATTAAACCTAGCATGATAAAGGTTACGATTTCACCGGTAAAAAATGCGACAACACCTAAAACGAGGGCATATAGCGTATACAGCCAATTATTCATACAGAACCTCCCTTTTTCCCCAATTCTCCTATATTTTAAAAAAGATGCAACATCTTCTTTCTAATTCTAACACGCTGAGCCGACGTCATGATCCCAACAACCGGTAGACTTGAAGGTTGAGCGGAAAGTAATGGGCGAGTGTCAAATCTCCTCAAGCTCTACCTTCAGGGGCCTTGAAGTTCTCTTACTTCCCGCAGGTGTCTCGCCTATTCCATTTGCTTGGATGGCTTATCGATTCATATTTTCTTGAGGTTAATACGAATAACCTTTATATACAATGCAACTGTATTGTCTGATGACGATTTACATTTGGTAATTCCAATTATACTAAACAAAGCTTTGCTATAAACGAATAGCAAAGCGCTGTGTTCTGATTTCCTTCAAATCACTGAACGGAAGCTAGGACATAACAAAATAGCAAAATAGGAAGCTAAAAAATGAAGACCAATGCATTACTTTAGCGGTGGAACGTCCTTGAGCAAAGCCAACACTAGAACGTCATGAAGCCCGAAGCTCACTAATAGCTTGCAGAAAGCGAAGTTTCTTTCCAAAGCAGGTTATACGTACAATAGCTGAAAACTCTGTTGTTCTAGTCACTTTATTTACCGGACTTTTTGTATGTCTTCTTCTAAAGATCGCTTCTGTGAATAGATTGCCTGCTTTTTATTGATTTTTTCAAATGCCCGATGGGCTGGCATCATGATTACAACGGCCAATACGCTCATACTAAAGAAGATCGCTAATCCTTGAAATTTCCATAAAATAGCACTAATGCCAAAAGTACCAATAAGCATTGTCAGAGTTGGTAGAGGGTTAATGATCATCACGAAAAAGGAACTTTTAATAACTCGAAAGATCTTTTGATCATAGTGGACAAAGCTTGGAAAGACATAAAACAATGTTAAAACATAAATAAACCCTATAACGAGAAAAGGGATCGTCAGGATTGCCGTCATATTACTTGGGGATACCGTAAGAAATACAAAATCCAAATACAGAATATAGCCGATCAATAACAATATATAGCCAAGCATATTACTTTTCACAAGCTCTTTTTTGTATGATGCCCAAAATGTTTTAAAAACAGCTACATCCGTTTGTCCCATGGCCCATTTCCGTGCAACAGCAAATGTGGCCGCAGTAGCCGGAAAAAGACCTACCACAATCAAGCCAGCAGCTGAAAAAGCGATCCACAATATATTTAAATAAGCTAATCTTGTGATCCATTCTAATGCTGTATTTATTGCTCTCATTTGTCACTCACCCTTATTTCATGTGAATTTTTATGGAAGGAAACTCTAGTGATTTGGCAAAATAGGGCGACTTACTATAAAGGTACACAGATTATCATCTGTTCGCCTAATGCATCCGCAATTTCTGCACAAGCAATATGTTATAGGAAGCCTACAGCGAAAATCGATCACTAGAGTCTGGCATATTTATCCCTTTAACCCACTCGTACTAATGCCATCCACAACATAGCGTTGGAAAATAAAGAAGATCACAAATACTGGAATCAGTGTGACAACAGACATGGCGAACATCGCACCCCAATTTGATACTGTTTCATTACTTAGGAACATATTAAGCGCCATGGAAACTGTATATTTACTAGGACTATTCAAATAAAGTACTGGGCCAAGCAAATTATCCCAAGTCCAGTAAAAAGTGAAAATAGCGGTAGTTGCTAATGCTGGAGTAATCAAGGGTAAAATAATCCGTCGATAAATACCAAATGTATTACACCCATCAATAGTCGCTGCCTCATCCAATTCCCTTGGAATCGTACGAATAAATTGGACCAAGAGGAAGATGAAAAATGGATGACCAAAATAGGCAGGTATAACAAGTGGCTTTAATGAATTTAACCAATCAAGCTTTGCAAAAATAATGTATTGCGGAATCATGACGACTTCATAAGGTAACATAAGCGTAACAAGCATGATCGCAAACCAAAAGCCTCTTCCCGCAAACTTCAGTCTAGCAAACCCGAACGCAATTAATGAACAGGATACTAAATGACCAATTAACACTAATAGAACAAATATTAGAGTGTTTTTAATAAATACACCAAAGGAGTGTCCACCAAACCCTTGCCAACCTTGTCCGAAATTATCGAGAATAAACGGCTTAGGTATTAAAGATTCGGCTGTAATGAAGATTTGATCACTTACTTTAAAAGAACTCATGATCAGCCATATTACTGGATATAGCAGTAATATCGCAAAACCACCAACTAAAACATGATATAAAATATATTTTGGCTTCAACTTAGAAGGCCGGCGTTTGCCGATGCTTTTTTTCGTACCATGATGCATAATTTCTTCAGATTTTAATTCCTGCACAGTTACCTGCCTCCTTCTGATTCATAATGCACCCAAAATTTCGATGTCGCAAAGATAATTGAAGTTAAGATCGCAATAATGATAAGCATCACCCAAGCCATTGCTGATGCATAACCCATATTAAAGAATTCAAATCCTTGTTTGAATAGATACAATGAATAAAGAAGTGTTCCGTCGAGCGGCCCCCCTGTACCTTTCGAAATAATAAAAGCTGGAACAAATGTCATAAAAGCACCAATCGTTTGCATAATAGCGTTGAATAACATGACAGGGCTAAGCATAGGAATCGTAATTTTTACAAACTTTTGCATAAAATTTGCTCCATCAACACTAGCTGCCTCATAGTAACTTTGGGGGATCGATTTTAAACCAGCTAAAAAGATCAGCATTGAAGAACCAAATTGCCAGATTGATAGGAATATAAGCATCCACAGGGCTGCTGTTGGATTCCCAAACCAGCGAATCGCATCAACACCGAAGAACTGAAGCAAGATATTAATAATTCCTTCATCCCCAAAAATATTACGCCACATAATCGCGACAGCGACACTCCCACCAATAAGGGATGGTAAATAATACATCGTTCGATAAAGACCAACTGCTCGTGAAGCGGTGTTAAGCAACATGGCGACTAATAAAGCGAATGCTAACCGCAATGGTACCCCGCCAAACACATAAATAAAGGTAACTTTTAATGATTGCAAATATCGTGGATCATCTGTAAACATTTTTTTGAAATTATCTAATCCGATCCATTTAGGCGCTGAAAACAAATCGTATGAAGTAAATGAAAAGTATAGAGAGGAAACGATTGGGATTAAGGTAAATGCTAAAAAACCAATAATAAATGGCCCGATAAAAAAGTAACCCCATAAGTTATCCCGTAAGCGCACACTCATACACTCATCCCCTTTCTAATGATGTTTGAAAGCTTGATGGAGCTGTCTCTCAAAATTCGAAAATGAAAATAGATCCATTCATTTTTCCGTCTTTTGCTTGTTGAAAACTTACTGGACAACTCCATCATTTGCTCATTAATTTCCTAATATACTTTCCGCTTGTTGTCTAAAGTTCTTAGCCGCATCCTTAGGACTAATTTGCCCGTAATTCATTTGCTCTGATAAGCTGTCTAATAGTTCAATAATTTGTCCGGCTGCGGCAGGATCTGGTGCTCCCATTGGTGTGCTGTTTTCTTCAGCCCATTCTACGTAATCAAATACTTGCGCTTGGGCTTCTGATACCTCAGATTTAAGCGCTTCTTTTATTTCTGATGATACTGGTACACCACGTTCACCTAAAATTAATTTATTTGCCTCTTCATCATTGATAAAGAAATTGATAAACTCAGCTGCTGCTTCTTTATGTTTAGAGTTTTCTGATACAGAGAAGAACATACTTGGCTTTAGGAATAAACCTTCTTTCGCTCCAGGCCCAGGCATTGGTCCTATTTCCATTGGGCGATCTGCTACTTGTTGTAAGCCGACAAATTGATTTGACCATTGCCATACACCTACACCTTCTTGCTTCACAACTGGGTCATCTTCAATGCCTGTTAGTTGTGCTAGAAAGTCTGGTGTTGGTGTTACACCATTATCGACTTGTTCCTTCGCCATCGTAAAGAAATCGGTAAATAGTTGATCATCATCATACCCTAATCCTGAACCATCTTCAGCATAGAGTCGTTTCCCTTGCGTACGAAGATAGTAATTGAAAAACACATCCGCCTTCATTCCAGTATCAAAATAAATACCAGCATCTTTAGCTTTTGCAGATATTTCTTTATAGTCATCCCATGTCCAATCTTCAGGAATAGCATCTACACCAATTTCCTTTAACATTTCCGGATCATAATTAAAACCAAGCGCATTAACTCCTAAATTAAATCCATAGACACCATCACCAACTTCTCCACCTGAAATAATCGTGTCAGCAATATTGGAGGTATCAATTTGTTCACCAAAGAACGGGTTTAAATCAGCTAATTGATTATTTTTCGCATATTGAGAGATATAAGAAAGGTCCATTTGAATAATATCTGGTAGTTCATTGGCTGCAGCCTGTGGAGCAAGCTTCTGCCAGTAATCATCCCAACTAGCATATTCGGCCTCAACTTTTACATTGGGATTTTTCTCTTCAAAGAGTTTAATCACTTCATTTGTGTAATCATGTCTTGTCTGGTCACCCCACCAGGCAATACGCAAAGTAACTTCTCCTTCTCCACCATTTGCATTATCTTTATTTCCATCTGATCCATTATCGTTTCCTGTAGAAGTGTTATCACTACTACACGCGGCTAACCAAAAGACCATCATAATGCCAAAAAGTAAAATTAGACTTTTTCTCACCTTCATCTTCCTCCCCTTTTCACTTCCTGTAAGCGATTGCAATTATAGTATAACAAAAGAACTGTTTCATCGATGATAGAAAAAACAGTTCTAATTGTTTAAAAAAGAGAGAATGGTAGACACTTCATAATGAGGATCTTTGTACTGAATCAGTTTAAACCTTTTTGTATTCTGAAGGGGTAAAACCTGTTTGTTTCTTAAACACTTGGCTGAAATACTGAGAATCTGTAAAGCCAAGCTTTTCTGCCACTTCAAAGATTTTGACATCCTTTTCTTGATCAATTAGCTGTATCGCCTGTTCCATCCGCCTTTTCGTAATATAAGTAGAAAAGCGCTCTCCCATTTCTTTTTTAAACAGCTTTCCTAAATAATCTGGGCTCATAAACATTCTTTCATTAGCAATGAAATTAAGGGAGAGATGCTGATTTCCCAATTCATTCTCAATGATTTCCAAAACCTTTTGAATGATTGCTGAATGTTTACTGCGATTTTGCTCATAAAACTGAAGAGTGATTTCCTCGGCAATCTCTGAAAAAAATACATGCATACTATGAATTGTGTCTAATTCCAGTAACTCTGGCATCACTCGTAAGTATTCCTTCATTTGTTCCGGAGAGCAGATGCGAATCATTCCATTAAAAAGTTGGATGACATAGGATTTTGTTGTTTGGATATCTAAACGAAGCTGAACTAATTGCTGAAAAAATTGTTCTAACTCTCTGTTCGCATCATCCCATCGTCCAGACTTCACTAATAAACAAAACTTTTGCTCATCAAATTGTAAGTGGTTTTCTCGGATTGGTTGAGTTGTAATATCAGTTTGCGTAATAATGCTCCCTTCCCCTAAATAAAAGCGATGCTGTAGACATTCCAATGTTTGTTGATAAAGCTGTCTAGCTGAAACCATTTTGCCTTCTTCACTAATGGCAATGGTAATATCTCTTTGATAATATTGATGAAATTGTTCGCGAACTTGTTCAATTTGCTCAAGTAGATGATCCGTTTGCGCTGAATTATCGATCATGAGTAGAAAATGTTGGCCAACTGTACAACTTAGAATGATATTATTAAAAATATTTTCGGTAATATTTTTGATGACAAATAAAAGCTCATACTCGATTAACTCTTCAATTTGGAATAGGATCAGTTTGACAAGCGGATCTTGTAGCTCAATATGAAAGAGTTGTTGATAATACTCTAATTCTTTGCTTCCAGAACTATCCTTAGTGACAAATTCCTTTAATAACTGTTCTTTTGCATATGGAAGCATTTTCTCTATTCGCTGCTTCATCTCCAGAATAAATTGATCTTTAGATTGTACTTCTTCGATCTCTTCAATACATTCTGTTAAGGCTTGGATAATACTGTTTTCATTACATGGCTTAAGCAAATAATGTTTGACTCCATATTCCATCGCCTGTTTTGCATAATCAAACTCTGCAAAACCTGAAAGCATAATAAAGCGGATATCAGGATATTTTTCATGGACTTTTTTTACCAATTCTACCCCATTCATGCCAGGCATCTTTATATCGGTAATGACAATATCGGGTCCTTTCGCTTCAATCATTCGATAAGCTTCTACCCCATTCTTGGCTGTTCCTACTAAAGCTGCTTGATAGCTTTCCCAGTTAATAAAATTTGAAATCCCTTCCAAAATTATTCTCTCATCATCGACAAGCAATACTTTATACATCTCTTTGATCCCACCCTTTTTCGTAAGGTAAAAGAATAATAACACTCGTCCCTATCCCTTGTTCACTTTCTATCCTTAAGCCATATTGCTCACCAAATAGCCGTTTAATCCGTCCGTCGATATTTTTCAGCCCAATCCCTTGACCTTTCGTTTGGACATGATAATTCCGCACTCGTTCTAAAAGTTCTTCATCCATTCCAGGCCCATTATCTTTAACAATTAACTCGATTGTCTTTTCTCTCTTCACAGAAGTTATCGTAATCCAGCATGGTTCGATCATTGGCTCTAAAGCATAATGAATCGCATTTTCAATTATTGGTTGTAAGGTTAATTTTGGAATTTTATAAGGGTATAAACTTGTATCTACCTCAATGTGAAATTGTAGTCTTTCCTCAAAACGATACTTCTGAATCGTCACGTAATTTTCGACAATTTTCAATTCTTCTTCTATCGAAACTAAGGGCTCTTTCCAAGTGATTGAGTTTCGTAATAAGTAACCAAGTGATTCAACCATATGAGAAATCTGCATTTGCTGATTACTTTTGGCTAACCAGTTAATCGATTCCAATGTATTGTATAAAAAATGGGGATTAATTTGCGCTTGTAATGCCTTGAATTCCGTTTCTTTGATCATAATTTGCTTCGAGTAATTGGCATGAATAAGATCATCAATTTGTTGAGTCATCGCTAAAAAGTTTTTATGTAATTCTCCCACCTCATCTTTATGAAGCTTTGACATATATAAAATCTCACTTTTTGCTTTGCTAAAATTCCCGTTTTGAATATATTTCATCCCTGCTGCTAAGTTTTCCAAAGGATTGGTAATACTTTGGGCAAATTTGATGCCAATCACTAAAACAATCACAAACATCACAATAAATAAAATGGGGATAGCCGTTTTAACTAAAAGGATTTGGCGGAATATCTCGTTAAAAGGAATAATGTTAAAATAATGCCAATTAGAAAAATCTGATTCCATCTGGACGATAAAATACTTGCGCTGATTGATCGTTTCAAATCGATAACCTGATTCATCCTTGCTCGTAAAGGTCAGTTTCCCTATTCCTTCTTCTTCTAAAGGATAGATTCTTTCTCCATTATGGTTCTGAATTAAAAAATAACCCTCTGTTTTTTTAGAGCTATCCATAAAATGCCGAATTAATTTATCTGTATCCACCCGAATAATAACATTCCCCAGATGTTCAAAACTTAAATCTTGATATCTTCTAATCTCTCTTGAAGAAACAAGGGGAATATCATTTTCCAATTGATCCATCCATATATGACTTCCGCTTGCTTCATTTGAATGAAAGACTATATTCTCTCGAATGGCGGTTGAAATATGTTGTGGTCTCTTTCCAACAATATGGACCTCTCCATGGGTATCCACAATATGTACAGCCTCAATATATGCCTCAGACTTGATGAGATTTAATACTTTATCTGCAAGTTTGGAACGAATAGAGAATTTTTCATATTCCGTCTCTGCCTCCTTTAAGGTCGTCAAATATTGTTGAATAAGTGGATCCGTTGTAATCGAATAAGAAACGGTTTCGATATTTTTCAATTCATGTTCAATATTATTTGCAGACATATTCAATACTTCGGAGGATTTTACATAAATTTGCTCATCATAGCTATAAAAAGCATATTGTAATCCTGCAACCGTTACCATTAAAGAAATGATCATAATACAAGTGATTAAAATAATTAATTTCCTTTTAATAGGCTGATTAAAATAGATTTTTTTCATCAAGTATTCGCGTTTTGTCATTATGAGTAAGATTCCCCCTAACCATGGTGTTAAGCGCTTTTCTTAGAAGCTCCGACTCCATTCACATTATTATTCTCCATTACAAAGAACCCCCAGAGCAAAACAAGCCAGCCGTACAACCAATCAATATTGTACCGGTTCTATACTTTCAGCTTTTCTGGAGGTCGAATATATCTGAGTCAATTTCATCATTGCTTATTAATGATCAATACACGAACGTTATTGTTAAAGAAGATTGAATTCTTAGTCAATGTATTTCCTTAACTTAGTTGATTGGAGCGGAAATCAACGTTGTTCGGATTTGAATGCTAAAATCTCTTTTTGAAATTGATTTAGCTATCAAAAATTATTTAATTGTCCAACAAAGCCCCATGGACCCTTCACCTAAATGAGTGCCAATGACAGGACCGAAATAACTAATACTAAATTCTACATGGGGATATTGCTTAGTTAATTCTGCTTTCCATTGTACTGCTTCATCTAAACGATTACCGTGAATAATCGTCGCTTGCAGACTTTTCCCTTTTTTTACATCCTCATCTAAAAGATCAACGATTCGTTTCAATGCCTTTTTACGAGAACGAATTTTTTCAAAGGGAACAATTACTTTATCCTGAAAATGGAGGAGTGGCTTTATACTTAACAAACTTCCAATTATCGCCTGCGCACTTGTCAATCTCCCACCACGTTGGAGATGAGCAAGATCATCTACCATGAAATAGGCACGCATATGCTTCTTCATCTCATCTAGCTCAGCAAGAATTTCGCTGGGTTCTTTTCCTTCCTTGGCCATTGTTGCCGCTTTGATCGCATAAAAACCTTGTGCCATACAACTAAGCTCTGAATCATAAGCATAGACTTTCGCACCAGCAATCGTATCACCTGCCGCAACCGCTCCTTGATACGTTCCACTTATACCACTGGAAAGATGAACACTAATAATCGCATCAAACTCTTTCGCAAGTTCAGTAAATAGCTTTTCAAATTCCCCAATTGGTGGTTGAGTTGTTGTTGGAAGCTTGTCTCCATTTCTCACTTCATCATAGAAATCTTTCATTGTTATATCAATCTCTTCTCGATACGTTTCTCCCTTAATGACAACACTAAGCGGAATCATATGAATATCAAGAGTTTCGCGAACATGCTTTGGTATATATGAAGTACTATCTGTCACAACAGCTGTCTTCATTGCTATCAACCTCATTTTTATATTTACTTTGTTCTCATCATTCTATCGAATAAACCTTCCTTTGAAAAGACAAATTGAAAGGATTATAAAATGCTTCCCATATCAGCCGTGGAGAAAGCTAGTTCAAAAGAATGTAACCCATTCCTAAGCAGAGAAACCAATTTAAAAGCAAGCCCCAAAAAAAAAGAATCTGTTAAATTTTTTAACAGATTCCTTTTCCATTTAGCGAACTTCTACCCAGCCGTTTTTAATTGCGGTGACAACGGCTTGTGTCCGGTCATTGACATTCATTTTTTGAAGTATATTACTCACATGGTTTTTAACCGTTTTTTCGCTTATATACAGAGTTTCTCCGATCGCGCGGTTACTTTTTCCATCTGCTAGTAATTGTAATACCTCACATTCTCTACTTGTGAGCAAATGAAGTGGTATTTGTACTTCTGGTTGTTGATATCCATGACCATCGTTTTGTTGGTTAGCAAGGCGACGGTATTCATTAACAAGCTTATGAGTAATTTTCGGATGGATATATGATCCTCCGTCTGCTACCACTTTTACAGCTTCAATTAATTCGTCGGAATCCATCTCCTTAAGCATATAACCAGATGCTCCTGTTTTTAAAGCATGTGTCACATATGCCTCATCATCATGAATCGACAAGATCATTGCTTTTGTATCAGGATAAGATTCAATCAATTGGCGTGTAGCTTCAATACCATTTGTATCCTTCATATTAATGTCTAGTAACACGACATCTGGATGGTGTTCTTCTACTAAGCCAATTACATCAGAACCGTCGTCCCCTTCCGCTACAACTGAAAAAGATTTTTCGAATTCTAGAATTCGTTTTACTCCTTCGCGAAACAATTGGTGATCATCGATAATAACTATCTTTGTGGTCATTTTTTCTCCCCCTACATATCTATCGGCAGTTTTTCTCATTTATTTATTTATTCTAATACTGGTACCTTTATATTGATCAATGTACCTTTATTAGGTGCGGATTCAATCTTTAAATCCCCTTCTAAAATAGCAATCCGCTCCTTCATACCTATTAAACCAAATGATCCATTTTTATTCACAGATGGATCAAAGCCTTTTCCATCATCTCTTATTACAACAGATACTCGCTCATTGCAAACTTGTAATTTCACTTTAATTTCTTTTGCATTCGCATGTTTAAGTGCATTATTAAGAGATTCCTGAATCAAGCGAAATAAAGCTACTTCATATTTGGAAGGCAAGCGCTTATCTTCTCCCAAATTAACAAATTGAATATATACAGATGGATGGTATTCACCCATAGTCGAAATATATTTTTTAAGAGTTGGAATTAAACCTAAATCATCCAAAGCCATCGGTCGTAAATCATAAATAATCCGTCGCACTTCATAAAGAGCATCACGAATCATTTCCTTTAAACTCTGGATTTCTTTAAATGCTTCATCAGGTCCTTGTTCAATATGTACTTTCTCTGCTATATCAGAACGGATTAATACATTAGCTAAAAGCTGTGCAGGTCCGTCATGGATTTCTCGAGATATTCGCTTTCTTTCTTCTTCTTGTGCCTCAATGATCCGTAATCCAAAATCTTGTTTCATCTTGGCGTCTTCTAAAGCGATCCCAATATCTTTAATATCACTTATAAGGTAATTTGAAATGACCGTGATTTGTGATACGAGTAATTCTGAACGGTCAATGGTTTCTTGTAGTCCTAGTAATCTTCTTTCTAAATCATCTCGTCTCTGTCTAAGTTGCTTTTCTAATTGTTCATTGACAATATACTGTGTGTGCAAATTATGAGCAAATTCATATACTTTTCGGACTTGTTCCTCGGAATAAGTCTTAAAGTTTCGGCTCACTTCTGAAAGGCGTTTTCTTGCATAACGCGATTTTTCTTCAAGTTCATCACTCTCAGCGATCACTTGCCCAACCTTTGTTTTGATCTCTCTTAATTCCGCAACAAGAGAATCATGATCTTTTCGACATTGTTCTCCAATCCGAAATATCTCATTTTTACTTTTGTCAACAGTATCTATCATTTGTTCTACAATAAAATCCAGTGCTTTTACATCAAGTTTTCTTAGTGGCATCTTCCCTTTGAAGGATACCCTCCTTTCTGGATTAAATTTATTTTACATTATTACGTAATATCCAACTATTTTTATGTCGTATTTTAAATAAAATCCATCTTAAAGGCTAATAACCCACAACTTACTTCACCCTAAAAGACCCATGTCAAAGGCTAATAGACCTATAAGCAAAAACTTGGATTCTATCTATTTTTACTTATAAACGGCTTCATATCTATTTCAATATTATATCACGGAATTTCGTCATAAATATTAAGTTTAGCTTACAATTATTTCGAAATAGATAGATGTGTTGCTTCTGTCCTAGTTTTTGCTCCGAACATAGAATCGTAATTCAAAAGTCAAAATTATGCAAGGTACTCTTCAGCTTACCTTGAACTACCCACCACTTAGCAATCTTACGAGTAGCTTGAAGTGGGGGATTCCTAAGTACAGAATCCGATCGGATTCTAATTGATTAGGCTATCCCCGTAGTCCCTACGGTTTGAAGTCTTATCGCTTCATCTCTTAGATTTTGTCCTGCGTTAATATCTCTGTCGTGATGTGTGCCACAAGAAGGGCAATCCCACTTACGAAGATTTAGATTCTTAACGTCTTTATTTTGATAGCCACAGCAAGAACATAGTTGAGAACTTGCAAAGGTTTTAGATACAGCAATTACTTCCTTGCCATACCATTTCGCTTTGTACTCAAGCATGGTTCTAAATTGTGACCAAGATACTTCACTAATGGCTTTGGCTAACTTGTGGTTCTTCAGCATATTTGATACTTGCAAATCTTCAATTCCTACAACATCGTGGTTTTTAATGATGTAAGTTGAGATTTTTTGTAAGTAGTCTGTTCTTGCATTGGTGATACGTTCGTGGATTCTTGCAACCTTGACACGTTGTTTATTCCAATTGAAAGAACCTTCCACACGTCTGGAAAGGATTCGTTGTGCGTTTGCTAATTTTTCTTCAAGTTTGCGTAGCCATTTTGGATTGGAGAATACTTTTCCCGTATTCAAAATAGCGAAGTCTTTTAACCCTAAGTCAACACCAACAGGGGAACCTGTTTTTTCTAATGGTTGTACTTCTGTTTCTGCAAGAATAGACACGAAGTATTTCCCACTAGGATTTCGTCTAATTGTAGCATTAAGAATACGCCCTTCTACTTCACGACTTTTGGAAAAGCAAACAAGACCAAGTTTAGGTAACTTAATTCTATTGCCTACAATAGCGATATTCCCGTTCGTGTGCTTGGTTGTGTAAGATTGCACTGCGTTCTTTTTAGACTTGAAGCGTGGTGCCTTATTTTGCTTTTTAAAAAATCGAGAATATGAATCAGCAAGGTTTTTAAGTGATGATTCAATAGCAATGCTATCAACTTCTTTTAACCACACTAACTCTTTTTTTAGTTGTGTTAATTGAGAAGAACAAGCGTTGTAAGTTAATCCTTTGCCTGTATCTTTGTAAGTATCATTCCATTGTGCTAGAAAATGATTGAATACAAAACGAGAACAGCCTATTGTTTTTGCAATTAGGATTTGTTGTTCCTTATTTGGATATATACGAAACTTATATGCCTTGTTGACTAACATTTATTTCACCTCATCTTTACGGAACATTCGTTCTAATTATACCATATGGAAGGACTTTAGCTACCGCCAACCGACATTCATCTCCCCCTTATCGTTGGGCTTTGCCCTTCACACGATTGAAGAGGGAGTCTTCTGTCGAAAAATGATAAAATTTTCGGAAACCTGATTAA
Organism: Lederbergia galactosidilytica; assembly: GCF_017873565.1. GTDB lineage: Bacteria > Bacillota > Bacilli > Bacillales > Bacillaceae_C > Lederbergia > Lederbergia galactosidilytica. The sequence goes on from NZ_JAGGKH010000001.1 coordinate 337,116, forward strand.
ACCTAATTGAAAACACGACTTTTATGATTTATCAACAAAAAAGGCAATTGGCCAACAAGACCTTTTGCCTCTTTCTTACTCAATCTTTTACCGCCCCAGCAGCAATCCCAGAAATAAATTGGCGACTAACAAATAAAAACATGATGATTAAAGGAAGTGTCGCCAAAAGGGTGCCAGCCATTATCATGCCATAATCGGTATCGTAAATCCCATTTAATTGGGACAAAGTAACTTGTAATGTGTATTTTGCAGGATCATTCAGCACAATGAGTGGCCAGAGATAATCATTCCAGACACCAATGAATGAAAAAATCCCGAGAAAAGCTAAAGCGGGTCGTAATATTGGCAAAGCAATATTCCAATACAATCTGAAATAATTACAACCATCTAAGCGGCCAGCATCAAGAAGACTATCATTAATGGATTCTTGCGAGAATTGTCTGATCCAAAATATCCCAAAAGCGTTGGCAATCCCTGGTACAATCAATGCTTTATACGTCCCAACCCAGCCGATCTTCGTAATCAAAATATAAGATGGAATAAACGATAGTTGAGAAGGGATCATCAGTGTGACAAGTAGCAGTCCGAACAACCAATTTTTTCCTGGAAAATCGAACTTTGCAAACGTAAAACCTGCGAGTGAACAGAAGAAGAGGACACATAAAGCTGAGACGACAGTTACAAACAACGTATTTAAGAAGGATTGGAAAAAATCAACATTATCTAAGACATTTTGTATATTGGTCAGTAATTCTGTTCCGAACACGAGCCTAGGGGGAAAACGTAAAATATCACTTGTTTGATTCGTCGCCATCACAGTTAACCAATAAAATGGAAAGACGGAAATGAACACTCCAACCATCAGTAAAAAATGCAAGCCTAGCGTTTTTAGGAGATTTTGAGTTTTATTCACAATAGCACTCCTTTCTTCCTTCACTTAGCTCCTGTTTTTTGCACGACCTTCCAGTTAATCAGTGAAAATAAAGCAATCAGGATAAACAAGGCCCAGGATACAACCGAGGCATAACCAAATTGATGATCAACAAATCCTTGTTTATACATATACAAAGTAATGGTGAGTCCTGCTCCACCAACTCCACCAGAATTTCCAAGTAAGACTTGCGGCTCTGTAAACAATTGCATGGAACCAATCGTAGTCATTAAGACAGTAAATAAAATAATTGGTCTTAATAAAGGAATAGTAATATAGAAGAATTGTTGAAAAATATTCGCCCCATCGATTTTAGCTGCTTCATACAAATCATTGGGAATCGCTTGTAACCCAGCTAAATAAATAATTGCATTATATCCTGTCCACCTCCAGACGACCATGGAGGCAATCACAAGCTTGATTAAAAAGCTTGAATCCAACCATTGCACAGGCTCAAAGCCTATAGTAGTGATTAAATAATTAAGTAAACCGTAGTGATTCCCAAAAATGGATTTAAATATTATTGTAACAGCTACAATGGAAGTGACATTGGTGACAAAATAGGCAGCACGGTAAAAACCTTTCATTTTGACAAATGTAGCATTTAATAAGAAAGCAATGACTAATGCGCCAAAAAGCATTGGAATGGTTGAAATAAACCAAATAATGAACGTATTACTAACCGCTTGCCAAAAAAGCTGATCTGTTAGTAGGTATTTGAATTGTTTTAATCCAACAAATTGCATTTCTCCAATGCCATCCCATTTTTGAAAAGATAAATATAATGAAAATAAGATAGGAAAGAGACCAAAAATGAGAAACAGTATATAAAATGGTGAAATGAACAAATAGAGAACTTTCTTTTCATATATTTCTTTCCAAACACTTTTCTTAGACGTATTTGTTATTCCTTGTTCAAGGCTATCCATTTCAACGCCTCCCTTATTCGTTGGCATTAGCACGATCAGGATAAAAAGAGAGTAATGGGACAAGAGTATAATGTGACGTTTCAAACCTTTCACCTTAGTGAAAAAATCCGTAGATTCCTGCGAGAAGTCGCTAAAGACGGTTACGTCCTGTGACCAATACCGACCACCGGAACATCTTGTTCATCGGATAAGCATCGATGAGTTCCCAAGTGCACATAAGGATCGAAGGTAAATACATGCCATCCAGGCGACAAGTTCTAAGCACAATGTCTTTGTTGGCTCATCTGCACTTCCTAACGCCTTTGTGACTGCCCTGCATCCTTGTTGCCCAGAGGAAACTCACCGCCGTCCACGGAAAGCGAAGTATATTTCCGGATTATTGTATCTTAATCATTCGCATTTTTCTTTAGTAAAAATCCTTCTGTCCCAATCTCTCCTTTATCAAGTTAGCGAGAAAGTTCTTTTTCCACTTGTTCGAGAACCTCTTGCCAGGCTTTATCAGGGTCTTTCCCTTGTTTGGCAATATCGGTTAAAGCGTCACTAAAAATTGTATTAACGCGAGAGTAATCAACCCCAAAGTACATTGGTTGAACATTTTTTGCTGATTCCGAAAATATTTGTGTTGTGTCTTGCCCACCGAAAAACTCCTCTGTTGAGCTCATTTTCTCGTCTTCAAACACACTTGGAGTGGATGGAAATAAATCCATTGTTACATAGGATTCTAATTGATTTTCGGGATTCATCATCCATTCAATTACCTTATAGGCTTCATCTGGATGTTTCGAGCTTTTTAAAATGCCAATAAAGGAACCTCCTTGATTTCCATCTCCACCAGGAGCCCTAGCAATTCTCCATTTTCCTGCAGTATCTGGTGCCGCATCTTTTAAAATATTTTTCACCCAAACGGCACCAATGAAGGAAGCTACTTGCCCATTATTCATGCTAGCATTCCATTCTGGGCCGTCGACTTCTGTATTGGCACTCAAGCCTTTCTCGTTAATTTCTACCGCACGATCCCAAGCTTCCTTAATGGTGCCCCCATCTCCAATAAACTGATCATTTTCATCAAAATAGCTCGTATCACTTTGACTTATAGATTGCGTGAACACACGATTAATCGTATCGAACATTTTTACCCCTGTGGCCGCTTCTACCTTCTCCCCAGCCGCAATATAATCATCCCATGTAGCAATTTCTGCAGAAACCTCTTCAGGATCTGTTGGCAAACCTGCTTTCGCAAAGATGTCTTCACGGTAATATAAGGCAGTTGGGGCTGTATCCATTGGTAAGGCAATTAAATTTTTACCATCAGGGGTCTGCGCATAATTCCATTTCCATTCTAAATAATCACCTTTAATCTCATCTGCCCCATAGTCTAATAAATTAACAAACTTATCATGATTCGGGAGAAACTCTGTTACCCAGTCATTTAAGGCGACAATATCAGGAGCACCTGTACTACTCGTTAAAGAGGTTTGTAATTTTGTCTTATATTCTCCACCATCAATTTTTTGTGCATTAATTTTAATATCAGGGAATTCCTCACTCACTCTTTTTATAAGATTATCATCAATCGAACGATTCCAATACCACAGGTTCAACGTTACTTTCCCATCCTTGTCTCCATCATCATTACCACCGCTACTACAGCCGACAAGTGTGAAAACAAATAATCCTAATAACAAGATCACTAAAAATGGTCCCCTTTTCATCCCATTCACCTCTACTATTATTTGAATTCCTATCCACGAGCTGAAACACATTCATAAAAAATCACATATCAGAATGGCCGGCCTCTTGTGAGAGGGATCTCGTTCGTTTCTTCCTCCTTCCCTAAAAGGAAAATCTATTTCAGAATATTGTATGGGCTTTCATTTAATATATGTCATGCATCTATTGTTATAAAAACATTTCAATTTCCGCTTTTTTGTCGATAACATGTACTTGATTCGAATTTCCCTTAAAAGAATATAAGTCTATGGATAATAGTTTTAAGTCTATTGGACAGATTTGTCGATACTCTTAATCATTTCTCATTATGTGGAGAAGTCTGATGGGAACTCTCGTTTACTCACTTGGTAGATGTTTGAAGAGCAAAAAGAAAACCAGCTGATCATTAAATGACCGGGCTGGTGTTTTTATCATTTTATTTTAGGGGAAGTGGAAATGAATGTGACTTAAATGGGAAAGTATCCCTTTTTTTCACAAATCTCGATTGCTTTGCAGAGACCGCTGAATAACTATTCCTTGATACAAAGCAGCCTCCATATAGGGAAGCCTCCTACGGAATTGATAATGCCTTCCTGAAGCGAGCCTGATGAGATTTAACCCCCACCCGCGTAAAGCAAAGGATATATGGACTGCGGTAGAGCCATAAGTTATTTTTAACAGCGCCCTTTTGCTTCCTGCAAAATAACCTTATTTCGCTGCAGCCGGACGTTCTTTTGCTTTATCCGCTTCCCCGGCATTTTTATTCGCGGCCTCCCGATCTTCGGCCATTTCTGCTACAGATTTCACCTTGATCCGTGCGGCACCTTTGTAATCAGGATTAGTTGGCAACAACTTTTCCGTAGCAAGGCGTTTTTTCGCTGCAGTCATTGCTTCCTCATATTGGGGTAACCATTGTTCTTGGGCTACAAGTAGTTCATCAACCATTTGCCAGATTTCCTGCGGGTTACAAACCGCTCCTGTTAGGGGATCCATCATCATCGCTTGACGAAGCAAGATATCATTTCCATGAACAGCTGCTTCAACGGCCAATCTTTGCACAGAAATACTTACATTACAAACAGCTGCACAACCTAATGGCAGATCACCTACTTGCGGCATATTAATACCATTTCGATCAACATATCCTGGTGCCTCTATGATCGCATCTGCTGGTAAATTAGCAATCACTCCATTATTTACCATATTAAAATGTCCTCTATATACCCGTCCTGTCTCTAGTCCCTCAATAATATAGGAACCATGTTCTTCACTACGGTTATCTGCAATAAACTCCATTGGTTTTTCTTTTAACCAGTTTGGAAAATCTGTTTCAAACCAATTTCTGCCCTCTGTACAGACCCGTAAGTAGCCACCGGTTTCCCCATTAATCCATGATCCTAAGTCAATCCAATCTTTGATTTCATTTGGGCGCTTACGATACCACGGAACATACTCACTTAAATGTCCATTGGATTCCGTGCTATAGTAGCCAAACCTGCGCAACATATCGATTCGAACTTTCTCTGTTTTACTAAATTCAGGATGTTGTTCAAAAGCTTCCAATAATTTCCCTGTTAAATCCTCACCCTTATGCTTGATACTGATATACCAAGTTTGATGATTAATCCCAGCACAAATAATGTCTACTTCTTTTTTCGGTAACCCAAAGGCTTCCGCAATCTGCCAATGACCACCTTGGACACCGTGGCAGAGACCGATTGTATTGACACCACCATAATGATTACAAGCCCAGGTCATCATAGCCATTGGATTGGCGTAATTAAGTAGTAAACAATCAGGGGCAGCGGTTTCACGAATATCCTTACAAATAGCGAGCATCTCAGCAATCCCGCGTTGCCCATACATAATCCCACCTGCACATAGCGTATCCCCGACACATTGATCAATTCCATATTTTAACGGAATATCAATATCGGTTTGAAAAGCTTCAAGTCCACCAATTCTCACGACGGAGAAAATGTATTTCGCATCTTTAAATGCCTCTCGCCGATCTGTCGTAGACTTGATTTTGATTTGCAAGCCATTCTCATCAATATCCCGCTGGCAGAGCTGTGTCACCATCTCAAGATTACGTTCATTAATATCCGTAAAAGCAATTTCAATATCATGAAATTCTGGCACTGTTAATAAATCGCGCATTAGCCCCCTTGTAAATCCAATACTACCTGCTCCAATAAAAGCTACTTTAAATGACATTGGACCACTCCCTTAAATTAAGTATTACCGAAAGTTTACCAATCTTTAAGTTTAGGTGCTTGTATCTTCATCACTTTCTTTAAGTATACTTGTTTAAAATTCTAACCTTTATTCCATTTTTCTATCGTACGGATAGAAGAACGCCTATAGGCCACTGGAGTGTTGCCAGTATATTTTTTAAACACTTGACTAAAATATTGACTACTATTAATCCCAACATATTGGGAAATTTCAATGATCGGAATTTCTGTGTCACCCAATAACATTTTCGCTTTTTCCATTCGAAAAGAATTTACGTAATCCATCAGCGAAGTCTGCATTATCCTTCTAAAAATACGATGTAGGTAACCAGGATGAAGATTAACCTCCTCCGCAATATCCTTTACCTGAATGTCTTGATCATAGTGTTGGTGAATAAATGCTAATACCTGATTGATGTATAGATTTGTTTGCTGATCCTCTTCCTTGCTTTCTAGCGCCATTCTCGCTAATTGAATTAATAATTGAGATAACAGAAGATGAACCATCAAATCTTGTTTTTTGTCACTTTCAAGTACGATATTTTTAAGAGTATGATAAATTTGATCAGAATCTTTTAAAACGAGATATGCTTTATTCAAAGTTAAAAATTTAGCAAATACCTCGTTTTTCTTTATTAGATCCCGAACACTTGGAAGCCGATCCGCTTTCTTCATAAATGTAAACTCAATATTTAACATTCTACATCGAGCATTTGCTCCAACAATTAAACGATGTGGTACATGCGCATCAAGTAAAATAAAGTCACCCTTTTTTAAGAGATGCCCCTCTTTTTTTAGTTCGACTATGCATTTTCCATCGATTACATACATAATTTCTACTTCTTTATGAGAGTGAAAATCCATTTCATACTCAGACCATTGTTTAAAATAATAAGCATTTATTTTGGGTACGAAATCCCTTTCACTCAATTGAGAATTAAATAGACTTGTCATCTACAGCATAGCCCCCTTGTCTTAGGCTTTCATTCATATCTATGGTATAGTTAATCTATATGGACAATTTCAAAACCATTCTATTAAATGGGATTATTCCTAGTAGGTGAACAGAGGATTTGTGCAAGAAATTTCACGATTGTCCACTATACCTTACTATAATTACTTTATCATAAATATGGAGGCCAGAATGAAAACTATTCCATCCTATTTTACAGTCAAGCAGCGTGGCGAACATGAAATCGTCATTCAAAAATCAAGATTTATTGCCCATTTTGCTAGAGTGGAAACGGAGGAAGAAGCTCAAGATTTTATTCAAGAAATTAAGAAACAACATTGGAGTGCAACCCATAATTGTTCCGCCTATCTGATTGGGGAGCAAGACCAAATTCAAAAGGCAAATGATGATGGAGAACCAAGTGGGACTGCTGGCGTTCCGATGTTAGAAGTATTAAAAAAGCGCGAATTAAAAGATACAGTTGTTGTCGTAACAAGATATTTTGGTGGAATCAAACTTGGGGCTGGTGGTCTCATCCGTGCCTATGGAGGGGCAACTTCTGAAGGATTAAACGCGGTTGGAGTTGTGGAAAGAAAACGAACTACGATTATGCATGTAAAAGTTGATTATACTTGGCTCGGCAAGCTTGAAAATGAATTACGGGGTTCCATCTATCCCCTAAAAGAAATTCACTACGCTGACACCGTCACCTTTGATGTCTATGTAAAAGATGCTGATGTACCTGCTTTTACCGACTGGATCACCGACATGACCAATGCCCAGGCAGACATTTTAGAAGGAGAAAAGCTATATTTAGAAACCGACATGCCACCACGTTAAGAAAGAACCTCATTTGAGAAATGGGGTTCTTTGCTTTTGGCATTCGGAGCACGATTTAGGAATGGAGCCTCGCATGAGTATGGGGGTGTTCATTTCAAATATCGGGTTCTCATCTTAGGTATGGGTTCTCGGCACGAATATGAGCTTCTAAGCCAAAGTATGGGTTTCCTTATTCGAAGTATGGGGTTCTCGGCACAAGTATGGGCTTCTCAGGATTTAAATGAAGTTCTTCTCCTAATTATGGGTTTCCCAAACCTAGTATGGGGTTCTCCACCAAGTTATGGGCTTCCTGGCATAAGTATGGGGTTCTCCACCAAGTTATGGGTTTCCTAGCACAAGTATGGGCTTCTTCGCTCATACGCAATCATTTATGATTTCCTATCTAAAAAGGATAGAACTTAAAGTCCTATCCCTTTCCCAAAAGTAAAACATTAATTTTCTAACGCACGTTTAGCAAGCATAAGCGCACCTGTAATGCCGGCATCGTCGCCAAGTCCAGGTGGAACAATGTATTGATCAATATTTCCCAAAATTTGCGGGACCGCTACATATCCGTTTAATAATTCTTGGACTTTTCCTTGAATGAGTGGGAATAGTTGCTTTTGCTTCATGACGCCGCCACCCATAATAATTTTTTTCGGAGAAACAATTAAGATGAACTGCATCAAGGCTTGGGCTAAATAATAAGATTCCAGTTCCCAAACTCTCTGCTCGTCTTGAAGTTCCACACCCTTTTTCCCCCAGCGCTTTTCAATGGCTGGTCCTGCTGCCATGCCTTCCAAGCAATCACCATGGTAAGGGCAGAATCCCTCATACTGATCATCAGCATGCCTTCTCACTAAGATATGCCCCATTTCTGGATGGGAGAGCCCTTGCAAAAGTTCACCTTGTACAACCGCACCAGCACCAATACCTGTGCCGACCGTTATGTATAAACAACTATCCACATCTTGCGCAGCTCCTAACATCACTTCACCTAGGGCAGCCGCATTCACATCCGTGTTAAATTCCATTGGCACGTGTAGAGCGTCCTTTAGTGTTTGTAGAAAGGGATAATCCTTCCATCCCGGTTTCGGGGTTGAAGTGATATTCCCGTATGTCGCACTATTTTTGTCAATATCGACTGGTCCAAAGGAACCAACACCCAATGCTTCAATTTCATGTTTTTTAAAAAACTCAATCACATGAGGTATCGTATTTTCCGGAGTCAATGTATCAAGTTGAATCCGTTCAATTAATGTGCCATCCTCTTTCCCTACTGCACAAACAAATTTTGTACCGCCTGCTTCAATAGCTCCAAGCATATGCTAACACTCCGTCTCAAATGTATTTATAGAGGTTGTTCAAATAGTTCGCCATGTATCACAACTCAAGGCAGAAGAGTTTGTCTAAATTCCGCAAACATCCTTAGTTAATGCAAAAGTTAGCGATCTCACTATGGCCTATCACCGCAAGACAAGTGATTTCTTCTACTCTCCTATTTGAACATGCATTAATATGATTACACCTATATTAACATAAATATAGGGTTAAAAATCAGCACTCATTCATTTTTTGATAATGATAAAGAGCACCTATTAGGCCTGCTTTATTCTTTTGCTTACATTCTTGTATTTTCATTTTAGTGGCGATCGCGGTTGGCACTTTGGCAATCTGCTTTTTCACATAAGGAATTAGCTCAGGGCGACTACTAATTCCCCCACCAATGACAATCTTTTCAGGAGCGAAAATATGCATCAAATTGATAATACCAATGGAAAGTCGATCATAAAAAGAATGAATGATTTCCATCACCTCTGCATTCTGCTCATCATACAATTCAAACCATTCTTCTCCTGTTTTCTCCTCACCAAAATGCTTATTTAAGCGGGCAACCATATTCCAAGTGGAAGAATAGCGGCTGAAATTACGTTGCTCTAATAATTCTGGGATATCCGCATGTGTATCCAGCATCATCAAGCCAAATTCTCCTGCCATCCCTTCTACCCCATGGACAATTTCATTGCGACTAAAAATCGCTCCACCGATTCCTGTTCCAATTGTGACACAAAGGAAGTTCTCACAATCTTGGGCATTTCCTTTCCATTTCTCTGCTAGGGCCGCACAATTTGCATCATTCTCTACCTCGACTGGCACACCAAGATCAGCTAGCTCCTCTTTTATCTTTACACCAATCACATCCAGTACAGCGCCAGCATATGACACATATCCAGTTTCCACATCTACCGCTCCAGGAATACTTAAAGCGAGCCCACTGAGTTCAGGATAAATTTCCTTCTGTTTAAAGAAAATCTCGCGGATTACTTTGAATATGGCCCCATCTCCTGTAGCAGGTGTTGGGAGTTTTTTCTCTGATAATATTTCAGCCCGCTCATTCATGACCGCAGTCTTGATCGAGGTCCCACCTATATCTAAAACTAAAAATTTCCTCATATTCAATACACCTCATTGCCGGCATTTAGTCTTCTCCGGATTTTGTTGCATCCTCTATTCCTCAAACCCACTTTGCTCAGAGACGGAACGATACCATTCGCCGCTTTTTTTGATCGTGCGTTTGAAGTTATTGTTTAGATCTAGTGAAATAAGACCATAACGATTTTTATAAGCATTTAACCATGACCAGTTATCGATAAATGTCCAAACATGGTAGCCTTTAACATTTGTTCCTTCTTCAAGAGCTTTATGAACCCATTTAAGATGGCTCTTATAAAATTCGATTCGATAATCATCTTGAATTTGGCCGTTTTCATCGATAAAACGTCCTTCATCTTCCACACCCATACCATTTTCGGAAATAAAGCAGGGAATATTACCGTAATTTTCGCGAACATTCACTAAAATATCGTAAATACCTTTTTCATAGATTTCCCAGCCGCGATACTTATTCATTTTCCGTCCATGCATCTCATGGAAATAATCAAAAAATCTTTCCGGTAAAAACGGGGCCTGTAAATTTGGCATATTTTCTTTTGCTTTAATTCGGCGTGGTTGGTAATAGTTAATTCCTAGTAGATCAACTGTATTATTAGCGATCAGTTCCAAATCACCTTCCAATACCTCAGGCGTAAATCCTTCCTCATCTAAAAGCTTAACTAGATCTTCTGGAAATTCTCCTTTTACAAATGGATCTAGAAATGAACGATTGAAGAAAAGATCCGCAATATGGGCAGCTTTTAAGTCTTCTGGATGTTGGCTACGTGGATAAGATGGTGTAAGATTTAAAATCACACCAATTTCCCCTGCATACCCACCATCACGAAACGCTTGAACTGCTTTTGCCCCAGCTAAAACAGCATGAAAACCTGCCTGTACCCCTTTCTTAAAATCAAGCTCAGCAGGATAATGAAAACCATATAAATATTGACCTTCAACTGGTACAACTGGCTCATTATGTGTAAACCATTTTGTCACTAAATCCCCGAATTGTTCAAAACAAATTTTTGCATAACGCACATATGCCTCTACGACCTCACGGCTTGTCCAGCCACCTTTTTCTTGCATCGACATCGGCATATCGAAATGATATAGGTTAATAAAAGGCTCAATCCCATTTTCCCGCATCGTTTGGAAAGCATCGCGATAAAATCTTACAGCCTCTTGATTGACTTCTCCATCTCCAGTAGGAATTAATCTTGACCAAGAAATCGATGGTCGAAAACTATTATGGCCAAGCTCTTTCATTAATTGAATATCCTCTTTATATTGGTGATAAAAATTAGATGTGTTTTCTGGTCCTACCTCATCGAAGAAACGATTTGGCTCTTCTTTATACCAATGATCCCAAATGTTTTCACCTTTTCCCCCTTCATGTGCCGCACCTTCCATTTGTGTCGCCGAGGAAGCAGATCCCCACCAAAAATCTTTTGGAAATTGATAGAATTGTTTTGTCATTTTTAAAGACCTCCTATTTTCACATAGAATCCCTTTTCTATGTTCTTGTACTTAAAGTACATCGTTCTCAACCACCATAAATACGGTTACTACTTTTTAAATGAATTACCAATGTATGCGGTTCCGATAAACTACATAATAATTTTCCTAGTATATTTTTAAAATGTTTCTATTTCTAGAAACTTATTGATTCAATCTAATTATATCCCACCCTCTAAATGAAAAGAAACTGGAGAAAAATAACTTTACCTGAAAAAATAAAAGCTTTAATAAAAAAACATAAAATCTTAATAAAGTTCCATAGCAATATAAGCGGATAAAACCTATAATAGCTTCGAGATCCTTTTTAAAAGTAATTCATCCATTCTCGGTCAGTAGGAAAACTCAAAAGTCTACTCTACTAAATAGAATAGACCCCAACTTGTTCTATCATTTTTGTAAAGCCCTTTCAAATACATAAAAAAAGGAGTCATGACCAGTGTATAATATTAACCACTTACTTAGTCGCCTAAGTGAATTTCAGACAAGAGATTCTATTTCAATAGAAAACTGGCAAACAAAGCGTGCAGAATATACGGAACCAGTAAAATACAAATTTAAAAATACAGAAACAGAAACTATCAATGTTGGTGACCATCTCATTGTTTCTGGTGAGACAATGTTTCTTGAAAATACGATTACCGTTCCAACTGAATGGATCAATCAAGAGATCGGATTGGAATTTCTTGTTGGCCAACCCAATGTAAAAACGAATCATGAAGCTTTATTATCCATTGATGGTAAGCCCTATCATGGAATTGATCGCAATCGTAGTTTTGTCCCCTTTCCCAAAAAACAAGACAGGCTTACGTATCAAGTACAAATCGAATTATTTAACCCTGTTGCCCAAGTTGTTGATCGTTTAAATTTTCAAAATGAACCTGCTGAACATAGTCCTGCACCATTATCACTATTACAAAGTAGACTGGTCTGGATGAATACAGCTGTAGAAGATCTGCTCATCACAGTAAAAACCTATTTTGAAACAGCCCAGTTATTACCAGAGGGCGATCTGAGAAAAGATAAAATTATAAAGGCTTTGACATCTTTAGCAGAACAAGTTCTTCATGAGCCTGGAGAGCAATTACATAACCAAGAATGGGTCCGTACAAAAGAAGAAAACTTGCTGAAGGAATTGAAAATGTCAGCAGATCCTGCAGCCGGAAAAATTCATATGGTTGGTCAATCTCATATTGACCTTGCTTGGCTATGGCCAGCAAAAGAAGCTGTCCGAAAATGTAGTCGAACCTTTTCTACTATGAGTACATTACTGGATCAGTTTCCTGAATTCGGCTATGTGCAAAGTCAGCCCCAAGCTTTTGATTTCATAAAGGAACATTACCCTTCTATTTACGAGCGGGTCAAAGAGCATATTACTTCAGGGAGATGGGAACTTGTTGGCGGTATGTGGGTGGAACCAGACTTGAATATTCCTTCTGGTGAATCCCTTGTTAGGCAATTACTCTATGGCATGACATTTTACCAAGAGGAATTTGGCATTAAGCCGCGGATCGAATGGCTTCCCGATACATTTGGTTATTGTGCTTCCTTGCCCCAATTATTAAAAAAGGCCGGACTGGAATATTTCATGACTACTAAAATGAATTGGAATGATACGAACCTATTTCCTTATGACCTCTTTCATTGGGTGGGAATCGACGGAACTAGTATTATCTCCTATTTAAATCACGGTGTGAACGAATATACACATCCGAAAGAAATTAAAGAACACTGGGATAGTTATAAGCAAAAAGCGGTACATCCCGAGCAGATGCTACTTTATGGCCATGGTGATGGTGGTGGCGGTGTAACGAGAGAAATGGTCCAATACGTTGAACGCTCTGAAAATCTCCCAGGCTTACCAAGTAGCACATTTAGTACAGCTCATGCGTTTTTTGATGGAATTAAGGAAGCTAATCCTGCCCTTCCATCTTGGAGTGGAGATATGTATCTTGAGCTCCATCGTGGCACCTACACCACCCAGGCCCATAATAAACGATGGAATCGTCAAGCTGAGGTGTTATACCGCGAAGCGGAAATTTGGGGAAGCTTTGCAACATACTTTAACCAAAACCAACAATTAGCAGATTTACATGATGGTTGGAAACTACTATTATTCAATCAGTTCCATGATATTATTCCAGGAACTTCAATTCCAGAAGTATATGAAAAATCGGAAGCTGATTATGAGGAAATTTTCCATATCGGTCATCATGCAAAAGACCAAGCACTGCAAATATTGGAAAAACAAATTGATACAAATGGAGACGGTACTCCGATTGTCATCTTTAATAGTTTGTCATGGACAAGAGCGGAAACAGTAGCGGTCAAAGGTGGAAATGAGCTATTCACAATGAGCGCTTATGATGAGCAAGGGAATTTGTTAGAATGTGATCTTCGTTCTATAGATGAAAAACAAGCGGAAATGTCTATCCATGTCCCAATGATCCCAGAAATGGGCTATTGCACCATTTGGTTGAAAGAAACTAATAGTGATCATCAACTTGAAAAGCCGACATTCACTGGGCACTGGGAAACTGAAATTTATCAAGTAGAATGGAATGCCAATGGAGAAATCACTCGTTTATATGATAAACAAGAAGATAGAGAAGTAGTGAAGCCTGGAGAAACAGCTAATCAGCTGCAATTTTTCCATGACCGTCCACCTTTATGGGATGCCTGGGACATCGATCCTCGCTTTGAAAGCCAAGTGGCTGACCACGTGAAATTACAGTCTGTTGAAGTCATGCAAAAAGGACGCACAAAAGATATTTTACGTTTCAAATGGTCTGTTTCCAACTCTTTTATCGAACAAGATGTTATTTTCCATCACCATTCAAAACGGATCGATTTTGAAACAAATGTAGAATGGCAAGAAGAACATAAATTATTAAAAGTTGCTTTCCCTGTTGATATTATAACGGATAAAGCTACTTTTGAAATTCCTTTTGGAACTGTTGAGAGAGCGACTCATAATAATACAAGTTGGGAAACAGCCCAATATGAAGTGTGTGGTCATCGGTTTGCCGATTTATCTGAAGGAAATTATGGGGTTAGTTTATTAAATGATTGTAAGTATGGATATGATGTGAAAAATCATTTATTAAGATTGTCATTATTGCGTGCACCAAAATGGCCTGACTCACAAGCCGATATAGGATCACATCAATTCACCTATTCTTTGTACCCACATCGCGGCAATTGGCGTGATGCGAATATTACAAGGAAAGGGTATGAGTTAAATCATCCTGTTACTGTCATCAAAACAGATCATCATGAAGGGAATTTACCAAGCCATCATAGCTTTGTAAAATCCCAAGCCAAGCATGTTGTATTGGATACAATTAAACCTGCTGAAGATGATAATGGGCTCATTATAAGACTTTATGAATCTACCGGTGGCAGAGAAGAAGCAAATCTACAATTACAGATTCCAATTAATGCGGTAGAAGAAACGAACTTATTAGAAGAGCATATGGCAAATATGCCTGTCATCAACGGACAAGTCCGAAACAAATACAAACCTTATGAAGTGAAGACGATGCGTTTGCAGAAATAGCTTTTAGTTGAGTCAATTTCATAATTGCTTATTAATGATCAATACACGAACTTTTTTGTTAGATGGCATTGAATTGCTAGTCAATGTATTTCCTTAACTTAGTTAATTGGAGCGGAAGGTGGCTACTCCAGGGGGATTAGCGTGACAGCTCACATAGCGAAGCTCACCGCCCCCCCCCCGGAAAGCGTCCACCTCAAGCGTAAATCAACGTTGTTCGGATTTGAATGCTAAAATCTCTATTATGAAATTGATATTTAAAATAAATATAAATGGATGTGAAATACGTGAAATATAAAGATCGCTCACTCCCGATAGAAGAACGGATAGAGGATTTATTATCCAGAATGACATTAAAAGAAAAAGTCGGCCAACTGAATCAAAAAATGTACGGCTGGGAGGCATATCAAAAAACAGAAGACGGGATTGAATTAACAGAATCATTTAAAGAAGAAGTAGCATTTGGTGATGGAATGGGCGCTTTGTACGGCTTATTTCGGTCAGATCCCTGGTCAGCAGTAACCTATGAAAATGGTATCCCAACTGATGAAAATGCCAAATGGGCTAATAAGGTCCAGCAATATATTATTGAGAATACTCGTTTAGGCATTCCAGTTCTATTATCAGAAGAGTGTCCACATGGCCATCAGGCTTTAGATGGAACTCTGATCCCGACAAATATCGGAGCTGGTAGTACATGGAATCCCGAACTAATGGAAGAAGCATATAGTTATGTTGCAGCTGAAGTCCGTTCAAGGGGAGCTCATTTAGGCTTAATTTCTACCTTAGATATTTTACGGGAACCTAGATGGGGACGAGCTGAAGAGTGTTATAGTGAAGATCCTTATCTAGCTGCAGAAATGACGAGTGCCGCAGTAAAAGGACTGCAAGGCGAGCGTACAGAACTAGCCCAACAGAATAAAATCATTGCGGTGTTGAAGCATTTTAGTGGGCAAGGTGAAGGTCAAGGTGGCCATAATGCCGGTCCTGCGAATATTGGTGAAAGAGAATTACGCGAAATCCATTTACCCGGAATGAAAGCTGGCGTAGAAGCTGGAGCCCTTGGATGTATGGCTGCTTATAATGAAATTGATGGAATTCCTTGTCATGCAAATGCAAAACTGCTGACAGGTATTCTTCGTGATGAATGGGGATATGAAGGTATTGTTATGGCAGATGGGGTTGCGGTCGATCGCTTAACCCAACTTGCTGGAGATTATGAATCTGCGGCTGCAATGGCCCTTTCAGCTGGTGTTGATTTAAGTCTATGGGATACTTCTTTCACCACTTTAGAAAAGGCTGTCGAAAGAGGACTAGTCCCAGAAGCAATCATTGATCGAGCTGTACGAAGAGTCTTACACTTAAAATTCTCCCTAGGTTTATTCGAACAACCTTATACAGCGGAAAACCTTTCTACACAAATTGTAGGGAGTGAATCTTTCAGACAGACGAACCTTCAAGTTGCAAGAGAATCAGCTGTCTTACTTAAAAATCAAGATAACCTCTTACCATTAAGTAAACAAACGAAAAGAATCGCCGTAATCGGACCGAATGCAGATCAAATTTACAATCAGCTTGGAGATTATACTGCCATTCAACGGGATGGCAAAGGCAGAACTATTCTTCAAGGCATACAAGAGATTGCTGAAGGTGAAGTTGTTTATGCAAAAGGTTGTTCTGTCCGCGGAAATTCCACAGAAGGATTTGCGGAAGCAATAAACGCTGCTAAAAAATCCGATGTTGTTATTCTTGCTTTAGGTGGTAGCAGTATGCGCAACTTTGATCTTGAATTTGATTCTAACGGCGCTGCAATTGTTTCGGGTAATCCAACAGATATGGATTGTGGAGAAGGAGTTGACCTTGCTGATCTAAGACTAGGTGGTGTCCAAGAATTATTAGTCAAGGAAATCGCCGCAACTGGAAAACCAATTGTAACGGTCTTAATTCAGGGTCGTCCACACGCGATTACAAACATTGTTGACGATTGCTCTGCCATTCTTTGTGGATGGTATCCTGGACAAGAAGGTGGACAAGCTCTTGCCGAAATCATATTTGGTGCTGTCAATCCAAGTGGAAAATTATCGGTATCCTTACCACGGTCATCCATGCAATTACCAGTTTATTACAATCAAAAAGACCAAGGGAGAGAACTTCAGTATATAGATTCACCTGCCTCTCCTTTATATTCATTTGGATATGGTCTAAGCTATACACAATTTGAAGTGAGTAATATTCAGATCAGTCCTTCCACTATTACACTTGATCAAATCAACGCCGGTGCTGTCATTGATGTACAGGTGGATGTGAAAAATATAGGATCAGTAGCAGGCGCGGAAGTTGTCCAACTATATATTAAAGATATGGAAGCAAGTATTACCAGAAGGGTAAAAGAATTAAAAGGCTTCCGGAAAATTTGGTTGGAGGCGAATGAACAAAAAACCGTGACACTGCAATTAAAGAAAGATGATCTTGCTATTTGGAATTATGAAATGAAGTTTGTTGTGGAACCAGGCCATATAAAAATAATGGTAGGAAATGATTCTATCAATCTCAAGGAAACCATTCTAACAATAAAATAATCTTCGTTGGAAAGGCAAAGCAACACTGAAACTTTACAGGTGGACAAATAAAAAAATGAACTAAGGGCTTAGTGGGAGTCCTTAGTTCATATCCTAGCGCTAGCCCAAGTTGCTACAATCCGTTATTTGAGCTGGGGCCGAGAAACGCGTAGTGTAACTTGCTTTGATAAAAATACATTTGTTCTTGTCTCTTATTTATCATCCTAAATTTCGCCATTCTGTTGGTGTTGCACCGATATGTTTTTTAAATTGCTTATAAAAATAAGCAGTATCCGAATAGCCAACCATTTTGCCAATTTCACCCGCACGTAGATGGGTTGTTTTTAATAATTCTTTCGCTTTTTCTAAGCGAAAATGGTTGATGTATTCCGAAAAAACAACACCAATTTCTTTTTGAAATAATTGACCAAGATAAATAGGATTAATGTGAAATCGTTGACTCAAAGTTTTCAACGATAACTCTTCATTATAATTGGCATGCATATAATCCAAGACATTTTGGACAATCGGACTTCTCGAATCTTGTTGATTCTCAATTGCTGCCACCAATTCCTGGCAATAGTCTAATAAAATGCTTTTGATTTGTTGTAAATCTGTCGCATATACTAATTTCTCAATAGCTGCGGTATGATTATAATGTTTTACATCTTGAATGGAATGATGGATATAGGCAATCAGATCAATCGTATATTTTCTGGCAACAGCAGGTGCAAGAAATTTGGTGTGCTGCGTTAAAGTTTGAAAAAATTGTTCGATTCCTTCTTCTACTTTTTCATCTGAATCAAGAATTCTTTTTACAATATCCGCTTTATAGGTTTGTTGGTTTTTTAATAATGTTTGCCGATCCACGTGGACTTGGCTAGAAATGACTGTGTTAGGTTCAAGACAAATTTGGTATAGTGAATATTCACGTGCTTGGAAATAACTTTCTCCTAATCCTTCCATTGAATCTACTGGATCCCCCATTGATAAATAAAAAGTACCAATTTCAGGGCAATTTTCATGCAGATAATGAGCTAGTTCCTGGTTTGTTTGATAAAGGTCTGCAGGAGCCTTTCCATCCAAAATAATCAATAATTCTTGATCAGGACTTAATAAGCAGTGTGCAGAAAAATCGTTTTCAATATTCTTTCGCAGTTCAACACTTATTTCTGTATCAGCTATATTGGCGAATTCCAATGTCGATACATTATAAAATGGGCGTAAACTACTCATTCCATATAAAGACAAGCGTTGTTCCCATTCATTTTTATTGATTTCACCATTCAATAAACGCCATAATGTATTATCTTTTAAAGTATGGAAAGCAACGTCTTCGGTTGCCTCTCGAGCAGCCGCTAACTTTTCACTTACAGTCTGAACGGTTTTCAACAATTCATCTTCATCAACAGGCTTCACTAGATAGTTCTCAATGCCTAGTATCATACCTTTTTTAACATAATCAAATTCTTCATAACCTGATAAAACTATACATTTAATTTGTGGCCGGATTTTCTTCGCTTCTTCAAATAGCGACAGGCCTGTACGCTTCGGCATGATAATATCCGTTACGATAAGATCAATCGGGTTTTCTCGAATAAATGCTAAAGCATCTTCTCCATCCTCCGAAATATGCTTAATCTCAAATCCATAATCTTCCCAATCAATAAGCGCCCCTAATCCCCTTGTAATTAAAGGTTCATCATCTGCCAATAAGACTTTATACAATTTCATCCCCTCCTCTTGGGATGATAAGGGTGATGTTCGTCCCCTGATTTTCTCTACTTTCAATAGTTAGGCCATACCCTTTACCATGTTTTAATTTTAAACGCTGATGAACATTCTTCATACCAATTGAATTCATGTTCTCCCCTTCTTCATCATTAATATGTTCAAGAATTGTGTTCAGCCTATCTTCTTGAATGCCTTTTCCATTGTCCTGAATCACTATCTGAATATGATCTATTTCTTGTTTTGCGATGATTTCTAATCGATTATCTTTTCGATCCTTTTGAAATCCATGGACAATATAGTTCTCTACGATCGGTTGGAGTACCAATTTTTGAATCGGGGTTCTCTCGATTTCCCTAGGGATATCAAAGAGAACCGTTAATTTATCAGGATGTTGCAGTTGAACAAGCTGTAAATATTGTTGGACATTTTCCATCTCTACTTGTAAAGGAACCATATCTTTCGATTCAAGAGAATAGCGCAATAATCTTGATAGATGGTAAATCATTTTACTCGATGTTTTCGAGCCGTCTACAACCGCTGTCATCCGAATCACTTCTAAAGTATTAAATAAAAAATGTGGATTAATTTGTGATTGTAAAGCTTTTAACTCTGCTTGCTTCTGTTTCAAATTTAAAACATAGACTCTCTCGATATATTCATTTAATTCGTCTAACATCGCATTAAAGCTGGAAGCAATAGTTGCCAATTCATCCTCTTTTTTCGATTCCGGAATTCGAATCGCTAAATTTCCCTTTTGCACTTCTTGGATAGAGGCATCAATTCTTCTTATGCGCGCCGAATAATTACGCATAAAAGAGTAAGTGAGTATAATGGCAATCGTAATAAACGGAATAATTAACAGCCACATCGTTCCTTTTACAACCGTTAATTTATTCATTTCTTTATGAGGAATAACTGTAAAAGCCGTATATTGACCAATACCTTTAATGGAATTGACATAATAGGTATCGCCTTGCCATTTCACTTGATTCTCGTAATTTGCATTCGGAAGATTTTCAACGAATTTTTCTGGGATTTTTTGATTATTAGCATAAACTAATTGTCCATCTTCTTTAAATAAGAAAAAAGATGATTTAACTTCTGCATTTTCTCGCTGAACAATTTTATCTAAACCTTCAGTGGAATAATAGATGACAAGTTCGCCCATTTTTTGCAATGTCGCCGGGTTATTTATGGCAATATGCTTGATAAATGTATCTTCTATCCGATCTTCTGGGATAATGCTTTCATTTTCGATTGATTCTTCATTTTCCTTAGCAATACTTTGATTCCAACGTCCATAATTATAGATAAATAAATAGCTAATGTCAGAAAAATCCTCTGACAATAAACTAACTGCATTAATATCATCATCTTGACTAAAATATCCATAGAAATAGGTATCAATATTACTTGGAATAAACGAAGGATGACCTGTAAATTTATCGAGCCGATACTTTAGGTAATCTTCATAATCATTATGAAGTGCGTAAGAAATATCATCGATTAGACTTCCTTTTTCATAAAGTGTCCGAGTGATCCCATTCCAATCTGCTTCTTTATTTATAAAATAATCTTCTACTCTTTCAAGCGTTCTAATATTTAAATCCATTTCTCTTTTAATAATGAGATCTGAATAATAATTTGAAATTACCACAATCAATACAACCACTGTAGCAATGATTGTTAAAGAGGACGTCAGCAACAACCGATTAAATATATGATGCTTGATCCGTTTAATAAATTTCATTAGCATAATGCTAGCCCCCGTCCACTGTTTTGCTATTCGGGCTAGGGAAGAATTATTCCCTTAAGTATATTTTCGAAAAGTTTTCCTGAAAAAGCAAGGTTATTGACGTTTTTCAGTAAAAGCCAATATTCATCATAATGACTTTTGCATAGGAAATTTACAACGTTTACTAAATGAGCATCTTAGAATTGCGATTTGAAAGATTTCCTGTGGATGATTAATATTAACTAGTCGTTACAGTATACATCTCACTATCCAGTGATGGTATATCTTTATGACTAAGTTTCCGTCGACCTAATTAACTTGCTCACTACAACAAGTATATTCCATTTACGACCTTTATGAAAAATATAAAGTGATCAGCTAGCTGATATTTCGAAGTGTACATAGTACAAGGCTCTTCATTAGCCGCCGACGGTAAGGAAGCATAGTCAATTTCCGATCTTTAAAAACTATATCTCATTTCCTACTTTTTCCGATTACTCTTAAAATGAAAAATCAAGCTGGACTTTTCATCCAGCTTGATATCTTTTATTTGTTTTCAGCTTTCCATTCGTCATATTGACTTTGAATTTCATCCATTACTTTGTCAAGACCTGCATCTTTCAATTTTTGATTGAATTTAGGCAAGTACTCTTCTGGATCAACTGAACCAGTTGCCAAAGCATCGTAAAACTCATTTGAAACATTGGTAATGGAAGCAACTTCAGTTCTCACTGGGTCACTATTGAAATGGAAACCTAAGGTTGGAGCATTTGTTGCACTTTCATTAAACTCTTTGAATTTTTCCCATTTATCTGCTGGATCGTCTTCATATAGATATAGAACAAAATGGTTTCCTAGAGAATAAGAAGGCATATTATAATTTTCTATACGTGCTGGAAGATCCTTAATTGTATCATCATCATTCTTTTCATAATGGACACCTTCGATTCCTTTGTCCACTAAGTTACGTAGGTAAGGATCTGTGTTAAGCAAGTTTAGGAATTCCATAACTTTTTCAGGATTAGCTGAAGTAGATGAAATCGCTTGGATAGAACCTGTTACAGATGTATTCACAGTAACTGGGTCTTCTGCAGGTACTGAAACAACCTCATATTTAGCTGAACGAGTCCATAGTAAGTCAGCATATGGTTGTGATCCACCTGTACGAACGAACCAGTTCTCTACATCCATTGGCCAGCTATCCTTACTTGTAGCTGCATCTGATTTTAAATAACCAGCTTTAAAATATTTATGCATTGTTTTATAGATGTCTTTTGTTATATCTGTATCAAAAGCATTAATAACCTTGTCTGTATCTCCTTCAAATGGCACAGCAAATGGAAGCTCTTCAGACATGATAAAGTCAAATGGAAGCAATGCCTTAAAGGTTGCAATTGGTGTAATATCAGGTTCATTTTCTTTAATTTCTTTTAGCATTGGCTCTAAATCTTCCAAATTCTTCACTTTAGAAATATCAAAATTATATTTATCAACTAAACGCTTATTAAATGTATAAACAGTTTGTCTAGCTGCTTCTTTGTTAGCAGGAATCCCATATAATGTACCATCAACTTGGGCACCTTCTATTAATGCAGGATCTAATGTTTCCTTTAATTCTTTTCCATGAGAATCTAATAGATCATTAACAGGTTCAAATGCTCCTTTTTGAGCATATTGCACATAGTTAGCTCCATCAATATAAGCTAAATCAAATGGTTCTCCGGAAGAAATAATAACCTGCATTTTTTGGTTATAATCTCCCCAATCAATTTGTGTCAATTTGACAGTCGCATTGATCTTTTCCTTCGTATATTTGTTGACTTCTTCGAATACTTTTTCAGCATCCTTTTGTGGTGTACCAATAGTATACCATTTAATTTCATAAGGTTTCTCACTATCAGAACCCTTACTTGAGCCTTCCTTGTTACCGCCTCCACATGCAGCTAGAACAGTACCAAGGCTAAGAAGCAAAACTAATAGTAGCACAAGCTTCTTCTTCATTTTGAACTCCCCTTTTCTTTTTGATTTATTTAGGTATGCGATTCAAGTGTGGAAAAGCGATAAGTGATCCTAGCAGATGGAATAGACGCGACCCCCTGCGGGAAGTAAGGAGCGGCAAGGCCCGGGAAGGCATAGCCAAGGGAGACTTGACACTCGCCCGCGGAAGGGCATATTCCATTTGTGCTATTCAAAAGCTATATCATATTCCACATTATTTTCTCGATACCCATTTATTCTTTAACGCCGCCAACAGTCAATCCCCCAACAAAATACTTTTGGAAAAATGGATAGGAAACTGCTATTGGCAATGTGGCGATTACCACCATAGCCATTTTTGCAGCATCAGCAGGAATGGTATCAAATAAGCTTGATTGCATAGCGCTGATCTCTACGTTTTGCCTCATAAATTCGAGGTTGGCTTCAATTTTCATCAATAGGGATTGCAATGGAACTAAGTTTGGCTGGTCTATATAAAGTAAGGCGTTAAACCAGTCATTCCAATACCCTAATGTACTAAATAAAGCAATTGTTGCGATTCCGGGTAAAGATAGCGGAAACACAATTTGGAAAAACGATCTCAATTCACTTGCTCCATCAATTCTCGCTGATTCCAAAATCGCTTCTGGAACAGATCTTATGAAGAAGGTTCTCATAATGATGATGTAGAATGCGTTCATCGCAAGCGGTAAGATCAAAGCCCATATCGTATTTTTAATTCCCAAAAATTGAGTTGCTACGATATAAGTTGGAACCATTCCACCACTAAATAGCATTGTGAATAAAGCTAAAAATGTGAAAAACTTTCTGTATTTAAATTGTGGCCTAGAAATAGCATAGGAATAAAAAGTGATCATCATTACACTGATAACAGTACCTACAATTGTAACAACTATCGTAATCCAATAAGATTGAAGTAATTGATCTTTAACACTCCATAGGAATTTATAAGCATCAAGGCTCCAAGCCTCTGGGATCAATTGGAATCCATTCCTGACAATACTTTCTTCACTTGTAAACGATATAATAATAACGTAAGCGAAAGGGAACAGACACATGGTCGTAAAGATCCCTAAGATAATAGCCATAATAGTATTTGTAACCGGATGGAAATTGTGATAATCGCGGTGCTTCTTCCGCTTCTTTATAACGTTTCCATTTAAATTCACTTGATCCATTTGTGCAACCTGACTAATAGATTGTTCATTATTATTTTTACTCATAATCTCGACCTTCCTCCTTTCATCAAATCATAGCTTAGAACAGAGCACTTTCTTCGTCAATTTTTCTTACAATATAGTTCGCAATGATGACGAGAATAAAGCCTACAGCTGATTGATAAAGGCCAGCAGCCGTACTCATTCCAATATCTCCTAATGACATCAAACCTCTATAAACAAACGTATCAATTGTGTTTGTAACAGAATAAAGTGCACCTGAATCTCGTGGAACTTGGAAGAATAAACCAAAGTCAGAATTGAAAATTTTACCGATATCCATAATGAGTAGGACGACAATAAGTGGCTTAATCATTGGCAATGTAACATGCTTCACTTGTTGCCATTTTGTTGCTCCATCAATCATGGCTGCCTCATAATAAGTTTTGTCAATCCCAACTATTGAAGCGAGATAAACAATACTACCGTATCCGATCCCTTTCCAAAGGCTCATAAATATAAGAATGACTGGCCAATACTTCGGATCACTGTACCAAGAAATCGGTTCAATATTAAACCAGCCTAAAATATTGTTCAATAATCCTTGGTCAGGACTTAAAAAGGTAAAGACGAAATAGCTTACAATTACCCATGAAAGAAAATGGGGAAAAAGCATTCCTGTTTGATAAAACTTCGCTAGCTTTTTTTGTGTTAGTTCATTTAATAGAATCGCTGTTGTGACAGCCGCTAAAAGACCTAAAATAATAAAAGCTAAATTATATAATATTGTGTTCCTAGTAATTAAAAAGGCACTATCAGTACTAAACAAGTACTTAAAGTTGTCCCATCCAATCCACTCACTGTTCATTATGCTAGCAAAAAAGCCGTCTCTATCTATTCGAAACTTTTTAAAAGCAATAATGTTACCAAACATCGGCAAGTAAGCAAAAAGTAATAACCAAATTGTGCCAGGTAAAACCATAAGAAGCCATACACGGTTTTTATAAATGTCTTTGATAAAATTCACTTTTTCACTAACCTCCTTACTTTTGAAACCACTTTCATACTCTTATTATAAAATTTACTATAATAGAATAGTAGTTGATTTTATTGATATTCACTGTACTAACTAAACAATCTTATTAACTAGAATTCTTTCTTTATTTACTTTTGGAAACGACAAATGAGCAGTATCCAATTGGATCTGCTCATTTGTACATCAAATACTTTATACCTATTTGACTTGCAGTCTAAATGTCTTAATTTCATATGGCTTAATCTTAAATTCAATTGTTGAACCTTGTTGCTCTTCTCCAATCGATTCTTCCATTAGATTAGTTTCTATCCAATTCTCGACTGGCTTATGAATTTGCACAGTTGCTTTTCCTCTCCGTCCTTCATATTCATGAACCCGCACAATCACACCTTTGCCATCTTGAGCAGGCTTCACTGCATCCACCCATACATGGTCAGAGTGTAAATCTAAGAAGGAGTTTTCATCTTTCCATTCACCTTGGAGGACCATTACAGGGTCATTCAAATCCCATGCTTTTTCTACTGTTTTTGCTTCACGCCAATCACCAGTATGAGGATAAAGGGAATACGTAAATGTATGATGCCCTTGATCAGCATGTGGGTCAGGATGTGTTGCAGCCTTTAGTAGAGTTAGACGCATCCGGTGCTCTTTAATATCATAGCCATATTTGGAATCATTCAAAAGACTGACCCCAAAACCAGCTTCAGATAAATCAGCCCATTGGTGTCCCACCGATTCAAAGCGTGCCATATCCCAGCTTGTGTTCCAATGATTTGGACGTTTCACATTCCCATATTGGACATCATATGTCGCTTCAGTCGCACGAATATCCACAGGGAATGCAGTTTTTAGTAATTTATGTTTCTCATGCCAGTCAGCCTCTGTTTTGAAATCAATCCGGCGCTCATTTGCATAGAAAGTAATCTTCTGGGTAAATTCTGATTTATGATAATGCCATTTCGCTTGAATTTCAATCGCAAGCGAACCATTTTCTACGACCTCGAATTCGACTAACTGACGAATTTCTTCCATTTTCTCTTGATAGAAGATATCAATATCCCATGCATCATGGGCAAGTGGCTTGTCTTCAAAGATTTGTAAGACATTTCCATTTTCTCCTTCCGCTAGGATGGAGCGTTCCGCTTCTTTATCATAGAGGCGTGAAATTTGACCGTATTGATTAAATTCCACTGTATAGAAAGGTGTTTCAAGTTTCTTATCTTTATATTGGAAAGGTGATGTTTCCTTTGACTTAGCATCAGCCTCAAAATAAAGAGTTTTCGCACCAAAGGCTGGAAGAGAGTCCACTTCCACAAGCCAACCACTTGCTTGCTTTTGTGCAGGCAACATCATTCCGTCCGCTGTTTTCCAAATACCATTTTCTTCTACATGCTCAGGGATCCATACATTTCTTGCTTCTTTCATATGGGATGCATTATAAAGTGTGACAGCTTGACCAATCCTCTGTAACAGCGGAGATAAGATCTCTGCTTCAACTTGATCGACAATAGCAAAAGCATCCTCATATTCCTTTCTTGCATCTTCGTATACCTCTGTAATCGAAGAGCCCGGAATAATATCGTGGAATTGATTGCGCAAAATGATTTTCCAACCTTCTTTTAATGCCTCATTTCCTTGCCATTCTCCTGTTTGCGATAGCCAACTAGTTAGGATTTCAGCGCGCCGATATTGTAACTCTAATTGGCGATTCATCTGTTTCATAAAGGCTTGGCTTGTATAAGTTCCACGGTGATACTCAAGATACAATTCACCATCCCATTTATGAATATAACCATCCGATTCTTTCACATTCGCATGAAGCTTTTCGAAAAATTCTCCTGCTGTAGATGTTTTTACATTTGGCATACCAGGAAGCTTATCAAAACGGCGTCTCATTTCTAACATATGCCGATTGACACCACCGCCACCATCACCATAGCCATAGGAAACCAGGAGATCATTTGTCAATTCTTTATCTCTGTAACCTTCCCAAGCTCCTTTAACGGTTTTCGCTGTAATAAAGCCATTATACGTATAGAACCAAGAATCTGGTCCATTCCAAGGTTCAGGAGTCGTAATAAAATGAGTCAAAATTTCCGAACCATCGATCCCTTTCCAATAGAACGTATCATGTGGCATCCGGTTATATTGGTTCCAACTAATTTTTGTTGTCATCATTGTTTTAATCCCAGATTTTTTCAAAATCTGTGGTAAGGCCCAACTATAGCCAAAGACATCTGGCAACCAGAGGTATGGGCTATCTGCATTAAATTCTTTTTTGAAAAATTCCTTACCATACAGAATTTGACGTACAAGTGACTCTCCACTTGGGATATTACAGTCCGCCTCAAGCCACATCGCACCAGCAGCTTCCCATTTTCCATCCGCAATCTTAGCTTTCATTTGTTCATAGATTTCCGGATAATCGGCTTTGATATATTCATACAATTGTGGTTGCGTTTGTAAAAACAAATACTCTGGAAATCGTTTCATTAAGTTCAAGACTGTTGAAAATGAACGAGCCGATTTTTCCCGAGTGTTTTTCAATCTCCATAACCAAGCAACATCGATATGCGTGTGGCCGACAGCATGGATCGTGATTTCGGAGGAAGGATCGATTGCTTCAACAGCCTGCATAAGTTGATCTTCCGCTTCATAACATGACTGGTAAAACTCTTCACTCCCTGGTTCTGTCCAATCAATCAACTTAAGTGCAGCACTGATCAGCTTGCTTAACGTAATGTGAGCAGGGTCTGCTTCTGTTGTCTCTTTAAGAATTTCAAAGGCAGCATAAAGTGTATAAAATAAATTATCGACTTTTGAATCAAGCCAAGCAATTTCTGCTTTTTCCAGCTTATATTCTTGTTCACGCGGGACGCCGCCCCCTTCCATTCCCGACCAAAGACGAAAGTCAAGGCGTAATGGACCTTGTGCATAGGCTTCGTCAAATAAAACTTCCTCATGATTGGAATCCACCCCTTGATAAGGCTTACCATTTACAAATAGTAATGACTCAAACCCAGAGTTGTTTCCACCACCTGTACGACCAAAAGAGAAAAGGCCAACTAATTGCTTTCCCGCTAATCGCTGATGAGCTACCACAGTAGTATGAAGCCATAAATAGCGGTCTCGTCCTTTCCAATAATCACCTAAACTCATTTTTTGTTGAGGATCGTATTGTCCAGGGGGATAGGCACCAATTTCCCCATCATCTTCTTGAATCATAAAGTCTTTGATCGAGATTCTGTCTCGATAACGAAAATCAGCTA
This sequence comes from Lederbergia galactosidilytica, assembly GCF_017873565.1. Taxonomy (GTDB): domain Bacteria; phylum Bacillota; class Bacilli; order Bacillales; family Bacillaceae_C; genus Lederbergia; species Lederbergia galactosidilytica. The sequence goes on from NZ_JAGGKH010000001.1 coordinate 365,688, forward strand.
ATTCGCGAATACGATTTTCAAATTTATTTTCTGTAAGAAACAAACTAATCACTCCTTAAGTTTTATTGTTTTTTCCATTTTACGGAAGCGTTTCATACAAATTGTCATAATCCAATAACTTGGAAGGACTCCCCCTAGAAACGGAATTAACCCTGGAACTTTTGCTAGGAGATAAACGATGAAGGCAAGCCCAAGCAAAAGAATAATAATATCTTTTATACTCGCAATCGCATGGAATAAGGATTGCTTAATATACTCTTTAATCGTAAATGTATACTGTACATAAAGTGGGAAAAAGAATGCCAATGTTAAGATGTAAATCATAAATAAAACGAGAAAAAAGACATATAAAAAAAGCGAGAAAAAACCTGTCATCTGCTCAGAAAAACTGAGATCTAGAAAAAGAAAGCCACCAATCAACGCAAAGATAACGCCAATCAAATTGCTCTTTTTCCATTCTTTAAAATATGTAGTTTTGAATAACGACCATATTGGAGTATCAAAGTCTTTCATAGTCCATCTGCGAACAACTGTAAACATTGCCACAGTGGCGGGCATGATTCCGAAAATACCTAGTCCGAGAAGTGTAAATCCAATCCATAAGAGGTTGGTCCATATCAAACGGAGCAGCCACTCACTTACAATTTGAAATAATTTCATTTCTGACCAACCTCCATATATTTTCTTACATTGTTTACTATATATTCTGCCCCTAAAATCAACAACTCAAGTTGTAGATCTTTAGGGGCGGAATTTATGACTCGCCTTTGCGCCAACAAAACCCAGAGTCGAACTATTGTCACTAGATTTCAAATCGATTACGACAGAGCGCAAGCCTTAGAGCATAGGATCGAGCCATTCACCCTTGAGTCGAGCCGTCCGTCATGCTCGAGACATTAGAGACTTGACGGGGGACCGTTATCGTGAGGGTCGTGTCGTTAAACCAAGACCCTGATCAAGCTATCTTATCCAGTTATTTTTTCTCGTTTAAAGGACTTCCTTGAACGGTTTTTCCAATATAACTAAGAACAAATTCACTAAACATTGTATTGGACCAAGCAAACCATTCGCGTGTAAATTCTTCCGGATTAGAGGCATTAAATCCTTCATGCATGAACCCTGTGCCACCATCTGTATTTAAGAGTGTACGAAGTAACGCCTCTTTTTCTTTCTGATCAATGCTTGTCATACCTTGTACTGAAAGAGCAATATGCCAAATATAATGGTCTGGTGTGTGGGGACTGCCGATTCCGCTCGCTGCCTTTCCTTCATAATAGTATGGATTATCCCGACTTAAGATAAAGTTACGTGTATTTTGATAGATTTCATCGTCAAAATCACAATATCCTAGATAAGGAGCGGACATAAGACTTGGCACATTGGCATCATCCATTAGTTGGTAACCACCTGCTCCATCAACTTCATAAGCATAAATTTTCCCGTACATCGGGTGATCGATAACCGCATGAGTTTCAATGCCATCACGGATTTCTTGTCCCAATGCTGCACATTCTTTGCCTAGCTCTTCATCCTGTAAAACAGTCTGACAGATTTCCGCAGCATAGCCCATAACAACTGAAGCAAACATATTAGCTGGAACTAAATAACCGTATGTGCATGCATCATCACTTGGGCGGAATGCACTCCATGTCATCCCAGTTGGTACAACTTTTGATCCTTTTCCATCACGGATCAATGTATCCTGTGGGCGATCTTCTGTACGTTCAAAACGATAGGAGGAGTTTTGCTCATGATCTTGTTCAATCTTCCATACCTTTACAATCGTTCGAATCGCTTCATGGAAATCTGCATTTAAATGGCTTGTATCACCTGTCGATTTCCAAAGCAAATAGGCTAATTGAATCGGATAGCAAAGAGAATCGACTTCATATTTACGTTCCCAAATCCACGGAGTCATCTCTGTTTGGTCGGTTTGATGCCCTTTTCCATTTGCTGAATCATTAAAAGCATTCGCATATGGATCATGTAAAACAAATTGAATTTGTCGATTGACAACCCCTAGCAACATTTCTTTAATCGCTGGGTCATCATTAGCTGCCATTAAATAAGGACGAACTTGGGCTGCAGAATCTCGTAGCCACATGGCAGGAATATCTCCTGTTATAACGAATGTTGTCCCATCATCTAGATGTTTCAATGTCGTTGAATATGTGTTAACAAAGCATTGTGCAAACATCTCATGCAGTTTCTCTTCTCCAGGAAAAGCTGTTTTTACTTGGTCAATAATTGCTTGTAATGAAGCTGGAATATTTGTCATGATTTAGTTAGCCCCTTCCATACCCACAGTTATAATTTTATAAGCTCCGACTGGTCGTTCTTGATATTTTTCGCCAATCATGTTTAGTTTTTCTTCGATCAAATTACTATCGTAATAGTTCACATCATTAGGATGCTGAATGGTAAGTAATTTTTCTTCGTTTGAAGGATTGTAGACTCGGAAGAAAAGATCCTTGCTTGTTTCTCCTCTTTTTACGCTTGTTAGCACAAGTCCATTACTTTCCCATTGAATAAATTGGCCGTTTGTTGTTAATTCTCCATCATGTATGTCTGTTTGTACACAGACAGCAGGAATTTGAAAATCATATGCTGCTTCATAAGCTTTAGCGGAAATTGCATCTCCTGCATGTGGGATCACATACCATTCAGCTGTTTGGTTACCTAAGCATTGTGCTTCAGGTGTTGGGAAATAACCCCAATCCCCTAGTTCAGAGACGGCACGTAACACTGTAATAGCAAGTGTTGTATTATCTTCTACTATCTCATATTCTTGCAAACCTTTTGTCGCAACTGTTAAACCATTTTGCCCATCTGATAACGATGCAAATGAATGTTGGTGATGATCAAAGCTTGGATTACTCCATTCAACTTCCGGTTTATTCGGTCTTTTCACAATCTCAAAAGCACTTTCAGCTAAATGGTGATCTGTTGTAAATCCGGTTGGGTAAACAACGCGCAAGCGATGGTCTTTAGCTGTATTATTAAATGCTAATTTTACAGCAAGCCCTTTTGCATGTTTATCTAGTGTCAATGTCGTTTTCAATTCAAGAGTGGTCATTTCCTCAGAACGTCTTGCTTCACGATCTTTATGCCATACAAGTCGATCTTTCAACGCCTCCAACTCTTCATGGGCTGAAACTGGAATTTTGAATTGATGAATAATCTCGATACTTCCTCTTGATGAGTTATTTTCTGTGACTCTTATATCTGCTTGTAAACCCTTTGTTGTATATGGTTTTTCTCCTGTTGCTTTTTTAAACATATATTCATTGCCAATGTCACTAGTATCTTCATAGCTTCCAACACTTTTTAGTTCATGTCCTGTTACTTTATCTAGCACATTGTATGTCCCATCCTCATGAACACTTACACGAAGATAGTCATTCTCCAGAATATTTCCCGCTTGAGAGATTTTTTGCGGAGAAACCATTGGCTCTTTTTCTACTAAATAGTAAGTGGCATAACCGAATTCTGGTAATTCATCTGTTGTAAACATCACTTTTACCTTTTTAGCATAATGTGGCTGTCTAAATTTATCATCTGGCAGATCATAGCCGAATTCCACTCCATGCTCTTCAATGGTTGCAGGAATTTCCTCCCCATTTGCGTTGACTACCGTTAATTTTGGTAATGATTTATCTGTTAAATGGCCATGTATTTCTGGAAAAGGCATTTCACTAAAATATATTTTTTCCAAGTCTACTACTTTTTCAATTGTAGTATGACGTTTATAACCTGTTGTATTCATGACAATCAGTGGAATTGCGTTATCAAACTCAGCAGGCGCAGTCGTATTCATTTTCGCAGTTAATTTTTCCGTTTGCTCTTCAATAAGCTTGTCTGCCATTTGATCTACTTTCTTAAAGCGAGTCACCATTTCTTCATGGACTTCATCAATCGAACAACCACAAATACTGTCATGAGGATGGTTTTGCATCAATTGTTTCCAAGCAAAACGAAGATAATCCTCTGGATATTCTTCACCATTCATATAAGCAAATGTAGCAAGTGGTTCAATTAAACGCTCAAGTTTATTTTGCGCAGATTGGTTCATTTGTTTTAAATAAATGCGTGCGGAAGCTGTATTCACCAAAGTAGACCAACCATCTGTACGCTGATTACGTAATTCTCCTGTCACTGTCTGAAGCTTTTCAGGAAGACTATTTTTCACCTCTTCCATATACTCTTCAAAACTAGAGTGTTTGAATTCGATATCAGGATACATTTCATTCGCTAATTTAATCGCTTCCGGGAGATCCTTCTGCAATGGCTGATGGTCACAGCCATTCATATAAAGCAAATGTGGTGTAGAAGCATATTTTTTAGCATCTGCTAGCTTCTGCTCCCAGAATTTTTCCGCTTCTTCTTTGGAGGAAGGGATTTCATTCCCATTTGAATACCAATTGGCAAATAGTACACCTAGCACACTCGAACCATCAGGCGATTGCCACTCTAGTTCCGAATATGGAGATTCAAAATTCTCGGAATCACTAACCATATTATTAAAGCCTGTTGGCTTTACGCCGCGTCCAAATGCGGCTGTATCAATTCCAGCCTGTTTTAATATTTGCGGTGCCTGTCCATAAATCCCAAATGTATCTGGGAAATAACCAAGTTTGGAATATTGTCCATATTTTTTCGATTCATTCATTCCAATAACTAAATTACGCACATTTGCTTCAGCGCTTGTTAAGAAAGCATCTTGTAAAATATACCAAGGTCCGATAATAATTCTCTTTTCTTGGATGTATTTTTTAACTAAATCATATTTTTCAGGTCGAACCTCAAAATAATCATCCAAAGCAATGGTTTGTCCATCTAAATGAAAACTTTTGTACTCAGGATCATTTTCTAGCTTTTCTAGTAAAGCATCCATTAATTTCACTAAATAAAAACGATGTTTCTCAAAAGGCAGATACCACTCACGATCCCAATGTGAATGGGAAATAATATGTGCTGTTGTTTTCGCCATGTTGCTCACAGTCCTTTCTAGTAATCACTTACATACTTTTTAATGTCACTCATGGAAACCGCTGTCAAATATTCTTAGACGATCCCTATATTTATCTCTTAACCTTATTTCATTGCTAATCTTACATCTATACCTTAGTAATCTAGAAAAACAATGTCAATCCCTCTAGATCGTTCCATATTATTTTTTCAGTTTTTCTAAATATAATCAACAAAACAAAGTATTTTATTTTGAGTAATCGGAAAATAGTATGGAATGAGATCTAGCTTTTGAATACCATAAATTGGACATCTCCTTTTTCTCGGGCGGCTTTTGCTTTTTCGGTCATGTAACAACTTAAGATGTCTCAAATCCCGCGGTAGTCGCCGCCTTCTGCGTCAATCTCGCACTTAAAATATAGCCGTTTCTTTTAAGAACTATCTCTAAAAGCACAGAAAAAATCGTCCAATCTAGTAAAAAAAGTTACAAAACTTCATTTTCAGAAAGGACGATTTTTTTATGAATCTATGTTGACTGAATCATTTTCCTGATAGAGATTTTAGCCTTCAAATCCGAACAACGTTGATTTACGCTTCAGGTGACGCTTTCCGGGGGGCAGCTCATATGCTCCTGCGGGATCTCATTTGTCACGCTAATCCCCCAGGAGTTACCACCTTCCGCTCCAATCAACTAAGTTAAGGAAATACATGGACTAGCAATTCAATCTCCTTTAACAATAAAGTTCGTGTAATGACATTAATAAGCAATTAGGAAATTGACTCGACTATTAAAAATGCAAGAAATTCTTCTTAGTTGAAAAAAATAAACCTCTAAAAATTAGTTAGCTTTTTACGAAATTGTCTCGATAAATTTTTTGAAGGCTGCTTTTCCTTCTTTTGTTCGTTTGAACACACCAGCATGTTCTAATACCGTTGAGAATACATGGCCAACTTCTTTGTGCAAAATATCCAAAACATTCTCTTCGCTCAAATTTGGATACTCAGCTTTGATATGACATGCCCATTCAGCATGCTTTTCTGTCAGCTGATCTGCTTTTAATTTTGATTCATAATCAGGCAGAAGAAGATATTCACCGACAAGTTGAAGCTCATCCTTCAATCGTCCAGGCAGCACAGCTAAGCCCATCACTTCAATTAAGCCAATGTTTTCCTTTTTGATATGATGAACTTCCGCATGCGGATGAAAGATTCCCAGTGGGTGTTGTTCATTCGTGCGGTTATTTCTTAAGACAAGATCAAATTCATAAAATTCTCCAGAGCGGCGCACAATTGGTGTAATCGTATTATGAGGAACACCATCTGTTGAAGCCATTATTTCCACTGTTGGGTCACTGTAAGCTTGCCAACGTTTCAAAACATAGTCAGCCAATTCCGCTATTTGCTGACGGTTTTTTCCTCTTAAACGAATGACAGACATAGGCCAGTGCACAATTCCCGCTTCTATCCCTTCATAGTCGTTAAAGGAAAAAGTGTATTCCATTTCTGCCTTTGCCATTGGAAAGATATGGTTTCCTCCTTGGAAGTGGTCATGACTTAAGATTGAGCCACCAACAATTGGCAAATCAGCATTGGAACCAACAAAATAGTGGGGGAATTGTTCCACAAATGCTAATAAACGGTTAAAACCTCTCTTTGATATTTTCATAGGAACATGTTCACCGGAGAATACAATCGCATGCTCATTATAATAAACATATGGGGAAAACTGCAAATACCATCGTTCCCCTTCCAAATCGACTGGGATTATGCGGTGATTTTGCCGCGCGGGATGGTCCACCCTACCTGAATAGCCCATGTTTTCTTTACATAATAAACATTTTGGATAACTGAATGTCTTTTTTGACTTTTCTGCTGAAATCGCAATCGGATCCTTTTCAGGCTTGGATAAATTAATCGTAATTTCCAAATCACCATAAGGGGTTGGCGAAAACCAATGTTGATTTTTGGCAATTCGGTCTGTTCGGATATAATGAGAATCTTTTGCCATTTGATAAAAATATTCAGTTGCTTTTTGTGGCCCTTCTTCTTTATAGATTGAGTAGAAGTTGTGGATAATGGTTGAAGGTCTTGCGATTAAAGTTCCCATTAATTTAGTATCTAATAAATCTCGAAAAGTAACCGTATTATGCTCTAATTTGCCATTTTCCGCTGCCCAATCCAAAATATTAGCCAATATATTGACCGGTGATTCCTCATTCAAATCCGCTTCTGTTGTTACTGATAAATCCCAATCCTCCAATTCTAAGGCCTGCAGTAACTGATTTCGTACAAAATCAATGTCCCATTTTTCAATCAGCTTTTTCTGTAAACCATATTGGATAAGCTGCTCTAATGCGGAATAGATATTCATTATGTTGCCTCCTCGTAATTCCTTCATTTCAAACTACGGTTAAGATCAAACCTCTTCCTATATGAAGTATGATTACTTCTATCATTAAGAGGAATCAGGTGAAATGTTCTCACCTGATTCTTAAATTTTGTTCATCAATCGTTTATTTATCATAGCCATTTGGATGTTGAACAAACCAATCCCATGCACTTTGAATCATGGATTCTAACGACTCATGCTGTGGCTTCCACCCAAGCTCTTTTTTCGCTTTTTCAGAAGATGCAACAAGTTTAGCTGGATCACCGGCACGTCTAGGAGCAACAACAGCTGGAATTTCTTTTTCCGTCACTTTTCGCGCTGCTTCAATCACTTCTTTTACGCTAAAGCCATTTCCATTTCCTAAATTATAAATGCCACTTTTTCCGGTTTTGCGTAATTTTTCGATGGCTAGAAGATGAGCATCTACAAGGTCCATAACATGAATATAATCCCGGATACATGTGCCATCTGGTGTATCATAATCTTCACCGAAAATAGATATTTCCTTACGTTTTCCTAAAGCAACTTGCAAAATAATTGGAATCAAATGAGTCTCAGGGTCATGGTCTTCTCCAACGATACCATTTGGATGAGCGCCTGCTACGTTAAAGTAACGCAAGACAACATGGTGAATTCCATGAGCTTCTTCTGTCCATTTCAACATTTTCTCTATTGCCAACTTTGTTTCACCATAAGGATTAGTTGGATCTGTAATCGCAGTTTCAGGAATCGGAATCTCTGTCGGCTCCCCAAAAACCGCGGCTGTAGAGGAGAAAACAATTTTGTCAACCTCATGCTTTTTCATCGCTTGTAATAAGGAAAGCGCTCCGCCAACATTATTATCATAATACTCTAGCGGAATTTGTACACTTTCACCCACAAGTGAATTGGCTGCAAAATGCATGACAGCTTCAATTTCATTTTCCGTAAAAACTTTATCTAAAAAGGTCGTATCTCTTATATCCCCATTATAAAACTTAGCTCCATCAAGCAAAGCTTCTTTATGACCCTTCTGTAAATTATCAACTACAACGACTTCTTCATTCCGTGAAAGCAATTCCGCCACCGCGTGACTTCCTATATATCCTGCACCACCACATACTAAAATCGCCATTTATTTCTCCTCCTCACTAAAGTGAAACTCACCAGTGTTTTCTCATCCCTCAAGCTAATACACCGCTTCCTAAGGCTTCGTCTGAGTGACCAATATTCTGTTGGCTTAAACCAATTGGGCTTTTAGGGGATAGTTGCCCCACCTCTGTACTGCCTTGAAGTGGGAATTTTGCTGCTCTTAATGCGGGTAAAATTTATCGTTCTTCCAACAAAGGTATCAACGTATTTCTTTAGCGCCATCCCCAATGGCAACAGTGTAGAAGTCTGCCTTAATTCCTGTTGCTTCTTCATAACTCGCCCCAACATTTTTAATGAATGTATCAAGATGAGTTTTCTTAACAAGATTGATCGTACACCCGCCAAATCCTGCCCCGGTCATTCTTGCGCCTAAAGCATCTTCGTTCCAAGCGGCCTCCACGAGCGTGTCCAATTCATTTCCAGTCACTTCATAATCATCACGTAATGAGAGATGGGAAGCACTCATTAATTTTCCAAAGGCCGCAAGATCACCTTCTTTTAATTTATCAACAGCTACTAAGGTCCGAGCATTTTCTGAAACAGCATGTTTTGCCCGTTTGCGATCTGTTTCATTGTCAATCAAATATTTGTTAGCTTCAAATTCATCTACGGTTAAATCCCCTAGAGATTGGATATCCAACTCTTTTTGCAGTTGCTTTAGAGCGCGCTCACATTCCGCACGACGCTCATTATATTTCGAGTCAGCTAAACCGCGGCTTTTATTAGTATTAGCAATGACTAAAGCATAATCCTCCAATTGGATAGGAGTATAATGATATTCAAGTGTCTGACAATCCAAAAGCATCGCATGGTCTTTCTTTCCCATTCCACTTGCAAACTGGTCCATAATTCCGCAATTCACACCGACGAATTCATTTTCCGCCTTTTGTGAGTATTTCACCATATCGAGCATGTCAACTTGAAAACCGAATAATTCATTTATCATAACAGATGTCACAAGTTCAAGAGATGCAGAAGATGAAAGACCAGCACCGTTCGGAATATTACCAAAATATAATACATCTAATCCACTTGTAAGTTTATGACCCGCTTTCTGGAAGACATCAATCACACCTTTTGGATAATTAACCCAATTATCACTTTCCTTATAAACAAGTTCATCCAAGTTCACTTCTACAATGCCTTTTTCAACAAAGTTCATTGAGTAAAATCTTATAAGGTGATCCTCTCTTGTTTTAACTAAAGCGGTTGTCCCAACATCTAAAGCACAAGGAAAAACATGGCCTCCATTATAATCTGTATGTTCTCCAATTAAATTAACTCGTCCTGGCGCAAAGAAAACGCGCACATTTTTGCTATCACCATATATCTTTTCAAATTCCTGCTTTAACATCTCTAGATTTTCCAAAATGGTCACCTCTTTATTTTTTCGTGTTTGCTTTCCTGAAAACTTTATTAATTAATTTAACTTACTTTATATGTTATTATAAAAATAATATTTTTGCAACGACTAATTACTTCATGAAGCTAAAGAATTGAGCTAGATTACAATCAATCAACACGCTTAATTTTTATCGATTGATTTCTAGTATCTCCTAACATAGAAGAAAGGATTTGTCGCAATGAAAAAAGGTAGCTTTAAATGGATGAAATCGTTAAATCGAACGATTATTTTAAATAAAATTCGTACAGATGGTCCTATTTCTCGGGCCACCATTGCGAAACAAACAAAATTAACTCCTCCAACAGTGAGTAGTCTTGTGAATGAATTAATTGCTTCAGGTCTAGTCATTGAAAGTGAGCAAGGCGAATCTGTCGGTGGCAGAAAGCCAACACTATTAGTAATTGATCAGGCTCACTATCATATTATTGGCCTGGATGTTGGGACAATAATGATTCGAGCTGTGCTTGTAGATTTATCAGGGGCTATCATTGAAAAGGTAGAAGCTCCTATCCCTTTATCTATTTCCAAAGATTCTTTACTTAAACTGATTGAAAATACGATCAACGAATTGGCTCATCAACATCAAGAAAAAGAGTTAATTGGCATCGGAATTGGTATGCATGGAGTGGTGGATGTTGCATCGGGTATTAGTGTCTATGCACCTGGACTAAATTTGCATGAGATCCCTCTGAAAGATGAACTTGAAAGAAGATTTGACCTACATGTCAAAGTAGATAATGATGTACGTGCAATGGCTTTTGGAGAATATTGGTTCTCAAATGGAAAAAATCATGACAATATGGCCGTACTTAATATAGGCCGTGGAGTCGGGGCTGGGATTATTCTAAATGGTAAGCTTTTTCATGGGGAACATGATCTTGCCGGGGAAATTGGCCATATGACGATTGATATTCATGGAAAACAATGCTCTTGTGGGAATCATGGATGTTGGGAAACTCTTATTTCTGGTCCAGCGATTGGCGTTGAGGCTGAACAACAGATTATTCAGGGCCGGGATTCGATTATAAGATCATTAGTAACAAACAATGACGAAAAATTAGATGGAAAGTTAGTGTATGAAGCAGCTCTGATGAAGGATCCATTAGCTCTGGAGATTCTGGAAAAGACGGGGGTCTATATTGGAATTGGCTTAACTAATCTAATTCATATTTTAAATCCAACTAAAATTATTATCGGTGGTGGAGTTGCCCAAGCTGAACCATTTATTTTGCCCATGATTAAAGAAACAATCGCAAATAAAGCATTAACCGAGCAAGCTAAAGATACGGAAATCTTTTGTTCCAAACAAGGAATTTTCGCCACAGCGAATGGAGCAGCTGCCTTAGTATTAGGAGAAATATTTGAGGGAGAGTTTTCATTGGAAAACGAATAGAAACAATGATAGAGAGTAAAAGAAACGAAGGTAGACTTCAATCATGAAAGGAAGTAGCTTCGCTCACACCGCCTTATGTACAAGGGACAAAGCTTCAACCTTTTTCTGTTAAGGTTGTGAGCTTCCACTTATGATTGTGTGTCGGTGGAAAAGGGCGGGGCTTCGCTGAACGTTTTCTATGCATAAGAATAATTCTATCCCTTTTTTATATACAGGATATTATTATCCGAATTAGGTCAGTAGTTTCCAAAACTTTCAGTCATGTTTTATAATCAGTACCATACATCTAATATGATGAATGTTTTTTGGAGGGAAGCCTTATGAAAATACAAGTTCGATCAGAAGATACGCTCGAATATTATGGACAATTATTTGCAGTTCCGCTTGTGCTTATCATTGATGCTAATTTAGATAGTAATCCGGAACAACTCCAAGTAGGTCAAACAATATATATTCCCGGCTATAAAACGAGCACATATTCTATTCGTCACGGGGAGACAATAGCGGATCTCACAAATTTTTACCAACTTGAAAAAGATGCTTTACTCCTTTTAAATCAAACAACCGACTTCGATAACCTTTCAACAGGTGAAGACATTCTTATTCCTTCACGAATCACCCATAATATCGTTAATCCAAAAGCACATTATGATTATTCACAACTTCAATTAGACCTTAAAGCTCTAGTGGACTATTATCCATTTATTCAAAAACGTCAAGTTGGGGATAGTGTCTTAAAAAAATCCTTAGATGAACTACAGATTGGAATGGGAGAAAGAAAAGTACAGATTAACGCCTCTTTCCATGCGAATGAATGGATCACAACTTGTATATTCATGCAGTTTTTAAATGATTATTTACGGGCACTCGTTGATAGAGATAAGATCAGCGGTGTTCAAGCCCTTACCCTTTACGAACAATCACAGCTTTTCGCTATTCCGATGGTAAATCCAGATGGTGTAGATCTTGTGTTAAACGGTCCACCTATTGATTTGCATCAACATTTAATTAGCTTAAATAAAGGCAACATGGACTTTTCTGGATGGAAAGCGAATATTCGTGGAGTGGATTTGAATAAACAATTCCCTGCTAATTGGGAATTTGAAAAGAAACGAAAACCTTCGAAACCTGGTCCACGTGATTTTCTAGGCTATACTCCGATTAGTGAACCGGAAACAAAAGCGATGGCTCAGCTAGCTTTACAAGATGACTATGATCGTCTTCTCTCTTTACACACACAAGGAAAAGAAATTTACTGGGGATATGAAGGATTGGAGCCTCCTGAATCAGCTATACTTGCTCAAGATTTTGCTGTAGCAAGTGGTTATGAAGCTGTCCAATATGTTGATAGTTTTGTTGGTTACAAAGATTGGTTTATCCAAGAATTTCGCAAACCGGGTTTTACGATCGAATTAGGCATTGGCCAAAACCCGCTCCCGATATCACAATTTGATGAAATTTATGCAGACATGCAGCCACTGCTAGTAAGGGCATTAAGATAGGTACGGAGTGTTATAAGAGTGGCACTCCACTCCAATCCACCCTTTAAATAAAAGGTGAAGGTTTTCCTTATCGAAGAAAACAAAAAATCGCCCAATCTAGTAAATGTAGTTCCCATACAACATTTACAGAGAGGGTGATTTTTTATAAGCAATCAAATGATTACTAGTAAGCGACAAATCCTTTTGTGATAAGCCTATTACACATGTGAAACAATCAGTTTAGCCCGTCCATCTAACTCAATAGCCTCTATTTCAGCAGGTAAAATAAAGTGGTCACCTTTTTGAATCGGATAAAATTTACCAGCAACCATCATATCTGCTTCACCATCAATGACACTAACAAGTACAAATGGCTTCTCTTGAGCAAAAGTAGCTTTTCCATCAAGTTCCCATTTATAAACTGTGAAATACTCCGCTTCTACGAAAGTTGTAATTTCAGCTCCAGGAACTTTACTAATCGCTTCTTGAACATCAGCATTTTTATGTGGGATCGTTGCAACAGCAATCGATTGATCAATATGTAGTTCACGTGTCTTTCCATCTTGCCCAACACGGCCATAATCATATAAACGATACGTCGTATCTGAGCTTTGCTGTGTTTCAAGTACAAGTGTCCCTTCTCCTAAAGCATGAATTGTGCCACTTGGAACGTAGAAGAAATCCCCAGGTTTAATTTTCACGCGACGAAGCAATTGATCCCATTCATCTTTCTCAATCATACGCGCAAAGTCTTCTTTTGTTTTTGCTGTATGTCCATAAATGAGCTCTGCTCCCTCTTTACAATCAATAATATACCAGCATTCCGTTTTTCCAAGTTCACCATTTTCGTGCTCATTGGCATATTCATCATCTGGATGAACCTGTACAGATAAATCTGTATTCGCATCTAAAATTTTTGTTAAGAGTGGAAAAGCCTTTGTTGGATGGTTTCCAAATAGTTCAGGTTGTTCTTCCCAAAGTTCAATCAATGTCTTCCCGGCGAACGGACCATTTTTAACAATAGAAGGGCCATTTGGATGGGCCGAAATAGCCCAGCACTCTCCTGTATGGTTAGAAGGGATATCATAACCAAATTGTGTTTTGAGAGCCGTACCTCCCCAAATTCTTTCCTGAAAAACAGGCTGTAAAAATAACGGTTCCATCATGCTGTCATCCTTTCTTTCGTCTCACTACATATTTTTGCAAAAATTGAAGAGCCAATAAGGCGAGTAATGCACCAAGCGAATCCAAGCCAACATCCCAAAATGATCCTGTTCTATTAGGAATGAATGCTTGGTGAAGTTCATCTGTTGCCGCATAAATCGTTGTAATGATCCATGCCCGTAAGAATCTATTTTTCTCAAAACTATTGTAGAATAAAATGGCGAGAAAGCCAAATGCTGTCAAGTGAACTATTTTCCGAAATAGAAAATTTACATTCGCTGCTACTTCCTCTGATAAAGGAAGAAACTGTAAAATTAGCAATTTTGTATGCCCACCTGTTGATACTGGTAAAGCTGTTGTTACGAAGATTGCAATACAAACTAGAAGAGCGGCTCCAAGCCAAATATATTTCCTTTTCATATACTAATTCCTTTGACTACTGTTTTTTCCTTCAAATGAAAGAAAATTAATCCAATACTACCCATTAAAGCGAATACAGCCATTATGTAGTATAATGCTGAACCACCAAATGTGTCAAAAACAATCCCGCCAGCCAATGAACCAATAATTCCTGTCATCCCAAAGACAACGAGCATAAAAGCCATATGACCAGTAGCTTGCATCTCCTCAGGCACTAACTTATATAAGTATTCAATCGCCCCCATAAATAAGATTGCATAGCATACTCCATGTAATACTTGGATCGCTAATAAAAACAGAGGGTCTGAAATATATCCAACAATCAGCCAGCGAATGAAATAAAGAAAACCTGCAAGTATCACATAATGAATCGGTTTCTGTGGGCGAAACCAGATCGCACTTGTGTAAAACATGATGGCCTCACTCAAAACGCCAATAAACCATAGCCACCCTACTAATGTCTCGTCTCCCCCTATATCTATTAAATATAAACTAATATAATTATCGTTTATTCGATGTGTAAGGGCTAGAAAAGAAGTGACCGCAAAGAAAAATAATAAAGTTGGACTGCGGAAAAATTTCCCCATTGCTCTCAGATTGATTTTCTTTGTCCCTGTTGGCGCATCTGTAAGCCTAGTTGCCAGGATAAAAGCGAGGATTGCAAATAGTAACACAGGATAAAGTAAATATTGAATCCCAAGCTTTGCAAAGAAAAAACCACTTACTAATGTAATAAAAGCGAATCCCCAAGCAGCCCATGATCGAAGTGTACCAAAAGACAATTGGTGTTCGGTCGCTATCCGCTTCGTCAAATTTTCAGATAGTGGAAAAACCGATGTATAAAAAAGATAGAAAAAGGATGCAGCCACAAAAATCCAAGTCAAAGTAGATACTTGAAATATCCAGATAATGCCTATTATGCTTCCAACTAATACGAACATAATTAGCTTTTTAACGGTTTGGAATTTATCACTTAATATTCCCCATAATGGTTGTCCTAAAAGACCAACTGCCCCTCCCAAAGCCAAAACGCTACCAATTTCTGAAGTAGTCAACCCCATGTATTTAAAATAGATAGGATAATAACTGACAACAAAAGTATTAATTGAGCCCATCATAAATAAATATAACTTCAAAGTCCATTGAAATTGGTTCATCCCCATAATTCTTCTTCCTTTAAAAATGAAATAGATTGCATACAAAACATTGTTGAGATGAATTTTACAACCTAAGCAGGGAAATGTATGAAGCAGTGTCCGTTGAAGTTAAGGCTGTGCAAGCGTAGCAACTTGGTTTCATGACCGGATGTATTTCCCATTTTTACTCATTATGTGATGAATAGAAATCCTTTAGCGTAGCTCCGCCCCTTTTCCACAGAAAAAAGCAGGGACCACCTATATACCTCTTTTCTCTCAATCCAACTAAATCATTCCCAGATTGAGACATTAGGATAGCCCCTCCCTTATTCACTAATGACAATTAATATCAATCTTCTTCTCTCAATCCCACTACTTAAAATAAGTCTTCACAAGCTTTCAACCAAGATTTAGCCATTAACATATCTCCAGCTGAGTTCATATGAACGCCGTCAGTCGTTAATTTATGACGATTTCCTGCAAGAAGATAATTTTGAAAGTCTTGATGGGTTGGTACAAGGATGGCATTGTAATGTTTGGCTAGCCTTCGCACAATTTCAACATAGTCTACTAGTTTTTGATTTCCTTCAGATTCTATATCTTCTTCAATAATTGTCGGCTCCATTAAAATAAGTTGTGCTTTCGTCTTTTCACATAATTCCCGATAAATTTTTTCATATTGTTCGGGATATACTTGTTCCATTTGCGGCTGGTCTAACTGACGCCAAACATCATTAATTCCAATCGAAATGGATACATAATCGGGTTGTTCATTTATAACATCCTCTTCCCATCTTGCTTGCAAATCGGTAATGCGATCTCCACCAATTCCTTTGTTTAATATTTCTATTTTCTTGTCAGGATTCATTACTAATAGCTCATCATGAATAAGACGTACATAACCAAAACCGAGCTTTTCAGGATCTTCCCTTCTTCCTGAATCTGTAATACTATCTCCAATTAAGACGATACGAAATTGTTTATCCATTCCCATTCCTCCAATTTCTTCCTACACTAAGGCGATTTTTTAAACATAATACTGTTTCTAGTAACCGATTATTTTATATACTTATAAATAGTTTGTAGGGTTTGCACTTCTATATCCTGTTCACCATATCTAACTTGTTCATAAGTATCTCTTAATAAATCTAAGTTTTGCTCATTGCTTAGTTTCCTAAGCACTTCACGCGGTGTCATAGAATGATGAATGTCCATTCCTTTTGCCTGTTGTTCTACAAGCTTTCGATAAATAAACCTTGCTTTTTCTTGATTTGAAAGAGATTCATAACGCACTTCTCGATTAAATAAATGGCCCATTAACTGCTTTACTTTTGCCTGTTGTTCCCCTCGCCATGCTTGCCAATCAAAAATATTTTCCTTCTCATCTATGTATTGCTCCATTTCCCTCCCCATTGATGAGCGGCCAAAGATTTCCTTGACCTTGGCAATGAATTTACGAAATAGCTTAAGTAGATGTTGCCGTACTTTTTTGACCAACAATAATAAAGCTAAAATGAGAATGACTACTACAACAACATAGGCGATATATGTCATTACCATATCTAGGAACTCAGCGAAAGCAGACTTTTCTCCAGTTGGAAGCTCAGGCATCATCGGTGAGGATGATGCACCCTCTTCCATCATTGGCTCCAGTTCTTTATCGGATGATTCTCTAAATATAAAACCCATTAGCGCCCTAAAACTATCCCAGAGCCATTCCCGAATTTTCCCAAAGTTAGAGATGGCGATGATAACTAGGAATGTTCCAATCAAAAATAAACGATTTTGCCTTTGGATCGTGCGATTAATAACAGGGCTTTGCTCTTGAGATAATGTCGATGCTTTTAATGTTTCATCATTCGAAATGAATAGTATGATGCCAATTAAGATAATACCGCAAAGCGAAAATACAGATAAATACGGCTGAAAGAGTGAATGATAGCGAAACAGAAAATAACTAGCAAAATAAATAAGTAAACCGCTATACCACATAAAAAGAAGCGGAAGCGCAGATGAATTACCTAGATAAGTCAATCCTCTAAAAACAAACACCATTTGGATAATCGCTAGCAGTATTTGGATATACCATATATCTGAAAAAAGCCATGTAGGAAAAAGTTCTAGGCAAATAGCTAGCAATATATAAAACCACCATTTTTTCTGTGGCCATAAAAAACGCAATATTGTTCCGATAAAAAATAGGCCCCATAAACTAAAAAGCCAGCCCCACAGTCTTTCAGTTCCCACGAGGAGTACACCTGCCATCAAGACAAGTGGAAAGGTAAGTAATAACTCAATTATTCCATGGTAAAAGGAGGACCTTAATTGCTTCATCACATTTATCCCCTCTCCCTTATTAATTTGCTTGTCTTAATGGTTGAACTAATTCTAATTCAAGTATTTCCACGGAATTCCCCCGTGCTTCTAGTTGCTTAATATATTCACTCATCTTCTCAGTCACGATTGCAGTAATGATTAAAATATCTGTCCCCTCGACCTCTCGCTCCACTTCATCCTTTAGAAAAAAGTCAAAATAGGTACTTGAACCAATCTTTAATTTCGCCATTGTTTCTAGTAGATATTGTAAGTGTTGCGCACCAGTGGCTGGGTCAATACGTATTGGCTGTTTATCCATTTCATCAAAATAACTATTACATCCAAAACCTGTATCAATCCCATTATCAAGTGCATATTGAGCAATTGTAGCCGCGTAGGATATGGCCGTTTCCATTAAAGTTTCATCAACGATCGGTCTCCAGATATCTTCTGTTTGATTAAAATTTACGTAAATCATTAAATGGTGATCTGCCGAGAAATCCTTTTGACTGACCTGCAATGCCTGCGCCCTTGCAGTTGCCTTCCAATTAATTGTATTCAATGGATCCCCTGCACTATACTCTCGAACTCCTGCCGTTAAAAATGGATCCTCCATAATCCATCGACGCACCACTACATCTCCTAACCAACTATGGGTAGGCAAAGGGATTTCATCCATTGAAACTAAACGAGGATACACAATAATTTCCGCTTTAGAAGGAACACTCTTAAATACTTGACCAAATCCAAAAATATCTCCAGTCGTTAAAGAAACCGTTTGGAAACGGTAATAGCCTCTCTTCTGACATGTTAATGTTTGTCTTCTTCTTACTTTTTGATAAGGCATAAGACTAAAAAGTGTGCGATGAAAGTCTCCGCCAGCATGCACATCATTATCTAACTGTGAGCGTTTCTGAAATTCAAGATTGGCAGCAATTTTCGACTCTAGCCGCAACCATGGTACAGGTAATAATTTTTTATTCGAGATTTCATCGACCATCTCGATGCTTTCCCCCGTAAAAACTGCCTCCTTACTAAACGAACGCCTGTAGTAAATTTTTGTAAGGCCCCAACGATCAAATACAAAAACTTGTCCGATTATAACGATTATGGTCATCACGATAAACCAGGCAATATTCATTTGGAGACAAGGCCTTTTCCTAGATTTTCCTCTGTTGGTACAGCGATTTCTCGTAAAATATCATCCAAAATTTGATAGGCTTGATTTTCTCCAACTCGCTTCATCTGGGTTAATATAAGGCGATGTCCTAAGACAGGCTTAACTACTGACTTTACATCATCAGGGATCACATATTCTCTACCCTTAATAGCTGCATATGCTTGTACCGCCTTCAGTAAAGCTTGACTCCCACGGGGACTCACCCCTAAGGCAATATGCTCATGTGATCTAGTTTTTTCAATAATATCCACGATATAATGATAAAGGTCTTCACTTACATGGACTTGATGATAGCGGCGCTGCGCTTCTAAAATCATATTTCGGTCTGCGACAGCCTCAATCTCTTCAACTGGATTTCTCTCTTTAAATCGCTTTAAAATAGCGAGCCCCTCTTCTTTAGTTGGATACCCCAAATGAATCTTTAAAAGAAATCGATCCAATTGGGCTTCTGGCAGTGGGAAAGTCCCTTGGCTTTCTAGCGGATTTTGCGTAGCGATCACCATAAAAGGTCGATCCAAAAGATGAGTTTCCCCATCAATGGTGGTTTGCCTTTCTTCCATACACTCTAGTAAACTAGATTGTGTTCTTGGTGTGGCACGATTGATTTCATCTGCCAAAACAATATTTGTAAAAATAGGACCGGGGCGAAATTCAAACTCTCCAAGTTTCTGATTATAGAAGTGGATCCCTGTTACATCAGAGGGTAATAAATCGGGAGTAAACTGGATTCTTTTAAATGAACAAGACAAGGACTTAGCCAATGTTTTAGCCATTAATGTCTTCCCAGTTCCTGGTACATCTTCTAACAAAACATGGCCTGATGAAATAAGAGCAACCAAAAGCAATTCAATTGTCTCATCTTTCCCAACAATGACCTTTTGGACGTTCTCCTTCAATTGATTAGCTAGCTCTTTAATAGTGAGTAATTCCATTCGTTCTCCTCCTCATCAGAAGCGCATTTATATAGTGAACGATCGCAGATTTCTAGAATTTAAAAATGATGCTAACCCACCCAATCAACAGATTCGTTATAAAATTATGTATTTTCTAAACGTTCCAACTCTCTTCTGTAAGCGGAAACATTTATTGTCGAAAGGGAAACCACTCATTAGCGGTTTCAACAATATAATACTATTTATTCATCAAGTTGACCAAAGTAATATTTCGTCACAGATGAAAATGGTTTATTTTTCTCTAAAACCCAGGACGGGAACTCAGGTTGATTTATAGCATCTGGAAGTCCTTGTGTTTCTAGACAAATTCCCAAATGCTTCCGGGCTGGAACACCTAAAATCTCTCCTTTTTCCTCCAATTGATTAGCTGTATAAACGACAACCCCTACCTCATCTGTTTCTACTGTAAGCGTGCGTCCACTTTCAGGGTCTGCAAGAATGATCTCATCACAATGATTATTTTTCAGCAGAAATGGATGATCATACCCCCCACCAACAAGTTGATTTTGTGGATGAGCAGATACTAGTCCATTTTTTATAGGTTGTCCTTCACGAAAGTCAAAAGCTGTCCCCTCAACGTCAATGAATGTACCGGTTGGTAGTAACTCTTCATCTAATTCCAAAAATTGGTCGCTTTTCATCGTAAGCGAGTGATCGAGAATATCTCTCTTTAAGTCTCCACTTAAATTAAAATATGAGTGGTTTGTAACATTGAGAACCGTTTTCGCATCTGCTTTACCAGAATAATGGATCATAAACTCATTATCATTAGTAAGAGTATATGTGACTCTCATTGCAAGGTTTCCTGGATATCCTTCTTCTCCATCACGGCTAAAATAAGCAAAATGCACTTTAGCTTGATTAATATCTTCTTCATAGGAAGAATTCCAAAGGACCTTTCCGAAACCCTTTTCACCACCATGAAGGTGATTGCTATTTTCATTTTTAGCAAGATTGTACGTCTTCTCATCTAAAGAAAAAGTACCCTCTTTTATCCTTCCTGCAACACGTCCTACTACACAACCAAAGTTAGCAGTATCTTGGACATATCCTTCAAGCTGATTATATCCGAGAACAATATTCTCTAAGCGCCCTTCACGATCCGGCGTTACCATTTTGGTAATGATACAACCATAATCAATGCAAGTGACTTCCACGCCATGCATATTTTTCATGGTGTAGGAATATACGGGTGTGTCTCCTAAATAACCGTATATACTTTTTGTTACCTCCATATCCATCCGCCTTTCCTGAGTTATACATATTAAATGATAGACCTACTTGAGCAAACAGTCAATTTGAAATGCAAAAACAGCGTAACTTTTTGATATTATTTGCCAAAAAAAGGAGAATAAAGGGAAAATTTAGTTTTATTTCCATCAAAAGCAAGCAGCTTGAATTGTCATTTCAATTCTTATTAGGGTCTTATATAAAATAGCTCCCTATCATACATAGCTGGTTGGTGGAATCAACTCAGTTCTACATACATAGGGAGCTATTAAATACAATGACATTCTATCCTTTTGACTTAGATTATAAAGCCGAAGCCATCAAAACAGCGATCTTGAACTACTCTAAATACCATTGATCAAAAGTTTCAAAATGGTACTTAATGGAAAAGTCGTGAAACAATTTGTTTAGAAATAATATTAGCTAAGATCATCATTTATACTGATCAGCCAAATCTCCTATAACAGGAATTTTAAAGGTTTGTTTCTGATAAGCTTTTACCATACAAACAATCCACAATGCCAACACAAGACCATTCACCAATAGAACAAGTAACCAACCGATAAATGGAATATAGCCTAACACATATTTAACAATTAACCATGCTACCGTTAAAATAATCGATTGTATGGCATGGAATCGAATAAATTTATTCTCCTTTTCTAAGAAGAAAAAGATAATTCCTGTCACAAATCCACCAATATATGAAATCAAAGCCGCAATATTTTCATCTAAACCTGATGATGTCTTCGCATGACTTTCTGATTGTTGTGTTGACTCGCTTACAGTAAGTTTCGTTTCTGGCGAATTTTGGTTATTTTCTACTTTGCTTTTTTCTTCAACATGATTCTCTTTCTCTTCATCATGAATACTTTCATTTTCGTTCAACTGATTACCATTGATTGACCCCTGATCTTCTGGATTCTCTTCTCCCTCATTTGGGTTTATCGGATCCACCTGACTCATACTAATCCCTCCTTTTACTAAAATATTGAATATTCACCTTATTATCAAAGTGCATTACTCTTATTCTATTAAAGATCAAATTAAATTTCCCGTCACAAAAGACCTATGTCTGGAACTACCTCTATTTTCCTAATTTCCCTTTACCTGAGTTTAATAAATACCATGTATATTCTACGGGTTATACCAGAATTCAACTTTCTAGAAATATCATTTATAATGAGCTAATAGTTTCTCATATTCTTCTTTCGTAATGGCTAATACACTACCATGGCGTTTTTTCGTAATTCCAAAATCGTATTCATCTTTCGGCTTTTCCACAAAATCCTTCTTACCCAATTGAGATGTTTCTAAAATCATATATCCTAAATTTTTAGCAAACTGGTCAACGATTAAATACCATGTACCATCTGCAACTTGATACATTTGTGGACCTTCAACACCAGCTAAATCAGCTAAGATAAGGGATTGAATTTCTTTATATTCCCCAACAAGCTCATCAGAGTATTCCATAATGATACGACTAGAAGTTTCATCTTTCGTTAAACGATAATAGTTCCCATCACTATAAGAAATTGTCGTATCAATTACATCTCGATCTTTCTCAACGAAAATAAATGGTTCATCAAATGAGACAAAATCCTTCGTATATGATGCATAGATTTTATGTTTCCCTTCAACCTTCGATGCCCAGAAAACAAGGAAAGCTTCCTTTTTCTTATCATATACTGCTTCAGGGGCCCAAACATTCCCTGCTCCAGCAACACCTACAGTTACCGCACGAGGCCCTTGCCAATTTAATAAATCATTTGTTTCCCAAATGATAATGTCACGACTACCCTTTTCCTGAGCATGCTGCCAGCCCGAGCCCTTATGAATTTGTAAATCCGTAGCAATGATGTAGACTTTATTCGTTTTTGGGTCACGAATTAAAAAAGGATCACGAGCCCCTTTTTCACCAATATTAGATATTAGTATCGGGTTTCCAGCGTTCAAATCATAAAAATGATTTCCATCTTTACTAATACTAAAATAAACTTGTTCTCCTAATCTACTCTCCCCAATAAAATGCGCAAACAGAAAATTAGTCATAAGTATTCCCCTTATTCATAAAGATAAATTTTGCTTCAATAAGAAACTACTATTATGGCAACTTGAAATAAAAATAACAGAGCTGGATAAAAATAGACGCCTTATTATCTGGCTTTTTTCTTATGAACTGAGTACCGTCCCGAAGAATATAAACTTAAAAGCTTCGATACACCTATATATCCCAATAAAAGCAATTAACAGAGCGCTACAATAAAATGATATTATGTCCAAATTCAGTCACAATGATGTGCAATCTAAATAAATGACCAACCATAGAAATACGATAACAAGCAAACAAATGTACTTTAAATTGGAACTATTGTACCTGAATATTCGAGTTCCCCTCTCTTTTACAAATAAACAAGCCGACTTTTAGAAGGATCTTTTTTAAAATTTGTGGATAACATGTTTGTTTTTAAATAAGTAGGTAACATATCCTTATGGATGAGGGGCTTACACATTTCAAGGCCTAGTTGTATTTTTTAAAATTGATTCTTATCTTGAGGAACTCGAAGGAAATATTCGTATTTTTCCGCTTTCCAGCTATCTTTTCTTTTTGCACCTAACCATTCCCCCTAAACCGATTAAAATTAGGATTTCCTAACTAAATCATCCTATAATTTATAAAGTCTAGGGGGGTTTTTCAAATTAAATTTATTCTGTAATAATTAACTCATCAGTATCCCGGTTTATCAGTTAAGTAAATCTCATCTCGATAAACCCCTTCTGTTTCAAACAAAACGATTTCGTTCATTCCTTTTTTTAATAATGGTCCCGGAATATAGAGCTTTGTCTGTGGCCCGATTTCCCAAAAGCGACCAATGTTAAAACCATTTACAAATGCTACGCCTTTTCCCCAACCTTGAAAATCTAAAAAGGTATCACCGATCTCTTCAATCTCAAATTGAAATTGGTGAAAGGCGGCGCTTCCTTCTTTAAAATCTTTATTAAAATCAACCATTTCGATATTGTCTAAAGGGAGTGAATAATGTTGCCATTCACTCTGATATGCTCCATTTATGACAACGCCATTTTTGATCCCTTTTCGTTGTTCTTCCATTTTAATCGAGTAATTTACTCTTCCCATATTTTCAACAAGTATATCTAATATATTTTCTTCAGCCGTTAATTCAAAGGACTCCTTCACAGGTAGCTCCAGATCGTATTTTGTAAATGTAAGTTCTTGGTTAATATAGATATGGGCACGATCATTTGCATGGATGAGTCGAAAATCCTCAATTTCTCTCTTCTTTCCGATATTCGTTCTATATAGTACATAACCATAATTTTGATCTAGCTTTTCCATTGGCATTGTATAATCAGAGTAAATCGACTCTGCCATGGAATCCAGCGTCGCAAATAAAGATACCCGGTTCTTATAAAGAATCTTTCCATAATCCTTCTTTATAATTTCAGTAGAAAAATTAACTTTTGGGAGCTTGCTTGTTTGCGAAATAACTTGTTTAAAAGCCTCATATTTAGGTGTTGTATCTCCCCATTCAGTTAGGGGGGCATCATAATCATATGAAGTTGTGTCAGGTAATAACTTTTCGTAATAATTCGCGCCACTCATGAAACCGAAATTAGTGCCACCATGGAACATATAAAAATTCACATGACCTAACTCTAGAATATCTTTTAACTCTTGTGCCGCACTCTTTTCATCCCTGGTATGATGTTCAGTATCTCCCCAGGCATCAAACCAACCAATCCAAAACTCCATCACCATTAAGGGGCCTGTCCCGTTATTTAATTCCTTTAGTTTCTTAAAATGGGCTTTTAGATTAGAGCCACAGTTTACTGTAGGAAAAGCGAGTTCTGGTATGGATCCATTTTCTAACATATCATGCCAAGGACCATCTGAGGTCACTAATGGCACAACACAGCCCTTTTCCAACATCATATTAGCAATAGCACGCAAATATTTTTTATCATTTCCATATCCACCATACTCGTTTTCCACTTGCATCATGATAATCGGGCCACCGTGATTCACTTGCAATGGAACTAACTGTTCGAATAAAACTTGAAAATAGTCGTCCACATGACGTAAAAACGGTTCATAATGACAGCGAATACGCATATTCTCATCTTTCAATAACCAGGCAGGTAATCCACCAAATTCCCATTCTGCACAAATATATGGGGAAGGGCGAACAATCACCCATAAATCCAAATCCTGAGCAATGGAGATGAACTCAGCGATATTGTAGATTCCCTGAAAGTTAAACTTTCCCTTTTTAGGTTCATGACCATTCCACGGTACATATGTCTCAACTGTATTACAGCCCATAGCTTTCAACTTTTCGAGCCGATCGCGCCAATATTCAGGAACAACTCTAAAATAATGAAGTGCTCCGGAGATAATTTTGACGGGCTCACCATCTAATAAAAACTCATCTTTAATCGCAAATTCACTCATCTTAGTCAGTCATCCTTTAACATCTAGTAGTCTAAATCATTCATTACTTTTTTCATTTTTCAATTAAAAGCATTTATTATTTAATGGATTGACATGATTCTCTAATAATTAATTTTGTATCAATTAAAAGTTCTTTTTCAGAATCCTTTTTCTCAATAATTTTCTTGATCACTTCAATAATTTCAGAAGTTAGAATTTCATAATTATGGTTGACTGTGGTCAAACTCGGATAGACAATATCCGATGGAAAAATATCGTCAAAGCCAACAAATGAAAATTCATTGATAGGTACATTTTGTTCTCGACACTCTTTAAGGGCCCCATATATCACCATATCATTTATACCGATTATAGCTGTAGGCTTCTTGGAAACTTTAAGTAATTTTTCCATTGCTGCCCGGCCGTCCTCAACCCCGAAGCCCGAATAAATTTGCCATTCTTTGTGGAATTGCAAACCATTCTTTTTCAAAGCATCTTGGTAGGCTAAGACTTTGAGATCGACTGTTGTGACTCCCTTAATCCCCCCGATTAAACTGATTTCTTTATGACCTAGGGTTACAAGATGATCGATAATTGAGCGCACTCCTTCTTCTTCATCTGTTCGGATCGTATAGCAATCGACACCTTGCATCATGCCATTCACCATGATAAGGGGAACTCGTTTCGAAACTTCATTCATTTCTGCTGTTTCCTTTTCTGTTGGCTTCGATTTATTAATTCGTCCCCCCATAAAAACAATACATTCTACTCTTCTTTCCACAAATTCACGTAAATGAGCTGACTCCATTTCACTACTATTCATGGAATTTCTTAATAAAATTGTATAACCCTTTTCAAACGCTTTTCTTTCCACATTAATATAAGTTTGTGAGAAAAAGGGATTGGTAATATCAGGTAAAATAAAGCCGATCATATTTGTTTGTTTTTTTGTTAAGCTTCTCGCAGCTTCATTTGGGGTAAACTCCAGCTCTTCCATTTTTTCAAGCACTCGTCTTCTAGTACTTTCTTTCACTAATGGATTTCCTGTAAGCACCCTTGATACGGTTGTAGGTGAAACATTTGCCACCTTTGCAATATCGTAAATAGTAATATTTTTCTTTTTCATATATGTTTTCTACCTCATCTTCATTGGAAGCGCATTCCATTTTTACCTATAGAATATCACAGTTTATTGTTATAGTTTTCATTAGCTTTCCCTTTTTTCCCAATCGATTTTCCTTCCGGTAAAAGTCGATAAAGATAGCCTGATAAAAACATTATTTAATTCCCGCTGAACCCGCGTTAATATTGGCTTGAAACATATATTTTTGCCCAAAGAAAAATACAATGATCATTGGACCTGTTAATAATAAAGAAGCAACCATTACAATATTCCAATCTGGAATAGCGTTTGTACTAAATGTTGCACTAATAATTTGCACCCCTAAGGCAAGAGGCATTTTCGCTACATCATTAATATAAATGAGTGGCTCCATGAACATTCCCCAATTGGTATTAAAAGTAAAGATACCAATCGCAATCAGTATTGGCGTTAAAAGAGGCATAATGATCCGCCAATAAATTCCAAAATAGCCAAGCCCATCAATTTTGGCTGCTTCATCCAATTCCCTTGGAATACCTGATATAAATTGCCTTAATAAAAATACATTAAAAGCATTGGCAAAGAAATTAGGTACAATAAGTGGTAAAAGTGTATTCACCCAACCAAGTTTTGAAAAAATAATAAATTGTGGGATCATCATTACTTGTCCAGGGATCATCATCGTCCCAAGTAAAATGATAAAAAGAATATTCTTTCCACGCCCATGTAAACGAGAAAAACCATAAGCTACAAAGGAACTGGATAACACTTGACCAATAATAGCAAATACTACGAGAATGACACTATTTTTAAAATAAGTGAGGATTTCTTTATTTTGATAAACTTGTAAAAAGTTTTTCCAGTGAAATTCCCGCGGGAAAATTGTAAAGTCCATCTTCACCGTTGTCGCCGGTGTAGTTAGAGCGATTGAAATCATATATATAAAAGGGATGATTAAGGCAAAACCGATTACACATAACAAAAGATACAATATGGGCTTTTCTACTGAACTCGCTTTATCGAACATTATTTTTTAACCTCGCTTTCGTAATAAACCCACATTGAGGAAGATTTAAAAACAATAACGGTAAAGATTATAATAATAAGAAATAGAACCCATGCAATACTTGAAGCATAGCCCATTTTGTAAAATTCGAATGCATTAGAAAATAGGTACGGTACCATCATATTACTTGCGTTATTAGGACCACCGCCAGTCAAAATATAAATTTGCGAGAAGGCCTGCAAACTCCCAATGATTCCCATAATTAGATTGAAAAAAATAACCGGTGATATGATAGGGATTGTAATATGGATAAACTTTTTAAATTTCGATGCACCATCCATATCCGCAGATTCATATAATTCTTCAGGCACTCCTTGAATTGCCGCTAGTAATAAAACCATGTTAGCTCCAACTCCCCAAATGGCTAGGAAGATAAAACTCATTTTCACCCATGTGGGATCAAGTAGCCAAGCGGGACCATCAATGCCAAAAAAAGCTAAAAAGCGATTGATTACACCGGTATCTGGAGCAAGAATGAATTTAAAAATCATCGAAGATGCAACAATTGGTACTAAGGCTGGTAAATAAAAGATAGTTCTGAAAAAGGACATTCCGCGCATTTTATGTGCTAATAAATAAGCCATTCCTAGGGATAAAATCATCGTTAATGGGACTGATATGAGTGCAAAATAAAAAGTATTGTAAACTGTTTTCCAGAAGATTTTATCTTGCATAAGGTTTTGATAATTCTCTAACCCAACCCATTTAGCTGGAGTAAATAAATCCCAGTTAGTAAAACTCAGAAAAAAGGAGGCAATAATCGGACCTAATATGAAACAGAGAAAGCCAATAATCCAGGGGGAGATAAAGAGATAAAACCATCTTTCTTCCGTTCTTTTACTACTCATTTTTTTTATCTTGGTTGGTCTATTTTTCTGCATCTCTAACGTTTGGTTTGTCATAGCACACCCTCCTTAGGAGGACTGGAACATAAGTTTTTTCATAATGATGTCCATCGGAACATACTTCGCTCTTTGTGGACGAGTGTCAAGCATTTTTAACTTTTCCCAGGAGTCAAAATATACTTTTCCTTCATTAAATAAGCACATTGCCCTTTGTGAAAAATTGGATATTTTCTTATGTTCCAGCCATCTTTTCACTTATTTTTTTAATAATTTCTCTAAATCCTGTTGCGTTTTATTTAAAGCATCTTCAACTGAACCATTATTTGTCCATACATCAGCAAAATTATCTGTAAATAACTTCTGCATCTCATTCCATTCTGGGATTAATGGCATTTCAATGATCATTTCGGCAGATTTGGCAAATGTATCCGTATTAATTGGATGCTTAGCAAAATCCTTCTCTAGGAAAGTATCACTTTCTAATACTGCCACATTAGCTGGTGCATCCTGGTTATTTTCGACAATTGGAAGTTGTCCCTCTTCACCTGTTAAAAATTCAATAATTTTAAAAGCTTCTTCTTTATGTTTTGATTGGTTAGTAATTGCCAACCCACTACCGAATGGGATCGTGCCCTTTTCCTTATTTTTCCATAATGGGGCAATATCCCAATTTAAATCTTCTACTTCACTTGCCCCGCCGATATTCCAAAATCCTGTATAATCAATCGCAAGCTTCCCTTGTGCAAATAACTGGTCTGCACCGATATCCCCCATATTCGCGTAATCTTTATTGGAAGGAGCTACTTGATATTTATGGATAAGATCTACGGCAAACTGCATCGCTTCAATGTTTTCAGGGGAATTAATGATCGGATTCCCATCCTCATCTAATATTCCACCACCATTTTGGTACATAAAGGACATCCATAATGGCCACCAATCGCCTACTCCAACTCCCCACTGAACGATTTTATCTCCATCTTTTTTCGTCAATTTTTGCGAAGCAGTTAATAGATCATCCCAAGTCCAATCCTCTGTCGGATACTCGACTCCTGCTTCATCAAATAAATCCTTATTGTAGTAAACGATTATCGAGCCCCCCCGATCGGGAAGGGCATATACATTTCCTTCACGCGAGTAATTATTATAAACAGATCCAAATCGGGCATCTAAATCAATCTCTGCGGATTCAATAAACTCATTTAATGGGGCTAATTGGTTTTTACTTGAATAAATATGCACTTCTTCTGCCAACTGCATAATATCTGGAGCTGTATTCCCTGCAATCATGGTTTGTACCTTTTGGGCATACTCCTTTGGAATATAAATTAACTCAACATCGATATCTGGAAATTTCTCTTTCGCTAAATCAAGTCGTTCTTGGTACGTCTCCTTATCCGATTCACCACCCCACATTGTAAATGTCAATTTCGTTTTTCCATCATCAGACTTTGAGTTTGCATCAGATGAACAAGCTGTTAACATAACACCTAGAAATAGCATGATCGTTAGTAGAAAAATATTAGCCTTTTTCAAAATAGGTCACTCCTTTTATAGTTGTCTTTTTATTGGTACCGGTTTCATTTATACTCAAAAAAATTATTTCATTTCTACATTTGGAATTACAATTGTGGTAACAGACTGCTCATCAAGCGTAATTTTAAAGCCATTCTTATAAATGGAAAGCTCTGATCGTTTTAAGTCCTTTTGTAAAGTTGTTTCATATACTTCTGCCAATCTAGTCTCAAACTGAAAAGCATCTAGATCATACTCAAATTCTTGTTGTGAATATTCATTTCTAACTACAATTGTTAGCTGCTTCTTCTTTTGATCATATGCGGCAATTGACCGCCCGTGATTTGTGTGTATAATACTACTTCCTGGTCGGATAAAGCGACTAAAATTCGCCATCGCATAGTATTGCTTAGTCAACTCATAACTTTCTTTTCCTCGAAAATCTGAGTGAATAAAGCCCCAATTATTTTTCGCACCTTCATCTTCAACAGCTTGCCAATAAACCCATGCAGCAGGTCGAAGCATGTGTAAATCAAAGATGATTCGTTCTGCTAATTCCATTACACTTGTCATATCATTATGATTATGTGACTCAGTTCCACCTGTACCATATTCAGACATCCATAATCTTTTATCTTTTTCCACCGCAAATTTGCGAAGTTCTTCTAGTTGACTGCCATTATAGGAATGTGTGTTAATCTGAGCCAAGTTATCAATCGTCCCCTCATCATAACCACGTAACATTTCCACGGTCTCATCAATACTATTTTCATCAGGAGCACTGATTGTTGTATCTTGTAAACCTTTTTTCTGTAAAGATTGAGCTACCTTGTCGATGATCTCCATCTGTTTATCAAGACTAAAATGAGCTCCTTCTTGTATATTTCCTTTTATCCACCAAGCAGAAGCAGGTTCATTCAAGGGATTCAAGGTGCGGAAGGTCACTCCATGTTTCTCCTTATAAAACCTAACAACTTCAGTTAAATAATCAGCAAATCCTGCATAGTATTCATCCTTTAGGTTATTTCCACCATCCTCTGCTCCGGTAACTGAACCACTTTTTGTCATCCAGTAGGGAGGAGAATTAGAAAAAGCTTCTGCAATGGTTACCCCATGTTCGAAACTAGCTAATAAAACTTTTCTTTGGCCTTTATCTGCTTCCCAATCCCATTTCCCTTTCTCAGGTTGGAACCCAGGAACATCACCACCAGGACGTAATGTGTTCGGGACAATTTGCGGATTTTCTCCCCCACCAATATTGTAGCGCACGATATTGAGTCCAAGTCCCTTTCTTTCGTCAAAAATAAGCTCGATTACCTCATTCATTTTCTCTTCATCTTTCCATTGACCGATAATATGTGCCCACCATGCGAGTGATGTTCCCCAACCTTCAAAATTATCATAACGATCATGGGGATCAATCAAAATAGGATCACCTTTAAATACTAATTGCTCATCTCGCCCCTTAGAGTTACTCATTATCATGCCTCCGATTAATAAGATCGTGATCATTACTACGAATAATAAAATTGTCTTTGATTGGGATATCCTTATCAGCCCTCCTTAGAAGTAATTCCTCTTATCACCTCTCATAAAACGGAATTTTCTATTTATTGCAACCGGTGTCAATCAACTTCATAAAAATAAACCGATTCTCAAAGATCTTGATTGAAACCGATTTCAATAAAATAAATATACTTTTAAATTTAAATATTGTCAATAGAAGAATAAATTAAATAATCGTTTTTTGCTGTAAAAACTGAACATTAATGAAATGAGCAATATAATAGTTTACAAGCTAAAGTTTGCACTAACTATTATATTGCTCAGATTTATTTTGTTGTCCCAGCCTTTAAGTTAAATTACTTACAGCCAAGCAGAAATAATAACTTCTGCTTTTCCTTTGAAAATCCGGTATATATCTTCAGAAATTAATTCCTTGTCTTTTTGGTGATTCAATAATTCTAAAAAACTATTCATATGCTTCACGATCTTCTCCCCTTGCTCTTGCTGTTCATAGTGTTGAACCGCGGTAAGATGCACATGTATAGAATGATAGACCGATTCTGGTAATTCTGATTGATACTTTGTCAAAGTTTCTAATAACGATGAGACATTCACATCCTGTTTCTGTTCATTTCCGACAATCATGATCCAACTGATTTGCGGATCTGGAGAATTTGTTTTACGAATGGTCACATCCAAAAGGTTATCCGTGATTTCCACCTCTCCTCCAACCACATCATAGGCATCGGTGAAGACATAATCCTTCGTATGGACTTCTCCGTTGAATAAAATATCTGCTTTTCGACTTCCTTTTGTGGAACTATACCATGGGTCATATAGTCCGAGATAAACGGTATACTTGTCATTATCAAGGTTAAATTTATACGAAAGATCGGTACCAGAATTGGGTGTGAGATATCGTAAGGCGGAGAATAGGTCTCCATCTTCACTTCCTGCCGGACTTGTACGATCACCAATATATCCCCAACTTTGGCCATTTTCTGGATCATATTGTTGATCAATCCTATCCTTATTCACAAGTGTTTCTTGCATATAGGAGGTCCATAACTTGTAATCTTCTGTTTCAGCGCCACCCGCATGAACAAAATATTGCACATTATTAGGGAGGACAAGGATCTTAATCCTTATCACCTTCTCTGCTAGTTCAAGAAGTGTCCCAGCCACCGTCACTATTCCAGGATTTGAAAAATCTTCGGGATTCATTTCCCAGGTAACCGATGTATCCATTTGTTTTCCTTCTGAATTGGTTATATTAATCGTATCCGGTAAATTCGGTATTTCACCTAAACTTACTTTTTCAGGTAGTTCTGTATGAATAGTAACTTTTCCCATTTTATTAAGAGTCGTCAAATCCCATTCATCAAACCATTCTAAGGCCATTTCATCGTCTTGACCAAATTCAAGTGGAAGCCAAACATAAGAGGAGTTTTTTAAGTCCTCTTTCTTCCAGCGATCTCCCATATAAATGAATTTTCCTTTCTCAGGGTCAACAGGGATGACATACGTACTTTGTGAACCATGAGTTGTTGCTGCCCCTTCACCGATAGTTGGATTGCCCATATCCTTCCATTCACCTAATACCGATTCTGCCACATGATATTTAGCGGGATTGGGGTCCCACCCTGTAGCACCAGATGTAATGAGATAGTATTTGCCATCATATTTAAACATGGCAGGTGCTTCACGATGTCCATCATAAATGGCCCGAGTAAAATCTTTTCCATACTCCTCCCCAGCTATTGCGGTATATTCCTCATTTAATTTTGAAATGTATAAAGAGTAATTTTCTTCACTAGCATAGATAATATACGCTGTTCCATCATCATCTACGAAAAGAGTCATATCCCTTGCCATACCTGTATTCTTCACTTTGAACTCATAGCCATCTGGCATTTTATTGAGGCGATTGCTTTCTAAATATTCAAAAGGGCCTGTTGGTGAATCACTAACGGCAACGCCAGCTTTTGCTTTTGCATAATTCGAATCTGATCCTTCATATGGTCCATCCACATGTAACCATAATACATACTTATCTGTTTTTTCGTTATAAATCACTTTAGGACGCTCTAACACTCCTCGAGCGCTATTAATATCACTAAAGATGACATCTTTTTCTTCTGTTGTGCGATTTTTATACAGTTCCACAAAGTACGGATCTGTATCCATATCTTCTCTGTTTTCTATCGCCTTCATCACAACCCCTTCATCTTTCCAATTATATAAATCCTTTGATGAATAGGCATGTACTCCAGTAGCAGGAAGATATCCGTTTGTCTTATCCTCACCATACCAATAATATGTCGCTGTTTTCTCATCATACATGATCCCGCCACCATGAGCTTGGATCGGCTTCCCATCTGTATCCTTCCACATTTGCCCCGGTTTAAAGGATTTGTTTTCTTTATACAACTCTAACCCCTCTATAGCAGTATCTAAATCTTGAATGGCCATATGAATATCCTCCTGAACCTCTCTCGCTTCTACTTCCAAGCCTTCATCTATAATGCTATTAAGTAAATCCTCTGCCTGATCAA
Source organism: Lederbergia galactosidilytica (assembly GCF_017873565.1). Taxonomy (GTDB): domain Bacteria; phylum Bacillota; class Bacilli; order Bacillales; family Bacillaceae_C; genus Lederbergia; species Lederbergia galactosidilytica. The sequence goes on from NZ_JAGGKH010000001.1 coordinate 399,899, forward strand.
TTACTTTTTGCAGTTGTTGAACACTATAATCTGTGTACGTATTTTCCCCAGCGATTTTCCCTCTTCCCTCGAGGATTTTCTCTTCCAAATTTGAAAGAGAAAGTAGTACGCTCTCTGTAATAGAAATATAGTTAACTAGTGGATCATTATGATTGGTTAGTTCCGCATTTTCGGGTCCTTGTATCTTCAAAGATAATTCCCCAGCTTCAATTGATAGCTGCCGATAAGCGAATTCCTTTTCCATACCATACTCACCAATGTCATAATCTCCGTTAGATAAGTTTTGCTCATTGGCATGGATATTCACACTTCTCCCACTCCACTTATTTTTAAAGCCAAGTGTAATATCATATGTTCCTTTCGGTAATTCGAATTTATACTCAATCGCTTTATCACGTTTTTGTGGACCATTATAATATCTTAATGTAGAATATTTGCCAGCTTCTTCATCAACGACACTCATTGCTGTCGTTTCAGTCACTAGTCCCCATTTCTTCCCTGTTTTATCATCCATTCCATACTTCTGTTCTGTTTTACTATTATATAAACCTAATTGTTCTCCCTCTTCTATCGTTTCTGGTGTCGGGTCACCAGCTTTAACAAAATAATAAATATTCCCCGCCTCTTGCAAATTTTTATCGGCCGCTTTTGTTTTTAAAGGAGTGTTGATGGTCATCATATTGGAAAACAGCATCAGAATCGTTAATAATAAACAAGTCCTTTTATTCTTACTCAAGATATACACCTCCAAGTAATATTCCTCGAAACTAACTAGGAACCAACTTATTTACGTTACTATTGTTCAAGTATTATTTTTTTGATTTTTCTTCTTCAATCCGAACTAACTCTTCTTCATATTTTTCTCTTAACAGAGTATTTAAATCAAGCTGATCTTCATGGACAAATTCATATAAAGCATTATAAACAATATCCTCATCTTGAAATTCTGAAACTGTTTCAAGTGGTTCTGCTACTGGTAGTGAGAAAAGCGCCTCCATATTCCGATTCTCCCATATATCTCCATCAAGCTCTTGAGCTTTTTCTATCGCGGAACCATTTTCATATAAATGAGCATATGGTAAGGAAAGTGGTCCTCCTATAAAAGTATTGTTCATTAACTGTTCATCTGAATACCAGAAATCAAAGACTTTCATTACCTCATCTTTATATTCACTTGTTGAACTAACTCCCATCGCCCATCCTCCAGCTGGAACGCCATTCTCGGGCTCCGGATATGTTGCAATATCCCAATTTACATTTGCTTCTTCATTTGGCGGCATAAACCAATGTGGAGCCATTGCTAATTTCCCTTGGGCAAACAATTCAGCCCATCCCCCCTCTTCCCAATGTTCAGGAATATATGGGTTTCCTGGAATGGAATAAGCCTCTTTATATAATTCAAAGTATTCTCTAACTACATCATTTTCTGTCCAAAGTGGTTCATCTGTTTCAGGATCAAGTAGATTACCTGCTGTCCAAGCAATCGGAGATCCCGACTTAGGCATATACAATCCTTGATAATCAACACCATTTCTTTCACCAGTCACATCCCTTGCTAAATCAACAACTTCTCCCCATGTCATCCCATCTGTAGGATACTCTACGCCGAACAGGTCAAAAATATCCTTGTTATACATTAATGCAAAGCGATCAGAGCTCATGGGTAAAACCCATAATTCTTCACCAGAAAACTTCTGCCATTCCGCTAACTGATTAGGATTAAAACGCGAAATATCAAAGCCTGTTTCTTCAATTAACTCGCGCATATCATAAGTCATCTCAAGTTCACTTGCATGTTCAAGCCAACCTTGGTCCCAAAACCACAAAATATCTGGTGCCTTCTTCCCGGCAATCAATTCCTCTAAATCTCCATCAACATGTTCAAATGTTATATAGGGAAATTTTTCTTCTGCTGGTTTGATAAATGCATCGATAAATGCCTCATCCTTACCAAAATGGACCTTTAATGTTATCGGTACTGGCTCACCATTATCTGCGGAATCAGTCTTCGTTTTCGATATGCAGCCTGTTGTGATAGCAATACTGAAAAATAATATACTAAAGAGCAGTAAAGTGCGGAATCTTAAGATTAACTTCATTACTGATCAATCCCCCCGTAAATGATGTTCTTCTTGGCACAGCAAATGTCATTGCACCTCCTCTTTTGTAACCGGTTCCAAAATAATGAAAAACGTTTAGTATTATGATAGTGAATCATAAACTTGCCTTCTATCTGTTTTTTCAGTATATTGGAACCGGTACCAATTTTATGTGTGTAAGACCGTCTCACTTAAATATAGTAAGATAACTGCTGAGTTAGTTAAAGCTTACGATGATTTGGCAATTTTTGTCAATAGCGATAAATGTCATATTTTGCTAGTTACTTTAGAAAGGGGATTGACTATGATTCTTCATCCAACCGCTGATAAGCTCACGAATGAAATTCTCGAAGAAGCAGCCAAATATCGTGTTAAAAACAATGTTGAACCACTTGATTTGTTAGGTTATAAAAAATTTCTCGAAACAGGTGAGCGTTTAACATTTGAGCAGCAATATTTTGCCCGAAGAAAACAATTAGATATATTGGCTCTAGATATTTTTATAAGAAAAAGCACAGAAAGCATTCCCCTATTGGAAGAAGTTATTTTCCAAATCTGTAATGAATACTCTTGGGCATTGCCTGCACATATGCCAATTAGAGATCGCTGCTACAGTGAGGAAGGAAGAGAAATAATAGACTTATTTGCAGCGGAAACTGCTCAAAGCCTTGCTGAAATTGGCGAGATTATTGGCGATCAACTCTCTAACTTTATTAAACAGCGAATTTCCGAAGAAATTGATCGCCGTGTCTTTACTCCATTCGAGAAGCAAGACTGGCATTGGGAACGTTTAGAAAACAACTGGAGTTCTGTCATTGCCGGCAGTATTGGTTTAGCCGCTTTATCCGCCTTGCCCCTACGCTCAGAAAGACAAAGACAAATTTTAAATCGTCTCGAATCATCGTTTGCTTATTATTTAAAGAGTTTTGCGGAGGATGGAGTATGTGCGGAAGGTGTCGGTTATTGGGCCTATGGATTTGGATATTACTGTTACTTTGCGGAAAAATATACCCATTTATACGGGGATGACCGATATATCAATCATCCAAAAGTAAAAAACATTGCTGAGTTCCCATTTTATGCGATGATTTCTAAAGATCATTATCTTCCTTATTCCGATTCTAGTAATCAATTAGCCTTACCAAGCGGCTTACTTAGTTACTGTGAAAGGACTTTTAGAGTGGCCATCCCACCAGTAGCAGAACCAAGTTCACTTTATGATGATCACTGTTATCGCTGGGCTCCCCTTTTTAGAAATTTAATCTGGACTAGGGAAACAAATAGCAACGAGATGGTCTCCTGTAAACATTATTTTCCTGATGCACAATGGGCTGTTATTCGTAATGTAGAGAAACAATTTATTTTTTCCGCTAAAGGCGGGACAAATCGAGAGAGCCATAATCATAATGATATTGGTCATTTTATCATTGGCGATCATCATGAGTTATTTTTAACAGATTTAGGAGCTGGAGAATACACAAGAGACTACTTTAGTAATAAGCGCTATACATTTTTACCTAATCGAGCGCTCGGACATTCTATTCCATTCATCCAGGGAACCGAACAAAAAGAAGGAGATTTTCGGGCACGTAACACTCAGTTTCATATACAAAATGAACAAATTTCTGAATTCTCCTTTGAGTTAGCGGAGACATACCCTGAAGTGGTCGGCTTGGAGTCTTTCAAACGACAATGGCTCGTGAACGATGAAGCAAAACATATAATATTGGAAGATACCATTCAATTTACTAGAGATGAACAGGCTACTGTAATTGAAAACTTTGTCAGCCTTTTAAAACCATCTATACAAGACAATCAGATTGTTTGGCAAGGGAAGTACAATAAATTAATTTTAGAATTCGACCAAAATATGGATACACCTAAACTCAACGAGGAGACTTATTCCGATCATCATGGCGTACAAACAAATGTATATTTGACACAACTTGAAAACAAGCAGAAAAGCAAGCTTTACACCCGGCGTTATACATTTAGACTAAAAAAATTGCGCTGAAAAGAAAAATCCCTTCTTCATAAAAGTAAAAAAGAAATCTACCAAGTTAGTAGAAAGAGGATTTGACTAAAGCGTGTTTACCAAAGAAAAAATCGAACTACTTGGTGCAAAGTTTGCTTCGGAAATATGCTTCACCGTGGGATAGTTCGTCTTAGATTTAAACACCTAAGTTAGGATCCAACCTCTTTCTATTAACATGGTAAAATCGTCACTTATATCTTTTTTAGCTAAAATGAAAAGATCATTTCTTTTCTAAAAGAAACTTTACTTTTTCCCTTTTAAATCTGCAACAATACTAGTGATTTTTTCCTCTGTTTCTCTAATAAAGGTGTTGACATCAAGATCTGATTTCACAAGATCAACAAAGATACCATTACGGTTAATCTCATTTTCAAATTCAGATCTTGCAATGGGAGCAGCAAATTCCTGCGCAAATAAGATATCATAATCCACATTCTCAAAAATCGGATCAGGTTCAACTTCTTCTCTTAAACTAGGACTATCCAATGGAAACCTTGAAATATCTCCAAAGATACTGTAATATTTCACAAGCTGTTCATCTGCCAGCAAAAATTTTAATACTTCAAAGGCAGCCTCCTTATGTTCACTTGTGTTCGAAATACCGTATGTCCATGCCCCTCCGCCTGCCACTCCTGGATAATCTTCAAATTCTGGTATTGTCGTAATCCCCCAATTTGTAAATGCCTCATTTGCTTCCTTTAAAGCATCTGAGCTAAATGGATGGGGTGTCATTGCAACCACTTGATCTTTAACAAAGGCATCCCAGTTGGAATACCATTGAACCTCTCGCCACTTACCGCCCTTTCGGGCTGGTTGAAGTGGGAGATTCCTAAGAACACCGGCGTAACCGCCAGTTACTTTATTAGGCGATCCCCACAGTTCCTGCGGTTCGTCGTATTGCTTCTTGACAAAGATTCCTACTAGCGTTGAGATCCCGATCATGATGTACGTAACATTTTTTGCAAATCCAGTCACGTACGGCGAGATTCTTCACCTCTTTGTTTTGGTGCCCACAATTGGAACATAGCTGACTAGACGGGAAATTCCTTGCAACAATCACCAATTGTTTTCCATACCACTTGGCTTTGTATTCAAGCACGGAACGAAATTGTGACCAGCTCACTTCACTAATGGCCTTTGCTAATCTTTCATTCTTCAACATATTTGTCACCTGCAAATCTTCTATACCGATGATATCGTGGTTTTTGATCATCATCGTGGAGATTTTATGTAGGTAGTCATGACGTGCATTGACCATTTTTTCATAGATTCGTGATACCTTTTTTCGTTGCTTTTGGTAGTTTTTAGCCTCAGTTAGTTTGCATTTTCTTTTAACAGCTAGTTCCTTTCGGCGGGAAAGTTTCTTCTGTTCTTTCGCTAATTTCTTTTCCAAGGTCCTGAAAAATTTAGGATTGGGAAATCTCAGTCCGTTGGAAAGAACAGCAAAATCGTTTAGACCGACATCCACCCCAACAGCGGAGTCTGTTTTGCGGAAAGGCTGCACTTCCGTTTCCGCCAGAATGGAAACATAATATTTCCCACTTGGAGTTTCCTTAACTGTAGCGCTTACAATTCGGCCGTGTATTATACGACTTCTAGCAAACTTGACGAGTCCTAATTTAGGTAATTTTAACTTATTTCCTACAACAGCAATATTACCATTGGTCTGTTTCGTGGTGTATGATTGAATTTGATTCATTTTCGTTTTGAATCGTGGGGCTTTATTTTGCTTTTGGAAGAAACGTGAGTAAGCATCTGCGAGGTTTTTCAAAGATGATTGAAGAGCGATACTATCGACTTCTTTTAGCCAGGTAAGCCCTCTTTTTAATTGGGTTAATTGAGTTGAACAAGAACCGTATGTTAATCCTTTTCCTGTTTCCCTGTAGGCTGTATTCCATTGATCCAAGAAATAATTGAAGACAAAACGGCTACATCCGATCGTTTTCGCAATCATAATTTTCTGTCCTTTATTTGGATAAAGACGGAATTTATACGCTTTATGAACAAGCATGACATTCACCTCACTCAATTAGGAATATACGTTCCTAATTATAACATACGTTCGTTCTTTTGGCTACCGCCAACCGCCATTCATCCCCCCACCTACTCATTGAGTTGTGCTCTTCACATTCCTAGAGGTGGGGGTTTTCTGTCGGGAATGATAAATTGGCCTAAAAATGCATCGCCAATATCAAGTCCCCTATATTGAACACCATCACGCTCAATTGTTAATTTCCTAGCTAATTCAACGGCTTCGGGCCAAGTCAAACCTACCTCAGGATATGGTTCTCCAACCATATCAAATATATCTTTATTGTAATACATTACATTGCGAGGAGATTGAAATGGAAGGGCTTGTATGCCATTATTGATAGAAAACATTTGTATATGGTCAATATTTCCCTCCATAAAACGAGTTAGATCATAACTTGATTCTTCTAAAAGACTAGTTAAATCATAAGCTAACTCAAGTTCCGTAAATAGACTAAACTCATTTGTTGTTAATGAAAGAATATCTGGAATCTTGCCACCCAAGATCCACTCTTCCAGGTTTTCTCGGTCACGAGGTTGCCCATCAACTCTTTCGATTGTAATATGAGGAAACTCCTCACCTAAATCTTGGACAAATTCATCCCAATATTCATCCCCTTGATACCAGCCAATCGATAAAGTAATAGGTTCATCATTTACGACTGTATTTTTATTAGCTTCATCTGTAAGATGATCCTCTTTTAATACTTTTTCATTCGTTTTATTGCATGCGTATAACAAGAAAGTAGCGGCAATAATCAAGCCAATCCAGACTAACGAACTCCATTGTTTTTCTTCTCTCCCATCCCCCATTCTTAATTTACCCCCTCCTAATAGGTGTATTCTTCTGAAAACAGTCTCTATTTAAGTTGGTGAAAGGCCTTAGCCATTTACTCATTTTTTTCCTTTTTCATCCTTAATACGATTCTGTTCTGCTTCATATTTTTCCCTTAAGAGAGTATTCAAATCAATTTGGTCCTCGGTGACCAATTCATATAACGCCCCATCAATTGCCCCCATTGCGCCTTCATTATAATCCGATGTCTCTTGTGGAGGATCGGCAACAGGAAGGGAATATAGGGCATCCATATTACGGTTTTCCCAGATCTCTCCATCCCTCTCTATAGCTTTTTCTAATGCTGATCCATCTTCATATAGATGGAGATACGGAACATATAATGGCCCTCTTATAAAGGTATTATTTAATAGCTGCTCATCAGAAAACCAAAGGTCAAACACTTTCATAATATCTTCCTTATGTTTACTGGTTGCGCTTATCCCTAACGCCCAGCCCCTAGAAGGAACACCATTCTCAGGCTCTGGATAAGTAGCAATATCCCAATTTATATTTGCTTCCGGATTCGGCGCTCCGAAAAACTGTGCCGCCATTGCTAATTTTCCTTGTTCAAATAACTCAACCCAGCCACCTTCTTCCCAGTGTTCTGGAATATAGGGGTTACCCGGAATAGAATAAGCCCGTTTATATAAGCTGAAATATTCCCTAATCTGCTCATCCTCTGGCCAAATCGGTTGATCCGTTTCTGGATCAACAAGATTTCCTACCGTCCAAAAAATCGGTGCTTCATGTTTTGGCATATAAAGCCCCTGATACTCCGTACCATTTCTTTCGCCTGTCACCTTTTCTGCCAAATCTACTACTTCTTCCCAATTCATTCCGTCTTTAGGATATTCAACACCAAATAAGTCAAAAATATCCTTATTATACATAAGTGCAAAGCGGCTAGTCATAATCGGCAGTGCCCATGTTTCCCCATTGGCTGCAGCTTGCCATTCTGCCAAGTGATTGGGATCAAATCGAGAAATATCAAAACCAGACTGTTCAATTAGATCTGTCATATCATACGCTAATTCGTACTCCTCCACATCAGCTAATCCCCCTTTATTCCAGTGGAACAATATATCAGGAGTACTCCCAGCCGCATTTAATTCTTCATAACTGCCTTCTACATGCTCGAAAGTAATATGGGGATATTTTTCTTCCGCAGGTTTGATAAATGATTGAATAAAATTCTCATCTTCTCCAAAATGGATCTTTAAGGTTATTGGTTCTGGCTCACCATCATTCGAAACCTCTTCCTTCTCTTTCGAGGTACATCCAGAAAAAACGAACAAACAGCAGAGAAATAAACTAAACAACAGAGAAATACGACTGTTTAATATAAATTTCAGCATAACTCCCTCCTTAAATAATCGAAGTATTTTCCCTATTATGAAATCGGTTTCAAAAAATACAATAATTGATTATGTCATTCTAATCACTCCTATCGCAAATCAATTTTTATGATATGTATGCGGCTCTTGACTCGTTTATGAATTTACATAGAATTCTATCTTCAAGTCTAAATACGCAATTATGAACTTAAGTATTGTCAAGGTTCCATTTCCACCCAAGCAAAAACGTTGTGAGAATATGATTCCCCACAACGTAAAATTGTTTTATTGTTATTTTATTGATAATTGAAAATGTAAATTTAATGGTCGACATTATAACTCTTTAACATTGTAAAACGCTGATCCCTTAATAAATATGCTTCCTTTAAACTTCTTTCTAAAAGATCCGCTTCAATCCCTAATTGTTCAGGAACGGTTGGTCCCCCCAATTGTTCCATGATTCCAGTAAGATCATTAACATGAGGTAATGCTTCAATGATGTTTTGTACTTCATTGGTCAGCTCTGAATCGCTCGGAAGAAGCTTTCCTTCTTGGTACCAACTGGAATAAAGAGTAGTTAATAAAATTGTACTAACACCAACTTTCGCTCCATGTAAAACTTGGCGTCTATTCTTCTGAAGGAACTCCATTTCCCAGTAATGGGATAAATGATGTTCTCCACCAGATGCTGGATGAGATTGCCCAAACATTAACATCGCTAATCCGGATTGAATAAGGGCATTCATTAAAATTTCTAATCCCTCTTCTTCCTCTCTAGCAATTTTATCTACTGCCAACATACAGTCATCTAATGCATTTTTTGTAATTTCTACAGCCAGAGGACAGTATGGTTCTCCTTGCATAAGATGACCAAATTTCCAATCCGCTAAAGATGTAAATTTAGCCATCATATCGCCAACACCAGCTGCTGTCATTGTTTTTGGGGCAGCCGCTAACACCTCAATATCGGCAAATAAAGCAATTGGTGAGGCAGTTGGGAAGGTTTTCTTCACACCTTTAATAATAAGTGGAGCGCCAAGCGAAGTAAAACCATCAACAGAAGCCGCTGTTGGTATCGAAATAAACGGTTTCCCTGTCTTCGCACCACAAAATCTTGTAATATCATGAAGCGTTCCGGAACCAACAGCTAACAAACAGTCAACCTCATTATGAATCTCTAATAAAGCCTGAACAATTGCTTGTTCATCTGCGACCACATCCCCAATTTCATTAGGCTCAATTAAACAAATTCTATAGGATAGAGCTAATTCCTCTAGGTATGTGACAACTTTCTTTCCTGTGGCAGCGAATGTCTTTTTATCCGCAATCAATAAAAGATTTTTATACTTTTTTTCGGTTAAAAACGAAGATAATTGTTCGTAAGCATTCTGCTTTACAGTAATTTGCTCAATTGTAACTGGGTGATGTTCATGGGAGCAGGAACAGCTTTGCCCGGCGTGATTGACTAACTCGATTACTTTTTCTGTATCCATTGTTGTCATCCCTTTTTTCTAGTTTCATATTTTTCATAGTAACAAGAGTACAAGAAGAGCATAGAGAAGTGCGCAACAACAGGTTCATACCATTTGAATCACCCTTTTGTTGGCCTTCGTATAAATAACCATATTATACCACTTATCAACAGCAACACACCAATTCCCATGCCAGAATACATAAAAGTGGCTGTATTAGGTAACACTTTCCCTTCCCCTATTTTTACATCTTCCAGTGCTAGCTCTTTATTTGGCTGATTTTTATTTTTGACGGGAATAACTGTTTTCTCCTCATTTTTCTCTAGCTCCTCCTGCTCCTTTTCAACTAGCTTCAATCCATTTATCTTAGTCTCTAAAGATTGAACGGCTTTCTGCAAATCTTCTTCTGATTCGATAGTTTGCAGAGAAGATTCGGCTTCCTTAATTGCTTCTTGGAGAGCTTGAAAGGATTCTGTTGTATATTGCCTATCCTCATTAGAATATTGTTTAGCTGTCTCAATTAATTTTTCCAATTCTGATATATCCATTGTGATCGTTTGTAATGGGATTTCTCCTGTCTCAACATAAGTAGCTATTTCCTCCGCTGACAATGCAATGCCATTGTAAATCAATAGTTCATCCATTAATCCTTTATATGCTTGGTCCCAATAGTTTATCCCTAAACTAAATATAGATTTTTTGGATGTAAAAACATTGGGAAACCCGCTATCAGAGAATTTCCTTTCCCCATTAATGTAGACATTCAATTTTCCCTCTTCAACTGTGAAAGCGAGATGGGTCCAATCATCAGTAGGTATGGTCATTCCTGTATTCCCATCAAACCACTCTTCCCCTGACCAAACCATTGTGTCCCCATTTACGGGTCCTTGTGGTACAAGACTAACCCATTGTTTCTCTGTTTGGGCACCGAAAAAGGTTGTTGTGAATTCCGTTAATTCCTCAGGGTTGAGCCATACACTTACGGAATAAGCATGATCATAAATCAGCCCCTGTGGCAGTAAAATTCCAGAGGAACCATCAAATTGAGCTGCCTGACCGAATTTTCCATCACTAAATGTGATGGTTCCCCCAGGAAGATTGATTTGTCTGCCCACCACTTTTCCAGCCTCTACCTGATCTGTATAATCTTTTAAATCACCATCAAATGAGTAATGAGCAACTAACTTCCCTTCCATCTCAGCTAATACTGTCACGGTAAAGCTTTTAGTTGCTTTTGCCTCTCCTTTGGCAATGGTTGCGGTTAAAGTCACTTCTTGGTCTTTCTCCCCTGCAGCAGGGCGCTTCACTTCCCCTTCCGTTGAGATAATTTTCGGATGGGAGGATTCCCAAGAAATTTTCGCTCCAGAGATCCCTTCTGTCTGTAATAAAAGATTAGAAGTGACTTCGCTTATATCCCCAAGGTCTAGCTCATTTTTGATCCGCTCAACAATTTCTTTATCATTCTGATCTATATTTCGTATTCCCCAAATCGATTTTCCCTCATTAGATAGAGCGGTGAACACCATTTCTTTCGATCCAGCTATTGAATTCCACTGTTTTAAAAACACACCATTATACTCTTTTCCTGCAATTTTTAAAGTGGCTGTATAATCTGCCTTTATTTCCCAGCCGCCTTTTACGGCTCCTGAAACTGTTCCATCCTCCTGTAAAGTGATTGTTATTGCTTTTTTGAGCTGTTTGGAATTGTCTTTTTCATGGTTAATAAATTGATAATTACCCACGATTTCTTGCCGATCAATTTTCTCCAACGTTTCCCCTGTATAGCGGTAAGGGGCGACAACTGGCCAGCCATTATCAGTCATGAACATTTGATGAATACGTAATTCATGTTCTTCGCCTCTTTGAGGGAATCGTGTATGAAAGGTTAAAAACTGCTGACCCGTATCTGGATCAAGATATACAGAATTATGCCCTGACGATATATACCCATAGCCAATACCTGATCCAGGATCACCTGTCCTTCTTTCAAAAAGAAAATGTCCTATCAACTTATTACCAATTTCAGCGTGATCCTGATTTCCTTGTAGTACAGCATTTTGTCCCTTCACATCTTCATAAGGACCTTGCGGATTTTTCGAGCGAAAGACTCGCATATTATATTCACCATCACTGGCTAACCACCCATAGGTGACATACAAGTAATAATAGTCTGTGCTAGGATTATACAAAACATATGGGCCTTCCCCCGATTTACCGTACCCCCCTGATATTTTTGTACCAAAATATTGATCCACCAGTCGACCATCCTTCGTTTGTCCATCTTGTTCCGGATAGATCACCTTACCAGTCTTTTTATCAATCTCAAGGATAAATATGCCACCAGACCAAGAACCATATGTCATCCATAACTTCTTGTTTTTATCAAAAAACAAATTCGCATCAATTGCATTGGGATATATTTGGTTATTGTAAGAGCCATCCTGATGGAACCATTCGGGATTCTCATTAGACAAAATATTTTGTTCGATCAATGTATTGATGTTCGTATTCGTCCATTTTTTATTCACAGTACTATCAGTGTCATAGGCCTCCTCTTTCGTAAAACCAGAATAGATAAGCGTATCCACATATGTATAAGGCCCTTCAATATTTTTTGCGACCGCATAACCTATTGCTGAACGTATATAGGTAGATGAAACACTATAGTACATCATATAGGCACCCTTCGATCCATCCTCATTCACATAGTATTCATTCCAAAAAATTTCCGGGGCCCAAACAGAAAAGCCTCCTTTACTATCGGAATCATCCTCACCAGCCCACTTAAATGATTCCGCTAAATTGGCGGAAAGATCACCATATAAAACATTTCCTGGGGTTGTATATCCATTTGTGAAAGGCGTCCAGTTTAATAAATCAGATGATTTTGCTGCCTCAATATGGGAACCAAACACATAATACATATCTTCAACTTTAATAATCGAAGGGTCATGGACAGAGACATTTTGGAATTCCGGATCATCTTCAGCCTGTATGACGACTGGAAAATGGAACAACAATGTAAACAAAAGTCCACAAAACAATAAGCTTGTTATCTTATTTTTCAATACCATGGTTTTCCTCCTGGATTCATTTATATCTTTGGAAGTGATCGCAAGGATGAAGTTTTACTAGAAGGTGTTAAATAAGTGGATTTTCTTATAAGCTATCAAATTCCCAAAGAAAGAGAGAGGAGCATATCCTCTCTCTTTTTTTGGAAAAGGGGCAAAGCTATGCTAGAAGGTTGCTATTCATAACATAATGAGTAAAATTGATCGGAAGTCCACCACAATCACGAAACTAAATAGCTTCGCTCACACCGCCTTATATACAAGAGACACGGCTTCTTACTTTTCCATGTTTGGATTATGACTTTCTTTCATGACTGTTTTTTATGCCTTCTTCAGACGAATGACGTTCCAAGACAATTTCGGCAAGGTGGCTGAAATTTGACCGTTATCTAGAGTTGCATCTCCGTTGGTATGTGGTGTAACAGCTTGTTTTGCCGCTGTATTGACTTGCTTCAGCTCTTCGTTTTCAAGCACAATATGCTCAACAATCTTATATCCTGCAAAATTACGAATATCACAATCAAGTTGCAGACGATCTTCAAGGTCACGGTTCACGGCAAAGATTGTTAATTCTTCTTCTTCCTCATTATAGACAGCCGTTGTATCTAATACAGGAACATCTGTAAAATCTTTACTATCATATTTTGGACTTGAGACAATTGGATTTAAGACTGTGCCCCTTCCATATTTAGAAGCATGCATATAAGGATAAAAAATCGTTTGTTTCCAAGCCGATCCACCATTTTCTGTCATAATCGGTGCAATGACATTAACAAGCTGTGCCATACAAGCAATCTTCACGCGGTCAGCATGTTTTAAGAGCGTAATCAACATTGACCCTACTAATAAGGCATCTTCAAAATTATAAATATCCTCCAATTGCGGTGGTGCAATCGACCATGGCTCGATCTTCTGATCAGCCTCATTAGAATGGTACCAAACATTCCATTCATCAAAAGATAGATTGATTGTTTTTTTGCTACGCTTTTTTGCTTTAATATAATCAGCAATCGAAATAACTGATTGGATAAAGTCTTCCATTTCTAAAGTTCTTGCTAAATAATTGGCAACATCATTATCCCGATTTCCATAGTATTGGTGGAGCGAGATGAAATCGACTTGATCATAAGATAGGTCTAGGACGGTTGCTTCCCAATCCGCAAATGTTGGCATTGTCCGACTGGAACTTCCACAAGCAACTAGTTCAATTGTTGGGTCTACAAGCTTCATCACTTTTCCAGCCTCGTTTGCAATCCGCCCATACTCTACTGCTGTTTTTTGACCCATTTGCCATGGTCCGTCCATTTCATTTCCCAAACACCATGTTTTAATATTATGAGGATCCTGATAACCATGTGAACGCCGTAAATCACTATAATATGTACCTGATGGATGGTTACAGTATTCTACAAGATTACGAGCAGCATCAGCGCCCCTTGTTCCGAGATTTACAGCCATATTTACATCAGCGTTAACGAGCTTGGCCCAATCCATAAATTCGTTCGTGCCAATTTCATTCGTTTCAATTGTCCTCCAAGCAAGTTCAAGCCGACGAGGACGATCCTTTTTCGGACCTACGCCATCTTCCCAATTGTAACCGGAAACAAAATTCCCTCCTGGATATCGAACGAGAGGAACATCCAATTCCTTGACAAGTTCAATAACATCTTGTCGAAAGCCTTGTTCATTTGCAGTCGGATGGTCTGGCTCATAAATACCGCCATAAACTGCCCGCCCAAGATGTTCAACAAATGATCCATAAATTCGCTTATCCACTTCTGAGACTTTAAAGTCTTTCTCCACAATCATTTTTGCTTTTTTGCTACCCATTGCTTCTCTCCCTTTCTATATTCAAATTGTTGGTCTACTCTTAGATAGGGTTGATTTTCCGGGCGTGTGGAACGCCCGAAAAATCAAGCCTTATTATGCTCCTATCCATTTAGACCCTGCTGGACAAGGGCAAGTGCCACCTAGCATTTTTGCTTTGTATTGAACAAGACCCCCACTGTACTTACAAGTTGTTCCATACTGAAGTGCCGGGCAAGTTTCACATTGTCGTAATCTATCTTTATAGCTTTTCTTCGAGACCATTTTTAGGCCTTTCTTTTTGGCATCCAGCAACATATCCTCCACTAATTCATTGGGAACGATGACACTTTCCGTACAACCTTTACAAAGTAATTTCACTAACATCGTTCTCCTATTCCAATGTTAAAATGGCCACAGACATAGCTGGCAGTTTTGCCGCAAGGCTTTGCTTTTCAATCTTTACATCTGTCCATTCAACTGGTTTCACGTTTTCAGGCTGTTCAAAAGTGTTATGGGCGTCCATTTCACTAGCAGTAAGGATTTTCCCACTTACTTTGCTTGCGGATAGTTCTAAACCACGTAGCTCAAGATTAAGGTCTGCTTCATTCTTATGATCCAAGTTACATAGACTGATATGAACTTTGCCATCCTTATCTTTTGAAGCAGAAACGCTTACTTGCGGCAACGATTTTTCACCAAATTGGTACTGTTCAAATTGACCGTCTACTTGAAGTAAGCTAGCATCATGGTGCACTTTAAACATATCAAACACATGATAAGTTGGAGTAAGGAGCATCTTCTCACCTTCTGTTAAGATCATCGCTTGCAACACATTAACTGTTTGGGCAATATTGGTCATTTGCACACGATCAGCATGCTCATGGAAAATATTGAAATGTAAACCAGCCACAAGTGCATCACGAATGGTATTTTGTTGGTATAAGAACCCTGGATTTGTACCTGGCTCTGGATCAAACCAAGTTCCCCACTCATCAATGATCATGCCAATTCTCTTTTCTGGATCATACTGATCCATGATGGCACTGTGTCGCGTAATCAGCGTATTCATATGAAGTGCTCTTTGTAAGGTTATGAACCACTCTTCTTCAGGAAAATCAGTTGCTGAACCTTTACCTGTCCAGAATTCACCAGGCATTGTGTAGTAGTGAAGACTTAATCCATCCATCAGCCAATGAGCATTTTTCATCAATACTTCTGTCCAGCGATAATCATCGACATTTGCACCACCAGCAATTTTGTACAGCTTATTATCCCCATAATTCCGGACATACGTTTGATAACGACGATAGAGATCAGCGTAATATTCAGGACGCATATTTCCGCCACATCCCCAGTTTTCATTCCCTACTCCAAAATATTTTAATTTCCATGGTTCAGGTTGGCCATTTTCTTTTCTCCAATTTGCCATCGGAGATTCACCATCAAAGGTCATGTATTCAACCCATTCCGACATTTCTTGGACGGTACCGCTTCCAACATTCCCACAAATATAAGGCTCTGCACCTAGCATCTCACAAAGCATCATAAACTCGTGTGTGCCAAAATGGTTATTCTCCACAACACCACCCCAGTGGGTATTCACCATTCTTTTTCTTTCTTCTCGTGGACCAATCCCATCTTTCCAATGATATTCATCCGCAAAGCATCCTCCTGGCCAACGTAGTACAGGGACTTGGATATTTTTCAATGCTTCAAGTACATCATTCCTAATTCCATTGGTGTTAGGTATAGGAGAATCTTCTCCAACCCAAATTCCTTCATATATACCACGGCCTAGATGCTCTGCAAAATGACCATATATATTTTTATTAATCTTTGTTTTTTCAACATCAGTATTAATGACAACTTTGTTATTCATATCTCTTCTCTCCCTTTTTTACTATTTGAATCAATTTCATAATAGAGATTTTAGCCTGCGGGATCTCACCTGTCACGCTAATGTATTGATCATTTATAAGCAATTATGAAATTGACTCTATTAATTAAAGATTTTTATATGTTATAGAATGAATCTATACAACTAGTCTGCCTACAACTTTTAACAATCAACTGTATACCCATAATGGTAAGCGCTCTAATAATAATTGTAGTAGAGGCAGGGACATAACTAAAATGTTTTCAATTCCAAAGACAAATAATGTACTCCCTTAGCTGCGGGAGGTGGCTTGTGACCAAGGTCGTATTGACCCAAGGCTGCCAGCCACCCGCGAAAATCGAAGGATATTTCCATAGTGGATTATATACACGAATAGTAGTTCGCTATTTCCTTTAGTGAAAAAGACTTTGTCCCAGCTTCATTTAAGCTATCGCTCTTACCATTATGAATTCCTAATGAGCGGCTAAGCTTTATTTATAAAAAAGTTCATTCAAGCGTAGTTCATTTTCAAAAGCAGGTGTTTTCGTGTCATTATTAATGAGGACCGATTCGATTCCTAATAAATCCGCGAAATCCTTTAATTGCTCAGTTGTCACCCGATAGGAAAAGCAAGAATGGTGAGCACCACCAGCCATAAGCCAATTCTCAGCTCCTTGTGACATCGATGGTTGAAGTTTCCAAAGCACACGGGCTACAGGCAACTTCGGCATATCTTTTTCAATTTTCACAGCATCTACTTCATTAATGACTAAGCGGAAACGATGGCCAAGATCAATAATAGAAGCATTTAAAGCGGCTCCTTCATGTCCATTAAAGACGAGTCTTGCCGGATCTTCCTTCCCACCAATCCCTAATGGATGCACCTCAATTCTAGGTTTTGCTTCAGCAATGGTTGGACAAACTTCAAGCATATGTGAACCAAGTACCATTTCATTACCAGGCTCAAAGTGATACGTATAATCTTCCATAAAAGATGTATCTTTTCCGTCAGCAATGATTTTCATAAGACGAACTAAAGCAGCTGTTTTCCAGTCGCCTTCACCCCCATAGCCATACCCCTGCTCCATTAGGCGCTGTGTAGCAAGCCCTGGAAGTTGATGCATCCCATGTAAATCTTCAAATGTATTGGAGAATGCTGTATAACCACCCTCTTCTAAAAAGGCCTTTAAAGCTATTTCCAATTTGGCTTGATAACGAATAGACTCCTTCACCGCACCATCTTGGAGGCCTTCTGGTACAATCGTATACTTTTCCGCATATTCATCCATAAGTCGATTAATGTCTTGTTCAGATACTGCTTCTATTCTTTCGACTAGATCACCAACACCATATCCATCGACGGTCCAGCCAAGTTTGATTTGCGCTTCTACCTTATCACCTTCCGTGACAGCTACATTGCGCATATTGTCACCAAAACGTGCTATCTTTAAAGTATGACTTTCGGAAACAGCAACTGCTGTACGCATCCAGCTCCCGATTCGCCCACGTATCACTTCGTTCTCCCAATGTCCTACAATGACTTTTCGCTTAATATTCATTCTACTGCCGATAAAACCAAATTCACGGTCACCATGAGCAGATTGGTTTAAGTTCATGAAGTCCATATCAATGCTATCCCATGGAATATCCCGATTAAACTGTGTATGTAGATGTAAGAGCGGCTTTTTTAGGGCATTTAAGCCGGCAATCCACATTTTTGCTGGGGAAAAAGTATGCATCCACGTTATAATTCCCGCACAATTTTCATCTGCATTCGCTTCAAGAAACAATCTACGAATAGAATCTGCTTCCTTTACAACTGACTTAAATACCAATTTATATGTTACAGCTGGATCCTCATCAAGACCAGCAACCATTTTTCTAGAATGCTCCTCAACTTGTCTTATAACATCTTCACCGTACAAATCTTGACTACCTGTAACAAACCAGAATTCATAATCCTTTACCTTCAACATAATCATTCACTCTCCTGTTCCTATTCGCTATATTCTAGACGTGCAGAAGCCCATTTATTTTTGCCCATAATAGGCATTAGGGCCATGTTTACGTAAGTAATGTTTATCTAATAAGTATTGATCCAATGGCTCGACATTTGGGTTGAGTTGGAATGAATGTAAGGCCATTTTAGCGACTTCTTCTAACACCACCGCATTATGGACAGCCTCATGAGCATCCTTCCCCCAATTAAATGGAGCATGCCCTCCAACAAGGACACCTGGCATCGCTTTCGGATCTAAATTCAGTTTTTCAAACGTTTCAATAATGACATTCCCTGTTTCAAGCTCATAAGCTAGTTCAATTTCCTGTTGAGATAAGGCGCGTGTCACGGGAATTTCTCCATAATAATAATCGGCATGTGTGGTTCCCAGAGCTGGTATTGACCTTTTCGCTTGTGCCCAACTTGTCGCCCATGGTGAATGCGTATGAACAACCCCACCAATATCTTTAAAAGCTTTATAGAGTGCTAGATGTGTAGGTGTATCAGAAGAAGGCCGTAAATCCCCTTCCACAATAGTTCCATCTAAATCCAAAACGACTAAGTCATCAGCCTTCAATTCTGAATAAGCAACACCACTCGGTTTAATAACAACAAGTCTTTTTTCACGATCAATCCCACTAACATTTCCCCATGTAAAAGTAACAAGCCCATATTCGGGTAATTGTAAGTTCGCTTCTAATACTTTCTGCTTTAATTCCTCAAGCATGCTATCTCCTCCAATCTATTAAAATATCTCTTTTAAAAAGGAGATTGAAGGGACGAACCAACTAAGATGTGACATATTAGGACATACAAGTAGAAATAACACAAGCAAAGCAACAGAATGTTGTGCTTAGGACTCCCGTCAAGATGTCACGAACTTAGCTGTTCATCCATTTACACCTTAATTTGAACCTTTTTAATTAGATATTCTGCTTTTTAAGATTTTTTAGTCGTTTCATTACATCGTTTTCGCCCCGACCAAAATAGTTGTATAAGGTTTCATATTCCGCATAAAGCTGGTTATAAATTTTTGCACTAGCGGAATTTGGTTTAAATGTTTCTTCTTTTACGCGGCCCATTTCCTCAGCTGCATCAGTAATACTGTCATAACCACCACGCTCTTTCCCAGCAGCGACTGCACCAAACATGGCTGATCCTAGTGCAGGGGTTTGCGAAGAGGCTGAAATTTTAATTTCTGAATTTAAGACATCAGAATAAATTTGCATCATGAGCGCGTTTTTCTCTGCAATCCCACCACATGCATAAATTTCGTTTACAGGAACACCGCTATTGCGGAAAGCCTCCACAATTGTTCGCGTTCCATAGGCAGTCGCTTCAATAAGGGCCCGATAGATTTCCTCTGGTTTTGTAAGCAAGGTTGCTCCAAGCAATACACCTGTTAAATCTACATCTACGAGGGTGGAGCGATTTCCATTCCACCAATCTAATGCTAGTAGACCGCTTTCACCAGGTTGTAGTTTGCTAGCCTTTTCTGTTAATAATTGGTGAATATTCATTCCTTTTTCTTTCGCTTCTTCTTCATAAGCGGCAGGGACACAATTTTCAGTAAACCATTCAAAATGGTCACCTACACAGGATTGTCCTGCTTCATATCCCATTAATCCAGGTAACACACCATCTTCTACGACCCCACACATGCCAGGAACAATCTTTTCTTCTTCCCCTAGTAAAATATGGCATGTACTTGTTCCCATAATCATCAGTAATTTACCAGGTTCCGTAATACCAACAGCAGGAATGGAAACATGTGCATCAACATTCGCTACTGCAACGGCAGTTCCTTGCTTAAGACCGGTTAGAGCAGCTGCTTCAGCCGTAATTTCTCCAGCTTTAGAGCCGATTGAATGGATTTCATTAGATAATTTCTCTTCGACTACATTTTCTAATCGTGGATCCAATGCTTTAAAGAATTCTTTAGATGGATACCCTTTCTGTTTATGCCAAATTGCTTTATATCCCGCTGTACAACTATTTCGTCTGATTTCACCTGTCAACTGAGAAATCACCCAATCAGTTGCCTCTACAATCTGATCTGCTTCCTGATAAATTGCTGGAGCCTCATTCAAAATCTGCCAAACCTTCGGAAACATCCATTCTGAAGAGATTTTGCCACCATACCGCTTTAGAAAGTCTTCTCCACGTTCCTCAGCGAGCTCATTTAAACGATTTGCTTCATCCTGTGCTGCATGATGTTTCCATAATTTTACATAACTATGTGGTTCATCTTTATATTGATCAATCATACATAGCGGTGTACCATCATTTTTCACTGGCAGGACCGTACAAGCCGTAAAATCAATCCCAATGCCAATCACATCTTCTGCCGACACATTCGCTTTCGTTAAGACAGATGGGATCGTCACTTGCAGCACTTCTAAATAATCATTAGGATGTTGTAATGCCCAATCATCCTCAAGTTTTTTCTTTCCCCCTGGTAAATACTCATCCATTACACCATGGGTATATTCTTTAACCGAAGTCGCAATCTCGCGACCAGAACCAATTTCCACTAGAACCGCTCGACCAGATTGGGTTCCATAATCTACACCAATCGAATATTTTGCCAATCTTCTCACCCTTACATTTAAAATTATGTTTCTCTAAATATAGTACGATAAATTGTTTTCATTCATATCTTATAACACTTGTACGTATAACTCACTTTACATTCTATCATGTCTCGATTTTTTTTCAATACAAAAACAAAAATTTTGCTTAATCTCTTATACATGTACGGATCAGGCAATATATTAGCTTTCCTTTTTTGTTTATTTATGATACTTTTATTTCATATAGATAGTAACCCCCTTCGCATTTCCTTCAATAGTGCAAGGATTTTTCATTATAAATTGTCAGTACAATCTAGATGAAATGATTGTAATATATCGTTTCCCGCTGGGAAAGAACGGAAGAACAGCTTGGAGGCAAGGATTTTATGGGACAACCTGCAAAATATATTATAGTGATAAATAAAATTAAAGAATGGATAGAAACTGGAGAAGTCAAACCTGGAGATAAAATTTATTCAGAGAATGAACTTTCTAAAATGTTTCAAGTGAGTCGACATACAATTAGACAAGCCATTGGGGAGCTTGTTCATGAAGGTTTACTATATAGAGAGCAGGGAGCAGGAACATTTATTGCAAAACCAGCTAAGACTCTTTCTCCAACCATAGCTAAGCCAACAATTTCTGGTAAAAATATTGGGATTATTACAACCTATATTTCTGACTATATTTTTCCAGCGATTATAAGGGGAATGGAATCTTATCTTACATCAAAAGGCTATTCATTATTCATTTCTAGCACAAATAATGAGGTTGAAAAAGAAAGACAATGCTTAGAAGCAATGTTGGACCGAAATGTCGATGGACTTATCATTGAACCAACAAAAAGTAGTGGTTATAACCCCAATATTCCATATTATTTGGAGTTGGAACAAAGAAACATTCCTTATTTAATGATCAATCAATATTATTCTCAATTGAATCCTCCCTATATTTTAATGGACGATGAAAAAGGAGGATTATTAGCAACAGAACATTTGATTGAGCTTGGCCATGACAAGATCATTGGGATTTTTAAAACAGATGACTTACAAGGGATTTATCGTATGAAAGGGTTTATCAATGCTTTTCGAAACCATCGGATACCATTCCAAAATGAAACGGTTATTTCCTATACAACTGAAGAATTACCGAATGTTTTGCAAGAAAAAATTGAAAAGTTATTGGCCGATCCAGAACAAACTCCAACAGGAATTGTTTGTTATAATGATGAAATTGCCTTAAAGATCATTCATATTCTTAAGGGTAAAGGCTATCGAGTTCCTGATGACATTTCCATTATTGGATATGATAATTCAGCTCTTGCTGAAGCATCAGAGATCAAAATTACGTCTATTAATCATCCGAAAGTCCAATTAGGTATAGATGCCGCCAAGTGGATAGTTGAAGCAATTGAACAGCCTGATACATTTGAAAAACCAAATGTAACTTACGAACCTGAATTAGTTATTCGTGAGTCAACACGTTCGCTTCGTACAAGAAACTAGTAAAAAAATAGCCTGAGAACCCAATCTCAAGGCTATTTTCCATTCTTTTCTTATTTACAATTTAGAACTCTTCACCGTACGCCTTTAGCACTATTCCCTTTACTTGATATAATTTCACTTCTAGCTTTTCTTTATTTTTAGTAATTTCATAGGGAAATTCATACATAACATCAAACAAAAGTTCAGATTTGCGTTATCCCATCTATCAATTTTTCGTAATGGAAAAAATCGAAATCTGCGTAACCACCCGTTTCCTGACTTGCATAATTAAACAAACCAATGCGATACCCCATAAAATGATCTAGTGTATACTTCATTTCCAAAGTGCATCCTATTTTGCTCCATGTTTCTCCATCTATAGAGTAAAAAAAGTTAGCTGTATCTAGACTGTTTTCAAAATTAAATTCTATTTTTAAATCAATCCAATTGTATACGTACGGAATTTTTTCTATCTTTTGCTCGAAGCCTTCACCATTATTTACACACATTATAACGTTCTTTTCGCCATTCGAATTTACCTGAATACCAACTGTACCAAACGTGTTTTGTAAGGCAAGTAAACCTGCGTGATCACCTGGCTTCATATTAGATAGATCGATACGCACACACCCTTTACATGCTGGTCCTTCTGTACGCTGTGTTAGCGTATTACGTGCCTCTAGCACATTATTCACGACATTCCCTGTTGTTAACCTTAAAAATCCCTCTCTAACGGTAACTGACCAAAAGCGGTGGTCAGGATTATGATTCCACTGCCAATTTAAAGCTAATTGATTTTCCCTGTAATCAAAATCATCACTAATCACCAGTGGATTTGATGGCGTATAAGGTAGATCAACCTCAAAATGTTCAGGTACTTTTCCATCTATTCCCATCATAGGCCAGTCATTTACCCATCTTACGGGTACGACAAATGGTATCCTTCCAACAGCATCGTGATCTTGGAATAATAAGGCATACCAACTCTGATCTGTGGTATCAATAATTCCTCCTTGCGCCACACCATGATTACAATAATCCATATTATCATCTAGCACAATTTTACGTTCATAGGGGCCTAGCAACTCTGTGGAACGGTAGCAAACCTCTCTTCTCCTTTGATTTCCACCTAAGGGCCATTCTATAAAAAGCAAGTAATAATACCCGTTTATCTTATAAGCATGGCAACCTTCACAACGCAAGCCGATTCCTTCTCCTTCTGTTTCTAAAAGTAAGTGATTTATTCCTTCTGGTTTAATTCTCGTTACATCCGCTGTCAGTTCTGTAATAAAAATTTCTCCATTCCCATAAATAACAAAAACACGTTCTTCATCAAAAAGTAAGCTAGGATCATGAAATACCCCATTAATTACCGAACGTTGCCACTTACCTTTTTCAATATCATCTGTTTTAAAAATATAAAAACGCTGCATATCATTGCTGGAAAAACAAACATAGTATAACCCCTTATGTTCTCTCAGGCTTGCAGCCCAAGAACCTTTTCCATATATATCTTTTCCATTCATTAAGTTATGCGCATCATTATCCTCTAGAGTGTGATAGACATAATTAACAATTTCCCAATTAAGTAAATCCTTTGACTTCATAATCGGGCAGCCCGGCATAACATGCATACTTGTACTCACCATATAATAAGTATCTCCAACACGGATTGGATCTACATCTGGTATGTCCGCCCAGAGTATTGGATTGTTGATTCTTGTTTTACTCAATTTATTATCTCCTAACAAAAGTTCTAGTTCTTCATAAATTAATAAATGAAACTATCAGTACTTTTTATTCGTCTCTATTTTTCTAATAGCTACTAAACCGTTGTATCCGTAACCCTCTGCATTATCCTACAATTCCCGTTCTTTCAATACTCTCAACAAAGTATCTTTGGACAAATAGGTAAATGATAATTAAAGGCAAAATGGATAGTAATATTCCAGTATCTTGAACCATGCTTAGATAAAATGGGTCCACCCCAGATGTGTCATCTTCTAATCGGATGGCCAAATTGTAAGGTAAAGACGATAGTTGTGTTGACATTACCTTACTGGAAGTTAAATAAGTTGTGGTGTAAAAGCTGTCATTCCATTGCCAAACAAAGGAAAATAAAGTCGTCGTAATCACTGCCGGCAGGGCGTTTGGTATCATAATTCTAGTAAAGGTTTTCCCAATTCCTGCGCCATCAATATAGGCAGCCTCCTCAATTTCTTTGGGAATACCTCTAAAAAATTGGCGAAATATAAAAATATACAAACCAGCTTTTAAGGAGTTCCCAGTTATCGATGTCAGAATAAACGGCCAATATGAATCTAACAAGTTTACTGACTTACCCGTAATGAGCGGAATGATTCCCATTAAAGTAAAATCTTTTAAATTCATATATATGGGTATAAGGATTGTCGTTGGTGGTACAAGGATCGTGAGTATGACCCCGCCGAATAATATGTTACTTCCTCTGAATTTTAATCTAGCAAAGCCATACCCAGCCAAAGCACAAGAAATTACGGTTAAAATTGTGGTAATGGAAGATAATGAAACTGTGTTCCATAATGTTGCCCCATAATCCATAACTCTCGTAACTTCTTTAAAATTATCAATTGAAAATTTTTCTGGAATCCATATCACATTTGGTGAATAAAGATCACTTTTATGCTTGAAAGCAGTTGATATCTTTTGGAGAACTGGATACAAAATGATAAAGGATAATCCAAGTATTAAAACAAAACGAATTGTCGCCCATAACCATTTTTTCCAATGATCTATTGAAGTAAAATTATTATAGTTCATGTTTCACACTCCTGGGATTACTCATAATAAAATACCCGTTTCGAAATAATGTAACTGCTTATAACTAGAATAATCGAAATGCATAAAAAATATATCCAGGCCATTGCAGAACCGAGTCCAAAATTAAATGATTTAAAACCCGTTTCACGAATAAGCGTCGTTAGGTTATTACGCGAGAACGAATCAATAACTGTATAAACGAGGTTGACAAGAATTAGCGGACTCACCATCGGAAATGTAATCTTCCAAAAGGCTTCATAGCCTGTAGCACCTTCTATTTTTGACGCTTCATATAATTGAGGAGAAATAGTTTGAATACCAGCTAAAAAAATCAAAATCTGCACACCCGACATACTTATAATTTCGTAGATACGATCTACTGCACCAGTTAAATAAAGCACGATCGTCTTACTTACTCCTGCCTCTAGCATCATCTTCTGAAGTTCAAAACTGCCGAATGCATTAACTGCTCCCGAATTTCCTACATTTTGCTCATTAACAGCTTGAATTAAGCTAGTACTTTCCAATGAAAAGATTACTCCAGAAGCTAAAATGACAGGGAGGAAAAAAATGGCCCGCGCTAATGACCTCCCAAAAAATCTTTGATTCAATAATACCGCAAGAAATAAACTGAATATCACAATCAATGGAACATTGACAAGGACATCGATAATAGATTCAACTAAAGTTCGGTTGAAACTAGTATTGACAGTTAGTGCTTGGATGTAATTCTCTAGACCAATAAACTTAATACTCATTCCATTTGCAGTTGCTTCAATGGAACTAAAACTATATCTTAATGAATTTAGTAAAGGGACCAAAAAGAAAGCAATGAATCCTAATAGCCACGGCAAAACAAAAATAAATCCCCAAAATGCTTTTCGTTGGTTGTAGGTTTTTGGAATAAAATTAAATCGTTTTGCTATTTTCATATTTGGTCACCGCCTATTATATATCCCTCTGGCTTAATCGTTTTTCCATCGATCTCAACCTCTTCAGCATTATAATTTACTATTACATATAACCCGTTAGAATAAGTTGATTGATAGACGTTATCTGCAAGCTTTTCATGCTTTATTAGACCTTCACCTTGTACTTCCTTTAAGAAATCATTCACTTCCTGATACAATTCTATCGATTGGTCAAGCCATAATTCATAATTTACAGCGAAGAGATTATTATGTTCTGTGTCTTTTAGTAAATAGTTTGGTTTATAGATCCATTTAAAATGGACACCCGCCCCGTATTCCAAACATTTCAATACATATTGGCGATCATTGGTATACGGCGATAAATTATATGGACTTCCTGTATAATCCACATATCCTCTTAATACCATCTGATAGAACGGAATGCTTTCATCCTCAATTTTAAATCCGCTATTTGACATTGGTGCATTTTTTATAAGCGAAACATATGGTAGGGCGTATGCATTTGCATCATTAGCCATAATCTTATAGTCTAGATCTTTCAAAAGTGAAATGGACTCAATCATTATCTGTTCAGATTCAATTCGGTCAATATTTCGCTTTTTATTAAAATCGCTGTTGACCATGTTAGTTAAGTCTTCCAATGCAATCCCTTGTAATGCGTATGATTCTACTCCATTTAAAAATGAAGCAGTATATTCTTTTACAGAATCAGGTTTAACTAGATACGATGGTTTTTTTTCTACATCTCTTTTATCTAATGCTAAGTCCCTAGGATATAAGGCAGCAGGAATCTCTCGTAGGTTGCGTGCTGCTTCATTTTTCTTGTTAAAGCCTTTTGTGGAATGGGCTTGAGTCAGTGATACTCCCGGATAAAATTCAATATTCTTTTCATCCGTGTATTTAATAAAATCTTTGAAGCTTTTGCTGCCGCCTATAACTTTATCTACCTTCACATTATCGGGAATTTTTTGATCTAGCCCACCATTAAACCAACCGGAATAATTCAGTTTTATATTCCGAATATTCTTATCTTCTAAGTTATCAATCATCTCTTCTGCTTGCTTAAAAGTAGTCAAGGACTCAAGTGCATTGTAAGGCACACCAAGTATATGCTTTTGAAGCGTAATCCCTCCAACTAAATCTAAATAAAATGGGCTATTTTCTTGCTCTTGGAACTTTGTAGAAAGTAATTTATTATGTTCTAGTAAATAACTTTGATAAGCATGCGCTAAACCTTGATAAGAAGCTTGTTCAGACGGTAAAAATTTGTAGCGAATGACAAAATCCGAACTCATTTTTTCTTGTTGAAATTTAGGTAAAGAACGACGTTGTCCATTGGCATCTAGGATTACTTCATCCTTTTTGACAACATAAAAGCTTGGATGAACATAATTATAGCTATTTAATCGACCACTAATATCTGCATTAATCGTTGCAGCTGCCGCCCCTTCTTCAATTACACCTAAGAAGGCTGCTTCTTCATAAATCATCCCGAAAACCGGGAGTCTAATATTTTGCTCATCATTTCCAGGATTAGTTGTTTCCATCGTCTGATCTACACCATATACATCTTGTTTATAAGCGGGATAATTTATTTTCCCACTATTGAAATGGATAAGTGCTCCTGAACCGTCAGGTATGAATATAGATCCCTCCTCCTTTACACCTGCCGCCCCAAAGAAGCTAAGCGGAGTGATCTTATTTATCGGATAGTTTTCTGGAAACTGAATAGAGTCCTTTGGAATACGTACAACTAAACTATCCTTATCTAGTACATATTCAATAGATACTAGGAAAGCGCGTGTACCAGTCTCTTCTTTCGTAATATTATGTTCTTCAGTATCTATTAATAAATCTTCTTCCGTATAACCAATTGATTCAAAAGCTTGTAGAGCACGATCAAGCTGCAATCCCTTTAAAGCATCATCATTTCTGATATAAACCTTTTTCTCTTTGTCTTCTTTGTAACCAATCATAAGGGCACGTTGTCCTGTTTTATCCATTTGGCTAGTTATTTCCTTGTATCGCTCATAACTTAGCATCATTGGTAAATCCTCTGCAGGATTTTTATCATTTCCAAATTTATAATTAACGCGAATACCTTTTTCGATACTTTGCATACTAATTTGCTCATAAGCAACACTGTCTGTAAAAGAATTAATATTGCTTAACTGACCGTACTGATTGTAGTAATCTAAGTTTAATTGTGCCGATAATACCTC
The DNA here is from genome assembly GCF_017873565.1 of Lederbergia galactosidilytica. Taxonomy (GTDB): domain Bacteria; phylum Bacillota; class Bacilli; order Bacillales; family Bacillaceae_C; genus Lederbergia; species Lederbergia galactosidilytica. The sequence goes on from NZ_JAGGKH010000001.1 coordinate 428,473, forward strand.
TGCATTTATACCACTTGCTACCTTATCGAGAGTACGCTCTGGTGGATTCGTATAATATGTTTTCCCTGTTGACTTATCCATCACAGCTACATCCCCCGTCTCCTCTCCTACAAATAAACGTAAGGAATCTGACTCTGCAATCCCTTTCATATCAGGAAGTTTTTTTTCCATAAATAGAGAGGATAGAGATTCGCCTTCTGCTAATTCAAAGCTCTCTTGTTGACGATCACCTGTTGAACTGGCTGCCAAAGAACAACCTGCCGTAATAAACAGCATTCCGATAAGTAGTAACCATTTTTTTATTTGCATTCAGAATATCCTCCTTTCCTAAGATCTCATGGTAATCTCCTGATAGATTACGGATACAAAGGAAATCATCTGTTGTATTAAGCTAAAAAAGAGTAGGCATAAAAACGCCATAAACCCCATAGCTACTATTGTCAAAGCCATAGTTAGAATTGTTTTTGCCGGTGTAAATTGATGTACAGTCATATTTCCTATAAACATTAAATAGACAAACCAGCAAATTGCAAAACTAGTTGTAAAATAATAAAATGTAGCTTCTTCGATAGAAATGACATTACTCAACCATATCCATGGAAAGTGAAGAAGTACCAACGGAATAAGAGCAAAACATGTAGAATTAAATATCTCTACAAATCTGCCTTTTCCATCTAACAATGTTGTTAACGACCAATTAGCAATACACCAAAATAATACCGGGATCACGACGTATGCTATTTCCATAATGCTATTCATATCTTTCTCATTATAGATATTAATCACAAATCCACTATATTGATTGTGCAAAATATTTGTTAAGGCTAATAATATTAAAGTAATAATTGAGATTAAAAGGTTTAATCTGTTATTCCGTTCAAATTTCAATTCCCAATAACCATTAAAAGGATGGAGTATGACATAAATGGGATACTTCAATACTTCTTTACTCCACAATGTCAATGCTGTTTCCTCCTCTCAGCCTTCTCACTTTTCTAATTCTCCCCAATATAACCCATAATAGAACAAGTATGAGAATACTGGTCATACCAACTGGAAAATATGCTCTCAATATTTCTTTACGCTGCAATATAAAAGCTTTAGAGTAGTTTTTTTGATCTTTCCCTTCTTTAAAAAAATTCATCGCTTCGTTATACTGGCCTTGTCGATATAACGCTTTTCCAATCCCTATATAGGCAAAATCTAAATTAGCATTCATATTAATCGTTTCCTGATAAAGATGGTAAGCTTTTTCCTCATCCCCACTGTAATAGCTTTTTACAGCTTCATTCAGTGTTCTTCCATAGTTCGTTTCCTCAAACACCGTAATTTCTGCTAACGATTTATCCAACACAAGAAAGTGGTTTCCAATCCTTTCAATAGCTATGGGAGTAACGAATTCGCCCATCGTATTGCCTATGCCGCCAAATACATACATTAAATGCCCATCCCCATTGTAGGTAAAGATCCGTCCCTTTTTAGAATCCAATACAGAGTAAATTTCACTGTCCCAAACATCAAGGTCAATTAGACGGGATGGTCCATCCTTTTGACTGTATCGTTCATCACCACGAGGACTAAAATATCCTTCTCTCCTTAAAATATCTGTCCCTTGTGCATTTAATTTCTTAATTGTATCTCCCCATTCATCACCATTGGTTGCATAAATAAAACCTTCGTCATTAATATCCAGATTAGTAAATTCAGTTGGAATAAATTGAACCATTCGACTGCGTTGTGCCTTTGTCGATAATCTTTTCCACAATAACTCTATTGGACTAACTCTTACTCGGTTTGCACCGATAAAAGTAGTGAATTCTCCATCGGCATTGAATTCCATAAATCCATCAAATACTCCACTTGCCATGACGTAAATTCTTTGAGCCTTATCTACTACCAAGTGCACAGGGGTAAATTCGAAATCCTCCTTCAACACTTCTAATTGTGGCGAATCCACAACCTTCATGAGTTCATAATTCTCATTCAAATGGACCACTCGCTTATTCCCTGTATCTGCAATATATATATGGTTAAGTTCATCTACAAAAATACCTTGCGGATTGTTGAACCCCTCCTTTTTCTCTTGATTCATAAACGTATCAATCACGTGAACCAATTCTAGTTGTTCATTCAAAACAACAATACGATTGTTGCCCGTATCTACAACGTAAACTTCTCCTTCCTCATTTACAAAAATATCACTCGGCTCGTTCAGCGCCCCAATCCGCAAATCTTCTCCATCGACGATTAACGTAGCCTTATAGGCAGCAGGGGAGTCTACAGTTGTTCCTGAGTAGGAGTAGTTATACGTATCTGACACTCCCTGAGCAGCTACTTGTTCTACATGTATACTGCATAACACTAACCCGACAATTAATAGGCAAAGAAAGCTCCGTACTGATCTCCTCCAAATCCTCATCATGCGATCTCCTTTCTAATCCTTCAACCCAGAAGTCGCCATGGTTTGCATGACACTACTTTGAGAGATAATAAAGAGTGTAATCGGTACAATCATTAATAACAGTGCTACTGCTGCACCAACTCCTGCCCTCGCAATCCCGCCTTCTGAAATCTGACCAAGTGCATAGTGTAGCGTTTTCAAATTCTCACTGTAAATAAAGCTGCCTCCATCTGTTCCCCATAGGGCGGGAAATTGCAAAATTAAAAGTGTTAGCCATGCAGGTCTTACATTCGGCATAACAATACTCCAAAAAATCCGATATTCACTTGCTCCGTCTATTTTTGCCGCCTCTAATATTGAATCGGGAATCTGCTCCATAAATTGTTTCATCAGAAACAGGCCTAATGGAAATGCCAAAGATGGAACAATAATCGAAGCATGTGTATTTATCCAGCCTAACCAGGACATCACCATGTAGTTAGGTATTGCTGTTACGTGTCCAGAAAACATCAGTGCTAAGATAACAATATTAAATAATGTTTTTGATCCATAGAAACGATATTTCGCTAATGGATATGCTGCGGCAGAAGCTAATAATATATGACCAATAGTTCCGACTAAAGTAATTAATAAAGTATTCACGATATAGCGGGATAACGGTACCCAAGAATCCCCCATTAAGGCGAAGAGATCAAAAAAATTATCTAAAGTTGGATTTTTGACGAAGAAACGTGGCGGAAATATAAATATCTCATCCAATGGCTTAAACGCATTATTCACAGCATAAATCAATGGTAAAGCCATAAAGGAGCCGAATAACGCTAAAAGTACAAACAGGAAAAAGCTAACGGCAAAAGAGCGATTCAACTTTTTCTGCTTGATGAAAAATCTTCGTAACTTTATCACCAACCTCACTCACCAATCTTTCTTAATAATTTCTGTGTTAGTAGGTTTGTTCCGATCATAAGGCTGAATAATACTGTAGCTATGGCGGATGAGTATCCCATTTCAAAGCGAATTGTCCCGTAGTCCATCAAATGTGTGACGATTGTATGAGCAGCATAGTTTACACTTGGAAAACCAGCTAATGCAATCGCGATATCGGCCACCGCAAAGGATTGCGTAATTTGCAACACAGCACCAAACATTAATTGCGGACGCATAGATGGCAATGTAATAAACCATAGTTCTTGCCATCTATTTTTAATCCCATCCACTGCACCAGCTTCTATAAGTGTCTTATCAATTGTTTGCAGCCCTGCAATAAAGGCTAAAAAGCTCGTTCCTAGACTTAACCAAAGTTGGACAATGATCACGATAGTTAATATATATTTCTCATCACTTAACCATTGTATCGGCTCGAGTATAAAACCAAGCTTCATTAATATTCCATTTAAATAGCCGTAACTATCACCAGAAAATACAATTAACCAAATGAAAAATATATTCCCGGATATGGAAGGTGCATAGAATATAAGTGTCATAAATGCACGGATCTTCGGAGAGAGTTCATTTATAATCCAAGCAAATATGAAACAGGCAATATAACTAACTGGTCCAGTAATGGCGGCAAATAAGAAAGTGTTTTTTAACGAAATTAAAAAGATATCGTCATTTAAAAATAGTCTCGAATAATTTTGCCAACCAACAAATCTGGGAAATTCAAGCATATTAAAATAAAAGAAACTTAAACCAAGTGAAATGACAACAGGGATAACCGTAAAGGCAAAGAATATTATCATATATGGCGCCATTAAAATATAATAATGTTTATCTCGCTTAACCTTTGATACGACATGAGCCCATCTCGATTTTTTCCTCGGTTTGATAGAGCCTTGTATGGGTTGGGTTGTCGATTCAGCATGCATCGGCTTCTACCTCCAATTAGTAGGATAAATTAAACTCTTTGCGTTTAATTTCTATCTCATCATTAATATAGATAATATAATCATTTAACGCTTCACGCGGATTCTCATTGTTATTGACAACTTTTCTAAAAGCATTATCCAAATGGCGACCGGTAAAATACCCACCTGGCACTTGTGGGATACCATCTACCCATTGCCATTGTCTTTTTAATTTTTGATAGTCCGTTACTGGCCAAGGCAGTTCCTCCAAAGCCTCCATGTTAGCGGTTGGATAACGAGCGGCTTCCCCCATTAGACCTTCCATTTCACGTCCATATTGAATTTGCGTTTCCTTAGAAGTCCACCATTTCATATATTCCCATGCTAACTCCTTGCTCTCCGAGTTTTCCAACATCACAACAGCAGATGTAGAACTTGCCACTTGATGGTTTACACTACCGTCTTCTTCCTCCGTTCCCGGAACAACAGTAAAATCCCATTGTTTACGTATTTCGGGAGCCATTACAGTCAATAAATTATATGTTGTATAATCAGCAATTCCAATTGGCATTTCCCCTACCCGAAAACGATTGGCGAAATCTGCTTGAAGGGGAAATTTATAATTAGTATAGAATTGTGTCCAAGTCTTAAATACATCCATCGCAATCTCCGAATCAAGTGCACTTTTCGTGTCCTGATCGCGATAGAATTTACCATTGTTTTGATAAAGCAGCATAGCAAACGTTGGATTCGGCTCTAACGTTACATTATCTGCTCCACTTTCTAACGGTAAATAAAACTCCATATTGTGTTTTTGTAGAACTGAAATCATATTGTATACTTCCTGCCATGTTTCAGGCGGAGTTAATTCTAACTCTTCTAAAATGTCTTTGCGGTAGAATAGCATAGGAAAGGTTTGCTGTTCTGGTAAGGCATATACTCCGTTATTATAGCGATATGGTACAAGGGCACTGTCTCGAAAACGCGTGCTCACTTCTTCATAATCTGCAAACTGAGTTAAATCTGCTGCTGCATTCCGCATCGCATAATTTATTGGTACATCCTCACCTATTTGCATAGCTACATCTGGTCCCTCATTGGCCAAAGTAGCAGGCAAAAGAATATCCCCTGGAACTAGTCGCAAATTAACAGAGATTCCTGTTTGCCTTGTAAATGAATCATCAATAAGTCGTTTCATAACCTGCGCCTGGTCTCTTCCTGTTGTAATCCAGACAGTGATGAATTGGTCATTTTCTTCCACATTACCAATACTGTCATAATCTTCAGTATAAGAGGCAAAGAGCCCTCCGACCTCATGTTTCATCTTCGCAATAATATTTGCCTGGGGCTTAGGCAATTGGACATCAGGTGATGATATGATTAAATAATCTAAAGTTAACGGTTGCTCTTTCACTGTTAATATCCACGTACCAAGACCGCCCACATTAACCTTAAATGTATCTAAACGGTTGGCAATCGTATCGGGACGTTTTACCATGTCTCTTAGTTGTCGGACAATCGAGTGAAGAGCTGCTACTTTATCACTGCGTTCTCCCGTCATTTCTTCCATATACTTAGCGACACTCTCAATTATTTCAGCCTGCTCTGCAAAATTATCAATTAAATTTGGAATACGCTTCTCTAATTGATAATCACGATAAGGATCAGGTGAATTTGAGGTAATCATTAATATTTGGCGATACATTTCATTCAACTGAAGCACACTGGACTCAATTGTTCTTAATAAAGGGGCGATTTCTCCCATTGTCACTTGCATTCGGATAGTATGCTTGCCTTCACTTAAATGAAAAAGATATGGATCATCATTACCTAGCACATCCATTTGCCAATCTATACTATAGTTAAACCGCAAGCGTTTCATCTCTTCAAATGGATACTTTCCATCTATCATAAGATCGCGCGTTGCATACACGCCCCTTAATTGATCTTGTTTATGTTTTAATGCAATTTGGTAGAGACCTTCTTCCTCCACCTCGAATTCCCATTCAATCCATTGTCCAGGTATTTTCCAATTTACCCCACCAATGGTATTCACTCTAAGCTTAGATACGTGATAAGGCTCAACTGTTGGACTAGAACGATCCTGCAATGGATAAAGGGTAGGAGAAGATTTATACGTCGCTTCTTCAGCTTGAATAAGGATGGATTGCCCGGTAGTAGTCTTATACTCTTCTTTATACTGGTTACTTACTTCTTCGTAAGTCTGTAGCTCTTGTTCTTGATATAATTCAATATAATCAATCGCCATAGGCTCACGTAAAGCTTTAAACGTAAGCTCCTGCTCACCACTTTCAAAAAAGAACAAATATGGATCCTCATAGTAACCGTCACTACTTACAAAAGAAGCTGTTTGCCAAAAGGGCTTCTCTACCTGTCTTGGCGTCATATCATTGCCTCGATCATCGCGCAAGATTTCGTCTTCAGCATTCCCCCATGTTCGATCAAAAAGTAAAAGGTCTGCTCCATCAAAAGGTATCTCTTGATTAATATAGAACTCTCTCTGGATCGCCGAGCTTTTCCCTTCTATTGGGTAATAATGTATTCGTATGTTATAAAGTCCTGTTTCCGGGATCTCAGCCTTCCAAGTTATAGAACCTGATTCCGGTGTAATGATTGATTCACCTTCTAATCCCTCTAGTTGTTTAACAACTTCAAAACCATCGCCTTCAACATGACTAAAATTTTCCCCTTCAACGCGAATTGTCTTATTAGGCCTTCCCTTAGACGCATACATCTCTACATAATGTTCATAATCACCTTCATTATTTTGGTTCGTGACAGCTTCAAAGTTATTCCCTGCATATGCTCTATTAGATCCCAAGGAGTTTAGTAGAGTTGAGGCTAAGATGAATAATAAGATTACAATCAGACCTAAGAAAAGACTTATACTTGTTCCTTTTACACTTCTCACTTGTTCTTCCCTCCTTGCAAATCAAGAGTTTAATCATGAACAGTCACCATAAATACCAACTGGTGACTGTTCCATTTAAGCCTATTGGCCATAAATTTCATCAATTGCTGTCTGAAATGGTGTCTTATATTTTTCAATAACAGTTGATATAGATGTTCCATTATTCAACTCATCTAGCAATTCATAGTAAGGTAAAGACGGGAATGTATTATGATCCAGTACCACCATACCGTCACTAGCCATTACAGCATTTTCAATATCAGATTCATTTGTCAGGTTACTTTCCAAGGTCGCCTGTAATGAATAATCATACATGGATTCAATATCGTTAATTTTTTCCCATATATACAATAATTGTTCAGGATTTTCAGTAGCTTTTGGAATTGTTAATGCTTGAAACAGAGCTTCGCCAGTATGATATGCTGTTGCGCTAGGCCCCTTCGGGAATGGCAAGAAACCGATATCATAATCTTCCATATCTGTTTTAATGTCTCCATATTCATAGAATGCGCCAACATACATCAATGTGTTCCCTTGGCGGAAAAATTGAGCCGGCTCAGTCCAATCTCCTCCCTCATTTGGGCGGAAGATTTCCTCTGTAGCTAATTTCGAAACAAAATTTAACGCCTCTTTTGTTTTTGAATCTTCCAAGTTTTGTTGATTACCCTTCGTCAATTCTGCTTCATTAGAATATAAAGCTTGTTCTAGTAAACCACCTTGTGCAAGCCCCCAAACATCTAACTTGCCATCATTATTTGTATCTCTATTCGCTTCTTTTGCTACTTTCATAAAGGTATCCCAGTTCCAGCTATCATCGTCTACATAATCCTGCGGATCCTGCATACCGAGCTGATCCATAAGCGTACGATTATACATTATACCGGCAACAAAGTTAGATTGATCTTCAGTAAATCCATATCCTTTTCCCTCATATTGCATAAATTCATTGGTTACCTTTTGATTAAAAGCATTAGGATTCTTTGTATATTCATCGATTGGCCATAGTAAATCTTGCTTTACTAATACAGGTATACTATATGTTTTACCTAGACGAACAATATCTCCAATTGGCTCACCAGCTGTTAAAGAAGCAACAACTTTTTCTTCATATTCACCATAGTCAATAAACACATACTCAATATCGAAGTTATGTTTTTCCATTAAGGCATCTAGGTTTTCCTTTTTTTGAATATTATCTGGATTATCTTCAGGTATTGTCATATCCCACCAAGATACAACTTTAATTGTCCTGCCTCCCATGTCAAAATCCATTTCAGGTGTTTGATAATAGTCGGCGCTTTCAGACACAACATTTTCATCCCCATCATTGTTCTCGTTTACAGATTGACCTTCTTCTTTTGAGGCATTTTCTGCCCTTCCATTACAGGCAGCCAATAACAGAAGAAGTAAAACGGTTAACATAGTGGGCAATATTTTTTTAAATTGCACTCTTTTTCCCCCTTTTCATATTGATACTCCAGTAAGTATAGCGCTTTCACAAATACCCCAACAACCTGTCTATATGTAGTTTTATACCTGCTAAATTATAGATGTCTCTATATTTTGACAATTCCCTCTGTTTGATAACATCATAGATTTAAAAAATATTGCTGTATAATAAAAATTACTTCATGACAAAACCCCTTTACATATACTTGTAAAGGGGTACATAAATACATACCTATTTTTCGAATCTCCAATAATCAATTTTAAATAATTCCTTATCTGTTGCTCCCCTAAACACAAAATACAAATCTTGAATATCCGTTGCATCTGTTACTGTTTGTTCAAATTCAATGTATTCATTCAACTTTGAATGCCCCCGCGCTGGTATAACTAATTGGCCAATTAACACTCCTTCTGGACTATTGAGACGCAGCTCAATATAGCCTTCTACATTACCTGGCAGAACGGAAATTTTAAAGTTTCGCGCACCATCGCTTCCAAAATCAACTTGCGATATAGCAACCCAATCTCCATCATGCAGTTCGGATAGCACTCTATTTGCTAATGAATTTATTGCCATTTCATTGGGTGCTAACGGCTCTGTAGTAACTCCTGCCTGCCATCCAATTGTTTCTGCTTCGACACGCTTATAAGGGCTTAATGCATGGATTTGTGAAACACCTTTATAATCTGCAACTATTTCCTTAATAGTACCATCTTCATTTAAAAATACGTTATTTAAATGTGTAGATCGATAGCCATTCGCTATATTCATTGATTTTGCCAATGTTTGTGCATGATAGGCAATATATAGTTGGTTGTAAAATTCAAAAATAACATGATGATTATTGCCCCCGATGCCAAAAAAATGACCCGGATTTTTTAAAATCGTCCCCATATATTTCCAAGGCCCGATTGGTGTATCACTAACCATATATGCAATTTCACCTGCCGGAGGGCTTCCTTCAGGACGCTCCCCGTTAAAAAAGTTGGAACAATAGGTATAGTAATATTTACCATTCAACCTATTGATTCCAGCATTTTCAAACATGAACGGAGCAGGAATGATGGCAGGCTCTCCAACCAAGCTGATCATATCCTCACCTAGTTCAATAACACGGGAGGTATTTGGCATTTCGTCTCGTCCATCTGGTACACCGCCTCCATAGTAAAGGTAACCCTTTCCATCAGCATCTACGAGCACAGCGGGATCAAACAACCAAGTAACCCCTTCCGCTTCTTTGTCTGTTCTATCAATTAATGCTCGCCCAATGGGGTCCACCCAAGGCCCTAATGGACTATCACTTGTTAGTACACCTATTCCACTTGCGTTATTAGCAAAATATAAAAAGAATTTATCTTTACCATTTATTTTTTTATGTGTTACTGCTGGTGCCCATGATTGTGTAGCCCATTTTGCAACCCCCTCTGGACCAGCAACATTAATAAATCCATGATCTGTCCAATTCATTAAATCGGCCGATGAAATAACAGATAACTTATTAATGGAGCCGTACGTATTATCTAGAACATTCCCTTCCTCATCATGTTCTAGTTCATCAGCAGTCATGTACAAATACACACGATTTTCAAATACGAGTGCATATGGGTCTGCGCCAAATTTATGTGATACAAGGGGATTTCCATTCGAAACTTCTTTTCCAATTGCAGCTGTTGGCAAGGTGTTCTTTACCGTAGGTTCTTTTACTTCATTATTCATCTTATTGCTCAACTCCTGTTTTTGTCCTTCTGTATCAGGCGATATACTATTATTAATTATTAAAAATAGTATCACTAGCAATATCCCTGTTATAAAATAAAAGCTGGTTAGATTTCTTCTTATTTTGCATCACCTCTTTAAATTCTCTATTAGTAAAGAGGTTAACGCCTCTATACGAGACCTTAAGCTAGCCGCTAGATGAGCGTTGAGTTGGCCATTAAACTTTTACTCACATCTTCCGGGCTTTTGCCGCCTCTTATTTATTATTGGAAACTTCAATTATGTGTTTGCTTAATATTCACAAAAATTAAATACTTAAAATTCTTAGTTAGCTGCCTTAAAAAAGATCTAAAGGGCACTTTTTACTATTATAGACTATTGCTTCCATACCTCATCAATGGCAGATTGGAATGGCTCTTTGTATTTTTCAACAACAGTCGTAACAGAAGTGCCTTCTAGAATCTCGCCCTGAAAATCGTAGAAAGGCAAGTTTGGATATGCATCCTCTTTATCTATGACATTTATAGTCTCTCCAGCCATTTTTGCATTCTCAATATCCTCTTCATTACTGAAAAGCGTTTCAAATGTATTTTGTTGTGGATAGTCATAAATCGATTCGATATCATTCATTTTTTCGTAGATGTAAAGCAATTGCTCAGGATGTTCAACAGTTTTAGGTATTGTTAAGTAATTTGGGATTGTGTTATGCGAGGAATATCCTTTTGCACTTGGACCTTTTGGAAATGGTAGAAATCCAATATCATAGTCTGGCATATCCTCGTTAAAAGAATTCATCTCATAATCACTACCAGCGTACATCAACGTATTGCCTTCACGAAAAAATTGTGCAGGTTCAGTCCAATCTCCGCCTTCCGTAGGTCTAGCAACGTCCTCTGTTGCGAGTTGAGATAAAAAGTTCAAAGCTTCAATCGTTTTTTGATCCTCAAGATTTTGCTTATTCTCAACAGCTAGATTTGCGTCATTCGCAGCCAAAGCTTGAACTAGAAGCGAAGCAGTAGCAAGCCCCCATGTATCGAGTTTACCATCATTATTTGTATCTTTATTCGCCTTCTTAGCTACTTCAATAAATGTCTCCCAATTCCAATTATCCTCGTTCACATACCCCTGTATAGGGCTTATACCCAAACTATCCATCAAGGTACGATTATAGAAAATACCAGATGAGGCTCCCAAAATACCAGCTCGAAATCCATAGCCTTTACCTTCAAACTGAGAATAATTATCTGTATACTGTTGTAAGAATACATGATCATTATCCGTATATTCATCGACTGACCAAAATAAGTCTTGCTTAGTTAATGTTGGAATCATCCATGGTCTAGCGAGTCGGATAATATCACCAATTGGCTGTCCCGCTAATAATGAAGACGTTACTTTATCTGCATACTCAGCATAATCGACAATGACGTATTCAATTTGAAAATTGTGTTTCTCCATTAATGCATCAAGTTTTTCTTTCTTTTGGATGCTATCGGGATTATCTTCCTGAATGGCTTCATCATACCAAGAAACCCATTTGATTGTTTTCCCACCCATATCAAAATCCATTTCAGGTGTTTGATAGTAATCCTTTTGCTGTTCTGTCTCATTATCTTGATCCTCTCCACTATCAGCAGCTCCATTGTTAGGATTGCTATTTACAGTACCATTACTGCATGCTGCAAAAACAAACAATAAAAAACATAACAGCAAAAATAAAAATTTACTTTTTTTCAATTATTTCCCCCCCTATAATACTACGATCAACCATAATGTTAACGCTCTCATCGAATACTAACAACCTGTCTATATCTAGAATTTCACCTGTTTAACTATAGACTTACTTATTGTCGTATTGCTTTAATTCCTCAACGGTTTTAAGGGGACTTATCATCAATAATTGATAAATTACAATTTACACAACAGTCATTTTTCTTTCCAAATATTGCTTTCGTCCTTTGTTTTAAATAAAATAAGCAGACCCGCTAACGGCAATTTCGTGATCCTTTAAAAAATTAAATTTAAAGATATTTTTACCAAGGACCCTTTATTTCACGAGACAAAAGAAAAAAAGCTGTCACCAACCAATATGGTATAACAACAGCTTATTTTTATAATGAATCAATTTCATAATAGAGATTTTAGCATTTAAATCCGAACAACGTTGATTTACGCTTCAGGTGGACGCTTTCCGGGGGGGCGTGCGGTGAGCTTCCTCGTCGCTATTTGAGCTGCGGGATCTCACCTGTCACGCTAATCCCCCAGGAGTCGCCACCTTCCGCTCCAATCAACTAAGTTAAGGAAATACATTGACTAACAATTCAATCTTCCTTAACAATAATGTTCGTGTATTGATCATTAATAAGCAATTATGAAATGGACTCAATTAATAACATAAAAGACTTCCTATAACTTACATATATATTTTCCCCATAAAATTATGGATCTACTTCAATATCTTGGACACAAACAAGTTCAATCCTTTCAGGATATCATCCATTTGGTCAGAATACAGGAGAGATATAACTCATGGATTTCGTTTACTTAATAAATAGCTCTTTTTAATTTAGTTTCTACCTGTTTATTTCGATATTCATTAGGACTGAGCCGTGTATACTCTTTAAACTTTTTGTAAAACCAATCTATCTCTGTATACCCAACTTTATTAGCAATTTCGTAAATCTTCATATCTGTATGTGCTAAGAGATCCTTAGCTTTTTCCACTCTTTTTTGTATAAGGTATTCCTTAAAAGATATATTTTCGTGTTGCTTAAATTTCTGCCCCAAATAAGCACTGTTGAAATGTAATAAGGTTGATATTTTTTTTAATGTAATGTTTTGGTGCATTTCAGCGTCTATATACTGCTTTACTTTGTCAATTATGGACGGAGATGATTCATACGTATTTTTTAGTTGTTTTGGATTTATGCAAAAGCAATGAGGTTCGCACGAGGAGGTTTTAATTTTATACTCCAGTGTCTTTTTAACAGTTAATAAACTTTTTTTTAATTCACAAGTTTGTACAGGGCCTGTCAAATAATCGCTAACCTGATAGGTTAAAGCCTTTCTAACAATACGGAAATCGCTCTTCCCACCAATCAAAATAATTGGTATTTGGCTTTTTTGCCGAATGTGATTGACTAACAACACACCGCTTGAATTATAGTTCTTTATATTAATAACAAGAAGGGAAAAGTCCAATTTTTCTAATAAAGGTACCACCTCGGTAAAATTATTCGTAGTAGCTTTGATATAGAAACTCACAGATTCCCAATCAAGACATTTTTTTGTACTATTCAAAGAATGCGTATTTTGATCGACGAGTAATAATTTATGCACGGATTACTCCCCCTTTATATCACAAGCACTTTAATTAAAGGTTTGTATTTACGACAAAATAATGTATGCGCTTTAATTAATTGACCTGTATAACAACATATTCGCAATCTGCAAATGTACTTTTAGTGCATCTGTTTACTTCATGTATTATCTACTTAATTAAATTCTATTTTATAGTATGCCTGAGTTAATATCCTTGTGGTTATTGCTTAATACATTGCTAATATTGTTTTATCTATATTATTTTTTAGTGTTTTTAAAGGGAGAATTTTTGGAGACCATGTATGTAAATTTCAAAGAAGGTTATTTTAAATTATTACTAATCTTAGCACGGCCCCAATGTTGTATTTTATTCTTAATTATTGGAATCAATATCATAATAGAGATTTTAGCATTCAAATCCGAACAACGTTGATTTACGCTTTAGGTGGACGCTCCAATCAACTAAGTTAAGGAAATACATTGACTACAATTCAATCTCCTTTAACAATAACGTTCGTGTATTGATCATCAATAAACAATTATGAAATTGACTCATTGTATTGTTTTATTCATAAATGTTAATTGTTTAGGGGACTCCCATACCTTTTGATTAATTCAGGCATTATCTAGAAACATTGCTTCGGTGGATGTAATATAAGTTATTGAACCGATCTTTTTATAATTAGTCCAAGTTCAAAACTATGCTTTGACTATCATTCTCCTTTTCAAATTTCCTCTTTCCTGTTGAACTTTTCTTTAGTGATAGCTTTTTTACGCGTAAATTAAATCCCTTGATGAACTGCCCTCATAATCTTTAATACTTTTATTATCGTCCATCCTCTTTGGTTAGATCATTGGCCTATTATAGAGTTTCCACTAGTTCTCTTTCATTCTAGTTATAGCTACTCTATTTGATCGATATCGTTTAATATATTCTTTAACGTTTGAACAGCAACCGCAAATCTTTTAGCTCCCCCCTCTGGTAGGTCTAAACCAGGTGAATCTGCCTCAAGTAAGGAAAAGTCTGAGTAATCCCACAGATGTGGCTCGAGAGATAAAAAACCTACGTAACCTCTATTTTTTAGTTCCATAAGTATTTCTCTTATATTTCCTTCACCCTTCCCAGCCGGGACTACGTGATGATCATGGTATACAGCATCTTTGATATGAATATAGTCAATATGATCTTGAAGCAACTCAAAGGCATCTGGATAATTCTTTACATCACACTGGACAAAATTGGCAAAGTCGAAAATCCCTTTAACATAATCACAATTTAGCGACTGAAAAAGATCTAGACATCTTTCTGGAATATCTCCATAAATTCCAGATTCATTCTCATGAAGAAGGACAACCCCACTTCCTTCCGCGGCCTTTATAAAACTCTTCCATCTCCTAATCACTTCGTCTCGGTAGTGTAATGGCTCCTCTCCATGAGGAATAAAGAAGCTAAACATCCGTATATATTTACATTCCATAATTTTAGCAATCTCTAATGTATGCTTAAAAAGCTCCAAATGGGGTTCGAAGTCATCCGTGATTTTAATCTTTCCTAATGGAGATCCAATTGCTGAAATTTTAAAGCCTCCCTCATCAAGTTGTTTCTTTATTTCTTTTACTTCTCCCAAAGAATAATAAACAAGTAATTTACCATTGACGCCTCTCATTTCGATATACTTGATACCATGCTGATCCAGGACATCCATTTGTGTGTTTAAATCGGAATTAATTTCATCTCCAAATGCTGATAATTTAAATTCCCCCATACATTAGCACCTCTTTTTAAGCTTTTTATCTTACCTCTCGCTACTTTCTATTTTATAAAAGTTTGCATTCACAATCATGGGGTTTATTGCTAGATATATTGCAAATATTGCTTTTTCGGTTTATACTCATAATAAGTATATTAACTATTTCGAATAGTCAAAAGGTGATATCGTGGATAAACAAATCTTACAATACAGTAGTAATCACTTTTTTATGAATCATATGGTATCTGATCCACCTTATGACGTTGCGACTCACATCCATGATTTTTATGAGTTGTTTTACTTTGTCTCAGGAGATCTCACCTACTATATCGAGGGACAGGCATACAAACTCTATCCGAATGATTTGATCATCACGAATTCTAAAGAGTTGCATAGAATTGTGTTTAACTCCGCCTCACGCTACGAAAGAAAATATATTCATTTTCAACCTGAGTACATTTCCTCTTATCAAACGGATGAATATAATATGCTCTCTTATATTGAAAATAGAAAGTTAGGAAATTTTAATAGGATACCAGCAAAGAATGTTATTGAAGATGGGATATTTGAGCTGTGGAATCATATTGATGAGACTTCCCAGGAAAATTCTCCCGAAAGTAAAATAATGGTGAAAACATATTTTATCCAAATGCTTATTGCCATTAATAAGGTCCTTTCAAAATATAATCAATCCTATATAAGCAATCATAAATATAGTCAAAAAATTGTCTCCATTTTAGATTTTATAAATAAAAACTTAAGTGAAAAAATCACCTTGAATATACTAGAAGATAGGTTTTACGTAAGCAAGTATTACTTATGTCATGTATTTAAAAAAAATACAGGTTTTACTGTTATGGAGTACGTGACCTATAAAAGAGTTATGAAAGCGATAGAACTTCTAATCTCTGGAAATCCAGCATTAGACGTTGCTCATACTGTTGGATTTGGAGATTATTCAACCTTCTATAAAGCCTTTAAAAAGATTACGGGTTTTTCTCCTAATCAATATTTTAAGGCTACTAAATAATCAGACATGCTGTTTAAATTGATGTATAAAATAGCCCCCTTCCTAGTGGAACTGCACTAAAAAGGGGCTACCCATAAACTAATTGCTTATTAACCTATCTGTTGCACATAGATGCTTCAAGTAAAAGAAAGTCGCTTTATTAGTTTTTCAGCAATTAGGCTAGTTAGAAATTTCCTATTGCTGAACTCTAATTTTCCACTTTCTTCCAAGCTCATCTGAATTTTTCATTTTCTTTAAAACAAGGAATACAATTATTTATTTTCCACCTTTAATAAATATTCTTGCTTCGTTCTGTGATCAGGTGCATAAATTGTGATTGGATGGGAACCGTCCGCTAATGGACGTGGTTTTGTTTCATCGATTAAGATATTGTCGACATAGACTAAACTACTCTCATTTTCTAAATGAAAAATCACTCCACCATTTTGTAATAAAGTAATTTCATATTCGTTAGTAGAAAAGTCTGTATGGGTAATATGACCAGACGTTACTTCAATTTGTTTCAACTTAATTTCGTTTTCAAAACTCAAGCTTTTTAAAAAGGTAATCCCAAAAACTCTCGGTGTTTCCCTTTCACTCGCCTTAAATGTTAATTTAATCGTCCCTTCATTCAAAAGGGCTTTATTCACTAAGTGTTGTTGGGATATAAATTCCCCTTCCCCACTATCACTGACAATAATCGTTTGTGTTTCTTGCTCATTTAAAATTAAGTCCAAACGTTTGCCTGCGTCTTCACGATGGAAATCTAGCTGCAAGTAAACATTAGCTTTACTATGAACAGAAAATTCATAACTAAACCACCCATTTTCAAAAGCTTTACGGTAACGCTTACCCCAAAATGCACCTACCTCAGACAGATTGTAAGCAAGATTTTTAGCGTATTCACTATTATTTTCATCAAAATTGTGTAATTCAGCTAAAATCAGCTCTTGTTCCCGCACCCATTCTTTTTTCTTTTTAATTGCTTCTTGGGCTGTTTCAGAATCTGCATTTACTAATTTAAAATAAATCCCGTAACGTTCACCATGCATTTCATAATACGGAGTAAAAATAATTTGCTCATCAATATGGTCCGCCTGAAAGGCTATAAGTTTATCTTCCCGTTCAATAGGTCGCATATATTTTGTAAAGTTTTCCCGCCAATCAGCAGTAGTCATCGTTAAGGTATCGGGTAATAGGCGTTCCTTCGTACCGACGCGAACCATAATCCCATTTGGATTATCAGCAGAAATATTTTTCGTGCCAAGACCACCTGCCAATACATATGGACCATATTCAAACGCTATAAAATTAGGATTATCTTTTGTTGATACCATTTTCAAGTAAGGAGTAAACTTAATCAAAATGGTTTCATTTTCTCCAACAGGCTGTTTCAGATAGATAAAACCATTCTTTAATTCATAATCTGCCTTTACTTCATTACGGAATACTTCAAATGTAGCGGTCCAGGTAGGATTCCGCAATGCTAGATAAATAGGCTTCACTTCATCCCCGCTTATCGAACTTATTGTAAAAGTAGCGATATTATTTTTCCGATCAGAATTTTGTACAAGCTGAATATTTTTATTGGCGATCCTCACTTCATTTGAGAAATAAAGATTGACTAAAATATGCTCATTCTCTTGAAAATAATAAGTATCAGCCAACTTAGCAAAGCTTTCTACTCCCGTTCCTGTACAACACCAAAATTCATCATATGGGCGATTATATACTTTATTATATCCTGCCCCCATCGGTTGAAAGTACATCATCATCCCATCTAGCGGATTTTGCGAAGCTAAAATGGCATTTATATACGTTCTTTCATAGTAATCTAAATATCTCGCATCTTTAGTGAGAAGATACAAATTGCGTGTTAACTTTAGCATATTATGAGTATTACAAGTTTCACATGTACAGTCTCCATTCCGAATTTCTGCATCATAATAAAGCGAATTTGGTTCATGGAAATGTTCGCTTTGGCTATTTCCCCCTGTACAATATGTATGATTTTGCACGACAATATCCCAAAAATTCTTTGCTGCCGCAAAATAGACTGTAAGTTTTTCTTTTTCCTTATCAGATAGGAATGAACGGAATTCATCGTCTTGAAAAACTTGATATCTCTTTAATGCACCGATTAATTTGGGAATCTGTGTATTAGCATGTTTTCCTGGGAGGATATTCTCATGCTTGGCTAATTGCTTAAATAACTCATCCTCATCAAAATAGGTTGCCGCAATTAGATGCTCTTTCTTTTTCGTCAATGCAAATAAATGATAGAGCGCATCATTCATTCCACCGTATTCGATTTGTAGCATTTTATTTTTATCTGCTAATTTCATCATCCGATTGTAAATGTAATCGCCAAATTGACTAGCGACCTTTAATGCCTCTTGGCTTGTCTTTATTTCTATTGCTTTTAACGATTCATGAATATCTAATAAACCCGCTAAAATTTTATGCAAATTATACCAAGGTACAAGAACATTCTCTTTATCCTTGGCTGAAATCTCTTTTCCTTCTACTTCATCAAGCGCTGACTCCCGAAAAGCAGAAATATAACCAGCACTTTCAGGGTAATGTAAAGCATAGTTTTCCTGCGCTTGAGCGAAGCCTGCTACTGCAACCCGCATTTGTTCCAACAATTGCTTTTTTAAGTAATGATCTTTCTCGGCATGATAAGCCAGGGCTAAAGCAGACATATAATGCCCAAAGAAATGCCCTCTGAAATTAATTTGATTACTTCTTTCCCAGCCTTGATACCCTTCCTTTGTCAAAGGTTTAAGCTTAGCAACTTTAAAAACCTCAAATAAAAACTTTTCCGATTTCATACTCAAAAGATATTGGACAAGATTATCTTGAGCTCTTTTTACATATGAATCAGTAATTGTAATCGCTTTTGTTTTAATTGTGTTCATCTTCAAACTCCTTTGGAACGTAATCAATATATCTGTAAGTACTTTAAAATCGAATAAGTAGTGCACCGTGGCTAGCAATTTTATTATTATGCAAAGTAATTTCTTGTTGGCGCCATAAATCCTTAACCTTTTCCTCTGGTTGAACAAGTTCTGACCATAATTCTTCTGGTAATTCCAACTCATGCTCGCTCACATTAAAAAATGCAACATAATTGCTTTGCCCATTACTAGCATGCCAAACAATCCAAGTATCATCTCGATAATATTGACGGCGATCAGTCAATGTTTGATACATGTCTATTACATCACGATTCGTGAATAAGCTTAATGTAAATTCATCAATATCTGGTAAAGTCCCCCCATACATTAATGGTGATTGGAAAATTGTCCATAAAGTCATCAAGAGATATTGCTCAGCTTTCGTAAAACGTGTCCAGTTGTCTCCCCCTCCACCATCTACAGCGCGAATCCCGATGTGTCCGAGTGGTAGCATATCACAATCAGGCCAATTTCCTTGGCGAACAAACGGTGCCCATCTTTCAGTTCTGTCAAACATATGATAAAGTGCTGGCCAGTGGTCCCAAAAATCATCCGTTAAGCGCCACATATTGGCATGTTCCTGTAAAAATGATCCATCCTCAAGTTGTGCAGGGCCTGGAGATAAAGATAAAACGATCGGACGAGAAATTTTGTCTATAGCTTTACGTATCGCCACAATTTCTTTACGATGAGCCCCACCATATAAATATGAATTCGCAATATCATCGACTTTGATAAAATCAACACCCCACTCTGCATACAACTCCAACAGGGAATCATAATATAATTGGCCTTCCGGGATATCGACATTTACTCCATACATATCTGAATTCCATGGACAGATATTATTTAAAGCGATGTCTCGAGCACGTTTATCTGTTCCTTTAATAGCCGTATTTTGATGAACCGCCTGTCGCGGGATTCCTCGCATAATATGGATACCAAACTTTAAACCAAGACTGTGAATATAATCACCTAAAGCTTTAAAGCCACGCCCACCATTAGCACTTGGAAAACGATTATCAGCAGGAATTAATCGTGAGAATTCATCCATTTCTAGTGGATAAAAAGCATTATAACGAGTCGAACTCGCTTGTGGCTCAGACCATTGAATATCAACAACAATATACTCCCAGCCAAATTCTTTTAAATGTTTTGCCATAAAATCAGCATGTGCCTTTACTTCGTCTTCTCGTACAGAAGCACCATAACAATCCCAACTATTCCACCCCATTGGTGGGGTTTTAGCGAATTCTAAATGTGACACTTTGTTCATCCTCTTTCTATTATTAGAATCTATCTAGCGATTTTTTTTAATCTAAAGAAGCTTCATTTGGAAAGTTTATTAATCATCAATCTCTTAACCCTTAACTGAGCCAATCATGACACCCTTTTCAAAATACTTCTGCATGAATGGATAAAGGACCAAAATAGGTAATGATGAAACAATAATAACCCCGTACTTAATCTGATCAGCGTATCTTTGGGCATACCCCCCACCAGTTCCTCCACTACCTGCTCCTTCTTGGAATACTTGATTGGATAGGAGAATATCTCTTAACACTATTTGAAGGGGTTGCAAGCTATAGTCTCGAATATAGATCAACCCTGTAAAGAAATCGTTCCAATGCCAAACTAAGTAATAAAGACCAATAACCGAGATGACAGCCTTACTTAAAGGTAAAACAATTGAAACAAAAAACTTAAAGTGAGAACACCCATCGATCGTAGCCGCCTCAAACATTTCCTTTGGAATGGTTGTTTCAAAAAATGTGCGCGTAATAATTAAATTAAATACATTTACTGTTACAGGATTAAAGATAAATACCCACATCGTATCAATCATACTTAAATCCTTCATCAACAAATACGTCGGGATTAATCCACCACTAAAGAACATCGTAAATATAAAGAAAAACATTAAAATACGTCTTGCCCTGAACTCTTCTCTAGATAATACATATGCAGCTGGTAATGTGAAGAGCAGGTTAATCAATGTACCACCAATTGCATAAATTAAAGTATTTCGATAACCAATCCAAATTCTAGAGTCTTGGAAAATTTCTTGATACCCGAATAGACTAAAGCCTTTGGGAAACAACAAAACCTTACCAGTTGAAACAAGGGTGGAATCACTGACAGATGCTATAATAATAAAATAGATTGGATAGGCGACAATAAAAAATACTAGAATACAAATTAAATAGAGTACAAAGTCAAAAATCAGATCCGATTTCTTCCTCAATTTTAACCTTTGCAAAACTGCAGTCATTTTTTATCTCCTTTCGATTCCATCAATGAGATTAATAGATAAAAATTCTTAAGATTCCATTATTGAAGTAGAGATTTACCATAGACTTATTTTTGATGCGCGTTTTGCAATATAGTTCATTATTAATAATAATGAAAAATTGATTAGTGTATTAAATAACCCAATGGCGGCCGCATAACTAAATTGATTTGAAATAATCCCAATCTTATACACATACGTTTCAATTACTTCAGAGATTGGTAGATTTAATGAATTTTGCATTAAGAAAATCTTCTCAAAACCAGTACTAATGATTGAGCCCATATTAAGGATTAAAAGAATAATGATAGTAGGGATAATCGCTGGAATTTCTACATTTTTTATAATTTGCCATCTATTTGCTCCATCGACTTTAGCAGAGTCATAGAGTTGTGGATCTACACTTGATAAGGCGGCTAAATAAATAATGCTATTCCAACCTACATGTTGCCAAACATCCGAGAGAACGTACACTGGAACGAAGGCCTTTACAGACGCAAGTAGATTTGAACTTTCAAAACCTAAAGCACTAATTAAAAGGCCAATAATTCCAGTATTAGGAGAAAGCAAAACATTTAATAACCCTACTAGTACAACAATTGAAATGAAATGTGGTAAATAAACGGTTGTTTGAAGGATCTTCTTTCCTTTTTTCCACTTAATTTGATTTACCAGTAATGCTAGAGCAATCGGTGCTGGAAATCCTATGACTATTGTTGTGATACTAATGACAAGGGTATTTCTAATTAAATCCCAGAACATATGACTATTCACAAACTGGGAAAAATACTTTAATCCAACCCATTCACCACCTGTAAGCCCTGCGGTAAAGTCATATTCCCGAAATGCTAATTGAATGCCATACATCGGTATATAGTTAAATATAAGTACACAAACGATTGCCGGAAAAATTAATAACCAGAGCTGATAATCACGTTTAAAAGTGTTCATAATTGTCGGCTTTTTTCTTTTTGCCGTAATTAATAATTCAGATGATGAATGTTTCTCAGTTCGGGATGTTATAAGTGCCATAACATGTCCTCCTTTATTTGGAAGAGACTGGGACAAAGTTTTTTATCACCAAAGAAAATTGAACTACTTGATGGAGAAACTTGCTCCGGAAATATATTTCGTTAAGGTAATACATTATTAGTCTTTGGATCTTACCATTTCTCCCAGCCTCTAAAGACGTATTG
Organism: Lederbergia galactosidilytica; assembly: GCF_017873565.1. Taxonomy (GTDB): domain Bacteria; phylum Bacillota; class Bacilli; order Bacillales; family Bacillaceae_C; genus Lederbergia; species Lederbergia galactosidilytica. Next base: position 451,346 of record NZ_JAGGKH010000001.1, read on the forward strand.
AATGTAATTAATACCTGAATCAATTTCATAATAGAGAATTTAACATCAAGTTGATTGACGCTTCAGGTAGACGCTTTCCGTGGGGCGTGTGAGGTGCATCCTTGTCGTTATTCAACTGAGTTAGGGAAATACCTCGGCTAACACTTAGGTTTTCTTTATGAAAATTATTCGTGTATTGGTTATTAATAGCAATTATGAAATTGCTTCCCTTTATTGGTTACTTTTATATTCATCATAATACTTTTGGATTATTTCCATATTTGATTTCAGCCCAATTTTTTCCATTTCCTCTACATATTTATCCCATTGCTCTTCAATTCCGCCTTTTGTTATCCATTCACCAAACTTAGACATACTTAAATTCATTAAATCAGTATTGATTAAAGCCATTTGATTATTGTCTTCTGTACTATATTTTAAAAACATTCCTGGGAACACATTATCCTCAATATTTAAAGACTCAAAGGTTTTCGTAAATGGTTCTTGTTGATCCCCAACCGCCTTCATATCTTCTCCAAGTTCTAATTCAATAGAATCAGCTATATACATCGGTCCATTATCTGCCCATGTTGAAGTCCATTTCCACGTTCCAGGGTCCATACTTTCATCCTCTGGAGGTAATACTTTATATGTCCCATCATTATTATCCTGAATATTAGGACCAATTGATCCAAATAGGATCTGCATACTTACTTCTGGGTCATATAATTCATTAATAAACTTCATTGCCGCTTCTTTATCTTTTGTCTGTGAAGACATTTGAATAAAATTAACTCCATAATTTAATTCGTTATAATCATATGTCCAAGAAATTTCCCCTGAGTAATCGGCAGATTTTTTCATTGGAGCAAAGGATTCATATTGTTCGGCAATTTCCAAACCAAATCGATCTGTTGCTTCCCAGCCGAATGTATATCCAACTTTTGCTACCTCACCTTCGCCGCGGGCAACGGATTGGTACTTCGTATAGTCTTGAGTAAATACTTCTTCATTTATTAACCCATTTTTATACAGCTTATTTAAAAAGCTAACAACTTCTTTATAACGCTCATCAACAAAGAAATTCTTAATCTCACCCTCTTCAAGAAAATACCCTTGTCCGCCACCACCTGTAATTGTCATACCGGTACTACCCAATAAAACAGTTGGTTGAAAATATCCAAAACCTCCAGTACCAACTGGTGCAAAATCCATTGGAATCTCATCATTAGGATCGCCATTTCCATTTGCATCCTGCTCTTTAAACGCCATTAATACATCAAATAATTCATCCCAATTCGTTGGCACTTCAAGATTTAAGTTATCAAGCCACTCCTTGTTAATAAACTGCATAGTGGCTGTTTCAGGCCAAAATCTTTGATACTTAGGTAATCCGTATATTTCTCCTCCTGCCTGAGTAGATAACTCTTTCGTAAGTGGCTTTTGCTCAAACATTTCTTGAATATTGGGCCCCTGCTCTTCAATTAATCCTGACATATCTTCAAATAAACCAGTGAATTTCGCAAAATCTGCATCTGTAATCGCATTTGGACCAATGATTAAATCTGGTATATCCCCACCAGCTAGCATTGCTCCTTTTTTCTGATCCCAATCTGCGGAAACTTCCTCCCATTTAATCTTTACTCCAGCACGTTCCTCAACCTCTTGTAACCATTCCATATCTTTAACACTTTTAGTTAATGGATGTTTTGTAATTAAAGCTGTCAGTACAACCTTTCCATCATCAGTTACTGAACTTTTTTCTTCTTTATTGCACGCAACTAATAAAATGATCCCTAGGCAAAGTATAAGTATTATTACAGCACGTCTTTTCATCTTTTTCCCTCCTATATTGTCATTTTTTACAAGCCAGATGCGACTAATAGAGCCTCCTCCCTTAAGGATAACGCTTTCAAATATAATGTCGTACCACCTTACCTCTTGTACGAACATTATTTTTTACCTATTGTTTATCTTCGGTGAAGTTGTACGTATGAAATTGTTTTTTATTATAGTTGACTCGTCTGTACTTTTCAATACTATAAATTGGATAATATAATAATAATAAAATATACTTATATCTTAAGTACTAGTTAACTTTCTTTGAGAATTCGAAGATTTTGGTTTTCATGTCTTTGTCTATATAAGCTAGGTGAACATATTGTTAGAATGCTATTAATTGACCGATTACATAAACACTTTGGATTTTTTTAGTCATCTTTTAATGACTTAAGCTTTGAGTATTCATGCCTTAAATATCTTATTAAAACACTTCATTTTGCTTTTTTTCCAATAAAAACTTGCCCATTCGGATCCATTCCCATAAATACAGTCGTTTCTTTTTTTCGCGCCCAATCCCAAGCAGGCATGATCGTGCATTCCACCCACTGGTTCCTATCATCTATCGATAGGAGGAATTGCTCATTCGTTAGGCGTTTCCAATTCTCTCCTTCAGGAGTAATTGTTAAATAACGCGCCACATTTTGTTCATTTTGGTCTTTATCGACAAATAGATAAGTCCATTCTCCCAAAATTTCTTCGCTTTTAATTGTTCTTTGCTTTTCTCCAGCAAATCTTTCCGGTGAAACTAGCGGCCAACCAGCTTGAGTCCAAACCACTTTTCTTATATGTAGATAATGATATTTTTTATTTTTTTCAGCCCGCATATGATGGACAACATAATAATCTTCTCCATCCTTAAGGACGGAATTATGTCCAGGTGCAACCCATCCTTCCCCATCATTAAAGGTGTACCCACCCAAAATTTTTAGCCCGACATCATTTGGAGGAAGACTAGTATCCGTCATCTCCTGTCCATGAAAATCAAGATAAGGACCATCAATTGTTTTGGAACGGGCTACTCTAATATTGTAATTTGAAAATAAAGAATCATAGGATACAAACAGGTAAAAATAATCGAATTCTGGATTATAAATAATATAAGGGCCTTCAATCGCAGCTTCTACATTATGATGTCTTTTAGCAATTAACTTTCCTTTTCCATAATTTAATAACTTACCATTTTTAGGATTAATTTTAGTTAAATAAATTCCACCGAAAAAGGAGCCATACACCATCCATGGATGACCATAACGGTCAAATGTAATATTGGCATCAATTGCATTTGGCTCATCTACACCCTGTTTCGTTTTAAATACCTCTCCTTGATCTAGCCATGGACCTTCGATATTTTTACTCGTTGCTACCCCGATAAAGGATTGATTCTTCCCAAATTGTGAAGCTGAATAGTACATAAAGTAGGTATCAGCAATTTTTACAATTTCTGGAGCCCAATTGGGCTGAAAGTGAAACCTTCTGGGCACCAGATGTCATTCAATTAGGAGATGGGCGTTACTATATGTACTACAATTCATCAAGAGGAGATTCCCCTAGATCTGCTATAGGGGTTGCTGTTGCAGATGATATCGAGGGACCTTATAAAGATTTAGGTGTGATTCTTAAATCTGGGATGATTGAGGAACCGAGTGAAGATGGCACTCCTTATGACGCCACAGTGCACCCTAATGTCGTGGATCCACATGTCTTTTTCGATCAAGATAACAAGCTTTGGATGGTATATGGCTCTTACTCAGGTGGTCTTTATATATTAAAAATAGACCCTGATACAGCCAAGCCGTATCCCGAACAAGGTTACGGAAAGAAACTACTAGGCGCTAACCATAGCCGGATTGAAGGTCCATATATTCAATATAGTCAAGAAACAGGATACTACTATCTTTTCTTATCATTTGGTGGATTAGCTGCAGATGGCGGCTATAATTTAAGAGTTGCTCGTTCTAAAAATCCGGATGGTCCTTACTATGACAGTGAAGGTAACAATATGATCGATGCCCATGGACCAAAGGGTTCTTTTTTTGAAGATAATGCTATTAAACGCTATGGCGCTAAACTTATCGGTAATTTTATGTTTTTACGCACTGAAAATGAGGTCTCGAGTGGAACAGATGGCTATGTATCCCCCGGGCATAATTCTACTTTTTATGATGAAGATACTGGTAAATATTTTGTAATTTTTCATACCCGTTTTCCTAATAGAGGGGAACAACATGAAATAAGAGTCCATCAAATGTTTATGAATGAAGCTGACTGGCCAGTGATCGCACCAAATCGATATGCAGGGGAAACGATTGAAGCATATAGTAAAAAACAAGTAATAGGAGAATATAAATTAATCAATCATGGAAAAGATATCTCGAAGGTAAATAAAAAGTCTGTGATCATTCATTTGGAAAAGGATGGGAGTATTTCCGGGAATGTAAGCGGAAATTGGAAACAAACTGGTGATACAACCGTGAATATTATCTTAAATAATATCACGTACAGAGGGATTTTTCTAAATCAATGGGATGAAACTATTGCTAATAATATCATGACTTTTACTGCTTTATCTGATGAAGGGATTGCGATTTGGGGTAAGCAGGTTTTAACCGAGTAACGAAGATAATGCTGCTTTATTTTCCATTAACTGAAAGATTATGAACGGGACTGGGACAAAGATGTTTTAACCAAAGAAAAAACGAACTACTTGATGCAATAACTGGCTTCGGGAATCTACTTTACTTTCTGCAGGCGGCTGGTGAGCTTTCTTGCTCTATCGCTACTTCATAATCTCTGGAGCCTTTCTCACTAACACGACTTTCAGGTGGCAAGTTGGTCAAAGAACGTGATCATTCCCAGTAGGAGTCTACGTATATTTCCTACGACATTGTTCGTTTTTGGAGCTTAACATGTTTTATATCCCAGCCTCGTTTCTCATTTTCCAACTTCTATTAGCATTTACTTTTTTATAAATAATACATCTTAAATACAATATCTTGATCGTGATTCCCAAACTTTTTCCCGAAAATGGTTGCACCGCCAACATGTTTGGCATCCTCTTTCACTTCAATACGTAATGTCCAACGATCACAATCGGTTTCTAAGTCTCCTATTACTACATCGGATAGTGGATCTCCGTCAATATACGTGCCATGGTCGGTAATTCTAATCGTCTTCAAAAGCCCATATTGGTTAATATTGCTTGGCCACCAATCAGGCGTGAATTTTCCTCTTGTATCAGCAAAATCACCAGGACTTGTCCAAGTCCCCAATTCCATGCCATTTAGTGAAAAGGTAATATCAGACGGCCATACATCATTGGCAAATGGAAATTCGGATGATATTTCCAAACTAATTTCAAATTGCTGTACCTGTTCTCCTTTCTTAAGAAAGTTAGCCACATTATATTGGACGAACCCTTGGGTAAACCATAATATTTCTGCATCCACCCTCTTAGGATCCATAAAATATTTAGGATCATCCACTGGGCCGATAAAATCCTTTTCTGTTGCTATTCCACAGGTTGGTTTGAAGTCAAAATCAGTGTAATGTCCTATTGGAACAGATGTCTCATAAGAAGCAAACGAATGATAGATTTTTTTGGGAAAATTAATCTCGATGTGATCCACTTTTAAAATAGAAATCTTTTGTCTTCCTGATTTGCCAGGAACCTTCTCCGTTCGAATAAGTCCAGCATCCTCTAATTTCTGAATATGCTTCGTTACAATCGGGCTACTAATCTTCAACTCCTCCGATAGTTCTTTAATATTCATCTTGTTTTTAGACAATAACTGAATAATTCTAAGTCGCACATCACTTGCCAATGCTTGATAAACAATAAGTGAGGACTGATCTATTTCTAATTGCACAGAATTCCCCCTCTTTCATTTTTAAAAATAAAATTAGATCATTCGCTTTTTGCAAACATTTAAATAATAAGTACTTATATATCATAATATAATCATTCAATAAAAGTAAACACAACATCCCTTCCTTTTATTTTAATTAACAATATTGTTAACTATATATAATATATATCAAATTAAATTTACAAAAATATTATTGACAGCGTTTCATCACAGCTATATACTAAATCCAAGTTAATTATTTACAAGATTTATAGTTTTGTGAATAACTACTTAGTAATTTAAACTCAAGGAGAGGGTAAAATGAGAAAGAGCATTATCTCAATGCTATTGGCTGCTACATTCATGTTATTAGTCGCTGGATGCAGTAATGATGATAAAAATACAATTACTTTCTGGACACCTTTAACGGGGGATGATGGAGCTTATATGGATGAAATTGTAAAGGAATACAATGCGACAGACCCTGAAATTAAAGTGAAACATGTCATTACGTCTGATATGTATACGAAATTATCCACAGTCTTAAATTCTGGTAAAGGAATTCCAGATTTAACGATTATTCATGCTGACCGTGTTCCCTCATATGTAAAGCAAGGGGTTTTAGAACCCATGACAAATGTCGTTGCAGAGCAATCAGAATTAAAAGAAGAAAATTATTTACCGCAAGCTTGGTCAGTTGGAAATATTGATGATACTCAATATACGATCCCTCTTGATATTCATAGTAATGCCATGTACTATAACGAAGATTTACTGAAAAAATATAATGTTGAAAACTTTCTTGATGATGATGTCGTAACATTTGATGAAATGTTGTCCTTGCAAGGAAAATTAGATGAAGGCGATTACGTCCTGAATGATGCCTTATTAAGCTGGGTTATTTTAGCACAAGTGCAAAATCTTGGCGGCGATATTCAAGAAAATGGAGAACCAGCAGTAAACACAGATGTAATGAGACAAGCCATCGAGGCTGTGAAAGAACTAAGTGATGCTGGCTTAATGACGCCTTATGGTGAAGACGGTTACTTAATGTTCCAATCTGGAAACGTTCTATTTTCTACTGATGGTACTTGGAGTTCAACTGCCCATGCCGATGTGGAAGGCTTGAATTTTGGTGTCACAAATATTTACGCCTTTGAACCTGATAAATATACTAATAGGGCTTCATCCCATTTATTTTCAATGTTAAAAAGTGACTCAAGAACAGAAGAAAAAGAAAAAGGAATTGCTCAATTTTTAGATTTTATCCGTCAAAATTCAATGGAATGGGCAGAGGCTGGGCAAATTGTGGCAAGTAAAGAAGTGAATGAAAGTCCGGAATACGAACAATATATGCAATCCTTCTTCACTTCTAATGAAAAGGAAACTGAATCCCTTTACATTTATACGTATGAATATTATGCGTACGTACAAGAGGCATTAGATAAGTATATACTAGATATTGCGCATGGGGAAATGGACATAGATGAAGGTCTTGAAACAATGGAGAAATTTGTTATAGATAAAATTAATGAAAGCGACAACGGTGAAGAGAAAGCTGAATAAGTTCTCTCCATACTTACATGGTAAGTATCAAATTCGGTTCCAAAAATTTATACGTACATCTAATATATGAATTTCAATCAGTGAGGGTTTATCCTACCCTTGCTGATTGATCTTTAAACCGTAACCGTTTGGTCTCCTACTCTTTTGGAAGTATGAAATTTCTTAAAACTGAAAATTGCTCTGTTTTCTTCGGGACAGTTAGACACGAGGAGGAATCTCGATGAATAAAAAATTAAATTGGTCACCTCTTTTCTTTGTAGGTCCCCATGTCATTTTATTTGCTGTTTTTATTCTTTTACCAACCATTTATGGAATATATGCATCCTTTACGAAATGGAATTTAATCAATGATCCAGTTTGGGTTGGTTTACAAAACTATAAAACTATTTTAACTAATACCGATTCTACTTTTCATTTTCAATTTACAAATGGATTAAAAAACACTCTTATTTTCGTTGTCCTCAGTGTTCCATTATTAATTGTGATTCCTTTAATGGTCGCTGTTGCCCTTGAACATAAACAAGTAAAATTGAAAAGTTTTATTCAATCTATTATTTATATTCCCGGCCTTATTTCCATTTCTGCTGCGGCATTGATTTGGTCCTTAATATTTAATAAGCAGCTAGGAATTACAGGTAATGTCTTTGGCTCCGAGACCGTTTGGGCTTCTACTCAACCTTATGCTTGGTTAATCATTATTGTCATCACCGTCTGGGGCGGTGTTGGAGGAAATATGATTATTTATCGTGCATCAATTAATGGTGTTGGCCGAGATTTATATGAATCTGCTGAAATAGATGGGGCTGGAGCGATTCGCAAGTTTTTTAGTATTACATTGCCATCTATACGTTTTCCATTAATTTATACATTTGTAATGACAACCGCAGGAGCCTTTAATGTATTTGGCCAGCCACTGATGATGACAGATGGTGGTCCAAAACAAAGCACAACCGTGTTAATGATGTATATACGTCAACTCGCCTTTAGTCACGGAGAATCTATTGCTGGAATGGCTTCGGCTATGGCAGTTTTACTAGGATTAATCATTTTAGTTATTTCTGCTTTGCAATACTATGTCATGAATCGAAATACTTAATGAAACGAATAAATGGAAACGGAAAGGTGTGAGAAGATGTCAAAGAGTAGAAATTTCTCGAAATATATTGCTTATGCATTTCTGATTATTGTCTGTTTAATATGGGCTATCCCTATCTTATTTGGGATTACCACTTCATTCCGCTCACAGGCAGAAGTTGTCTCAAGTGGTTTTAGATTATTACCTGTTAACTGGATTGTTGATAACTATATTACCATTCTCGAAAATACATCAACTGCTCCAATCTTGCGTTGGCTAATGAATTCTATTTTCATCGCAACTACACATACACTTTTAGTTATCGTCGTTATCTCAATTACAGGGTATGGTTACTCAAGATTGAAATTTAAAGGAAGAGACGCTCTATTCTTCATATTGCTTGGAATTTCCTTTTTCCCTGCGGTCGTCAATCTAATTCCATCCTATAAAATCATTGATGCTCTCGGATGGGTGAATACGGCATGGGCGATGGTCATTCCTGGTTTAGCAGGGATGGGAAATATCTTTCTTGTACGCCAATTCATGAAGGGGATCCCAACAGAATTAGATGAATCAGCACGTGTAGATGGAGCAAGTGATTTTCGTATCTTTATTTCGGTTATCCTTCCGCTTATAAAACCAGTTCTAATTGTATGTGGGTTGTTTTCCTTTACTGGATCATGGAATGATTTCCTTTGGCCCGTTATCGTCTATACAGATGTTGATAAAATGCCAGTTACGGCTGGACTATTATTATTGCAAGATATTTATGGGAATTATCGGATGATTGGCCAATTGATGGGCTCTGCGATACTAGCGATTATTCCGACCTTACTATTATTCTTATTTGCTCAAAAATATTTCGTTCAATCGATTAACTTAAACTCAGGGATTAAAGGATAATTATAGTTTTAATGGAGGTATCTGCCATGAACAGAAGAGCAGAAAGAAAATTATTAATAGCTGGTTCTGTATGGAATATGTTAACTGCCCTGATCACAATTTTTGGCTATTCAATCTGGTTTAAGAAAACAGGTGTGAAAGGTTTAGAAGAAACAACACTTGATCATGTTTTTGCGACAACAACTGTGCTTGATCATGTTACAAAGCTCATTGTCATGTTTGGCCTACTCATCTTTGTCGGCGCAATTATTAACTTTATCATTTCTAAAAAAATAAGAGATGGTGAAATTCAACCAAAAATACTCATTTGGATCGCTTGTTGGGGAATTTTTCTCCTTTTCACAATGGACATTATTGGCTTTGTCATCTATTTAATTACATTTGTTCTTTATTTAGCCAAAAACAAAGCGATTAAGCTATCCGAAGAAAGAATAGAAAGTCTAACACAGTAAGAATTATTCTATAGAAAATATATAGGAGTTGACATCATGTCTACATTCAAAGCAAAAAATCCATTAATCGAGCAACGTGCGGATCCTTGGATCTATAAACATACTGATGGTTATTATTATTTCACTGGTTCAGTACCCGAATATGACCGCATTATTTTACGCCGCTCTAAAACCATTCATGGACTAACAAACGCGGAAGAAAAAGCAATTTGGCGGAAACATGAAACTGGCCCGATGAGTGCCAATATTTGGGCGCCAGAAATACATTATATTGCTGGAAAATGGTATATTTACTTTGCTGCTGCTCATACTTCTGAAACTAATGAGGGATTATTTGATCACCGCATGTTTGTTTTGGAAAATGCATCTGCTAATCCACTTGAAGGAGATTGGATAGAAAAAGGCCAAGTTAAAACGAAATGGGAGTCCTTCTCACTGGATGCTACATCCTTTGAACATAAGGGAATTCGCTATTATGTTTGGGCGCAAAAAGACCCGAATATTCCTGGAAATTCCAACCTTTACATCTCAGAAATGGAAAATCCTTGGACATTAAAAGGTGAACAAGTTTGTATCTCGACACCTGAATATGGATGGGAAAAGATTGGTTATCTTGTCAATGAAGGAGCCGCTGTTCTTAAAAAGCATGGTCGTATTTTTATGACCTTCTCTAGTAGTGCTACGGATGCCAATTATTGTATGGGCCTATTAACAGCCGACGAAAACAGTGATTTACTTGATCCTAAATCTTGGGTCAAAACCCCAGAACCTGTTTTCCAAACATCGGAAGAAACAGGCCAATATGGTCCAGGCCATAATAGCTTTACTGTTTCTGAAGATGGACAACAAGATATCCTTGTCTACCATGCCAGAAGCTATAAAGAAATAGAAGGCAATCCATTATATGACCCGAATCGCCATGCACGTGTTCAAGTTATTCAATGGAATCAAAATGGAACACCTAATTTCGGGGTTCCAAGAGCAGATACGACAATCTAAAAAAGCCAAGTCCCATCTGGGACTTGGCTTCTGAATTTCTATTGCAAAAATGTTTGAACGATCTCCATTACTTCTGCTTGTAAAGCTTCACGTTTTTTCAGGCTTTCGTCCATCGTTTCCCCTTTAACAGCAAAATAAAATTTAATTTTTGGTTCTGTACCTGAAGGGCGCAGACAAAACCATGAGCCATCTTCTAGTTTAAATTTAAGCACATTAGACTTTGGCAAATGGATTTGCGACTTTTCTTTTGTTTGTATATTTATTGCCTCACTAATGGCATAATCCTCCAGCTCAGCAACTTGCACTGCTCCAATAGCTGTGGGAGGGCTCTGCCGGAATGATTCTAAGATCCCAGCAATTTGTTCAGCCCCCTCTTTACCTTTTAATGTAAGAGACTGGAGAGATTCCTGGTAAAATCCATATTTTTCAAAGATTTCGAGCAAACCATCATAAAGGGATTTTCCTTGCATTTTGTAATATGCAGCAATTTCCGCGGCAAATACAGCAGCTTGAACAGCATCTTTATCACGAACAAAATCACCGATTAGATAGCCGTAGCTTTCCTCATATCCAAATAAAAACTGATGTTCATTTGTTTCCTCATATTCTTTAATTTTTTCCCCGATAAATTTAAAGCCGGTTAAAGTATCGAGACTGGCGATTCCAAAGCTTTCAGCAATTGCCCGGCCTATTTCCGATGTCACGATCGTTTTAATGATTACACCATTTTTAGGTAAGTCGCCAATTTGTTGTTTCTGCGTTAAGATATAGTCTGTCATTAATGCTCCAACCTGATTACCTGTTAAAACGATAAATTCTCCTTGGTCATTTCTTACAGCGACCCCTAACCGATCAGCATCAGGATCCGTGCCTAGCAAAATATCGGCATCCAATTTTTCACCATATTGAATCGCCAGTTCAAATGCTGCATGTTCTTCAGGGTTTGGAGAAGAAACCGTCGAAAAGTCGGCATCTGGTAACTCCTGCTCTTTCACAATCGTTACATTTTCAAAACCAAACTCATTTAGCCCTTCACGCACAGGTATATTCGCAGTTCCATGAAGTGGTGTAAAGACTATTTTCAAATCTTTTCCCGTTTTTTGGATTGCTTCTTCATTTAGATGAATGGATTTTAAAGCCTTTTGGTAAGCCTGATCTACCTTCTCCCCAATAAAGGTAAGGATTTCTTCGGCCTCTAATTGCTTTTCATCTGCTACTTCAATGCTTAATTCGTCTCCTGCTTGTTGCACATAGTGAATAAGCTTATCAGCTGGCTGTGGTGGGAGCTGTCCTCCATCTTCTCCATATACTTTTAAGCCATTGTATTCAGGTGGGTTGTGACTAGCTGTAATCATTACCCCAGCATAAGCATGTAAATAACGAACAGCAAATGATAGTAAAGGTGTAGGACGTAAACTCTCAAAAACATATGCTTTGATTTTATGTTTTCCAACTGTTTTTGCAACTTCTAAAGCAAATTCAGGAGACATATGGCGACAATCATAAGCGACAACGACCCCACGATTTTTCGCCACTTCTCCCTGGTCTTCTATGTATTTTGCTAGTCCTTCTGCTGCTTTGCGTACAGTATATATATTCATACGGTTTGTCCCAGGACCGAGCTCTCCTCGCATCCCCCCTGTTCCAAACTCTAATTCTTTATAAAAACTATCCTCTATTTGTTTTTCATCTTGCTCGATCTGGTTCAATTGTTCCTTTAGCTTATGATCGAGCATTGAATTTTCCTTCCATTGGGAAAATTTATCTCTCCAATTCATTTCCATACCTCCCGTTAACTGCCTCGTATTGTCAAATAATCTATAGTAAAAAGTTAATAACCCCTTGATTTATAGGGGAATGAATGCAAAAAACTTGCCACCCCCTGAATTTTAAGGTTTGATGAGGTTACCACACGACACCAAAATCCCTAAAATAGGAAGTGACAAGTTGTACCCTCAATTATTAACTTATTTACTCGAATTTATCAAGTATCAAGATCAAATGATTCGTACTTTACAAACTCTTCTTATTGGTAAAAACATGTTTGAGAAGCCTACTGAAGAGCCTGTTCATAAGCCTTATCGAAAACTTCAGGTTGATGATCTTCCGATCATCAAAACGCATGGAAAACTAAATTATAAAATCCTTTTAGAAAACTATTCGATGGAACATGGAAAGCCTCTTAAACCTGTTAAAAGGCATGCTCGTTCAATAATGACTGTTCCAAAGACAATGAACTGTCCCAA
>NZ_JAGGKH010000002.1 GCF_017873565.1 Lederbergia galactosidilytica
AACCTTAAAATTCAGGGGGTGGCAAGTTTTTTGCATTCATTCCCCTATAAATCAAGGGGTTATTAACTTTTTACTATAGATTATTTGACAATACGTTTATAGTTAAGGGGGGATATGATTTGCCTATAAATATACCGGGGAAAATGCCAGCTAGGGAAATATTAGAAGAAGAAAAAATATTTGTTATGGATGAAGACAGGGCAGTGGCGCAAGATATCCGTCCATTAAATATTTTAATATTGAATTTGATGCCAGAGAAACAAAAGACTGAAGTACAGTTATTGCGCTTATTAGGAAATTCACCTTTACAAGTTAATGTATCTTTTTTACATATGGCTACGCATCAATCCAAAACAGTGAATAAAACACATTTAGACGAATTTTATACAACGTTCTCTGAAGTAAAAAGCAAATATTTTGATGGAATGATTATTACAGGTGCCCCAATTGAACATTTACCTTTTCAAGAAGTGACATATTGGGAAGAATTAAAAGAGATTATGGAGTGGACAAAAAGCCGTGTTACGTCTACTATGCATATCTGTTGGGGGGCACAAGCAGCCTTATATTACCATTATGGCATCGACAAATATGAATTAAAGGAAAAATGTTCAGGGATTTATGAACATGAATTAATGTATCCTAAATTAAAATTGGTGCGAGGGTTTGACGATATATTTTTAGCTCCTCACTCACGTAATACAAGCGTCAGTGAAATTGAAATTGAAGAGCATCCCGAGTTGTTGCTCGTTTCAAAAGGTGAAGCAGGCCCATTTATGATCATGTCGAAAGACGAGAAAAATATTATGATCACAGGGCATTTAGAATATGATGCGACAACATTAGCAGAGGAATATGAAAGAGACCTAAATAAGGGTATTTCAATACAACCACCGGAAAACTATTTTCCAAATAATGACCATACTAAAAAGCCTCTTCATGCATGGCGTTCACATAGCTATTTACTTTTTTCAAATTGGCTAAATTATTATGTTTATCAGGAAACGCCATATGAGTGGAAATGAGAAACTCTTCAAAAATTCATGCAATTAAGCAAGTGGAAAAAACGCATCGTTTTTCTCCATTTGCTTTTTTTATTTTTCAGCATTTTATACGCCCACATACGACAAGTCTTGCTTTTTACTTATTAGTGTTATAAACCAGCCCCATTTACATCTTGTTAAGACTTATCATGCTTATCCATGTCATTAATATCTCTCCCAATAAAATCTTTCGCGAAGTTAAATTCAAACCCCGTTATCTCGAGTATTCTTAAGGACGGGAAAGTGCAAAATTGTCCAAGGGCATCTTGCTTTTTACTTTCAGATTAAGCACATAAAAATATTTCCTGAAAAACCAATTATAGAAAGGTTGTTTCCTTTTCTAAAGCCTAGTATTATAATAACTACATGTAATTTTGGAAAAGAGGTATTTATAGTGAAACAATCGATTTACGGTTTAACGATCGATCAACTAACAGAATGGTTATTAGAAAAAGGACAGAAGAAGTTTCGAGCTGAACAAATATGGGATTGGTTATATAGAAAAAGAGTTACCAACTTTTCCGATATGAAAAATATTAATAAAGAATGCTTACAATTATTGGAAGAACATTTTACAATACAAACATTGAAACAATCAGTTAAACAGGAATCTGCGGATGGGACTATTAAGTTTCTTTTTGAGATGCAAGATGGTAATTTAATTGAAACAGTTTTAATGAGCTTTTCTTATGGGCTCTCTGTATGTGTCACAACTCAGGTCGGATGTAATATTGGCTGTAGTTTCTGTGCAAGCGGGTTGCTTAGGAAAAATAGAGATCTAAATAGCGGCGAAATCGTTGAACAAATTATGAAAGTACAACAACATCTTGATCAAAAAGGAAAAGATGAACGTGTTAGCCATATTGTTGTGATGGGAATCGGCGAACCATTTGATAATTATCAAAATCTGATGAGTTTCCTGCGTGTAGTCAATCATCCAAAAGGACTAGCCATTGGCGCAAGACATATTACAGTCTCAACAAGTGGTCTCGCTCATAAAATCCGTGACTTTGCCGATGAAAATTTACAGGTGAACTTAGCTCTATCTCTTCATGCGCCAAACGATGAGTTAAGAACGCAAATTATGAAAATCAACAAAGCGTTCCCAATTGAAAAATTAATGGCCGCTCTAGATTATTATTTAGAACGAAATAATCGTAGGGTGACGATTGAATACATTTTATTAAAGGATGTTAATGATCATATTGAAGAAGCAACACAGTTAGCAAAATTACTTTATGATAAGCGCCATCTAACTTATGTGAATCTTATCCCTTATAATCCGGTTAATGAACATATTCAATATGAAAGAAGTGAACATAAAGATATTATGGCCTTCTATGATACTTTAAAGAAAAATGGTATTCAATGTGGTGTTCGTCATGAACAGGGAGCTGATATTGACGCAGCTTGTGGTCAATTAAGAAGTAAACAAATAAAGAAAAACAAAGCTCGTGCAATCTAATTGGTATGCTGGCCAATCTACACGGGCAAAAAGGCCCTAACTTTATAGCAAGCAAGTGGGAAGTTTGTCCACTTGCTTTTTATATATTCTGATACCGTACTGAAAAGATGAAGTATAAATCTTCAAGCAAATGAAAGTTATAATACTTATGGAGATGTCGGCTGTTCCCGTTACGTCCTGTGACCACCGCTGAAACTAGAACTTCGTATCCACGTTGGAACCTCATTGCACGAAAAGGCTCTTTTATCCCCTGAGAAAAGGCGCATCCATTTGCAGTATCAACCACTATATAAGCTATATCACATTCCACATTATTTTCCCACGATCCTTTATTTTCTATATTGAATTAAATATCTATACCTACTGTCACATATATTGATGTCTGTCATAGCATGGGCATTAGAAAAGATCTTACTAAAACATTCATCATTATTCTCTTATTAAAGCATTTTATATCCACAAAACCAAGTAAGGTGATAAGTTTAAAAATAAATTCAAAAAATTGTTGACATTCATCTTTTCACCCTGTAATATGAATGACAACTTTAATATTCACAAAAGAATAATTATGCTGATTAGTCAACTAAAGGCATCTTTATAAATTGGTATCGATCAGTTTATAAGGGTGCTTTATTTATAAAAATAGACTAATTTGAACATTTTATTACGTTTCGTTTTGGGAGAGTGAACAATGAATATAATCTGGCATGAATCTGAAGTGTCTAAAGAAAATCGGCAAAAATTAAAACACCATAAAAGTGCAATTATTTGGTTTACTGGACTTTCAGGAGCAGGAAAATCAACCATTTCATCTGCCTTAGAAAAGGAGTTATTTAGTAAGAGCATCCACACCTATCGCCTAGACGGTGATAATATTCGGCACGGATTAAACAAAGATTTAGGATTTAAGCAGGAAGATCGGCAAGAAAATATTAGGAGAATTGGTGAAGTATCGAAATTACTCGTAGATGCTGGTTTACTAACTTTAACAGCTTTTATTTCTCCTTACAGAACAGATCGGGATCTAGTTCGGGGAATGGTTGAAACTGATGAAATGATTGAAGTTTATGTAAAAGCTAGTTTAGAAACATGTGAGGCAAGAGATCCCAAAGGGCTTTATGAGAAGGCGCGCAGAGGAGAAATTAAAGATTTTACAGGTATAGATGCTCCATATGAAGAACCGATAAACCCAGAAATAGTTTTAGATACAAATAATATTGGTGTAAAAGAATCGGTTGCAATTATCGTGGAATATTTACAAAGTAATGGATATATAGGATGTGAGAAATAAAGGTAAAAATTTTACTTTAAATCATACTTAACCTATAGGAAAAATGGTGTAGTTACCTGTTGCTGACTATGAAAATAGAGGCAATGATCTCTTATCACTTTCTATCAAAAAGCAACGGAGGTGAGATCGTTGACAAAATTAACATATGACACATGGGTCGAACCGACAAATGAATTTATTGTTGACTCTCAATATAAAGGAGCATTAAAGGTTCTAAACTGGGCCTATGAGATGTATGATGAACAGCTTATTTACTCTTGCAGTTTTGGAATTGAAGGGATTGTTCTAATTGATATAATTTCGAAAATTAAACCGACAGCTAAAATTGTATTTTTAGATACTGGATTACATTTTCCAGAAACTTATGAATTAATCGAAGCCGTAAAGCGGAAATATCCTACCCTCAGGATTGAAATGAAAAAACCCGCCTTATCTGTTCAAGAACAAGCAGATCAATATGGAGAGGAACTATGGAAAAGGCAACCTGATCGATGTTGCTATATGCGGAAAGTTATTCCACTAAGAGACACTTTATCCAATTCGACTGCTTGGATATCCGGGCTAAGGAGAGAACAATCACCTACTAGAAAAAATACAAACTTTATCAATAAAGATGAGACTTTCCAATCAGTAAAAATTTGCCCCCTTATTCATTGGTCATGGAAAGATATTTGGAATTATGTGAAGGAAAATCAATTGCAATATAATCCACTTCATGATCAGGACTATCCAAGTATTGGTTGCTGGCCATGCACAGTACAGGGTGATATGGAAACAGGTTCAAGATCTGGTCGTTGGGTAAATCAAGGAAAAACAGAGTGTGGCCTACATCTAAATAATAATCCAAGTAAATAAAGCATAATAGGAGGAGATCAAAAATGAGTTTGAGTCTGCCACATGGTGGAAAACTGATTGACCGTTGGGATCCATCATACGATATTACTGATATTGAACAATCGATAGAATTAGATGATACAGCTTTAAGTGATCTGGAGTTAATAGGAGTAGGGGCCTATAGTCCTTTAAGAGGTTTTTTAAGTGAGCAAGACTACAATTCCGTTTTAACAGACATGAGATTAGTAACAGGAGAACCGTGGTCAATCCCTATTACTTTAGCAACAACAGAAAAAAACGCTCAAAATATAAACCGCGGACAATTCATAAAACTTGAGAAAAAAGAGATTGTCTATGGAGTTATTCAAGTAGAAGATATCTATCAACCAGATAAAGAAAAGGAAGCTGAACTTGTCTATCAAACTGTTGATCGCGAACACCCGGGAGTAAAAAAACTATTTGAACGTGATGCCATTTATATAGGTGGAGAAATCACGCTAATTAGGCGAAGTGAAAAGGGCATTTTTTCTGATTATCTATATGATCCAGCAGAAACACGTAAGAAATTTCGTGAGCTTGGCTGGAACACGGTAGTTGGTTTTCAAACTAGGAATCCAGTTCACCGTGCACATGAGTATATTCAAAAGACAGCATTAGAAATTGTTGATGGTCTCTTTTTACAACCACTTGTTGGGCAAACAAAACAAGATGATATTCCAGCAGATGTACGTTTGGAAAGTTATCAAGTATTACTAGATAACTACTATTCAAAGGATCATGTGTTTTTGGGTGTATTTTCAGCTGCAATGAGATATGCAGGTCCTCGTGAAGCTGTTTTCCATGCGATGGTAAGGAAAAATTTTGGATGTACCCATTTTATAGTTGGTCGTGATCACGCTGGTGTAGGTAATTATTATGGTACTTATGACGCTCAAAAAATATTTAGTCATTTTTCAAAAGAAGAGTTAGGGATTACTTTATTATTTTTTGAACATAGTTTTTTCTGTAAGAAATGCGATAGTATGGCTACATCTAAAACATGCCCACATGATGCAAGTTTCCACGAAATCCTATCTGGAACAAAAGTAAGAGAAAAACTAAGAAGTGGCGAATCACTCCCATCCACATTTAGTCGCCCGGAAGTTGTTGATATCTTAATTTCAGGGCTCCGAGAAAAAGTTGTTTAAGCAAAAGATAGTGAAGGGGGTTCAGTCTATTATGGGGAAAGTCTTTATTGTTGGAGCAGGGCCTGGAGATATAGATTTAATCACTGTTAAAGGACTTAATTGTATTAAAACAGCTGATGTTATTTTGTATGATCGCCTAATCAATAAAGAGCTGTTATTACATGCTAAAAAAGGTGCTGAACTTATTTTCGTTGGTAAAATTCCCGGATTCCATCAAAATAAACAAGAAATAATCAATCAGCAACTTGTAGAATTTGCGAAAAGAGGAAAAATGGTTACACGCTTAAAAGGAGGAGACCCCTTTATTTTTGGCCGTGGGGCAGAAGAAGCGCAAACTTTGGCTAAACACAAAATTCCTTTTGAAATAGTGCCTGGGATAACTTCAGGGATTGCGGCTCCCGCGTATGCGGGAATTCCGGTCACCCATCGTGATTTCAGCTCTAGTTTTGCCATTATTACCGGGCATACAAGACCAGGCAATGACGATACGATACAGTGGAAATACTTAGCTCTTGGGGTAGATACACTTGTCATTTATATGGGTGTTGGACAGTTAGCCAATATTTGTCACCAACTCATAGGGGCTGGACGCTCTCCGCATACCCCAGTAGCAATGATTTATTGGGGTACAACCAATATACAAAAAACAATAACTGGAACACTTGCCACAATAAACGAGATAGCTATTGATGAAAAAATGAAGAATCCAAGTATGATTATAATCGGTGAAGTTGTTCGTTTGCGTGATAACATTCAATGGTTCGAACAAACACTACAATCTTATGATCAATTACCAGTCATTGGATAAAAAGGAGGATTGAATATTATGCAAGCTGTCCTCTATATCAGTCACGGAAGCCGTTCCCAAGAGGGAGTACAAGAGGCTATCAAGTTTATCGATCAATGCCGCAAGAAAGTAAATTTGAAAATACAAGAAATTTGTTTCCTAGAGCTTGTTAGTCCAAGTATAGCCGAGGGGATTTCAAGATGTGTTAAACGAGGGGCAACTCATATTGCGGTTGTTCCTATCCTTTTGTTAACGGCGGTTCATGCTAAAAAAGATATCCCTGTTGCATTGGAGAAAGCAAAAAAGATTTATCCCCAAATTGAGTTTTCGTATGGCTCACCATTGGGAGTCCATCCGCGATTACTAGAATGTCTGTATGATCAAATAGAACAAGAAAGAGAAGAGGGTCTTAGGGATTCAACAATCCTACTTGTTGGCCGAGGAAGTAGTGACCCAGCTGTTAAGAGTGACTTAACTGAAATCGCTAGTCAGTTTGAACAAATGTATGATTTACCCAATGTTCATACATGTTTTCTTTATGGAGCAAGCCCGAAATTTGATGATGCGCTGCTGAAACTGATCGAGGGAGAAAAAAAACAGATATTTATCCTACCTTATTTGTTTTTTAGTGGATTGCTAATGAATGGGATAAAACAAAAGATTGCGGAAGCAGATAATGATTCTAAACAATTAATTCTTTGTAAAACACTAGGGCATCATCCAGTTGTACCTAATATTCTCTCAGAGCGTATAGATGAATTGCTTCAGTATAAAGAAAAGCAATGGGTGATGTAATATGGCTTCCTATCCAATTATGCTCCAATTATCAGGTAAGCATGCTGTAGTTATTGGTGGTGGTTCAGTTGCTTTGCGTAAAGTGATAGATCTACTAGAAGCGAATGCTAGTGTAAAAGTTGTCAGTCCCTCCCTTCACTCCAAACTTTATCCCTATTATAAGGGCCAAAAAATCCAATGGATTAAAAGGGAATTTATTCCATCGGATATAGATAATGCTTATCTCGTGATCGCAGCCACGAATCAAAGGCTGGTAAATCAAAAAGTCAGCATGTCTGTAACAGATGGGCAGTTGCTTAATGTAGTAGATCAACAAGAAGATGGAAACTTCCATATTCCAGCAAAATTATCAAGGGGAGATTTAATCATTACTGTCTCAACGAATGGAGCCAGTCCTTATCTTTCCAAAACAATCCGCAACGAGATTGGTGAAATTTATGATCAGTCAATGGAAGGATATCTTAAGTTTCTTTCACAAGCTCGACGAATCGTTAAAAAGCATGTGAAGGATATGAGACGAAGAAAAGCACTATTAAAAGAAATAACACATAAAGATTATCGCAACTCAACGGAAAAGCAAAAAGTTTTTTTAGAAAGGATGAGTGATTCCAATGAGTAAGCAAAAGGAAAATTTGGAACAAGCGATTGAGGTTGTAAAAGAATACCTCAATACGATGAAATATGGTTCTATAACATTAATTGTACAAGATCAACATGTAGTACAAATTGAAAAGAATGAAAAAGTTCGCTTGAAATAGCGAGAAAATAAGTATTTGATTTTAATGTGTGAGGTGGATGTTTTTTGCAACTTCAAGCAATCAATAGTCCTTTTAGCCAAGAGCAAATTGAGGTATTGAATCAAATTCTACCTACCTTAACAGAAGGACAACAATTATGGTTAAGTGGATATTTAACTGCATATCATGGCAATACAGCGTTAGAAGTGAAACCAGGAATAGCAACTCAGATTCAAACCAGTACGAAAGAAGTGACTATCCTTTATGGTTCCCAAACAGGAAACTGCCAAAGATTGGCAGGTGAGCTATCAGAAACATTAGGGAGTCAAGGGTATAAAATCACCCTTTCTTCTATGAATGAATTTAAAACAAATCGCTTAAAAAAGCTCTCATATTTATTTCTTATTGTCAGTACTCAAGGGGAGGGAGATCCCCCGGATAACGCGATTTCCTTTTATGAGCATTTATTTAGTCGAAGAGCTCCGAAATTGGATGATTTATCCTTTTCTGTTCTTTCTCTTGGAGATAGCTCATATGAGTTCTTTTGTGAAACGGGGAAAAAAATCGATCAACGATTGGAAGAGCTAGGGGCGAAAAGAGTAACTCCAAGGGTTGATTGTGATTTAGATTTTGATGACCCAGCAGCTGAATGGCTAAGTACAGTTGTAAAATATTTAAATGAAACTGGAGAATCCTCCTCCAATTTACCGCAATCCTTAAGTTCAAATTCAATTTTATCTAGTAGCTCAACCTATTCGCGAAGAAATCCTTTTAAGGCAGAAGTGTTAGAGAATATAAATTTAAATGGTCGTGGTTCAAATAAAGAAACGCGACATCTTGAATTATCAATCGAAGGATCTGGTTTTACTTTTAAACCAGGAGATAGTTTAGGAATATACCCAGAAAATAGGCCTGAAATTGTTGAGCTAATTATAAATGAAATGGGATGGAACCAAGATGATTTAGTTCCGTTCAACCAACAAGGGGAAACTTGTTCCCTTGAAGAAGCTTTAAAACATCATTATGAGTTGACTGTTTTAACAAAACCTTTACTAGAAAAGTTATCACAGATACATTCAAATGAAAGACTGACAAAACTTGTTCATCCAGAAAACAAACAGGAGCTTAGAACTTATATCGAAGGGCGAGATCTTGTTGATGTTATTCACGACTTTGCACCATGGGATTTAAAAGCCGACCAATTTGTTACCATTTTAAGAAAAATCCCAGCACGTTTATATTCAATTGCAAGTAGCTACGAAGCAAACCCTGAAGAAGTACATCTTACGATTGGGGCGGTGCGCTATGATGCTCATAACCGAGCCCGTCATGGAGTTTGTTCTATTCAGTGTGCAGAGCGTATTCAACCTGGGGATTATTTACCTGTCTATATTCATGAAAACCCTAATTTTCATTTACCAGAAAATCCGGGTGATCCAATTATTATGATTGGCCCTGGTACGGGTATAGCTCCTTTTAGGTCCTTTCTTGAGGAAAGAGAGGCACTCGAAGCTCCAGGGGAAAATTGGTTGTTCTTTGGTGATCAACATTATGTGACAGATTTTCTTTATCAAGTCGATTGGCAAAGATGGCTAAAAACAGGTGTACTCACAAAGATGGATATAGCCTTCTCTCGTGACACTGAAGAAAAAGTCTATGTGCAACATCGTATGTTAGAAAACAAACAGGAAATTTATAAATGGCTTAAAGAAGGTGCCTATATATATATTTGTGGGGATGAGAAACATATGGCACAAGATGTTCATAAAACACTTCTGCAGATTTTAGAAGAGGAAGGTGGAATGACAGCAGATGAAGCAGATGGATATCTCGCTCAATTATTAAAAGATAAACGCTATCAACGTGATGTTTATTAATACTTGAAAGGAGAGGGGATCACTTGACAAAAGATCGATACCCATCTACACAAGATGGACCACCTAGCGATGTGGAACGAATTAAAATAGAGAGTAATTATTTACGGGGTTCTCTTGCAGAAACACTAGAAGATGTAATGAGTGCAGGCATTCCTGATGATGATAATCGTTTAATGAAATTTCACGGAAGTTATTTACAAGATGATCGAGATCTTCGAGTTGAAAGGCAGAAACAAAAATTAGAACCAGCTTATCAATTTATGGTACGAGTTAGAGCAGCTGGCGGTGTTGTATCAGCCAATCAATGGCTTGTGATCGATGAACTAGCAAATAAATATGCCAACGGAAGCATTAAACTTACGACAAGACAATCTTTTCAAATGCACGGGATTTTGAAATGGAATATGAAAAAAGCTTTTAAAGAAATTAATGAAGCATTAATGGAAACCCTTGCTGCATGTGGAGATGTCAATCGAAATGTGATGTGTAGTCCAAATCCATATATTTCAGAAGTCCATATGGAAGTATACGAGTGGGCGAAGAAATTAAGTCAATATCTTTCCCCGCAAACAAAGGCTTATCACGAAATATGGCTAGACAATGAAAAAGTTGTAGATACCTCTAAGAACTCTGAAGAAGTTGAACCGATTTATGGTCCCACTTACTTACCACGAAAATTCAAAATCGGTATTGCTGTTCCGCCATCTAATGATGTGGATGTATATTCACAGGACCTTGGATTTATTGCCATTGTTGAGAAGCAGCAACTTCAAGGTTTCAATATAACTGTTGGTGGAGGGATGGGCTCTACACATGGGGATAAAGCAACATACCCCCAAATTGGGAGAGTCATTGGATTTTGTAAGCCTGAAGAAGTAATTGATGTTGCAGAAAAGATTGTTACGATTCAACGGGACTACGGTAATCGTTCTGTAAGGAAAAATGCACGATTTAAATATACAATTGATAAACGGGGGATCCCTTGGTTAATTGACGAATTACATTCGCGACTTGGCTGGGAATTACAACCAGCAAGATTTTTTCAGTTTGATCATAATCGGGATCGTTATGGCTGGGTTAAAGGTCTGAATGACCAATGGCATTTTACTTTATTTATCCAAAATGGCCGAGTTAAAGACTGGGAGCACTATAAACTTATGACCGGTTTACGCGAAATAGCAAAAGTTCATACAGGAGATTTTCGATTAACTCCGAATCAAAATTTAATTATTGGAAATATATCAGAAAGTTTAAAACCACAGATAGAAACGTTGATTCAACAATATGGTTTAACAGACGGAGAGCATTATAGTGCATTGCGTAGAAATTCAATGGCCTGTGTCGCTTTTCCAACATGTGGGCTGGCGATGGCTGAGTCTGAACGGTATTTACCATCTTTACTTGATAAAATTGATCTGATATTAGATGAGGCAGGACTTCGCGAGGAAGAAATTGTTATTCGTATGTCTGGGTGTCCGAATGGGTGTTCTAGACCCGCGTTAGCAGAAATTGGTTTTGTCGGAAAAGCCCCTGGGAAATATAATGTCTATTTAGGTGGTGGCTTTACTGGTGATCGTTTAAATAAACTGTATCGCGAAAACATCGGTGAGAAGGAAATATTAAGCGAATTAGAACCAATTATCCACCAATTTGCGAAAGAACGGAAAGAAAAAGAAAAATTTGGAGACTTTGTCATCCGCGCAGGATATGTAAAAGAGGTTCATTCAGGTTTAGATTTTCACGATTAATAGATAAATAAAAATTTTAAAAATAATTTAAATTTACCCTTGTATTTTTAGCGGATTAATCCTATACTATTAGTAGAGTTAATTCTTAACCCTTAACGGATTAAGAAACAAAAAATTGAATAAATGATTTCATTCTTATCAAGAGAGGTCGAGGGAATGGCCCTAAGACGCCTCAGCAACCACCATTTTATGGAAAGGTGCTAAATCCAGCAAGTTGGAGACAACTTGAAAGATAAGAAGAATCCTTTTTATAGAAAAGGGCCTTCTTCTTGTCGGAGTAGGCTCTTTTTGCATGCAGGAGCATAAGTAGTTGACACCAAGAAAATGATTGAATGTCTTTAAGAAGCCATTACTCCAAACAGTTTTTTATCATATTTAGGGAGGGTTGTTTATTGGGATTACTAGAACGTCTCAAAAAGGAAATTTTAATTGGAGATGGTGCTGCCGGAACGCTTTTATATTCATATGGAATTGATCGGTGCTTTGATCAATTGAATCTTTCCAAACCTGATCAAGTTGTTAGGATACATGAGGCCTATGTGGATGCAGGAGCTGATGTAATACAAACGAATACGTATGGGGCCAATTATCTGAAGCTATCAAGGTATGGATTAGAAGAGGAAGTGACAAAAATAAATAGAGCCGCAGTCCGGCTTGCAAAGCAGGCTGCGGGTGGCGAAGCTTTTGTACTGGGAACCATCGGCGGTATACATGGGGCAGGTCTTCATTCTAGTGTGTCAGAAGAAATAAAACGGGGGTTTCGCGAACAGCTATATGCATTACTACTTGAGGGAGTAGATGGAATTATTTTAGAAACCTATTATGATTTAGATGAATTGACGACTGTTTTAAGGATGGCCCGTGATGAAACCAATTTGCCTATCATAGCAAATGTCTCGATGCATGAACCAGGTGTACTTCAGAACGGTACACCGCTTGAAGAAGCTTTGAAACAGCTCGATGTTTTAGGTGCTAATGTTGTTGGGATTAATTGTCGTCTTGGCCCTTATCACATGGTGAAAGCCTTAGAATCTGTACCACTTTCTAAAACAGCTTATTTAGCAGCCTATCCTAATGCCAGTTTGCCAGAATATGAAGATGGTAAATTTATATACAAAACAGAGCCTGATTACTTCACCGAAATTGTACGCAAGTTTCGTGATCAAGGAGTACGTTTAATTGGGGGTTGCTGTGGAACTACACCTGAACATATCCAGGCATTGGCAACAGGACGCCAATATTTAACACCGCTTGAAGAGAAGCAAATCATTAAACAAAAACCATTTGTGATAAAAACTGAAACTATCGACAAAGAACCATCTATCTTTGAAAAAGTTCAATCTGATCGGTCTATTATTGTCGAACTAGATACGCCTCGACATTTAGATACAGAACCTTTTTTTAGAGGCGCTGACGCCTTGAAGAGAGCTGGGGTCGATGGATTAACTTTAGCAGATAATTCATTAGCTTCACCAAGAATATGTAATGCTACTATGGCTTCGCTTGTTAAAAAGAAAGTTGGTTTAGACTCGCTTGTTCATATTACTTGCCGGGATCGAAATTTAATCGGATTACAATCACATCTCATGGGTCTACATACTGCTGGAATTCGTGATATTTTAGCTATTACAGGTGATCCGACGAAAATTGGAGATTTTCCGGGCGCAACATCGGTCTATGATGCAACATCGTTTGAATTAATTAAACTTATAAAGCAGTTTAATGAAGGCATTTCCTTTTCTGGAAAGTCTCTGAGAGAAAAAACACAATTCAAAGTTGCAGCGGCCTTTAACCCGAATGTTCGAAATATTGGGAAATCCGTCGAGAGAATGGAAAAAAAGATAAAGTATGGAGCAGATTATTTTTTAACCCAACCGGTCTTTTCTTTAGAAAAAATCCTGGAAGTTGGAGAAGCAACTAAACATATAACAGCACCTATTTACATTGGTATTATGCCTCTGGTTTCCGCCAGAAATGCTGAGTTTTTGCATAACGAAGTCCCAGGTATCAAACTTCCAGATGATATTAGAAGAAGAATGGCAAAAACAGAAGGAAAGCCAAGGCAGGCGAAGGAAGAGGGACTTGCGATTGCCAAAGAGTTAATTGATTCTGCATTTGGTTATTTTAAAGGATTTTATTTAATTACTCCTTTTATCCAATACGATTTATCTGTTGAATTAGCCACTTATATTCAAGAAAAAACGAAAAACAAGCAAAAAAAGCAATTACTACACTGAAAAGAAGGAACAGGGAGGATGCTCATATGACTCAAATCACTTCATCCAATATTGGTTATCCAAGAATTGGGGAACAACGCGAATGGAAAAAAGCATTAGAAAATTATTGGAATGGAAATATTTCTCAACAAGAATTATTAAAGATCACTAAGGAAATTCGTTTAAATGGTTTAAGAAAGCAGAAGGAATTGGGGATTGATCTAATTCCCGTAGGAGATTTTTCACTATATGATCACGTGTTGGATACAGCATTAATGTTTGGCATAGTTCCTCAACGATTTCAAAATAGTGGATTATCTGTGTCATCACTTGACACGTATTTTGCGATTGCTAGAGGAACAAGGGAAGCATTCGCTTCTGAAATGACTAAATGGTTTAATACAAATTATCATTATATTGTACCCGAATTTGATAACGCGAACCCGATTTTAGTAGAAAACCGACCTCTTCAATTGTACAAAGAGGCACAAGAAGAACTGGGAATAAAAGGAAAACCGGTTGTTTTGGGACCTATCTCCTTTTTGAAACTTGGTAAAGGATACAAAGAAACAGACTTCCCGAATTTATTGGAAAAGTTTCTTCCCTTATATATTCAAATTTTAAAAGAATTGGAAGCTGAAGGGGTAGAATGGGTACAAATAGATGAACCGATTTTAGTAACAGAGTTATCTGAAGGAGAGGTCCCTTTAATAGAACAAACCTATCAGAAGATTGCCGAGGCAGTGCCAAGCTTGAAAATTGCGCTACAAACTTATTTTGAGTCCATTCATCATTATAAAAAACTAATACATTTACCTGTTGCTGGTTTTGGATTAGATTTTGTTCATGGTGATGCATTAGAAGTAATCCGGCAATTTGGCTTCCCGCAAAATAAAGTTCTATTTGCCGGTATTATTGATGGAAGGAATGTTTGGCGAGTCGATTTGGAGCAAACTTGGGGGATGCTCGAGATCATTCAACAAATTGTTGAAAGAGACCGGATCATTATCCAGCCATCATGCTCATTAATACATGTTCCAATTAGTAAAAATTTGGAACAAACTTTAGATCCCATTATCAAAGCAAGCTTGTCTTTCGCAGATGAAAAATTAAAAGAAATTGCGATACTAGCAGATGGGTTAACAAGCGGTAAAGAGAAAATTCGTGATCAAATAAAAGAAAGTACGCTCGCCATTCAGCGATTAAATGAGTCCAATTATCGAGGTGATACAAAAGAGATTGATTTAGATGAAATTCAAGCAGACCGGAAAGCTGCATTCTCTCAAAGAATTTTAGAACAACAAGTAGCATTACAGCTTCCATTACTTCCGACCACTACAATCGGTAGTTTACCGCAAACAGCTGAAGTTCGGAAACAAAGATTACGCTGGAGAAAAGGCGATCTATCTAATGCAGAGTACGAGCAATTTATCAATAAAGAAATAAAGAAGTGGATAGAGATTCAAGAAGATATTGGACTTGATGTACTTGTTCATGGAGAATTCGAACGCACTGATATGGTGGAATATTTTGGTGAGAAGTTAAATGGGTTTCAGGTAACAAAATACGGCTGGGTTCAATCTTATGGATCACGCTGTGTAAAACCTCCATTAATATTTGGCGATGTTTCTTTCCGAAGTCCGATGACAGTCAAGGAGGTTAGCTACGCCCAAACATTGACAGATAAGCATGTAAAGGGAATGCTAACTGGTCCGGTTACCATTTTAAATTGGTCATTTGTCCGCGACGATATTTCTGAATTTGATGTACTAAATCAAATTGCTATTGCGCTACGCTCGGAAATTGAAGAACTAGAGGCCAAAAATATTAAAATCATTCAAGTAGATGAACCAGCATTGCGTGAAGGACTGCCGTTAAAGAAGATAAACTGGAGTACTTACCTAAATCATGCTGTCCATGCTTTTAAGCTAGCGACAGCAACAGTGGAAAATAGTACCCAAATTCATACTCATATGTGTTATTCGAGTTTTGGAGATATTTATGATGCGATAAATCGTTTAGATGCAGATGTCATTTCGATTGAAACATCAAGAAGTCATGGCGAACTGATTTCGACATTTGAAGAAAATACCTATGATAAGGAAATTGGATTAGGAGTTTATGATATTCATAGTCCGAGAGTACCAGCTAAAGAAGAATTAAAAGAAAATGTTCATCGTGCATTAGCTACTATTCCAGCAAAACAATTTTGGATTAATCCTGATTGTGGGTTAAAAACGAGAAAAGAAGAAGAAACAGTGGCTGCTCTAAAAGTTATGGTTGAAGTTGCCAAAGAAATTAGAGCGGAACAGCTGCAAACTCTGAAAAAATAAGATGTACTTAAGAGTAAACTACCGTCATTTTATTAAAAACTAGAATTATTAATTAGTTGGCGCAAATAAGCCGCTTTGGAAATGTACTTCATTTCCATTGGCGGCTAGTTGCGCCTTTCTATATTCCCCCACCTTCTCTAATATATTGTTCTCTATTTGTCAGTCCAGTTAGTTATGTAACAGGGTTTTCACATTTTTCATAAGCGGATGAATATCTGAAAATTGTATCCATCTTTATAATTCTATTTTTGAAAAAGGTAAAAATAGTTTAACACCCTTTCGATTTTTTGGTAGCCACTTCATATCTAAAATAAGATGACTTGCATAAGCAGCCACACACACAAACATCAGCCCATCCACTAAGATTTCTTTTTCCAAAAAGTAACCTAGAATAGAAAAGTAAAATAAGCCTAGAAGTGAATGAGTTAGGGAACGATGGGATAAGAGAGAAGCGATCACTATATAGATTCCTAGCAAGATTACCCATATACTTTCATAATAGAGACCGAGAATTCCAACGAGGATACCCGTTAATGTTAACATCCATTTTTGTTTAATAAAAAGGGGAGGGAAAATCAGAAGGCCACTCCCCAATAAAACCCCTAATTGCTTTGACCAGTATGTATGTGGGCTCGTAAAACTAGAGGACATTAAATAAAGGCCGATGAAACCTAGAAGAAGAATCGCCCATTTTTTATTAATCGATAGTTTTCGAGCTAAAACGCCAGAGACATCTAGATCTGGTACAAGGCCAGTAAATCCACCTAACAGGGTGAAGGAAGCTGTTGTGAGCCAATCTGCATTTGAGTATTGTGCAACTCCAAATCCAGTCAGACATCCTGTGATAAAATGTGTTTTTCCATCCATCTTACTCTTTCCTTTCTTAAACAATTATTCTATTATAACAAGCCGATCACTTGTTTGATAGATAGAAAAATGCCACAATATAAATTAAGTGAAATTTCTTTTTGGGCATGTATAGGTATTCAGGTAGAGAGAATTAGAGGAAAACCTGCATTAAGCCTATGATATTCTCTATAGTCTTTCAAAAAGCAGTATGGCGAAGACTAAATACATAACATTTGATGTAATGCCATTGACCTGCTTCGTAGCCGGCAACTAGACGGCCAAACTCAAAATAAGATGACTTTACTGGCGATTAGCACTATAGGAGTGCCATCTGCCTTCGATGACTTGTATTTTTAGATCCTAAGAAACTACCAATAATTTTGGCAGATGACCTACAATACTTCGAGACGGAGATTATGACCAAATAACACGACATAAAGGGGTAGCGGATAATGAAACTTATATCTTGGAATGTAAATGGGTTGCGGGCATGTGTTCGCAAAGGATTTTTGGACTTTTTCCATGAAATCAATGCGGATATTTTTTGTGTGCAAGAAACGAAATTACAAGAAGGACAAATCGAATTAGATTTAAATGGGTATTACCAGTATTGGAATTACGCACAAAAAAAAGGATATTCGGGAACGGCTATTTTTACAAAGATCAAGCCAATTTCTGTTAAATATGGAGTAGGAGAGGCAGAAGAAGAAGAGGAAGGTAGAATTATTACACTTGAATTTACAGATTTTTTCCTAATAAATGTTTATACACCTAATTCACAAAGAGATTTAGCTCGCTTGCCTTATCGCTTACAGTGGGAAGATAGGATGCTTCTATATATTAAAAAATTGGATCAAATTAAACCGGTTATTGTTTGTGGAGATTTAAACGTCGCCCATAGAGAAATTGATTTACGCAACGCTAAATCAAATCAAGGAAATTCAGGTTTTACTCTCGAAGAGCGAGGAAAATTTACCGATTTACTTAATAATGGATTTCTAGATACATTCCGATATTTTTATCCTGATCAAATAGGGGCATATACATGGTGGTCTTATATGAATAAAGTGAGGGAAAGAAATATCGGCTGGAGAATCGATTATTTTATTACGTCTGAAAGATTAAAAACTAGACTAATAGATACTCATATTCATTGCAATATTATGGGGAGCGATCATTGCCCAATTATGTTGGAGATGACGTAATGAATAGGCAAACGGTGTTAATTACAGGGGCATCAGGTGGGTTTGGATTATTTATGACAATGGAGTTAGTTAAGAGAAAGTTCCATGTTATCGCCACAATGAGAGATTTAAAGAAAAAGGATAACATAATAACGTTATGTAAACAGGAAGGTTTAGAAACTGAATTGATTGAGTTTTTTCCCTTAGACATTACTAAATCTGCTTCCATAAATAATCTGAGTGCCCATATTGCTCATTTGCCCTCAATAGATATTCTTATTAATAATGCTGGTTTCGCGTTAGGGGGATTTGCAGAGGAAGTCAGTTTGCGTGAATACAAAGAGCAATTTGAAACAAATTTCTTTGGGGCAATTGCATTAACCCAAGCGATTCTTCCCTATATGCGCGAACAAAAAAGTGGAAAGATTATAAATATGAGCAGCATTTCCGGAAAAATAGCTTTTCCCGGCTTATCACCTTATGTAGCTTCAAAACATGCTTTAGAAGGCTGGACAGAAAGTTTAAGACTGGAAGTTAAATCATTTGGAATTGATGTGGCTCTCGTTGAACCAGGTTCTTTTCAAACGAATATTTGGACTAAGGGGAAAAAAGTTGCTAAGCAATCACTTCTTTCCACCTCCCCATATGCATTAATAATGACAGCCATAGAAGCTGAGATGGACAAAGGAAGCGCAAACTATGAAGATCCACGTATTGTGGCAATTATGATCGCTGAACTTTGCACAAAACAAAAACTAAGCAAGCTAAGGTATCCGGTCGGTAAAGGGGTAAAGGGATTATTATTTTTTAAGAAAATTATCCCATGGAAATTATGGGAAAAGCTTGTGTTAGTTAAGTTAAATTTATAATGGAAAATCTTCGCTATTTATTGGAAAATACTGAAAATAATTGTTATATTCAAGATATGAGGAAGAGTTTTCTCTTCCTATGAAATGTTGGGAATAGAAAGGGATGGTGAAATGGAAATTAAGTTTAATAAACAAGAAGAAACTTTTTCTTTTTATAGTGGAAATGGAGATGCAATTAATCGAAAAACGGAAATTCGATTTGATCCACTAACGGGAGAAACCTCTCGAATTATCTTTGATGCTGGATTAACGCTAACACCGCCAGATTATTCCGAAGCTGCCAGACAAACAGGTGGTAAAAACTGTCCGTTTTGTTCTGAAAACATTTTTTATATGACACCTGTTTTCCCTAATAATATTACTAATAAAGGTCGAATTCAGCATGGTGAGGCGATTGTCTTTCCAAATTTGTTTCCGTATAGCAAACATAATGGTGTTGTTGTATTTTCTGGCCAACATTATGTCAAACTACAGGATTTTACGGCCGAGATGATTAAGAATGCTTTTTTAGCTGCTCAACATTATATTCAAAAGATTATTGAAACAGATTCCGCTGTAAAATACGTATCTATAAATTGGAATTATTTGCCCGAAGCCGGAGGAAGTATCCTGCATCCCCATTTACATGTCATTGGGTCAGAAACAGCAACGAATTATCAGCAGCAAGTGAATAATGCTGTACAGGCCTTTGAACAAACGAATGGCCATGCATTTTTCGAGCAGCTTAGTGTTGTTGAAAAGAAAATAGGTGAAAGATGGATTGGTGAAATTGGTGAGGTCGCTTGGATGCATGCTTTTGCGCCAAAGGGGCATAATGACTTTCTAGCCATATTCCGAAATAAGCAGTCTATTTTTGATATTTCACAAGATGATTGGGAGCATTTTGCTACTGGACTAAAATTAATTTTCAATGTGTTTAAAGAGCAGGGCTTTACAAGCTTTAATCTGCTAACCCATTTATCAGTCGATCCAAACGCGAAACAAACTCCTCATATGCGCATAATACCTCGTTTTACTATTGGGGGATTAAATACAAGTGATATTAATTATTTCCAAGCTTTACATCAGGAACCATTAAGTTATAAATATCCAGAAGCTATCGCGGAAATAGCACGTAAATATTTTAATTAATAAGAGTTGTTGACGATTGTCCCGATGAAGAAATGAGAAGTGAAGAAATGGAACTGCTTCTGTTCATTATTTAGCAAACTTATCACTTTTACTAATCAATAAGAATTCCCAGCTTTATCGTCAACAATCACTGCATCCTCCAATATGATGTGGATATAGAATTTTTTGGAGGTGGCGAAATGGCAGTTGTAAAAGCACGGACAGCAGATATTGATTTGTTAGCGAGATTATTAAGAGCTGAAGCTGAAGGGGAAGGGATACAAGGGATGATGATGGTCGGAAATGTGGGGATCAATCGTATTCGGGCAAATTGTTCCGATTTCAAGGGATTGCGAACGATTCCGGACATGGTTTATCAACCCCATGCTTTTGAAGCAGTTACCCATGGTTATTTTTATCAACGAGCTAGAGAGAGCGAACGAAAATTAGCAAGACGTGCGGTTAACGGAGAAAGGATTTGGCCAGCGAAATATAGTTTATGGTATTTTAGACCTGAAGGAGATTGTCCAGCAACTTGGTATGGGCAGCCTCTTGTAGCTCGTTACAAACTCCATTGTTTCTATGAACCAACTGGCGAAGAATGTGAAAATGTTTATCAAACTTTTTAAGAGATATTCAAGCACCATCTTAATTGAATACAGCTGTGATATTATTTATTCATGAAGTTTGCCGATAATAATAAGCACAAAGACCTCCCTAGGAGGTGATCTACAAGCATCTAAAATTGATGCTTGTTTTTTCATTCTGTAAAAGCTATATTTAAAAAGTATTTTAAAAAACTATAAAACTACATTCTAATAACTCATCCACTTAATTAGCACCAACTCTTAATTAAAGGAAACGCTCTTAGGACCAGGTATAAATACACTGGGAAATAATTTGGTTTTCTGAAATTTTTCCGGCAGTTCTTTGTTAAAAAATCTAGATAAAAAAGAGTGTATATTTATACATTCCAATATAAAGCTTGAAATTTTCGGTTAATAAGTGATAATTACCAAAAAATGCTTGTATGATTAAATAGACAAGTTTTTTATTTGGGAGTGGGCAAATGGATACTTGGATTATTGAGATTATGGAAAAATTTGGTTACGTTGGAATTCTCTTTTTAATTACAATAGAAAATGTTTTTCCACCGATTCCCTCTGAAGTGATCTTAACTTTTGGCGGCTTTATGACAACATCCTCTGACTTAACTATTATGGGGGTTGTATGGTTTGCTACATTAGGGTCAGTTATTGGAGCTGTGATTTTATATGGGGTCGGCTTTTTAGTGAATCCTAGCCGAATTGAAAAAACGGTTGATCGTTGGGGATATCTTTTGCGTTTAAAGAAAGAAGATATTCAAAGAGCAGAGATTTGGTTTCAAAAACATGGTAGTAAGACGGTATTTTTTTGTCGGTTTATCCCCTTAATTCGTAGTTTAATTTCTATTCCAGCCGGAATGGCACGGATGCCATTTATTCCATTCTTTTTATTAACAGCTTTGGGGACTTTAATTTGGAATATGGTTTTAGTAAGTATAGGAGCAGCTGTCGGAGAATCATGGACAAAAATTGTTGAAATAATGGACGTTTACTCCTATATCGTTTATATTGGATTAGCTATATTATTAATAATCGTGATTGGCATTTTTTTAAAGAAAAAACGGATATGAAGGAGGGATAAATTCATGAACATAACTGAATATACAATAGAAGAATTACACGATCCTACCGGAATTCTTGAAGGTCATCGATATGAGTTTTTTTTAGAAATCGAAGTACCAGAAGGTGATGAATTATTTTCTGAGGATGGTTTGTTATTAAGGGTGATTTTCGCCGAAGCAAATGGAGAAAAAAACATCCTTCATTATGAATTTATTGAAAGAAATACAAACAATATTTTAGACTTCGCTCTTGAAGAAGACGAGGAAGAACTTGTACTTGATTTCTGTATTCAACATTATCAAGAAGCATAGAAAGATAATGAGCTTGGAAAAGGCGGCTCAATAGAACTGTCTTTTCCCCATAGACTCCATCACTAGCGTAGCCCCATTAAATTCCCAATTAAAATCTTTCCCTGTAAGCTGTTGCCTTTTTCACATCAAATTTCTCTGATTATTTACACTGACACAAAAACCTTTTGATCAACTAAAGAACGGCTATTCATTCATAAGAGATTAAATGCAGGCGCCCAAATATATATTCCTCTGTGGTAAATCAAAATATGGATTCCTTCTAGAAAATTGTAAGTTTTTTCACACAAGCCTTTTTAAAGTCATTTCTATCACTCCATACAATAAAAATCGCCCCCCCTCCTAAGCGGTAGGCATATATAATTGATTTAGTTGAATTGACTACTTATCTAGTTTTTCTATATGAATACTCGCTTTTGTTGGATTTATATATTGATGAGAAATAGGATTACAGGAATAAGACGATCTCCTTTATATGAGAATAATCGAATGTTTATGATGTGTCGCAAGATAGTCTTCAGACATTTAACGAGCATGAAAAACATTTCCCTTTTTGTTAAGAAACACCCTGTATAAATACTCTTATTCATCTAACAATTACTGAACTTAAAAGGAATGTTCCGTTTTCACCTCTTGACAATTTTGATTGTTTTCGTCATAATATTAGAAAATCATTGAACGTAGAAAAGGATTAGTATGTGGGCTTTGATGTGAAAGAGAGCGAAATTTAAAAGCTGGAAAATTTTGCCACAATCAATCTACAGAACCTACCTTTGAGTCTCATGCAAAACATGAGCGCACACCCTAGCGTTATAGGAAAAGTGGGATGCAATCATGACATCCAATTATGGTGGTACCGCGGAAGCTAAAAGCTCTTTCGTCCTTATTCTTAAGGATGAGTGAGCTTTTTTTATATTATTTATATAGGTGATTAAAATGAAAAGGCAACGTATTGTGGTCAAAATTGGAAGTAGTTCTTTAACAAATGATAAGGGAGAAATTGATCATTTAAAGTTTTCAGATCATATTCATGCCATCGCTAAATTAAGAGAAGCAAAGCATGAGGTGATCCTTGTTTCTTCTGGGGCTGTCGCTGCTGGCTTTGCTTGTCTGGGCTATCCGAGTCGCCCGGTTACTTTAAAAGGTAAGCAAGCTGCTGCCGCTGTTGGACAAAGTCGCTTAATTCAATTATATATTGAAAAGTTTAAAGAATTTGATATTATTCCTGCGCAAGTCTTATTAACAAGATCAGATTTTACCGATCGGGAAAGATATCGCAACGCTTTCGCAACGCTGACTGAACTACTAGAGAGAGGTATTATCCCCATTATTAATGAAAATGACACAGTTTCAGTTGAGGAATTAACCTTTGGAGATAACGATATGTTATCTGCTCTTGTCAGTGGTTTTCTTCATGTCGATCAATTAATAATCCTGACAGATATTAATGGAATCTATACAGCCAATCCTCGTACATATCCAGACGCCAAGAGATTGGATTATTTAGAGCAAATTCCGGATGAGCTAATGGAATCCGCTGATGATATAGGGTCAAAAGTGGGAACTGGTGGTATGCGTTCCAAGCTTCTAGCAGCTAAAACAGCTCATTCTTTAGGCGTCCCTGTTTTCATCGGGCAAGGAAAAGGACCAGATAAATTGATTACTATTTTACAAGGCGAGGGGGATGGAACATATATTTCAAATTCCTCTATTACTCCGATTAATACCAATCGCCAGTGGATTGCCCTCCATTCGGCATTATCAGGCCGAATTTATGTCGATCAAGGTGCAGAAGAAGCAATCCTCCATAACGGTAAAAGCTTGTTACCTGCTGGGGTGTTTAAGGTGCAAGGTACTTTCCAGAAGGGAGATGTAGTGGAAGTTTTCGGCAATCATGGTTTATTAGGAAAAGGTGAAGTAAGTTACTCCTCTGATGACTTAAAAAGAACCATTGAAAAACGGCAATCTGACAAGGAAATGAAACCAACTATAGAAGTGATCCATCGTGACCGCTG
Source organism: Lederbergia galactosidilytica (assembly GCF_017873565.1). Lineage (GTDB taxonomy): Bacteria > Bacillota > Bacilli > Bacillales > Bacillaceae_C > Lederbergia > Lederbergia galactosidilytica. Next base: position 24,316 of record NZ_JAGGKH010000002.1, read on the forward strand.
GGTACAAATTTAAATAGGAAGGGGTACAGACTAATGAGTGAAGTACATGTGAAAGGTTTGGCAGCGAAGCAAGCAAGCTACGCTTTAGTTAATGTGACAACAGAGGAAAAAAATCAGGCACTAAAGTTAATTGCAGATCATTTATTAGCAGCACAGCAAGAGTTACTTACAGCGAATGAAAAAGATTTGCAAAATGGCAAGGAAAGTGGTATTTCGCCTGCCATTTTGGATCGAATTATGCTAAATGAAGAACGTATCCAAGCAATGGCACAGGCTATTGAACTCTTAATAAAATTAAAAGATCCGATTGGGGAAACAATCGAAAAAATCGAAAAAGAAAATGGACTACGTATCTATAAAAAACGCGTACCTATTGGAGTAATCGGCATGATCTATGAGGCTAGACCAAATGTCACGATTGATGCGGCAACTTTAGCTTTAAAAACTGGAAATGCAGTTGTTCTAAGGGGAAGTTCCTCAGCAAAGCACTCTAATATGGCACTTGTAAAAGTGATTCATCAAGCTTTAAAAAATAGTCGCTTACCCGAAGATTCAGTTCAATTACTAGAAGATACAAGCCGTGAAACAGCGAAAGAGTTATTCCGCTTAAATGAGTATTTAGATGTGCTGATTCCAAGAGGCGGTAAACAGTTAATTGAAACGGTTATCCGTGAATCAACAGTTCCAGTAATTGAGACTGGTGCAGGCAATTGTCATGTTTATATTGATGAATCCGCTGAATGGGAGATGGCAAAAAACATCGCCTTGAATGCAAAAACTCAACGTCCTTCTGTGTGTAATACAATCGAAACATTATTAATCCATGAAAAATGGTTTGAAGAATACGGAATAGAACTCATTCAATTATTCCAAGATAAAAACGTGGAAATTTACGGTGATGAAATCGTTAGAGGGAAGTGCCCTAATGTGCTTATTGCAACAGAAGAGGATTGGGCAACCGAATATTTAGGTTTGACTATTAGTATTAAAGTTGTCTCCAATGTTGAGGAAGCTATTCACCATATCAATTATTATGGAACCCAACATTCGGAATCCATCATAACACACAATGATCAACATGCCGCATTATTTTTAAATAGTGTCGATGCAGCAGCTGTCTATCATAATGCTTCTACTCGATTTACAGATGGATTCGAGTTTGGCTATGGTGCAGAAATAGGGATTAGCACACAAAAATTGCATGCTCGTGGTCCGATGGGATTAGAAGCACTTACCTCAAGTAAATTCTTTATTTACGGTGAAGGGCAAATACGAAATTAATCGAGAGGGAGAACGCCATATGCAAGAAATTAAAGTACAACTAACCGACAATCAAAAAGAAAAGCCGACAGATGAACAACTACCTTTTGGCCGTTATTTTACTGATCATATGTTTGTAATGGATTATTCACAAGAAAAGGGTTGGTATGATGCTAGAATTATTCCGTACCAACCGATTGTTTTAGACCCTGCGGCTATTGTCTTTCATTATGGCCAAACTATTTTTGAAGGATTAAAAGCATATGTAACGACAAACCAGGATGTATTACTTTTTAGGCCCGAAGAAAATATGAAACGTATGAATCGTTCCAATCACCGGCTATGCATACCGGAAATTGATGAGAATTTAGCTTTAGAGGCATTAAAAAAGTTAATTTCCATTGACCGTGATTGGATTCCTACACAAGAAGGAACATCACTCTATATTCGACCATTCGTTTTCGCAACTGAGCCCTATTTAGGTGTAGCACCATCGACAACTTACCAATTTGTGATCATTTTATCTCCGGTGGGTGCTTATTATAAAGAAGGAATGAATCCAGTTAAAATTGCGGTAGAAAGTGAATATGTTCGTGCTGTCAAGGGTGGCACAGGGGATGCTAAAACAGCAGGAAACTACGCAAGTGCTTTGAAAGCACAGGAAGTAGCCGAAAAAGAAGGCTATTCACAAGTACTATGGCTAGATGGAAAAGAACATAAATATATTGAGGAAGTTGGCAGTATGAATGTGTTCTTTAAAATTGATGGAGAAATTATCACCCCAGCAATAAATGGAAGTATTTTACAAGGAATTACAAGAAAATCCGTCATAGAATTATTAAAGTATTGGGAAATACCGGTGATAGAAAGAAAGATTTCTATGGAGGAGGTTTACCAAGCTTATAAAGAAGGTAAACTAGAAGAAGCCTTTGGTACTGGTACAGCAGCAGTGATATCACCTATTGGAGAGCTCTTCTGGAATGATTATAAGATCACCATTCATAATGGAGCTACTGGAGAATTATCCAAAAAGCTTTATGATACTTTAACAGGTATCCAAACTGGAAAAGAGGAAGATCCATTAAACTGGGTGATGAAAGTGGAAGGATAATAAAGCTGAAAAAAGTAACTAGTCAACAGGCTGATTAGTTACTTTTTTTGCGTTGTAAGCAACGCTGAAGTATGTATGCTAATTATCATTATTTTAGTTACCAACTATTTTTAAATTTTGTCTACATCCAATTATTAGTTTATTAAGGAGAAAAATGATGACATTTGAAGACGAGCATAAGAATGTATTTTGCAATAATGAATATGGAGTTTTAAAAAAGGTTATTTTATGTGAACCAAAGTATATGGCTATTCGCGAAATTATTAACGAAACCCAAAAATATTATAATGAACAAGAAATTAATCATCAGCTTGCTGTCAAGCAACATAGTCAATTTATAGACGCATTGCGTCAATGCGGTGTAGAAGTTTTATTAATACCCGCACAAAAAACATATCCTGAACAAGTTTTTACACGGGACATTGGTTTTACGATTGGCGACCAAGTTTGCGTTTCGAGGATGGCTAGAAGGGTGCGTCAAGGCGAAGAAATAGAATTAAAAAACAGATTATCTCATCATCAAATGCCTTACTTGGATATAAGAGAAGGAATGATTGAAGGTGGGGATGTAATGATTGCTGGTACGACAGTTTATGTCGGTGTTAGTAGTCGCACGAATATGCAAGCGATTGATTATTTAGAAGAGGCTCTGCCCGAATATCATATTGTTCCTATTCCGTTTCAAGATAAGTACTTACATCTTGATTGTGTCTTTAATATTTTATCCGAGGGAGAAGCTTTATTTTTTCCACAGGCATTTGAAGAAGATACAATTGTAATGTTAAATGAAAAATTTAAACTTATTGAAGTATCGGAAAAAGAGCAATTTACACTCGGAACAAACGTACTATCGATTGGAAACAAACAAGTATTTAGTTTACCTGTTAACCAAAAGGTCAATCAACGTTTAAGAAATGAAGGGTATTCCGTTATGGAGATAGATTTATCTGAAATTATAAAATCGGGAGGCTCTTTTCGGTGCTGCACCTTACCTATTTTAAGGAGGTAAAATCAAGTGACACTAAAACCTGTTCCAGATCATTTAAAAAAAGGCTTAAAATTACTTTTTGTTGGGTTTAACCCTAGTATTCGTTCAAGTGAAACCGGTCATCATTATGCGAATCCCACAAATAAATTTTGGAAGATTTTATTTGAAGCCGAGCTTACAGAACGAAGATATCTTCCTAGCGAAGGTGATGCCATTTTTGAAAAAGGGTTTGGATTTACAAATATTGTTCCAAGACCAACGAGAAATGCTGCAGAAATTACTAAGGAAGAATATCGGCAAGGGAAAAAGGTACTAGAAGAAAAAATTCGTTTTTATCGACCAAAAATAGTGTGTTTTGTAGGTAAAGGGGTTTATCTACAATTTTCTGGTAAGAAAAAGGCTGATTGGGGGCGCCAGCCAGAACAAACGGTTCCCGGTGTTATTGATTTTGTAGCTCCATCAACAAGTGGTCTCGTTCGAATGAGTCTTGAGGAAATGAAAGAAATATATAGCCAATTAACGAATCTACTTGATTGATCTAACTATAGAAATTCTAATAAAAAGTTGCTTTTTAAAAATGAATCCATTATAATAACGAAAATTAACTGATAAATCCTTTGATGAAGAGAGTAGTGATCATCACAGCTTAAGCGAGTTAGGGTTGGTGTGAGCCTAGCAGTCTGTTTGTTCATGAAACGCACTTCTAAGGAGCTGCCTGAAAGCAGTAGGGCTTATTGCCGGATGATTCCGTTATAAAACCCAAGCAGGTTCAATATGAACAAAAAGAGTGGTACCGCGATTCATCTCGTCTCTTATTTTAGAGGCGGGTTTTTTTATGCCATAAAGATAATCTGTTTGGTGGTGTATTAGAGCATCAAGTGCTAGATCTAAGAAGATCATTGGCAGTAAGTTTACGCGGAAACGCGGTGTTTATAACTTGCACCATAGATTGCTAGTCAACCGGCAATCTATGTGAATATGAGATCAGATCGGTGGTCGGTTTTATTCTTTTAAAACAAAGGAGTGAAAGGTAATTGAAACAATTTATTAAAGACTATGCAACGAAAATTACTGAACAAATTGATAATACTTTATCGGTTGAAGAAATAGAAAAACAAATAGAAATTCCAAAGTATACGAGTCAAGGTGATTTAGCCTTTCCGTGCTTTGTCCTTGCTAAAAAGTGGCAGAAATCTCCGCAAGAAATTGCAACAGATTTATCTGAAAAATTAACAGATCCTTTATTTTGCAAATTTGTCGCTGTAGGTCCGTATATAAATGCCTTCCTACATAAAGAAACAATTGTAAAGGATGTGTTAGCTCAAGTTCTTAAAAACGGAGAAAATTATGGTTCATGGAACTTCGGTAACGGAAAAAATGTGGTAGTGGATTTTTCCTCACCTAATATCGCCAAGCCTTTCTCAATGGGACACCTACGATCAACAGTAATCGGTAATTCATTAGCACATATTGCCGAAAAATGTGGCTATAAAGTAATCCGTATTAATCATCTTGGTGATTGGGGAACACAGTTTGGTAAATTAATTGTAGCTTATAAACTATGGGGAAATGTGCAACAGGTAAAACAAAATCCAATTACGGAATTATTAGCCTTATATGTCAAATTTCATACTGAAGCTGAAAAAAATACCGAATTGGAAAAAGAAGCTAGATTGTGGTTTAAGAAATTAGAAGATGGAGATGAGGAAGCTTATCACTTATGGTTATGGTTTCGTGAAGAATCTCTCCATGAATTCACTAAAATTTATGATTTATTAAATGTTCATTTTGATTCTTATCATGGAGAAGCCTTTTATAATGAACAAATGAACGAAACGATAAAAACGTTGAACGCACAAAAGTTACTCGAATACTCAGACGGTGCACAAGTGGTGAATCTAGAAGAGTTTAATTTACCCCCTTGCTTAATTCAGAAATCAGATGGCGCTACCTTGTATGCCACAAGAGATTTAACCGCTGCTATTTATCGTTACAATCAATATCAATTTGACAAGGCATATTATGTAGTTGGTCAAGAACAAAGTCTCCATTTTCAACAAATCATTCATGTCTTAGAAAAAATGGAGTATCCCTGGGCTAATAATATCTCACATATCCCATTTGGATTTATTCTAAAAGATGGGAAAAAAATGTCCACAAGAAAAGGGAAAGTTGTGTTATTAGAGCAAGTAATAGAAGAAGCTGTTATGCTTGCTAAACAGAATATTCAAGAAAAAAATCCGAACTTACTGGAGAAAGAAGAAGTAGCTAAAATGGTTGGTGTTGGAGCCATTATTTTTCATGATTTAAAACACGAAAAGCAAAATAATGTTGAGTTTTCGCTTGAGGATATGTTAAAGTTCGAAGGGAATACTGGGCCATATGTTCAATATACACACGCAAGAGCCTGTTCGATCTTAAGGAAAGCAGGACAAGTGAACTTCGCAAAAGACTTAACAGGGAAAATCGAAGAAGAGAGCTGGATGATCATCAAACAACTTATCTTGTTTCCTTCTATCATCGAAAAAAGCTTTGAGCGTAATGAACCATCTGAAGTCTCGAAATATTTAATCCAACTTGCTCAAGATTTCAATAAATATTATGCTCATATTAAAATCTTGCATAATGATCATTACCTTGTCACTCGATTGGCGCTTGTCAAATCGGTAACGATTGTGTTAGAAGAGGGACTCAGACTATTGGGTATGCAGGCACCTGAACATATGTAAAAGCATGCTTCAAAAGTACTTTTGAACGAAATATAGATGACTGAATATGTTAATTATGGATCGCCTATCCAGGCTCAATATTTTATACTGCATTCATTTCGCTATTTTTAGTATAATGAATCATGAACCGTTGCGAGCGGGATCCATTTTTAGTAAGAGTAAATTAATTTTCGCAAATAATATATAAGAGGCAGAATAACTATGAAAGACATAATGAAAGAATTACAAAAAAAATTACCGTTTGTTGAGTTTTTACATGCGGAACCTTTATCAAGACATACCTTTATTAAAACCGGGGGTAATAGTGATATTTTTGCTATCCCTAGTGAAATTGAGGAATTACAAGTGATTGTCCAATATGCCAATCAACATGCTATCCCTTTAACGATTTTGGGAAAAGGCACAAATGTAATTATAAAAGATTCAGGAATTCGTGGAATAGTGATAAGTTTAGAGAAGTTTAATCAAATAACTGTAACAAATGAAGAGATTTATTGCGGAAGTGGCGCCAGTATTATTGATGTGTCAAAAGCAGCTCTAAGATCGCAATTATCTGGTCTTGAATTTGCTTGCGGTATTCCAGGTACAGTTGGTGGAGCATTGATTATGAATGCTGGTGCGTATGGTGGAGAAATCTCAGAAGTGTTGTACGAGTCAACAGTAATTACTTCTACAGGTGAAGTCTTGACATTAGGACAAGAGCAGTTTGATTTTGCTTATAGAAATAGTGTGTTTGCAAAGAAAAAATATATCATCGTCGACGCTAAATTTAAATTAGCCAAAGGGAATCCAACAGCTATTAAAGCAAAAATGGATGAAAATACATTTTTACGCGAATCTAAACAACCATTAGAATACCCTTCTTGTGGAAGTGTTTTTAAACGACCACCTAATCATTATGCAGGTAAATTAATTCAAGACAGTGGTTTACAAGGAACTAGAATTGGTGGTGCTGAAGTATCTACGAAACATGCAGGCTTTATTGTGAATGTCGATCATGCAACATCATCAGATTACATCCAGCTTATAAAACATGTACAAAAAACAGTGAAAGATAAATTTGGAGTAGATTTAGAAACAGAAGTGAAAATTATCGGTGATGAGTAAACTGCAAATAATAGAATCAGACAAGGTAAAACATACACTTGTCTGATTTTTTTATGCTAATGTCCAAAGATATTGACATCTTGCTGGAGCTTGTTACAATAAAAATGTCTAATCTCTTTGACGTAGGTGATCCTTTTGAAAAATAAAATTAAAGCAATAAGAAAGAAATTAGGGATGACACAAGAACAACTAGCGAAGGAGTGTGGCGTCGTTAGACAAACAATAAATTGTATCGAAAATGACAAATATGACCCCACATTGGAACTCGCTTTCAAATTATCAAAAACATTAAAAGTAAAGGTAGATGAATTGTTTATTTATGAGTAAATTTAAAGCAGATTATATAATTACAATGAATGATATTGTCAGGGAAGGTAACGAGACTTTACATCATCCCACACATGAAGTAATGATTCCTCCTTCTGAAGAAGATAAAGCAACACTTATATGTATGATGAATTTTTTAAAAAATAGCCAAGATCCATATTTAGCTAAGAAATATAAATTACGAGCAGGAGTAGGCTTGTCAGCGAATCAGATTGGTTTAAATAAACGGATGTTTGTTGCCTATATATCTGATACAAAAGGCCAGGAACATGAATATATCTTCATAAATCCAAAAATAATCAGTCATTCTATGTCGATGATTTATTTACCGCCTAGCGAAGGATGTCTCTCTGTTGATCGGGAAATAAACGGATTTGTTCCGAGATATGAACGGATTAAGGTGCGAGGATTTAATTTAATGGGGGAAGAACAAGTATTAAAGTTTAGCGGATATGCCGCTATTGTTATGCAACATGAAATAGACCACTTAAATGGAATTATGTTTTATGATCGTATTAATAAAGAAAACCCTTTTAAATTACCGGAAAACTGCAAAAGTTTGTATTAAATCACCTCGATCATTGTTATGTTTAAGTTTAAAAGATGGGATTATGAAAACTACTTATATAAGATTGTTGGTCAGAGGATATTCTAACCACAATCTTTTTTTCTATGAGAAACATTAGTGAAGATGAATAACCTTAAATAAAAAAATGTATTTTAGTCGATAAGCATTTGCTAACTTCGCTGTTTTTTTAATGAATTTAAATGAAGTTAGACCTAGAGGACTGCAAATTTATGGCAACCAGTAAAAGCTTAAACAGGAACTTTATCCTAAAATTAGAAACGATTACCTCCTTATGAGTGTTTAATGATAAAATAATCCTTATGATATTTTATATGGTGGGAGGATATTCATTGGATACTAAATTTAACAGTCCAAAGGGATTTGGAAGAATTTTAGATCATTCTTTTAGTTTAGGCAAAAGTAATTTTGCGCAATTTTTCACAGTCTTCTTAATCTTTATGGGTCCTATTTTTTTGTTGCAAGCTTTTATTAAGCTTATATCAGGTGCAGCCTTTTTTAAAGGATCAGGTGAAGGGGAGTTTTGGTTCGAGCAAACCATAATGAGTTATGAAGATACCCCGGCCAATGTCTTGGCTGACCTTGGTATTGGTCTTGTAAGTTTCATTAGTGTATTTTTATATCCACTTGCATTTGGAGCAATTATGCTAATGATCAACCATATCCGTAAAAACGAAACATACACTTTAGGGCAAGTATTGAAGGAAGTTTTTCCTCGATACGGCTATTTATTAGCTAGTAGCTTTTTGTTTGGATTAATTTCATTTGGTTCGTTCTTTGTTCCAATCTTTTTCATCAGCATCGTTGGTATTGTCGGGGGGCTTATCCACCCTGTAGTTGGAGTTATTCTAGCTATTCTATTGATACTCGGAATGTTTGTTGGAGTAGGGTATTTATTAACAAGATGGAGTTTTTATTTTGGTCCCGTTATTCTTGGGGAAGAAACTCTAGGTTTCTCCAAATCTTGGAAAATGACAAAAAGCCGCGTATGGGCATTATTGGGGTTATATATTGTTTTTTTCCTGATTATTTCTAGTATTGTTTATTCAGTTGAGATTTCATTAATGCTATTATTAGGAAATAGTGTGGTGGTTACTTTAATTACCGGGGTTGTAAGCCTATTTACTAGCATGATTTTTGCTGTTGGATATTCAGTTATGTATTTTGATTTAAAATTACGATTTGAAGCAGAAGATTTAAAAAGTTTGATTAGTGAATATAATGTTCGTCCATAACGGACCTGAATAGGTTAGGTGATGGCATATGTTAGAACCAGATAAAGCGAGACAAGATCTAGAAAAAATATTGGATAGTAAGGAATATCAAGTATATAACATCGAAAAAGAAAATACATTGCAAATTTGGTGGTCAAAGGCGAAACAATGGTTAATGGACCAACTTGAGAATTTGTTTCCCTCTGCGGGTATGGTGGAAACATCAGCAAGCATATTACTTATAATTTTTATTGCTTTAGTCGTTCTACTAGTAACAGTTATTGTAATATTGATCATCCGTTATAGTGTACGAAAAACAAAATTTCGAAATAAACGACCATTACAGAAGTTATCCGAGATGGAATGGTCTTATCAAACTCATATCACCGAAGTAAAAAAACTAGAAGAAATAGGTGATTACGAGAAGGCTACCCGTCATTTATTTTTAGCTCTGCTTTTATATTTTAATCAATGTGGTTGGTTAAAAGCAAAAATGTGGAAAACCAATTGGGAATATTATGCTGAATTGAAAAAGACTCAACCTACATGGGCACAAAAGTTTTACAATTTAGCTCATTTTTTCGATAAAGTTACATACGGGGAACATCAAATTGAAAAAACAGAATATGAGGATTATAAGAAAGATATTATAGTGGGATTAGAAGCGCGTGTTCAAAAAGAAGGATAGAAGGAATCAGGTCGGCTAAGGGGGCAGACATCCAAGTACATCGAAATCGAGGTAGCACAGGCTTTGAGCAGCAGGCTTGCCTACGATGTGGCGAAGATCATTCTCCGGATTCATAAGGACAAGGAATGCTTCCACAAATCTGCAACACATGAAGGCAAAGGGGTTTTCTTTCCCGAAGAGCGTAGAAGCAAGCCAACGGCTTATGCGTGTTGTCTGATTTCGGCGTTCGACGCAGGATATGTCTATCCTTAGTCGGAGATCAATTATCTTGCAGTGTCGTTTTTACCGGAAGCCAATGTTATGTTGCTCAAAACAGCATGGTGACAAGACGGCGTGCATATAACTGTTCATCCATTTGATCCTTACTTTTTGACATAAAACATAACGTTTTAGAAGAATAAGAGAAAGGGGGAAAATACGAATTGCAGTCACAATCCAGTCATAAACGAATATGGGTATGGATGATTATTTTACTTATTATTTTTATCATCCTAAGCTATCTCTTTTATACACCTAATCAAAGGGAATATCCAGATTTCGTTTCCCAGTCACCTTCTCCAACTGGAGTGAAGGCATTTTATACATATTTAGAACAAGAGTTTGATTCAGTCAAGAGATTCCATTATTCTGCAGACCAATTACCAATGACAGATCAAAATCAGTTACTCATTATTATTGAACCATTTATTATGCCAGACAGTAATGAAATGGAAGAATATCAAGCTTATATGGAAGCAGGAAATACTATTTTGCTCATTTCAGAGACCCCCGACGATTTCTTTGGACTAACAACTGAGTCCACTGACCCTGCAAGTGTGAACAAGAAGGGGGAAGTTGAGACAATAATCGATCAACAGGATAGGGAATACCAGGCAACCGTAACTAATCCACTACGATTCGTAACCAATCAGGATGATCAAATTCTCCTCCACGATCAAGAAGGAGCACTAAGTATAAAGCGTTCCTTTGGTAGTGGGCAGTTGTATGTGATGAACTCTCCAAAATGGCTATCAAATCAAGAAATACTAGATGGTGACCATATTCCTATTATCATTTCGTTATTAAATGAGATTTCACCAAATGATGTATTATTTGATGAGTTTTTGCATGGAAACCAATCTCCTATTTCGACTATGCATACCTATCCTAAATGGTTTATTTTAATCATGATTCAGGCGACATTTTTATCAATATTATGGCTATGGAATACTGGCAAAAGATTTGGTCCTATTTTCATTCCAAGAGAAGAATCTGTTCGTTTTAGTGATGAAAGGTTAAAAGCATTATCTTCTTGGTATTTAAAAGGCAAACTGTATCATGACAGTTTGCAGACACAGGCGGAATATGTCAAAGCATTAATGCAGGAACGTTGGGGAATAGCTTCTACAAAAGGTTGGTCTGACATTTTAGAAGAACTGTTACGTCGAGATTTAAGTATACCTGATTCAGAGCTTTCAACGCTTATAACACGGTTAACAAACATATTATCCAAAAAGAATATAAGTAAACAAGAATATGTATATTGGTCGAAAAATATTGATCGTTTAAGGAAAGAGGTGGAGGAAGGATGAAACCAGAATTAGCATCCTTATTAGAAAAATATGAAGAAAAAATATTAGGGCAAACAACGAACTTACGATTATTACTATCCGCCATTCTTACAGATGGCCATGTGCTTTTGGAAGGTGTTCCAGGAACAGGTAAAACAAAAACAGTTCGCACATTAGCAGAACTGTTAAATGGCCGCTTTAATCGAATTCAATTTACACCCGATTTACTGCCAAGTGATATCACAGGAAGCAGCATTTACAATATGCAAGAAGGGAAATTTGAGACAATCCGTGGTCCTATTTTTACCAATATTCTTCTTGCAGATGAGATCAATCGAACACCCGCCAAAACCCAGGCAGCTTTATTAGAGGCTATGGAGGAAAAGCAGGTAACGATTCAAGGGGAAACATATTCCTTGCCAGAAGTCTTTTTCGTTGTGGCGACACAGAATCCAATTGAATTTGAAGGAACCTATCCATTACCTGAAGCCCAACAAGATCGCTTCTTATTTAAACTCTATATTGAGTTTCCTTCCTTTGAGGAAGAAAAAGCAGTCCTTCAACAAATGATAGAATCTACACAATTAAAAACAGCGGTAGAAGCTGTAATGCAATTAGATTCCTTTTTGGAGATTAGAAAGGAAATTGAACAAGTTACATTGGGAGACGGTGTGCTCGATTATATTATGAAAATCGTCCGTAAAACGAGGGAGGTCGAATCTATTCGTTTTGGAGCAAGTACGAGAGCAGCTATATCCATCGGAAAAGCAAGCAAAGCTTGGGCTTATTTGGAGGGTAGAGATTATGTTACTCCCGATGATGTGAAAATGGTAGCGAAACCTGCTTTACGCCATCGAGTACAGTTATCTCCACAGATAGAATTGGAGGGAGCGTCCATTGATCAAGTCATCCAAGAGCTGGTGGGGTCGGTTCCTGTTCCAAGATAAAGGAATTTTACCATCGAAACGATTACTTCTTGTTTATGGAATATTAAGTGTAGTTTTATTATTATTTAGTTTTTGGGGGATTTCTTGGCGTTTTGTTATAGGAATTAATGTATTTGTTTTGTTGTTAAGCTTTATAGATCTCTTTTTAACTCCTAAGCGGAAGCAAATTCACTTTCAACGTAATATCGCAGAGGAATTGGAAAGAGATTTATCATACGAGATGTTGATTGAAATAAAAAACAGCTCGAATTATGCTTTTACATACTCCTTTGTTGATGGATTACCCTTATCCTTTCAACGCCCGTTCCCTGTTCAAGGAAAGGTCGAAAGGGAAAGTGTTAGCCAGATTACATACGAAACAAAAGCAAGTGTAAGAGGAAATTATCAGCTAAAACATCTATATATGCGTTATCGAAGCAGCTGGGGATTATGGGAAAAACAAATGCTTGTCGATTTAGAAAAGCCTTTAAAAGTCATCCCCGATTTAACGGAGACAAAAACATTTCTAGAAGATGCCCAAAAGTTTTTATTATACGATGGGGAAAAAATTAGAAGGTACCAAAGTGGGATGGGGGACTTTTCCCAGATCAGAAATTATGTTGTCGGCGATGATCCACGGAAAATCAATTGGCGACAGACAGCTAAGCTAAACGAGTTGATGACAAATGAATATGAACCAGAACATGGGAAATATATTACGATTTTAATCGATTGTGGCCGGATTATGGGAGCTGAACTGGAAACAGGGAATAAGCTTGAAAAAACATTGGAGGCTTCAATTACTGTAGCAGCCGCTGCCTTAAAAAAAGGGGACTATGTTTCTGTTCTAGCCTTTTCAAAGGATGTAAAAAAATACATTCCACCCGCAAAAGGTATGGAACACTTGCAAACGATCCTGCATGCTATTTACGATTTGCAAGTCGATGCTTTTGAATCTAACTACGGAACCGTGTTTTCTTTCTTAGATACGATGCAGAAGAAACGAAGTCTTATTCTGTTATTTAGCGATATACGTACGTTTTTACATGAGGAATCGGCTTTAATGTATTTAAAACGACTTCGGCGACGCCATTTATTTTTCATGATCGGAATTAAAGATCCGCAATTAGAAGAAAAGGCGAAAATGCAGCCAACCTATGCAGATATAGCGATGGAAAAAAGTATTGCCCAACAAGAAATTCTCTTTATTCAAAAGGAGAAAAATAAATGGGAAAGTCAAGGACTCCAATTGATGGAGGCCCAAGGAGAATATCTCGCCACAGCAGCTGTTTCCCACTATATCGATATTATGAATCGACATCTTTTATAGTACAATTGGAAAATATAAATTTCGAATTTGTTAGATCTAGCTCAAAACGTCTACCTCCGAGAAGCTCACAGGACGTGGGTGCATCGGAGGTAGACGTAACTAATTCGGTTGAATAACAGGAGGAGAAGACTTTAGACGTTGTTCCCCTGATAACCTGAGCCATTCAAAGGTGTAGAATATATGATTGTCTGAGCTACTCAAGATGCCTGAGCTTTTCTAATATCGCGGCGATTTAATAATTGTTTCCCGATTAAAACATATAGGATTAAGCCAATAATCGTTAGAAAAGCTACAAAATACTTTGCTTCTAATGAAATTGCAGCTGGGGTGATAAATCCTTCTATCACACCGGCAATAATGAACAGGGGAATAGTACCGATGATCAATTGTATAGAGCGAATGGATTGTCTTTTTAATTGAAAACCCCTGGAATAATGCCCTGGTACAAAAAGTTTATAACCCATTAATAAACCAGCTCCACCTGCAATGAAAATAGCAGTTAATTCGATCATACCATGTGGAACAATATAAGCCCAAAAATCATAGGTTTTTCCATGGGCCCAGAAAAGACCCGCAAGTGCGCCGACAATAATACCGTTATAAACCATTACATATACTGTCAGTAGACCAAATGTGATGCCACCTGCAAAAGCTAAAAAAGCGACTTGAATATTATTTGTCATTATGGCGGCTGACATGGTTGGTGAATCAACCATTCCATCGCTGCTTCCCAGTTGGTTAGGATCAACAGATTGCGCAATATCATTCGGCAAAATCGTGTACATATGAAGTGGGTCAGCGATTACTGAGAAAAAGCTACCTAACATTCCTAATACGAATAAACCCATTGCTACTACTATCGCTTTCCATTGTTCTATTAATAAACCAATAAAAGTGATCGTAAAAAAGTGACGGAACTGTCCCATGCTTGTTGTTTGGTCTCTATATAAGACATTATGAGCTCTAGAGACTAGTTCGTTAAGATAGCCTGTTAATTGTTCATTAGGAAAATTAGTTTGGCTATAAGAGAGATTTTGTGAAGCTTTTTGATACAACTGGTAAAAATCCTTCATTGATTTGGCTGTTACATTACTTTTACTTTTGCCAATTTTATTCGTTAATTGTTCAAGTTCTTTCCAGTTCTCGCGATATGCTTGGGTAAATTGTTTAATATTCATTATTGCACCTACCTATTTAAGTGTGTGTTCAAATGTAAGTAAATCCAATCAATGGTTACTATTATAATAATAATTGATCTAAATAGAAACATTTTCATAAAAATAAGACTTTGGGGGGATACAATTGGATAAAGAAAAAGTAGGAGTGAAAACTCCAGAATATATTTCCCTGCAATTTCAGCTTGCAGGATTAGGATCTAGAACGGTCGCTTTCATTATAGATAATATTATTATATCGATTGCTATGGTGATCATTATGCTTGTGGGCTTTCTGTTAGTATATGCCATTTCAGAGATACCCTTTATGTCTGACGCAATATCATATTTATTTGTTTTCATGATCATCGGCTTGTTTCTTCTCAACTACGGTTATTTTGTCGTTCTTGAATTCTTTTGGGGTGGCAAAACAATCGGAAAGAAAATCATGGGAATCAGGGTTATTCAGGAAAATGGCCAAAGTATTACCTTCTTATCTAGTTTTATTCGTAATCTATTACTTATCATCGATTCATTACCGTACTATTTGGTAGGACTCTTAATGGTTTTCTTCCATCCAAAAAAGAAAAGATTAGGGGATTTATTAGCTGGAACGATTGTTGTTTATGATGAAAACAGTCAATCTAAAAAGAAACAATCATTAATTGAAAAAGAAATTCATGAAAGAGGGCTAACCAAAGAAAGTCTGTCTTTAGATACTTGGAATTTAAAATCAATGGATATGAAAGATTGGAATTTAATTCGTACTTATGCAAACCGTTTTAAACAATTAGATGTGAAAGATCGTTTAGAATTAACAGATCAAGTAGCAGAAATTATTTTTCCAAAACTAGGGTTGGAGTGGGAAAATAAGGATAAACAAGAATTAGAAAACATGCTATTAGTCGTTTATCTACATTTAAAAGAAGAATGGGAATATGAAGGATAACGATATGAAAGAGAAAGGATGTCTCAGATTCTAGAAGACATTCTTTTCTTTTTATAAACACAGGCATAATGAGCCTAGACATAAATTAGGAGATTATGCTACATTGTATAAGTTGTTTCGTGAAGCTAAGTATTTGCTTGATAAGATTTATTAACATGTTTTAATCGTTTTCTCTTAAAGTAATTACTTTGTTATGTTAGAATGTGAGCTATTCTTATAATACATTTATGTTAAGGTTAGGAGCGAAATTAAAATGGATTCACAAGGGAAATTGCTAGAGGGCAATGTAAAAGAAAAAATTTGGACGAGAGACTTTGTTTTAATTTGCTTTGCTAACTTTTTCGTTTTTCTTGGCTTTCAGATGACACTACCCACTCTGCCGATTTTTGTTAAAGAGCTAGGGGGCAGTGACCAAATGATCGGAATTATTGTCGGGATATTTACTTTTTCCGCATTACTGTTCCGACCATATGCTGGACATTCTTTGGAGTCTAAGGGACGCCGTTTTGTTTATATGCTTGGATTATGTATTTTTGTTCTATCTGTTGGATCCTACGCTTTTATTGCTAGCATCGCCTTTTTGCTTATAATGCGAATTATCCAAGGAGTGGGTTGGGGATTCTCAACAACTGCAAGTGGAACAATTGCCACAGATTTGATTCCGCCAACACGTAGAGGGGAAGGAATGGGGTACTTTGGCTTATCAGGTAATCTAGCCCTTGCTTTTGGTCCTTCACTTGGTTTAACTCTTGTTGGAAAAATCTCGTTTACTTCTTTATTCTTAATATGTGGAGCAATGGGATTAGCAGCCCTACTATTATCTACACAAATTAGATATAAGAAGGTAGAGGAATCACCTAACAAAGCAGCAGTGCCTAAGTTTGACATTTTTGAAAAGTCAGCGATTAAACCATCGTTATTGTTGTTTTTTATTACTGTTACATTTGGTGGGATTGCTTCCTTTTTGCCACTATATGCGGCCGAGAAAGATATCGCAGGTATTGAACTATATTTTCTTGTTTACGCAATATTTCTGATGCTATCCCGTACATTTGCCGGGAAAATTTACGATAAAAAAGGCCATCTCTATGTTTTCCTCCCTGGAACAATTCTAGTCTTTATCGCAATGATTCTTTTGTCTTGGCTTCCGAATATTACGATTATGTTAATCGCGGCGGGTTTATATGGATTAGGTTTTGGTAGTGTTCAGCCAGCCTTACAAGCTTGGGCAGTTGATGCATCTCCAAATAATCGTAAAGGAATGGCCAATGCCACTTTTTTTTCTTTCTTCGATTTAGGCGTTGGATTAGGAGCTATGACATTTGGTCAATTGGCTTTTCTATATGGGTATAATGTTATTTACATTACTTCTGCTGGCTCAGTTATGTTATCCGTACTGTTATATATTTATCTTTTAATGAAAACAAAAAAATCCATATAAAAACACACTTCATCTGAATGTAAATTTTATTCAGGTGAAGTGTGTTTTTCTTTCCCTAAAGATTGCCAAGCAACTAAAAATTATGTAATTAGCAAGTACGACAGCTAGAATGACTAATCAAAAATTATGACTTGATTCATGATTGGACGTAATCTCTAAGGAAATGTTACAATTTAATTGTTTATTTTTATAAAAAAGTGAAACTTTTTAAGAGGGAAGGCAGTATATATACTATACAAAAAAACAGGAGGTTCCATTATGAGTATCTTATCTAGATTTAAAGATATAATGGCAAGTAATATTAACGCACTTTTAGACAAGGCAGAAAACCCTGAAAAAATGATTGATCAATACATGAGGAATCTAAAAAGCGATTTAGGAAAAGTGAAGGCTGAGACGGCATCTGTAATGGCTGAAGAACAAAGATCAAAACGTGCCTTAGATGAATGTGTAAAAGAAATTGATAAAATGCAAGCATACGCTGTTAAAGCTTTAGAAGCTGATAATGAAGCAGATGCAAGAAAATTCTTAGAGAAAAAGGCGACTTTAACATCACAACAAGCGGAACTACAATCTGCTTATAGTTTAGCATCCTCTAATGCACTTCGAATGAGAGAAATGCATGATAAACTTGTCTCAGATATTGGCGAGTTAGAAGCACGTCGCACGATGATCAAAGGAAAAATGGCTGTCGCTAAAACGCAAGAAAGATTAAATAAAATTGGTTCATCCATTACAGGAGCGAATGATTCTGTTTCTGCTTTTGGTAGAATGGAAGAAAAGGTGAATAAAGCTTTGGATGAAGCGAATGCGATGGCTGAACTCAATGCAAATCCAAAAGATGGTATTGATGATCTAATGACAAAATATGATACTGATAATGGTGTAGATGACGAGCTAGCTGCCTTGAAAGCACAAATGAAAAACAAGGAAGATTAATCTTAAAAGCTGTAGCTTAAGCTACAGCTTTCCTAATGAATAAGGAAAGTAAACTTAGAGACTGCACAAACTGAGGAATAAGGTTGAAAGATTAGGCTCCCATGTCCTGTGGAGACAGTGATCTTACCTACCTACTATCCTCTTGATAAAGTAAATATGCTCAATCCAAGGGGAAAATAGATTGGACTTATGCTAGGCACCACCGTTAGTTTGCTAGTCGCCAGGCGCTAAAGCTAGTTCTAATATTAGCCATTTTTTAATAGAGATTCAAGTGAGGTGAACATGATGGTGATTCAATATAAATGCCCCAATTGTGGCGGTGATATGGTTTTTGATAGCGAATCAGGAACTCTCTCCTGTCCCAGTTGTGGCAGAAAAGATAATATAGAAGATTTTTCCGATGAACATATTTTAACAACTTTCTCGGAAGATGAGGCGAAAGAATATCACTGTGAAAACTGTGGGGCTGTCATTCTTACAGATGCAGACACAACTGCAACCACCTGTAGTTTCTGTGGAGCTGGTGTTGTGCTAGCCGATCGATTATCAGGTGTATTAGCCCCAAATATGGTGATCCCATTTAAAATTAGTAAGGAAGAAGCTATGGATGCATTTCGAACTTGGTGTAAAAATGGACGCTTAACACCAAAAGGCTTCATGACTGCGGATCGTGTAAAAGCTATTACTGGGATGTATGTCCCTTTTTGGTTATATGATTTAAATAGTAGGGTCCATGTAGAGGCAACTGGAACGAGAGTAAGAGAATATACACGAGGCGATTATATTTATACAGAAACAAAATATTATGACGTAATGCGGGATATTAATCTTGATTATTTAAGGGTACCTACTGATGCTTCCGAAAAAATGAAAGATGATATAATGGATAAATTAGAACCATTTCATTATGAAGATTTAAAGGAATTTAAAACTCCTTATCTCGCAGGTTATATTGCAGAAAAATATAATTATAATGATGTTGAATTACTTCCTAGAGTAAAAGACAGAATAAAAGGATTTATTGATTCCTATATTTCCTCTACAATGGGTGGGTATTCTTCAGTAAGTTATCGAACAAAAGACATTCATACAAAAAAGAAACAAAGTGCATATGTACTTTTTCCAATTTGGATGGTTTATTATGATTATGATAAATCTGAACACACTTTTGCTATGAATGGGCAAACAGGAAAAATTGTTGGAAAGCCACCTCTTAGCTATGGCAAGATAGCGGGTTGGTTCAGTGGGATTGCTGGCGGAAGCTTTATCACCCTGAAACTAATTGCTTTGTTGTTAGGAGGCGGACTTTGGTGAAAAGATCGAGTATTATTGCAACACTTTTTATGCTTTTTACATTTTGTATCATACTTCCTCTTTTTATTAGTCCGGTTATGGCATCTTCTCCAACAAAGCAAAGAATCTATGACTATGCAGAGTTGCTCACAGATGAAGAAACGGAAAAGCTAGAATCACTTGCAGAAGAATATAGTGTAAAACGCGAAACAGACTTCATTATTTTAACGACCAATGATACAAAAGGAAAAGATATTATTCCATATATGCAAGATTTTTATGATGAACAAGGTCTAGGGTTTGATAAGGAACATGGAAACACAGCTATTTTAACAATTGATATGGAACATCGTGACATCTACTTAGCCGGTTTTTACAAAGCGAAGGAATTATTAAATGATGAACGCCTTGATTCACTGCGAAATAAAATTACACCAGATATGACCAATGGTAATTATTATGAAGCTTTTCAAACATTCATTGTAAGTGGTAGTAAATATATGGGGATTCGATTCGGCCTTAATCCAGATAATCTTATCTTTCAGCTCTGGTTTCAAGCAGCAGTTGCCATTGGGTTAGGAACAGCAATAGTTGGTGCTATGGCTTATAATTCAGGGGGAAGAGTAACAATTAATAGTAAAACCTATGAAGATGCGAATACTTCTCGTGTTATAAATAGAAGGGACCAATATATTCGCACAACCACAACAAAGCGAAGAAAACCTCAAAGTAATAGTGGTGGTGGTTCAAGTGGTGGTGGCGGCGGAAGGACGAGTGGCGGCCATTCACATAGCGGAAGCAGGGGAAGTTTTTAAGGTTTTGTAACACTAAACCTTCCCACTATACTCGTACAGGTTGAAAAGAAGGCTACTGATCAATGATATAGAGGAGGATGCATATGAGTTTTTTTAGAAACCAATTTGCTAATGTAATTGAATGGGAAGAATTCCGTGATGATATGATTTTTTGGAAATGGAGTAATCAGGAAATTAAAAAAGGTAGTCGCTTGATTATTCGCCCCGGGCAAGATGCTGTCTTTTTTAATAACGGAAGATTGGAAGGAATTTTTGAAGAAGAAGGCGATTATAATATTGAATCACAAATTATCCCGTTTCTTTCAACATTAAAAGGTTTTAAATTTGGTTTTAATAGTGGATTGCGAGTAGAAGTATTGTTTGTTAACACGAAGGAATTCACTGTCAAATGGGGAACAAAAAATGCAATTAATATTCCGACTCCCCAACTACCTGGTGGTTTACCCGTTCGCGCGAATGGAACCTTTCACTTCAAAGTAAATGATTATATAGCACTCATGGATAAAATTGCCGGGGTCAAAGATCGCTATTTAGTGGAAGATGTTAAAATTCGAATTACAGCTATCCTTGATCAGCTTTTGATGAAGTGGATTACACGCGAAGGCAAGGATATGTTTAATCTCCAAGCGAATGCTTTTGAAATTGCCAAGGGGATTCAAGAAGACTTGGATATGCAAATTATTGATAGTGGGATGACTATCACTGGCTTTAATATTATGAGCTTCAACTATCCTAAAGAAATTCAAGATATGATTACGAAAACCGCCTCTCACGGTATGATTGGTGATATGAGTCGTTACCAGCAGGTTTCGATGACAGATGGAATATCTTCTGGGAAAGTAAAAGGAGGAGGCACTGCTTCTGACATGGCTGGAATGATGATGGGCATGGGTATGGCAAAAGAAATGATGAAAAATATGGATCCAAAAAAAGAACAATCAGCCCCTTCTCAATCAAGCCCTGAGGCCAAAGACGGAACAATCCCTAATTTCTGTCCAAATTGTGGAACAAAAACGAGTGGTGGTAATTTTTGTTCAAACTGTGGTCATAAATTAGTGTAATAAAAAAATGAAACGAATCAGGCTTAGCTCTGATTCGTTCTTTTTTCTATTTAGGAATGGGTTGGAGCTTCATTTACACCGCCTTCTGTATAAGGAACATTCCTTCATACTATTTTATGGTTGAGCTGTAAGATCCCTCTCATGATGGCTTTGGAGAGACGCTAACTTTTTATTCTGTCATTTTAAGTCTCTAAATGATAAAATTACGAAAAGAGAAAAGAAAAGTCTACATATAACCGTTATATAAGATTAATATTGTTGAAAATTTTACATCTAGTGAAACTGGTTTATGATAGTATTATATATGTGATCGAGTCCTAGTTTAAAGGGGTATGAGAATGACGGAAGAAAATATAACAAGAATTCAATTAAATGACAAAGAATACATATTGATTGGGACGGCTCATGTTTCCAAGAGTAGTGCTGAACTTGTAAAAGAAGTGATCGATCGAGAAAAACCAGATGCTGTTTGTATTGAGCTTGATGAAGGACGATACAAATCGATAACAGATGGAAATAAATGGAAAGATATGGATATTTTCCAAGTCATTAAAGACAAAAAAGCATCTTTACTTTTAATGAACTTAGCAATATCTTCCTTTCAAAGGAGAATGGCCAAACAATTCGATATTCATCCAGGGCAAGAAATGATCCAAGGAATCGAATCGGCGAAAGAAACAGGGGCACAACTCGTATTAGCGGATCGCAATATCCAAATTACTTTTTCACGTATTTGGGGAAATGTAGGTTTAAAAGGAAAAGCACTCCTTCTATCCCAAGTGATTGCCAGTATTTTTAGTCGAGAAACGATAACAGAAGAAGAGCTTGAAAAAATGAAATCTCAAGATATGATTGATTCCATGCTTCAAGAATTTACTCAAGCCTTCCCAAAATTAAAAACGCCACTGATCGATGAAAGGGATCAATATTTGGCGCAAAAGATTAAAGATGCACCAGGCGATAAAATTGTGGCTGTACTTGGCGCTGCCCATGTCCCTGGAATTACTAATGAAATAGAAAAAGAACATGATTTGGAGAAGTTGACACAACTACCTCCTAAATCTAAAGCTCCTAAAATTATTGGCTGGTCCATTCCAGTCTTGATTTTGGCAGTGATTCTATATACCTTTATCGCAAACCCATCAGCTGGTTTACAGCAAACCATTAGCTGGTTTTTGTGGAATGGATCATTATCAGCGATTGGGACTGCAATTGCTTTTGGTCATCCACTAGCGATTATTACAGCTTTTATCGCAGCTCCTATCACCTCTTTAACTCCACTACTTGCCGCAGGCTGGTTTGCTGGAATTGTCCAAGCTTATATTCGCCGCCCAAGTGTAAGAGATTTTGAAACGCTTGCAGAGGATGTGTTCCATGTAAAAGGGTTTTGGAATAATAAAGTTACACGGGTTTTATTAGTCGTTATCCTAGCAAATCTCGGTAGTTCAATCGGAACCTTTATCGGTGGAGCAGATGTTATTCGTTTATTCTTTAAGCATATATAGGATTTACAAAAACTGGTCTAGGAGTACTTCTGGGCCTTTTTCATTTTTAAAAAACATAGGACTTAAAAACAACCAATCTTTCTCCAATGACATAAGTTTGTTCGGGTTTGCACTTAGGCATTTGATAGAAAACGCAAGAAATATCAAATGAAAAAAATTTCCTAGTATAATGGTGCTTAGGAGTGAGGTTAATGAATGAATATATCCAACGGATGATTAATTGGGTTGAGGCGCATTTAAAAAGTGGATTCTCCCTAGAACAACTTTCTAACTACATGGGGTATTCTCCTTATTATTGTTCTTTTAAATTCCACCAAATAACAGGTATTAGTATAAGACGTTATATTCTCCTCCGAAGATTGTATTTATCTACAGAAGATTTGATAAATGGCAGAAAAATTATGGATATTGCTTTTAATTATAATTATTCTTCACAAGAAGAATATAGCAGAGCTTTTAAAACCGTTTTCGGGATCACTCCAGGGGAGTTCCAACTTCGTAAATTGCCTGTTCAATCATTTGCTAAACTTACTATACATAAAGAGAAGGATTGGTGTGACATGAATATTTCAAAAAGAGCGGAAATTGAACAGTTACAAAATGAGTTGTTTGATAAAGACGTACTGAATATATTGAATGGACAAGCGATGTATGATGAGTTTAAGACAGAAAAACTCATGGGTGAGGCTGATTATGCTCCTTTTAATGAGGCGATGTGCGTCAACATGACAACAAAGCAAGTTTTTGACCAAGAGTTTGTCGATACACGAGCATCAGGACATAGTGAACTAGTAGAGAATTATATAAAAAAGGTTATAGTACCATTAGAAAATCTTTTTAATAAAAAATATAAATGGATCGTACTATGGTTTGGCGAAGATATGTTTTGTCAAATGAATCTCCTGACAATCCTTGCCTATCTTGAACAGTCGGAGTATAAAGGCAAAGTGTTCTTAAATAGCTTCGGAGAGGATGAATTTAAAGTGAATCAAATTGAACTTCAATTAGGTAACTATCATTCTGTCTACAAAGAAGTATT
The DNA here is from genome assembly GCF_017873565.1 of Lederbergia galactosidilytica. GTDB lineage: Bacteria > Bacillota > Bacilli > Bacillales > Bacillaceae_C > Lederbergia > Lederbergia galactosidilytica. The sequence goes on from NZ_JAGGKH010000002.1 coordinate 48,328, forward strand.
GATAAATCATAAAAAACCACAAGTGGAGCTACTGCCAGTGATGTATCAAGCAATTGACATCTATTTAAAGATGCTGAACGAAAATAATGCAGTCGTAAAGTATATTTCTAAAAATAAAGATTTGCCTACAACAGAACTAATTAGTAAGTTATTTGATCTATTTCCGACAATTGGGTATGGAGATTTACAATATTTGAAGCTTATAGATAAAATCAAGTGAAAATGAGGGTGTCTTTATAAAAGCATATATTAATTTTGCTAGTTGTATTGAATAATGTTTACGTTTTTATGAACCTATGGAAATATTTACTGCATTATATATATGAAAAATTCCCAACTGAACGGGGGGCAACGATGGAAAATCGCTTAATTAAAGCAACGGACATAAGCAAAGTTATCGCTGGACAAACAATCATAAAGCAAACCTCCTTTTGTTTGCAAGGAAATAAAGCCTTTTGTATTCAAGGGCGTAACGGATCGGGAAAAAGTACCTTATTAAAGTTATTAGCAGGAATTTATGAACCAACACAAGGGATTCTAGAACGGAATACACATAAAATCGGCTATGTCCCTGAACATTTTCCAGAAGGGCTACCTTTCCGGATAAATGAATACTTTGCATATATTACAAATTTTCATAGTCATGTAAAAAAAGAAATAAAGTATTATACCCAATTATTTTCCTTAGATGCTTTTCTCAACACTCCACTTAAACAATGTTCAAAGGGAACTAAACAAAAGGTTGGCATTATCCAAGCGCTGATTAGCAAACCAGATCTATTACTTTTAGACGAGCCGCTTACTGGATTAGATCGAGAGTCACAACAGGTTCTAATCCAGCTGTTGAATGAACAGAAAAGAAAATCGATGATAATTTTCACAGCCCATGAAAAACAGCTAATGGAAAAAATGGCTGATGAACATTATTTTCTTGAAGCAGGGAGATTAATTAAATCCAATATGAAGAGAAGTGGTAAAAAACAAATAAAGTTTCAATATAAGGGAGTCGACAGTTTACATAATCTTCATTTAGTGACACATGATCCAATTGAAAGAACAGCTGTTCTAATTGTTAATTCTGATCAATGTGATCAACAATTACTTCATTTATTAAACAACCAATGTTCAATTTTAGAAGTTAGGGAAGAGGAGAATAGATGAAAGGTTATTTTGTTTATCAATCTTTAAGCTATTTACGCTCTTTAAAATGGATTCCCCCTGTAGTTCTTTATTTCATCTGGGTCTTTATTTTTTATACATATCGAGGGGTTCCTATTTTAAGTAGTTATGGTGTTACAAGCACTGTATTATTATTTATTTCAACTTGGATGACTATGGGGATTTTTTCAATAGATAATGAAACTGAAAAACAATTACTATTTGTTCAATTATCTAGTAAACTTCGATATATATATGGGAAATGGTGTGTTTGCTTTTTCCTGGCCACATCTCTTATTATATTTTCAATTTTTTATCCGATTCTTATTCAAGCATTTAATAGTCCTATGAAGCTGAATCATTATAGCTTCTCGTTGTATGGTCATTGTTACTTCGTCCTTACTGGGATTTTTGTCGGAAGCTTATTTAGCGTAACTGCGTTAGCAGAAAAAAGGTATTCTTGGTTGGGAGCAATGCTTGTTAATATCATCTCCATTACATCGGAAGGAATGATTGAGAAATTTACTAGCTTAAAGTGGCCGTTGTTTTTATTTCCTCCTATTGGAAAGTTACTAGAGTATTTTCAAAGTGAAGATGAAATTGTATTGAAAAATGACGTGGTTCTTTTAATTTTTGGGGGAGTGGTCTATATCTCTCTTGGTTTTCTCCTTATTATTAAATTATTTTTGCAAAAAGAAAGATAAGTGTAACACTCTCCTACTAATGACTTTTTAGTAGGAGAGAGCAGACTATTTATTAGTTAAAACGACCATTTGATCTCCTTCATCGAAAATTAATTTTTGCTTCATTGTAACAAATACAATGGTTCCATTCTTCTTTTTGATGAATAGAGGTGTCACATCTTCCGGTAGTATATCCTTTTCAATCATTCCTTTTTTATCTATTTCTATCGCTTGGATCTGATAGCCAATATTGATTTTTCGATTCAATTCTGTAAACACAGCATCCTCAGAGAATAATAAATGAGCCTTCATTGCCGTGGGGATAGGCATATGTTTTTCTCCATTTCTAGTGCGTACTGGCAAGGCAAATGTGTTATTAAAGCCGAATTCAGGTGCATATGACTGACTCACTAATGCGTTATATGCGGCATCACCTGTCATCGTTAGTATCGTTTCATATGGTGTTAAATCAATTTCAAACTGGGTATGTTCAGCAAGAATTTCACCTTGAAAAGTTCCGATTTCCTTCTCATTTGCTGGTTGTAGCCGCTCGTGAGATGAGTCAATGATCAGGACAGGAATCCCTATTTGTTTAAAATAATCAGCGAGAGCAACAGCAAAACTACTTGCTCCAATTATTAAAATACCAGGCGGTTCATTACTAGCTAGTCCAAGTTTTTTAGCTAAGGGTCCTAAGGAGAAACCGTGAACACAAACTGTAATGAACACAAGTGCAAACGTAAGCGCGGTTAGAAGAGAGGCCCCTTGATACCCATCTTCCACTAAAATAGTAGCAAAATATCCCGATACCGTTAATGCAACAATTCCTCTAGGAGCAATCCAGCCGATTAACGTTTTTTCCTGAATGGTCAATTCTGTTCCAATTGTAGAAACCCAAATGGATAGGGGTCTCACCAAAAATAGCATGGCTAAGACAAAACCAATAATTGGTAATGTAAACACTTCTGCAATAGTTTCTCTTGTTAATGATGAAGTTAATAAAATAAAAACGGTTGACGTCAAAATGACCGATATATTTTCAACGAAATGTCCGACATTTCCAATCGATGAAACATATTTTTTAGTTCGTCCTACTGCTAGACCCATTACGGTGACAGCCAGCATCCCTGTTTCATGCATGGTCACTTCAGCGATCGTAAAACAAATAAGTACAAATGACAAAATAATCGGGGACTTTAAATATTCTGGGAAAAGCCCTTTACTCACCATATACCCGACAAGTAATCCGATTAGGTATCCTAAAATAATCGCAAACAGGGCACCGAGGAAGAAATTTAGCAAGTAGGACGCTGATAAACTTTCATTCGTCAATACTTTAATAACTTGATAAGCAAACAGGGCGAGAAGAGGACCAGCTGGGTCTACGATAATTCCTTCCCATTTTAATACAGCCGCCGTTCGCGGTTTCAATTTCGCATTTCGCAAAAGCGGAATGATAACTGTAGGACCGGTGACAACAAACAGTCCACCAATAATAAATGCAATGGCTAAATCTAAGCCAGCAATAAAATGCGCGGCTAATGAACCTCCGATCCATGCTAAGAAGGCGGCTCCTGTGACAATTCGAAACACTGATTTTGAGATTCCGCGAATCTCGCGCACATCAAGGCTTGAACTACCTTCAAATAAAATAATGGCAACAGCTAAGGAAATCATCGGACTATAAAGCTCACCTAAAGCTTCCTGAGGATTGATCAAGCCAAACACGGGTCCAATTAATATTCCAGCTATGGACATAATAACAATAGAAGGCCATTGAATCCTCCATGCTAACCATTGTGAAAAAATCCCAATTCCAAGAATAATGACGATACTAATTAAGGCTGTTTGCTCCAAATCACTCACCTCTTCAATCTAATGGTTCACTACAACTATAGGGTTAGTCTACCAAATAGATCTATTCATTGACAGCGACAAAGCTATCCGAGTGATTTTGTGGTAAAACAATAAGTAAGAAAGCTGGTGCAATCGATTTTTTACTTACTGAGAAGCGTTTGACTTTATTTTAAATGATTTTGCCGAATACTATTTATATAGGAGTAGCATCCAACCAAGATCACCAAAATGATGACAATATTAGCTGAAATATGAATGAGATTAACATTAGGAAAAAAAGAATTTAGCGATAATATCCATCCTTTTAACCATGGATCACCAATCATTCCGATCACCGCTGTTTGGGCAATAAAGGCACCCGCAATAATGTTGATCCACGCGAATTTTGAAGCTATTTTTATTATGAACGGTAAAAAGCAAAGAGAAACAAGTAAGCTTAAAAAAATTCCGATAATAGCCATGGACATATTTTCTGAGAGCTCGGAAATGATAACCACACTATCTAAACAAATCAAAAAATCTGTTGCTGCTAAGAGCAATAAAACTTTCACCCTAATGGAAATTGAGCGATTAAAAGGAGGGGAGAAGGTTTCATTGGTAAATGATTTTGTAACAAGTTTTAAAGCAATAAAGAGTAAAATCATGCCCATTATGACGTGGATAACTGGCATAGTTAGAAGCGTATCCATTACGACAATATAAAGTGAGCGTGCACATGTAAGAACGACAGCCGCAGGTAAAACAATGTTGACTTGAGGATGTTTTCGAATAATCGCCCCTAAAATAATGAAATTATCCAAATCACTTATAAAGGTAATGAAAAATACTTTTATGATTTCATTCATTAGAATTCCTCTTTTTTCTCTTTTCACTATCTGTATGCAAGGATTTAGCAATCATTAAACATAATATCTTTTTATTGACTAAACAATAATTTTTTTGGCTTAACCTTGATTATTGGGATCTTCCTGGCTGAGAATTATCGGGTGTTTGTGCGCTGTGCAGAAGATTGTATCAGTGCAGGCAAGTTTCTCGCTAAATAACTTGGAACGCTGCCGACATGCGCTCACTCCATCTCTGAACAACTGAGATGGAGTTTTAATTAAAAAATTTTATTTTTATGAAAACTATTAGACCTTATGCAGGATTCCTGATAATATGGGATGGATGCATAATACAGCAGAAGAATACATAGGAGAATCATAGAATGAAAAAGTTTATTTGGATTGCCTGTCTTATTTATTGTTTGAATGGTTTTGGCCATATTATTATTGGTACGATCTTAGAACCAATGGTCTCATCATATGGAATTCAATATGGTGATGGTGGACAACTGATCATGAATCAATTTTTAGGTTTTTTGGTAGGGGTATTAGTGGCACCGTTACTAGTAAATCGATTGGGTAGAAGAATTACTTTAGCCATTGCCTTACTGTCATTTGCTATTTCCCAATTTATTTTTGGTTCACTACCAAATTGGAATTTATTATTATTTGTTGCTCCATTTGCTGGAGCAGGGATAGGTATCGGTGAAACAGTTGTTGCTGCCTTAATTGTTGCTCACTTAAAAGAAAAAAAGGCATCTACGTTAATACTTGTTGAGGTATTCTTTGGTGTGGGAGCCTTGTTAATCCCGATTATTTCTGCCTTTCTTATTGCCAAGAATATCTGGAATGTCTCCTTTTCCTTTGTAGCCTGTGTCACGACGATAACATTGCTGTTTTGGCTTTTCTCCTCCTTTGGTGAGATGGATTCTGTTTTAAAAAAGCAGCCTAAGCAAGTAGATGAAAATGGCAGGAAACCCGAAAAACTTCGGTATACTCGGAATCAAATTCCAATAGTAATCATCGGGGCCGTTTTTTTCTTTATGTACGTTGGAGCTGAAATGGTTTTACCCAACTATTTACCAACCATCCTACATAAAACAACGCAATTAGAAGCTTCCTCCCTAGCTTTAAGTATTACTGTTTTTTGGTTGGCGATGACAATTGGGCGTATGTTTATGACATTTATTGTTGACAGAATTGGTTATACAAAGCTATTCGTAGTTAGCTGTATTGGACAATTTTTAGGATTAATTGTTTTTGCCTTATCCCCATCCATTTGGATTAGTTATGGGGCGATCTTTTTTACTGGATTATTAATGGGCGGAATTTTCTCGATTGGCTTGCTGATTATTAATGATACTTCCAAAGGACATGAAGAGAGAACAACAAGTCTCTTAGTTGCGCTAGGTGGGTTAGGTGGCGCAATTTTACCAAAGCTTGTAGGTGAATTAATCGATCGTTTCGCTATTTCTGTTACGTTATGGACAATGGTTGGCTTTGCCTTTATTTTAGTAAGTTTAATGGGTGTTATTTTTTACCTTAAGAATAAATCAGAGCAAGTAGAAATTGAAAGCAAAGTATCATAGTCATAGTAACGAATTGGCATCTGTTTCGTTGTCTTATTAAATGTTGGAGACCTTACTTTTTATGGTAAGGTCTTTCATTAATATGCAAGTTTTTCATTTATCAAACACTTCTTATATTAATATTATGGTAAACTCATAATATAAATTACATATAAATGGAGAGAGGTTCAACATGATTAAAGCTGTTTTTTTTGATTTGGATGATACGTTACTATGGGACAAAAAAAGCATACGAGAAGCTTTTAAGTCTACATGTAAAATTGCGGAAGAACGTTATGGGGTAGAAGCGGAGAAACTTGAGGACGCGGTCCGTGAGCATGCTTCAAAGCTTTATGCCTCGTACGAAACATACCCTTTTACACAAATGATCGGCATTAATCCATTTGAAGGACTTTGGGGAAACTTTCGTGATGATCATGATGAATTCAGGAAGATGAAGGACATCGTTCCAACTTACCGAAAAGATGCATGGACATTAGGATTACAATCTCTCGGTATTAATGATACAGATTTTGGTTTTGAATTGGCTGAACGTTTTCCGGAAGAGCGAAAGAAATTACCGTTTGTATATGAAGATACTTTTGCTGTATTAGACCGTTTAAAAGAAGATTATCGGCTTTTACTTCTAACAAATGGATCTCCTGATTTGCAGCAAACTAAGCTTACCATTACACCTGAACTTACACCTTATTTTGAGCAAATCGTTATTTCTGGTGGTTTTGGGAAAGGAAAACCAGATCCAACCATTTTTGAACATGCTTTATCCTTAATGTCGTTACATAAGGAAGAAGCGATTATGGTGGGAGATAATTTAATGACCGATATACTTGGGGCTAATCGGATTGGAATGAAGTCCGTATGGATCAATCGTGAAAATAAAGAGAGAACAGAAGTGATTCCCACTTTTGAAATTCAACAACTCGGTGATTTGCATCAACTTTTAGATGAATTGAATAAAGTGAAGCTATAAGAAAAAGCCGTAGAGATGTATTCACTATCTACGGCTTTTTAGAAAAGATTATTTTCTGTTAATGCGAACCGTAATACTTTTCACCGATGAAAAACCGAAATGCAAACAGAACTTCCCACAAGAAATAAAATAAGCTAGCTATAAAGGAGAAGCTATGAAAAATAAAAAGATTGTCTTTACTGGTGGTGGATCAGCGGGACATGTGACACCTAATATCGCGATCATAAAAGAACTAGGCCAAGATTGGGATATATCTTATGTTGGTTCTAGAAAAGGCATTGAAAGAGAATTGATCCAAAAACTGAATATCTCTTATTACGGCATTCATAGTGGAAAATTGAGAAGGTATTTTGATGTTCAAAATGTGAAAGACATTTTCCATGTCTTAAAAGGATATTTTGAAGCGAAAAAAATTCTTAAAAATTTAAACCCCCATCTAGTTTTTTCAAAAGGTGGATTTGTTTCCGTACCTGTAATTTTAGCTGCAAAAACACTTAAAATTCCTGTCTTTATTCATGAAAGTGATATGACACCTGGACTGGCTAACAAAATTTCACAAAGATTTGCTACGAAAATCTTTACCTCATTCGATGAAGCAAAAAGATTTTTTCCAGAACATAAAACGATTACGATTGGTTCACCAATTAGAAAAGAAATTATGAAAGGCTCAGTTAGACGTGCAAGATCTTTCCTTGGATTTCATTCTCAGCTCCCTATTTTAACGATAATGGGCGGTAGCTTAGGCGCAAAAACAATTAATGAAGTCGTTAGATCATCTTTAAAAGAACTCACTAAGAAATACCAAATTGTTCATTTATGTGGAAAGGGGAACAAAGATGAGCAGTTTTCCATGTTTCCTGGTTATCGTCAATTTGAATATCTGCATGATGAATTACCAGATATTTTAGCTGCCACAGATATCATCATGACAAGAGGTGGCTCTAATGCGATATTTGAATTTTTAGCCCTCCGCAAACCAATGCTCATTATACCTTTAGGATTAGATCAAAGTAGGGGTGATCAAATATTAAACGCCAAAGCCTTTGAAAATAAAGGGTATTCCATTACCTTGGAGGAAGAAAACCTTAATAATGAGACATTATTGGCACATGTAGATAAAATCTATAAAAATAAGATAAGTTTTCAAGAAAAAATGAAGTCCTCACAAAAGAGTGAAGCACTAGATATACTTTTGAGTGAGATTAATAGTCTTTAAAATTACTATAAATCTAACTGAGGGAACATTTTAATTAGATATTACGGTCAGATCTTCCTCATCAGCCAACTATTGAATAAAAAATAAAAAAATTAAAGGATAAAAACTGATATTTGTCGTATTAAATATTTACCAAGTTTTTATTTTGCAAATGTTATTTTCTAAATCTAAAATTAAAATTGGAATCAAGATGGAGGCAAGATTTGGAAATGTATCGGGACGATGATACATAGGAGTTCAGTTCTGTTCCAAGACGCTCAAAATTGAAAAGAAAGTGAGGAGAAAAGATAAAATGAGAGCTGAAGTAAATCTGATAACTATAGTAACGGATGACATAGTAGTAATGACTAATTTTTACCGAGATGTCTTAGGATTTACAATTCAAAGCGAATCTCCAAGTAATGTTGAGTTCAATAATGAGGGAGTAAGGTTTTCAATATGTTCGAGACAAATTATGTCAGATATTACTGATGGCCATAGTTCTTTTAAAGAGGCAAAGAAAGGACAATCGTTTGAATTGGCTTTTCCTTGTGAAACACCAAAAGAAGTTGAGAATTCCTATAAAGATATAATTAAAAAGGGCGCAACCCCGATAAAAGAACCTTCGGAAATGCCATGGGGTCAGACAACCGCCTTTTTTGCAGATCCTGATGGAAATATTCATGAGATATTTTGTTAATATAAGGATATTTAGTCAGGAATTGATTGGTAAATAGATGCTAAATTATTGATTAAATATCAAGACCATTCTGAATTTTCAATCTACTAAGGAACCAAACTTTTTCATTAAATAATAACAAAGGGAGGTGAAATAAGATGATTATCACGAAAATTGATGGCCATGCAGAACAGGTTAGCTACTTAATCTGCATGATGAATTATACTAGAAATGTTACCCTTAGCAGTGTCCAGGGATTAACCCAAACACAGCTAGATTCATTGTTAGATGTAAATAGCAATTCGATCGGAGCCCTTTTATTACATATTGCTGCTATTGAATATGCCTACTTCATTAATACATTTGAGGAAAGAGAACTAAACAAAGATGAACAAATTCAATGGGGAGCAGCTATCCGATTAGGCGATGAAGGAAGAGAAAAGATACGTGGTAATGATTTATGTTATTATATTCAGAACTTAAATGATGTTAGAAGTAATACTTTAAAAAGGTTTAAAGATGTAGATAATGAGTGGCTCCACATGATCGATGAGCACTATAATGGAATTCCAATCAATCGTTTTTTTAAATGGTTTCATAGAGGACAAATAAATCTCATTAGGAGAATGATTTAGTGTAAAAAAGAAGAAACCGACTATAAAGGCTAATGTAAGTTGCTTGGTTAATTTCTGGAAATTCATCTGTAAAAGTATAACTATAACAAACGCGTCTAGAAATTTCTTATTGTATGAACAACCTAGAGAAGAATGGTGGTAGTTATTATATTATGTTTTATTTTTCTAGTTTACATAATATATATTATCGGAAGTTGTACCTGTACTAAATTAATAGGTCTCATAGCTCAAGTATACTATTATTAATGAGACAAAATTATTTTTTTGGAATTTTAAACTATTTTCAGTTTTACTCGAAAATAAAACCGGAATATTAATATCCGGTCAACTTAAAATTATTATTCAGCTTTTTCTTCTAACATATATTTTCGTGGTGTGCCGAAATTTTCTATTTTTATCAATTGAGATTGTCGATTATACAGTTCAAGCAAAATTGGTGCATCCAATAACCATGGCACATGTTGAAATAAATAATAGTCCGACTTTATTATTAGTGCTAATACTTGCGTGATTTTATTTCTCCATTGCTGAACTGGCTTGCTATTTTTCTCTCGTAAAGTTGTTTCGAAATAATTAAGTTTTCCTGTAAGGACATATTCCCCTAGTTTTGGCATCCATTCTAGTATGAATGGCTTTTCGATTTTATCTTCACAACAACGATTAGATGACAAACCTATTGTTAAAACGCGATTTGTACCAAACAGCGGATCAATTATATATTGTCGTCCATCCACCGGAGCGAAATTTGTTGCTGGAGGAACGATGATCACAGTAAGCTGGTTTACCTGTAGCTTTTCCATTTTCCAACTCCTCCTTAATAATTGTTATTACTTCATTATATGGAAAAGGCCTATATGGGTGAATGTTTAGAATTAATCCTTAAGTTCTAGGCGACTGCTATAATTCCCTATTTCCTCCTTCCATATAAAAAAGATGAAATCTAAGAATGATTTCATCTTGAAAAATTAGTTTAAAGACTTTATTCGCTCATTAAAGCAACCATAAGAGCCTTTTGAGCGTGCAAACGATTCTCCGCTTCATCAAAGACGTAAGACTGTTGACCATCAATCACTTCGGCAGTTACCTCTTGCCCTCTTTTGGCAGGTAAACAATGAAGGAAGATCGCTTCTTGGTCTGCATATGACATTAGCTCACTATTTACTTGATATGATTGGAAAGTCTCTAAACGAACTGTCTCTTCCTCTTCCCATCCCATGCTCGTCCAAACATCTGTATATACGGCATCAGCGTTTTGAACAGCCTCTTTCGCGTCATTCGTGATAAGAATCTTAGCTCCCGTTTCTGTGGCAATTTTTAAAGTTAAATTAACAATCTCTTGTTTGGGCTCGTATCCTATTGGGGAGGCAATCGAGCAATCCATTCCAAGCTTTGCGCAACCAATCAGTAGTGAGTGGGCCATATTGTTGCCATCACCGATATAAGCTAGCTTTCTGCCTTTCAACTCCCCTTTTACTTCATATAATGTCATTAAATCTGCTAAGACTTGACAAGGATGAAAATCATTTGTTAAGGCATTAATTACAGGGACATCGGCATGAGCTGCTAATTCTTCAACACCAGCATGCTCATAAGAGCGGATCATAATGCCATCGACATAACGCGATAAGACCTTAGCTGTATCGGCGATTGTCTCTCCTCTTCCTAATTGAATGTCATTGCTGCTTAAAAATAAGGCATGGCCTCCTAGTTGATTCATTCCAACTTCAAAAGAAACGCGTGTTCTAGTAGATGATTTTTCGAAAATCATTCCTAATGTTTTTCCTTTTAAATAATGGTGAGTAATCCCTTGTTTTTGTAATTTTTTTAACTCAATCGCATTTTCTATTAATTGAATAATTTCCTCTGATGAGAAGTCTGCTAATGTTAAAAAGTCTCTTCCTTTTAACTGATTGATTATCGTTTCCATTACATCACCTTCTCTTTTTTCTGTTTTATCTGATGCCATTCATGTAAAGATACAGGAGGAATAATCTCTTGCTTTATTACTTTTAGAATTGCTATCAAAGTCTCCATTTCTGTGATCACTTTATGTTGGGCCGCAGATGCAGCCATTCTTTTGTCTGCAGAAACATCCGTCTCTGAGAAGCTGACAAGGATAGAACCTCTACTATTCTTTAGCCACTCGTTAAAAGGAGCATCGGTGATGGCAATACCATATTGATTTAGAATCTCTTGGATATTAGCAAAATCCGTTTCATCAGCATCAACATAGATTGCTGAATCGGGTTGGATAGAATGACCATCCCAATTTATCGCTTTCGTTAGGGCCTCATTAAAACTATGACCAAAAGCAATCACTTCTCCTGTCGATTTCATTTCAGGTGTCAAAATAGGGTCTACTCCATCAAGTTTACCAGTAGAAAAGATTGGATTTTTAATAGCATAATAATTTTGCTTAATTGGTTTTTCCTGTATGATATCTTTTCCAATTAGGATATTAATACATTCTTCGATCAAGTTTACCCCAGTCATCTTACTAATAATTGGTACTGTACGCGAAGCCCTAGGATTAACTTCTAAAACATACACTTCATCATTGTACACGACAAACTGTACATTAAAAATACCTTTAAAGCTGAGTTTCTTCGCAATTTGTTCAGCAAAATGATAAGCTTTTTGTTGATCTTCTTGAGAAACTGTTATCGGAGGTGTCACTGCCATACTATCACCTGAATGGACACCTGCTTTTTCAATATGTTCAAAGAAGCCAGGAACATAAATATTATGACCATTTGAAAGAACATCTATTTCCATTTCTTTCCCTTTATAATAAGCATCCAATAATACAGGATAGGCTATTTTGTGTAGATGATTTTGCAACTGTTCTTCTCGCTCTATAATCAACATCCCTTGCCCACCAATAACATAAGAAGGACGTAATAAAAGTGGGTATCCTACCGCTTCTATCTTAGCTAACAATTCATCTTCATTTCCCGCAGATACACCAGGTATGTGAGGTATCTGCAATTCTTGTAATAAGGTATAAAAACGATCGCGATCTTCCAAAACATCAATTTGCTCTTGAGAAATAGAAAGAAGTGGAATGCCATTTTCTTCTAGAACTTGGGCTAAATTAATAGAAGTTTGACCTCCTAATTGAATAATCACGCCATCAGGTTGCTCGTAATCAAGTACATTTAGTACATCTTCTGCAGAAAGTGGTTCAAAGTACAAACGATCTGCTATTTGAAAATCAGTACTTACAGTCCCTGGGTTATTATTAATTAATATTGCCTCATAGCCAGCTTTTTTTAAAGCTAAAACTCCATGTACCGTACAATAATCAAATTCAATTCCTTGCCCTATTCTAACAGGACCTGAACCGATAATAGCGATTTTAGGTTTATCCTTTTTAGTAAATGTATCCCCTTTTCCCTTCCATGTTGAGTAAAAATAAGGGGCCGCAGCTGGATATATACCTGCACAGGAATCAACCATATTATATACAGGCTGTATTCCTAACTCTTTTTGTTTTAATCTAACCTGCTTTAAACTTGTTTGCCAAGTATCTGCTAACCAGGCATCGGAAAAACCAAGTCCTTTCACTTTCTTATAGAAATCTTTTTCGATCTCAGATAAATTGGTTTCCTTTATTTTATTCTCCATTTGGACAAGTAGTTCCAGATTTTCCAAGAAAAAAGGTTGAATTGATGTTTCGTCATGGATCTCTTTAACTGAAATGCCACGTCTCATAAGTTCTAGAATAGAGAAAAGACGGATATCATCGGGTAATAAGACAGATTGCCACAACTTTTCAATTGGATAGTTTGAAAGATCTTTAAATTCGAGTCCTAACGTAGGCATTTCTAATGAACGGATCGCTTTTTGAAGAGCTCCTGGTAAGTGACGATCAATGGCCATGATTTCTCCTGTTGCTTTCATTTGGGTTCCCAATTTACGGTCAGCCTCAAGAAACTTATCAAATGGCCATCTAGGCATTTTTACCACTGTATAATCGACAACCGGCTCCATACTAGCAAAAGTAATCCCGGTAACTGGATTAGTTAATTCATGTAATTGATAACCTAGAGATAGCTTTGCTGCCATTTTCGCAATCGGATAACCAGTAGCTTTGGAGGCCAACGCTGATGAACGACTTAATCTAGGGTTAACCTCAATTAAGTAGTATTGGCTAGAATGTGGATCTTGTGCAAACTGAATATTGCATCCGCCGATAATTTTTAAAGCGCGAATAATCTTAACAGCTGATCCATATAAGGTCGCATATTCATCGCTACTTAATGTTTGCTGCGGAGCAATGACAATGGAATCGCCTGTGTGTACACCAACGGGGTCAAAGTTTTCCATACTACAAATAGCAATACAAGTATCATTGTTATCACGGATCATTTCAAATTCTAATTCTTTAAATCCGGCAATACTCTTTTCTATTAAACATTGTGTAATTGGACTTGCTTCTAAGCCTTTTTTAACAACGGAGATTAGCTCTTTCTCGGTGGAAACAATTCCACCGCCCCCACCTCCAAGTGTGTAGGCTGGTCGAATAATAACAGGATAGCCGATCTTAGTGGCGAAATTCACCGCTTCTTCAACTGTATGGATAATTTCACTCTCCGGAACTGGCTCCCCTAATTTATGCATCAAACTACGAAATGCCTCTCGATCTTCTCCCTCACGAATTGATTCTGGCGATGTTCCTAATACTTCGACATTGTTTTGTTGAAGAATACCTTCTTCATATAATTTAACCGTTAAGTTCAGTCCTGTCTGTCCGCCTAAGGTTCCTAGAATCGCATCTGGCTTTTCCTTTTTAATAACTTTTTCAATACTGTCCACTGTCATTGGTTCAAAATAAACGATATCAGCAATTTGCTCATCAGTCATAATGGTAGCTGGATTATTATTGACCAACACAACTTTGATTCCTTCCTCTTTCAAAGCTAGGCAAGCCTGGGTACCAGCGTAATCAAATTCCGCTGCTTGCCCTATCATAATGGGCCCTGAACCAATAACGAGTACTTTCTTGATGTCATTTCGCTTCGGCATACAACTTTTCCCCTTTACTTTGTTCCAATTGTTTAAAATAAGCAGTTTTTATAAATGACTCTAACTTATAATTAGTTCCATCTGGATGAAATTGGTAAGTAGTAATAGGGAAATCCTGATGAATTAACCCTTCAACATCACCATCCTGCACGGAAAGAAACGATGGCTTAAAACCAGTCTCTTCAAGGTCTTGTAAAGAAATATGATACCCATGATTCTGATTCGTTAAATATACCTGCTTAGAGGAAGTGTGATAGATTGCATGTTTACAACCCCTGTGTCCCCATTTCATTTTTTCAATATTTCCTCCAAAAGCAAGAGCGAGAATTTGATGTCCCAAACCAAACGCCATTGTGGGATATGACTTTGCTACCTTAGCATAGTCTTCAAAATACTGTTGATATTCACCTGGATGGCCGCTTCCTCCAGAA
Source organism: Lederbergia galactosidilytica (assembly GCF_017873565.1). Classification (GTDB taxonomy): domain Bacteria; phylum Bacillota; class Bacilli; order Bacillales; family Bacillaceae_C; genus Lederbergia; species Lederbergia galactosidilytica. Next base: position 63,377 of record NZ_JAGGKH010000002.1, read on the forward strand.
AAGATCACTCCATCAGGTGCAATTTCAGTAATGGCAGAAGCCGTTGTCCCAGCAGGAAGAATCGTCAGTTTACAATGGAAACTTTTTAACCAATTAAGTAATGACTTTTTAATGCCAAAATTAAGTACAACTAGATTATTTTTCTCATTCGCATTCAACACTATAGGTTTTTCTTCACTTTTTGTCTTTTGACAGTCGGCTTGGGAATCTAATTTATGATCTTCAGCAGTCAGCTCTGCAGACATTTCTCCATCTTTTAATAACTCCTTAATGATAGTCCGGGTATCCATACTACTCATAATCGGAATTCCTCTTTCATTAAAGAAGGATAGCCAGCTTTCTTCAACATCAGAATGAACTAATATTTCTTGTTGAGTGATTAAAGCGCTCAACTGCAAATCTTCACTTTCAAACTTGGCAGGATCAAAGTGGGAATGAAGGACTCCTGGATAAGTGGCCACTACAATTTTCCCTTTTGTTTCAGGATCTGTCATAAATTCTAAAAAGTTTCCCATCCCTGTATAAAAAATAATTTCTCCTTTGCAATGGGTCACATCCCCGTGCCATAGGCCGGTATATTGTTTTTTATTTGCTAATTGGATTATACCTTTCATTCATACCGACTCCCTTTGTATCTTTATAGTTAAAAATGGATTTTTATACATTTTAGCTTAAAAAAATCCCTTTATACAGTTTGTGTTAATGTTTGATTGATAAGTTCAATTGCCTCATCAACTTCGGCTTTAGTTACTGTTAATGGCGGGAGAAGACGTAAAACATTTGGCCCCGCATTTAAAACAATTAATCCCGATTTTCTAAGTTCAGCCATTAAGGGGGCTACTTCCTCAGAAAACTCTATACCAACCATAAGTCCCTTGTGGCGAATGGTCTTAAACGTTTGGCAATTTACCAATATTTCTTTCAATTTCGCTACTAAATAATCACTTTTCTCAGTCACATCTTTAAGAAAATTTGCTTGGAAAATAAGTTCCAATGTTTTCTTAGCGGCAGACATCGCCAGTGGATTACCACCAAATGTAGAACCGTGACTTCCTGGTGTAAAAGCCTCTGTTAATTTTTCTTTACCAACGATAGCGCCAACAGGTATTCCATTTCCAAGCCCTTTTGCTAAAGTTATAATATCTGGAGAGATAGAATAATGTTGATATGCAAAAGGTTTGCCTGTTCTTCCAATCCCTGTCTGTACCTCATCGATGATCAATAATGCACCATATTCTTTACATATTTTCTCTACCGCTTGTAAAAATTCTTCGGTAGCTGGATGAACGCCACCTTCTCCTTGAATAACTTCGAGCATCACAGCCGCTGTTTCTTGATCAATCTCTTTTTCCAATGCTTCAATATTATTGAATGGGATATGGACAAATGTTTCTAGCATGTTACCGAATCCTTGTTTCACTTTATCTTGACCTGTTGCAGCCATTGTCGCAAATGTGCGTCCGTGAAAGGATTGATAAAATGTAATGACCTTTGTTTTCCCTGTATATTTACGAGCTAATTTTATCGCAGCTTCATTGGCTTCAGCCCCGCTATTACAAAAGAAAACCGCATTTCCTGCAGAATTATTTGTGAGTTGTTCTGCTACCTTTTCTTGTAAAGAGCTTTTAAATAAATTGGAAGTATGCCATAAAGTATTAGCCTGATCTGTTAAAGCTGCTACAACTTCTGGGTGACAATGACCTAAATTACAAACACCAATCCCTGATGTGAAATCCAAGTATGTTTTTTCGTTTATATCAATAACTTTCGTCCCTTTACCAGCTACTAGTTCTAAATCCCATCGGCCGTAATTTTCAAATAAATAGGTCATCCAAAGCTCACCACTTTCTGTTCTTTTAAAATCGTTGTCCCAATAAATTGCCCTTTTTTATATAATGGAGATTTCCCACTGACAATCATAACGCGGTTCATTCCTCCTTCAAGGCTTTTGAGAGCGGCTAATACTTTCGGGATCATTCCCCCTGTAATAACCCCCTCTTCAATAAGAGAATGGACTTCATTTTGAGAAACAGTCTCTATAACTTGTTGATCTTTTAAAATCCCCGGTACATCTGTAACAAATAAAATCTTTTCAGCACTCATAGCTACCGCGATCGCTGCTGCTGCAGAATCTGCATTAACATTATAATATTCATTCGAATTTTCACTAATCGCAATGGGTGAAATGACAGGAATTAGATTCATAGAAAGTAATTTAAGTAATAACTCTCGATTGATAGTTGTTACTTCACCGACAAGACCTAGATTCTCAAAGTCTTTTGCTTCGGCTTGAATTAGTCCGCTGTCAGATCCAGTCATTCCAATTGCGGAGATCCCATAGGTATGCATGGAACGAACTAGTTTATTTGTAATACTTCCAGATAAAACCATTTCTACAACTTCCATTACTTCCGGAGTTGTTTTTCTTAAACCATTAATAAACTCTGACTGTATTTGTAAATTCTCTAGTAGACGATTAATAGCTGGTCCTCCACCATGGACGATAATGGGCTTAAATCCATTTTCTTGCATTTGTTTTATATCCATGAAGAATTTATCAGATAGGTCATCAATCATGCTGCCACCGCATTTGATGACAATAATTTTTTCCATTTTGATTTCCCTCCAATTATGTGCGGTAACTAGCATTGATGCGGACATAATCATAGGTAAGATCACAGCCCCATGCTTTACCAGAACCATTCCCCATATTTAAATTGATATTAATTTCGACCTTTTCATTATCTAAATACTGACTTAATAATTTTTCACTATAATTAGCTGGTTCACTTTTTGAAAGAAGTGCATATGGCCCAATAGCGATATCAATAGTATGCGGGTCTAAAGTAATTCCGCTTCTCCCGATTGCCATCATTAGCCGTCCCCAATTCGGATCAGAACCATAGACCATCGTTTTCACCAGATCTGAACCTACTACGGTTTTGGCACATTTTCCAGCATCAGCAGAAGAAATTGCCCCTTTAACCTTTACCTCTATTAATTTTGTTGCACCTTCTCCGTCTTTCGCAATCATAATCGCAAGTTCTTCACAAACTTGTTTTAATAATTGTTTGAACGTTTCCCATTCCTGATGGGTCGGTGAAAGTGGCTTGTTTTCTGCTAAACCATTCGCCATTACAAGCACCATATCATTTGTAGATGTATCTCCATCAACAGTAATTCGATTGAAAGTTTCATTTGTAATATCTCTCAGAGCTGTTTGTAAGTGGGGATGGGAAATATTAGCATCAGTCGTTATAAATCCAAGCATTGTTGCCATATTAGGAGCAATCATTCCCGATCCTTTTGCCGATCCCCCCATAGTAATCCTCTTGCCATCAATATAAGTTTCATAACAAGTAGATTTCATACAAGTATCTGTCGTTAAAATAGATTCATTAAAATCATATGCTGCCTGATTAGTTTTTTTAGGGGTAATGCTATCAATCCCAGGAATAATTTTATCCATCGGCATTTTTTCACCTATTACACCTGTAGATGCGACTGCAACTAAATGATCTTGGATAGAAAAACGTTTTGAAACAGATTTTTTCATCGTTTCCGCATCCAAATATCCTTGCTTTCCCATACATGCATTTGCATTCCCGCTATTAATGACAACCGCTTGAATCTTGCCTTCTTTCGCTATACTTTCTTTTGTAACTAGGAGAGGAGCAGCAATAATTTGATTCAGCGTATAAACAGCAGCTGCCTCTGCAGGAACCTCACTATATAAAACTCCTAAATCATTTCTTTTACGCTTTACCTTCGTGTGAAGACCGGCGGCAGAATAACCTTGAGGTGATACAATACTCCCCTCTGTTACTTTAGAAATCGGCTGTTTACTAGCTATCTTCATTTTGAACACTCCTCTAAAAACTGATCTATGGATATACAGGACTGAATTGAAGTCCCAATGTTTCATCAAACCCGAACATAATATTTGCATTCTGAACTGCTTGACTAGCAGCTCCTTTCATTAAATTATCAATCACTGAGACAATCGTTACCCTGGAAGTTCGTTCATCAAAATCTAGTCCGATATCGCAATAGTTAGAACCCGCCACTTCTTTTGTTGTCGGGAAATTACCTAACTTTCTCAATCTAATAAAGGGCTCATCTGAATAGGATTGTTGGTAAATATCCCATATTTCTTCCTTCGTTATGTTGGTATCTATATTTCCGTATATCGTCGCCATAATTCCTCTTGTCATCGGTATTAAATGTGTTTGAAATGTAATAGGAGCTACATAACCTAAACTTTCTAACATTTGTTCAATTTCTGGTATGTGTTGATGTTGATTTACTTTATAAACTTTTAAATTTTCATTTAATTCACTGTAGATGGTGGCTAAGCTCGCTGATTGCCCTGCACCAGAAACACCAGATTTAGCATCGATGATGATTGAATTCTCCGTTAGTAACCCTTTCTTCACTAATGGCGCGAGCCCCAATAAGGTAGCAGTAGGATAACACCCTGGATTTGAAATGAATTTTGCACCCTTTACTTTTTCTCGATTCAGTTCTGGTAAAGAATAGATGGCCTCTTCTAGCCAAAATCGATCAGCTGCTTTTTTCTTGTACCATTGTTCATATTTCATTTGATTTTTAATACGGAAATCTCCAGATAAGTCAATGACTGAACAGCCTTGCTCTACAAGCTCTGGGGCTAATTTAGAAGAAATTCCTGATGGTGTAGCTAAAAAGATAAGATCTGTTTCTTCCGCCATTTTTTTGGGATTTATCTCTTCTAACTTTTGTGGGAATAACCCAGTTAAATGGGCATAATGTTCGTCTATGTTTTTCCCCTGTTGTGATGAGGTGTATAAAGATGTAATCGAGAATTCTGGATGTGCCTGCAATATCCTTAATAATTCTGCTCCTCCATAACCTGTCGCACCCACAATTCCTATTTTCATTAGTTTCACTCCTATAAATTCGTCCGCAACTGTATATTTAAAGTATAACTTACAATGTTTATATTCAGCTAATCTGTGTCTTTATCTTGATAATCTTGAACTTTATTGGATATTTATTATTATACTGTGAATAAAAATAAATACAATAGTATATTTATAACTTTCTTGAAAAAATATCTTTTTTTACTTATCTTTTCCTGATCTATTTATCAATAGAAAAAAGACATCAAGCACACTTAATTATAATGTACTTGATGTCTTAAAATTCCCAGGATACTAATCGTCCTTGGAGCTGGTTTTTTTATAAAGAAGATTGGCTTTTCCATCTGTTTTCTCATCAATGACAAACGATCCATTTGAATACCGATCATTATACCTCAGGGTAGATACTGAGATTATTTCTTCTTTTCCATTCTCTGTCCTAATAATAAGTTCGTCTCGATCATCTACGATCTTCATGCCAATCAAACGATGGGGGTTATTTTTTAATTCTCTCAATGTAATTAGACCTCGTTTGGCTCTTGTGGCCCGCTCAAACTCGGCTAGGCGCATTTTCTTAATTGCTCCTCGCTGAGTGACAACACAGATTGCTTGTTCAGATGGCGAACGATCTGTTGAAGTATGATCAGCTCCAACGACGAAGTCACCTTCTTTTAAACTAATCGCTTTAACTCCTGCCGCTCTTGGCCCAACAATGCCTACCTCAGATTCGGGATACCAAAGAACATAACCTAAGTGTGTCGCAAAGATAAGGTCTTGCTGGCCATCCGTTAAAAAGATCTCAATTAACTCGTCTCCCTCCCTTATATTAATGGCAACAAGTGGTCTTGAATAACGCATCGCTTTATAGGATGCAAGGGAACTTTTCTTTACCATCCCATTTTTCGTCACAAACACAAGATTGGTTGCTTCCTCAAATTCTTTCACATGAATAACTTTAAGTATTTCTTCATCGCGTTCAATTGGGATAAGAGAAGCAATGTGCTGCCCCATGTCTTTCCACCTAATATCAGGCAATTCATGAACAGGGAAAAATAAATAATTCCCTTTATTCGTAAAGAGTAATAATGTATCTGTTGTATTTACTTCCTCTTGCAATAAAAGTCGATCTGTTTCTTTCATAGCTAGATCTTGACCATTGGAAGCAGCGAAAGAACGGAGACTCGTTCGTTTAATATAACCTTCTCTAGTCACAGTTGCGATCACATCTTCACTAGGGATCATCACTTCTAGATTTATTTTAATCTCAGAAATCTTTTCTTCAATAACTGTTCGTCGCTCATCTTGATACTTCTTTTTAATTTCTTTTAATTCCTTTTTGATTACCGATAATAATTTTTGCTCACTAGCAAGAATAGCAGATAACTTACTGATCGTTTGTAGTAGCTCTTCTGCCTCAGCTTGTAAAGCCGTGACATCGGTATTCGTTAAGCGATAAAGTTGCAATGAAACAATAGCTTCTGCCTGTTTTTCAGTAAAAGAGAATTTAGCGATTAAATTATCCTTCGCATTTCGTTTATCATTAGAAGCTCTAATGGTCGCGATCACTTCATCTAATACGGAAAGTGCCTTCATTAGTCCTTCGACAATATGATGTCTTTCCTTGGCTTTTTCAAGATCGAATCGAGAGCGATTAGTAATGACTTCCTTTTGATGGGCAATATAAGCATCTAACAAATCACATAGTCCCATTAATTTAGGGCGACGCTGATCAATTGCTACCATATTGAAGTTGTAATTCACCTGTAAATCACTATTTTTGAATAAGTAATTTAAAACACTCTCGGAATCGGCTTCTTTTTTTAATTCTATTACAATTCTTAATCCGGTTCGATCTGTTTCATCCCGGACCTCGGCGATTCCTTCAAGTTTGCGATCAATACGAAACTCATCCATTCTCTTGACAAGACTAGCTTTATTTACATCATAAGGGATTTCTGTAACAACAATCTGTTCCTTTCCTCCCCTGATGGTTTCAATCTCAGTTTTCGCTCGCACGATCACTCTTCCTCGACCTGTTTCATAGGCCTTCTTAATACCATCAACCCCCTGAATAATCCCGCCAGTTGGGAAATCAGGGCCTTTGATAGCTTTCATTAAATCTTCGACCTGAGAGGTCGGCTTTTCCATGCGCATGATAACTGCATCAATCACTTCACCTAGATGATGTGGTGGGATATCTGTAGCATAACCGGCAGAAATTCCAGTAGACCCATTGACAAGTAAATTGGGAAAACGAGCTGGGAGGACAATCGGTTCTGAAGAGGTATCATCAAAATTAGGAACAAAATCAACTGTTCGTTTTTCAATATCTCTTAAAAGCTCTGAAGAAACTTTTGATAATCTTGCTTCTGTATAACGCATTGCAGCAGCAGGGTCTCCATCAATACTTCCATTGTTTCCATGCATATCAACGAGCATATTGCGAACTTTCCATGATTGGCTCATTCTCACCATCGCATCATAGACTGAAGTATCGCCATGTGGATGGTAATTACCAATAACATTTCCGACTGTTTTAGCTGATTTCCGAAAGCCTTTTTCAGATGTATTACCTTCCATATGCATGGCATACAAAATACGTCGTTGAACTGGTTTTAATCCATCCCTTGCATCCGGTAATGCTCGGTCTTGAATAATATATTTACTATATCTACCAAAGCGGTCGCCAATGACTTCTTCTAAAGCTAAATCTTGAAATTTTTCTTGAATACTCACGATAAACCAGGGCCTCCATCTACCATCAAATTATCATTTTCTAAGATACTATGGTCTTCTTCTAAACCAAACTGAACATTATTTTCAATCCATTTTCGACGTGGTTCTACTTTGTCACCCATCAATGTTGTTACTCTTCTTTCAGCCCGAGCAATATCATCAATCCGCACGCGAATTAGCGTTCTCGTATCTGGATTCATCGTTGTTTCCCATAATTGATCTGCATTCATTTCACCAAGACCCTTATATCTTTGCAACATATAACCTTTTCCAACCTTTTGGATCACACTATCCAATTCTTCATCTGTCCAAGCATATTCAATCTTTTCTTTTTTTCCGCTACCTTTACTTACTTTATAAAGGGGTGGAAGAGCAATGAACACTTTACCTGCTTCCATTAATGGTTTCATATAACGATAGAAGAATGTTAGTAATAATACTTGGATATGGGCTCCATCTGTATCAGCATCCGTCATAATGACGACTTTATCGTAATTTACATCTTCTAAATTAAAATCCGGTCCGACACCGGCACCAATCGTATGAATAATTGTATTAATCTCTTCATTTTTAAATATATCCTGTAGCTTAGCTTTTTCTGTGTTGATAACTTTTCCGCGTAAAGGAAGAACAGCTTGAAACTTACGATCCCGACCTTGTTTAGCCGAACCACCTGCTGAATCCCCCTCAACTAAATAAAGCTCGTTCTTTTGTGGATTACGGGATTGAGCTGGTGTTAACTTTCCAGAAAGGATTGTTTCCGTCTTACGGCGTTTTTTTCCGCTACGCGCTTCCTCGCGAGCTTTCCGAGCCGCTTCTCTTGCTTGAAAAGCTTTTATCGCTTTTTTAGTTAATAATGAACTTACATCATGGTTTTCTGCTAAAAAATAGGATAAATGTTCTGATATAACAGTATCCACCGCTGATCTAGCTTCTGCAGTTCCAAGTTTCCCTTTTGTTTGCCCCTCAAACTGAAGTTTTCCTTCTGGAACTTTAACTGAAATAATGGCAGCCAATCCTTCTCGTATATCTGATCCTTCAAGATTTTTGTCTTTTTCTTTCAATAAGCCCGTTTTTCTAGCATAATCATTGAACACTCTTGTCATGGCAGCCCTAGCTCCTGCTTCATGAGTGCCCCCATCCTTTGTTCTTACATTATTGACAAATGATAGCATATTTTCGGAAAATCCATCATTGAATTGAAACGAAAATTCTACTTCAATTTCATTCGCTTCACCTTCAAAATAGGCAACAGGATGCAAACTGTCTTTTTCCTCATTTAAATATTCAACAAAAGCTTCAATTCCATTCTCATACAAAAAAACATCTTTTTGATCAAAACGTTGATCAATGATTTCAATTTTCAAACCCTTTAATAAGAAGGCCGATTCTCTCAACCTTTCACATAAAGTATCATAATTAAATTCGGTTACACTAAAAATACTTGGATCTGGTTTAAACTGGATTTTCGTTCCATTTTGTTTGGTGGGTCCTAATTTTTCTAACGTTGTTTCCGGTTTACCGCCTTGATGGAACTTTTGTTCATAAATAAATCCATCCCGTTTAATAGTTACGATTAACCATTCTGATAAGGCATTTACCACAGAAGCACCTACTCCATGAAGTCCTCCACTTGTTTTATAACCACCTTGTCCAAATTTCCCTCCAGCATGCAGAACTGTAAGAATGACTTCTGTTGTTGGTCTTCCCGTATGGTGAATCCCTGTTGGCATTCCCCGACCTTTATCCTCTACACTGACACTCTGATCACGATGAAGTGTGATTATAATTTCATTTCCATAGCCGGCTAATGCCTCATCGACGGAATTGTCCACGATCTCATAAACAAGATGATGCAGTCCTCGTGCATCAGTTGAACCAATATACATTCCTGGACGTTTTCTAACGGCTTCTAGGCCTTCTAATACTTGTATAGAATCATCATTATATGCAAACTCTTTATTATTAAGCTTGGTCATACAATATTCCCCTTTCAAAACGGCACAAATAAGAAAATCGTGGAGGTATCTACTTTCATACCCCTTAACAAAACATACGTTCCCTTATCTATCGTATCATAATATAGCACATATGTCTTATAATATAACTGAATGATCGATTTTGGCAAATAGCTGTTAGTATTCAATGATTTACTTTATGTAAAAGAAAAATAAGCGCCACTTTGCGCTTATTTTTCTTTCGTCATTGCATGCTCCACTTTTATACAGCGATTCATGATAACAGTATATCCTTTTTCTGTTAAAAAGTCATAAGCTTCTTGGTTTTCAATACCGAGTTGGGCCCAAAATACGTCTGCATTAATCTCAGAAAAGTCTCTTGCAAGTTCTGGCAAATGTTCCGGCCGTCTAAAAATATTTACAATGTCAACATGTCCATTGATTTCCTTTAAGGAAGGAACCGCTTTTATACCAAAGACCTCGTCTACTGTGGGATTGACTGGAATGATTTCATAACCAGAATCTTTCATAGCTTTGGCTACCGAATAGGATGTTCGATTTGGTTGGTTACTTAAACCAACAACGGCAATTCTTTTCGCATTATGAAGAATTTCAGCAATTTGTCCACGATCTGGATTCTGAATGGACATACACAACCTCCTCAGCATTAGTACTACTTAAATGTTAATTTAATCCCGAGAAAGATTCAAGTGAAAGCGTCTGAAAGAAGGTTGCTAACGGAAAATTGTTTTTTCATTTACAGTTTCTTCATGGTACAATAAGTGAGCAGTGGTTGTCCCATCTGGACACATTTGACGCACTTTAAAAGGAGCTATGCCTATGCAATATGTATTCATACTTTTAGTGGCCTATTTAATTGGGTCCATCCCTTCCGGCTTGATTGTTGGTAAAGTATTTTATGGAATAGATATCCGAGAACATGGAAGTGGTAATCTTGGAGCAACAAATTCATTTCGAACTTTAGGAAAAAAAGCCGGAACAGTCGTTATTTTAGCGGATATTTTAAAAGGAACGGTAACGATTTTTTTACCAATGATGTTTGCAATTGATCTTCATTCATTAATCCCTGGAATCTTTGCTGTTATTGGTCATATGTTCCCTATTTTCGCTAAGTTTCGTGGAGGGAAAGCTGTTGCAACATCTGGAGGAATTTTATTAGGCTATGATGCAATTCTATTTATATCATTAGTAATTGTCTTTTTAATTAGCCTAAAGATTTCAAAATATGTTTCTTTGTCTTCGATTATTGTAGCAATTTTCGCGATTATATATGCATTAATCAAGATGCTGTTTACCCAGGATTACCTTTTATTTCTTGTCGTTATACTTTTAGCAGCTTTCGTTATTATTCGACATCGAGCCAACATCATAAGAATTCGAGATAAAACAGAACCTAAGGTGAAATGGCTATAAGATGAGATATTGATGAGAACAATGTTGATTCAATCTTTATTTCTTCAAAATCAAAACCTAGACTCATTACCAAAAATAATAAACTGGCAGAGGGGGGAGAGATTTGACAAGAAACAAAATATTCAAGTGGATGATCTCTCTTGCTTTTTTATTGATCGGTATTATTGGTTTATTGCTCTTGCAAACATTAATTTTTCCTTCTAACCAGAAAATAATGCTAAATGCTGAGAATACACTCCAACATACTCCTAAACACTTTGAAACAGAAGCTGTCATTGCAGGAATTGGTGATATTTTAATCCATGACACAGTTTATAATGAAGCTTTGACAGTGGATGATCAATATAATTTTGATCATTTGTTTAAACCCGTTTATTCATTGCTAAACAAGCCTGATTTCTTAATTGCCAATCAAGAATCTATCCCAGGTGGTACTGAGTTAGGAATTTCAAGTTACCCTAGTTTTAATAGTCCTCATGAAATTGTTGACGCTCTAATGAATGCCGGTGTCGATATGGTCACAACTGCAAATAACCATATGTTGGATAAGGGAGAAAACGGAATTTTAAGTGCCATAGGTTATTACGAAGAAAAAGATCTACCATACACAGGGACCTTTAAAAGTCCAGAAGACAAAAACACAATACGTATTGCCAACGTAAATGGAATTAAACTCGCTGTTTTAGCTTACTCCTATGGAACAAACGGTGTTCCTATTCCGGCGGATAAAGATTATTTGGTGAGTATGTTAGAGCCAAAGCAAGTCCTTCAAGATATTGACAAAGCTAAGGAAGAGTCAGATATCGTATTACTTGCTTTACATTGGGGTGACGAATATGCAAGAACACCTAATCAAACGCAGAAAGAGTTAGCTCACCAATTTATTGAGGCTGGAGCTGATATTATTTTTGGTCATCATCCTCATGTCTTACAACCAATTGAATGGATTGATAAACCTAACGGTGAAAAAGGACTTGTGGTCTATTCCTTAGGGAATTTTATCTCTGGCCAGAAAACAGAGAATCCCTATAAGGACCTTGGCGGAATGATAGAAGTTTCACTCAGAAAAAAAATAGATGGTAAAGGTAGCTACACAAAGATAAAAGATGTTGATTTCCATCCCACGTACACTTCAAGTACACAATTTAAAAATTATCGAGTTTATCCTATTGATGACGCAAAAAAAGAAGGCTTTACTCATTATACTCGAAGGGATTTAAAGCAATTCATGTTTCCTAAATAAAGCAGCGCTTATCTGCATTAATCAGATAAGCGCTGTTTTATTTAGAAACTTTATAACTAATGGGTAACTCAGTAAGACTTGTGGTCATGGTTGACTGACTTCTATTTCTCTATTTGTCCCTGAGTATTTTCTTCCATTTCATTGATAATTATATATTGGTTCATCTTGCTTTTCATCATAATCAACAATTAGATCATAGTTATCAAAATACCATATATCACGCATTTCGATAAAATAGGTTATCCCGTTTTTCTCCATTTCAATACCTGGATCCATGGGCTCTTCCTTATTCACTCCTAAAGAAAACCCTTGTTGGATAGGGCTTGATCCACCATATCGAACATAGAAACGTACATAGTCACCTGTATGTAAAAACATTTCCGATTCAAACCATTCTGCCGCTTTATCGGTTAATTTTATCTCCATTTCTAAGACCTCCACTCATGTATTATTCTATTTGTATTTTTCCTTTTACTTGATCAAGCAAACCTTCTTTTGCCAATACCTCTAGCTGTTTATCCCCAAGCAAATCAAAATGAGAATAACCATCTCTACGATGATGAATCCATCTTTCTTTTAATTGATATTTTTTGCCCCACTTAGCCAGTTTCGCTAGATCACAGCACCCGACTTTTGTAACAGAATTACAATCAGGAAAGCGATCATCTAGCCAATAATGTGTTAAAAACGCTATTTGTCCTTGATCAATTGCCTGTTTCCAGTTATTTAATTCGGTTTTGGTTATTCCAAAAGCCATTTATTGATTTCCTTCTAGTTCAGAATCTTTTTTTGCTTTCAAATAAGTAGTGTGCCAATCTGGATAAAGCTTACGGAGGGAAACAGGTTTAAAACTCTCTTTCTTCACACATACATGTTTTGAAAAGCCAGTTACGGCCAAATCCCTATCGTTTGTATAAATTTCATACCCATAAGTTGTCCTAAGCCCATTATATTCTTCAATCCATGTTCTTATTTTTACTGGTTGACCATATTTAACAGGCTTATGATAGGACACTTGAATGTCAACGACCGGAGCTAAAATTCCGTCCTCTTCCATTTCTGTATAACGGAATCCTAAATCCTCAATTAATTTTGTTCTTCCAATTTCCATCCACACAAGATAATTTGCATGGTATACGATGCCCATTTGATCTGTTTCTGCATATCGAACCTCTAAATTAGTTTCTGACACAAACATATGCTATCACCTTCTTTTTTCTTATGTTCATTCTATCACATTGCTTCATTTTCTAAAAAGAATATGGACTTAAATTAATGCTTCTAGCTAAAAAAAGAAACCGGCCTATAAGCCGGTTTCTTTTTTTTTACTCATATTGATTATCTTGGGCTGCCGCTTCATCTTTTAATTCTTCTCGCATGCCTTCGAGACTTTGTCGTCTTTTTTCATTTTTTCTGGATATATTCTCCCTTTGTTCACCATCGGAGAATTCCATTGTCTCTTCCGCTTCTTCCATATTGTCGATGGTATTGTGGATCATTTCTTGTAATTTCTCCACATTATCACTACGATCATCAGGTTTAGGTTGGTATTTATCGTTTGCCATAATAAAACACCCTTTCTCTCAATGTAATATTATTCCCCTTTAGTTTGTATTACATCAGGACTTTTATTTGTTTTATTGGCCATCTTTTTCCCTTTATTTGCATCAATTGCCACACTTTTTTCTCCAAGATGATCTGGGGTAAAGTTCTGTTGGCTATGTTTTGGTTTACTCATTTTTTCTCCCCCTTTCCATCATATCTTTAGCGAAAAGGGGGAGATTTATGAGAATTATTTATGCTCTTTTTGTGTGCTTTTCTTCCAATTTGGTTTCTATCTTCTCAAGTGCTTTAGAATCATTTATTAACGCTTGTTTATTTTCTTGTACAAGATCTAAGAAAGTTTTTCTATGCATTTTTCTCATTATGTATCACTCCTTCACAATGTACTATTGATACTATTTACCAAAAGGCGACTGACTAAACCAAATTTTCAAACTTTTTTGTATAGAAAAGGAATATTCACCTTGCATACAGGGAGGGCGGTCTAGATAAGATAGCTCCATGAGCTTGAAATGAGAAAATATTGACTTACACAGGTAGAAAAGAAAAGTTTGCACATCACTGAGCACTTGAACTAGCCAATATTAGCGAATTTTGTTCTTACCTATTCTTAAGTAAAAGAAAACACTTTGCCTAATTAATGGCAAAGTGTTTTCCAATGCAGGACCTCCTGAATTCCGCACTGCCCACAGGGCGTGGACCGTTTTTAGCGAGATCCTAAATATTATGCAAGCTTCCCACGAAGAACGAGCTGTAGAATGCCTCCATTACGGTAGTAGTCAATTTCTACTTCCGAATCAAAGCGAACCAATGCTTCAAAATCTTTCTTCGTTCCATCTTCGGCAACAGCTGTGACTTTGATAGTATCACGTGGTTTTACTGTTTCATCAACATGCACATTGATAACTTCTTTTCCAGTTAAGCCCAAAGTTTCCGCGTTTTCACCCTTTTTGAACTGTAATGGTAACACACCCATCATAGCTAAGTTCGAGCGGTGAATTCTTTCAAAACTTTCAGCAATAACAGTTTTAATACCTAAGAGGTTCGTTCCTTTTGCTGCCCAGTCACGAGATGAACCCATCCCATAATCCTTTCCAGCAAGAACAACTAAACCAGTATCATCTTCTTTGTAACGCATGCATGCATCATAAATGGGCATAATCTCATCTGTAGGCCAATAAGTTGTAAATCCACCTTCTGTACCTGGAGCAATTTGGTTACGGATGCGAATATTAGCAAATGTTCCGCGCATCATAACTTCATGGTTACCACGACGAGAACCATAAGAGTTAAAATCACGTGGTTTTACACCTTTTTCTATTAAATATTTTCCAGCTGGTGTATCTTTACCAATTGCTCCGGCTGGAGAGATATGATCCGTTGTAACGGAATCTCCAAATTTGCCAACAACTCTTAATCCTGTAAGTGGTTGAACTGTCTCTAAGTCATTAGACAAATCTTCAAAGAATGGCGGATTTTGGATGTAAGTTGAATCATTATTCCATTTATAGAGTGGATCATTGCTTGTTTTAATTTCATTCCAACGCTTGTTATCATCGAAAACATGTTCATATTCTTTACGGAATAGTTCTGGTGTAACGGTATTACGTACAGCTTCAGCTATTTCCTCTTTTGATGGCCAAATATCTTTCATGAACACATCATTTCCATCTTGATCTTTTCCAAGTGGTTCATTATTAAGATCAATATCAACCGTACCTGCAAGTGCATATGCCACAACAAGTGGAGGTGAAGCTAGATAGTTCCCTCTCACAAGTGGGTGAATGCGTCCTTCAAAGTTACGGTTTCCTGATAGAACAGAAGTAACAAGTAAATCACTATCCATAATTGTCTTTTCAATTTCTTCTTTCAAAGGTCCTGAATTTCCGATACAGGTTGTACATCCGTAACCTACTAGGTCGAAACCTAATTTTGACAGAAACGGCATTAGGCCAGCATCACGTAAGTAACCAGTTACAACTTTGGAACCAGGAGCTAGAGATGTTTTGACATACTTCGGTACTTCCAAACCTTTTTCAACCGCTTTTTTCGCAAGTAATCCTGCACCAAGCATCACGTATGGATTTGACGTATTTGTACAACTTGTAATCGCCGCGATGGCTACGGCACCTGTCTTCATTGTAACTTCATCGCCATTATTAAATTTAACTGTTGCTTCTTTATCAATTTCTTTCGCAGTTAAACCAAAGCCTTGATTTCCGGCAGGAGCCTGAAGTGCATCCTCAAAAGAAGTTTTCATCTTCGATAGCGGAATCAAATCTTGAGGTCGTTTTGGTCCTGAAAGATTCGCTTCGATTTCCGATAGGTCCAATTCTACAATATCTTTGTATACTGGG
This sequence comes from Lederbergia galactosidilytica, assembly GCF_017873565.1. Lineage (GTDB taxonomy): Bacteria > Bacillota > Bacilli > Bacillales > Bacillaceae_C > Lederbergia > Lederbergia galactosidilytica. The sequence goes on from NZ_JAGGKH010000002.1 coordinate 79,569, forward strand.
TCTTCCTTATCAACTGTGAAAAACATATCATTTTCTTTTAAGTATGTTTCAACAAGTTGAATTTGCTCTTCAGGGCGACCAGTAAGACGTAAATAATTTAAAGTTTCATCATCTACAGGGAAAAATCCACATGTAGCACCATATTCTGGAGCCATATTAGCAATAGTTGCACGATCTGCTAATGGTAAACTAGATACTCCAGGGCCATAAAATTCAACAAATTTCCCAACAACCCCATGTGAACGAAGGACCTGCGTAACTTTTAAGGCCAAATCAGTTGCTGTTGCTCCATTTGGTAACTCACCAGTTAATTTGACTCCAACCACTTCTGGAATTGGAAAATAAGATGGTTGACCAAGCATTCCTGCTTCAGCCTCAATTCCGCCTACACCCCAACCAAGTACACCAACGCCATTTATCATAGTTGTATGTGAGTCTGTTCCGACGAGCGTATCTGGATATGCATCAAAATCTCCATCTGGTGTTTCAATAGCATGTACAACATTTGCAAGATACTCAAGATTCACTTGGTGAACAATACCTGTAGCAGGTGGTACAGCTCGGTAGTTTTCAAATGCTTTTTGTGCCCAGCTTAAAAATTCATACCGCTCAGCATTTCTTTCGAATTCAAAGTCCATATTTGTTTGTAACGCTTCAGGTGTTCCATAAGAGTCTACCTGTACAGAGTGGTCAATAACAAGATCTACGGGAATTTCAGGATTAATCTTTTCAGCATCCCCGCCCATATCAGACATTGCTTTTCTAAGTGAAGCAAGGTCCACTACAGCTGGAACTCCAGTAAAATCTTGCAAAATAACACGGGATGGTTTAAATGGAACTTCTCCTGTAACTTCGCTTTCTTCAGACCATTTTGCTAGATCTTCTACATGTGATTGTTTGATTACTCGTCCATCCATTTGGCGAAGTACAGATTCTAACAATACCTTAATAGAGTAAGGTAATCTGCCTACTTTTGCCACACCAGCTTCATCTAAAGCTGATAACCGGTAATAATTATACCGTTTACCATTTAATTCAAAGGAAGAACGCGCTTTAAAAACATCATTTTTCGATTGTTTTCCCACAAGAATACCCCCATTTCCAAATTACCAAACCTACTTGTATAAATAGGTTTCCAACCTCCAATTTTTCCTCAATATTATCTTATAATAATTATTGTTATAAGTAAATATTAAGAAAGTTATGGTTTTCAATAAATAAAACTTATGACTTCATAAAATTGTTAATATCCAAGCCATTGTTCATCATATCAAAAAAGAGTTGGGAATGAAATAAAAATGATTATTTTGGGAATACTATAAATTTATCTATATTAATGGCTGAGAGTTAAGGAGTTAAGACCTACATTAAAAAGGAAGATTATTTTCAAATTCTTCCAATATGTTTATCATCAACCTTTTCGGTAATAATAAAAACAAGTTCTTAATTATAACTAACATTTCAAAGGAGATGAATATAATGAGCTTTCTTTTATATCTTATTATCGGTGGGATTATCGGTTGGATTGCAAGCCTAATCCTTGGAAGGAATATCCCAGGAGGGATCATTGGAAATATAATCGCTGGTATTATTGGGGCTTGGATTGGTGGAGCTTTGCTTGGAGACTGGGGACCACAGGTGGCCGGAATGGCGATCGTACCAGCCTTAATCGGATCATTGATTCTTGTCTTTATTATGAGTTTAATTCTCGGAGCTGTATCTAAGGGAAGAGACAATGCCTAAGTAGACAAAAAAACCAGGAGTTATTAAGCTCCTGGTTTTTTTATGGTTGCTCATTATCTTCCGCCTTATATTTTTCTTCATATAAATTCATGTAGTAAAGTACATCTTCAACATATTGGTCACTATGATTATAAGTAAAAATCGCCTTTTCAAATTCTCCCTTTGCAGCTCCTGAATGGGCTAAAAAATTAGCTGCACTAAAAATCGCATCTTCTATATCCCAGGGATCTGCTTTTCCATCACCATTCGCATCTATACCATAACCGTTATACTTTTTTATAATATTGGGATCTACTTTGTCTTTTTCCGGGATATCTCCCTCCCCCAGACCATCACAACTTGGATGAGCCCAACCAACAAATGTACATGGCATAAATTGCATCGGTCCTTCAGCACCCGCAGGTGATAGCATAGGATCCATAGTAGAAAAAATTGTTTCTACTCTATGATGAGCAGCTAATAAATACCAAGGAACACCGAACTCCTCCTCAGCCGCTTTATAAATTGGAATAAATTCTTCTGGTATAAGTGGTTGCTCAATCCTTTGATTGTTTTCGCTAAACAAATGACCAATATAAAAAATCATTGCAAAAAATAAGGTGAAAGGGATCAGGACAACCAGTAACACAATTCTCCTTCTAAATGATTGCTTTGTCTTTTTTTTCTTTTTATAAACTTTGTTCAACCAAGTATTCTCCTTATCATAGTTCGTAATTTAAATGAAAGTAACATGTTGTTAAAAACAGAACTATAAAGCGGTATTTTGTCCACTTATAAAAATTTCATAAGAAATAACTTACTTTACTCTAAACAAAGTTATTCAAAAAAGCAATGATTTCAAATGATCTCTTAACGAGCAAATAGACCCCCCTTCTTATTGGAAGGAAGGTCTATTTTGTGATCTTCTAAAATTTTTATTCCTTTAATAATAAAAGAATTTTACCACGATCAAGTTCTTCAATAAACTCATCAGATAAGTTATTACCCCAATCATATGTGGCCCCTTCTTGGAGTCTAGTCACAATGGGTCCTATAGCTAAAACACCAGCACCAGATGTCCAGCCTGTGCCAGTACCAGTTCCCGTGGGAATTCCGGCAGCCGGACCAGCACCAGCTAAAAAGCCACTTAAAAATCCAAATGGTCCACTTGAATCTTCATCATCTACATTCATTTTCTCCGTTAAATACTCTGTTTTCTTATCATCTTTAGCAAGTACGGAAAAATTATCCCTTGCTACGCCTTTTTCTTCATACTTTTTTATTTCTTCAATGACTTCATCTTCATTGTCAAATACACCCACCACTTTAGAAGTATCCATAAGTTAACCTCCTTTTTTTTAGAATACCCATCGAATGTCTAAATGAAACAAAAAAGCCTATCTAAGTGAAGGTAAATTCACTTAGATAAGCTGTAGGTTTAATTAAGTATTTTTATTTTTACAGAGCGAACACCGAATTTAGATGCATCGGATTTAGATGGCATAAATAAATCAATTTTATTTCCTTTAATAGCGCCCCCAGTATCACCTGCAATGGCGGTACCATATCCTTCAACATGTACTTTTGAGCCCAATGGAATAACTTTAGGGTCAACAGCAATTACTTTTTGATTAGGATTTTTATTCAAATCAATGCCTGTTGCTGTAACTCCTGAACAACCATTACAAGAAGCTGTATAAGCTGTGGCCGTTACTGTCATTTCTTTTCCTGCTTGTTCATCATTCGTTTGTACTGGTTGAGCTTTTACTGATTGAACAGGAGCAGTTGTTTGGGTTGTTTCTGATTGTGGCTCACTCTTGTCTCCGACTTTATTTTTCACTTGTATATGAAGTTCTTGTCCAGGATGAATCGTTTCTGAATCAAGTTTATTCCACTCTTTTAATTGTTTAATCGTTACATTATAGGCGCGGGCAATGTCCCAAAGTGAATCTCCGGCCTTAACTTTATATATTTCCTCTGCTCCTTGAGCATCTAATGCTAATGTTTGATTAGGTAGAATAATGTCGGATGATAAATTATTTAGCTCTTTTAAATGATCGACTGTCGTCCCTTCATTATGTGAAATACTCCATAAGCTGTCACCTTCTTGGACTTTGTATGTAGCCGCAGAAACACTATTTACTCCAATGCCTGTTACAGTAATGGCGGCTGCCATAGCGATTAAAGACTTTTTCATATTTATATCCTCCTTTTCGTCAGTCCAATTCGAACCAACATGTCTTATCCTAACAGAGGATTATAACAAGGCAGTAACAAACCAATGTTCATTTCTTTACAATCCTATTTCACATTATGATTACTGTTTATCAATTCAAAATAGTGGCAGGGTATTCATCACTCGATATAGTTAGTGTAAGCTCCTATTTTGGCAAAAGCGTTCTTCACGCCGACACCAAGATATCCTTTTAAACGTAATTTAGAATAAGGAGGGATCAATATGACTTTTCTCGAAAGTAAAATCCCAATGTATTTTTCTAGTATATTAGCTGGGTTTGCTGTAATCGGATTGCTATTTGTGCCAAATGTATCAGGTATGCTCGGCCCTGTAGCTAGTATCCTCATGACAATGTCCGTAATATTGATTTTACTTTTCGCGGCAGCTATTATCCTAAAAGGACTATTTTCCTTATTTAGTTCCTTTATCAAACAATAACCATATTTTTTCAGAAAAGTGTATGCAGGCAATAAACCTCTCAAGAAGTGGACACCATGCAAGGGTTTACACTGGCCAAATGTCTTGTGAAAAATTCAAACTCCAACTTGCTGTTATTTCCAGATACAAGTTGGAGTTCTTTTATGCTGACTATTCTTTTTGTGGCTGTTTTTTTATATTGCGAAAGAGTAAAATGTTTACCATAGTTGCTGCTATACAAATCAATAGAATAAGAACTCCAAAAAAATAATACGTAAGTTTAAAAGCAAAAAATGAAAAGACAAATAAGCTTACAGTGATAAACCAGGCAAAAACCAAGGTTGCTATATAATATGTCTTCTCCATTTGGATCACCACCCTATATCCATTTTACGTTTCTCCTTATTCGAAGATCAAGTAGAATTAAGAATTTATTATGACAAACAACCTAAGTGCTTGTTTTTATAATTTTATATTCGTTATAATTAATAGAATGATGTAATGTACTACGCTATACGCTTGTAAGGGGTGAAAACATGCTTCACGGTTGGTTTTTGTGGCTTATCCTATTCTGGGTTGTGTTCCTAATCACTATTATGGGGATTGGCGGATTTTTTATGTTTAGAAAGTTCCTTAAACGTTTGCCTAAGGAAGACGGAAAATCTGATATGGACTGGGAAGAATATTTCGTTAAAAAAACTAAAAAACTATGGACACCAGATAATAGAGCTCTACTCGATGAATTAGTCAGTCCTGTGCCCGAATTATTTCGCGATGTTGCTAGGCAAAAAATCGCTGGGAAAATTGGGGAATTGGCTTTGAAAGAAAAGGTGAAAAAGATCGATTTAGATGTATTAATAAGAGGTTATATTCTCGCTACACCTAAACGTGACCATAAATTTTTGCGGAAGAAACTAGAGCAATTAAATATTGATATTTCTCCTTATGAACATCTTTTTGAATAAAATTGTTTCCTTGGAGAATGGAAAAATAGGTTTCAATCATATAGATTAAAACCTATTTTTATTTCTACTTTTTCACTTAAAAACCAATAAAGTCTCCAAATAGTAACTGGAAAATCCCGATAATAAAAGTCAATCCATCAAAAAAGAGCAAGATGCCCACTAAAATCATAATAATTCCACCAATTTTCATGATTTTCACATTATGTTTACGAATCCAATTCATGCGACCAATAAAGAAGGAAAGGATGAAGAATGGAATCGCGAATCCTAATGTATAAGCGATCATATAGATAACTCCCGCTCCCGGATTTGAAGCTATCAAGCCTAGTACAACCATCAAAATCGGTCCAGTACAAGGTGTCCAACCAGCTGCGAACGCCATTCCAATCAAGGTAGAACCAAGATAACCAGCTGGACGATTTTTAAATTCAAAACGTCTCTCTTTCATCATAAAATCAAATGAAATGATCCCTGTAATCACCAAGCCAAAAAATACAATAAATATCGAGCCGATTCTTCTAATAAGATCTTGATACTGGATGAAAAAATGGCCGATAAACGTAGTACTAAAACCTAAAACGATGAAAATAATAGAAAAACCTAGCAGGAAAAAGAGCGTATGTAACATGCTTCTGCGCTTAAACATCGCATTTTCACTTTTTATTTCACTGACAGACATCCCCGTAATATACGATAAAAAGGCAGGGTATAAAGGTAGACAACATGGTGAAATAAAGCTCAAAAAACCCGCCCCAAAGGCTAAAAATAAATTAATATCACCAGACATTGCATGCAACTCCTATATTGATTTAATCCCATTCTAACAAATAATTAACCCTATAGGCACCAAGTTGCTATGAACATGATAAGAAAAAAGCTATTCGTTACAAAATAATGAACATCAAACAAAAATGCAACTTCCTTTGGTGTTGTCGACTATTCCATCCATGTACGGTGGAATCCGTACCTATTAACTTCCTGTTCATCCGCATTAAAGGAACAGATTAATCGATGTTGACCGGTCAAAGCACACACCATATTAGAAATTATCCACTAGCTTAAAATGTTATACCTACGTGATAGTAATAGGAATCTTATAAAATTACTTTTAATTTCCGCTGTAGGGAGTCCGTGCGGCAAGCTTCCTCATCTCCCGAGCTCTTACACTAATCTCCGAAAAGTCCTATCAATTCAAGCAACGTAATCTGATGATAAAACTAGATAAAATCCTAATACGAAAATTTAGCATTCCACCTATCAGGATTAAAGTATATAATCCCATTGTATTTACTGTGGCTTCGCATTAAAATTGCTCCACCACTCTGAGGATCCATAATTTCCTCAAACCGCTAATCTTCATCCTTGTGGAATAAGAAAGATCCATTCCTGCGCAATGATGCAAATTACGAGTTGCTACAATATCCATGCCCCTCTTTGAGAATATTCTATTCCTTTCATACCATTCTACAGTAACATTCATCCTAAACCCTAATTATTCTATTTAATGTCAGCATATCTCACGATTATTATTTAACATGTCCAAATTGCTTAAAAATCTCATCCGTATCAAGGCTTTCGGCGTTTCCTAAATTTTACGATAAAATTCCTTTGGGTCAAGACTTGGAAAATAAAAAAGTTAATCTCTGGCTTTGCCACAAACTATACATTTACCTGTATAATAGGAATATCTGTGTTTTCCCCTAAACCTACAATCGATCCAGTATTTTATTTTCTTCATATTGATCCCTCCATTTTATATATTTTATGATCAATTTGGACATATATACTTGACTTAGTTTCCTTGTTTCTCCTATCACACTCAGTAATGAAATCGTTATCTATAGAAACAAAAAAATAAAGACATTTGAAACCGTTCTATATTCTCGCTTAGCCCCAAAAATCATGAAGGTGTATTGTCCCCCCTATTACCGCCAGAATTTCTTCTCATACCGTGCGTGTACAGTAATCCTTAATTTGGTTCACCTACAATCCTACAGCTCCCTCCAGTGAATTCCCCTCCCCAAATGACTTCACTTCTTAAATGCAAAAAAACTGCTTTTCTGACGGATAATCAGAAAAGCGATTTTTAATGATTAATCAACTCATTTTCATCAAACTATATGAGATATTAACCTGTAGTGGTTAAATCATTGTGGCTCACTTTGTAGCAAGGATTAGAGCATTGATCTCAACGTTTACTTATCCATCTGTTTATTTATGGCATTCATCCTATAAGAAAGCTCCAAAGTTTATGAGGTAGATATATTTAGAAGATATATTAATGAAGAAACTAGGTATCGAATAAATTATAACGACACCTTAGTTGTATGTGGTTTTACATTTATTTAATTACAGCTCCAGTAGATTTGGAGCATAGAAATTAACCTTACCGAAACCTCCAGTTTGATTGTGTATACATCCGTTTGAGGATTAGTTAGGACTATATAATTCAAACCTTGAAATTTTTTGGGATTGAGATATTTCCTTCTCATTGCCTTTTGTGATTATTATTAACATCTTTTCTTTTTCCTCTAAAATTTTCCCTTCCCACTCTTTAAGTAGCTTAAATCACTATCTGCAAATTTAGTAATGTGCCCCCAATAATCCTAATTAGGAATGGGATGGTAGCTATATATTTTACCTTGTTCATACAAATCAAAGCAATCACTTAGTACCTCTTTCCATTTTTCATCGATTTTAGCCAATACTACTTTTTTCATTTCATAAAAGTTTCCATTTGCATTTTCTTCATAATACCCAGCAAAAACTGTATCTATCTGATCTTGACTTAATTCCAATAACTCTTGATCTAAATACAAACCTGTATCCATTTCGCAAGTTAGAGTCCAGTCTAACGATCAGTTTCTTTTAGTCAATCTCTCAATCTTTTCATAATCAATTTTTATTTTTGGGTACCGTCAGGAAAATGCGGGTTTACAATGATAAGGAAATTCCAAATTAAAAAGCCCGACTTCTCTGCAAAACAAAATAGAGAAAGTGAGCTTTTCAGTTACTTCATTATTTATTTGACTAATATAAAACTGCTAAGTTGATTTTTTATCTTAGCTATTTATTGAATTCATTAACTGGAAGAAGTATTCAGGTTTATGAGTCTTATTTAGGTTATACCATGACTGTAATGTGTCGGGTGCAAATACATCTAATTTTTTCAGTACTTCCATCGTAAATTCCAGAGGTGCTACTCCTGATGCAGTAATCAAATTCTTATCAGATACCGCAGGTCTCATCTCATAAAATTTTTCTCCTTTATAATTAGGACAGACCATTTTAATATACTCTAAGTCATTGCTTGTGTGTTTTCTAGAATCTAAGCATCCCATATTCGCTAAAGCCTCAGTTGCACCGCAAATTGCAGCAACAATAGTACCAAGCTTTAAAGCTTGGCCAATTCTTTCCAAAATAGGTTGATGAATTTCTTCACTCCAAGTAGTCCCTCCTGGTAAAATTATAAGATCTTTACTCTCAAGAGTACATTCATCAAGGGTAATATCTGGTTTTATGCTCAATCCTCCCATAGTAGTAATCATTTCTTTATTAGCTCCTACTGTCATTACTTTTAAAGGTACTAAATCTTTTTTGAAATATCTTCCTGAGTTTAGTTCAGCAATTAAATATCCATATTCCCAGTCCGACATTGTATTAAATACATATAGAAAAACTTTTTTTGTTTGCATCCAATAACACTCCAATCCCAATTGATATAGCTATTATAAGATAACTTCCCTGACAGTTAACGTCAGGGAAGTTATCATACTTGATGAAATTTTATTAATTCCGACAGAACTTCAATAAGTCTTTTCTTAAGACTTATTGGCTCAATAACTTTAAGAGATTTATTGTAAGGTAAAAGTAAATAAGGTACATATGTATGTATTATATCTTTTTCGAGAAGAAAAACTGCTTGATTTGAAGTCCGTTCTTGTAAATAATGTCCTAAAAACCAATGTTGGCAAATATCAGCCAATACATTTTTATCCCCATTAATAACCAGAGAAATAATCCCTTCCTTATCTTCTATAGTTGGAAGAAGATTTTTTATAAAAAAGTCACGTGCTGAAAAATTTTCTGGCCGGTTAAACTTATTTTCGGTTAGCATTAGATTATCAATTCGATCTACTCTAAAACTGCGGATATCATTCCTAAGATGACAAAATCCAATCACATACCACTTATTATTCCAATAGATAATTCTGTACGGATCAATCAATCTATAATTTAATTGCTTTTTTCCACTTTTATGGTAAAGAATTTTTACTGAGTATCCGTCAGTTACGGCCTGCTCCAACTCCTTTAAAAAAGGTTCTATAGAGCGTGAACTTAATCGACTTATTACTTCAAGACTAGTTAAATGTTGGTTTATCTTTGTTTCCTGCTCTTGATTTGAGTATTTACTTAGTTTTGAAATGGCCCTATTTAGTGCTTCACCTCCATAATATCCGGCTTCTTCCGCAAAAACAGCGGCGTGAAACAGTGAAGTTTGCTCCTCGAAATCAAAAAAAAGAGGAGCCTCAATAAAATTGTTCAATAAAGTGTATCCACCGTTATGTCCTGGTTCTGAAATTATAGGTACGCCACTTGTTGAAATTGAATCAATATAACGATACACAGTCCTTATATTCATCTCTAACTTTTCCGAAATTTGTTTTGCAGTAATTTTTTCACCTGAACGAAGCATCCATAGAATTGCTAACATATTGTCAATTTTTGGCATATAATTCCACCTCTATATGAAATTTATTTTCTATTATACATTTCCGATTTTTGGTATAACTCCTCAATTGTTCCTATCCGATAGCTTCTATATAATGATGCCCTAGACACATTTGTAATTTCACAAATTTGATTTACAGTCATATCTCCCTCTTTATAAAGTTTTACTGCATAATACATTCCTGCATGATTTTTATGGTACTTCTTTAACCGACCTTTAAACTTTCCTTCTTTCTTAGCCAGTTCAATCCCTTCACGCTGCCGCATACGGATAAGATCACATTCTAATTGGTTTACACCACCATAATCGTAATGAAGAATTGGCTGCAGGGATTATCTTCTGATAAATCTAGCCATCTATCTTTTAAGGATTTTAAATTTGTCTTTTTACTCCGTATGTTATCGATTAATTCAAATTAATCTTGTGTACTACGAATAATCCGAGTTAAGTCCGTAACATAAATGATGTCACCTTCTTGTATATCCTCTAACATTTTTTGAAGTTGCTCACGATCTTTTGTTGCTCCGGAAACCTTTTCTTCAAAAATAATAGCCATTCTAATTTCGTTCGGTTGCTAAAATTGCCTTGAAAGATTCTTGCTAGTCGAACGGACACGTATATAACCGATTTTCGCAAAATATCACCTTATTATTGAGACAAAGCTTATGAGGCGCTCTTAACTATGAGTTTATCAGTGACCTACACTTGTATCAATAGAGTACACTCTATAGATAATATAATTAGACTAATAAATTGAAAAATTACAGAAATAAGATGGTATCAAATGAAAATTGCGAGAGGTAGGGAATTGCTTACATCAGAACAGCGACAGGCACTTATGCAAATTCCTAAGGATGAGTGGGTACTAGTAACCTACTATACTTTATCAAATCAGGAGTTAGAATTATAAATATATTGAGTTGGTTAAAGGAGCCACCGGGTCATCCTTCACCCGAAGCTTTTCTGAAAGTAATAGAACGACTCGAACACATACGAGGAATGGAATTAGAAACAGTGCAAATTATCCATTTGCTCGCAATCGCCTGTTACAACTATCTCTTAGGTTCAAGATATGACCCTTACGCATTCCATAATTTTCAAGAAAATAAACGATATTCAATATTAACCGTCTATTTATAACATCTTACTCAGGAGTTAACGGATAAAGCTTTTGAAATTCATGACAGACAAATACTTAGTCTGTTAACAAAAGGCCATAAGGATTAAGAGGAAATTTAGTAACAAAACGGTAAAAAACTGAATGAGAAAGTTATACACTTTACGAACATGAGACAAGCTTTGATCAAGGCAAAACAGGAAAAATTAGACGTTACTTAGGTTTTAGAATCCGTTATCGAATGGACTTTTTTGTCTCTTCGATAAAAGAAGGTCAGGAGCTTGCACGTCCTGCCGACTATGATTATTTAGACTTATTGCAAATAACGATTTTATTTACTTAGAAAATATACGCCAACGCTATTAAGAGTATTGGAATTTCATTCTACAAATGCAACTTATACAGGCTGTTGTTGAGATTATCCGAGGAATGAACGAATCCGGAAAGCGAAAATTGCCTGATGACTCACCTGCGGAATTTCTTGCTTGGCAATGATACATGTACTCTATCAAAACTTCTTCTAATAACATGAATTACCACCACCTTTGCCTAACTTTTCAGACGAGAAATTAGGAAGAAAAAATAACCAAAATATACTTAAAAACACAAAAAACCACTCCTTCTGCTTCATCTTTAACAGAAAAAGTGGTTTGTGAAAAATCAACCATATTATTGATATAATTGTTAAGAAAAATTAATCAAATGGTTATTGTTAATCGGCTGGACAAGTTCTTAAAGTGATTAGAAACGTTGTTATCTCAACGTTTATTTATCCATCTGCTTATTCATCGCTGCCATCATTTGATTGATTTTCTTTTGGGATGGTTTCATTCCCATTTGCATCATCATCATTTTAAGCATTTGTTCATTGATTGGTGGATTTTTCTTAAGATAATCCATCATATATTTTCGGGCTATGAAAAAGCCAAGGGCTAGTCCACCCAGTAGGCATAGAAAGCCTGTTAGCACAAATTGCCACCACATATGTGTGATCCTCCTTCAAGTTGTCTATCATTCAGTTTACTAAATCCTTGATTATTATACAATATTGGGCAACCATTTTCATACATATTTTCTCTCTTTAATAGGTTTTACCCATCCATAATGGTTATGTTTCATGTCCATTGCTAAAAACCTACCATCAAATTTGCGTAATGCTTCAAAAAAGCTGGATTCGCTATCATAACCACCCCAAGCTTTTAATTGTAAAAAGCGTTCTTCAATAGATAATTCTGCTCTATCTTTTTTATGGGAAGATTCTTTACAATATGTTTTTCCCTTGATAAAAAACTCTCTATTTTCCACTGAATGTGATAAATGTTTATGTAGATCTAAATAAGGCAATGGTCTCGTTATGTATTTAATTTGGTTTCTAATAGCTTCTAATAAATCGCCATTTGATTGTTTTTCTGCTCTGAACAATTCGACAATCTTGCTTTCTCGTCCATAGAAATATTCGGCAAATTCATCTTCTATTAAATAAATCAAATAAATTCTCATGATCCCTTCACTCCTCAGCCTTATTTTTAATCTATTATAGATGAGGTTTTATAAATTTTTTGTCTAATCTTGTTTTATTCAGCAAAATAATTCATTTTATCATATGCAGCTAAACAATAATCTGTCATTCTCAAGAAAGCTTGACTTTTTATCATGGAATTACTGCTGAGACAACGGGACAATGATCTTTACTTGAAAACAAGCGTCCTAACACAAGCATTAGAGTTTGATTGAAACTATGCTAAAGTCCTCAATCAAATCAAAATTCGTTCTCTTTATTAAAAAAAAGAGGGGAAGCCCCTCTCTTTTAAGTTTCAACATGTGTTCATGGCTTTCGAGATTAGCGATTTAGTAATTTTTCGACTTGAGCTACTACATTTTCAACCGTAAATCCGTATTCTGCCATTACTTTTTCTCCTGGAGCTGAAGCACCAAATTTATCGATTCCAATAACTGCTCCTTCATCACCAGTGTATCTTTCCCAGCCGAAAGAGGAGCCCATTTCAATCGCTAGGCGCTTTTTAACAGAAGAAGGTAATACTGATTCTTTATATTCTTTTGATTGCTTTTCAAAACGATCCCATGAAGGCATACTTACAACTGTTGCTTGAATGCCTTTTTCAGCTAATGCTTGCTGGGATTCGACAGCCAAGTTTACTTCCGAACCTGTTGCTAGAAGAAGTAGGTCCACATTTTCCTCTTTTGCAGGAGAAACAACGTAAGCACCTTTTTCTACTCCTTCAGTCGCTCTATTAACAGTTCCAGGCATAGTTGCTAAGTTCTGTCTTGTTAGCACAAGAGCTGTAGGCTGGTGTTTCGAATTTAATGCCGCACGCCATGCTGCTGCTGTTTCGTTACCATCTGCCGGTCTAATTACTGAAAGACCAGGCATTGCACGCAACGACGCTAATTGTTCAATTGGTTCGTGGGTCGGTCCATCTTCCCCAACCGCAATACTATCATGAGTAAATACATAAGTAACAGGTAATTCCATTAATGCAGCTAAACGAATAGCAGGACGGAGATAATCTGAGAACACAAAGAACGTTCCACCAAATACATTAACCCCACCATGAAGCACCATTCCATTCATGGCTGCACCCATTCCAAATTCTCTTACTCCAAACCAAATATTTCTTCCGGAGTAATTTTCTGCACTATAATCAGCAGAATTAGAGATCATCGTTTTATTTGAGCCGGCTAAGTCGGCTGCACCACCAATAAGGGAAGGAGTATTTTTAGCAATTGAGTTTAAAACTTCACTACTTGATGCTCTTGTAGCCAAGCTTGTTCCTTCCTCATAGACAGGAATATCTTGATCCCAGTTCTCAGGAAGCTTGCCAGCAATAGCTTGTTCAAATTGGTTTGCAAGTTCTGGGTGAGCATCCTTATATTTTGCTAGAAGATTTTCCCACTCAGATTCTTTTTCTTGTCCATTTTCAATTATCGTTTTTTCGAATAATTCATAGACTTCATTTGGCACATAAAAATCTTCTTCATATGTCCACTTATAATATTCTTTCGTTAGCTTCATTTCATCTTCACCTAATGGCGCACCATGTACAGCCGATTTTCCTGATTTATTAGGAGATCCATAACCAATAACTGTTTTTACTTCAATCAAAGTTGGCTTAGATGTTTCAGCTTTAGCTTCTTCCAAAGCTTTAGCAATTTCTTCAAGATTATTGCCGTCTTCTACTCTTAGATATTGCCAGCCATATGCTTTAAAACGATCTCCTACATTTTCAGAGAAAGATTTATCAAGTTCTCCATCCAACGTAATATCATTGGAGTCATATAACAAGATCATTTTGCCTAATTTTAAATGTCCCGCCAAAGAAACTGCCTCAGATGAAACACCTTCCATTAAATCGCCATCACCACATAATGCATATGTATAATGATCAACCAAATTATAACCATCTTGATTATAGGTAGCAGCTAAATGCTTTTCTGCCATAGCCATACCGACGGCCATCGCAATCCCTTGACCAAGTGGCCCCGTTGTTGCTTCCACTCCAGGAGTATATCCGTATTCCGGATGCCCTGGTGTTCTGCTTCCCCACTGACGGAAATTTTTTAGATCATTCATTTCAACGCCATAACCGGATAGATGTAATAAACTATAAAGTAACATCGAGCCATGACCAGCTGAAAGCACAAAACGATCACGGTTAAACCAGGCTGGGTTTTTAGGATTATGATTCATAAATCTTGTCCATAATGTGTAGGCCATAGGTGCAGCACCCATCGGTAAACCAGGATGTCCTGAATTAGCTTTTTCAATAGCATCGATGGACAATGTTCGAATTGTATTTATTGCTAATTGATCTTCTTTCGTAAACATTTCTCAACTTCCTTTCGCTCAATCTGCTTTATATTCTACCATATTTTGAAAAACTTGCATCAAATTCTTTTAATAAAAAATTGAAACAATTGTCAATTGATAGAGAAGGTTAAAGAATCAAAAAGTTTGGGATCATTTCATTACTACCTTGTTAAAATTCCTGACTTAATGAAGTTTATTATTTTTCCCCGCTTGGATACGTTTGACCTTTTCTGGTGTTACATCTTGACCTTCCGTATCATAAACACGTACATTTTCAATTGTTTGTCTCATTGATGACCGAAATTGCTTTAGATACTCAGCACGAAGCTTTGTTTGTTCTTTTGCTTCTTCATTGGTTAATCCTGATTCTTTTGCTTTCTTGGCCAATTGGTTTATTCTTGAAATTTTTTCCTTTGATAACATAAAGAAACTCCTTTAAACTTGGCGTAATTTATATTATCCTACTAAAAAAAAGCACAGACCACAAATGATCTGCCTTCATCTAATCATCTTCATTAAGTTTTTATTTCTGTTTCCGACTGTGAAGTATATTCTTGAAATCTTCTGTGGACTGTTGCTTTAGAAATATCATAGCCGAATCCCCTTAGCGTTGCAGCAATTTCAGCAAAAGTCAATTTATTCTTCCTTAGTCTTATAATCTCCTCGATCGGGACATCTATTCTTTCTCTACCGTCTGAATTCCCACGATTTCTTAAATTTTTCTCAGGTCGATACCCCTTTTCGACAGCTCGCTTCATCCCTCTTTTTATTTTTAAATTATGTAAGGTTCGTTGATATTCTTCAACAATACTTATGATATTAAGGACCATTGAATCAGCTTCGGACAGCTGAAGTTCCCCATTTTGTGACAAATTATAAACTTTTACATCTTCTTTCATTAAACAATGTAGTAACGCTATTTTAGCATTGCCCCTACCTAACCTTGTTTCATCTTGAATTAAAATAATCTCAATTTCATCATTTTTAATCCTCTCGAACATATCTAAAATGCCAGGTCTTTCCATATCATAGCCACTTGCTTGATCGCAAATAATTGAGTGAACTTCTAAATCCCACTTTTTTGCTGCCGAAACTAATTCTTCTTGCTGACGATAGAGGGAGGTGACCTGTGTATCTTTATCTGTGCTTACTCTGCAATAGATTAAAGCTTTCATTTTTTCACTTCCCTATTCTTCCTTTAATGCCATTTTCAGTTGTGATGGTGAAGCTTTAATATATTCACCTGGTATCGTAATCTGTTCCCCACTTTTAATCACTTTTCCATAAAGTTGATTTTCCTTCTCAATAATTCGCACAAATTCGGCTGTTGATATCCCGTACTCCTCTGCATATTGCTGAGAAATCGACCATATGGAATCCCCATCTTGAACAGTAACAGTTAAATTTTTTTGATCAATTTTAGCGTTATTACTTAATATATAAATTCCCATAAGAAAAATAATGGCTACAAATACAAGGATAAATGAATACTTTCTCCATAAAGTTAACATACCTAGCAACCCCTCTTCTACTCAGAATGTTTGTTCTCATCTAAAAATATTATATGCGAACAAGAGTTTGTTGTCAACAGCTTTTTCGAACTTACGTTTGTTGTCCATATATTTTCATGCTATAATTGAAACAAGATATATTTATATAAGGGAGAGTGAAACATTTGACAAAGTTATCTAAGAGACAACAAGATATTATAGAGTTCATAAAAGATGAAGTTAAAAGCAAAGGATATCCCCCATCTGTTCGTGAAATTGGGCAAGCTGTTGGATTAGCTTCAAGCTCAACAGTTCATGGTCATCTTGCTCGACTAGAAAAGAAAGGCTTGATTAGACGCGACCCTACTAAACCTAGAGCAATAGAAATTTTACAGGTGGATGAAGATAATATTCCTCGTCAGAGAACAATTAATGTTCCCATAGTTGGTAAGGTAACTGCTGGACTGCCTATCTCAGCAATTGAAAATATTGAAGAATATTTTCCCCTTCCTGAACAACTAGCACCAGATGAAGAGCAAATTTTCATGCTTGAAATTGTTGGTGAAAGTATGATCGAAGCTGGTATCTTAGATGGTGATTATGTCATTGTTCGTCAACAGCAAACGGCAAATAATAATGATATTGTTGTGGCAATGACAGAAGATAACGAAGCAACGGTAAAACGTTTTTTTAAGGAGAAAGATTATTTCCGTCTCCAGCCAGAAAACTCAAGTATGGAGCCTATCATTTTAAGAGATGTTTCTATTTTAGGGAAAGTGATCGGCCTTTATCGAAATGTTATTCATTAATCCCTCAAGCCTTAACCACCATATGAGTTAAGGCTTGTTTAGTTGTTAGCTAGAATAAGAGCAGCACTTTATTATTTTGATACTTCCTTAGCTTCGTCCCAATAATATTCGCCTATTACATCTGCTAGTGCATCTACTGTACGATTTAATTCCTCTTCTGTATTATCGATTCCCCCGATTTCTATAATAATTGACTTTTCAGCTAGATCTTGATTGTAAACCCCATTACTTCCCATCGTTTTTTGTTTTTTGAATGCTCCTCTTGAAACGGTTGGATACTTTTTCTCTAACAATTGATGTATCTCATTGGCAAAAGCAAAATTTTTGTCAAAATGATCATGGCCTGTCCCAATAATAAACATGACTTTGGCATAAGATTTTCCATTTATTTCAGTAGTAGTTGTATCTTTTCGAGCAGCGTCCCGATGGATATCAAACACAAAGTCGATTCCCTTATTTTGATTCAAGGCTTCTACAGCAACTTCTCTGGACGCCACATAAGATTGCCCATACTGCATGTTTCGTTCATTTAATAAAGCTTGAATATCCTTCTTTTCTACTAAAGTGTTGATCCCTTTTTCCTTTAGCTTATTTCCCAATCGATTTCCAAACAATGTGATATTTTTTTCTTTATGGAATGTTTCATTTGCTACCTTGGCATTAGGGAGCATAGGAAAGAATGATTCATACGTATGTGTATGATAAATATATACTTTATAATCCTTTGTTAAATTTTCCTCAGTTTTATCTTGTTGAGGTTTAGTATCATCCTTATGTTGTTCTGGTTGGTCCTCCCCTTCCTCTTCCCAGTAATCAAAATTTTCTGGAGGCGGTGATTCAATCGGTAGATTTGTAAAATCCGTTCCTTTTCCGGCTATCAAGATTTGTGGTGTGACTGCTCGTAAACCAGGGATCTCCGTAATTAGAAATGTTTTCATATCTGTTAAATTAATATTTGTCATAAATTCCAAAGCCACTTCTCCTAAGGAGCTTTCTTTCTGAGTATCTAAGACAGAGGTAAGTGAATGATTTTCTAGGCTCATAAGATAGAAGAATGATTCAGTTCTGGAAAAATCATTTCCTATAAATGACAAAAAGCTAACTTTAATACTTGAAAAAGCAATCGCCGAGGTCAGACAGAATATTGCTATGATTGTTAGGGTAGATTTTGCTGCAAATCGAAACATTGACTTCAGTCCTTTATAAAATTTGGCTTTACTCATCTTTATGAACAAATTTGATAGACTATGAAAGAAAATTATTATAGTTACAAAAAACAACAAAAAACCTTGAGTATAAACTCAAGGTTTTTCTGATGAGTAAAATTTAATTTTCGGGTACTGGTATTATGATCAGCCCGTATTGACTAAGCCTGCAGCCACCCCATTAATGGTAAGCAATACTTCCGTAACTAAATCTTCGGATGGTTGATCTGTTTCTCTTAATTTTTGAATTAAATAGACTTGCAAGAAATTTAAAGGATCTACATATGGATTTCTTCTATGAACAGATTCTTTAATATTTGGAGCATGATCTAGTAATTCTTCATTTCTGGATATTTGCAATAAAGCTTTCTTTGTCCGCTGATATTCATCATATATATTACTATAAATTCTTTCCGCTATATCAGAAGAATGAACTAATAGTAAATATTGCTTCGCTGTTGCCATATCTGCTTTCATAAGAGCCATTTGCAAATTATTAATCGTCGAACGGAAGAATGGCCATTTCTGGTACATTGTTTGCAACATCTCTAAATGTTTAGGTTCTTGATTGATAAATGTTTCTAATCCAGTTCCAGCTGCATACCAGGCTGGTAACATATGACGTGATTGAGTCCAGGCAAAGACCCAAGGAATAGCTCTAAGATCTTCAAAACGTTGGCTATTTTTTCTGCTCATTGGTCGTGAGCCGATATTAAGGGCACCAATTTCATTAAGTGGTGTTGCTTGATTAAAATAAGTAAGGAAATCTGGATCACCAAACACTAGTGATTGATATTTCTTTAATGAATGTTTGGAAATTTCCTCCATTGCTAATTCCCATTCTCTATCACGATAATAATCAACTTGGGACTCACTAGAAACCCGAACACATGCCTCAAGTAATGCTGATGCGGCTTGCTCTAAATTCCGAAAAGCAATATCCGAAATCAGATATCTTGAAGACAGAACTTCACCTTGTTCCGTAATTTTCACACCGTCTCCTAATGTTTCCACAGGTTGTGAAAGAATACTTGTGTTCAAGGAGCCGCCACCACGTCCTAAGGAACCGCCACGTCCATGGAAAAATTTAAGATGAATATCGAAATCTTTTGCCATATTATGAATTTCTTGTTGAGCTTTAAAGAGCTTCCAATTGGCTGTTAAAGTTCCACCATCTTTACTTCCATCAGAGTAACCTAGCATAATTTCCTGATGATTACTACGTTCCTTTAAGTGATTGCGGTAGACATCCATTTCAAATAAAGTTTTCATAATTTTTGGACCAGCGATTAAATCATCGATCGTTTCCAATAACGGAGCTACATTAATATCAGATTGTACTGTGCCGTCGGCATATAGACGATATACTCCTGCCTCTTTAGCAAGTAGTAGAACTTCTAGTAAATCACTAGCAGATTGAGTCATAGAAATTAAATATACTTCAATGGAACGTTTTCCAAACTCTTTATGAGCTCTTCTAATTAAATGAAAGACTTTCAGAATATCACGTGTTTGCTTTGAATAATCTTCCTCAAATAATAATAATGGCCGAGGATTATTTAAAGCTTCTGCCAAAATTTTAATTTTTTCCTCTTCATTCAGTTCGGAATAGTTCTGTGTAATATTAACGGCTTTGAGAATTTCTTTAACAGCAAATTCATGTTCTCCACTATGGTTACGAATGTCTAATGTTACTAGGTGGAAACCAAATAATTTTACCTGCCTGATAAGGGTTCGCAAAGATTTAAAAGCTTTTTCTCGTGGTTGATGTTTTTCCGCACTATCCAAAATCAAGTGCAAATCATCTATTAATTCCTGTGAATTTTTATAACCTAAATCTGATTTACCAACTTCATGAAGCCTTTTTAAAATAATAGCAAATTTTCTACGATAAACCTCGGATGTAATCGGCCATTTTTCCTCTTCATTTAAATAAACAGGCTCTTCTTCAGCGATAGATTTTAATAAGCTTTCACTTACCTCAATTCGAGCTGTAGATTGACTAAATCTTTTCATCAGTTCATTAATGGATTCATCGTATTTTTTTATTACTAACTCTCGTTGCATTAATAATGTTTGCCATGTAATCTCAGGTGTAACGTTTGGATTTCCATCTCTGTCTCCACCGATCCAAGAACCAAAATGAAGAAAGTTAGGAACTTTCCAATCAAAATTATCTATTTGATTCTCCAATTGTAATTCTAGTTCTTCATGTACAGCCGGAATAACATCAAACAAAGTTTGGTCAAAGTAGTAAAGTCCGTTACGAACTTCATCTAATACTCTAGGCTTTCTATGTCGTAATTCGTCAGTCTGCCATAAAGTGGTCACTTCGTTATAAAGATTTTCTAGTAAGTTTTCTTTCTCTAAATCTGTAACAGCAGGACTGTTTAAATCTTGTAAAATAGTTGAGATTCTTTTTTGAATCTCTAATACTGTCCGTTTTGTTGCCTCTGTCGGATGGGCAGTAATAATAAGCTCAATTGACAGATCATTGATGACATTTTGCAAAGCCTCATTAGGCATTTTGTACTCTTTTACTTTTGTTACTGCCCTTTCTATTGAAAAAGGTTGCGCTTTCTGTTCTTTTAATTTATATTGCTTTTTTCTCCGTATTCTGTGGTTTTGTTCAGCAATATTAATTAAATGGAAATAAATAGAAAATGCCCTTATAACATTTTGGCGCATTGGCGGTTTAAGTTGGCGAATTTTTTCTTTTAGTTGTTGATAAATATTGGCATCATATTCTTGTCGTAGTTTTTTCGCCATTTCTCTGATTGCTTCAACTTCATTAAATAATTCGATACCACCATGATGAACAAGAATTTCTCCCAGAATATTACCTAATTTTTTCACATCGCTACGCAATAGAGCGTTTCGATCGATTGTCTCATTCATAAAATCCTCCTTCTTTTAGCTTAAATACATAATCACCTAAATAATTAAAATTTTTCTATTAAAGAAAAATTCACATTACTAGGCATAAGCTAAATATATTATTCTGTTTGCTAATTATAATAGATTAATTTTAAAGAAGTACAGGCCAGATAAACAAAGACAGTTTACCTCCCTACGGGTATAAACTGTCCTTTCTTGATAGAATATGTACCGCCTGAAAGTACATATAATTTTATCATAGTTAAAAATAACTGGCAAATTTTTTGGAATATTGGCGAATAAAATAAGCTAAAATATGCTAAACAATTTATTTTTCCAATAAATTCTACAAATTACAACAAAGCTAAATCTAGGTGTTTGAACATACACATGATGGACACTTCTTAGGATGAATTAAGTAGTGAAAAGGAGGCTATAATAATGAGACATAAAAAACCTTGTGGATGTATTGGAAAGTGCAATTGCGGATATCCTCAGGTCAAACCAGCACAACAATCACCAGCACAAACTATGCCAGCGAAATATAGCCCAACAAAGCAACTCAATGAATACCAAGGGCAAGATGTTTATGTTCCTATCGTCCATCCATCTCATACAACGCAACACCGGCATACAATGTATAAATATATGCATTCTTATCCACACACCCAATCAGTCGTTAAATCGGTATCTGAGCAACACTATTGTGTTTGTCCGCCAAAGCATCATTACAGTTGTAACCCGTCAAATTATTGGCGTTAACATTTTTTCGGCTCGGCATGCGTCGGGCCTTTTACCTTTTTGATACTTTGTCATTATGCTTAATAGCCATTTTTAGCTTTCAAATAGCAGAACGATCTTGAATTTATCATTGTTTAAATAGTTGACTATTATCGCTTTATTAATTTAACCTCAGCATAACCGTTCTTGGCATGCACACCCTCTAATTTTAAGATGGGTTTAACTTTATTAAACGTCATTAGACAAGTACCTTCTACTGAATTAGTTGTTTCCTTAAAAAGTTGATTATCAAGTGACACTGTAATTTTTCCCGCCTCTGTTTTTAACTTATATACCACCTCATAGGTAATACTTGGCTGAATCAAGAAATTTCTAATATAGAACGTATTAAACAATGTAAAAGTCAAACTAATTTTAGTAAATCCAAAGTACCTTTTACCTAAATATAGCTTCTTAGGTCCCTTCGCTATTTTTATCACAAGTGTTGTAAATCCAATAATCACTAATAAAAAAACAAGAATTACCAATAAATAATATAAAGTATTGTTCATGAAGATAAAACTCCTTTAATAAAAGTTGATACATTGGGAAAGTATCCAATTTATTTTAATACCTATTGGGTTATTGAATAGATTGCTATTTATTACCACACCTATTATCTATACTACATTAAATATTGAATGGTTTGGAAAAACAGCAGTTTATTTTACAGGAAATAAGTTCACTATAACTATGTTATGTAAATATAAAACATTACTTAAGACTTACTTTAGACTTTGCTAATCAATATAACAAACAATCAGACAGATTGGATTTGAGGCAATATTTTAGACACAAAAAAGTTAAGGGGCATAGCGTAACCACTAAACCTACATCGAAGTCACGGCTTTACATGGAGTGGCAGGCATGATAGCCTCATTCGGCGATGCCAGCAAAAGGAAAAGCTGGCTTCTTGGCAGAGAATTATGCCTGCAGAGGCTCCTTAATGAAGGAAGCTGAACAAATTGGAGAAGAACAAACAAACTGAAGCGAATAAAAAATGGCAGGAGAAAAATAAGAAGAAAGCCAAATATTTAAGCGATCGTTCTAGGGCGAGAAGCTTTATAAGAAATCAAGCTGAATTAGAGGATATTGAAGAATTTATACAGCTGCTTAAAGAGCGTGAAAATGTGCTGAAAAGTGAAAATCGGAATGAGGAAACCTAGTCTAAAA
Source organism: Lederbergia galactosidilytica (assembly GCF_017873565.1). Classification (GTDB taxonomy): domain Bacteria; phylum Bacillota; class Bacilli; order Bacillales; family Bacillaceae_C; genus Lederbergia; species Lederbergia galactosidilytica. Next base: position 102,921 of record NZ_JAGGKH010000002.1, read on the forward strand.
AAAGAGAGTCAGCGCACGTACCAGCATTAAAAGACAAGTGATCCATCGTGCTGGGGTAAAAATGCCACGGGGTTATGGCTGGGTGAGGGACCCGAAGAAGTATGCTTATAACAAGGTTTATAATCGTACTACTTTTGATCTAGTTAAGTCATTAAAAAGATATTTAAGTAAAGCCCCCACAAGAGTGAGGGCTTTTTTATCTTGAAACGGCCCCTCCCTTTCGTAGAGGGGCTTGGCCTAAGGGGAGGTGCTACCTACCAATCATCACGTCGACGGCGTTCTTCTCTACATCGGCAAATGAATCTCTCACGGTCACGATCACGGTCATGATCGCAGTCACGATCATCCCTATGCCTCACTTCGCGACACCTACAAATCAATCTTTCTCGTCTCCGCCTGTCTCTTTCTCCACCAAAAAAATCATCTTCATAATAAGACATATGCTCATAGCACCTCCTCTAATATATTAAAGCCGGCCGACCTTAATACATATAATATTGAAAAATGCCATATTTGTTTGGACAAACTGTCTGGTGAAAATGAGCATTTTCTTAATTGGCAATTCCACAGCTGCAATAACAGCAAACAGACATAGTCCATATCAAGCTCATCTATAGTAATAACCGTAGTGTTGGTAAGATCGTGCGACTTCGGTTGTTTCCTGCGTAAACATTACGATCTCCTCCTTAATTTAAACGTATCGAATTGCTCTATGGGGTAGCAGTAGCTTTTATAGTCGTATTGGTGATGGCTGAGACTTTATTTTTATCTGACTTATTTGATTCTGACTGTTTATGTAGATAATTTTTAGTGGAGTTTTATTGTCTTATGCTCTTTTCAGAAGATTACTCACGGTGATAATATTCGATCATTCGTTCTATACATTTTATGAAAACAGACGTTTTTCGCAATAAAAATCCCTTAAACCTTACATGATGTAAAGGGAATTAAAAACTATTTAATTACTTTTATTAAATGAATTTAAACGCAATTACTATCTCCTAGAATTGCTTATCTAATTTGTGACTATATGTAAGTCTGATTAAGGCAAGAAAAACAACAACACTATAACCGCGTGATATTTTCACTCCTGCCCGATAAATCACTTGTCTTTTAATTCTGGTACCTGCGCTAACTCCCTAATTTAAGATTGGGTTTTCTCATTTTCACTTTTATTTTTTATCTTCCAATATATTCAGCATAACTTTAAGTAGATCAGTTATTTATAAACCCTCAGAATAAGGGGCAAAAGTAATGAAATGTTTTTTAAACTGCGAACCTTACCTTGACTTTTAGACGTCTATAATTATAGGAGCCTATAAAGAAAAGCAAAAAAATGATTCGATTAAACACAGTTTAGGAGGATTACACGAAAGTTCAAAAGGATCTTCAGGTAACGTCTTAGTGTTTTCTATGTACTTAACTTCTCTGCTATATTCTGAGGCACTAATACACCCTTTTGGACCAGTTCACTGTACTGGATAGCCCCTCTATACGCGATATAAAAAAGGACAGTAGCATATGCCACCATCCCGTTTTAAATCCAAAATTTGATCAATCACATTTGCTCGCACCATGTTGACTAACACTAGAACCTTGCTTGTATAACCAAACAAGGATTTGCGACTGCATAAATTTTTTAGCAAAAACTCTACATTAGATGTAATAAAGGACAGTGCCAAAAACCTTCTAAACAAGTATTAAAGTCCCCACACAAGAAAAACCGCCAAAGCTAATAGCTTCAACGGTTTCACCACATTAATATTGCTTCAAATACTGCTCTCTTTCCCACGGGTGGACTTGTGTCCGGAACATATCCCATTCTATTTCTTTTGCCTCAATGAAATTTTCATAAATATGATTTCCTAGGCCGGCCTTAATAATTTCATCTTGTTTCAGTTGGTCTAAGGCCTCTGCTAAGTTAGCTGGTAAATCTATGACACCTTCCTCGCTTCTTTCACTTTTATTCATAATGTAGATGTTTTTATCTACAGCATGGGGAGGTGTTAATTGGTCTTCAATTCCACTTAAACCAGCTTTAAGCAAAACTGCCATTGCCAAATATGGATTGGCACTAGGATCTACACTTCTTACTTCAATTCGTGTACTAAGCCCACGTGAAGAAGGGATACGAACAAGTGGACTTCTATTTTGTGCTGACCAAGCAATATAACATGGCGCTTCATACCCAGGTACCAAACGTTTATAAGAGTTAATCGTTGGGTTTGTAATTGCCGTAAAGCCTGGTGCATGCTTAATAATTCCTGCTAGGAAATGATAGGCAGTTTGACTCATTTGTAGTTCCCCATTTTGATCATAGAAAACATTTTTTCCATCATTAAATAGCGATAAATTAAAATGCATCCCAGAACCCGCGACCCCGTAAAGTGGCTTCGGCATAAAGGTAGCGTGAAGTCCATGTTTTCTAGCCATGGTTTTGACAACTAGTTTAAAGGTCTGGATTTGGTCACAAGCCGTTATTGCGTCCGCGTATTTAAAATCAATTTCATGCTGTCCTGGAGCTTCTTCATGATGAGAGGCTTCAATTTCAAACCCTAATTCCTCTAATTCTAACACGATATCTCGACGACAATTTTCGCCAAGATCAGTAGGGGCCAAATCAAAATAACCACCATGGTCATTTAATTCTAGTGTTGGCTCCCCATTATCATCTAATTTAAATAGGAAAAATTCAGGTTCAGGTCCTAAATTAAAATTTGTGAAGCCAAACTTTTCCATTTCTTTTAATACTCTTTTTAAATTACTTCGTGGGTCCCCCGCAAAAGGTTCAAAATTTGAATTATACACATCACAAATTAATCGAGCAACTTTGCCTTTACTTGCAGACCATGGAAAAACAACCCATGTATCTAGATCAGGATATAAATACATATCCGATTCCTCAATTCTAACGAAACCTTCGATCGAGGAACCATCGAACATCATTTTATTGTCCAGAGCCTTTTCAAGTTGAGTAATTGGAATTTCCACATTTTTTACTGTGCCGAGAATATCCGTAAATTGCAACCTTACAAATTTAACATTTTGTTCTTTTGCTAACTGCGCAATATCTTCTTTGGTATATCTACCCATACTAATCTAAAAGTCCTCCCGTAATTTCAAAGTTGCATATTTCTATCCTCTTGCAAAATATATGCACTTCAAGATTTTATAAAATTTTTCGCGAAAAATAAAGTATAAATTTACTCACTTAGTTATATACACTTATTTTATACTAATTAAACCTTTTTCGACTAAACAATTTAAAGCTTTAGATACTGCTATTTTCACATGAGCATACGTTAATCCGCCTTGAACATAAGCTGTGTAAGGTGGTCTGATCGGACCATCAGCAGATAATTCGATGCTTGCCCCTTGAATGAACGTTCCGGCAGCCATAATAACCTCATGCTCATAGCCAGGCATTAAACTTGGATAAGGCGTCACAAATGAATCCACTGGGGAGGCCGCTTGGATCTCTTGGCAAAACGCGATCATCATATCCTTGTTATTAAATTGTACAGATTGGATTAGATCTGTCCGTGCAGCATTCCATTTTGGAGATGTTTCTAGACCAACTTTTTCTAATAATGCAGATGTAAAGATGGCTCCCTTTAGCGCTTGGCCAGTAATATGGGGCGCCAAAAAGAAACCTTGGTACATTTCAAGCAAACTATAAAGAGAAGCTCCTGCCTCTCTGCCAATGCCGGGTGAGGTCATTCGATAGGCACACATTTCAACAAACTTTGTTTTCCCTACTATATAACCGCCTGTTTTCACGATTCCGCCACCTGGATTCTTGATTAAAGATCCAGCGATTAAATCTGCTCCGACATGACAAGGTTCTAATTCTTCAACAAATTCGCCATAACAATTGTCAACAAACACAATGACATCCGATTTTATCTCTTTTACAAATTCAATCATCATCTTGATTTCAGATATAGTAAACGATGGACGGTCACCATATCCTTTAGAACGCTGGATTCCAATCACTTTTGTGTTGGGCTTAATTGCTTTTTGCACAGCTTCGTAATCAATAGAACCGTCTTCAGACAAATCTACACAATTATAGCTAATACCATATTCCTTTAATGAGCCATTGTCATTACCTCTTAAACCTACTACCTCTTCCAATGTGTCATATGGCTTTCCAGTCATATATAATAATTCATCACCTGGTCTTAGCACACCAAATAACGAAATGGAAATTGCATGTGTCCCAGAGATGATCTGAGGACGAACCAAACCTGCTTCCCCTCCAAAAACATCGGCGTACACAGCTTCTAATACTTCTCGCCCCATATCACCGTATCCATACCCAGTCGAAGCTGTAAAATGGATTTCACTTACTCGATGTTTCTGAAAGCTTTCTAGTACTCGCTGTTGATTCACTTCAATCATTTGGTCAACTTTTCTATGAATGGGTAAAATTTGTTCTTCAATATTGTCAATCATATGTTGTAATTCTGCATTCATTCTCTTTCTAACTCCTTTAAACTCCCTTAAACTCCGTATAATTTCAACGCCGCATTAACAGGATGGTCTTTTAAAACATATCCTTTACATTTGTAGGATTGTTCCTCTTCTAAAAATATAAATTCCCGTAATATAGTATCATTTTTCAAAACGGATAAAAGTCTTCCTTCATCAGATGGAACAACGACATGATAATAATCCATATTTTCGGTGGCCATTTTTTCAATGATTTGCTTTAGTTTTTGGCGATCAGTATCACTAAAGGCACTCATGATAAAATGTTCACCAGAGCGAGGCACAAACTCTGGAGTGATTTGATCCGATTTATTATAAACGATTAATTGAGGCAAATGATCCATTTCCAACTCTTTTAATAAATGTAAAACAGTATTCTCATGATTATCAAAATCTGGGTTGGAACTGTCTACTACATGAAGTAAAAGATCGGCATCTCGTACTTCTTCCAAGGTTGAACGGAACGCAGCAATCAATGTTGTAGGTAGTTCCTGAATAAATCCTACAGTATCTGTTAGGATTGCATTATATCCACTAGGTAGTACCAATTTTCTCGTAAGAGGATCAAGGGTCGCAAATAATTGATTTTCTTCAAAAGCTTGTGCGGTAGATAATCTGTTAAACAATGTTGATTTTCCCGCATTTGTATAGCCAACAATGGCAATTTGAAAAGCTTTATTACGCCTTCTTCTCTCACGATATCGCTCTCGATGATGAACAACAACTTGCAACTGTCTTTTTATCTCATCAATTCTACGGCGAATATGCCGTCTGTCAGACTCTAGCTTTGTTTCACCAGGCCCCCTTGTTCCGATTCCACCACCTAGGCGTGAGAGGAGAATTCCTTGTCCCGCTAATCTTGGTAAAAGATATTGTAATTGCGCAAGCTCAACTTGTAACTTCCCCTCTTTAGAGCGAGCTCGTTGTGCAAAGATATCCAATATTAATTGAGTACGATCTAAGACCTTTGAATTAAGTCTATCCTGCAGGTTACGCTGCTGACTTGGAGATAATTCATCATTGAAAATAGTCAAATCTGGTTCAAGTTCTTCCTCTAAATGTTGCAGTTCTTCTAATTTTCCTTTTCCAATATAAGTAGAAGGATGTAATTTTTCCTGTTTCTGAGTCAATGACGCAATGGTCTCTCCTTGAGCAGTTGAAACTAATGACTCAAGCTCAGACATAGAATATTGAAAATGTAAGTCTGATTCAATTGTCTGACTTCCTACAATGATAACCTTCTCTTTACCGGGTTTCTGCAAATATTTCCCTCTTTTCCTCATACGTCATATTTTTATCATAACAAAAACAGATTTTAAAAACGAATTTATCGTTTTCTTCCTAAACGTTTATTATGTTGCTAGGAGGAAACACAATTAAAATTAAGGATTACAAATAATCCCTTTAAAATATACTGCCTAAAAACGGCACGATATGTATGATTATATACAAAAACTTCAAATACTGTATTGTAGGCAAGTAGGCATAATGACAGTATTTTTATTGGTTAGAAACTATAAAATGACTTCATATCATGTGGATTAGCTAAGGAGTTGTCCCGCTCAGAAGTCATTGGCATTGTATGTCAAGACGAGACTGTTACTGAGCCAATGTAAAAGAAAAAAATACCTCACTGGCTCAGCAACATTTACTTGGAGCAAGTTAGAACGGCGTTGCTTTAGGTAGGTGTTTTTGGCCGTTCATTCAAAGTTTGGAATCTTTGCGATTTAACTTTGCTTAGAAAACTTAAAGTCTTCACTAATTAAAGTTGTTAATAAATTTTTATCTAAATGCGACTCACTTAAAAGCCGCATAGCTTGTGAGCGAATGGCCTTTTCGATTTGGTTGCGCACATAACGTCCATTTGAAAAATGCTCACCTTTTATTCCCTTCACATAAAGCAAATGATCTTTCAATTTCGCCTCAGCTTCTTTACTTAAAATATATTCTTTCTCTCCCACCATACGTCTTCCAATATCCATCAATTCATTAGCTGTATAATCTGGAAAGTGAAAAACAAGTGGGAAACGTGAATGGAGGCCAGGGTTTAAACTAAGGAAATAATCCATTTCTTGGGAATATCCAGCTAGAATGAGAATAAATTCATTTTGTTTATCTTCCATATGCTTTACTAATGTATCAATAGCCTCTTTCCCGAAATCTTTTTCCCCACCCCTCCCTAACGAATAGGCTTCATCAATAAATAAAACTCCTCCTGTAGCTTTTTTAATTAAATCACGAGTTTTTTGTGCTGTATGGCCAATATATTCTCCTACTAAGTCTGCCCTTTCTGCTTCAATCAAGTGGCCCTTAGGTAAAATATCCATCCTTTGAAATAATTTTCCAATTAAGCGGGCAACAGTCGTTTTCCCAGTCCCGGGGTTTCCTTTAAACATCATATGCAAGACTTGTTGACCGGATTTTAATCCAGCTTCTTCACGTTTTTTATTTATATAAATCCAAGCATATACTTCTTTCATCATTTTTTTTATTTGCGTCATTCCCACCAAAGAATTCATTTCTTTTTCAATTTCTTTCAAGATTACATGCTCTTGTGATAAAGGTTTTGGTGAAATGCTTTTTGGTAAATCAGGTATCTTTTCTCTATTGTTCACATTAAGCATAATACTGATCTGTCCATTATTTTTCATTCTAATTGGTTCACTCATCCTCATCACCTCACATTAAAAACAGTATACGCCCATTGCTACATTTTGTGCCCAGATCAATTCAAAAAAGCAAACGGCAAGATTTTTATAAATGACTATTGCCAGATTCACCGGCAACAACTTTAATTTCAGAGAGGAAGGGTTTGAAGGTAAAGTCACTATAAGCCGAAATTTATGTTTGCCTATTCTTTGATAAAGGATTATTTCAGTATATTCATTCTTAATCATGACCATTACTGAGAAAGATTGAAATTGAGAAAGAATGACGTTCTTAGTGGGCAATAGAATGAGATTCAAGGAGTATCTTTGTAGTGATTGATCAGTTATTACGCAAAAAAGCTATTTGCCACAGGATCACTACTGATATGGATCCTGTTTTGCAAATAGCTTTTCTTTATTTGATTTATTCTTCTAAATTGATTTGAACATTACGTTGCGGTGAAAATGTTGAAATCGCATGTTTGAACACTAATTGTTGCTTCCCTTCGGATTCAAAAAGGACAGTAAAATTATCAAAACTTTTTACATTCCCGCGAAGTTGAAACCCATTTAGTAGAAATAAAGTAACTGGGATTGCTTCTTTCCGAAGTTGATTCAAAAATTGATCTTGAATATTGACTGATGATTTCATAAAATGGCCTCCTATTTTATCTCTATATTTAATTATTCGATTTTAATTCAAGCTTTCCTGCAATAAAATCGATAATTTCGGCTATTTTTTTCCAGTGTTCCCTTTTATCGGTTAAATCAAACCATTCCGCATTCATTTTATTTCTAAACCATGTTAATTGACGTTTTGCGTAATGACGCGAATTCTTTTTAAGTAAAGTAACAGCATCTTCATATGATGTTCTATCCTCAAGATAATTTGCTATTTCCTTATAACCGATTGCCTTCATTGATTGATGCTCAGCGCTGAGTCCTTTATTCATTAGATCACTTACCTCTTGCACTAGCCCTTCTGCAATCATTAGATCCACTCGCTGATTAATTCTTTGATATAATGTTTCTCTATCCATTGTTAACCCAATTAATATATCTCCATATAGCGGGATACTTTGTTGGTTTTTTTGATATTCTGTCATTGTCTTTCCTGTACAATGAAAGATTTCTAATGCTCGTATTACTCTACGGTGATTATTCGGATGAATTTTGTCTGCGGCTTCTGGATCAATTGCTTTTAACTGATTATACAAATTCAACGCTTCCCCTGACTGGGCTTTTTCCTCCATTCGCTCTCGAAAAGAAATATCAGCTGGGGCATCTGAAAATTGATAATCGTATAAGACAGATTGAATATAGAGCCCAGTTCCACCAACAAGAATTGGTAGGTTTCCACGACTATGAACCTCTTGAATTTTTCCCCTAACTATTTTTTGATATTCCGCTGCGGAAAATGACTCCCATGGCTCTTTCAAATTTATAAGATGATGAGGTACTCCTTGCATCTCACTAGGCTTAATTTTTGCTGTCCCAATATCCATTCCCTTATAAATTTGCATTGAGTCCCCGCTGATAATTTCTCCATTAAATCGCTTTGCAATTTGTAAGCTCAATTCTGTTTTCCCTACTGCAGTTGGACCAATAATAGAAATCACTTTATTTTTCTGTTTAGTTTGCAATTTGATTCACTGCTTTCTTAAAACATCTCATTTTTTAAACAATAGTACCATACCTTACCACTGGCTTATAGTATTATGATCTCTACACCAAGTTTACATAAAAATATTATAGTTTATTTAAATAAGACCATCTGGAAAATAATCCAGATGGTCTTATTTAAAAGAAAATCATAATGCCAATCGAAGTAACTAATATAAGTATTGTCAGGCCAATATAAATCCATGTTAAAGATTTGACATTAGTTTTTAGGGATTTTGTTTCATATTCATGAGATCTAGCAATCTCGTCATTTAATGTACTACCCTCTACTTCATATTGTTTTTGCTTGGTACTTACTTCTTTCCCAACTAATAGCGTACCAATTAAAGCAATTACACAAACAAGAATAACAGCAATAATCATGAATGCATACACTTTTATCATTACTCCTATCCAATAGACTTTCATCATTTCCATTTTAACTTATTTTATTTCCAAAAATTTAAGATAAATATGACAATTACATTACATAATTTTTTAAAACGCCATTACGGTAAATTCCATTCGAATATTTTTCGTATCATTATATATTCATCTAGAAAAGTTGTAATCTGTTAGGGCGATTGGGAATTGGTCAATTACTACTTAAATATTATACTAGTATATACCATCAATGCAAACTGGATCACCTCTATTTTTTAAGGGCATTTCTATTAGCAAGGCGTTTCTACTATAATAAAATCAAATTTACAAAATGAAGGAACACAATTTTTCCTCTTTCACAAAGAAGAATGCGAATGCAAAAGTTCTTTCCTAAAACAAGCACAAAATTAAATGCACTATAAAACTTTTAGAACGGAATGTCTCCGAATAATTAAATACATAACGAGTAAAGACTTAATTAAAAAAATGATTATTTTCTGGTTTTTATTTGAATCAATTTCATAATAGAGATTTACGCTTCAGGTGGACGCTTTCCGCTCCAATCAACTCAGTTAAGGAAATACATTGACTAACAATTCAATCTCCGTTAACAATAACGTTCGTGTATTGATCATCAATAAGCAATGATGAAATTGACTCACACTACTAACAACTAAATTTTTTGGTTGATCATTTTATCATATAGGTAAAATGACCTAATTATAAGGAGGGTTATTTATGCTAATATATATAAGGCATCAGGAAAGGATATGATCACCATAGACACGGAAAAATATGACCTCAATACCATTTATATTTTAAAAGAGCACCCTGATATTAAAAGTGGCCGTTGTGACAATTGTAATCATGCTGCTTTTCATAGTTACATACAAGAAGGTAAACTGATCCGCAAATGCAAAAATTGCGGAATGATGAAAAGTATATAACCCTAATCATAAGATAGGGTTATATTCTTTTATTATAGAAACAGCTCGCTTCAAAGACGGTGGATAGTGAGAAGATTTACCTAAAGAAAATTAACTGGATGGCCACCTTCGTATTAAAAAACACCCCGAAGGATGCAAATTTAATTTACTAACAGTCATCATTGTCATTAATAGGTCTACAACGTGGATTTTCTAAATCATTTCCACAATTATAGTTCTCAACAATATTTATATCTTTTTCAGATTCCGTTACAGGATAATAATTCTCTACCCTAGTGATGTTCTTATTTATATTTTTTACGTGAGTTGGATGAACACGTCTAATCGTTTTTCTGTTGGTCGTAGTATTTACAACATTTTTTGTGGGATAGAATACTGTTTCTACATCATTATGGTGACCTTTTTTATTATGATTTTGGCTCATAACCTATCCCTCCCTTCACCAAAGACTTAGTATAGCTTATGTCGAAAAATGAATGGTTGTCCTAGATTTCTGCCATTTTTTTAAAAAATCCACTTATCAACTATTTTCTTGGCGAATAAATGTTTACACCTCAATTAGATAATATAAATTGACTACAGCTGCTTATTGCTTTACCCGATATTATCGGTATCGCCAAATTGTTTGCCTACTTACCACCACAAGTAAAATCAATATAGTATCACTATCAATCGTTCCACAACACCGCAGGAGAATGTAGAAGATCTATAAGAAGAAAAATATCACGTCTCTATATCAGTAATTTATTAATGATTTTTCTTATTAGATAAGGAGGAGAAAGATGATTACAGAAAAGAAGGCTAGTGAAAAACATTTTGACTTGCATAACAAGATTAAAGAGGTCATACCTAGAAAAGACGGGAGTGGGGATATAAATAAATGCATCTCTTTGTGTGAAGAAGGTATGGAAAACCTCAAGTTCTTTATCAAGGAAAATAATACTAATGCATTCCATACTCATCAATATCTGAAGGAAATTAAAATTGAGGAAGAGTTCGCAGCTCCATTTCCTCCACTAAGTATTTTATGTAGAGACGTATTGATCGACTGTTACTTAATGACAGATAAGTTTAGTTTGGCTAAAAATGTTGTTGAACGAGCGTTAATGGCGAAAGCATGGAATGAGGAACAGGTAAATGAACAATTGGAGTATATTGATAAAGTCGAAGACTCACGTAATTTATTGTATGAAAGAATTAGAGAATCCCCTGGTACTCTTCAAAAGGAGATATACGCAATATTACCTGACGCCGATAAAAAAGCAATGCAATGGTATCTCGCTAACTCAAAAACGATTTATAAACTAAAAACCAAATCATCTTATAGTATTTGGATGAGTAAAGATGACGTATCAGAAAAAGATTTAAATTCCTCTGTAGAACGCGCTATTACTGAAAATAAGTTAAACAAAGAAAAAGCAGATCTAGCCAATGAATTATTATTACAGAATAAACTTTCCACATCCTTCCCAGCATGGTATATCTCAATTAGTTTTGGACATTCTCGTTCGAAAAATTATACTAAAGCAGTTAATCTGGCGAAATCAGCTCCTCAATATATTGAGTCTTATGACAGTAACAACAATATTATTCATCAAGCGGTTTACTCGGATAAACGCACGGATTATTTAAATTTTATCAGTTTATACGAAATAATTAACAATTGGAAATCTTGTTTTGTGAATATCAATGGCGATATTGTTGATAGAAAAATTGTTGGTGGACTTAATTATTGCTATGGAGATAAGTTAAGGATAGGTAAATCGGATTTTTGTTATGGTGCAAGTGAATTTACAAAAAACCCCTTTGGCTGTCACCGACTCCAAATAAGTAGTTTTAATCACCCTTGGTGGTCCTTTGGGAATTTTAACGCAAACGGAATTTGGCTCATCAATAAAACGGCCATTCTAAATAGAATTAAAGAGTATTCCCAACCTTATATCCACTGTCCCGCCTTTTCAATGGAGGAAATATTAAATGTTGTAGATAAACTCCCTAACTTCATTGACCCGGAAAGAAATCAACATTGGATAAAAACAGCTGACGGCGTTGAACCTAAAGATGATCGTTCCGCAAAAGCTATATCTATTCAATTGGGAAAACCGTTAAATATAGAAGGCTAGGGATTATGATCAACTGTCCCAGAAGTACGAATTAGAAGTAATTATTCAATAATATAAAAAATAGCAAAATATTATCAATTCATCAGCCTAAAAAAAGGCTTTTTTTTACAAAGAAGATATTTGTTTAGATGTTTTATCACGGTTATAGAAGCAATTATCTCTCCTCCAGCTAGCAAGATCTTAATCGAAAAGTGCGCAAAATCGATAAGAAATCAGGCGAGTAACTGGTGATTGTGGTCAAATTGTTGTCAATATATTAAACAACAACGCAACCCCCATATACAGGCAAGGGATTCGCGTTGTTGAATATTACATAATTCTTTTAAACATTTTTTCTATTTCATAAGTTGAAAAGTGAACGATGATAGGTCTTCCATGTGGACATGTAAAAGGATCTTCAGTTTTACGTAACTCTTGAATTAAAGCTTGAATTTCATCTTGCCTTAAAAAACGATTCGCCTTTATGGATCCTTTACAACTCATCATAATAGCTGCCTCTTCTAATAGTGTCTTAATGTCCATTTTTTTCATCGTAAGCAGCTGTTCAATTAGGTCCTCAATCGTTTCTTTCTCATAGCCTTTTGGAAACCAATGTGGGTGCGAGCGAATAATAAAACTATTCGTCCCAAAATTCTCTAGAAAAATACCTACTTTTTCTAATTCGTTTTTATGTTCTTCGATTTTAATATATTCATCGGTTGAAAATTCTAAAGTTAACGGAACAAGCATTTCCTGAAGTTCATTGGTAACCTCACCGACTTTATCCCGAAAATATTCATATTTAATTCGTTCTTGGGCGGCATGTTGATCTATCATATAAAAGCCGCGATCATTTTGTGCCAAAATATAGGTGCCATGTAGTTGCCCAATTGGGTACAAGGGAGGGATACGATCAAGCGTTTCCTCTGTATTCTCCTCTACAATTGGCTCTATCGTTACTGGCGATTCATTAGCAACAAAACCAGTTGCTAACTCTTCTTCCTCCATCTCAGGGGGCTCATATACTTTTGTTAATTCAACTGGCTCTGGGTCCACTACTCGCTTATTTTGTTGCGGCCAATCACTTATTGGTCTGTTCTCACTTTTAGGTAGCGGCGGTTTACTAAACTTACTTTCTTCTAACTGAAGATATGTCTGCTCTGATTTTCTTTCACTTTTTCTTGCTGCTATATTTCCTGCTGGAATTAATTCCTGATGTTTAAATGCTCGCTTAATGGAAGTTGAAATAATATGTTCAAGTTCAGCTTCTTTACTAAGACGTACAGTCATTTTCGCTGGATGAACATTGACGTCAACTAATATAGGATCCATCTGAATAGACAATAAAACAATAGGATGGCGATTGATTGGTAATAATGTGTGATATCCATCCATAATCGCATTCACCAATGAATAATTTTTAATAAAACGGCCATTCACCATCGTTGATATATAATTTCGAGAAGCCCGCGTTATTTCAGGTAAGGATACCCATCCACTTAAGGTAAAATCAAGTGATTGTGCCTCAATGGGAACCATTTTTCTGGCGATATTCATTCCATATATTGCAGCTAATACTTGTCTAATATCGCCATTTCCATTCGTTCTTAATAACTCTCTCTCATTATGGCGAAGTCTGAAGGAAATTTCTGGATGTGCCAATGCTAATCGATTGACAATATCGGAAATATGGCCAATTTCAGTATGAATAGTTTTCATATATTTTAATCGGGCAGGAGTATTGAAAAACAAATCTGAAACGGTAAGGTCTGTTCCAACTCGAGCAGATGACTTCTCTTGGCTTATTACCTTCCCTGCTTCCAGCTGGAGCCTTGTTCCAGATTTTCCTGCTTTTGCGGAGATTAGGTCAATGATCGAAACAGAGGCTATACTTGGAAGGGCCTCCCCTCTAAAGCCTAAAGTGCGAATCCGAAAGAGGTCTCTCTCATCTTTAATTTTACTAGTAGCATGGCGTTTAAAGGCTCGTAGGATATCTGCTTCATCAATCCCATCCCCATTATCTAAAACCCGTATTTTCCCTAGGCCAGCTTCTTCGACATCAATTTCAATGATCGTGCTATGCGCATCAATGGCGTTCTCAACTAACTCTTTTACAACAGAGGCAGGACGCTCTACTACTTCTCCTGCCGCAATTTTATTAGAAAGAAAATCATCTAATTCAATAATTTCAGGCATTGTTCATTCCCACCTTTCGCCATATGTTATTTCAATGCATGCCTAATAAGGAGGTTAAATAAAACTAAATCGGCTTAAGGCGCTGTTGGTTAACGGCTGGCTTGTACAAAATATGCGATATTCCATGTTTATGCTTATTATGCGTAAACGTTACTTAATAATCTCGCTCCAACTAAAATTCTTTTGCATATCCTATTTAAGTTGTTTTTTAATCTCATAGAGTACGTTCATTGCTTGCATTGGATTCAGTTCTAAAATATCAATGCTGCGGATTTTCTCTAACACTTTATGCGCTGATTTTTCCACTTTGTTTGATTCTGGCGGCTCAAAGAATGTTAGCTGTTCTTGAACATGAGTAGATTCTTCTTCTTCATCAATTGTCACAGCTGTTTCCAATTGAGAATCCCTAGCCGATTTTTCCAATTCATTTAAAACTTCATTCGCTCTTTTAATGAGACTAGCCGGCAGTTCCGCCAATTCTGCAACATGAATACCATAACTTTTATCAGCCGCACCTTTTTTTACCTTATGAAGGAAAACAAGTTTTCCTTGTTGCTCGATCGCACTAACATGGACATTACTTAATTTGGTTAATTTTTCATCCAAGACTGTTAATTCATGATAATGAGTGGAAAAAAGCGTTTTTGCTCCGATATTTTCATGAATATATTCAATAATAGCTTGAGCTAATGCCATTCCATCATATGTAGACGTACCACGTCCTATTTCATCAAATAATATTAAACTAGCATTTGTTGCATTCATAAGGGCATTTTTCGCTTCAAGCATCTCGACCATAAAAGTACTTTGTCCAGAAATCAAATCATCTGCTGCTCCAATTCGAGTAAATATTTGATCAAAAATTGGTAACTCAACTGATTTAGCAGGAACAAAACAACCGATCTGTGCTATCAAAGAAATCAACGCAATTTGGCGCATATATGTACTCTTACCAGACATATTAGGACCCGTAATTAAGAACATCTCATTTTGTGCATCCATATAACAATCATTTGGTACATAGCTATTTGAATCCATCACTTTTTCAACAACCGGGTGCCGTCCTTCTTCTATAGCAATTCTTCGATTTGTATTGAAAATCGGACGTGTATAATGGCGTTTTTCACTTATAGTGGCAAAACATTGAAAAACGTCTAACATACTAATAATTTTTGCTGTTTGCTGAATTCTTTTTATATAGGATTGAACAGTTTGCCTTATCTTCACAAATAATTCATATTCTAAATCTACACTTTTCTCCTCTGCTTGAAGAATTAGTGCTTCTTTTTCCTTTAATTCAGGAGTTATATATCTTTCCGCATTGGCTAATGTTTGTTTACGTTCATAACGCGAATCTTGGAGAAGATGAATATTTGCTCGCGTCACTTCAATATAATATCCAAATACACGATTAAATCCTACTTTTAGTGATTTTATTCCTGTTTTTTCTCTTTCTTCTTTTTCTAATTGGGCAATCCATTGTTTTCCATTTCGACTGGCATCCCGATATTGATCCAATCCCTCGTGAAAACCGTCTTTGATAAGCCCCCCTTCTTTAATAGAAATGGGAGGTTGTTCTACAATAGCATTCTCTAAAACAGTAACTAGTTCTTTACATGGATCTAATTGGCTTGCTAATGTTTTAGCCCACTCTTGCTCTAACTGTTCCGTTAATTGTATGATAGCCGGAATTTGCATTAAGGATTTCTTTAATTGAATGAAATCCCGAGCATTGGCATTTCCAAATGCTACTCGCCCTGACAGGCGTTCTAAATCATAAACACCTGTTAATTTATCGCGCAGGTCTTCCCTTTCGAAATAATGATTCAACAGTGTTTCAACCATATCAAGCCGTTGGTTAATTTTATCCTCTTTAATAAGGGGACGATCAATCCATTGTCTTAGTAAACGGCCGCCCATAGCTGTAACTGTTTCATCTAAAAGCCATAATAATGTGCCCTTTTTATTTTTTCCCCGGATTGACTCTGTAATCTCAAGATTACGTTTTGAAAAGTAATCAATTTTCATATATTGATCTAATTCATATTCAGTAAATGGTTGTAAATGATGGAGGCTTCTTTTTTGAGATTTTTTTAGATAACATAATAGTCTCTGAGCAACACTCTTCAGTGGAGCACTTTGAAGTTGCTTTACCAATTCATGAAACTCTTGAATCTCTGTTGACTCATCTTCAAAAGAAATTACTACCTGACAACGTGTCTGTATAAAAGTAATTTCATCTTGGGCAAAGTTCGGATCGACAACGATTTCTTTTGCGCCTATAGAGGCTATTTCATTTGCTAATCTTTCCAGGGAATTTTCTACTAATAAAGCTTTGCTCTCCCCTGTTGACAAATCAGTATAGGCGATCGCATATTTTCCATCTTGATCACGGTGAATCGAGGCAATATAGTTATTTTCTTTATCATTTAAGCCTTTCTCATCCATAACTGTTCCAGGGGTAATTAGTTGAATGACTTCACGTCGTACTACCCCTTTAGCTTGCTTGGGATCCTCTGTTTGCTCACAAATGGCCACTTTATATCCCTTATTAATTAATTGTTCTACATAACCAGCAGCAGCATGGTAAGGCACCCCACACATAGGGATCTTGTCCTGAGCCCCGCCATCCCTGCTAGTCAATGTTATTTCCAAAACCTGAGATGCTTTTAGCGCATCTTCAAAGAACATTTCATAAAAATCCCCTAAACGAAAAAACAAAAAGGCGTCTTGATACTCTGCCTTTATTTTCAAGTATTGTTGTATCATCGGAGTATATTGAGCCATATGTACCGATTTCCTTTCTTCTCAAAAACTATGTCCAAACTAGTATAACATATCAAGGATTAATCAATCACTAGCGTAAATTCCCATTTCATTTTAGGCGATTTAAAAAAATAAGGATTGGCAGCGAAGAAGCGACATATCTTGTAACAGACAGAGGCCAGCATTCAAGCAGCAAGTCCACTCCTAAGAATTGAAAATCATTATTCTTGCTTGCATCACGAATTTAAAGCTTTCTTTCGGCTAAAAGTACACGCTCTCGAACTTCAGACGTCTAAAGTGGACTAGTGTCGAACATATACATTCTACGACCATGTCTTTTGCTAACCTGAACCCGCAATTTCATCATATAAACTTATCTTGAAACAAAAGAAAACCGGGAACACCTTCCCGGTTAATCTTTTTCCTCGTCAGCGGTAAGAAATTCCGTGTTAATGTCTTCAAGTTCACTATCAGATAATTCTTCATGTAAATCATAATCATCATCATCTGAGCATTTATCATAGTGAACTTCAACACAAACCTTTGTTTCACCAATGACATCAACTTGAAATTCTCTTTCGGTTGTCACAAGAATTTTATTCCCTTTTTTAGAAATAACGGCTTCTACGCAATTAGGCTGTTGTAAAACATTGGCTAAAACTTGTCGGTCATCCATGCAATCAGGATCTTTGTAGTGAAGCTTGAGTATATCTCTGTAATCTACCCTTTCAGTTGCAACAGATGTTTTCGTGTTATCGTGATGGGAATACCAAACATTCATATCAAAAGAGCCGCTTACCTCGACTTCTTTCTTGCCGACTTTCCGCGCTTCATATTTATGATTGATAATCCAACAGCCTAAAATGCTCGAAGGATGATGCGGTGGGCTAATTGTATAATTGGCTTTCGTAAATTTACGCCCTTTCGCAACGACTGCTTTAGTTATAATTTCTCTATATTCTGCCATTCGAGCGAACCTCCTCATTCATTTTCCCTTCATCCTATGCATTTACCTAGATGATTGTGCTCATTTCCTAAAAAACCAAAACTTCTTTTGCGCCTATGATAGTGTATGATGGAAATGGAAAATGTTGAGGAAAGTGCGGAGACAACTTTAAACTTTTTTGGATAGTCGGAAATAGTACGGAATGAAATAGAGCTTTTAATTAACACAAATGGAATATGCTCCCTCGCGGCCAGTGAGCATGACCTGCACTGCAGAGGGAACATCAAGGTAGTGTCGACAGGCCCCAGGGCGTGACTGTCACGTAACGACCCCTCGTAAATCCTATTTGCTAAGTCAGCTTATCCCTCCTTAAATTTCTACACGATAATCCGAATCCCCCTTTTTCTGAAAAAGTGCCATGCAAAAAAGCATTCCTATATGAAGTACATTAGAAATGCTTTTAGTGCTTAATTAGATAGAAAGTCTTTATTTATATTTATATTCTATATCATAATTGTTAGCGTTGAAATACTTAGAATATGCGACTTCCAGCATTGGAAAGCCAAGCCATTTACGAGGACAGCGTTTTTAGCCACTCCCCCTTATTATTCAAGTTTATTCGTCGCTAAACAGTGACTAGCGCTTTTGCTATTAACAGCTAGATGGGCTGTTTTTAATTTTAGATCCTGTCTCGCCTGTCAGTAAATCGCCACCAGTTGAAAGTAATATCTCATCTGTTACTTTATTAGAAATTGCAGAGGAAACCATTTGTAGCAAATCATTAACATCTACTTGAGATTGTTTAAATTCTTGCACAATAGGTATTTCATCTAATTCTGCTTCTAATTTTTCC
Source organism: Lederbergia galactosidilytica (assembly GCF_017873565.1). Lineage (GTDB taxonomy): Bacteria > Bacillota > Bacilli > Bacillales > Bacillaceae_C > Lederbergia > Lederbergia galactosidilytica. Next base: position 121,919 of record NZ_JAGGKH010000002.1, read on the forward strand.
AGTTTTTCCTCTACCAAATGGAGCGCTCTTTCTTTCCCATAATGTTGGAAATTAACAGCTTGTTTCTGTAGACTCTTAATACTAGCGATCATTTCGCGGATCTTTTGATTTTCATTTATTTGTGCTTCCGCTCGCTTAAAAAAATCAACCTCTTCAGTGTTTGCAATCATTGTTGCTAATTCATGTGCCCGAACTAATATATCGTCTTTCGTGTATTTTTCCATATTAAATCACCTCAACCGATTCCTTTACATCAATCATTTCTCCATTTAGTGTCCATGTCTTAGCATCAGTAATTTTAACTTGAACAAGATTTCCAATTGCCGATTTCGGACCTTTAAAATTCACTAATTTGTTTTTCCGTGTATAACCAGATAGAATCTCAGGGTTGTTCTTGCTTTCCCCTTCAACTAACACTTCTACGATTTGCCCTTTATGAGCTTCCATTGCTTTTCTTGAATAATCATTCACTAAAGCATTTAATCGTTGTAGTCGCTCTTTCTTCACTTCCATCGAAACATTGTCTTTCATCTTCGCCGCTGGAGTACCTTCTCTAGCTGAATAGATGAAAGTATAAGCTGTCTCGAATCCAACTTCACGGTAAAGGGACATTGTTTCTTCAAATTGCTCATCCGTTTCATTCGGGAACCCTACAATGATATCGGTAGAAAGTGAAACATCCGGTATTGCTTGCTTAATCTTCCTAACAAGTTCTAAATAATGCTCCCTTGTATATTTACGACCCATAATTTTTAACATGGCACTAGATCCTGATTGTACAGGTAGATGAATATGTTCAACCAGGTTTCCTTTATTAGCCAGTACTTCAATTAAATGATCATCAAAATCACGCGGATGACTTGTCGTAAAGCGAACACGTGGAATATCTACTTTTCTTAGATCATCCATTAAATCACCAAAGCGATAATCGATGTCTTCAAAGTCTTTTCCATAAGCATTTACGTTTTGACCGAGTAAAGTAATTTCCTTATAACCATGTGCAGCTAGTTGGCGTACTTCTTGTATAATATCTTCTGGTCTTCTACTTCTTTCTTTTCCTCTTGTATAAGGAACAATACAATAGGTACAGAACTTGTCACAGCCATACATAATATTTACCCAAGCTTTTATATTGCCTGTTCTAACTTTAGGGAGATTTTCAATAACATCCCCTTCTTTAGACCAAACCTCAACAACCATTTCCTTAGACATATAAGCTTCATTTAAAATTTCAGGAAGGCGATGAATATTATGAGTTCCAAAAATCATGTCAACAAAAGGATGCTTTTGCAATATTCGATTGACAACAGACTCTTGTTGCGCCATACATCCACATACACCCAATAGAAGATCCGGTTTTTCCATTTTTAAATGTTTTAAATGCCCTAATTCACCAAATACCTTATTTTCTGCATTTTCCCTAATAGCACAAGTATTCATTAAAACAACGTCAGCATCTTCCACTGTTTCAGTAGGTTGATAACCGAGATTCATAAAGATCCCAGCCATCACTTCTGTATCATGTTCATTCATTTGACAACCGTATGTCCGGATATAGAATTTACGACCATTTCCCATTCCTTTAAAACGTTCATCTATGTCAAAATCATCATGATATTTAATTTCCTCTCTTCCTCTTCTACGAGCATCCTTTAGAGATGGAGGCATATAGACCGTTTGAAAATATTTGCTATAATCTTTTTCTTTATTTTTTTCTGGACTCTGAACTTGTTGACTTTCTAAACGTTGTTTCTCGTTCATGAAAATCCCCTTTCTAACTTTATCCTTCAATCATTTTTAATAAAAGAAGCGCTCAAGAACATAAAAAGCTCTATATCTTGTACAGCGTCATTCCTGATGCCTAGGTTGCGCGTCATACTAGCCAAATTAGACTTTCCTTGTTTAAAAAGAAGTGGTCTAAAATTTTACATTCATTCTACTAGTATATAGGCTTTTATTTTTGAATACAACATTAGCCTATTCCAAATTTTTTAAGAGAGTAAGAAATTGACTTTAAAGAGATAACCTTTGCTATCTCTTTAAAGTCAGGTGCTCCTCTTCCATTGCTTGTGATGATTTTCCACATTCAGCTTCCTTCCATTATACCTGCATTTCGCACAAATTTTCGAACACATTGCTCACTAATCCTCTAGCTCAATCATTTCAACCATTATGTTGGTTAATTTTAATGTAATATCTCTAACTATGGACTAAAATTATTACTTACTCGCTTTAGTGGTATTATATTTTCCGATGAATAAAACGATTCCGAGGTTTGCTTGGTGAAGAAGCAACATGTTTATTTGTTATTTAAGAGTTAGAGCATTCAAATAAATGCTTTGCCAACTAACCAATGCATGTTTTTAATGAGGCTTTTTCATTAACAAGCTGTAACATGTTGCTGAGCAGTGAAAAAATGAAAAAGATCCGTAAGCTAGCGCAAACGAATCTTTTGATCTGCAAATAATGAATATGGATTATCTCGGTTCTACTATTAACTTAATAGCTGTTCTTTCTTCCCCATCAATCAAGATATCCGTAAATGCAGGTATACAGATTAAATCAACACCTCCCGGGGCGACAAAACCTCTTGCAATTGCAACTGCCTTCACTGCCTGATTTAGTGCCCCGGCTCCAATCGCTTGGATTTCCGCGCCTCCCCTTTCCCTGAGAACGCCTGCTAGCGCACCCGCCACGGAATTAGGATTGGATTTAGCTGAAACTTTTAATATTTCCATTTCTTGTTCCTCCTTGTCATTTCCCCATACAATTGTACAAATCACAATCGCAGTAACCCTTTCCACTGTTACTATATTCAGGAAAATTATGAACTATTCCAGATTGTCCAAAAGAGAGAACAAGAGAATTCAAACGTCAATTAAAAATGAAACAATGTCGCTAACTATTTCGGTAATCTCTATTTAAATTCTCCATTTTAAAGGATAAGATTACATTCTTATATTATCCATGACGCTAAGCTAAAAACATTTTGATAAATACTATTCATCTAAAAACGGATGATCATCATTAATAAGGATCGGGCGGATTTTTTTAGCTGTTCCAGTTTTGGGATCTGCACTGACTAAACAAGCACTAAGCTGTGCTCGACCACTCTTAGGTACCTCAAATCTCACTGGTAAGGCCGTGCGAAACTTTTGGATAACTGCACCTTTCTCCATTCCGAGGATTTCATCATATGGCCCCGTCATTCCTACATCTGTTAAATATGCTGTTCCATTAGGCAAAATCCGGTGATCTGCGGTTTGCACATGTGTGTGTGTACCAATTACAGCTGTTGCTTTCCCGTCAAGGAACCAACCCATCGCTTGTTTTTCACTAGTTGTTTCAGCATGGAAATCAACAAAGATAATATTCGTGCGTTTTTTAGCGAGATTAATTAATTCTTGGGCCTTGTTAAATGGACAATCAAGTGCAGTCATAAATGTTCTCCCCTGCAGATTGATGATGGCTACTTCAATTGAATTAATTTTAACAAAGGTAAGTCCTTTTCCAGGTGTGCCTTCAGGATAGTTTGCTGGTCTAACCAAATATTTAGCCTCATCAATAAATTCAAATATATCCTTATTATCCCAAGCATGGTTCCCTAAAGTTACTGCATTCGCTCCAGCTTCAAGAAACTGTTTATATATTTGCTCTGTGATTCCCCTACCTCCTGCAGCATTTTCGCCATTAATAATGGTGACATGTGGCCGATATTTTCTTTTTAATTTTGATAAATATTCTTGCACCATCGCTCTTCCAGGTGATCCAACAACGTCACCAATAAATAAAATTTCCATGCAAAATCCCTTTCTTTTGAACATGCATTACATGCTACAGTTTATTTCATTATAAAGCATACACACAAAAAAGCGGAGTGATCACACCCCGCTTTGTATTATTTCGCATACTCGACTGCTCGTGTTTCTCTAATAACAGTTACTTTAATATGCCCCGGATAATCGAGATCATGCTCTATTCTCTTCCGGATATCACGTGCTAGTTTATGTGCCTCTAGATCATTGATTTGTTCAGGTTTTACGATAATCCGAACTTCTCTTCCTGCTTGTATAGCATATGACTTTTCAACACCATCATAAGACTCAGAAATTTCTTCTAGTTTTTCCAAACGGCGAATATAATTTTCGAGAGTCTCACTTCTAGCACCAGGTCTTGCAGCTGATAACGCATCTGCGGCTGCAACTAATACAGCAATAGTCGATGTTGGTTCAGTATCCCCATGATGGGATGCAATACTATTGATCACAACTGGATGTTCTTTATATTTTGTAGCTAATTCAACACCAATTTCTACGTGGCTACCTTCTACCTCGTGGTCAATTGCTTTACCGATGTCATGCAATAAACCTGCACGACGAGCAAGTGTTACATCCTCGCCTAACTCTGCCGCAAGTAGCCCCGATAGAAAAGCAACTTCGATTGAGTGTTTAAGAACATTTTGTCCATAACTTGTACGATACTTCAATCGGCCAAGTATTTTAATTAGATCAGGATGTAATCCATGGACACTGACCTCAAATGTTGTCTGTTCACCAATTTCACGAATATGCTCGTCTACCTCTCGTCTAGCCTTATCCACCATTTCTTCAATGCGAGCAGGGTGAATTCTTCCATCTTGGACAAGCTTTTCAAGTGCTATTCTCGCAGTTTCGCGCCTAATTGGATCAAAACCTGATAAAATTACAGCCTCAGGTGTATCATCAATAATTAAATCAATGCCGGTCAATGTTTCAAGAGTCCTGATATTTCGGCCTTCTCTACCAATAATTCGTCCTTTCATTTCATCGTTTGGTAGATTTACAACGGAAACAGTTGTTTCGGCCACATGTTCAGCTGAACAACGTTGAATAGCAAGAGAAAGAATATTTTTTGCCTTCTTATCAGCTTCTTCTTTAGCTTGCATTTCGCTTTCCTTGATCATAACAGCAGTCTCATGAGCCAATTCTCTTTCTACATCTGACAGAATAATTGTTTTAGCTTCCTCACGAGTTAATCCGGAAATTCGTTCTATCTCAGCCTCTTGTTTACGGACCAATTCATCCACTTTGCTTTCCATCTCTTCAATATGTTGTTGTCTTTCATTAAGAGATTCCTCTTTCCTTTCAAGCGTATTTTCGCGCTTATCAAGAGTTTCGTCTTTTCGGTCGAGGTTCTCCTCCTTTTGCAATAATCGATTTTCTTGTTTTTGCAATTCGGTTCTTCTATCTCGAAGTTCAAGTTCCGTTTCAGTACGAAGACGGTGATTTTCATCTTTCGCTTCTAACAAGGCTTCCTTTTTTAATGCTTCTGCATCTCGCTTAGCATCTACTAAAATCTGCTCAGCAGAACTTTTAGCACCTGTTATTTTAGCCTCTGTAATCAATTTAAAAATGAAATAGCCAACAACTAAACCGACGATAAGGGCAAGCAAAATGGAGATGATGATAATGGGTGTTTCCATATTTTCACCTCCCCTTGCTATGAAATTACAATAATTTTTTTCATGTCGGCTGGTACATTGCTACATAGGTTTCAATATACTGAGCCAAGCTCAAATTCATGCATGCGAAAAAAATGTAAAATATACATGTTAATTTTATAGTTGTGACGTTTTAATGTCAAGTGAAGTTCGCTCCTATAATAGAAGAAAAACAAAGTCACTTGTCAAATGGACTTTGTTTTTTCAATTTAAACTTATTCATCTAAAAGGCTGAACTCATTTTGTTCTTCTTCTTCTACTTCTGGAGAAATTGTTTTTTCCTCATCTAATTGATAATGATCACGAATTTTATACATAATTTCAGTTCGTAATTGTGGGTTTTCTTTCAGAAATTGCTTAGCATTTTCACGCCCTTGGCCAACTCGTTCTTCATTGTATGAGTACCAAGAACCACTTTTTTGGACAATATCAAGCTCTGCCCCCATATCAACAATCTCACCCTCACGCGAAATTCCTTCTCCATACATAATATCCACTTCAGCTGTTCGGAATGGAGGGGCAACTTTGTTTTTAACTACCTTTATCTTTGTTCTATTACCAACAATTTCTTGCCCTTGCTTTAATTGTTCTGCACGACGAACTTCAAGACGAACAGAGGAGTAAAACTTGAGGGCTCTTCCCCCTGGAGTCGTTTCAGGATTTCCGAACATTACTCCTACTTTTTCACGGATTTGGTTGATAAAAATCGCAATCGTATTTGACTTGTTTATTGCACCTGATAATTTTCTAAGTGCCTGTGACATCAAACGAGCTTGTAGCCCTACATGGGCATCTCCCATTTCTCCTTCAATTTCAGCCTTTGGTACTAATGCTGCTACTGAGTCAATAACAATGATTTCAATAGCTCCACTTCTAACAAGAGCTTCCGCAATTTCTAAACCTTGTTCACCAGTGTCAGGCTGTGAAAGAAGCAATTCATCAATATTCACACCCAATTTTTCAGCATAAACTGGATCCAGAGCATGTTCAGCGTCAATAAAAGCCGCTTGTCCTCCGTTCGCTTGCACTTCAGCAATCGCATGAAGAGCAACGGTCGTTTTACCGGAACTTTCAGGACCATAGATTTCTATAACCCGCCCTCTCGGATAACCCCCGACTCCCAATGCAATATCAAGAGCAAGAGAACCACTCGATACAGTAGAAATTTTTCGGTTTGTTTGCTCTCCTAGTTTCATAACCGAACCTTTACCAAATTGTTTTTCTATTTGTTTTAATGCCAAGTCCAATGCTTTTTGGCGATCACTCATGAAATATCCTCCCTATGTTTATATTCTATTAAATTAATTTACTGTATCATTTAGAACTAACTCTAGTATAATGCTTTTTTTCCTGTTTGCCAAGTAAAAAACGAACATTTATTCGTTGTTTTTCATGAGTAATTGGAATGAAAAAGAGCATTTTTATTGAAAGAAAATCCTTTTTTTATACATTTTTCACCTTAAAAACGCCGTTTTGATAAATTTTCAAAAATAATAATCCCCACATCTGTGAATAAATTTCAATGAAGGAATATGTAAAAATAGAAAACAATCAAAAGCGTCAAAGCGCGCTCTTGATTGTTTTAGAAATAGATTACTTCTTATAAGTGCAAAAATAAATTTGTTGCAAAGAAAAGCTTGGTTGAATCAGTCATCTGCAATTATCAAATAGTGTCAAAATTTACGACTTTTTCTAATCCAAAACAGACTTTAGGAAATACGGGAATTGTCCAATTCTTTTAATAGGTAATAACAGCCATATTTTACTGTTCTTTTTTGATTGCCAATTCTCGAACCAGAAAGATTTAAATGATAGGTTTTAGTCGGACGATCATCAAAAGAAATACCAATCCAGACAGTGCCTGCTGGATGTCCTTCCAGAGAATCAGGACCAGCTACTCCTGTAAAACTTATTCCTATATTGGTCCCTAAGATGGTGCGGATATTTTCCGCTAGTTCAATCGCACATTGTTCGCTTACAACACCATGTTTCTCAATCGTTTCAGCTTTTACTTGACACAACTTTATTTTTGACTGATTAGAGTAACAAACAACTCCTCCAATCAACATCGTGCTTACCCCTGTTACACCTGTCATTTCCGATTGGAACATACCGCCCGTTAAACTTTCTGCTGCAGCAATCGTTAAATCATTTTTATCCAGAATGGTAAGCAATTCTTTCATTATTGTCGTCTGGTCATATCCATAAAAGAATTCTCCCACCCGGTCATTAATCTTTCTTTCCATTTGATCGATCATTTGAATCGCCTTTTCCTCTGATCGATCACGAGCAGTTATTCTAATTGTTACCTCATTATCACCTGCAAGTGGAGCAATAGTTGGATTTGTTTGTGCATCAATAAGATCTTCAATTTCTGCCTCCAACTGAGATTCGCCAATCCCAAAATAACGCAATACCCTGGATTCAATTCTTTCCCGTGATTCTAGTTGATCTAAAATAGCGGATGCACCATATTTTCGAAGCATTGGCTGCATTTCATGTGGTGGTCCAGGTAACAACATATAAAATTGATTATCCTTTTTTACGAACATGCCTGGAGCCATTCCGTGTTCATTTGGAAGGACTGATGCATCCTCTAAAACAAGAGCTTGTTTCTTATTATTCTCTGACATCTTTCTTCCTGTTTTTTTGAAGTAGGAAACGATATTCTCCATAGCAATAGCGTCTTCCACAAGTTGCTTTCCGGTATGGGCCGCGATGACTTCTTTCGTTAAATCATCTTTGGTCGGTCCTAATCCTCCCGTAAAGATAATAAGGTCTGCTCTCTCTTCAGCAATAGAAATCGCTTTTTCTAATCTTTTCGGATTATCGCCAACAACTGTATGATAGTAAACATGAACCCCTAATTCGGCTAGTTCACGCGATATAAACTGTGCATTCGAATTCACTATTTGTCCCAGCAAAAGTTCTGTACCTACCGCAATAATTTCAGCATTCATCCCAACAAAATCCTTCCCGCATTATATTCATCATTTTGAATTTAAAAGTGCTTTTCTATTTTTATGGAAATATTCATAGCCAGACCATATTGTAAAAAACATCGCAATCCATAAAGCAATTAGAGCGAAGGGAATACCTATTGCTTCAAAAAAGATATTATTAAGAAGTAAGGCAGAGATAGCAATGATTTGGGTCCATGTTTTTATTTTCCCCAACATATTAGCTGCGACTACCTCACCAGAGCCCGCTAACACAAGCCGTAATCCAGTCACAGCAAATTCGCGACTAATAATGATAATCACGATCCACGAGGGAGCCAACTGCATTTCAACCAAAACAATAAGCGCCGCAGAAACAAGTAGTTTATCGGCAAGCGGATCTAAAAACTTACCTAGAGTTGTAACCAATTCGTATTTTCGTGCAAAATAACCATCCACCCAATCTGTCACTGCAGCAATAATAAAAATTAATGCACCAATAAGATGGGAGAGTTCAATCTCTGTCCCTGGAAGTTGTATAATGCCCCATCGAAAGGGTACAAGCATAAAGATTAAAAAAACTGGAATAAGTAATATTCTAGATACAGTAATTTTATTCGGTAAATTCATGAAAAAATTTCCTCCCAATCAAAAGCTTAATTCTAAGCTTAGTAAAAATAACCGCCGACAAGCGGCGGAAAAAGTTATTGTTGCTTATTAAATTTAATAATGATATTTTGTACAGTTGCTTCACTTTCAAATTCTAGTTTCTCATCATTTACATAAATTTCCGTATCCATCGCTCTTCCCGTCCGAATATACGCCTCTATGTCTTCAGAGAAATCATAAGTTTCACTTTCCCCGTTAGCAATTTTCTTGGACGCATATTGTTTATCGCTGTTATTTGTCACTTCAATCCATGCTTCACCAGAATCTGTCGCTTTCACGGTCACTTCATACTGACTCATGTCTGAAACCTCATAAGTTGTTGTATTTCCAGCAACATTTTCCACCGTGATTGTTTGTGCGTCCTGTTCTTTGTCCTCTTCTGATTGATCATCATCTTTTTTTTCTTGATCCGTTGAATCTGTCTGACCCTCGTTACCCTTGTCATCAGCACTTGAATCAGTTGATGGGACATCATCTGATTCTGAGATATCAATGGATGTATTTGGTTCATCATTTACCGCGTCTTTATCATTTGAAATAAGAAAATTGGTGACCAAATACCAGACTAAAACGATAATAGCTATAAAGAAGATGGCCATTAGAATTTTCGGAAAAAACTCAATAAGTTTCGAACCTTTTCGTGAAACAGAATTTCGTGACTGTACACGCGTTAATTGTTCTGGCAAATCATCTTCATAAGCTATCGGAATCTCATTTTTATATTCTTCAAACAAAACTTCAGGCTCAAGATCAACAGCCTCAGCGTATTGCTTAATAAATGCTCGAGTATAGAATTTTCCGGGCATTACTTCAAAATTTCCCTCTTCAATCGCAGACAGATACCGCTTCTGTATTCGTGTAATAGCTTGAAGTTCGTCCAATGTTAGACTTTTTTCCTCTCTCGCCATTCGCAGTCTGCTACCTAAATCTGACAATTCCAACACCTGCCTATCCTAAAAATCAAACCCAAAATTAGGTTCACTAAAAAGACTGTTCTGCGACATCGCCTCGTATGTAATTTTTTCCTCAGGGGTATTTCTTAGTTCGATAATGTAATCGAAATCCTCAATTGAATACTCAGAATGCTGTACAAAAATATCAGGATGCTCGATTACTTTCACTGCTGGGAGACACATAATTTCTCGGACAAGTTGCAAATGCCTTTCATCTGCCCGTTTTCTAGAAACAATCCCATCAATAATAAAGATATTATTAGCATCGTACTCGTCCTTGATTAATTCTTTACGTATTGTCTGTTTTAACAAAGTTGAGGAAACAAACAGCCATTTTTTATTCGCACAAACGCTCGCAGCAACAACCGATTCGGTTTTTCCTACGCGTGGCATCCCTCTAATCCCGATTAGTTTATGCCCCTCTTGTTTAAATAATTCAGCCATAAAGTCAACAAGCAATCCAAGTTCATCGCGCACAAATCTGAATGTCTTTTTGTCATCCATATCTCTTTGTATATAGCGACCATGTCGAACAGCTAAACGATCACGAAGCTTTGGTTCTCTCATCTTTGTCAGTTTAATTGTATCAACTGTATCTAAAATAGATTTTAATCGTTTTATTTGCACTTCATTACTTGCACGTATCAAAAGACCACGTCTTCCACTATCTACTCCATTAATACTAATAATATTAATCGATAGCATCCCTAATAAAGAAGAAATATCTCCTAAAAGACCGGGCCGATCAATTGTAATTTCATATTCAAAATACCATTCTTTCCGATCCACTACGACCCACTCCTCGGTCAAACTAAGTTTACGTAAAGATGTCTAGTATATATAATAGCGGATAATCATTTAATTTGAAAGAAAAACATATTGTGAATTGAATGAAAAAAAGACTGGTTCTTAAAAGTTTTCTTTTAAAAAGAAAAGAAATACTTTTAGAACACAGTCATCTAACCCACAAATTTTATTTGGAACTGTTGTTTTCTACTAGTTTTACCATCACACTAGCAATAGCTTCTTGTTCCTCTTTTGAAGCAACAGACCAGAGATCAGATAATACTCTTTGTTGCTCATTCTTTGGGTCTACATGTTTCGCTAAATAATCTCCGACATGATGAGCCATCTTATCGATAATTCCGTCAGACATTCCTTGTTCTTGCGCATCATCGAGCTGATCACCTAAAAAGTTTTTCCATTGATCCCAATTATTTAAAATTGACATGTCATTACCTCCTTTTATTGAGAAGCTTCGCAGTTATTATGTACAATTCAAAATCACATTATTCTCTAGTAATTATGTGTACCATCCACCATTTACTGCTAAAACCTGTCCAGTTATATAGGAGGATCTTTCAGAAAGTAAGAAAGAAACGGTGCCGGAAATATCTTTCGGTTCAGCTATATATCCTAATGGAATAGCTAATTCCATCTCTTCCAATTCTTGATTATCAAATTGTGCGATCATATTTGTTTTAACTGCTCCTGGTGCTACACAATTAATTCGCACGCTTGAACGGGCTATTTCTTTACTCAATGATTTAACGAATGCAATTTGCGCTCCTTTAACAGTCGAATACAAGACTTCACATGCTGCACCTGTTTGTCCCCATATCGAGCTAATCAGAACGATGCGAGAAGATGAACGTTGCATTAAGCGAGATAATAAAGATTGAATCAATACCATTGGACTTTTTACATGTAATTGCCACATTTTATCCATTTCTTCTTCAGTCAGGTCTGAAAACAAGCCATAAGGTGCACTGCCGGAGGAATAAACAATCGCATCAATTTGAAAAACATTTCGTGAAAGTTGATGCGCTCCCTCTTTTGTTGATAAATCGGCATAAATTGGCATACATTCAACTTCATAATGACTCAATTGGTTAATTAAATCTAATACATTTTGTTTATTCTCATTATAATGTAAATAAAGGTTCCATCCTTGGCTGGCCAGTTCTTCTGCTATAGCCGACCCAATCCCTCCACTGGCACCAGTGATTAAAGCGAATTTTTTCATTTTATCCCCTCTCGCATTTTCAAATAAAAATGCCCGGCGCAATTCAGACCGGGCAAAAACTCATTCATTTTCATAAGTCTGTCAGCAGCTTATTGTTTTGGAACAACTTGGCAAACAGTCATTCGGCTTTCATCAATCAAATCCTTTGCCGCAGCTAAAACGTCTTGAATGGTCAATTTCTCTAACACGGGCACAACATCAAATAAATTCATATCATTAAAAATAAACCTTGTAAATTGGTTCGCAATATACTCCTGGGAATTTAAAGAGCGTAGGAATCTTCCAATTCGTTTTTTCTTAGCTCTTTCTAATGTTTCTTCCGTAATATATTTACCAGTTTTTGCCTCCAATAGAATATTATTCACCTTATTCGCAAATTCTTCAGGTTTTTTTGTATTTCCTCCAATTACAGCAAAACCGTAGCTTTGTTCTTGTGAATATTCATATTGAAAGGTATCATCAATTAATTCACTTATATATAACTCTTCATATAAATCAGAACTTCTGCCAAACAATATATCCATAAAAAGTGATATGGATAATTCATTTTTTAGCATATCTGCACCTGATTGATCAGTCTTTGATCCTTTCACTCCAACAAAACATTTAGGTGTCTGTACATTCATTTCCAACACTTGCATTTTTTTGGCTACCTCAGATGGCTCACTCTCAAAAACCCGCTCAATTTCTGAGGCTGCTTGATATTGCTTCGCCGCTTGATCATCGCGAATAAATGTCATAATTTTTTCGGGATCAAGAGGTCCTGTGACAAATAACATCATATTACTTGGGTGATAAAAAGTTTCATAACATTCATAAAGTAACTCAGCTGTAATATGAGAAATTGATTCTACCGTACCAGCTATATCTATTTTCACTGGATGATTATGATACATATTTTCAATTGTTCCAAAATACGCTCTCCAGTCTGGATTATCATCATACATCATAATTTCTTGGCCAATAATCCCTTTTTCCTTTTCCACCGTTTTCTCTGTGAAATAGGGCTTTTGAACCATATCTAATAAAGTTTTTAAATTTAGTTCTACATTGTCTGTACTCGAAAATAAATAGGCTGTTCGATCAAAAGATGTAAATGCATTGGCCGAGGCTCCTTGTTTACTAAATGTTTGAAAAGTATCCCCATCTTCTTTTTCAAACATCTTATGTTCTAGAAAATGGGCGATACCATCAGGTACACGTTTAAATTCGGATTGATTTAGTGGTTTAAAATGATGGTCAATTGAACCATATTTTGTTGTAAAAGTAACATAGGTTTTATTAAAGCCAGGTTTAGGTAGTATATATACATCTAAGCCATTTTCCATCTTTTCATGGTACAATCTTTCGTTTATTTGAGTAAATTCTACTTTATTCATTTTTTACTCACCTTCCGTTCCAGCCAAAAAGTAAATAGTATCCATTTCAATCTTCTTGGCTACTTCAATAATTTCTTCTTTAGAAACAGCTTGAATCCGTTTCAGCCAATCTTCAAGGGTAATATTTTCATTTCCTACATAATTATTATAAAGCACCTCTATAAAGCCTTTAGCTGAATCAAGCGTTTCTAAAAGTTCATTTTTAATGACTGCCTTAGTTTGTTCAATTTCCTTTTCCGAAAATTCTCCTAACCTCATCATTTCCAACTGTTCCTTTATGATAGAAACTGCTTTCTCAAAATTTTGGTTTTCAATTCCTGACATGATCATTAGTAAACCTTTATGACTTTCAATTCGACTAGCGGCATAATATGCGAGACTTTCTTTTTCGCGCACATTAATAAACAGTTTCGAGTGTGCAAATCCACCAAAAATACCATTGAACATTTGTAAAGCAAAGTATTCACGATCTCCAAAAAGAATATTTGTACGACAACCTATATTTAATTTACCTTGATTTAAATCTTGATGTTCCTTTACAACTTTAGTTTCCCTAATCTCTTTAGTCGCTGGACGATTTTTTTGTTTCAAAACCCGATCGGAAAGCGACAAAACTGAGAATAAATTTTGGACTTCTGCTAAATTGATATCGCCGATAATATATAAATCAATTTGATCATCGTTAAAAGCTTGCTTATAGTATTCGTAAAGCTCTCCACCTGTAATCTTATCAATTTCATCAAGTTCTCCAGTTGGTTGAATTGCATAAGGTTCGTTCTGACACATTTCCTCCACCAACCGGACGGTCGCATAACGCATTTTATCGTCATAAAGAGAATGAATTCTTTCTTTCAAACCTCTTTTTTCTTTTTTCATTGTTTTATCATCAAATTGATCATTCGTGACATTAGGATCAAGCAACACATCAGTTAAAAATTCAACGCCCTTATGCAGAAGCGGAGTTTTATCTTGTAAATATTTTTCATTTGCTATTTCTAATGTAAAGCTTATAATATTTTCTTCGCCTTTTTTACTCGTATCTGCATAAAAAGAAGCTCCATAAAGTTCATCTAAATAAGAACGTAAAGCGCCAGTCGTAGAATATTTTTTAGTGCTACTTTGCATAACTAGTGGTAATAACGCTCTTAACGTAGCCGTTTCCTTTTGAAGGGGTGCCTTCATTTTCCAGACAATTGTATTTGTTTTATACTTCTCTGTCTTCATCATATGTAGAGTAAAACCATTCATTTTTACAATATGTTCTTTTTCAAATTCCATTGGTTAACCTCCAATAATAAATAATAAAAAAGCATCCGGAACTTTACATAATATTTTTATGTTAAATTTTAAAAGCGGAATATAATGATGCACTTTATTTTATGTTAATGAATATGAAATATGCGTTTGACAGTCCAGATTTGTCTAGTTATAAACCTTATAAAAATGGAAATGAGAAAATTATATTAGCTGAACTTAAGTAACCATCCCTGAAATTGAGCGAGTAAGGAGCACTCTTTTTAAGTTCAGGAATAATTACTTTTCACAGTCCCGCCCGATGCGGATTAGAGCAGTTATTGTCTCAGGATTCTTTTTAATGCTTTCCACTTTTCTAGGAGGAATGTTCTTCCATCCCTTTAGGGATTAGCACTGTTCTTGGTTTACTTCCTTCATAAGGACCCACAATTCCGCGCATTTCCATTTCATCTATCAATCTCGCCGCCCTCGTATATCCGATTCTAAATCGACGCTGCAACATGGAGACTGAGGCTGTTTGCATTTCTGATATTAATTGCACTGCTTCATCATAAAGTTCATCGGCTACCTCTTCGACGACCTCTGGGATATCATCTGGGATCATTTCTTCTTGATATTGAGCTTTTTGCTGACCAATCACATATTCAACCACTTCTTCTACTTCTTGATCTGACAGAAATGCACCTTGAACCCTAATTGGTTTTGATGCTCCTACCGGCAAGAAAAGCATATCTCCTCGTCCTAATAATTTTTCCGCTCCTCCCGAGTCTAAAATGGTACGAGAGTCTGTTGCTGATGATACAGCAAAGGCAATTCTCGATGGAATATTGGCCTTAATAACTCCTGTTATAACGTCAACCGACGGTCTTTGTGTAGCAATGATCAGGTGAATCCCTGCGGCTCTCGCCATTTGTGCAAGTCGGGTAATGGCATCTTCTACATCATTAGAAGCTACCATCATTAAATCTGCTAATTCATCGACGATTACAACGATGTATGGTAATAATGGTTGCTTCTCATCATTTTCCGCATTCGTTTTTACGATATACTCATTATAACCACTAATATTTCTTGTCCCCGTATGTGAAAATAACTCATAGCGCCTTTCCATTTCATTGACGACTTTCATAAGGGCTTGTGATGCCTTTTTTGGATCAGTTACAACAGGGGCGAGTAAATGAGGAACTCCATTATAAACATTTAACTCAACCATTTTTGGATCAATCATCATCATTTTCACTTCATGGGGTTTTGCCCTCATTAAAATACTCGTAATGATTCCATTGATACAGACACTCTTCCCACTTCCAGTAGCTCCAGCAACAAGCATATGAGGCATTTTATTTAATTCTGCTACCACTGCTTGTCCCGTAATATCACGCCCCAAACCAATTTGAAGTTTCGCTTCTGGTTTGTCATTTTCTTTTGATTCCAATACCTCTCGGAGTGATACGACTGCAACTTCGGAGTTAGGGACCTCAATCCCGATTGCAGATTTTCCTGGAATTGGGGCTTCCATACGAATATCCTTCGCAGCTAGAGCTAAGGCAATATCGTCACTAAGACTGACAATCCGACTCACCTTTACACCAGCTTCCGGATGAACTTCATATTTCGTTACAGCTGGTCCGAGATGAACCTGTGTAACCCTTGCCTTTACACCGAAACTTTGAAATGTTTTTTCCAGCTTTGCTGCATTATCATGGATTAATTGATATTCATTAGTTTGATCAGTTGCCTTTGGTCTACGTAATAATTGGATAGAAGGAAGCTGATAATCTACATTTTCATGCTCTGTAAATGCCATTGGTGGAACTGCCTCATCATCTAGCGATTCATCAGTTTCTTCTTGCGCCTGTTCCTCACTTAGCGGATCCACTTCTTGATAAGCCCGCTCTGTAAAACTTGAAATTATCGGTTCGGGATTACCTGTCAATTCATCATTGGCATTATCCATTAAAATTTCTGTTTGGGGTGTCTCCGTCACATTCACTTGACGCTCTTCTGAAAGCTGGCTTTGTTTTTCTTCTTTCTTCTTCTTCTGTTCCACCCGCCATTCTTTCACATCGATCTTAAATTGTTCCCATTGTTTTTGTATAAAAGCCACTAATTTCTTTCCGATCTTTGCAACTACTTCTCCGATTGATTTTCCAGTAATCAACATAACCCCAATAATCATAAGAAAGAAACTTAAAATTTTTGTTCCTAAAGATCCAAAAATAAAGTATGTAACAGAGGTTAAGATGGCGCCAATCATTCCACCTCCGAATTCTTGAGTAGAAGTATTCCCCTTCACAATTTGAAAAAAATCATGAAAGGTATTAGCAATAACACTAACCCCTTGAATTTTCCCACTTTCAATTTTTAAATCAAAAAATTTAATATGTGATAGTAGTAAAAAACAAGCCAATATAATATACATTCCAAAAAGACGATAACCAATAAAACGCGGTCTTTCTCTCTTAATAATCATATACCCAGCAATACCAATAATTCCTAGCGGCCCGATAATATGCCATTCTCCAAATAAAAAATAAAAAGGATAATTCATCGGGAAAAGCTTGTCACCCGTTACAATAATAATCAAACTTAAAGCTAGTAAAATAATCCCTGTTATTTCGAACTTTAAAATCTCTTGCATCTTTTTTTTCGAGCGTTTGCGGCTTTTACGTTTATTTTTTGCCATACCATCACCTTATCCAATTAATAAATATATGAATGATAAAAAATAGTCTGTTCGTCATTTAAGATTCTCTATTTTTCAATGTGTATATTATACCATATTTGGGTAATCTCCCCTATGATAAACATCTCCTGTTCATATGCAAAACGCTCTGCTATTTATTAGCATGAAAAAACTGTGAGTTTCACGAAACTCACAGTCAGGTGTTTAGTGATCATAAAGAGAAATAAGCGCACCAGGGTACAAATCATTTCTTAAATAATCATCTGGATTACTACTCAGAATACGTACGACTTTATACATTTTTTCATCTTGCTCCACAATTAATGGAATGCCATTTCTTGTAATCATTTGTTGAGTTGTGAACTCTTGTTCCGCACCTTGAAAAATAAGTTCTTGTGGGACAATCGTATGGAGTATCATTGGATCAAATCCTTATCTGGTGAGTTATTCTGCTTTGCTGTAATTAGCTCGCGGAGCTTTTGAATGGCATTGCCAATACCCCCGACTTCGTCAATTAAGCCGCTTTTTACTGCATCTTCCCCTATTACATTTGTGCCAATATCTCTAGTCAGATTCCCTTTGGCAAACATTAAATCTTTGAACACTTCTTCTGAGATATTGGAATGTTTTTTGACGAATTTAACAACTCGTTCTTGCATTTTATCCATATATTCAAATGATTGTGGAACACCGATGACAAGTCCTGTTAAGCGAATTGGATGAATTGTCATCGTGGCACTTTCCGCAATATAGGAGTAATCACACGATACAGCAATGGGAACGCCGATTGAATGACCTCCACCTAACACAATCGAAACAGTCGGCTTCGAAATTGTTGCAATCATTTCTGAAATCGCAAGGCCTGCTTCCACATCTCCACCCACTGTATTTAGAACAACAAGTAACCCTTCGATTTTTGGGTTTTGTTCAATTGCGACTAATTGGGGAATGATGTGTTCATATTTGGTTGTTTTATTTTGAGGTGGTAATTGCATATGTCCCTCGATTTGGCCAATGATCGTTAAACAATGAATATTACTGTCTTGAGATAATTCAGGAACTTTTGTTTGTCCGAGTTGCTGGATTTTCTCAATAATCCCTTCTCCTTTTTCCTCATTTTGACGATTTGGATCTTGCTCAGATTCTGCATTAGCTCTATAGGATTGGCTCATAGTATCCTCCCTTGCTTGAACGAATAGTATCTATAGTATGAACGGAGGATATTTTTTCATACAGGTAGAAAAAACACTCACTATAAAAAAGCCGCTCCTATTTTTTATAGGAGTGGCTTTTGACCTTGTTAATAAATTTATAAAATCGTCCCTATTCATAAGTTTAATATAGGGTTTAATCGTCTTGTTCCAGTGCCAGGCAAATACAAACTTTTGGTTCCTGCTTGCATCAGTTCTTCCTATCAGTGTTTAGCTGTATGTTTTATACCTCCATAATAATCGGAAGGATCATTGGTCGACGTTTCGTTTGCTCATAGAGAAAATGGTTTAAACGATCTCGAATATCTTGCTTAAAGCTTGCCCAGTCAAACGTATTTTCTGCGATAGCCTCTTCCGCTATTCCCCGAACAATTTTGGAAGCTTCATCAAGTAATTTTTCAGACTCACGTACGTACACGAAACCTCGAGAAATAATTTCAGGGCCTGAAGCTATCTTTTTATTTTTCTTATTAATTGTTACCACAACAATGAATATTCCATCCTGTGATAATAGTTTTCGATCTCGTAAAACGATATTGCCGACATCGCCGACACCAATTCCGTCAATCAAAACATTTCCGGATTGAACTCGTTTTCCTGCAGACATTTTCCCATTTTTATATTCGATCACATCGCCTTTTCCTGGGATAAAAATGTGGTCTTTTTGTAAACCGACTTCTTCAGCCAACTTAGCATGAGTGTATAACATCCGATATTCTCCCTGAATAGGGATAAAATATTTAGGTTTCATTAAATTTAACATTAATTTTAAGTCTTCTTGACTCCCATGTCCTGACACATAACCCTTGCGATTCAATGATCCTACTGTCGCTCCTGCTCTGCTCAACATATCAATTGTTTTAAATAAGCTAGTCTCAAATGCCGGAGATGGAGTAGCTGTAATAAGAACTGTATCGTCCTTTTTTACATTAATCTTTTTATGATTTTGTCTTGCCATTTTTTGCAGGGCCTCAATAGGTTCACCCATAACCCCTGTAAAGATAATAGCCACTTCATGATCTTTGTATTTTTCTATATCCTGAATAGGTATAATATTTTCAGGATTTTTCACGGTAATATATCCCATTTTTAATGCGATTTCAAAGCTTTTCTCAATGCTTTTACCCACTACGGCCACTTTTCGATTGTTCTCGAAAGACGCATCAAGGGCCTGTTGAATTCTAATAAAATTTGAAGCAAAACAAGCTACAATGATTCTACCTTTAGCAGCATGGAAAGCATCGGAAATTTCGCGCCCAGTAACAGACTCTGAAATAGCAAAGCCCGGTCGCTCCGCTTCCGTACTATCTGATAATAGACATAAAACACCTGACTCACCAATATTTGCCATTTTCCCCATTTCTGAACGATAATGTTCAGTGGCGGCTTGGTCAAATTTAAAATCCCCTGTATGGACGATTTTTCCTTCAGATGTATGAATACAAACTCCCAGAGAATCAGGTATACTATGAGTTGTGTGAAAGAAAGTTACGTTCACACCATCAAATCGTAAACGAGAACTCGATTTGATTGTATGAAAATAGCCTTCTGTTTTCATGTCTTGCTCTTTCATTTTTTCTTTCGCTAAGGCAATTGTTAATTTTGATCCATAAACAGGTACCTTTAATTTTCGAAAAATATAAGGTAATGCCCCAATTGCGTCTTCATGACCATGCGTTAAAAATATCGCTTTAATTCGTTCTTTCTGTTCAACAAGCCATGTAATATCAGGTATGACAATATCAATACCTAACATTTCATTTTCAGGGAACATGAGACCGGCATCGATAATAAAAATTTCCGAATCAATTTCGATGACATACATATTTTTGCCAATCTCTCCTACTCCCCCCAATGGTATGACTTTGATGACTTCATTTTTTGTTTTTACCAAAATCTTTTCCTCCTACCATTTATTTCCGATCTTCATCAGTAGCTCCATTATACTTTAATGTCCATTACCTGTACAAGCTTATTTACTTTCAAAATAAGAATACTACAAACATATGTACCAACTATGTGTGTGGAAATATGATTCTCCCAATCTAATTTGCTAATTATTTTATTTTCTCGCGATAAACTGAGCCCCCAGTTTAATCAAATATTGGTTTTGTTCTTATTGTGAACCCACGTTATAATTCGTATAATTACCAATTCCAAATACTTTCTTAATTTCTTGAACCATAAAAAAGGACTGTCCCAAAGAGTTTAGCCAAGAGGTCTTTCCTAACCTAAATAAAAAGGCTAAATTCTATTATTGAGACAGTCCCGTGAGTTTTCTGTAACTATCTAATTGCCGATAGTAGTTCATTTAATTTAACTCGTTCATCACCCGTTAAAGGAACGAGTGGAAGACGAACTGAACCTACATCAAATCCAAGTAATTGTAATGCAGTTTTAACCGGAACAGGGCTTGGAGCTGTGAATAATCCCCTCATGATTGGTAAGAGGTCTCGATGAAGTTGACTTGCCCGGGAATTTTCTCCTTGTTCATACAATTGAATCATTTGTTGCATTTCAGAACCAATTACATGACTGGCAACCGAGACAACACCACTACCTCCAATAGACATAACTGGTAAAGTTAAACCATCATCCCCACTGTATAATTGAAAATCTTCTTTAGTTTCCGCAATAATCTGCGCCATTGCATCAAGATTACCGCTAGCTTCTTTCGCCGCAATAATATTATCAATTTTTGCTAACTCAATAATCGTTTCGGGCTCAATATTAACTACCGATCTCCCAGGAATATTATAAATCATAACGGGTAAATTAGTTGATCGGGAGATGGTCGCAAAGTGCTCATATAACCCTTTTTGATTAGTCTTATTATAATAAGGTGCCACAAGCATAGTAGCATCAACACCAATTTCTTCCGCCTTCTTCGTAAGTTCTATAGAGGCATACGTATTATTACTTCCCGTTCCGGCAATGACGGGAACTCTCCCATCCACCGTTTTTACTACATGTTCGAATAAGGCCAATTTTTCTTCAGTAGTCAATGTTGGTGATTCTCCTGTTGTACCAGCAACTAAAAGAGAATCACTTCCATGGTTAATCAAATGCTCAATTAACATAGTTGTTTTTGAAAAATCAATATTTCCTTTGCGATCAAAGGGAGTTACCATCGCTGTTGACACTCGGCCGAAATGAACCATAAAAACACCTCCATCCTTATCGTTCGTATTGAACTTCTTCATTTTGTAGTTCAAACGCATCGTGTAAAGCATTTACCGCATTTACTAAATCATCCCCATTAACAAGTACCCAAATTGTGGTATGACTATCAGCAGATTGAAGTATTTTAATTTCCTTATCAGATAGTGCCGCGACTATCTTAGCTGTAACGCCAGGAACACCAGTAATCCCTGCGCCAACAACAGAGACCTTCGCACAATTCCTTTCCACAGTAGGGGTATATCCAATTTGCTCTAAAGCAGTTACGGCTTTTTGTAATACAGTGGAAGGAACTGTATAAATCACGTTATTAGGAGAAATATTAATAAAGTCTATACTAATACCTTCATTCGCCATTGCTTTAAACACATCGGATTGCAAATTATATTCACCTTTACTTGCTTTTACCTTTATTTGGGAAACATTAGGAACATAAGCGATCCCCGTTACAAGCCGTTCTTTTACATCAAATTTTTCAGCTTGAGCATCTAAAGAAGTTACTAATGTCCCCGGTGAATCTGTATAAGTTGATTTAATTCTAATCGGGATTTTAGCATGCATGGCAATTTCTACAGCCCTAGGGTGAATTACTTTTGCACCCTCATAGGCCATATTTGATACCTCATTATAAGTAACCGATGAAAGGGAACGGGCTTTCTTAACGAGTCTAGGATCAGCAGTCATCATTCCATCGACATCTGTATAAATGTCAATCCATTCAGCATTCAATGCTGCTCCAAGAGCCGCTGCAGATGTATCACTGCCTCCCCTTCCAATTGTTGTTACATCACCATCTTTGGTTGCTCCTTGGAAGCCTGCGACAACAACTACATCCATCGACTCTAATTGTTTTAAAAGCCTTTTACAATTCATCTCATTAATTTTTGCATTCGTGTGATCATTCGTTGTTATAAACCCTGCTTGAGCCCCAGTTAATGCCGTAGCTTTTAGTCCTTTTGCTAATAATTCATTAGTAAAAACGACACTTGAGATCGTTTCGCCACATGAAAGCAATAGATCTTGTTCCCTTTTATTTAAAAGAGTGTTAGACCCTCCCACAAGTGATAACAATGTATCTGTCGCATATGGAGCTCCAGTTCTTCCCATCGCTGAGACAACTACGACTACCTTATATCCTTGCTTAATAGCATTCTGAATATGCTTATGAGCATATTGTCTCGTTTCACTATTTTGAACTGATGTTCCGCCAAATTTTTGGATGATTATTTTCATGATGACACCCCTACATAAGCCTGTTCAAAAAGGAACTAGTTAGTTAAAAAAGTCGACTATGCCGAATTGAATACCTCTTTTACGCCAAATACTTTAGGCAGAGAAACAGATTCAGCAGGAGATAATGACTTATACTCGCCACCGAACATGACAATCCTTATGCGAAGAGTCACTACCTCGTAACGTCTTTTTCACTAAACCTTTTGAACGTTCTTTATAATGAACTTTTCTACTTAGTTACTAAACCTAATTTAATTAGACTTTCAGCAATTTGTATAGTGTTTAATGCTGCACCTTTTAATAAGTTATCTGAAACGATCCACATATGGAAACCAGATTTTTCGTCAAGGTCTTGTCTAACCCTTCCTACAAACACATCATCCTTACCTACAGCTGTTGCGGGCATCGGATAAATTTGCTCCTCAGGTTGGTCCTGAAGTGTAATGCCTGGTGCTTCTGAAAGAACTGCCCATAAATCTTGCACTTTCAGATCTTCTCTATCTAATTCTACATATACTGATTCAGAATGCCCTGTTTCAACAGGTAGACGCACACAAGTAGCAGCTACTTTCAATTCTGGCATTTCCATGATTTTCTTCGTTTCATTGATCATTTTCATTTCTTCAAATGTGAAACCATTATCTGTGAATGTATCAATTTGTGGGATTGCATTAAAAGCAATTTGGTAATGCTTTTCCCCACTCGCAACAGGTAAGACAGCAGGCTTATATTCTTGATTATTTAGAATCGCATTCGTTTCATCATTTAATTCTTGAATCGCTTCAGCACCTGCACCTGAAACAGCTTGATAAGTTGAAACAATTACTTTTTTAAGGCCAAATGCTTTTTGGATTGGTTCAAGTGCTGCAACCATCTGGATCGTTGAACAATTAGGATTAGCAATAATTCCCTTATGTTCCTTAAGCTTATGTTCATTTACTTCTGGAACCACAAGCGGAACTTCCGGATCCATACGAAAAGCACTCGTATTATCAACTACAATCGCACCACGCTGAACAGCTTCAGAAGCAAATTTTTGCGATATACTACCACCTGCACTAAATAAAGCTATATCAACACCTTCAAAAGACTCTGGAACCGCCTCTTGAACTGTTATAGTCTCATCTTTAAATTTCAATTTTGTGCCAGCTGAACGAGCTGAAGACAGCAGGGTTAATTGAGATATAGGAAAATTTCTTTTTTCTAATGTTTGAATGATCTGTTGACCAACTGCCCCGGTTGCCCCCATTACAGCAATATGAAAGCCTTGTTTATTTAACATCTAAATTCCCCTTCCACTCCAACAAACTATAATTATCGTTGTTTTTATTCATTAATAATTAATATATTATCATACTTAAAGCAGCTAACGATAATTTTTTGATAAAAAGCTGTCGAATATTGAATGATTAAATGTTAAAGCCAGGGATTGGCTCCTAAATGAATGACTAGGTCATTCCTATTTTATTTTAGCAAAACCTTAAAGTTTTCGGTTTATCATGTAGATAATATGATGCCTCCCGCCTATACTTCGCTAGTCGTGGGCGAGTATTCATTCTTTTCCGCACCTCCAACCTTGTTTATTAAGCTTGTTGATGGAAAGAAATTTATTATTTACTAAGATGAAGTTTGCGCTCTTTAATATTGCATTTTTCTCGTTATGGCCCTTGCACGAAAAATGCCCGTAGAAGCACTCGCTGTCCAAGAGCGAGCAGCATAACTTCGCGGGCTATAAAAGTCTTAGGTCTAGCCTAGATTATATTTCCTATGCCTTCCGGCTCCATCAACATGATTACTTTATTTAAAAGGACCATTGGACTGTTATTTAGTCCATTCTTAAATTTTTCCTAACGATATTCTTGAACAACAGGTTGTAGTTGTTTCCCTTCAAGTGCCGCCATTACGGTTTCCGGTAACAACTCCATTTTTGATACCATAGAAGTCGGTTTATTTATATGGTCATCTTGACCAAATGGGATAAAATAAATATTTTTAGCCGAGATTAAACGCATTAAGTTAACACCGTTCAGTCCTAATGCATCATTGGTAGAGATACCTAATACAACAGGTCTCCGATTTCTTAAAGTAGCTTTAGCTGCCATTAAAACAGGTGAATCAGTCAAGGCATTGGCAAATTTACTCATTGAATTTCCAGTTAAAGGAGAGATAACCATACAATCTAGCGGTTCTCTTGGCCCTAACGGCTCTGCTGAGACCATGGAGTCAATCACTTTTCTTCCTGTAATTTCTTCTACTTTCTCTACCCAATCGGCTCCATTTCCGAATTTCGTATCGGTATTCTGGACTGTAAAAGTGACAACTGGTACTACTTCGGCACCTAAATCCACCAATTTTTGTATCTGTGGCACAACTTGATCATAAGTACAATGAGATCCTGTGATCCCAAATCCAATTCTTTTATTTTGCAAATCCATTATAAATTCTCCTCTCTCATCTCAAAATCCTCTGATAATAGTTGTGAAAGAATATTAGCTAAAATCTGACCTGCTGTTTTTGGTGCGACGATTCCAGGTAGACTTGGAGCAAGTAAGGCCTTTACTCCGCGTTTTTCTGCATAGCGAAAATCCGTTCCACCGGGTTTAGATGCTAAGTCAATGATTAATGTATTTGTAGGCATTCCCGCAATAATTCCGGCTGTTAGTACTAAATAGGGAATAGTATTTATACAAATATCTAAATCCTTGACCTCTTCTTTTAATGAATCTAAATGAAAGGGTTCTAACCCCATTTCTGTGATTCTAGCTAGGTGAGCAAGATCTCTAGCCCCAACTTTTACCTTTGCTCCTAGCAAAGAAAACGTTCTAGCTACACTCATGCCAACTCTTCCTAACCCTAATACAGCGACTGAAGATTGATGGATCGTTATATCAGTATTTTGAATCGCCATCATAATTGTTCCTTCGACAGTTGGAATGGAGTTATAAATGGCGACATCATCGCGTTTAAATAATTGAACAAGTTCTCGATCCGCTTTCTTTGCTATTTTATCGAGATATGCATTACTAATACCGGAATAAATTTTACAATGGGATGGTGTTTCGCGAAGTGTTTTTTCTGTTAAAATTATTTTTTCATTGGAGAATATTGTATCTACTTCACCTTCAAAGTTTGTGCCTGGCACTGGCAAAACAATGGCATCTATTTTTGAAAAATCAACATCATTGATTTTTTCTTTAACCGCTCCAGAAAAAACCTGTGCCAATTGTTCAAATCCAATTAAATATAATTTTGCATCTAGTTCTGTTAACTTTTTTATAATTTCTAGTTGCCTTGCATCACCACCTAATACAGCGATTTGCATTTCTGTCAACATCAATGGTGTTCACCTTCTTTACGCATCATAAATATCACTGCAAGATTATTGTATGTATGTGCCCTTTTGCTGTGCTTAATTATTAACAAAAAAAGAAGAGGAGGTTTCCTCTTCTGCTAATACTGTATATTGTTCCTCATCATTTAAATATGTTATTTATCTTCCGGTACTTCCAGAATAAGCATATCTGTACCAATTGTGCGAATATAGTGCCAAGGGACCTTTATTTCATTTCCTGCTTTTTTTCCTATCCATTTGCTTGTTGGAATGATTAAGCAATTAATTTCCCCTGTCCGCGCATTAATTTCTAGATCTGTTTGGCCAAGCACCCCTAATCTTTTCGCTTTTCGATAATCTACAATTTCTTTTCCACCAAGTTCACTAAGTCGCATCCATTTTCTCCCCCTCTTTATTTATTAAGGAATTTTATTAAGTAGTGTATTTTAAATTAATGTAAGCTCCCGAAACGGGATTACTTAGCTGCAGCGTTCCAGCAACTAGCAAACTTCGGTTTCTTCCTGTGATATGTCAACAGCGATTTACTATTTTTTGGTTAGTCGGTAAGTCTTCAAGAAGGATGGATCCAGAAAAGAGAACGATACACTCTCTCTTGATCCAAGAATCTTTAGTTGTAAAACATCATTCACCACTATGTGTCTGCTTGTCAGATTAACTTTTTGTCTCAGCTCATCGCGTTTCCAATATCTTTTTGAGAAGCGTAAAAGTTAGTTGCAAATGGTCGCTTACACTTTTAATGCTTCCTTATATCATATATAGTGAACAGCTTTTATTTTTAGAAGCAAAATTCCCTTATCAACTGATAAGGGAATAAAAAGACAAGCTCAAGGAATATTCCTTGCTGGCGGCTCAATATAATTTTATCGTTTCAAGGTAATAAAATGCCCCGCGTTAGTTATTCGTTACCTGCTGTCAATCCAATCTAATAAATAGCTTTTGACATTGATTGAGAATGTGGACTGATTAGCGCAGAGGTAAAATCATCTGTAAATATTTCGCTCGTTAATTGATAAACAGAGTCTACTGTCACTCGATCTATATCACTGATAATTTCATCTAATGAGCGATGTTTTTTTAATAATAACTCATTTTTACCGATTCTACCCATTCTGCTATTTGTACTTTCTAAACTAAGCATTAAGTTTCCTTTTAACTGTTCCTTACTATTTTTTAATTCTTTTTGTGAAATACCGTTATTTTTGAACTGAGCTAAAGTAGAGAATATAGTATCTTGGAGTTCATCTAATTGGTGGGCAGCTGTTCCTCCATAAATGACTAATGTCCCCGTATCTTTATAAGAAGAATGATAAGAGAAAACTGAATAGGCTAATCCTCGTTCTTCTCGAACTTCTTGAAACAAACGAGAAGACATACCTCCACCAAAAATAATATTCATCACAATCAAATCATAAATCTTTTCTGAACCGATCGGTAATCCTTCAAACCCTAAACAAAGATGGGCTTGCTCAGTCTTTTTTTGTTTTGCCACTTGTTCTGAATAAAATATTGGCTTCTCATTTGAAATTTTGTTTTTTCCTCTTTCAAACGATCCAAAATGATTTTCAATTTGATAAATAAAATTGTCGTCTATATTACCTGCTACAGAAATAACAATATTATCCGGCGTATACATATCATGGATATATTGATGTAACATATCACTTGTAAATGTATCTAATGTTTCTTCCGTTCCTAAAATCGGAAATCCTAATGGATGATTATGATAAGCAGCTTTACTTAACATATCGTGAACAATATCATCAGGAGTATCTTCATACATTTTTATCTCTTCTAAAACTACATTTTTTTCTTTTTTTAATTCTTGTTCATTAAAAGTAGAATAAAAAAACATATCAGCTAGAACGTCAAGCGCATATGTTGCGTGGTTGTCTAACACCTTTGCGTAAATACATGTATACTCTTTAGCAGTAAAAGCATTCACCTGTCCTCCAATGGAGTCAAAGGATTCCGCGATTTCCTTTGCCGTTCTTGTGTTTGTACCTTTGAAGAACATATGTTCTAAAAAGTGTGATATCCCATTATTTTTTTCATCCTCATCACGGGAGCCTACACCAATCCAAATACCAATTGTAACAGACCGCACTGTAGGAATTGATTCAAGTACTACTCTTACTCCATTTTGGCATGTATGTTTTTTCATCATTTACAATTCCTCCTATTCTAGGTGCAAAAAACGTAGCAGTTAACAGAATTAACGATCTTCAGTTTCATCCTGCTTTAAGCCTTGCTTCCCATCTAATCTAATTATTCTTTCTTCATCCATCAGTTTTGTTACAGTGCCAATTTTTAAATTTTGCGCATTGATTTCCGTAATCAATGTATCTAATGATTTGGCGGTAGATTCTGTTGGGTGCATAAGAATCATAGCGCCGGGGTGAATATTTGACATAACTCTTTGGATTAAGGCTTGGGGCGAGGGTTTTCTCCAATCTATCGTATCAACCGTCCACATAACCGTTTTTAATCCTTGAGCATGAGCTATTTCTACTGTTTCATTACGGTAGGCCCCACTTGGTGGACCAAACCATGTCGGTGTGATATTAGTGGTTGCTTCAATAATATCGTTTGTTTTTATTAATTCTTGTTTCACTTGTTCATTACTAATATTCGCCATATTAGGATGACTATAAGAATGATTCCCAATTTCATGGCCACTGTCAGCAATCATTTTAGCCAACTCGGGATTTTCTTTAACCCAGCGACCTTCTAAAAAAAATGTTGCATAGATCTTATGCTCTCTTAAAGTTGCAAGGATAGAAGGAATATATTCATTGCCCCAAGCTACATTAATTAGAAAGCTAACCATAGGTTTATCAGGATGCCCACGATAAATAGGTGCAGGTGGTAAATCCGCTAAATGAATTTTCGGTTTATCCTGAATAAAGACTAACTTACGCTCATCAAACATTTTATTCTTTTTCATTTTTTGATAAGAAGCTTTTTCATCGACTTGAATACCATTATATCCAGGCATCGCTTTCCATACTCGATCAATTTTTGCATCTTGGGACTCTGTTCGATAATGTTCAGCAGCTTCTTTAATTTGGTTATATAATTCATCTTGCCCGTTGCTTACTGGTACATACCCGTTTTTTAATTGTCCTAAATACTGATTTGTATATGGATTAAATATGGCAGATATTGATAGAATAGCAATCAGTGTAAAGGCTATCAAGTTTTTTGCACTCAATCAGTTCTACCTCCTTCATCATAAAATATGAAAAAGGCGGACAAGTTAGAACTAAAGAACAAAGCGCAAGCATCTTGAGCAGCTTCCAATAAGCAAATGTTCCTGACAGGAAAGGGTGCTTTTTTTCCTTCACCTTCTATGTTTTGCTCTTTAAGACCCTACCACTTTATAAAGTAGGCGAAAGACCTCTATCTCAGAGATAAGTATGTAATATTGTAGAAGCATTAAAAAAACGGGGAAATCCCCCCGTTTTATTCATCCGTTTTCTGAGCTTCTTTTTGGTCTTTTAAAACGACTTTTCTAGATGCATTTACCCGTCCATGATTATCAATTTCAATTACTTTTACAAGAATCTCATCTCCAAGGGAAACTACATCCTCCACCTTATTAACTCTTTGTTCGTCCAGTTGTGAAATATGAACAAGTGCATCTTTACCTGGGAATAATTCAACAAAGGCACCGAATTTTTCAATACGCTTTACTTTTCCTAAATACATTTGTCCTACTTCCACTTCACGGACCAGGTCTTCAATAATTTTCTTAGCTTGGGCATTCATGGCTTGATCAGCTGATGAGATAAACACTCTACCATCTTGCTCAATATCAATCTTCACACCCGTTTCTTCAATAATTTTATTAATTTGTTTACCACTTGGCCCAATAACATCTCTAATTTTATCAGGGTTAATATGCATTGTTAAAATCTTAGGGGCATATTCTGATAATTGTTCATTTGGTGATGAAATTGTAGATAACATGGAATTAAGAATGTGCATCCGGCCATCTTTTGCCTGTTGTAATGCTTCTTCAAGAATTTCTCGAGAAAGTCCATCAATTTTGATATCCATTTGAAGAGCTGTAACACCTTTCTCTGTACCAGCAACTTTAAAGTCCATATCTCCAAGATGGTCTTCCATTCCCTGTATATCGGTTAAAATCGTGTAATGCTCGCCTGATTTTACAAGTCCCATTGCAATCCCTGCAACAGGCGCTTTAATTGGAACACCTGCGGCCATCATCGCTAATGTACTTGCACAAATACTAGCCTGTGATGTAGAACCGTTTGATTCTAGCACTTCAGAAACAAGTCGTATCGTGTACGGAAAATCTGTTTCATTCGGAATGACTGGTTCTAAAGCTCGCTCCCCTAAAGCTCCATGACCAATTTCTCGTCGGCCAGGACCGCGGACAGGGCCTGTTTCGCCTACACTGAAATGTGGAAAATTATAATGATGCATAAAGCGTTTCGATTCTTCAATCCCTAATCCATCTAAAATCTGTACATCGCCTAAAGCTCCTAATGTACAAATGCTTAGAGCTTGTGTTTGTCCACGGGTAAATAAGCCGGAACCATGGGTTCTAGGTAATAAATTGATCTCTGAAGACAATGGGCGAATTTCATGAGGATTGCGCCCATCTGGACGAATTTTCTCCACTGTAATCAGTCTACGGACTTCTTCTTTCACAAGATCATC
This sequence comes from Lederbergia galactosidilytica, assembly GCF_017873565.1. Classification (GTDB taxonomy): domain Bacteria; phylum Bacillota; class Bacilli; order Bacillales; family Bacillaceae_C; genus Lederbergia; species Lederbergia galactosidilytica. The sequence continues at coordinate 152,966 of NZ_JAGGKH010000002.1, forward strand.
TAAAACCCGCTTCACCTGTTTAATCGTCTCTTCATCAATATTTTCTTTTTCTTCATAAGCAGAAACAACTTGATTTTTTACGTTTTGAATGGCTTCTTCACGTGCATGTTTTTCTTCCACTTGAATCGCTTCAACAAGAGATTGTTCACACATTTTGCGAACTTCTGCCTCTATTTCAGAATCTACTTCATATAAAGAAATTTCTCTTTTTGCTTTTCCAACTTTACTTACAATTTCTTCTTGAAACTGAATTAATTTTTTAATTTCTTCATGACCAAACATGATCGCTTCAAGCATTGTTTCTTCAGGTACTTCCAGAGCACCCGCTTCCACCATATTAATAGCATCCATCGTACCAGCTACACTTAAATTGATATCGCTTTTTTCCATTTGCTCTACTGTTGGATTCACAATAAACTGTCCGTCAATTCGACCAACTACTACCCCTGCGATCGGTCCTTCAAACGGAATATCAGAAATACAAAGAGCAAGTGATGAGCCAAACATAGCTGCCATTTCTGATGAACAGTCTTGGTCCACACTCATAACAATATTCACGATTTGCACTTCATTCCGGAATCCATCTGCAAATAAAGGACGAATCGGCCGATCGATTAATCTACTTGCAAGAATTGCTTTTTCACTTGGTCTTCCTTCTCGCTTAATAAATCCACCAGGAATTTTCCCAACTGCATATAATCTTTCTTCATAATTAACAGTTAACGGAAAAAAATCAACAGCTTTCGCTTCCTTAGAAGCAGTTGCAGTACTTAAAACCGCTGTATCACCGTAACGAATTAAAGCGGCACCACTAGCCTGCTTAGCTAATTGGCCAATTTCAACAGTTAAAGTTCGGCCAGCCCAGTCCATACTAAAAATTTCTTTCTTCTGTTCCATGCAATATTTTCCTCTCTTTCAAATTGCGATTTCATCGCCTAGTATTATTTTGATCAAATGTAGAAAATAAGTGAATGTAACTTGTTGGAATCTGGATAGCTTGCTGAACCACTGAACATTAGACATAAATATGAAAAATCGAATGCCAATTCCCCAAGAATTTTTATGTATATACCTGTGTGAATCAATTTCATAATAGAGATTTTAGCATTCAAATCCGAACAACGTTGATTTACGCTTCAGGTGGACGCTTTCCGGGGGGCGTGCGGTGAGCTTCCTCGTCACTATGCTCCTGTGGGATCTCACCTGTCACGCTAATCCCCCCAGGAGACGGCACCTTCCGCTCCAATCAACTAAGTTAAGGATATACATTGACTAACAATTCAATCCCCGTTAACAATAACGTTCGTGTATTGATCATCAATAAACAATGATGAGATTGACTCATGTATGTAAAAATTCTAATTTTTAAACATATCCTTATCCGGATTGTCCTTCATATTCATGTCCAATGTTCAGTTCTGCCATGCTTTGCATGACAGTCCTTCAATATTGCCTCAGTCAGCATATCGCAGAGTTCACATAACTAGCTAACAAAAAAGCGGGAAAACTCCCGCTTTTTTGTTTCATTATTATCTACGTAATCCAAGTCTAGTAATAAGTTCACGATAGCGCTGCACATCTTTATTACGAAGATAAGTTAAAAGATTGCGGCGTCGGCCAACCATTTTCATCAATCCGCGTCTTGAGTGATGATCCTTTTTGTGTACGCGAAGATGATCGTTCAATTTGTTAATTTCTTCTGTCAAAACAGCAATTTGAACTTCTGGAGAACCAGTATCAGTATCATGAATTTTAAAGTCATTGATGATTTCATTTTTACGTTCTTGAGAAATCGCCATCGTTTTCACCTCCTAATTTTTGCAAATCCCCCATTACCGAGCAATCGTTGGTGAGTCGAATTGCCAAGCAAAGGTTCTTAGTACTGTATTAGAATACATCTTTATAACCAAAAAATCAAGTTTCTTTATTCCATGGAAGAAAAATATTCTTTTGCTTCCTCTGTATCTTTTTTAATCTCAGAAATTAACTGGTCAATTCCATCAAACTTTTTTTCATCCCTAATTTTTTTATGCCATTCAACTGTTACAAATTCCCCGTAAATGTCTTGATTAAAATTAAGCAAATAAACTTCTATTGATAATTGTTTTTCTTCTGGGTCATGAAATGTCGGATTATACCCCACACTGCACACACCTTGGTTCCATTTCCCATTAACTAATACTTTTACAATATATATACCTGTGTGCGGCAACAAATAGGTTAGATCAGTGCTAATATTCGCAGTAGGAAAACCAAGTTCTCTTCCTCGCTTTTTTCCGTGAATAACAGTACCTTTTGTTATAAAGCAACGACCCAATAATTGATTAGCATTCTCTATATCTCCATCTTTAATAAACTGACGAATAGAGGTTGAGCTAATCTTCTCTTGGTCGTTTTCTAATTTTGGCACGACAGTGACATCAAAATAACCTTCTGAATGAATCGGTAAAGTGTCCATATTGCCTTTTCCAAATTTTCCATATGTAAAATCAAACCCAGCAACAGCATGTTTTACATTTAAATGAACCAAATAATTTTCAACAAATTCCTCTGGTAATAATTGAGAAAATTCTTTCGTAAAATGAACGATAAATAGATAGTCTACATTTAAATTTTCCATTAATTGAATCTTATCTTGTAATGGTGTGATGTATTGAACCTCTTGTTGTGCTTTCCCAAGCACAACAGATGGGTGTGGATCAAAGGTCATAACTGCAGATTTTTGATTATTATGAGAAGCAATTTCTTTTGCTTGATTGATTACTTTTTGATGTCCTAAATGGACCCCATCAAAAAAACCTAGAGCCATAACCAATGGTGGAAAATCACTATTAGAATAAGAATGCGAATAATCAAGCTGGATTACTTTCAAGATTTTTCCTTCTTTCTATGTCAAAGTTTTACGTTACGAATGACCTTAACAGGTTTGATAAAATTCGGTTTATTAGGATGTATATCATAAACAGCATAGGCTAAATCATGATAAGCCATTACGACTGGACCTTGAGACCAATTTTCCGGTATTGGCAGTACAGCGCCATTGATCACTTGCTCCAGTAATGATTCATCCATTTCAATTATTGGTAAATTAAATAATCCTTCTTCTAAAGGTAAAAGAAAATCGGCAATAGAACGATTCTCCTTGGTCCTTTGTTCAAGCTCTTCCAAGGTTACACATTGATTGCGTGTGAAGGCAGCAGAAGCTGTTCTCGTTAAAGAAGACATATGCGCAGGGTATCCTAGTTTCTCCCCAATCATAACAGCAAGTGTACGAATGTAAGTTCCTTTGCTACAATGAACTCGAAAGGAAAAGCTTACCTCATCTTCCTTCCATTCTATTTTATCATCCAGCAAATATAATTCATAAATATGTACCTGCCTTTTCGGCCTTTCAACATGTATCCCTGCCCTAGCATACTCATATAATTTTTTGCCATTCACTTTAACTGCTGAATACATTGGGGGAATTTGTTCAATTGTACCTGTTAATTCTTGTAAAACATGCTGAATTTTCGTTTTTGAAATAGGGCTTTCCACTTTTTTTATCTCTACAGTTTCTCCTTCAGCATCTTCTGTTGTGGTTGATCTACCAATCGTTACTTTCCCTTCATACACTTTACCAGCATTTGTTATATATTCAGCAATTTTAGTTCCTTTCCCTAAACAAATAGGTAGGACACCATCTACCTCAGGGTCTAATGTTCCTGTATGACCAACTTTCTTCATTCTTAATAATTTCCTTATTTTAAAAACACAATCATGAGAAGTCAACCCTTTAGGTTTCCATAATGGGATAATTCCGTCCAATTTATTCACTCCCTTTTTTCCACACAAAAATAGACTGCCTCCAAAATGAATTTAGACTGTTCTATTGCAATAGCAATTTCTAGAAGAGCCCTACATTTCATGAGACAGCCATTAGCAAAAGCTGTTATTCATCTTTCAATTCTTTAAGTATGGATTCAATTCTGTTTCCATAGCTAATAGATTCATCAAATTCAAAGTCGATTTCCGGAGTTTTACGAAGGCGGATTCTCTTTCCTATTTCCGACCTTATAAACCCCTTAGCTTTTGATAGGCCTTTAAGGGTATCTTCCATTTGATTTTCATTTCCTAAAACGGAAATGAAAATTGTAGCTTGTTGTAGATCACCCGTTACCTGTACATCGGTTACGGTTACGAATCCCACCCGAGGGTCTTTAAGTTTTCTACCAATGATATCGCCGAGTTCTTTTTTCATTTGCTCTCCAACTCGATTGGCACGAACGTTCATTTTTAACACCTCGCCTTATACTAACATGTCCAAAATAAGAAAAGCGCAAGGCGCCCACCAAAAAGATAAACGGCTATGGCACACCGTTCCTGGCTCGCGACAAGCAATAATTCACTGACGTTTTAATTGGCACAGCTCTAATAGTAAATACAGCGACTAATAAAGATGCCGTCCTGGCGTCACGTCAATGGATCCGCTTCTGTAGCCTCTCACCGCTGGCGCCCAGAACAGTTATACTTTAAAAATAACAATGTCGGCTAGCTAGCCTTTTCTAAAGAAAGGAAAAGCTAACCAACTAGTTATTTGGCACTTTTACTACTTTTAGCAAGTTAGAGCCATTCATATTTTGTATCAATTCTTTCCCACTCAGGAAAAGAGTCTAGAAATTTTATTGCACGTTCTATTTCACGCTCAGCAATTTGTCTTGATGAAGATACAGTAACTAGAGAGATGCTTGATAATTGCCAAACATCCTGTTGTCCAGTTTCTGCTACAGATATATTAAATTTCTGTCGTAACCTTGTTAGAGTTCGTTGCAAAACAGCTCTCTTTTCTTTTAAGGAGTGTGCATCATGAATTCTAAATTCCAGTTCGACAAAACCGATCAAGCTCGTTCAATTTCCTTCATAACGAATGCTTCAATAACATCTTCTTCTTTAAGATCATTGAAGTTTTTAATTGTAATTCCACATTCATATCCTTGATTAACTTCTTTCACATCATCTTTGAAGCGTTTCAAATCATCAATTTCTCCTTCATAGATGACAATGCCATTCCTAATGATGCGCACACCACTATCACGAGTGATTTTTCCATCTGTCACATAAGAACCTGCAATTGTACCAATTTTAGATACTTTGAAAGTTTGGCGGACCTCTGCTTGCCCGATGACTTCTTCCTTAAATTCAGGGTCCAACATCCCTTTCATTGCTGATTCAATTTCTTCAATGGCTTTATATATCACTCTGTGCAAACGTACATCTACTTTCTCAGAATCAGCAGCACGTTTAGCATTTACATCTGGACGGACATTAAAGCCGATTACAATAGCATTTGACGCGGCGGCAAGGGTAATATCTGATTCATTAATAGCCCCAACAGCTGTATGAATAATTTTAACGTTGACACCTTCGACATCTATTTGTCTAAGGGCAGCAGCTAAAGCTTCAACAGTCCCTTGAACATCTGCCTTCACAATGACGTTCAAATCCTTCATTTCACCTTGCTTCATTTGCTCAAATAGTGTATCTAGACTTACCCGAGAACTTTCGCCCCTAGAAGCAAGTAGAGCTTGTTGAGCTCTAGTTTCCCCAATTTGGCGTGCTGTTTTTTCATCCGCAAATACAACGAAGCGGTCTCCAGCTTGTGGAACATCGTTTAGACCTGTAATTTCGACTGGCGTTGAAGGTGATGCTGTTTTCACTCTTCTACCTATATCATTTACCATGGCGCGGACTCGGCCAAAAGTATTGCCGGCAACTATAGGATCCCCAACATTTAAGGTTCCATTCTGAACTAGAAGTGTAGCTACAGATCCCCTACCTTTATCTAGTTGAGCTTCAATTACTGTCCCCATTGCATTGCGTGTCGGATTAGCCTTTAATTCCTCAACTTCACTTACTAACAGAATCATTTCTAGTAAATTGTCTATTCCTTCACCCTTTAAGGCAGAAATTGGAACAAAGATCGTATCGCCACCCCAATCTTCTGGGACAAGGCCATGTTCTGTTAGTTCTTGCATAACCCGGTCTGGATTAGCCGTTGGCTTATCCATTTTGTTCACAGCCACAATGATTGGTACTTCTGCTGCTTTTGCATGGTTGATTGCCTCGACAGTTTGCGGCATAACCCCATCATCTGCTGCAACAACAAGAATCGTAATATCAGTAATTTTTGCTCCTCTTGCTCTCATTGTCGTGAACGCGGCATGCCCAGGTGTATCAAGGAAAGTAATCTTTTTACCATTTTCCTCAATTTGGTAAGCACCGATATGCTGAGTAATCCCCCCAGCTTCTCCTGCTGTCACTTTTGTATGACGTAAAGAGTCTAACAAGGTTGTTTTCCCGTGGTCAACATGCCCCATGATGGTAACAACAGCTGGTCGCTCCTGCAATTCAGCATTTTCGTCCTCAGTAAAATAGACTTCTAGATCTGTTGTATCCACTAGGATTTCTTCTTCCACTTCTACGCCATACTCACTACAAATTAATTCAATAGCATCCCGATCCAATTCTTGATTGATCGTAGCCATAACACCGAGTAAAAAGAGTTTCTTTATAATCTCAGATGGCTCTCTATGCAACTTTTTAGCTAATTCACCAACAGATAAAGACTCCGTGAAAACAATTTTTTCCGGTAACTCTTTTTGTTTCTTTGGAGCTGATTGAGGTGATGGCGTATTTGTTCTATTTCTATGGTTATTTCTGTTCTGGTTACCTTTTTTATTTTTGTTAAAACCTTTATTCCCACCGTGTGAAGCTGTTTGAGATCCTTTATTATTCATATGTGGTTTACTTTGCTCCATTTTTTGTTTTTTATCTGTCTGTTGTTGAACAGAAGACTGCTTAACAGACTGGTTTGATCTATTTTGCTGATCATTTCCCTTTGTTTGTGATTTTTTCGCATCATTTTTCTGAAAAGGTGGTCTTTGTTGACCATGATGATGGCGATTTTTCTGATTTGATTGTGATGGCTTATGTTGTTCATTCTTTCTTGGGAAACTCTTTTTCTCATTTGACTTATCCGTAGATTTTTCGTTTTTCTGATAAGTAGCATCAAGTCGACTAATTGTTTGAGAATCAATCATCGACATATGATTTCCTACTTCAATATTCATTTCTTTTAATTTATTAATAATTTCTTTACTTGTTTTGTTTTGCTTTTTTGCATATTCATAAACTCGTACCTTACTCATCGGTTCACCCCCGTTTTAATCATCGAGCATTGAAATAAGTTTCTTTGCGAAACCTTCTTCCAGGACAGCCACAACCACTCTTTCATCCTTTCCTATAGAGTGGCCGAGTTTTTCTCTGGATTCTACAAAGCGGAAAGGAACATGGTAAAAAGTACATTTATCCTGTATTTTTTTAGAAGTATTCATTGATGCATCTTTGGAAATTAAAATTAATTTTGCCTTTTGCGCCTTAATTTCCTTTAACACCAATTCTTCCCCTGAAATTATTTTTCTAGCTCGATTTGCCAAACCAAGCAGGTTCATCCAAGGGTCCTGCTTTCTCATTTTGACTCATCTTTCTGAACTAAGGTAAGTAATTCATCATAAAGAGAATCCTCTACTTTAGCATTCAATTGATTAGCAAATACATTACTCTTTTTTGCGCTTAATATTGCTTCTTCACTTAAAGAAACATACGCTCCCCTTCCAGGTTTTTTACCTGTAGGATCAATCGAAACTTCCCCTTCTTTAGAGCGGACAATTCGCATCATTTCTTTTTTAGGTTTCATTTCACCCGTTGCTAGGCATTTTCTCAATGGCACTTTTTTGCGAGCCATTTTTTCTCCCCCCCCTATTCGATCTCATCCTCGGTTAAATCGAATGTTACCTCTGAGGTATCTTCTTCTTCAAAAAACAGATCATTATTTAAAGGATATATTCCGGCTTCACGGGCATCTGTTTCACTTTTAATATCAATTTTCCAACCTGTAAGCTTTGCAGCAAGTCTTGCGTTTTGGCCCCTTTTACCAATTGCAAGAGAAAGCTGATAGTCTGGTACAATTACTGTTGTTGCCTTGTCTTCTTCGTCTATTATAACTTCTAAAACTTTAGATGGACTTAGAGCATTAGCAACAAACACTTTCGGATCAGCTGACCATTCAACTATATCGATTTTTTCGCCTTTGAGTTCATCTACAATTGCCTGAACTCTGGATCCTTTGGGTCCAACACAAGAACCTACAGGATCTACTTCGGGATAATCAGTACTTACCGAAATTTTCGAACGGTCTCCGGCTTCACGCGCAACAGATCGCAATTCTACCGTTCCATCATAAATCTCTGGAACTTCGATTTCAAAAAGTCTTTTCAATAGACCTGGATGGGTTCGGGAAACATAGATTTGCGGACCTTTTGTTGTTTTCTCTACTTTAGTAATGTATACCTTAATGCGGTCATGCGGCTTATACACTTCATTCGGCATTTGTTCACTTTGTGGTAAAATCGCCTCGATTTTACCAAGACTGACATAGATGAACTTGGAATCATAGCGTTGAACAATCCCTGTCATAATATCATCTTCACGGTCAATAAATTCAGAATAAATAATCCCACGTTCTGCTTCACGAACTCGTTGAGTAACTACTTGTTTAGCTGTTTGAGCAGCAATACGACCAAAATCCTTCGGTGTTACTTCCAACTCAACAATATCTTCAATTTCATATGCAGGGTTTATTTTCTTCGCTTCATCGATAGAAATTTCTAGTCTTGAATCAAAAACCTCTTCAACTACATCTTTTCTTGCGAAAACCCGCATCGTTCCCGTTCCTAAATTTAGATCAACACGAACATTTTGCGCTTGATTGAAATTTCTTTTATATGCTGATACGAGCGCAGCTTCAATTGCTTCTATTAAGACTTCTCTGCTGATTCCCTTTTCCTTTTCTAAAATAATGAGAGCATCCAATAACTCTGAACTCATTAAATGTCATCCCCTTTAAAATTCTACAGCTAATCTAGCTTTTGATACTTTATTTAATGGCAGTTCAATCTTTTTCATTCGTGTTTTTTCTTTCACTTCAAGTGTGAGAATTTGATTATCAAAGGCAGTGAGACGACCTTCAATGGACTTATCACCATCCATCGGTTCATAGAGATTAATGTGTACCATTTTGCCGATTGCCTTCATAAAATCCTTCTCTTTTTTTAGTGGACGTTCTGCTCCGGGTGAAGATACTTCCAAAAAATAATTATGAGGAATTGGATCAATTTCATCTAGTTGTGCACTTAGTCGCTCACTAACAAGACCACATTCTTCAATATCAACGCCATTTTCCTTATCGATAAATAGGCGTAGAAACCAGTTTTTTCCTTCTTTTACATATTCAATATCAACTAATTCTAGTTCCATATCATCAAGAATCGGCCTTGCGAGCTCTTCAACGAGGTCTGTTACTTTGCTCATAATTACCTCCAGAATTTCAAAGTTATAAGTGGTTGTTCAAATAATCCGGTAAAAATGACAATGCGTAATGGGGATCTTTGAATAAAAGCCACATTAGTCTCAAACATCAAAGTCACTACAACACGCATAAATTTAGTTACTTATTCCTCCATGCCGAAAAAAACATTTTTTCATGTGGTGCGGACCCGAGGTATCTTCCTTGTGATCCTGTAACAGGAATAGGGTTTCAATCAAAAGCACCCACGACAATCGCCAACACGGAAGTCAGTACTTCCTGTTCAAGCCCGCTATGCGAAACGGCACCGCCCCAAACTTTCGACGTACAATATGAACTAGTGTCGTTGTTTGCTTAGCGTCAGCCTTTAGCCGACCTGACTCTTTTTATCGGAGTTTTTGAACGCATACTATAATCAAATTTGTTGTGACAATACGAAAGAGTGGGGGGCGCCCACTCTTTTTAACAGAGAGTTATTCATAGTATATCCATAAAAAATATACCACAATCACTAAGTAGTTGCAAACACGAAGCTTGCCATTTCTGAATAGTGAGTAATGTTGATTAAAATGAAAATTCTTAATTACTCCTTGAAACATGAACTTTTTTCTATCTAGCTTTCAACAAGTTATAGATCAGACTCCATTATGGACAATTAAAATAACGATAATTGGTTTTGATCTGGGAGATCCTGCAAAATACCTTGTTGATCAAGATACTCGATAATTGTTTTAGATACTTTTCCGCGTTTTTGCAAATCTTCTTTAGAGAGAAATTCTCCTTCTTCTCGAGCTTTGACGATATTTAAAGCTGCATTCGTGCCGAGCCCTGGAATTGCATTAAAAGGAGGAATTAATGCATCCCCATCAATAATAAAGTCTGTTGCACTAGAACGGTAGAGATCAACTTGCTTAAATTTAAATCCTCTCTCACACATCTCTAACGCAAGTTCCAGTACAGTTAAAACACTCTTTTCCTTTGGAGCTGCATCTAATCCTTTAGCATTAATTTCTTGAATTCGTGTACGAATGGCTTGTGAACCGCGATTCATTGCAATAAGGTCAAAGTCTTCTGCTCTGACAGTAAAATAAGCTGCATAATAATAAAGAGGATGATGAACTTTAAAATAAGCAATTCTTACAGCCATTAACACATACGCAGCTGCGTGAGCCTTTGGGAACATATATTTAATTTTTTTACAAGAATCTATATACCACTCAGGGACATTATTTTTTCTCATTTCTTCTTCCCATTCTGGAGGTAAACCTTTCCCCTTACGAACAGATTCCATAATTTTAAAGGCAAGTGAAGAATCTAACCCTTGGTAAATTAAATAAACCATGATATCATCCCGGCAGCCAATTACCTCTGACAGAGTACATGTTTTGTTATGGATTAATTCTTGGGCATTTCCTAGCCATACGTCGGTTCCGTGAGATAGGCCTGAGATTTGGACAAGTTCTGAAAAAGTGGTAGGTTTTGTGTCCTCTAACATTTGCCGAACAAAACGAGTCCCGAATTCTGGAATACCTAATGTCCCTGTCTTACACATGATCTGTTCTTCTGTCACACCGAGAGATTCCGTACCGGTAAATATTTTCATTACTTCTGCATCGTCCGTAGGTATTGTCTTAGGATCAATACCACTCAAATCTTGCAACATCCTGATAACAGTCGGATCATCGTGTCCAAGTATATCTAGTTTGAGCAGATTGCTGTCGATTGAATGGAAATCATAATGAGTTGTCCTCCACTCTGAGCCTACATCGTCTGCCGGAAACTGAATGGGCGTAAAATCATAAATTTCCATATCGTCTGGGACAACGATGATACCGCCGGGATGCTGTCCTGTCGTTCGTTTAACACCTGTACATCCTTGTACAAGTCGATCGACTTCTGCACCTCTCTGTTGAAGATTATGGTCTTGGGCATAACCTTTCACATAACCATAAGCCGTTTTTTCAGCAACAGTACCAATTGTTCCAGCTCTATAGACATAATCTTCTCCAAACAGAACCTTCGTATAATTATGAGCCTGTGGCTGATATTCTCCAGAAAAGTTAAGATCGATATCAGGAACCTTATCCCCTTTAAATCCAAGGAATGTTTCAAATGGGATATCATGTCCATCTTTTTTATAGGGTGTCCCACAGTTTTCGCAATCTTTATCAGGTAAATCAAAACCAGATCCAACTGAGCCATCATCAAAAAAGATAGAATGCTTACATTCTGGACAGACATAGTGTGGAGGCAGTGGGTTAACCTCGGTAATTTCTGTCATCGTCGCTACTAAAGAGGAACCAACCGAACCCCTTGATCCAACTAGATATCCATCATCCAAAGATTTTTTTACTAATTTATGTGAGATTAGATAGATAACAGCAAAACCGTGTCCAATTATACTTTTTAATTCTTTTTCAAGTCTCGCTTCGATGATCTCTGGTAATGGATCTCCGTAGATGCTCTTCGCTCGACCATAACTCATGGAACGTATTTCCTCTTCGGCCCCTTCAATTTTCGGCGTATATAAGTCATCTTTAATTGGCTTAATCGACTCTAAGGAATCCGTAATTGCGTTAGAGTTCTCCACCACAATTTTACGGGCCTTGTCATCACCTAGAAAAGAAAATTCAGCTAACATTTCATCCGTTGTACGAAAATGAACAGACGGAAGTCGATGACGATTTAATGGATTGGCCCCACCTTGAGAATTGATTAATATTTGCCGATTAATTTTATTTTCCTCATTTAAATAATGCACATTCCCCGTTGCTACAACAGGAATATCCATTTTTTCCCCCATATCAATAATGTTTGTAATGATATCTTCCAAGTCCTTTTGATCTCTGACAAGCTCCATTTCAATTAATGGGGCATACACAGGTTTAGGGTGGACTTCAAAATAATCGTAAAAACTTGCGACTTTTTCTGCCTCTTGGCGTCCTTTTTGCATCATCGCTTCAAAGACTTCGCCCTTGTCACATCCGGAACCAATTACCAAGCCTTCTCGATATTTTTCTAATACAGATCTTGGAATACGAGGTACTCGATAAAAGTAATGAAGATGAGAAATAGAAACTAATTTATATAAATTCTTTAAACCAATTTCATTTTTAGCTAAAATCGTACAATGGTAAGGACGTGCCCGTTTATAGGCTTCTCCTTCTCCCATATAGTCATTAAATTGATCATGATATTCGATTCCTTTTTCAGATGCATCTTTCAACATTTTCAGAAACAAATAACCTGTTGCCTCTGCATCATATATAGCACGGTGATGCTGAGTAAGATCGATATCAAACTTTTTAGCCAAAGTATTTAATCGGTGATTTTTCAATTGTGGGTATAATAATCTTGCGAGCTCTAATGTATCAATGACTGGATTCGTTGATTTTCCAAGGTCATACCTTTGATAACCTGTATTTAAAAATCCCATGTCAAATGATGCATTATGAGCAACATAAATAGCATCTCCTGTCCATTCATGGAACCGATGTAAAACAGCATCGATGTCAGGAGCATTTTGGACCATCTCATCAGTGATTCCTGTAAGATCAATCGTTGTATTGGAAAGTGGATGATGGGGGTTAGCAAAACTTTCGAAAGTATCAACAATCTCTCCACCACGAATCTTAACTGCTGCTAATTCAATAATCGTGTCATATATCGCAGAGAGACCTGTCGTTTCCACGTCAAACACTACAAACTCTGAATCTTCTAATTTAAGATGTATACTATTATAGGCAATCGGTACACCATCATCGACAAGATTGGCTTCCAATCCATAAATGATTTTTATATCATGTTTTTTCCCTGCACTATATGCCTCTGGAAAAGACTGAACAACAGCATGATCCGTTACAGCAATTGCTTTATGTCCCCATTTTTTAGCTTGAGCTACATAATTAGACATCGATGTTAGACCATCCATTTGACTCATGGTTGTGTGTAGATGAAGTTCAACTCTTTTTTCTTCTACCTTGTCAATCCGCTCTTTTGGCTTAACTTCATTTATATCATTCGCAATCATTACTAGATCGCGGACAAAAGTATCGTTCTGAATACTCCCTCGCGCTCTAACCCACATACCCTTTGATACTTGTTTGAGAATTTCCGCATCTTCTTTATCTCTAGAAAACATTTTAACAAGTATCGAATCCGTATAGTCTGTTATTTTAAATGTTAAAAGTGTACGCCCACTCCGAAGTTCTCTTGTTTCTGCATCAAAAATATAGCCCTCCACAGTGATTCTTCTTTCTTCATCAACTATATTTTTTAGACTTATGATTTCTTCTGTCGGATTGATTGTTATTCCAATAGTTAGGGGGCCACTAGGGATTCCTTTTCTACTTTCTTTTTCAGTTTCCTGTTTCTGCATCTCGATTACAGCTTGCTTAGCCCTTTCTTCATCCTCTTTTTGCTTTGCTTCAAGGAATTTCTGATAATCATCATTTGTTTCATCTTGATTCATTATCTGACCATCCAATTGCAAAGCAGGAAAGCCGAATTTCCTAAAAATGTCTTGAATGATTTGGCTGTATTTACGTTTTAAAGTTTGCAATTCCGTATCATTTCTAGCATTGATTAAGATGATATTCCCATTTACTTGTGGTACCTGATTATTTAATAAGGATAATAATACTGGGGATATACCATCTAGTTCTTTAAGGCAATGAGTCCAATAGGCCTGTACCGTTTCTTCCGTAACGGTGGATTCTTCTGTTGAAATTTCAAAACTAATAGATGCAATATGTTGAAAAGACTGTTGCAGTCTTTGAGCAAATTGAATAAATAATTCATATGGAAGTACTTTTTTAAATTGAAAAGAAAAATGCCATTTTTTTTGTGTTCGATCTACAACTAATTTCGTAATTTCGGCATGCTGAAAATAAGGAACATTTACATCAGCAGTCAGTTCTAATTGTTGTAATAGTACTTGAAATCTCTCTCTTCTAGAGGCGGGATCATTAGCCATTTTTCTCTCTCCCATCCTTTATAATGATTTTCTAACGGAATATGGTACCCTTTTAGAAGCTGTTCAAAAAACTGGTAAAAATGCCGCTTTGAATAATAAAGTCATTTCTACTAAGGAACGCCAACGTCCCAGGACAACGCAGAAGTGAATACATCCTGTACAAGTCTGCTGATCGAAGTCTTGCCACTTCGAACTTTCGATGTACAGGATGTACTACTATCATGATGTTGCTATTGACGTCAGCACCTTTAGCCAAACTCATTTTGAGCATGAACCTAAAGGTATCTTGAATTACTCACCACTTTTTAATAATTGGGCAATTGTCGCTTGTAGATCGGATTTTTCAATCTCCAATACTTCATTTGAATTTCTTATTTTAACTTCAAGGATGCCGTCTGTAGCTTTTTTACCAACTGTGACTCTTATCGGCAAACCAATTAAATCAGCATCTTTAAATTTAACACCTGGACGTTCTAAACGATCATCCATTAATACCTCAAAGCCTTGCGACTGCAATTCTTGATATAAACTTTCAGTTAGGTCTTTTTGTTGTTCATTCTTCATATTGATCGGAATCAAATGAACTTGATATGGAGCAATATTTTTTGGCCATTTCAGTCCATTTTCATCGTTGTATTGTTCAGCAATAGCAGAAAGGGTACGCGAAACTCCAATTCCATAGCACCCCATTATAATGCTTTGTGCTTTTCCATTTTCATCTAAATATTTAGCTTCTAATGCGTCACTATATTTTGTTCCTAATTTAAAAATATGCCCTACCTCAATTCCACGAGCAAAACGAATCGTGCCATTCCCATCTGGTGAAGGGTCTCCCTCTTGTATAAAGCGTAGATCTGCATATTCATCTACTTTAAAATCTCTTTCAGGTATAACACCAGTAAAATGGTACCCCTCTTCATTTGCACCACATACAGCATTTATCATCGACTGTATGGCAAGATCAGCATAGATTTTAACTTCTTTTGGCAATTGAACAGGTCCAATTGAACCTACTGAACATCCTAGTAGTTTTTCAACACTGGCATGCTCTGCTAGCTCAACGGAATCAGCCTGTAATAAATTTTTCACTTTTATATCATTAATTTCATGATCCCCACGGACAAGGATCAATACAAATTCTCCATCAACATTAAAAACAAGCGATTTTATACACTGCTCTGCTGCAACTTTTAAAAAGGAAGATACCTCTTCAATCGTTTTTTGATTTGGCGTTTCTACCTTTGTTAATATTTGTTCAGCTTCAGTTGGTCGCTCATATGTACGTTTTACGTCAGCCATTTCAATATTTGCGGCATATGAGGAGGAGTCAGAATAAGCAATCGTATCTTCACCGATCTCTGATAAGACCATAAATTCTTGTGTATCTTTTCCGCCGATTGCTCCTGAATCAGCTAGAACAGCACGAAAATCTAAACCACATCTTGAGAAGATATTATTATAAGCTTCGTAGATTTTATCATAAACTTTATCAAGGCTTTCTTGACTAGCGTGGAAGGAATAGGCATCCTTCATAATAAACTCACGTCCACGTAACAGACCAAATCTTGGGCGTTTTTCATCACGGAATTTCGTTTGGATTTGGTATAAAGTTAGTGGAAGGCGTTTATATGATTTCAGTTCATCTTTCACAATCGAAGTAATTACTTCTTCATGAGTAGGTCCCAGCGCGAACTCACGTCCATGCCTATCTTCCATGCGCATTAACTCTGCCCCATAGCTATCCCAACGGCCTGATTCCTGCCATAGCTCAGCTGGTTGCAATGTAGGCATTAAAATTTCCGCCGCCCCAGCGTTTTCCATTTCTTCCCTAATAATCTTTTCTATTTTATCTAACGTTCGTTTGGCTAGTGGCATATAAGTATACACACCACTAGCCGTTTGTTTAATAAACCCTGCGCGAAGAAGGAGCTGATGGCTTTTTACTTCTGCATCAGCAGGAACTTCACGAAGTGTAGGAATTAACGTCATACTTTGTCTCATCTTGGCACCTCGACTTTTACAATATTAATGTATAAAAAATCTCTGAATATCATTCCAGGTAACAACAATCATTAGTAGCATAAGCAACGCAAAGCCGATAAAATGAACAACACCCTCCATTTGCCGATCGACAGGTTTTCCTCTCAAAGCTTCCACTCCAAAAAATAAGAGCCGTCCACCATCAAGAGCAGGAATAGGTAAAAGATTCATAATACCTAGGTTAATGCTGAGTAAACCAGTCCAGCGAAGAAGGTTTAACAGCCCTGTTTTCGCAACTGTTTCAGTTGTTTTATAAATTCCAACTGGGCCAGAGAGCATATCTATAGAGAAATTCCCTGTTACAAGTTGTCCGAGTAACTTAAAAATTTCAATTGTCATTAAATACGTTTCTTGAAAACCACTTAATGCAATCTTACTAAAGGATTTATCTAATTCTGCCTGAACCCCAATTAAACCAATCGGCTCACTTTCTTCCACCTCTTGTTTTTCTGGAACAACAGGAATTTCTAATGTTTGTTGGTCTCTTTCAATCGTGAATAATAATTCTTCATTTGGATGTGCTCTCACAATGGTTGTCATGTCGGTAAATGACTTTACTTCAGAGCCATCGATACTTAAGACGATATCACCTTCTTGAAATCCAGCTTCTTTTGCTGGACTATCTGGCAATATATTTCCAAAAACAGCTTCTTTCACAGGCACCCCTTGGATCATAGAGATAACTGTGAAAACAACTACAGCTAAAATAAAATTAAACAATGGGCCAGCGAAAATTGTCATCGCTCTGCTACTAAGCTTTTTCGAAGCAAATTGGCGATCCCATGGCGCGATTTGAGTTTCAGTTTGATTCTCTACAATGACGGCTTCACGAGAAAGTTGGAAAGTTTGTAGCAAATCATCTTCAACATCCTCATATCCACTAATAAATAATTGATGTTCTAAGTCAGCTTTTTCCACTTCAATGGTTCGGGCATTTGGAAAGCGATCACGGCCATTCAGAATTATTTTCGTGACAATCTCATTATCATCAAGGAGGAGACCAATTCTATGACCTGGTTTAATTTCTGCCATTTCTGGATCCTCGCCAGCCATTCTGACATATCCGCCAATAGGAAGTAATCGAATTGTATATATTGTCTCGTTCTTTTTATAAGAAAAAACCTTTGGACCAAAACCGATAGCAAATTCTCTTACTAAAATTCCCGCTCTTTTTGCAAAAATAAAGTGTCCAAATTCATGGAAAAATACTAGAGCCCCGAAAATGATAATAAACGATATAATTGTATTCAACCGGCATAACCACCTTTATAAAGAGAGTGAATGAACATAATTTCTAGTTTCGGTATCAACTTCCCGAATAGTTAATAAATCAGGATTTTTAATATGTTGATGATGTGTGAGGGCTTTTTCTATTAAAGTTTCAATCATTAAAAAGGAAATTTTACCATTTAGAAACTGGTTCACTGCCACTTCATTTGCTGCATTTAATACGGTTGGCATAGAGCCTCCTATCTTACCCGCCTCATAGGCAAATCGCAAACATGGAAAACGTTCTGTATCCATTTCTTCAAAATGAAGTTTCCCGATTTTTACAAGATCAAGTGACTCCCCATTCTGGAGAGGTAATCGTTCCGGATAACTAAGTGCATATTGAATCGGAACTTTCATATCCGGACTCCCTAATTGAGCTATAACACTACTATCATGATACTCAACCATTGAGTGAATAATACTTTCTCTATGCTGGATGACGTCAATTTGATCATAAGCAATTCCGAACAACCAATAAGCTTCAATTACCTCTAATCCTTTATTCATCATTGTAGCAGAATCAATCGTTATTTTGGACCCCATTGACCAATTTGGGTGGGCTAAGGCTTGCTCGACTGTCACTTCTCTAAGCTCTTCCCTTGTAAGATCTCTGAAGCTTCCACCTGAAGCAGTAAGAATTAATCGTGATACATTTCCCTTACTTTCCCCATTCAGGCATTGAAAAATAGCCGAGTGCTCACTGTCAACCGGAATGATCGGTACTTGCTTTTGCTTTGCCACGTCCATAACAATATGACCAGCCGTCACGAGTGTTTCTTTGTTGGCTAGTCCAATCGTTTTCCCCGCTTCAATCGCCATTAAGGTTGGCTCTAAACCAACACTTCCCATTACAGCATTTATTACAATATCCACCTTACTATGAACAGCCGCATCGATTAGTCCATCGTTCCCATATGAAATTGTAATGTGGGGAAATTCACTTTTCAATTGTTCACAATGTGCTTTTTCCTGTACGGAGACAAATTGAGGTTTGAATTCTGTAATAATTTTTCTTGTTAAATCTATATTTCTTCCTGACGACATTGACACTAATTTATAATACTCAGGATTATTTCTAATAATATCAAGGGTTTGCGTCCCAATTGAACCGGTCGCACCTAATAAACCTATTAACTTCATTATGTTCTCTCCTTATAGCTAAAAGCACATCTGGATAATTTTTATTGGTCTCAGTTCCCCTATTAAGGGAGCTTGGTTAATAAAAAGTACAATAGTGGTAATACAAATAGCCAACTGTCACATCGATCTAACATCCCACCATGTCCTGGAAAAATCCGCCCTGAATCTTTGACAGCAAAATGGCGTTTCAAAGCAGATTCAGCCAAGTCACCTAGTTGTCCAAATATTGACAGGATTACTGTGATAATTAACAATTTAACAGTAGTTACTGGAATATTAGTGAAAATGGCAAAAACAATCGCAACTAAAATAGCTGATAGAATTCCGCCAATAAAACCACCAATTGTTTTATTAGGACTAATTTCTGGCCAAAGTTTACGTTTCCCCAAATATTTACCAACAAAATAAGCCCCTGAATCTGTCATCCATACAACGAGTAAGGCAAAAAATAATAATACAAGTCCTTGTTCTCTAATTTGGACCATGTAGTAAAAACCTATTCCAATGTAAAATATCGAAAAAAAGGAAAAACCGGCTTGATCAAAATTAAAGTTATTTTTTACGATGACCGTATAAGAGAGTAAAATTAACACTATAACAAAGGATATCTCCATTTTCGACAAACTAAAAAGATAGAGTTTATCATATAAATGAGGAGGCAACAGAAATATCCAGAGGAACAACGTTGCTAATGCTCCATGAAAAGAAAAAATAGATAATTTCCTCATTTGTAATAGTTCATAGAGAGCAATAGTTGCCATCACATAAGTCAATAATAAAAATGGTATGCCTCCAATAATGACCATTGGTATAAAAATAGCTATTAGTATAGCTGCAGTAATGATTCTTTCCTTCATCTTTTGGACTCCTCTTCATTTAATCCACCATATCGTCTTGTTCGCTGTTGAAAGGCTTCGACAGCTTCGATAAGTTGTGTTTCAGAAAAATCCGGCCATAATACATCGGTAAACCATAATTCGGTATAGGCGATTTGCCAAAGCATAAAATTACTTAATCGCAGTTCTCCACTAGTTCGTATTAGTAAATCCGGATCAGTTAGAGATTGAGTCATTAAATAGCGTGAAAAACACGAGTCAGTAATTTCATCAGGCGTTAATTTATTATTTTTAACATCATCAGCTAAATTTTTGACTGCATCAATGATCTCAGCTCTTCCACCATAATTTAATGCAAAATTCAAATTTAAACCCGTATTTCCTTTTGTTTTCTCTATTGCATCATCCACCACTCTCTTTGTCTTTGCAGGAAGCCGACTTCTATCTCCAATCATCGTAACTCGCACATTTTCTTCGATTAATTCCGGTAAAAAACTGCCTAAAAATTCCTCTGGCAGTCCCATTAAATAATCGACCTCGAATTTTGGTCGTTTCCAATTTTCGGTTGAAAATGCATATAAGGTTAATGTTTTGATATTTAGTTGATTAGCCAGCATCGTAATCTTTCTAACAGTCCTCATTCCCTCGTGATGACCAGCAACACGAGGTAAAGCTCGTTTTTTCGCCCATCTTCCATTACCGTCCATAATTATCGCCACATGTTCTGGAATGGGGTGTGCTAATATTTTTGTTACCCTCTCGTTAATCGTGGTTTGTTTTTCGGGGGTATTCCATAATTTTATTTTTTTAAACATGAAAGGGTCCTCCATCAGCGCTTCATCCTATTTGGCCTTAATCCATATCTTACCATAGGATGGAAGGCGTATCATACACTTTCTATTATTTATGCAATAACCATGGATACTATTATAAAGAAAAAATTACTTTTTGGATAGTAACTCATCCAAGAAGTATAAAAGCTCAAGAAATTGTTTAACAACGTACACAATTTTAGCACTGACAAAACCGATTAAAGGTAGCAGATATTCTAGAAGCAGAAGATCCTTCAAAAATCAATTTATTATGTATCGGTGCTGCAATACCGATGGAATTACCGCTTGAAAGCCACTTGTTTTGAACACCAAAAGCTGGTTAAACAAAAAGAGAATGAATCGGTAGGAAACGAAAACTTGCTAATTGCCAGATACTAGTGTTAAAGCATTCCTTTTCACTTAGGTACCAAACCTATGATTTCTATCCAGTTTCGGTCATCAAGTTACTTGAATCCGAAAGCTGAAATATAAAACTTTGGTCAGAAAATGGGATTAAAGAATAAAAAGCTCCCAATATATATAAATTGGGAGCTGGTTATTTAAGGGATCATACCTCAAGTACTTCTTGTTCTTTTTCCTTTGTAATCGCATCAATTTGGTTAATATGCTCATCTGTTATTTTTTGAATATCATTTGTGTAACCACGAAGCTCATCTTCCGTAATATCACCTGATTTTTCAAGCTTCTTAAGGTCCTCATTTCCATCACGTCTGATATTTCGTATCACTATTTTAGCATTTTCAGATTCCTTTTTCACAAGCTTGACTAGCTCTTTCCTGCGTTCCTCAGTAAGTTGCGGGATCGTCAGTCTAATTAATGAACCGTCATTAGCTGGATTCAAACCAAGATCTGATTTTAAAATAGCTTTTTCTATATCGCCAATAATGGTCTTATCATATGGTTGTATAACCAACATTCTTGCTTCTGGAACAGAAATGGACGCCATTTGATTAATTGGCGTTGGTGCGCCATAATAGTCTACCGAAATTTTATCTAATAGAGATGCATTGGCACGTCCAGCCCGGATACTTGAAAGATCTCTTTTATATGATTGAATCGATTTTTCCATTTTGTCTTTAGTACTAGAAATAACTTGATTTGTCATTATTCCTTCCCCCTAACTAAAGTTCCAATTTGTTCACCCATAACAGCTCTCTTCACGTTTCCACTTTCTGTAAACGAGAAAACGATAAGTGGGATATCATTATCCATACATAAAGATGAAGCAGTAGAATCCATAACTCCCAAACCTTCTTTTAAGACGTCTAAATAAGAAAGCTGTTCATATTTCTTAGCATCTTTATCAAGCTTAGGATCAGCGTTATAAACACCATCGACATTGTTTTTCGCCATTAGAATTACCTCAGCTTCAATTTCAGCAGCTCTTAAGGCAGCAGTTGTATCTGTGGAGAAGTAAGGATTTCCGGTTCCAGCCGCAAAAATAACAACCCGCTGTTTCTCTAAATGACGAATTGCTCTTCTTCTAATATAAGGTTCAGCTACTTGACGCATATCAATTGATGTTTGAACACGCGTTTCAATTCCAAGTTGTTCGAGGCTATCTTGCAAGGCCAATGAATTCATTACTGTTGCCAGCATTCCCATATAATCGGCATTAGCGCGGTCCATACCCATTTCACTACCAATTTTTCCACGCCAAATATTTCCTCCACCGACAACAACAGCTATCTCAACACCTAATTCTGCAACTTCTTTTATTTGACTAGCAATCGACTTAATAACAGAGGGATTTATTCCAAATCCTTCCGCTCCCGCCAAAGCCTCGCCACTGAGTTTAAGAACCACTCTCTTGTATTTTGGCTTGTCCATATGAACCTCCATATTGTAATCTCTTATGTATCTTTTTTAAAATAGGGAACACAGCTGTGCTCCCTATTTTAAAAAGCGTAAACACTCATTTAGCGATATACAAACTTATAGAAATTCTAATATGATGGGTAGGTGACCACCTTCTAAAAAGCTTACTATCGCAGAGTGCTAGTCGCTGTTTTTAGACTTTTAGTAAAATTATTTTTTAATTTGGCTCATAACTTCTTCTGCGAAGTTTTCTTGGCGTTTTTCAAGGCCTTCACCGACTTCATAACGTACAAAGTCTTGGACAGTTGCTCCTTTTGACTCAACGAATTTGCGAACTTTTTGATCAGGATCTTTTACAAAAGATTGGTCAAGTAGGCAGATTTGTTCGAAGAATTTTCCTAAACGTCCTTCAACCATTTTTTCAACGATTTTTTCAGGTTTTCCTTCATTAAGAGCTTGTTGAGTTAATACTTGACGCTCACGATCAACTTCTTCTGCTGAAACTTGGTCACGAGAGATATATTTAGGATTAATTGCGGCAATATGCATAGCAACATCTTTTGCCACATTCTGATCAGTTGTTCCTTCAAGTACAGTTAGCACACCGATTCTTCCACCCATATGCAAATATTCACCGAATGCACCTTGATCAGATTTCGTTTTCACTGCAAAACGGCGTAGAGTAATCTTTTCACCGATTTTTGCAATTGCACTGTTAATATACTCACTAACGACTTGACCATTAGCCATTTTTTGTTCTAGAGCTGCTTCAACAGATGCCGGCTCATTATTAAGTAAATGTTCAGCTAGTTCTTTTACAAGTTCTTGGAAAGTTTCGTTTTTAGCAACAAAGTCAGTTTCAGCATTCACTTCAAGAATAACAGCTTTGTTTCCTTCACTTAAAATGAAGGTAGTTCCTTCTGCCGCAATTCGATCCGCTTTTTTAGCTGCTGAAGCAATCCCTTTTTCGCGAAGAAAATCAATTGCTTCTTCCATATTACCATTTGTTTCAGTTAAAGCCTTTTTACAATCAAGCATTCCTGCGCCAGTTTTTTCACGCAGTTCTTTTACCATTTGTGCAGTAATTGCCATATTATAGTCCTCCCTATTCTGCTGTCAATTTTTAAGTATTAAAGGAATCTTATCTTTTAAAAAAGGTGATAAGTGTTTACCACTCCATCACCTTTGTTCGTCACGATTATGAATTGGTCTGTCTCGCAACACTATTAATATGTGTTCAAAAATAAGGTGAAAGCGACCGGGTGTTCAAGGTGGCACGGTTTCAAGCAGTCCAATGTATTTAGTTAGATACATGAGCAACAGAGAAACTAGCCAACAAACTTGCTCTAGTGTATGGTGACTTCTACATTCGACACAGGATGAGTCGCCTTCAATTGAAGATCTCCATACCTTAGCCCCATTTTCACCAATATTTTCTGAACATCATCTATTAAACGTTAGCAGTATCAGATGCTTCCTCAGCTTCTTCAACTTCAACTTCTTTTTGAGCTTCAAGCAAAGCATCAGCCATTTTTGAAGTTAATAATTTAACCGCACGAATCGCATCGTCATTTGCTGGGATTACATAGTCAATTTCATCTGGATCACAGTTTGTATCAACAATACCTACGATTGGAATATTTAGTTTGCGTGCTTCTGCAACAGCAATTCTTTCCTTACGTGGGTCAATAATAAAAATAGCATCTGGAAGATCTTTCATGTCTTTAATTCCACCCAAGAAGCGTACAAGTCGATCATATTCTTTCTTCAACATAACAACTTCTTTTTTAGGTAGTACTTCAAACGTACCATCTTCTTCCATTTTTTCAATTGCTTTCAAACGCTCAATTCTAGATTGGATGGTTTCAAAGTTAGTAAGAGTTCCACCAAGCCAGCGATGGTTTACATAATAATGCCCTGCACGTTCAGCTTCTTCTTTGACAGATTCTTGAGCTTGTTTTTTAGTTCCTACGAAAAGAACTTTTCCATTATTCTCAGCAAGCTCTCTCATAAAGTTATAAGCTTCCTCAACCTTCTTAACTGTCTTTTGAAGGTCAATAATATAAATACCGTTACGCTCCGTGAAAATGTATTTTTTCATTTTAGGATTCCAACGGCGTGTTTGGTGTCCGAAATGTACACCTGCTTCTAATAATTGTTTCATTGAAATGACTGACATTCCTATTTCCTCCTTGGTTTTTGATCCTCCGCTCTGGTCATTTTTTGCGCAAACTGTTCAGAATTTGACTCAGGTTATTTGATCCCGAGGGGCTAGGCTTTGGAGCTAGATCAAAAGAGCAAGCATCCTTCTGCCTTAGAACAGCACCTTGCAACAAAATCGCAGAACGTGTGTATTAACACCATCAATGAATATAGCATAAACTAAACAGCATATCAAGTATTAAGAATTATAAGTTCATCTATTTTTTCATGAGGCTGGGACAAAAGTGTCTTCGCTTGAGTAAAGTCCGAACTATTAGCGTGAAAATAACCCACTCCGGAAATATACTTCGCTTCCGAAGGCCTACAGGATGGGGGCATGCAGGCGTTGCGACGTACCAGGAAGTACTAGTGTAGGTGAAGCAACAGGAAGTTGCGCTTTGAGCCTGCCGCCAGGACGGCGCGAACTTAGCTTGCTTTCCCTAGTGTCAAGCCTCCTCAGGCTTAGCATTTTAGTTATGTCCTTTCAAGTAAAAAGTAGTCTATCTTTCACTATAATCAAGCCTAAAAATAAACGAGTAAAGTTACATAACCTAAATTTTAATATGATGGTAGATAATTTTAACGATTAGTTCTGCTAAACTTTATTGGTCATTCTTTTTAATGAATCCTTCTTAGGGGGCCAATGTCCTGTATGGGAATGAATGAATCAATCCTTCATTATGATATGTCTACCAAAACTGTTGCTAGGATCACAACGATTTATGAGTTTGCCCCTTTTATTTGTAAAAAACAAAAAAAAGCATTCGAAGAGCTGATTTATCACTCAAAATTTCGAATGCCTGATCCTAATTAAAACATTTGATTGTTTTAAAACAAAAATTAAGAATGCATGTTTTTAAATTTTAAAGCGAGTGTTACTTCCGTTTTTCCTTTGTTTAATCGCTGAGCAATTTCCTCGATAGACAAGCCCTTAGCATGAAGGGAGTGAACTTGATCCGTAAATAAATTTTCATCGGACAAAGTTTCTATACCCCCCTCAATATCCCCTTCATTCTCTTTCATTTCCAACTGCTCAGCATAATTTACAAGATAGGCTTTTTCCGCTTGCATTCTCGTAAAGTTTTTCATTTCGACTCCTGGTTGATAATCCTCTTGTTGGTTTTCTCTCTCAACGGTTTCTTCGCTTTTATCGTCACCCATATCCTTAGCCTGTTGTGTTTTACGTAGGTCATCCAACTTAGACATAAAAAATTGGTTCTCTTCCTTAATTTCTAATAAAAAGCTTGTCATTAATTCTTCTGTCTCTGCTTGCACTTTTTGCTGGGCTTTTTCCATCTCCATTAGCCGATTTTGTCGCATATATAATAATACAACAGTAAAAATTAAAATTGCGTTTAAAACAAATAAAAGGAAGATTAATGCACTTGTCAATTGTATCCCTACCCACTATAATCTATTCTTTTTCCTTTATAAGGATGTTTTTCATTAGCCGATTTTTTTTCAGATATTTGCTCCCTTTTATTTAAATTGGAATGATGATTTTTTTGATCCTTAGGAGCACCATCTTCGTTTCTTAATCGAACCTCATCATTCTCATCCAAACTATTTACTCTTTTTCGCTCTATTTCCGTTTTATCCTTTGATTCTTCCTTAGCTTGTTCGGACATAATCTGTCCTCTTTGCTGTAACTGTTCTGTTATCTTCCCTGCTTCCATTGTTCTAGGGAGTGCTACCTGCAATTCAATTAATTTTAAACTCATGGACTGCCCCCATTATCGTTTTTTTAAAAGAATTACCTTTAACTTTGACAATGTTTTTGAATGGATTTGCGAAATTCTAGAAGTTGAAAGCTGCATCACTTCACCAATCTCTGTAAATGTGAGCTCTTCCTTATAAAATAAACTCAATACTAATTGTTCTTTTTCAGTTAAATCCTTAATTGCCTCTGTCAGTTCACTAAGCCACTCTTTTTTCACAAGTTGATCTTCAGGTCCTAGTGACTCTTGATCTTTAATTGAATGAACTGAATGATCTCCTTCTTCATTCATAGCTATTTTTTCGTCGATGGAAAGCACACTGGAAAACACATGCTCATTCAAAACGCGGCATACCTCATCTTCCGTATACCCACAATTTTTTGCAATCTCAGTAATAGATGGTTTTCGCATCAAATGCTGTTCTAATTCATTTGTAGCGGCCTCTATTTTTTTTACTTTTTCCCTTGTACTTCTTGGTAGCCAGTCCTCTTTTCTTAATCCATCAATAACAGCTCCTCTAATTCTAAAGGATGCATATGTATCGAATTTTAAGTCACGTGATATATCAAACTTATGCAGGGCATCTAATAATCCAGTCATTCCTAAACTTTTCAATTCTTCTCTACTCACATTTTTGGGAAGTCCTACAGAAATACGCTGAACATGATATGAAACTAAGGGCATATATTTCTCAATCAACATATTACCTGCATCAGCATCCCGAGAATGAATCCATAAATCCCAACATTTTTGCTCTTCAAGCGGTGGTGAGTTCGACATCCTATCTCCTCCTCACATGAATAAATACAGTTCAAAAAGTTACCAAGATAATTAAATCGCGAAGTCTCAAACACAGAAAAACTTCTCTGAAGCCGCATCGCACTATGGAAAAAAATTCGAGTGGCGGACTTGCGTATGTGTACTGATGACTTCCCTGTTGGCGATTTTACTTGCCTTCCTCTGATCCAAGAGCAGCTTAATACAAAGCTAATAAAGCGTTTCTCCCCCCAACATTTGGTGGCTTTTTGAACATCCCTCTATAAGCGTTCCTCACTAGTCTATATTTCAAGGGCTTCATGATAAGCCTTTCTAATATATAAAATAGAAGAGTCTGGAACAAATTCAATGGTTCTCCCACTATTTCCCCCTGTATCTTCTCCGATGAGAGGGATACTTAGATTTTTTAGTTCTCGTTTCACTGCTTCCACATTCCTCGGTCCAATTCTCATCTGTTCCGTTTGTTTAGCAAACTGAAACATTTGAGCGCCTCCAGCAATTTTAGCTTTTAATTGGTTACGAATAGCGCCTCTTGTCAGCAAATCCGTGACAAGTTTCTTAATTGCGGTATCAGCAAACTTAGCAACATTTAATTGTTGTCTTCCTTTGGCAAGCGAAGAATCTGGCAACATAATATGTGCAAGTCCTGCTATTTGCGAATGTTGATCATAAATCACGACACCTACACAAGAACCAAGACCAGCGGTTCTAATCGAATTTGGAGCTTTTACTACATCCATATCTGCTATCCCTACACGCACTACTGTCTCAATCATCGATTTTGACTCCAAGCTTTTGGAAGATCGTAGCAAAAGAGCTTGGGTCCGGCAGTAGGAAAAAATGTCCTTTTACACTTTCGGAATCATCAACTGTTTCTTCATCATTTAATGCTGTATCAATAACAATTGCGTAATCCTGTGATTGAGAAAGTTCAATTAATCCATAACTAATAATGGCACCAGCCATATCGATACTAATAGAAGGAACAGAAGCGTGTAATCGTAAACCCGTAAAATCAGATAGAGATGTTAAATAGGAGCCTGTTAGGATATTCCCTAACTCCTGCATCGCCGACAACGCCATTTCCGAATAAGGTGGTTGTGAAAAGGAAAAAGTATCGTCCTTTGTTAGCTTTTGCACCAGCTTTGTTGCTTGTTCAAGCGGCAAAATAAAGAACATACTACCTGAAGCATCTCCCTCAACCCGTAAAAAGATCGCCGTAACAATTTTATCATGACCGCCGGCTAATTCTAGCATCTGATCAAATGTAATGATACGTGCAGTCGGTACTTTCATTTCAATATTTTTCCCTGTTAAAACAGATAGCGCTGTGGCAGCATTCCCGGCACCAATATTACCGATTTCTTTCAAGATATCAAGGTGAAATGGAGTAATTTCTGTCTCAAACTCCATTGTTCATTTTCCTTAATTCAGGCGGTTTTATCGTTAATTCTAAATCGAGTAGAATTAATAACCTATGATCTATATTGGCTACTCCCGAAATATATTCTTCAGCAATAGAACCCGCCACATTGGGACAAGGTTCGATCGCTTTTACAGGTATATCTAAGACATCATTTGCTTCATCTACGATCATGCCAACCGTAATATCATCCCAGGTTACAATAATAATTCGCGTATTATCTGAATGATCGTGATCTCCAATCTCAAATCGTTGTTTTAAATCAATAATTGGAATGATGATTCCTCGTAAATTAATAACCCCCTTTATAAAAGAAGGCATATTGGGGACTCTAGTTATATGGAGCATTTTTTCAATAGCTGTTACATATTCTGCTGAAATACAATACTCTTTTTGATTAAGGTTGAAGACGATCACTTTTTTCTCAGATTCAATCACTGCTTCATTCACAATCTTTCACTCCTTTTACTTTATCAATGCATTACAATCGACGATTAAAGCTACCTGTCCATCACCTAAAATCGTTGCACCCGAAATTGCAAAAACTTCTGCCAAATAATTTCCTAAAGATTTTAGAACAATTTCTTGCTGGCCGATGAAAGATTCAACAGCTAAAGCTGCCATTTTTTCGGCTTTACGAACAATGACAATTGAAACAAATTCGGATTCATTATCAATTCCATCCTCAATATGGAAAACCTCTTGTAGAGAAACGAGTGGAACAACACTTCCTCTAAAATCAATAACAGGTTGATTATGAGCAGTCATAATATCAGACGTTTTAATAATAGCCGTTTCAATAATCGAAGAAAGTGGAATTGCATATTTCTCTGCTCCTACTTCTACGAGTAAAGCTGAAATAATTGATAATGTTAATGGTAACTGGATAGAAAACTTCGAGCCCTTACCTTCAGTAGACTGAATTGAGATAGTGCCACCCAGTGATTGTATAGTTGATTTAACAACATCTAAACCTACTCCTCGACCAGATACATCTGATATCGTATCTGCAGTAGAGAAGCCAGGGGCCATAATTAATTCAAAAGCTTCTTCATCTGTCATTAGCTCTGCTTCACTTTGGGAAATAATCCCTTTTGATATCGCTTTGTCAATCACCTTATGTCTATTGATGCCTGCGCCATCATCATCAATCTCAATGAAAACATGATTCCCACTATGGTAAGCTTTTAGATGAATGGTTCCTGTTTCTGATTTTCCATTTGCCCTTCTGGCTTCTGGGCTTTCAATTCCATGATCAATCGCATTTCTTAACAAGTGGACAATTGGATCGCCAATTTCATCAATCACAGTACGGTCCAATTCCGTTTCGGCACCAATAATATGTAATTCTAACTGTTTATTTAAATCTTTTGCCAGTTGTCTAACCATTCTAGGGAAACGATTAAAGACTGTCTCAACAGGCACCATACGCATATTTAAAATAATATTTTGTAAGTCACTAGAAATCCTAGACATTCTTTCGACTGTCTCATGAAGATCTGCATGGTTAATATCCTGAGAGATTTGTTCCAATCTACCCTTATCAATTACTAGTTCTTCGAAGAGATTCATCAAAATGTCAAGTCGATCAATATTCACCCTAATTGTTTTACTAACTGTTTTAGTTTGTTTCTTGTCTGCTGTTTCTTTATTATTCTTTGCTTCTAGCTTGTTCTTCTTACCTGATTCCAAAGTTGGTTGTTCTTCTTTTGTCGGCGAATCTTCTACTCGTTTCGACTGGGTTAAGTCAACGGCCTGAATGTTTACAGACTCGATCTCAGATATTTTCATAATCTTCTTTACGAGATCAGCTTCTGACTCTTTCGTAATTAAAGTTGCGATAAATTGAGACTCAAATTGTTCTTCCTCTAATTGTTCAACAGTTGGTAAAGATTTAATGACATCCCCAGATTTTTCCAATACTTCAAAGACCATAAAAACGCGAGCCGTTTTTAATAAGCAGTCTGGCATTAAACTTACTTGGATTTCATAACATTCATGTCCTTGTTCACGTGATTGCTCAATCACCGTCTTTTCATATTGATCATATTGAAGCTGATCGGCAAGGTTGTTTTTTTCATTCGTAACCGTAGCAGCAACCTCTTGAAAAGCCTGATCCTTCTCTGGGTCTAAGCCTTTTTCTAATAATTGCAATTTGGCAATGACATCAGCGACATCTTTCTTCCCATCGCCCCCAGACTCAATTGAATCAACCATGGTTTCTAGATCATCAACCGCAAGAAAAACAACATCTAATAAAACGGTAGTGACAACAATTTGCTTATTACGAATACCATCAAGCACATTTTCCATAATATGAGTAAGGTTGGCTAAATCACTATAGCCCATTGTAGCTGACATCCCTTTTAATGTATGAGCAGCTCGGAATATCTTATTCACAACCTCTAAATCTTTTGGGTTTTTCTCTAATATTAAAAGATTTTGGTTTAACGACTGCAAATGCTCTTTACTTTCATCTATAAATACCTCTAAATAATGATTCACATCCATACGCCCACATCCTTATCCTAATAGTTTCATAATATTGTTTGCAATATCATCCAATTTGGTAACAGAATCAACTAACCCTGTTTCAATTGCAGCTCTTGGCATTCCATATACAATACAACTATCCTTCGATTCGGCCATCACGATGGTCTCGCGATCCTCTTTTAAGTCGATGATCCCTTTCTTTCCATCGGAACCCATACCTGTCATAATAATGGCGAGCTTTTTATGTTTCTTTAATCGACTTACTGATTGAAATAAGACATCAACAGATGGGCGATGACCATTAACAGGTTCTGTCTCTAGAATCCTTATTTTCACTTCTTTTCCATGAGATATAAGTGACATCTGTTTCCCACCTGGTGCAATATACGCCGTTCCCTTTTGCAAAATCTCCCCATCTTCAGCTTCCTTAACTTGAATTTCACAAAGCGTATTCAATCGATTTGCTAAAGACTTTGTAAATTTAGGTGGCATATGCTGAACAATCACAATAGGAGCTGGCAAATGCCGTGGCAATTCCGATAAAACAGTTTGTAGTGCCCTTGGTCCTCCAGTGGATGTCCCGATACAGACGATCGTATGATATTGGTCTTCTGAATGCATTTCCTATTCTCCTCAATGTATTTACTCAACATAACTTCTAATAAATGTTCGAAAAGGAGATAAAAAGGACCAACTCGGCTAAGTATTGACATCAATCACCAAAGTGTCTTTTTTACCAGATTTTTTTAACATCCTCTTTTAATCTTTTCGATAAAATAATTTGCGTAATTTACCAACAAAGGAACTTGGTGCTTGCTGTTTGGTCATCGGAGTTTTTTGGTAATTCAAGTAACGATCAAGGATGAGCTCCAATTTAATGGATATCGATGCTCTTGGAAACTTAGTAGAAAAGACATCTTGATTAATTACCGCTTTCCGTACATGCGGATCTTCTGGTAATACCCCTAGTAGATTGACATTTTTATGAAGAAACTTTAGGACTGTTTTTTGCAATCTTTCCAATGTCTCTCTTCCCTGTCTCTCATTATCCGCCCTATTACAAATAAGAAAAAATTCACTTTCCGTTTCTTCCATACAAATAAATTTCATCATGGAATATGCATCTGTCATAGCGGTCGGTTCAGGGGTAGAAATAACTAAGATATCGTCGGCAGCTAAAAGAATTTTCATGGTGGCTGAATTTGCCCCTGCTGCCATATCAAAAATAATATAGTCATACTGTCGTTGAATATCCTTTAAAGCTGTCAAAAGCCTACTTAACATAGATGCATTTAATTCAATCGCTTCATTCAATCCATTTCCGGCCGAAATATAAGAAATTCCTGCTGGAGTACGATAAATAATGCTTTCTATAGGCAAACCCTTATTTAAAAAATCTGATAAAGTATGTGCAGAAGAATGCCCAAGTATTATATTGACATTTCCCATTCCAAGATCTAGATCAAATAAAAGAACTTTATAGCCGCGCTCATTTAATTGTGCCGCTATATTAATCGAGATATTTGATTTACCAACACCACCTTTTCCACTTACCACCGCTAGTGTCTTTGCTTGGTCTTCAGTATTATTTTCAATCATCCTTCTCAAAGCCTGAGCTTGATCATTCATTGTTTTTCATTCCCAACCAAGTAATTAGCAATGTTTTCCGGCGTTGCTTTTATGATGTCATCAGGGACATCTTGTCCAGTCGTAATGTAAGAAACCCCAATCTGATAATGACATATCATATTGTAAATAACCCCATAAGCGTTTGTTTCATCAGCTTTCGTAAAAATAAATTGGTCGAAATCCATGTTTAGGAAATTATTAGCAATTATTTTCATATCTTGCTCTTTCATTGATATGGATAAAACAAGATATGTGAAGATACCTTTTGCATTTCCAAACATATTCTTTAACTCCTCGATATACCGTTTTTCACGATAATTTCTCCCAGCTGTATCGATAAATATGAGATCATAATCGGAAAAATTCGCAATTGCATTTTTAAAATTCTCTTCCTCATAAACCACTTCTAATGGAATTTGTAGAAGTTCTGCATATGTCTTTAATTGCTCAATTGCCGCAATTCTATAAGTATCAGTTGTAATAAAGGCTACCTTTTTTTTCTCTTGTAAAACCGCATTTGCTGCCAGTTTCGCAATTGTAGTCGTTTTTCCTACTCCCGTCGGACCAACAAAATTAACAATTTTCGCGTGATCAGGAATACCTTCAAATGAAATATTTTTCAGTTCATTTAGAATTTCATGAGTGCACCAGTCCTCAATATCTGATTCAGTTGGTTTCTCCCGATTGATTCTCCATCTTTCTAATAACTGATCACCTAGTTTTTTAATATGTGTATTTTCTAACTCAATCGCTTGTAACTTCGATAAACAGAACTGTATTTCATCTGGATAATGATTCATCGACATAGAACTTGTCTGTTTTATATATGAGAGTTCTTTTTTTAAATCAGTCAGTTCCTTCCTTACATCTTGCTGCTCAACATGTTTCTCAAGTTGAACAGCAGACGGAAAAGACTCTATTGTTCTTCTTTCTTTATTTTTTCTCGTAGAGGCTACCGGAATAGGCTTTTCATCAATAGCTGCCACAACCTCGATCATTTTCTTGCGGAAAAGCCCCATAAAGCCACCTTTATACACAATTTTTGAATTAAGGATTACTGCATTATCCCCTAATTCGAGCTTTACCTTTTTCATAGCTTCTGGCATCGTCGTAGCAGTTATTTTTTTCATATTCATTCGATATTCACCACCCCACTACTTTGAACTTCCACATTTGCTTCTAATTCGTTATACGATAAGACAGGTACATTAGGGAAGTACCTTTCTGTTAATTGACGAAAATACATTCTAACAGCTGGTGAACAGAGCAGAATTGGTGTTTGTTGCCTTAATGACTGTTGTTCAATTTGATTCGCTGTTGATTCAAGAATAACTTGGGAATCGTTTGGATCCATTGACAAATAATTGCCATGTTCTGTTTGTTGGACACTATCCGCAATTAACTTTTCAATCTTAGCCGAAACGGTTATCACATTTAATGTTTCATTTTCATTAACATACTGCTTCGTAATCTGTCTAGCTAATGCCTGTCGGACATACTCTGCTAATACGTCCGGATCAGACGTCATTTTAGCGTAGTCAGCTAAAGCCTCAAAGATAATCGTCATATTGCGAATCGAAACATTTTCTTTTAAAAGTTTAGCCAAAACTTTTTGGACCTCTCCAATTGTTAATGGATTAGGTGTTACTTCTTCAACAAGAATTGGATATGATTCTTGTAAATGATCGATTAATTGCTTTGTTTCTTGTCTTCCTAATAAATCATAAGCATTTGCTTTTAATACTTCAGTGATATGTGTAGACACAACTGATGGCGGATCAACGACAGTATAGCCCAATATTTCAGCTTGTTCTTTTACATCCTCTGTTATCCATTTAGCTGGCAATCCGAAAGAAGGTTCAATTGTATCAATTCCTTCAAGTGTATCTTCACCACCTGGACTCATAGCTAAATAATGGTCTAACAATAATTCTCCTTTTGCCATTTCATTCCCTTTTATCTTAATTCTGTAGGCATTTGGTTCCAATTGAATATTATCTCGAATCCGTACAACTGGGATAACGATTCCCAACTCTAAAGCAAGCTGCCTTCGAATCATCACTACCCGATCAAGCAAGTCTCCCCCTTGATTGACATCAGCCAAAGGGATTAGGCCATAACCAAATTCAAACTCAATAGCGTCGACATGAAGCAAGTTAACCACACTTTCCGGACTTTTCAGATCCTCCGCTTCAGTCTCTTCAGCCTGATCGATTAAATCTGCTTCAGAAATAGTAGATGAGCGTGAAATCATTAAACCGCCGATGGCTAAAGCTGCTGCAATCGGGATCGTTAATATATTATTAATGGTTGTAAACAATCCTAATAAGAAAATTGTTGCTGCCGCTACATACAACATCTTGGAATCAGAGAAAAGTTGCTTAATAATATCATTCCCCAAATTCCCTTCAGATGCTGCTCTTGTCACAACAATTCCTGTTGCAGTGGAAATAAGGAGCGCAGGGATTTGGCTTACAATTCCATCCCCTACCGTAAGCATCGAATACTTGACAGCTGCTTCTCCAATCGGTAAACCTTGCTGAACCATCCCGATGATAATCCCAAACAATAGGTTAATAAGAACAATGATAATACCGGCAATGGCATCCCCTTTGACGAATTTACTCGCCCCATCCATTGCACCATAAAAATCAGATTCTCTTGAAACTTTATCCCTGCGATCACGCGCCTCATGTTCTGAGATCACCCCAGCATTGAGATCAGCATCAATACTCATTTGTTTTCCTGGCATTGCATCTAGGGTAAATCTCGCGGCAACTTCTGAAACTCGCTCTGCGCCTTTTGTAATGACAATAAATTGAATGACAATTAAAATCGAGAATACTACTAGACCAACAAGAATATTGCCCCCAGTTACAAATGTTCCAAATGTTTCAACGACCCCACCAGCATCTCCTTTTGATAAAATCGACCTTGTTGTCGAAACATTGAGACCTAAGCGAAACAAAGTAAGTAACAATAGCAGTGATGGGAATATAGAAAATTGCAAAGCTTCATTCATATTCATTGAAGTAAGTAATACTAGGAGCGCAAGAGAAATATTTATGATAATTAGTAAACTTAATAACCATGGCGGAAAAGGAATAATCAACATGGCAACAATTAAAATCACAGCAGATAATACAGCTAAATCTTTAAACTTCATAACATTTCTCTCCCTATAAAAAAGCGCAAACGCCTTGATCAGCCCCAATATGCAAATGTTTTGAGTCATAAAAGCCTGGCTTTACTTTAACTGACTCAGATTATAAGCAGAACATCGACTTAGGGCACGCCGTTCTGGCATAACGCCGATGAAATCACAAGCTGTGATCTTCTCGGGGCTAGGCGATGGAACATAGTCCTGCATTCATTCTCTTTCTAAATTAAATTTTGTTCTGAATTCTATATACATAAGCTAGAACTTCCGCAACTGCTTTAAAAAATTCATCAGGTATTTTATCTCCAATATCAAGTTGATCATATAATGAACGAGCTAACGGCCGGTTTTCCACCATGACTATGTTATTTTCTTTTGCAATTAGCTTAATTTTTTGCGCCAAAAAGTCAACGCCTTTTGCAAGGACTACTGGAGCATCTGCTTCCTTTTCATCATACTTTAATGCTATGGCATAATGGGTTGGATTTGTAATAATTACATCTGCCTTCGGTACTTCTTGCATCATGCGTGACATTGCCATCTCTCGTTGTTTTTGCTTTATTTTTGATTTAATTAGTGGGTCACCTTCGGAATTTTTGAATTCATCTTTAATGTCCTGCTTCGACATCCTAATATTTTTCTCAAAGTCATATTTTTGATAAAGCCAATCAAGCATGGAAAGAGCCAACAGAGAGAGTGAAGCTGCAATCCCCATTTGAATCGTTAACTTTCCAACTATTTTTAAAGCAGCTCCAACTGACTGTTGAGATAGTTGTAAAACATCTTCAATATGAAGATATAATACAAAAAAAGTGACCCCGCCAACAAAGCAGATTTTTAAAACAGATTTTAATAGCTCAACGATCGCCCTGATGGAAAAAATTCGTTTAAACCCCTTAATAGGATCTAATTTCTCTAGTTTTGGCTGGATTGATTCAGTCGAAAACATAAAACCTACTTGTAATAAGTTTGAAGCCACTCCCGCAACTAAAGCAATAAGAAAAACAGGACCTAGTAAAAGGGCAACTTCTTTTAATACAGTCAATATTATAGGTTGGATATTTTCTTCCGTTAAATCCATTAACATGAATTCGTTAAAGGAGTGGCGGAAGGTCTTGAGTGCAATTTCCCCCATGTTCGTTGAATAGAATTGCAAAAACATAAATACAGCTAACAAACCAATCGCGGTATTGACATCCTGGCTTTTGGCTGCTTGGCCTTTTTTTCTCGTATCAAGCCGTTTTTTCGGTGTTGCTTTCTCCGTTTTTTCACCGGCAAAGAACTGAAGATCCAATTTAAGCTGCATCAACCAGTGCCCCCCATATAGCTCATCACATCTCTTAATACAACAAGCATTTCCTCAAAAAGATTTTGGACGGCACCAAATAATACCGCCATAACAATAAAGATTACTATAAAACTTACCGCTATCTTAATCGGGAAGCCCACAACAAATATATTTAATTGTGGTACCGTTCTTGCCACAATTCCTAATGCCACATCTACTAAAAATAATGAAGCAACAATGGGCATTGCCATTTGAAAAGCGATCATAAACATAAGACCAAAAGATTTAACTACATATAAAATAAAACCTTCTTCTCCAAAAGCCATCACAAATTGATCAATCGAAATAAAGTGATAACTATTAAAAATACCATCTATAATTAAATGATGCCCATTTACCGCTAATAGAAAAAGCAGTGAGAACATATATAAATATTGCCCCATTAGCGGACTTTGTGCTCCTGTTTGCGGATCTATCACATTGGCAATCGCAAAGCCCATCTGGAAATCAATAAAGCCCCCAGCTATTTGAATAGCGGATAGCATCATATAAGCGATAAAGCCTAATAATAGACCAATAATGGCTTCTTTTAAAATTAATAATAAGTACGTACCATCTATCGGTATCGATGTAACATCTAAGGTATAGTAAACCAATACAGCCAAAATAAAGGAAAACCCTATTTTAAAGATTGTCGGAATTGTTCTATATGAAAACAGCGGAACTGATACAAAAAAAGCAGATATTCTCATAAAAACAAGTAATAGTATTGAAAATTGTGGGATTAGTGTATCCATTGTATCATCCTATAAATCTAGTTAAATTCTGAAATATATCTGCTGTGTAAGATAATAACTTACTTATCATCCAAGGGCCCAATACAACCACTCCCACTAAAACGGCTATAATTTTAGGAATAAAAGCTAGGGTTTGCTCTTGAATTTGAGTGGTTGCTTGAAATATACTGACAGCTAGTCCTACAGCTAGTGCAATCAATAATAATGGGCCTGCAACAATCAAAACTGTATATACTCCATTTTTTGCTAAGGCAATGACCGCTTCTGCGCTCAATCTGATCACTCCAAGTAGATAAATTTGCTATTCGGTTATAAATGGTTTAGCCAAAACTTTGTAATAAGGACTGAACGACTAAATACCAACCATCCACTAACACAAACAATAATATTTTAAAAGGTAGTGAAATCATGACAGGTGGAAGCATCATCATACCCATAGACATTAGAACACTCGCCACAACCATGTCAATAACCAAAAATGGAATAAAAATCATAAATCCAATTTGAAAAGCGGTTTTCATTTCGCTTAGTGCAAATGCTGGTACCATGGCGGTTAAAGGAATATCTTCAATTGTTTCAGGTCGCTCAGCTTGAGAGTAATTTAAAAATAATTCCAGATCTTTCTGTCTAGTGTGCTTACTCATAAACTCCTTAAACGGTACGGCCGCTCGTTCATAAGCTTCTTCTAAATTTATTTCATCATTAAATAAAGGTGTTAAAGCCTGCTCATTTACTTCATGTAAAGTAGGAGCCATTACAAAAAATGTTAAGAATAAGGCCAGTCCTACTAAAACTTGGTTAGGCGGCATTTGCTGTGTTGCCAAAGATGTCCTTACAAAAGATAAAACGATAATGATTCGTGTAAAAGATGTCATTAAGATAAGGATCGCTGGGGCAATCGATAAAACAGTAAGTAAAAGAAATAACTTAACGGAAGTCGAGACGGCCTCAGATGAACTATTATTAAAAAACTCCATAAATTCATTCATCTTGAGAATCCTTCCTTTCAATCCGTTCCAATACCTTTTGGCGTTGTTCCCTTACCAAATTCAGTTCATTTTTTAATTGTTGGTGAAAAGAAAACTGAGGTCTCGAATCTCGCTCAGACTTCTCTTTAAGTGTTTTTTTAACAAATAACTTTGAGATTAGGTCAACAGGCTCTAATTTTTGTTCAAGCTGCTCATTATGCTGATGGAGAAACTCATTCATTTCCTTCTCATCAGTGATTTCTTGCAATAATTGAATGTCTTCTCCCACACCCAAAATTAAGATTCGTTTGCCCACTTTCACAAGCTGAACTGAGCGATTTCCACCTAATGCGGTTCCCCCAATATTTTGGATAATTTTATTTTGTTGGTAAGATTGGCTTTTCTTTTGAATAAATTTCAAGAGGAAATACAGGATTGCCAAGACGAAAACAAGTGATGCCAGCATTTTAAATACATCCCAAAAATCTATCCCTACTTTTCCTGGAGATTGATTTTCATCAATTTTAGTATCTGATTGATTGGATATATCTTCTTGTTGTTGGCACTCATCCTTATTTTCGCCAAAACAATCAGCCACACTTCCATCAAATGATGCAGCGTGTGCTTGACTATTGACATATATATTCCCTACAAAAAAAATCCCCAAAAAGATCAATAGCCATTTTTTGCTTCTTTTCATTTTCACTTATCCTAGCGTTTTTTGAATGGCTTCAATCACACGATCAGCCTGGAACGGTTTAACGATAAAATCTTTTGCGCCTGCTTGAATCGCATCAATTACCATTGCTTGTTGCCCCATTGCTGAACACATAATAATTTTCGCCGCAGGATCCTCTGCTTTAATTTGTTTTAGTGCAGTTACCCCATCTACTTCTGGCATCGTAATATCCATAGTTACTAGATCAGGTTTTAACTCATGATACTTTTCAATTGCTTGTTGTCCATCCGAAGCTTCTCCAACCACTTCAAATCCGTTTTTCACTAAAATATCTTTAATCATCATTCGCATAAAAGCTGCATCATCTACAATTAGAATTCTTTTTCCCATCTTTTTAACCTCCAAATGATTAATTCAATTTCTTTAATCGATCAGATTTACTGACAATATCTGTTACTCGCACACCAAAGTTTTCATCAATTACAACTACTTCTCCTTTGGCTATCAAGCGACTATTCACTAAAATATCAACAGGTTCACCGGCAAGCTTATCCAATTCAATAACTGAGCCGGCTCCTAATTCTAGAATATCCTTCACTGAGCGATTCGTTCTTCCGAGCTCTACTGTAACTTGAAGTGGGATATCTAAAAGCATATCTAAATTTTTTGTTCCATAACTAGGTGTTTCCACTTCATCAAAATCCGCAAATGTAGCTGGTTGCACATTAGGTTGTGGACGCGGGTTATTTACATGCAAGGAATCATTTGACTCCACGACTTCTTTTTTATCATAGCTAGAATCAACATTTCTTGAATTATTTGTACTAACCTCTGGTTTATTTTCAACTAATGGCGGCTCAGAATTTGTCTTCTCCTGATCAGATTCACCTTCTACTAAGAGATCCCTAACAAGATTACGAGCAAATTCTATAGGTAAAACTTGCATAATTTCCGAATCAATTAATGTACCAATTTTCAATTGGAAAGCTACTTTAACTAGTAGATTATGTTGTGGAATATTAGTCGTTCCTTCTCCTTCAGAGATATTCATTAAATCTACGCTCGGAGGAGAAATATCTACACGCTTATTAAAAATCGATGACATAGAAGTAGCTGCCGAACCCATCATTTGATTCATCGCTTCTTGAATCGCACTCAAATGGATTTCATCCATTTCTTCAGCTGGATTTGTTCCATCTCCTCCAAGCATTAAATCAGCAATAATTGTTGCATCGCTTTGCTTAATAACCAAAATATTGACACCGGAAAATCCTTCTGTATATTTAACACGAATAGCAGCATATGGATGAGGAAATTCCTCTTCTAATCTAGCATTATCAATGATTGAAACGGATGGAGTTGTAATTTCTACCTTTTGATTGAGTAATGTAGATAATGCTGTAGCTGAACTTCCAAAAGAAATATTTCCTAATTCACCAATCGCATCCCTTTGTATTTCATCTAGATAATCTTCAACGGAATGTACGACATCTTCTGTTTTTGTTGTATCTTCAGGGGTTGATTCACCACGTAATAGGGCATCAATCTCTTCCTGAGAAAGCATATCACCAGTCATATTCTTGGTCTCCCTCCTTCATTGTATCTAAGATTTGGATGGCAATTTTTTTGTTTTTCTTTCCAGGTTGACCGATAAATTTCGGTTTCCCCCCCGTTTTTATTAAAAGGGGGGCATCAATTCTATTATTTAACTCAATGACATCAGAACGATCTAATGAAAGAAATTCTTCAATCGTAATGGTTGCTGTTCCAAGCTCTGCGGAAACAGATATAATAGAATCTTTTACCTTTTGCTCAAGTAATAATGCCTCTTCTGGTTTCGTTACTTTCTTTTCACTCGCCATCCAATAATGAGCAGAGAGTTTTGGAATGATTGGTTCAAGCATGACATGTGGAATACAAATATTGATCATTCCACTTGTTTCCCCAACATTCGCATTCATAGAAATTACGACAACAGTTTCATTCGGTGAGACTACTTGCAAAAATTGTGGGTTGACCTCCACATCTGATAATACAGGTTCTATCTCCACCATACCTGACCAAGCTTCTTGTAGTTGATCTAATGAACGTTCAAATAAATTAGTCATCAGTTTCATTTCAATCTCAGTAAGATTATCAATTTTATTAAAGCCATTCCCTTTTCCGCCCAACACACGATCAATCATGGAATATGCAATCACAGGATGAATTTCCATGATCATTCGACCATCTAAAGGGGGAATCTCAATAACATTCATCACAGTCATATTTGGAACTGATCGAATATACTCTTCATAAGGGATTTGGTCTGCTGATGCAACTGAAATATCAACATATGTTCGGAGTTGGGCTGAGAAATAGGTTGTGAGTAAACGAGCAAAATTCTCATAGATTCTTG
Source organism: Lederbergia galactosidilytica (assembly GCF_017873565.1). GTDB lineage: Bacteria > Bacillota > Bacilli > Bacillales > Bacillaceae_C > Lederbergia > Lederbergia galactosidilytica. Next base: position 194,815 of record NZ_JAGGKH010000002.1, read on the forward strand.
TCACACTTCTTACTTGGTCTTTTGAGAATCGCAATGCCCGTTTAAAATCATAGTTCTTTACCCGCTGCTTTTCTTCTTCTTTTTTAAAATCATCTGCCGTCATTTCGCCAGTGGAAATGGCAGATAATAGAGCATCTATTTCACCTTGGGATAATATTTCATCAGACATAACAACACCTCCGTTTCAATATAAAAATTAGCTAATATCACGTGTAGCTTAGCACCCATCGACTGCAAATTCGTTTTGACTGTGTATATGTTATCCATGCCCTTTCCTTTAATTCCAACAATTTTATACGGGGCAACAGTCAGTCGGAACCGTGCAACTACAAAGAAGCTAATCTTTCTCGTTCATCTTTTGACCAAGGCGCTCTCGCATTGCATATTAAGAAATGATATAGGAGGTGATGTACACTTTTTCTACTTTCCCTTTCTGCATTAAATCATTCATTTGCTTTTTAAGTGCTTCACTGAATTCTTGCTTTTCTTCTTTACCCTCTAAGTCGGTGTCTTCCATTTCAGAAAGTTCGTCAATTAATAGACTTTGAATTTGAAAGTCTCTTTTGACTAATTCATCTTTAGCCTTCTGACTATCTGTTTGAACTTTTAATGATAATTTAATATATTTTCCATTAGCTAGATTTGTCGTTATTTCTGGTACATCAACAGAAACCTTTAAAACCTCATCAATGGTTGGCTCTTTATCCGTATCTTTGTGTTCCATTTTGAGTATGATGATGAGAGCTAAAGCTGCAATCAATAAAATGGCCGTTAATAGCACAATCATGGTTGACACTAATTTTTTATTCATTTCTTTCATCCTTCCATCCTGGTTGGCCCATTAAATGGATAGATTGGTAAAAATTTATTATTTTTTCTTTTACCCGGTCCTCCGATTCAGCAACAATATACTTTTTTCCATTTGTTAAAGTAATCGTTGTATCTGGAAATGCCTCAACCTTCTCAATATAAAGGGCATTTAAATGAAACTTCTTTCCATTTAACTTGGTGATCTCAATCACTTTTTACCTGGGTCATAAAGTTAAGACCCTCTATCCTCCTTATATTAACGTTTTAGATTGACAAGTTCCTGTAAAATCTCATCAGATGTTGTGATAATTCTCGTATTAGCTTGAAAGCCACGTTGCGCTACAATCATCTCTGTAAATTCTTCTGAAAGATCTACATTTGACATTTCTAATGATCCAGATACTAGTTTTCCGGCCCCAACATCAGCGGGAGACAAATATGTGGCCTCTCCTGTATTAGCTGAGCTTACATATAGATTTTCTCCTACTTTTTCAAGTCCTCCTGGATTTGCAAAACGAGCAAGAGCGATAGAGGCATGAGTAGTGTATAATTCCCCCTCTTTTTCTAGTCCTAATTTGTCTGCTTGAATATATTCAATTGCATCCATTGTCGCAGTAACATCATCAGCAGTAATGCCAGTAAGGGCTGACATATCGTTACCATTTGTTAATGCTGTTTTAGCTGCATTGACAATCGCATCTTCATTAGCCTGAGTAGGAGCACCTTTATACGTTTGATAAGCAGTATATATTTCCTCAACAGCTTGACTTAAATTCGCAAAACTATCGATTGCATTTTGAGCACTCTCCACTGCTGCTTCAGCTTTTTGAACAGCGTCATTAGCTGCTGCAATGGCTTTAGCATCTCCTGATCCATTTGCATCAGTTTGTAATGATGAAGCCTCAATTTGCAAAAGACTAGCTTCCTTTTCAGCTTGGATCGTTAACTCGTCTAATTCATTTGTTAGCTTATCTAATAAGTCTACATATTTTTGTGATGTAGGATTTTCTACTAGGTTTTTGGCTGCAGCTGCTACTTTTCCAGCAATCTCTTGTGCCTTTTCAGCAGTTGTCATCCCAGTTTTCTTAATAAAACTGATCTTCCCATCTTCGGAGATACTAAGACTTTGGACCTCGTCCACGTTTCCACCGTTCATATGCACAGGTTCTAAGCTACCGTTGGTTGAATTTAATGCCATCACGTAATGTCCTGCACCTGTAACTAAATAACCATCCGTATTTAAGTATAAATTTCCAGCTCTAGTATAGTAAGTAGATGTTGGGAAGAAGGTATCACCTGCAGGTGTTCCCTCGGCTACGACAAAATATCCATCTCCTTGAATACCAAGGTCAAGTACCCGCCCAGTCGATTGCATGGAACCCTGCGTATCAATTGTGTCAATTGCAGCAAGCTGGGATCCTAAGCCAACTTGAACAGGGTTTATTCCACCTTTATCTTGTGCTGGTCCACTAGCGCCTGATACGGTTTGACTTACCATATCTTTAAATGTCACACGGCCTTTTTTAAACCCATATGTATTCACATTTGCAATATTATTTCCAATGACATCCAATTTCGTTTGAAAATTCTTCATCCCACTGATACCTGAATACATTGAACGTATCATAATTTATTTACCCCTTTCGTATAATGCCACTTCAAATCAGTCGGCGGCACGATAGCTTCCTTATTAGTTTAGCTAGGCTTTGCTTATTCTAAAAAATATTTCGATAGAATGGCAACTAAGTGGTTTTACACTCATTGATCCAAATAAGCATTCTAGATTTATTGAATTTTAGTTAATTGATCCATTTTAACTTGCTGACCGTCTTCCATTTGAAGTAAAAGCTGGCCATTTTTTTGTGTGATAGATTGGACAATATCTTCAAACTCAATATCATCTTCTTCCCAAGTAATCGTCTTGCCGATTAGATTACTTGCTTGCACAAGTGGTGACTCTATGGATCGCTGATTTACTTGAGAAATATTCGCCGGAAATAGCTCTGTCCCATCATCTAGAATAAATTTCACACTATCCTCAATAAATTGAACAGATGCGACGACCCCTTTTCCTTCTGTTACGATTGTTTCATCATCTTCTTTTACATTGTGCCAAGTTACCTCTTTCCCAACAAAATGACTATAATCTATAAGGCTTGATTGAATTTCTAATTGCACTAGCTTTTCAATCGAATTATTCATATTTGTCATCTGTTCTAGCGAAGAAAATGTTGCCATCTGTGAGATAAACTCACTATCTTCCATTGGATTCATTGGATCTTGGTTTTGTAACTGAGCCATTAACAGCTTTAAAAAATCGTCTTTTCCTAAGTTATCATTTGTTGTTCTCGCTTCATTTTTCTGTACGGATGAATAAAATAAAGTAGGATCTATTGAGGTTGACAATTTCTCTCTATACCTCCTTTTCAAATATAAATTGATTCATTGTCTCCTGAAAACTCGACTCACTGTCTGGTTGTTTATCTTGCTCTTGAAACTCCTGACGATTTTCTCGCCCTTGTTCATGCTGTCCATTTTGATTCGTATATTTCAATTGACTAGAATCGCCATAAGTAACTTCTATACGATCAACTTGAATATTCTGTTGTGAAAATGCCTGCCTTAAACTATGCATTTGTACCTCTAACATTTCCTTTGCGGTTGAAGATGATGCTAAAAATTTTGCTGTCATCATCCCATCTTTTTGAAGCAATTCCACTCTTAATGAGCCCAACTCTTCTGGATAAAGCCTGATCGTTAGCTTGGCTGTATGTGCTATCTGGTTAAAGTTTGCACGTCCCATTATATTTGATAATTCTCTCACAAAGCCTCGGAAAGCTGGTTGTTGCTCAAGCGGCTTTTGTAAATCTAATTGATCTTTCCCAACGTTTCTCATACTATCGTGACTCCGGACTAATTCTTGAGGTACCTCATTGTTTAAATTGAGTTGGACAGGTTGCGAAAGATCGATATGATTTCTTGTTGAATTATAACTTTGCCCTTTTAAAAGCATCGGTTGTTGTATAATTTGCTCATTAACCTTATTAAAAGCTTTAGGGATCGCCTCTTTAAATAATTCCGTGTTTGATAGTTGTTGGACTTTTTCTTTTAATGACTGCACTAAAGTTTCCAACTCGATTAGCTGCCCCATGTCTTTTGGCGAAAGAGGAAGTTGTTTTGATAATGATTGCAAACTTTTTTCCAATTTGATCATAGTAAAGATTGGTTCCTGAGGTATTACTAGCCAATCTGCCGGTTCAAGTTCATTTAAAGCTTGAAAAATGTTTTTGCTCATAATCAATACATTATTTTGCTGATCTTCGGAAAGCTGAAAATCTATTTTCTGTTCTAACCAACTAACGATTTGTGAAAAAGTCATTTCTAATTCAGGAAATTGCTCCATCAACATAATGTTGATGTCAAAGTCATCGCTTCTTTGGTCATCACTTGGAAGTTTCAAGTCAGTCTCTTCTTCATTCATCAATACTAATAGTTTTTCAAGCGGTGAATTTATTTCTTCCGTTTGCACAAGAGAAATGTCTTCGGTAGCTGCTTGATTTTCATTCATAAAACTGCCTAGAACCATAGTAAAATCAGAGGTAGCTGTAGTTTCCAACATGGAAATCCCTAGCATTCCGGGACTAATTTCAACCGTATTTATCTTCAAGTTTCTCACCTACCCTTCCACTTAATTAGCATTTATAGATAATTTTTCAGTATATTTAGCAGCCTGTTCAGCCGGCATATTTTCTAAAATCTTTGCTAAGGATTCAGTTGGTAGATTGGTTAGGATTTTCACCGCCTCATCATCGCTCATTTCTAACACAATGGGAGCGGCTCTCTTTGGTGACATTGAAGCATAGGTTGAAACAATATCCTTGAACGCTCGTTTGTTTTCCTCTTGTTGTTTCTTTAGTTCATCTATCGTTTCCTCTAATCTTTTTTGCTCCACTATATAACGTTCTTTCTCAGCATCTTTATTCTCTATTTTTTTCTTTAGTTGCTCGATTTCCGCATTTTTATTTTGAATTTCAGCATCCAACTCGATTATTTTTTCCTTATATTCACTGATATCTTCCGTATTTTCGTGAACAGCCATATTGGAAATAAAAGGGATTTTTCCTCCAAGTTCTTTTGCCTGTTGAAAAACATTCACACCTGCAATAGAAGCGATTAGGAGTCCCAGAAATAGTGCAAACAAAAGCGGAATCAAAACCCAATAAATAAAGCGTTGAAAAAAAGTTGTTTCTTTTTCATCTTTTTGTTTTTTCAAGGCCTTTTCCACTTTCTCACCTAACTTCCTCCTCGAAAAAAATATTGCCTTTGGGAAAATTCATCGAGGTTTAAATTTTCCGTTCTATTAAGTACTTCCATATAGGCTTGATAACTGTTTTCTTTTAATTTTTCATACTTTTTCACTTCAATATTACTTTCCTTCAATTTTTCTTCATGCCAATTCATTGTATTTCGCGCATGTATAACTAGACCTTGGGCATGCTCAATCGATTTTTCCAAATTGGAGATAAAATATTGATAATGTCTGATTTTGTCAACAGAAAGACCATTGGCTAATTCCTCTGATTGAAATTGTTCAAGATCCTCTTTTTTCTTAAGTAAATCATAAAGATGTTCTGCTGCTGCAGTGAATTTCTTTACAGATTCTTGATAAATATGTAAAGATTCATCTTTTTCTCTTTCTTTTAAGGTTAAGATTTTTTGGAATTTATACTGAAAGCTCAATTTTTATCACCTGCTCCTACTAATTGGATCAGCTCATCAATACTTTGTTCCATTGAAATTTTCTCATCTGTCCTCTGCTTTAAAAAAGACAAAATATGCGGATAAAAGTCAATGGCCTGATCAATTTCTTTCGATGAACCTCGTTTATAGGCACCTATATTAATGAGATCTTCAGAATCTAAATAGGTGCTGAGCATTTCACGTAATTTTTCTGCGCTATTTTGATGTTCTTTAGTAACAAGTTCATTCATGAGCCTACTTACACTTCTCAAAATATTTATAGCTGGAAATTGTCCTTTATTAGCAAGAGCTCGATCAAGAACAATATGTCCGTCTAAAATTCCCCTTACTGCATCAGCTATCGGTTCATTCATATCATCGCCATCAACTAACACAGTATAAAAAGCAGTGATTGAGCCAAATTCATTCGTACCAGTCCGTTCGAGTAATTGCGGAAGAATTGAAAACACAGATGGTGTATATCCTTTCGTTGCTGGAGGCTCGCCGACTGCCAGTCCAACTTCCCGTTGGCCCATCGCTACCCGGGTGACAGAATCCATCATGAACATAACATTTAAGCCTTTATCACGAAAATATTCCGCAATCGCGGTAGCTGTAAAGGCCCCTTTTATTCTCATTAATGCAGGCATATCAGACGTAGCGGCCACGATGATCGATCTACTTAAACCTTCTGGTCCCAAATCCCTTTCAATGAATTCCCTAACTTCTCTTCCCCGCTCCCCAATTAGTGCAATAACATTAATATCTGCCTTTGTATTTCTTGCAATCATGCCAAGCAAAGTACTTTTACCAACACCACTACCGGCAAAAATGCCAAGCCTTTGGCCTTTACCTACTGTTAATAAGCTATCAATTGAGCGCACACCTACTTCTAACTGTTCAGAAATAGGTGGTCTACTTAATGGATTCGGCGGTGCATTGTCTGTATTTGTTGTTGTCATTCCCTTAGGAATATCAAATCCGTCCATTGGCCTCCCTAACGAATCTACCACTCTACCAATTAATTCGGCTCCAACTTTTATTTGTAATGGTTTGGAAGAGGCTTCTACTAAACTGCCTGGTGCAATTTCTCGAATATCTGTATAAGGCATTAAAATAATCTGTTGTTCTTTAAAACCAACTACCTCAGCCATAATTTTCCGTTTCGTTGTACCTGATCCTACATGGATATAACAAACATCCCCAATTGAACTTTCTGGGCCTTGAGATTCAATCATTAGCCCAACAACTTTGCTAACTTTTCCATACCGTTTATAAGTATTGATCGTTTGGACTATCGGTACTAAATCTTTAGCCTTCATGATTGCTCACCCATCAAAATTTCTAATAATTTTTCTTTCAATTCAACTAGCTGATCCGAAATGTTTGCATCAATTCTTCCATGTTCAGATTCGATTTGACAACCGTATTCTTTAAGGTCAACATCTGGATAAATAAAACACTCCACATCTTGCGGAAAAATCGTTTCAAGTTCTGCCTTTTCAGCCAAAAGTAATTCGTATTGTGCCGGATTGACATGTATTTGGATTTCTTTGCTATTTCGGACTTCTTTCAGAGCTGATTTAACAAGTGGTAGGAAACGTTCAGGTTCCTCGGCAAATGTAGTCTGAATAATCTTTTCGGCAGATGCAATGGCCAATTCTAAAATGACTATTTCAGAATTACGAATGTATTGCTCATACTCTATTTTTGACTGATCCGTAACTTGCTTTGCCTGTTCAATTTTTAATTTGTATTGATCAAACCCTTGTTGCCTTCCTTCATTTACACCAATTTGGAAACCTTCTTCATAAGCACTCTTGGTTAATTCTTTTTTCTCGAAATCCCATTGTTCTTGTTGCTGTTTTATATTATCTATTACTATATTTGCTTGTTCTTCAGCCTGTTGAATTAGTTTTTCGGCTTCATTTCTAGCTTCAGTAATGATGCGTTGTTCTTCTTTAACTAAATATTGCCTTTCCGCTGAGAGAGCTTGGTCATTTTTCTCTAGCTGAACTTGTCTAATTTGAATCATTCGCGGGTTTTCAGCGTGGCCTTTATTCATTTGACTTTTAAAAAGCCTAGACAATAATATCATCTCCTCCACCACGAGCGACGATTATTTCACCAGCATCTTCTAATCTACGAATAATCCCAACAATTTTAGATTGCGCCTCTTCTACATCGCGTAATCTTACTGGTCCCATAAACTCCATTTCTTCCTTGATTGTTTCAACCATTCTAGTGGACATATTGCGATAAATGATTTCTTTAACTTCTTCACTTGAAATCTTTAATGCCAATAATAAATCTTCATTTTCACACTCACGTATAACCCGTTGGATAGAGCGATTATCAAGTGTGACGATATCTTCAAAAACAAACATCCGTTTTTTAATTTCTTCAGCTAAATTTGGATCTTCAATAGATAATGCATCTAAAATTGTTTTCTCAGTTGATCGATCCACACCATTTAATACATCCACAACGGCCTCAATCCCACCAGTTTCTGTGTAATCTTGCGTGACAGTCGTTGACAATTTCCTTTCTAGTATTGCCTCAACCTCACTTATCACCTCAGGGGAGGTTCTATCCATCACAGCAATACGCTTCGCAATATCCATCTGCACATTTTGTGGAAGTTCAGAAAGAATTTGGCCCGCTTTTTCTGGATCTAAATAAGACAAAATTAAAGCGATTGTTTGTGGATGCTCATTCTGGATAAAATTTAAAATCTGAGCAGCATCTGCTTTGCGAGCAAAATCAAATGGCCGTACTTGTAATGAAGAAGTCAAGCGGTTGATAATAGCAAGAGCTTGTTCCTCCCCTAAGGCTTTCTCTAATACTGTTTTAGCGTAGCCTATCCCACCTTGAGAAATATAATCCTGTGCCATAGCGATTTGATGGAATTCATCTAGAACTCCCTCTTTAGCCTCTGTTTCAACCTTCCGTACATTTGAAATTTCCAAAGTAAGTTTCTCGATCTCTTCTTCAGTTAAATGTTTGTATACTGATGAAGCTACATCAGGTCCTAAAGAAATTAAGAGTATTGCTGCTTTCTGTTTGCCTGACAAACCTTTTTTAGACAATCTATAACCCTCCTAATCCTCAGCCAACCATGTTCGCAAAAGCTTTGCAAATTCATCAGGTTTTTCTTTAGCTAATTTTTCTAATTGTTTTCTTCTCATCGAGACTTCAGATAATGATTCCTCCTGAATATCTGGTATCTCAACTTGTTCTACTGTCGAATCCTCTAACAACTCATCGTCTTCATATACTTCTTCATCTTTCTTACGTCTTCGTAATAGAAATACAAGTAAGACTGCAATTACAACTAATAATATGCCACCAACAACATAAACCCACCATGGAATCTTACTTCCACTATTCTCTTCCATTTCCACTTTCCCATTAAATGGTTGTACGGATATATTGACTTTATTTGCAATTTCATCATCTGATAGATCTGTTCCGGCATTCTTATCAATTGAAGTTCTCACAATGGTTGCCAGTAAATCTTCTATATCTTCTCTACGCTCTTCCGGAAATGTGTTGACATCTTGAGGATCCGGGGGTTCAACCATCACTTGAATCCCAAGATCACGAATTTTATAGGGGCTTTCTACGATTTCCTTACGAATTCGATTAATCTCGTTATTAATGGTTTCTTCTGTTTTTTCATAGTCACCATTGCCGCCTGCACCCTCTAAATATTCAGTTCCGCCCGCGTCTTCTGCATCTCCAGTAGGTGCTATTCCTCCGGCTTGATCGCCATTTCCGGTATAAGTTTCTGTAATTTTGTGTGCGCTAATGGCCAATCCTTCCATCTCTTCTTCATCCACTGGCGCCACTAAGTTTTCTTCACGGTTTTCCTGTGTGAAATCAATATCGGCTGTAACAGAAGTAACGACCTTATCAAAGCCCATTAGAGTTCCCAACATGTTTTGCACTTGTCTTTGAATATCCCGTTCAACTTGTTTCTTTATTTGCATTTGTTGAGTAATGCCATTTTCAGCATATTGTTCTTGGTTTAAGTCAAAATATTCAAGAAACTGATTGCGAATGACAATGTTATCGACAGGTAGATTAGGAACAGTTTTGGAAACTAAATAATAAAGTGATTTAATCTGCTTTTCATTAAATTCATAACCCGGTTGAGTTTGTAAAACAATCGATGCAGAAGCTTCTTCAGTATCTTCGTTCAAAAAGACTCCTTTATTCGGTAAATTGATCATGACCTTTGCTTGATCAATTCCATCTATCGTTTTCATAAGTTCTGCTAATTCGGTTTGCATTGCACTAAGTTTTAAAACATTAAACTCGTTATCTGTCATACCAAAACCGGCATTTTCACCAAAGAAAGAATAATCTATTTGTCCAGATTTAGGTATTCCCTCTGAAGCTAACTCCACCATTAACGATTCAACCTGCTCTTCTGGTACTTTAATCGTTGAGCCACCATTAGCAATTTCTGACTTAATCCCTTTTTCATCAAGACTCTCTTTGATGGATCCAGTTTCGCTTGGAGTTAAGTTTGTATACAATGGAACAAACGAAGTTTTTGTTGAAAAATAAAATATGGTAAATATGATAATAATAAAAGCAAGAAGAGATCCACCGATCATAAATCGTTGTGTTTTGGTTCTATTAATCCAGTATTCTTTTAAACGATCAAATTGCTTGTTTATTGTCTCTTTCATTTATAAGCCCCTTACTAAATCCTGCAAAATGATTATCTTATTAAAACAAAAATTTAAAAGTGCATAAAATCAGACTTGCATTCTCATAACTTCTTGATATGCCTCCACAGCTTTATTTCTAATTTCTAGAGCTGCTTGCATAGTAATAGATGCTTTTTGAGCCGTGATCATCACATCGTGCAATTCTATTTCCTGGCCATTCAGCAATTTTTGAGTCGCTTCTGTGGATTGGACTTGAGCACTATTTACCTCATCTATAGCATTTTTAAGATAGGTTCCAAATTTATTTTCTTTCACCTGAGACAATGATTGATTATATCCTTGCCCACGTTCCGAAAGCGTTAAGCCATTTACTACATTATTATTAATCAACACTGTCAGACTCCTCCTTATGAGTTACTTTCCTATTTGTAGAGCTTTTAGATACATAGATTTACTAGCATCAAACACAGTTACATTCGCTTCATAAGAGCGTGTAGCACTAATTAAATCAACCATTTCCTTTAATGGATCGACATTCGGAAGTTCCACATAACCATCTTCATTAGCATCAGGATGATCAGGATTATATTCAAGTCGATAAGGAGAATCATCTTCAACGATTTTAGTTGCTTTCACACCATTCAATTGTTGGGCCTGACGTCCTACTGCTAAATTCAATTGAGAACTAAATGACGAAGCTTGAGGTTGCATCACGACCATTTTTCTCGTATAGGGTTGCCACTCACCATTTATGTATTGGCCGCGTGTCGTATCAATATTGGCCATATTAGAAGCAATTGTATCCATCCTTAAACGTTGCGTAGTGAGAGCTGAGGATGTTATTCCCATATTTTGAAACACAGACATATTACTTACCTCCCCTTAGTACATTAGTTAGCATGGAAAAATTCCCATTTAATCTTTCAATAAGAGTTTGGTAGTATAATTGATTTTTTGCCATATCGGCCATTTCTTGGTCGAGGTCAACATTGTTTCCATTACTATGATATTGAAAATTCCGTTTTGTGTAGACAGTTGGACTCTGTCCTGCCTGTTCAAGTGGTAGATGGCGAGAGTCTGTACGTTTTAATTCCAACTGTGTGTCTTCTAATACATTTCCAAAACTTACATTTTTCGACTTATAATTAGGAACATCTGCGTTCGCGATGTTATTAGCTATTACTTTTTGCTTAAGAGCCGAATTACCTAAACCTCTCTCTAACGAGGTAATAGTGCTGGAAAATAATTCCATTACTGTCACCACTTTCTAAATTAATCTATATTTCGACACATTTCTATTTCTTATTGTATTACTATTGTCATATTACGTCCATATCTGTTTAGATAAATATATGTCTTTTTTTAAAATTATATTACAAAATAGTACTTACGACTTATGTAAAAACTCTTCTTTTGTCGATAAGCAGAATTTACCGATTATTCAACAATTTATATATATTAAAAAAGGCCTAAGAAAATAACAAAGTATACATGAGTTTCGGATTAAATATTTCCCGCTTCCTCTTTAATTTAATGTTAATATTTCAAATGATAACGAAATATTACAGACAAAAGAAAGAAGCTGCCATTTCCAAAAATGGCAGCTTCCTGTCAAAACTTTGCTTATTATAAAATAACAATGAACCAACATAACTTTAACGGCTAGTGATAGACATATTTCGCTTTCCACTTCTGTAAGCTAATATGTCTTTGAACCTAACGTCTTACCTTACCATATATCGATTCATTAATTTGATTTTAGTTGTTCAAGTTCTTTCAAGAATTTTGAATTCAATACTTTAATGTATGTTCCCTTCATACCTAGGGATCTTGATTCTATAACTCCTGCACTTTCAAGTTTTCTTAGAGCATTTACGATAACCGAGCGGGTAATCCCAACACGATCCGCAATCTTAGAAGCCACCAACAGCCCTTCAGTACCATTAAGTTCTTCAAAGATATGTTCAATCGCTTCTAATTCACTGTAAGATAATGAACCAATTGCCATCTGAACAACGGCTTTACTTCTTGCTTCTTCTTCAATTTCTTCAGCTTTTTCGCGAAGGATCTCCATACCTACAACTGTTGCACCGTATTCAGCCAATAAGAGATCATCATCATTAAATTCAGTTTCTAAACGAGCAAGAATTAATGTGCCTAGACGCTCTCCCCCTCCAATAATTGGAACTACCGTAGTAAGCCCTTCAGCAAATAAATCTTTGTTTTCTACAGGAAATGCAGTGTAGTCACTATTCACCCCAAGATTGGATGAAGTTTCTGAAATACGCAGCAAACTATTGGTATATTCTTCAGGGAATTGACGATCCTCAAGCATCTTCTTCATTCTGTCATTTTCAATTTGCACATTAATGGCATAGCCTAGTAATTTTCCTCTACGGCTTAGCACATAAATATTTGCCTGAATAACTTCACTTAAAGTTTCAGCCATCTCCTTAAAGTTTACGGGTTTTCCTGCAGCTTTCTGAAGCATTGCATTAATTGTTCTTGTCTTTGATAATAAATCCATTATTTGTTCCTCCTAAATACCATCCATATTGAATGAATTGTTTTGTAAATTTTTCTTTGTTGTGTATTTTGTCTTATAGAAATTCTATGCTATTTTCAAAAAATAAAGGGATGCTACTTTGAAGTTAGTACTTAAAGTATAAATTGACTTAAATCCTTGTTTTGTGAAATAGCAGCCAGTTTTTCATCAACATAATTTTTCGTAATTTTAATTTTATCTAGTGTTACTTCAGGGGCTTCAAAGGAAAGATCTTCCAAAAGCTTTTCTAAAATCGTGTGTAATCTCCTAGCACCTATATTATCTGTTTCCTGATTAACGTTAAAAGCTATTTCAGCAAGTCTGTATACAGCATCGTCTGTAAATTCAATTTGTATACCTTCTGTTTCCAATAATGCAATATATTGTTTTACAATCGCATTATCCGGCTCTGTAAGTATGCTAACAAAATCATCCACAGACAATTTTTCTAGCTCCACTCTGATTGGAAATCTACCTTGCAATTCCGGAATAAGATCTGATGGTTTTGAAATATGAAATGCACCAGCCCCAATAAAAAGGATATGATTTGTTTTAATAGGTCCATATTTCGTAACCACTGTTGAGCCTTCCACTATTGGGAGGATATCCCTTTGCACACCTTCTCTAGACACATCCGCAGATGCTGAACCACTATTTTTACTAGCTATTTTATCAATTTCGTCAATAAAAATAATCCCTGTTTGTTCAGCTCGATAAATAGCGGTCTGAGTAACATCATCCATATCAATTAACTTTTGAGCTTCATCATTCGTTAAAACAACACGGGCATCTCTGACAGGGAGTTTCCGCTTTTTTTTCTTCTTTGGCATCAGACTTCCAAGTGCATCTTGCATAGACATCCCCATTTGTTCCATTCCCGAACCTTGTAGCATGTCAAACATAGATGGTTGTTGTTCTTCCACTTCAACTTGTACAAGATGGTCTTCTAATTCACCAATTGCTAATTTTTTAGCAATTGCAGCGCGCTTTTCTTTCGTACTCATTTCTTCTTGTGCATCTGTTGATTGATCTGATTCTTCATTTTGGTTCCCAAAAATCATTTCAAACGGGTTTTTAAAATTCTCTGTTTTCTTTTTACTTGGAACGAGTAATTCGACAAGTCTTTGATTCGCTAATTTCTCCGCTTGCCCTTTTACTTCTTGCATTTTTTCTTCCTTTACAACGCGAATTGAGGTTTCCATTAAATCACGAACCATGGATTCAACATCTCGACCGACATAACCTACTTCAGTAAATTTTGTCGCCTCAACCTTAATGAAAGGAGCTCCAACCAGTTTAGCTAATCTTCTTGCAATCTCTGTCTTTCCTACACCTGTAGGTCCAATCATCAAAATATTTTTAGGAATAATTTCTTCCTTCATCTCATTGTTTAATTTTTCGCGACGGAATCGATTGCGAAGAGCCACAGCAACAGCTCTTTTTGCTTCTCTTTGTCCAATAATATACTGATCGAGCTTTTCAACAATCTGACGTGGAGTCATGTTTAAACCTTTCAATTCTGTTTCCAAACAATCTCCTCCTTTATAGCTACCATCATTATAATTCTTCGACAATAATATTTCGATTTGTGTAAACACAAATGTCTGCAGCAATCTCTAGAGCAGCTCGGGCAATTTCTTTAGCAGATAAAGTTTCCGAAGCGTAATTCTTAAGGGCACGCCCTGCTGATAAAGCATAATTCCCACCAGAACCTATAGCTAAAATACCATCATCAGGCTCAATTACTTCTCCTGTTCCAGAGACAAGTAATAAATTACTTTTATCCATGACAATAAGCATCGCTTCAAGCTTTCTTAATACTTTATCACTACGCCATTCCTTTGCTAATTCAACTGCTGCTCGTTGTAGATTCCCATTATATTCTTGTAATTTACTCTCGAACTTCTCAAACAATGTAAAAGCATCTGCTACTGAACCGGCAAAACCGGCTACGACACGATCATTAAAAAGCTTGCGTACTTTTCTCGCTGTATGCTTCATTACAACTGCATTACCAAAGGTAACCTGCCCATCTCCTGCCATAGCACATTCTCCATTATGCTGGACAGCAAATATTGTTGTTGCATGAAATTCTCCCATTTCCTGGACCTCCTTGTTCTTTTCAGCTTCAGCGACTAACAAACTTCATGCCTTCCTCGCAACAGCGATCACTATATACGATACAATCTTACGTAGTTTCCTTTATTTCTTACATGGTAGGCTAGACGAAGGTTTGTATGTTGACTCACAAGATAGAAGTCAGTGCAGTATGGCAGTCCCACTGCCATTACAATTAGACGCTTATGCTTTACTTTTATGCTCGAGGATGATGATTCATATATGTTTTTCTTAAATGATCTTTCGTCACATGTGTATATACCTGGGTGGTAGATAATTGGGAATGTCCAAGTAATTCTTGAACAGTTCGCATATCAGCCCCATTATTAAGTAAATGTGTAGCAAAACTATGACGAAGCATGTGGGGGTGGATTTTCCTAGTCAAGGACGCAGTTTCAATGATGTTGGATAAAATATACCTTACACCTCTTGATGTAAGTGGTCCCCCACGGGAATTGATAAATAAAACTTGATGTTCATCTTTCCCGTTCATTAATTCATTTCTTACATTATGAAGATAGTTCTGTAAGGCTTCAGAGGCAAAATGGCCAAAAGGAATATATCTTTCCTTTCCTCCTTTTCCCCTCACTAAGATTGTCGCCATATCAAAATCAATGTCTTTCAATCGAATACCTGTACATTCACTAACCCTTATTCCTGTCGCATATAACAATTCGAGAAGCGCTATATTTCTCTTCCCCAAAAGTGTAGTTTGGTCACACGCTTCAAAAAGTAGGGATATTTCTTCTTCATAGAAAAAACTAGGAATTCTCTTTTTAGCTTTCGGTTGAACTACATAAGCGAACGGATTCTCAGTTATTAGTTTTTCCCTTAGCAAAAATTTGTAAAAGCTTCTCAAACAAGAAATTTTCCTAGCAGCAGAAGATCTAGCAAGTTTTTTCTCATGAAGTTCTGTTACATATAAACGCGCATCCAAATATTCTACTTTTTGTACAGAATGGATCCCTTGTGATTTCATGAACAAAAAGAATTGCTCCAAGTCCTTTTTATAATATTCAATTGTGTAGGAAGAATAATTTTTTTCGATTTGCAAGTATTCAATAAAAGAAAAAAACAAGTCGTCTGAAGATTCTTTCATCCCCTCACCTCATAAGGCTATTAAATAGTATCACATTTTATTTACCATAGCAATAAATGTTACATATTTTTCACAAAGTTTTGAATTGTGTTGTATAAGGACTCAAATTTGTTGTTTAACTTTATTTATTTTACCTTATTCGCGCTCGTATTAAAAATTTGAAGACTTAAAAAAACTATTCCTCTAAATAAAAAAAGAATAGTTTTTGCGTTTTCGTTTTAAATTTATGCTTTCTTACGTATGGAACAACCAATAAGTCTTCACACAATTATCTAGATGAAACGACAGAAGTTCAGGAACATTTGCGACCAAACGCCTTCCGCTTTTCTTTATTGTCTTGCTGCAGGCGTTAGGGGCTCGAGGTCAAATAACCCTGAACCTATGAAGGGGAAAGAACCCCCTCCCTAGGTTCAGAAACATTTGCTTGTCGCCCCTGTTCAAACGCCTTCCGCTTTTCTTTATTGTACTGGTTTTTCTTTGTAGTCACAGTCTTGACATTGAACTTGAATGCCTTTTTTGATTTTTTTCTCTGCAAGTACACCATTACATTTTGGACAAGGCCGTTCTAACGGTTTATCCCATGAAACGAAGTCACATTGTGGATATCGGTCACAACCGTAGAATATCCGTTTTTTCTTACTTTTTCTTTCAATTATATTTCCTTCTTTACATTTAGGGCACTTTACTCCAATTTGTTTTACAATTGGTTTAGTGTTCCGACAATCAGGAAAATTGCTACATGCCATGAATTTACCAAATCGGCCCATTTTAATGACCATCGGATTTCCACATTTTTCACAATCTTCTCCTGCCGGCTCGTCTTTTACCTCGACTTCACGCATTTCTTTTTCTGCTTTTGCTAAGTCCTCTTCAAATCCTTTATAGAAATTATCTATAATCGCAACCCATTTTACTTTTCCTTCTTCGATTTCATCTAATTCTGATTCCATTTTTGCTGTAAAAGCGACATTCACAATTTCCGGAAAAAACTCCATGATTAATTCATGCACCAATTCACCTAATTCAGTCGGCACAAATCTTTTGTTATCTAGCGCAACATAGCCACGTCTTTGAATTGTATCTAAAGTTGGAGCATAGGTTGATGGGCGACCAATTCCTAATTCTTCCATCGTTTTTACAAGTCTTGCTTCCGTATAGCGGGGAGGTGGTTGAGTAAAATGTTGTTTTGGTAAAAGCTTTTCTGCTTTTACTTTATCTCCTTCTTGAAGTTCAGGAAGCATATTTTCTTTCTCTTCTTGCTGATCATCTGTACCTTCCACATATACTTTCATGAAACCTGGAAACTTAACTTTCGATCCATTCGCACGGAAATTGACTGAACCGTTTAGCATATTGACCGTCATCGTATCCATAATAGCAGAAGCCATTTGACTTGCAATAAATCTTTCCCAAATTAATTTATATAATCTTAATTGATCCCGAGATAAATAAGCTTTAACAGAACTCGGCTGGCGATGAACACTTGTCGGACGAACGGCTTCGTGAGCATCTTGAGTATTGCCTTTTTTGCTAGCTTTTGCTTGACCCGCTTTTTTGAATTCCTTGCCAAACTGGGTTGTAATATATTCAGCCGCTTCTTGCTGCGCGACCTCCGATATTCTAGTTGAATCTGTTCTCATGTAGGTAATTAAACCAACCGTTCCCTCTTTCCCAATTTCAATTCCTTCATAGAGTTGCTGGGCAAGCATCATCGTTTTTTTCGCTCTAAAGTTTAATTTACGCGCTGCTTCCTGTTGTAAAGAAGAAGTTGTAAAAGGCAAAGCCGGATGTCTTTTTCTTTCCTTTTTTACAACAGAATCTACTAGGAATTCATCTCCCTTTAACATTTCCATAATGCCATCTACGTCTGCTTTAGAGCTTAATTTCTTTTTCTTACCATCTACTCCATAATAATCTGCCTGAAAGGAATCTTTTCCTTTTTTAAAATCTCCATTAATCGACCAGTATTCCTCCGGAGTAAACTGCTTAATTTCATTTTCCCTATCAATAATAATTCTTACCGCTACAGATTGAACCCTCCCAGCACTTAATCCCTTCTTTACCTTTTTCCATAAAAGTGGACTAATATTATAGCCTACCAATCTGTCTAAAATTCGCCTTGCTTGTTGGGAATCCACAAGATCCATATTGATTGCACGTGGATGTTTAAAGGATTCTTTAATAGCATCCTTGGTAATCTCATTAAACACAACACGGCAATCTGATTGAATATCGACACCTAAACTATTGGCTAAATGCCAAGCGATTGCCTCACCTTCACGATCCGGGTCAGCTGCTAAGTAGACTTTTTTTGCCTTTTTAGCTGCTGTCTTTAATTCTTTTAAGATTGGACCTTTTCCTCTAATGGTAATATATTTTGGCTGGTATTGATTTTCTACATCAATTCCGGTTTGACTCTTTGGCAAATCTATTACATGTCCCATGGACGCTTTTACTTTATATTTTTTTCCTAGATATCGTTCAATGGTTTTCGCCTTTGCTGGCGACTCCACAATCACTAGATAATCAGACATAAAAAAATCCTCCCTAACGCTCTAATAACCAAATAAACATTTTCTTTTTTATTTTGTTTTTACAATCGGTAAATTTATTATCAAATTAAATCAGAGTAAATACTATATGGCTCCCTAGATTTTGTCAATAACGGAACCTAAGCTTCAATCTAAAAAGCGCTTCCTTTTAAATTGAATGAAAAGATATTGATAAAATAGAAGTTTTTCTATTTATAACGCGTTTATGAAGGAAAGTCAATTTTTGAAATATAATTCCTCCAAGATATCTTCACTTGATCCAATTAGCTTGGCACCTTGTTGAATCAAGTGATTTGTACCAGCAGATAGCCTATGATTAATCGGTCCTGGAAAAGCATATACCTCTCTTCCTGACTCTAATGCCATATCAGCTGTAATTAATGACCCACTTCGTTTTTTAGCTTGAATAACGAGTGTTCCGAAAGTTAAACCAGCAATAATTCGATTTCTCATTGGAAAATGCCATTTTTGTGGTTTTCTTATTGGCGGATATTCTGAGATAATTAAATGTTCTTTTGCCATTAATTCAGCGAGCTTTCTGTTTTCATGAGGGTAGATGTGGAAGAGACCGCCACCTATGACTCCGATTGTTTTCCCTCCAAATTCAATTGCTTGTTTATGGGCCATTGTATCTGCCCCCTTAGCCAATCCACTAACAATTATTAATTTCTCACGAATTAAGTCAGGCATTACAGTACGAAGAGAGCTTTCTCCAAAATGATCTGAATCCCGGGCGCCAACAATCGCCAATAATCTTCCTTGCATCAAAGCAAGGTTTCCTTGTAAAAATAACACTAATGGCGGATCATGTATCTCTTTTAATAAAGGAGGATATTCAAGATCTTCAATCGTTATAAATTTAATGTTCCGTGCTTGATAAAGACGAGTTAATTTTTCGGGGTTGATGGCATCAAATTCTTTTAGAAAAAGTTTCATCTTATTATCTTTTAAGCGGAAAATTTGTTGGAGTCTCGAAGGAGACATTGTATAAAGATGGGTTAATGATGGGTCTATTTGAAGGAGTTTTCTAATGGAGTGATTACCTATGTAATTAGAATGAACTAAGTGAAATAATTTTTCTCTAAATATTTTGACCACCCTTTCTTTTGATTGTAATAAGCAGATAACCCCTAGTCTCAGCGAAAAGGGGCTATCCGGATAAATTTCATTGAAAATTAATGGGTCTTACATTTCTCATATAGACCTTTTTTCTTAAGCTCTTTAATCATTGTTTCTCCAATAACAGAAGGCGTTTCCGCTACTTCAATCCCACACTCATTCATGACACGGATTTTCTCATCGGCTGTTCCTTTTCCACCAGAAATGATGGCTCCCGCATGCCCCATTCTTTTTCCAGGAGGTGCTGTGCGGCCACCAATAAATCCAACAACTGGCTTCGTCATATTCTCCTTAATCCAGTAAGCAGCTTCTTCTTCTGCTGTTCCGCCAATTTCCCCAATCATAATAACGGCTTCTGTTTCTGGATCTTCATTAAAAGCCTTTAATGTATCGATGAAATTTGTACCGTTCACTGGGTCGCCACCAATTCCAACAGCGGTTGATTGGCCGACACCTTCTTGTGATAATTGATGAACAGCTTCATACGTTAAAGTACCAGAACGGGAAACAACGCCTACATGGCCTTTTTTATGAATATAGCCAGGCATAATACCGATTTTACATTCATCTGGTGTAATAACTCCTGGGCAATTCGGACCGACTAATCTTGTTTTCTTTCCTTCCATATAACGGACAACCTTTACCATGTCTAAGACTGGAATATGCTCTGTAATACAAATGACAAGATCAATTTCAGCGTCAACCGCTTCCAAGATTGCATCTGCTGCAAATGGTGCTGGAACGTAAATCACGGATGCATTGGCACCAGTCTCATTCACCGCATCTTCTACCGTATTAAAAACAGGAACTCCCTCTACCTCAGTTCCCCCTTTTCCCGGGGTCACGCCACCAACAATTTTGGTTCCGTATTCAAGCATTTGTTTTGTATGGAATTGTGCTGTGGACCCAGTAATTCCTTGCACAATTACTTTTGTATTTTTATCAACAAAAACACTCATGATTTTCCCTGCCTTTCATAATTCAAATCGTGCAAAATCGGTTTACTTAGATGTATATATTAAACACACAACTTATCTAACTAGTTCAACGATTTTTTGTGCTCCATCAGCCATAGAATCAGCTGCAACAATTTCAATACCTGATTCATTTAATATTTTCTTACCAAGTTCGACATTTGTCCCTTCTAATCGAACAACAAGTGGTACCTTAAGTCCTACTTCCTTAGCAGCTTGGACAACTCCGGTAGCAATTACATCACATTTCATAATACCGCCGAAAATATTAACAAAAATTCCTTTAACATGCTCATCCGAAAGAATGATTTTAAATGCTTCTGTTACTTTTTCAGCCGTTGCACCGCCCCCAACATCAAGGAAGTTAGCTGGGTCTCCGCCATAATGCTTAATAATATCCATTGTAGACATCGCTAGTCCCGCTCCATTAACCATACAGCCAATATTGCCATCAAGTGCTACATAGCTAAGATCATATTTTGATGCTTCAATCTCTTTTGGATCTTCTTCGTCCAAATCACGGTATTCTAGGATATCTTTATGTTTAAATAATGCGTTATCATCAAAATTAAGCTTTGCATCCAATGCCATAACATTTCCGTCACCAGTTACAACAAGTGGGTTAATTTCAGCGATAGAGCAATCGTTATCAACAAACGCATTGTAAAGTCCGATCATGAACTTTGCGGCTTTTCCAATTAATTCTTTTGGTATATTAATATGAAATGCAAGTCTACGTGCTTGGAAACCTGTTAAACCAACAACCGGATCGATGGTCTCATAGAAAATTTTCTCCGGCGAATTAGCAGCCACCTCTTCAATTTCAGTACCGCCTTCTTCGGATGCCATCATTACTACTCGATCTGTTGCACGATCCACTACAATCCCGACATAATATTCCTTCTTAATATCGCAGCCTTCTTCAATAAGAAGACGCTTAACTTCTTTACCTTCAGGACCTGTCTGATGAGTTATAAGTGTTTTCCCTAATATTTCATTCGCGTATGTACGAACTTCATCAAGACCTTTTGCTACTTTAACCCCGCCGGCCTTTCCTCTTCCACCAGCATGGATTTGTGCTTTTACAACACACACAGCAGATCCAAGTTCTTTTGCTGCTTCTACTGCCTCATCAACATTAAAAGCGACCTTTCCGTTAGGTACAGTCACTCCATATTTTCTGAGGATTTCTTTACCTTGATACTCATGGATATTCATTTTCCATCCTCCTGTCATACAGTAAAAAATTGAGTTGCCGTTTCTATTGTATTAAAACGACAACTTTATGTCCACTATTTGAATGTTTGCTAATATATAAAGCTTTAAGAATCATTGGACTTTTTCCGATCTAATTGATAGACAAAAGCAAATACCTCAGCAACAGCTTGATATAATTCCTCAGGAATCGTTTCATTAATATTCAATTGTCCCAATAATTCGAGTAAAGCGGGATCTTGCTGAATTGGAATTTGATTAGACTGCGCCTTTTTTAATATATTTTCTGCTATTAGGCCCTTTCCTTTTGCCAAAACAATCGGTGCTTCGTGTTGATCACTTTGATATCCTAGGGCAATTGCTTCTTTTCTACTTTGTTCGTTCTGGTCTTTCATATTCTAATATCAACTCCAGTGTCAAAGCTTGACCCATTAGAGTACGGATTCTTCCTCACTTGTCTGTTTTCATCATCGGGTGTTTTAAAATGTACTCCTGATAGACTATAGTTAAGCTCTGCAAAACCAGCTTGTAAAATCGGAATGATTGAGTCGGCCTGTTCCTTTATTTCTGGCCATTCATTGATAATAAGAAGATTAACAATTCGATTTTGTACTTGCATATCCACAATAGTTGCTTTCAAATGCTCCAAATCTAAATAAAAAATAATATGACAATAATCCATATCAAATTTTCCGTTTTCTGTCTTTCTACCCGTCCATTGGATGGTAAGGTTTTTCAGATCACTTCCTAATGGAATCGGTATTTCGTAAAGATGTGTTTGGATATTATTATGACTAATCGAGAGTAGTTGTTGGCCATTCATTCTTAATAATAAGTTTTCAGCAGCCTCTTGAATACTCGAATTCATCAATGGTGAATTTTCTTGGATTAGTCGTACAACTAAAGGTTTGAATAGTGTATTGATTGTCTCCTTATCTACTTGATTGTTAAATAGTTGTGTTTCATAGTTTAAACCTAACTTAGCCACAGATTGCTTGATTTTTGCTAATAATACCTCTTGAGTCGAAGTAGTGTTACCAAGCTGGTCTAGCTGGTTAGCAGTCATTTCCCATTCCTTTAGGAGGCTTAATAAAGATTTACCCGTCTCACTGATAGTTCCTTCAGCGATCAAAAGATTCCTTAGCTGACTAATTGAGGTAGATAATGGTACCGATTCTTTTAATACTGCATATAAAGACTTAAAAATGTTTTCTGTGAAAGGTAGTTGTCTTTTGCTCATAGTCTTTAAGGCCTGCATAGCTAACTCTGAATCATCTACTGCGGTGAGAAAACGAGCACCTTTATGTATTTCATCCTTGGTAAGACTGAGTTGTTCATCTATTAAAAATTCTGTGAATTTACGATGTAGCTTTGTATCGCGGAGTCCAAGCAAGTGAGGGGAGGGGCTTGCTTGCGTATTATTAATGACGGGCTTATGTTCTTTATCGAGGACTTTCAAGGTGATTTCCCCAGTCCGATTAGAAACCTGGAACCAATATCCTTTTCCACTTATGAGCGGAGCTTCTATTTTTGCCATTAGCTTTTGACTACCTATCCAGATTTCCGCATATTGACCAGCAAAAAGTTTACCCAATTTCCCATGAAAAATCTGCCCTGATTTCAAATCTACGCTTTTCCCCTCAATTGTAGCAGGATTTCGCAAAAAAGAACGAATAATAGAATCAAATTGCATTTTACTTTAATCCCTTTCTTTGAATAGCGATTTTATCGGTGCAAATGATGTACGGTGAATCGGACAAGGCCCCAATTCACTAATTGCATCTAAATGTTTTTTGGTTCCGTATCCTTTATGTTCTTGAAAAGCGTATCCCGGATATTGAACTTCATAATCGTTCATTAACTGGTCTCTTGTTACTTTAGCAACGATCGAAGCTGCAGCGATACTTACGCTATTCATGTCCCCCTTTACAATCGACGATTCAGGGTAAATACTGTCTAATTGAACAGCATCAATAAGTAAAAAGTCCGGCTGTACCTGTAAATTTTGCAAAGCAGTAAGCATAGATTTTTTTGTGGCCTGTAATATATTTATCTCATCAATTTCTTTAGCAGTAACAATTCCAATACCTACACTTACAGCTTCATCGATAATTTGCTTGTATAGCTGATTTCGTTTGTTAACTGTTAATTTTTTTGAGTCGTTCAATCCTAGTATGTAATGATTTTTAGGCAAAATAACTGCTGCTGAGACAACAGGCCCAGCAAGCGGACCACGTCCCACTTCATCTATTCCTGCAATGAAATGGTACCCCATTTGCCGAGCCTTTATTTCATGGTAAGACATTTTCTCATATTGCTTGATACTTCTTTTTTCCAATTCTTTTTGTTTATACCAACGATTTAAAAGAGTTTGCACCCCTTTTCGAGAATCCTCTTTTAACTCCAAGAAGATCGGATCGTTCTCACTATTTATTTTCGAAATTAGTTTCTCTATTTCGTGAATTGATAATGTATTTATACTATATTCTGTCATATCTCTACACTTTCCGGATCATCCAATGATAGATTTCCGAATTTTTGCAATCTTATGTCTCTCACGATTTTTTCGGCCGTTTTTTCATAATCAGGCTCATTTTCATTGGTTAGATGTCCCATAGAAACAGCAATTACGTTAAATAAGGATAAAAGATCTGTTGGTAATTCAGCTATTTTGTATTGATCTATCAGCCTGCCCGGATAATGGGAAGACAGGAATTCCAAACCAAATTCTGCGATATCTTGCATATTTAATAATGTGTCCTTAATCGCACCTGTCAAAGCAAGTTTGTAACCTGTCTCAGGATCTTCAAACTTTGGCCATAAAATCCCTGGAGTATCCAAAAGTTCCAGTTCCTTGCCAACCTTTATCCATTGTTGTGCTTTTGTAACTCCAGGCATATTTCCGGTTTTTGCGATATTTCGTTTTGCCAGTCGATTAATCAATGTTGACTTCCCAACATTTGGTATACCAATAATCATAGCTTTGATTGCTCTTGGACGTAGGCCTTTTGCTTTGTCCCTCAATCTTTTTTCTTTTAGGACTTCTTCCGATGCCTTGATAATTTGATTCATCCCTTTACCGGCCTGAGAATTAACAGCTAGCGCGGTTAGACCTTGCTTAGCATAATGAGCAATCCATTTTTCTGTTAATTGTCGATCTGCTATATCCGCTTTGTTTAGTAAAATTAATCTTGGTTTTTGTTGGATGATCTCTTTGAGCATTGGATTGGATGATGATATAGGTATGCGTGCATCAACAAGTTCAAAAATAATATCTACTAGCTTTAACTTTTCCGTTACTTCTCGTCTTGCTTTAGCCATATGGCCTGGAAACCATTGTATTGTCATAGCACTCACTCCACTCATTACTTAACCATTCGAATATCTTGCAGCGGCCAGAATACAACACTGGTATCACCGATGATCTCGTTAATAGAAATAGTTCCTATATGGCGACTGTCTTTACTAGAACGACGATTATCCCCCATAACAAATACTTCTCCCTCTGGTACAGTCCTTGTTCCTACAGGAGTTTCTTCAAGGGTAAAATCATCTGTTAGCTTTCCATCAAAAAGTTCCTGTTTAGATTTCTCCAAATAAGGCTCATCATAAGCCTTCCCATTGATATAAAGTACATCATTTCGATACTCTACAGTGTCCCCTGGTAACCCAATGACGCGTTTTATGTAGTCCTTATGCTCTGGTGCATGAAAGACGATAATATCAAAGCGGTCTGGTTTGCCAAGTTTATTAACAATCATCTTATCTCCGTCATGCAAAGTAGGTGTCATAGAATAACCGTCTACTACTATAGGGGTAAAGAGAAAAAAACGAATAATAGCGGCCAATGCTACTGCAATTAATAAGGCTTTTGTCCATTCCCAAAGTTCATTCTTTTCTTTTACCATCTTTCCATCATCCATCCAAATCACTCCAGTACCAACCTGTTTTCCTTACTATTGTACAGTAAAACGCGCCAATAAAAAACTTCCATTCCCTATCTTTATAAAATATATAAAAAGGAGCTTGTGTACACAAGCTCCTCCTTTTGCATGTTTAATATAAGGTCAGTACAGAAATTAACGAATTTCTTTAATTCGCGCTGCTTTACCACGTAATTTACGCATGTAGTAAAGTTTTGCTCGACGAACCTTACCACGACGCACGACTTCAAGTTTTGCAATTCTTGGAGTGTGTACAGGGAAAGTACGCTCAACCCCAACACCATAGGAAATTTTGCGAACAGTGAATGTTTCACTAATTCCGCCACCACGGCGTCTAATTACAACACCTTCAAATAGCTGGATTCTCTCACGAGTACCCTCAACAACTTTCACATGAACACGAACCGTATCACCAGCGCGAAACTTAGGTAGGTCAGTTTTAAGTTGTTCTTTTGTAATTTCTTCAATTATTTTGTGCATCGAATTCATCTCCTTCCAACCGAAGCTCATGCAAATTTACATCCTTGCAGCGGAACATCGTTGTTACTGGCATAACTCTATCAGTCATTGCCACTAAATTATATTACCATATGGCTTCACTCATTGCAACAACAAAAACGAAAGGGGCGAGATAAAGGAAGGCGACGTCTAGAGAAAACAGCCATTGTTCTAAAAAAGTAGAATATGATTTTTTCCTTTACAAGCTGTAGCTTAACATCAGCAAAAATAAAAGTATACTTGGATAGACTTGTACTTTGAGTGCCTCTCGTCTGACTTTATATTTGCATTCTGAATGTCACCGAGTCATCACGAAGATCAAGATAAACAATCACTTAGTCGAATTGAGTGTTAAAAAGTAGGGCTCAGATAGGTGTGAGACACGAATTTAAATATAGAGGTAAAAGCTCATATTTAATAAGTGCCGAGGTCTTATAGCGTCTCTACGCTTTATACGCTACTCTAGTAAGTCCGGCCTCCGTTCCCTTGTTCTTTTTAGAGATTGTTCTTTTCTCCAGTCCGCAATTTTCGCATGATTACCTGATAATAATACATCAGGTACTTTCATCCCACGAAAGTCGGCTGGCCTTGTATAATGAGGATGTTCTAATAATCCGGTTGAAAACGAATCATGGATAGGAGAATCCTCATTTCCAAGAACACCTGGAAGCAAACGAACAACTGAATCAATGACAACCATTGCCCCTAATTCGCCGCCTGTTAAAACATAATCCCCAATTGAGATTTCATCTGTTACTAGATGTTCTCTTATTCGTTCATCATAACCTTCATAATGACCACAAATAAAAATTAAATGTTGTTCCTTAGCCAATTCCTCGGCTTTCCTCTGATCAAAACGTTTTCCTTGAGGACATAATAAAATAATTCTAGGTTTCGTATCTGTTTGTTCTGTTAAATGGGATACAGCATCAAAGATAGGTTGAGGCTTTAATACCATTCCTGCTCCACCACCATATGGATAATCATCCACTGTATGATGTTTATTGTCAGAGAATTGCCGGAAATTTGCTAGCGAATAAGAAACAGCTGCTTTTTCTTCTGCTTTTTTTAGAATGGAACTTCCTAGTACACCTGTAAACATTTCGGGAAATAAAGTTAAAATATCAATTTTCATATGTCCAACAATCCTTCAATTGGATTAATTAAAATTTCTTTCTTTTCAATTGAAATTTCCACTACTACGTCATCTATATATGGAATCAAATATTCTTTTCCCTCTTCTGATTTTACAACCCATACATCATTGGCTCCAGGCGTGAGAATTTCCTTTACAACCCCAATTGGTTGACTGTTTTCATCAAGCACGGTGCAACCGATAATTTCATGAAAATAATATTCGCCTTCAGGCAAATCCTCTAGTTGTTCATCAGAAATTTTGAGTAAGGCATTCTTCCAATGTTCCACATCATTAATATTGTTATACCCTTCAAATGATAGTAAATCGAAATTTTTATGTTTGCGATGACTTTTGATTATGAGCTTCACAGGAGATTGATTCTTTTGTAAAAAAAGATGAAGATGCTGGCCAATTGCAAAGCGCTGTTCAGCAAAATCAGTGCTTGATATCACCCTTACTTCTCCTTGAATACCATGCGTATTGACAATTTTCCCAACATTAAACCACTGTTCCATCTAATCACCTCTCTCGGATTTCTATTATAATGCCATCTTGGACGACAATGGTTCCATTAATTTTTTCTTCCCAATTATCCCCAACACTGACTTCAATCAATGCTGAAATTTCTTGATCTTGTAATTCACTTCCAAGAGGAAGAATTTCTAACTGTTCAATTTGGAACTCAATCATTTTTATCCGTTCTTTACGTAGATCGATTTCCTTATCAAATTGATTTTTTAAGCCACCTGATGGATATTTACGATTTCGCTCAAGCTTTTTCATTTCAAAAAAGAGTTGATCACACTCTTTCTGTAATTGTTGTTTGTTGCGTTCATATTTTCTTAATAAATGATCTTTACTTTGTTCAGTCAATACTTGTTTCACATTTACTTTCTGGAGAATCTTCATTTAATCATCCTCCGAGCATTATTATGTATAGTATAACCCTATATTCCTGTCTATAAGGATAAATGGAAAAAGTTGATGCTTAGTAGCTTCCCTATAGTCTAAAGTTGAGATGATGCAGTTCTTTTAAACATGCTATCTAATACGAGTATGCAAAATTGTGCTTGCTCTAACTCAAAACGTCTCTAGTACAAATATCATTCACTAAACGTTTATAAAACCAAAATGAAGGGAGGTGTCTTCGCCTCCCTTCATTTAGAATAAGCATTAGCACTTAGCAGACTTTTAAGCTTCATTCTACATGAAGTTTAAATCGCTATGGGCGCCTCCACTTTACTCAGTCGATTTCCAAGTAAACCTTCTTTTGTTGTTTTTGTCCTGCAGCTGCATAAATAACCGCCCGAATGGATTTTGCTACTCGACCATTTTTACCAATTACTTTTCCAATATCATCTTCATGAGTAATAAGTTTATAAATGACATGGCGTTCTTCTTCTTTAGTCTCCACACGAACGTTATCGGGAAAATCAACAATTGGCTTGACAACCGACAAGATTAAATTTTCCATGCTTACTCCAATTATTTGCCAAGCTTGGCATTATGGAATTTTTCCATGATTCCTTGTTTTGAGAACAAGTTACGAACCGTATCAGATGGTTTTGCACCATTTTGCATCCACTTAATTGCATTTTCTTCATTAATTGTCACTTGAGCCGGTTGAGCAACCGGGTTATATGTGCCAATCTCTTCAATAATTCTTCCATCACGTGGAGAACGAGAATCTGCAACTACGATACGATAGAAAGGAGCCTTTTTTGCTCCAATACGTTTTAAGCGAATTTTTACTGCCATTTTATATAGCACCTCCGAATAGTTTCACACAAGATATTATAATATCAAATAAGTGTTTTGGTTGTAAAGTATTTTTTCTTAACAATCTAGAAAAGTGCAGGGCGGTAACCTATGGGCGACAAGCAAATGTTCTATATCCCTTAAAGGGTGCTATTTCCCTCTAAAGGATTCGGGTTATTAAGCAGAAACTCCTGTTGCTTGCACCTAAATACCCAATAACATCACATAAAAGGAAGCTTAAAGCCTTTCTTTTTCCCTTTTTGTTGCATACCTGACATTTGCTTCATCATCTTTTTCATCTCTTCAAATTGCTTTAAAAGACGATTAACCTCTTGAATGGTTGTACCGCTCCCTTTAGCAATTCTTCGTCTTCGCCCTGCATTGATAATATCAGGTTGCTGTTTTTCCTGTGCTGTCATTGAACGAATAATTGCCTCTACTCGATTAATTTGTTTTTCATCAATCTGTAGATTATTCATACCTTTAATTTTATTAGCCCCAGGCATCATTTTTAGTAGCTCATCAAGCGGACCCATATTCCGCATTTGTGATAATTGTTCTAAGAAATCATCAAAATCAAGTGAGGCATGTCTAATTTTTTGTTCTAACTCTTTTGCTTTCTCTTCATCTACAGAGACTTGTGCTTTTTCAATTAATGTCAGCATGTCTCCCATGCCAAGAATTCTGGAAGCCATACGTTCTGGATGAAAAGCTTCCAATGCATCCATTTTTTCACCCATACCAACGAACTTTATAGGTTTCTCCGTCACTGAACGGATAGATAGGGCTGCACCACCCCTTGTATCTCCATCCAACTTTGTTAAGACTACCCCAGTAATTTCGAGTTGATCGTTAAAGGCCTTTGCAACATTAACCGCATCCTGCCCAGTCATCGCATCAACTACTAGGTAAATTTCATCAGGGCGAGCAACTTCCTTTACATCCTGCAATTCTTGCATAAGCTCCCCATCAATATGCAAGCGGCCCGCTGTATCAATTAAGACATAATCATAATGTTCTTCCTTCGCCTTTTCAATTGCTTTTTGTGCAATCTCAACTGGACTTACCTGATCCCCCATTGAAAAAACGGGTAAATTCAGCTGTTTACCAATAGTTTCTAATTGTTTAATTGCAGCTGGCCGATATATATCGGCTGCGACCAGTAATGGCTTCCGATTATGTTTTTTGCGTAGTAAATTGGCTAATTTCCCGGTTGTAGTCGTTTTACCAGCCCCTTGGAGACCTGACATCATAATAACCGTTGGGGGGCGCTGTGCTACAGCGATTTTACTTTGCTCTCCCCCCATTAAGTCTGTCAGTTCTTCTTTTACCACTTTGATAACTTGTTGACCAGGGGTTAAGCTCTTCATAACCTCTTGCCCAACCGCTCTTTCACTTACTTTTTGAACAAACTGTTTAACGACTTTAAAGTTGACATCTGCTTCAAGTAGAGCAAGTCGTACTTCACGCATCATTGTTTTTACATCCGCTTCAGAAACTTTCCCTTTACCGCGAATTTTTTGCATTGTTGCCTGTAATCGGTCGGCTAAACCTTCAAACGCCATATGGCCGCCCCCTAATCCAATTCATCAAGCAAACCTATATAATGTTCCAACATCACTTTATCCAATTTGCCTTCATCGAGACAAAGTTTCATTTGCTTGGTGACTTTTTTTCGTTTTTGGTATTTATGAAATAATTTTAACTTTTCTTCGTAATCTTCCAGCATCGCTTCTGTTCTTTTAATATTATCATAAACAGCTTGGCGACTAACCTGGAATTCTTCGGCTATTTCACCCAATGAAAAATCATCCAAGTAATAAAGGGACATATAATTCCTTTGTTTTGGAGTCAACAACGCTTGATAAAAGTCAAATAAGTAATTGATGCGCGTAGTTTTCTCAAGCATTGTCATGTAAAACCCACCTTGTTAAGTTAAACACCTTTACAGCAAAATAATACCTTGAAAAGGTTAGGTTGTCAAGACCCTTCTTCTTCATCCTCCACTTCATCAATCAAGTTGGAGAAAAGTCCGTACACATATTTTTCAGGGTCAAATTTTTGGAGATCATCTACATTCTCTCCGAGTCCCACAAATTTAACAGGCAAATCCAATTCATTACGGATAGCGAGAACAATTCCACCTTTAGCTGTTCCATCAAGCTTTGAAAGGACAATCCCACTAACATCAACAGCCTCTTTAAAAGTTTTTGCTTGAATCAAAGCATTTTGACCAGTAGTAGCATCTAAAACAAGCAAAACTTCATCCGGTGCACCTGGTACTTCTCTTTCAATTACACGCTTTACTTTTTCTAATTCCTTCATCAAATTCACTTTATTTTGTAAACGACCAGCCGTATCACATAGCAGGATATCTATTTTTCTTGACTTTGCTGCCTGTAAAGCATCATACATAACAGCTGCTGGATCTGAGCCTTCCTCCTGCTTTATTACATCTACGCCGACACGCTGTCCCCACACTTCTAATTGTTCAATTGCACCGGCACGAAATGTATCGCCCGCCGCTAGCATAACTTTTTTTCCTTCTTGTTTAAACTTATGAGCTAATTTACCAATTGTTGTTGTTTTCCCAACACCATTGACCCCAACAAATAATATAACAGATAATTCATATTCTCTTATTGCCAAGTCTGAAGATAAGTTTTCACCACCATCATAAATCTCAATTAATTTTTCTGAGATTACCGGTTGTAATTGTTCAGGATCTTTAATATTTCTTTTTTTCACTTCTAACTTTAATTCCTCAACTAAGTCCATCACAGTTTCAAATCCAACATCCGCTTGAATAAGAATTTCTTCTAACTCTTCAAAAAAGTCCTCATCTACTTTTCGATAACGAGCAACAAGGTCATTTACTTTTCCTGTAAATTGATCCCTTGTTTTCGATAATCCTGTTTTAAATTTCTCTGAAACAGAATCTGTTGAGGATGTAAATTTTTCTTTTAATTTATTAAAAAAACTCATTTAGAATCCCCCAATCCTAGTATTTATTACACAATCTCTTGTGTATTTTCCAACTTAACAGATACGATTTTAGATACTCCTGATTCTTGCATCGTAACTCCATAAAGTACATCTGCTCCTTGCATTGTCCCTTGACGATGCGTTATGACTATAAATTGTGTTTCTTGACTAAATGCTCGCAAATAGTGACTAAATCTCTGTACATTGGCTTCATCTAAAGCTGCTTCCACCTCATCTAATACACAGAAAGGCACCGGGCGAATCTTCAAAATAGAAAAAAGTAAAGCAATCGCTGTTAATGATCTTTCTCCCCCTGATAACAGGCTAAGATTTTGTAATTTTTTCCCAGGTGGTTGGGCTACAATATCCACCCCTGTATTTAGCAAATCTGTAGGATCTGTTAGCTTCAATTCCGCACGACCGCCACCGAACAAAGCCCTAAATACTCCCGTAAATTGGTCTTGAATTTCATGAAATGTTGTTCCAAATCTACGCTTCATTTCATCATCCATCTCATCCATCACGCGAAATAGATGTGTTTTTGCCTCAGTTAGGTCTGTCTGCTGTTCCAAAAGAAAATGATATCTTTCATAAACCCGATCATATTCTTCTATTGCCCCTAGATTAACAGAACCAAGTTCCTCAATCCCAAGTTTTATTAATTTTACTTTTTTTCTCGTTTCCTCAACAGGTAGAATTAGAGGGTATTGGTCTTTCGCCCCCTCATATGATAAGGAATAATCCTCTCGCAACATATGAAGGAGGTTGTCTAGTTCAACATCCAAGCGGTTTTTCTTAACCTCTTCATCTCTTAAAGCATTACTGATGCCGCTGTATAATCTTTTCTGTTCTTTTAGATTGGCTTCCATTTGTTCAATTGCTACTTGTATTTGAAAGCGATCTTCCCGTTCTTTATTCAACTGCTTTTCTATTCTATCCTTTTCACTTGTACCCTGCTGAATGAGCTGGGCCAGGTCTTCTTCACTTGTTTGATGACCAGTCATCTCCCCTTGAATAAATCCCCATTCATCCATAAGTGAGTTTTTATGTGACTCGATCTCCTCAAATTCAGTTGCAAGATTTGCTAGTTGCTTTTGGGTAGACTGAAGTTGCTCATTAATGACAGCGTATCTTGAGGAGAGTTCATTAATCTCTTTTTCAAGAGATTCTTTTGAATGCCTTTCATCATTTCTTTGCTTGGTTAATTCGTCTATTTTAGTATTCAATGAAATGATTTTTTCACTGCAATTAGAAGTAATTTCTTCTAAGGCACTCATTCTTTCCTTTATTTTGTTTTTCTCTTCTTTTAACTCGCTCGTTTCTAAATCATAAAGGGCAAGACGATCATCGACATTTTTCTTTGTCATTTCTATATGGGAAAGCTCGGCTTGTGCTTCATTTTTTTGACTCCGAAGCTTATCACCATTCTCTTTCATCATTTCTAATTGTTGTTCATTACTTGTTAACTGATCTTTCAGATGCTGCCACTCTTCTTCAAGTTCCTTAGTTTTGCTTTTCATTTCTATTAATTTAGTTTTAAGCTCTTCCAGCTCCGTTTTTCTACCTAATAAAGAAGTCGTTTTTTGTTTGGAGGCTCCGCCTGTCATCGAACCACCCGGATTTACGACATCACCATCAAGAGTAACAATCCGATATCGGAACTGTAATAGTTTTGCCAATTGATTCGCACCTGCTAAAGAATCGGCAATCACAATATTGCCGAGTAAATGCTGTATCACTTGTTTGTAAGAATGCTCACAGTCCACTAAATCTGCAGCAATTCCAATAAAGGAGGAATGATTGGTTAAGTCCCTTTGCTGATGTACAGGCAAATTTCTCCCCTTAATAACATCCATCGGTAAAAAAGTAGCCCGCCCCAGTTGTTTTCTTTTCAAAAAAGCAATTGCATTCCGAGCATTTGCTTCAGAATTGACAACAATATGTTGCATCGCCCCGCCTAATGCTGTTTCCATTGCTTTTGCAAATTGCTGGGGGACATGTATTAATTCTGCAATTGCTCCTTCAATTCCATCTAATTCACTCTTTTTAGCTTTTAAAACTTCCTTGACGCCATAATAAAATCCTGTGTAATCTTCTTCCATTTCTTCTAAAGTGTCTTTACGAGATTGAGCTTTTTGAATAAATTGATAGGCTTTATTTAGCAAGTCGTTTTTAGCTTCATATTTTTCTTTGGTTTCTTTAGTCAAAATTTGCGTTTTACGAAACTGCTCGATTTGAAAAGTTAACTCATTGTCGATCTTTTCTACTTCTTGCATTTTCTCATCCAATTGGGACAGATAATGAGCTCGTTGTTCAAGATATTTTTTATTTTCTTGATCTAATCGATTACTCTTAGCTATTTGCTGCTCTAATTGTTGTTGCAAGTAACGAAATTCGTTTTTTGCTGTCGCTTGTTGATTCAGCACCTCAATATAATCACTTTTTAATGATTCGATTGTCTCCTCTATTGAGCCATTAAGAGTACTAACCTGTTTCCTTTTGTCTGATAATATTTTCTTAAGCTTCTGCGCTTCATTCTTTTTTTCAAGGAGTTCAGCTTTCGTCTCCTCTTGTTTTTGCTTAATTTGAATTATTTTTTGTTCCGCATCAGTAATGTTTTTCTGCAACTGTCCAGAGTTTAAAGCTGCATTATTTTTTCTTTCTTTTAAAATTCCAAGTCTACCTTGAAGCTTTTCTAAGTCTTTAGAGGAAGTTAATAAGGCAGATTGCCACTCAGCTATTTTTTCATCTAGAGCAGCTAGTTGGGTTCTTTCGGACTCTAAAGACAATTCGACCTGTTGAATATCAGCAGAGAGATCTTTTTCCTGTACTGTTAATTTTTCCAACACTTTTTTAGAGTTCTCCCAGTGGGTATGCTTTTCACCAATTTCATGAACAGTTAAAGCAATTTCATGTGTTTCTAAGTCTTGTTTCTTCTGTAGATAATCCTTTGCCATTGAAGCTTGCATTTCGAGGGGTTCCAATTGGCCTTCTAATTCGTATAAAATATCATTTACACGATTTAAATTCTCAGTCGTTTCTTGCAGTTTATGGGATGCTTTTTTCTTGCGAGTTTTGTATTTTAGAACTCCTGCTGCCTCTTCAAATATTGTCCTTCTTTCCTCGGGTTTACTATTTAATATCTCCTCAATTTTCCCTTGACTTATGATTGAGAAAGCTTCTTTCCCTAAACCTGAATCCATAAATAAGTCAATAATATCTTTCAGCCGACAGCTGTGGCCATTTAATAAATATTCACTATCGCCAGTCCGAAAAACCCTGCGAGTGACACACACCTCGTTATACTCAAGAGGCAATGTGTTATCTTCATTATTTAGAGTAAGAGAAACTTCTGCGAAATTTAGCGATTTTCTTGAATCACTTCCCGCAAAAATTACATCTTCCATTTTTCCTCCCCGCAATGATCTTGCTGATTGTTCACCTAGAACCCAACGTATAGCATCGGTAATATTACTCTTCCCACTTCCATTAGGTCCAACGACTGCAGTGACACCAGACACAAAATCAAGTGTTGTTTTCTCCGCAAATGATTTAAAGCCGATAATATCTAGTTGCTTGAGGAACATCTTCATCCTCCTCTTTTTCCCTATTGTTTATGTGATCGCAAATGGTCTAGTGCCATTTGTGCTGCATGTTGTTCCGCCTCTTTTTTAGAGCGTCCCTTTCCTCTGCCAAGAATATTGCCTTCCAGAGAAACTTGCGATACAAATATGCGATTATGGGCTGGTCCCTCTTCTTGTAAAATTTGATAAGCTAATGTACTTGTACCATCTTTTTGCACAACTTCCTGTAATTGGCTTTTAAAATCCATCGCATGCGAAAAAGCACCCGCATCTACTTTAGGGTAGACAACTTTTTCTAGTAAAGCAATTACCTTGTCTAGCCCTTGGTCTAGGTATAGGGCGCCAATAACAGCTTCAAATGCATCAGCAAGCAACGCTGGCCGTGCACGTCCCCCTGTCATTTCCTCCCCTTTACCTAGAAGAACTACTTCCCCGAACCCTAATTCATTTGCAAACTCTACAAGAGCCGGTTCACAAACAATAGAAGCCCGAAGTTTAGTAAGCTCCCCTTCACTAATAGTTGGGAACTTTTTGTATAAGTATTGGGAAATCGCTAGTTCTAAAACTGCATCACCTAGAAATTCTAAGCGTTCATTGTCTTCATAGTTCTTTTTTCGATGCTCATTCACATAAGATGAATGGGTAAGAGCCTGTTTTAATAAAGTTTCATTTTGGAATTGAGTGCCGATATTAACTTGAAAATCTTTTATTTTTTGATTTTCAGAATTGCTTCTTGTTCTGCTTCGATTTGTTTTGCGCATTGATCCTCACCTAAGTTGATTTTTTAAGGTATTCGTAATCAGATTATATCATGTGGAAAATATGAATGATAATCTTTAAGAGACCAAAGGAATATGCAAAAAATCCTCAAGGGGCTATGGCCTCACTGAGATCAAAGATTAAGTTCACAACATCTCGTTGCAACCTCCCCATGTTCTTCACCCTGTCCAGAGACTTTATAACCGCCTTTAGATAGCAAATATCATCCATTCCCGATCTTCTCTTCCACAACTTTTTTTCGAAAACCCGTTCTATAAAGATGCCCTTATTTGCTTAACGCCTATACTAGATTAAACCATTTTCTCCACAGTGTATACTTTTTAAAATTTTCTTATACAACGTAGAAAAGTCCCGTCAGCAATCGACGGGACATATCCTTACATTAGATTAGGCATTACTTTCTATGTAATTGACAGCATCGCCTACTGTTGCAATTTTTTCAGCATCATCATCGGAAATTTCCATATCAAACTCATCTTCTAATTCCATGACAAGTTCAACAACATCAAGCGAATCTGCACCTAGATCATCTTTAAATGAAGCCTCAAGAGTCACCTTCGATTCCTCAACGCCTAATCGATCCACAATAATTTTCGTTACACGTTCAACTGTGTTTGCCATTTCGTCACCTCCCCTCAAGTATTATAGTCGAATCTGTTCAAAAGATAAACAAGCCATAACAAAAAAGTCATATTTCTCTTACATATACATGCCACCATTTACGTGAATGGTTTGACCTGTAATATATTTTGCTTCATCAGAAGCAAGAAATACAGTTAAAGTAGCAATATCCTTCGGTTCACCGAAGGAACCAAGTGGAATTTGCTTCAACATTGCTTCCTTTGCATCATCAGGCAGTTTCTCAGTCATATCAGTCGTAATGAAGCCGGGCGCAATCACATTAACTGTTATCCCTCTTGCCGACAACTCCAATGCAGATGTTTTAGTCAAACCAATCACACCCGCTTTTGCGGCGGAATAGTTAGCTTGTCCCGGATTCCCACTTGACCCTACAACAGAAGAAATATTTATTATTCTCCCATAACGCTGCTTCATCATTTGTCTAGATACACTTTTCGTGCAATTAAAAACACCTTTTAAATTTGTATCTACTACATCGTCCCATTCTGATTCTTTCATTCGCATTAATAGATTATCACGAGTAATGCCAGCATTATTCACGAGAATATCTACTTGTCCAAACTGTTGAATCGTTTCTTTAATCATGGATTGAACAGAAGAAGGATCCGATACATCACATTGATAAATAATCGATTTTCTTCCTAACTCAAGAATTTCGTCCATTGTCTCTTTTGCTCTTTCTTCGTTGCCAGAGTAATTCACAACAACATTTGCCCCTTCTTTTGCAAGCGTAAGGGCGATTTCTTTTCCAATTCCTCTGGAAGCTCCTGTTACAATGGCCACTTTATTTTCAAGCTTCATCCTTCATTCCCCCTTAATGCCGTAACAGCTGCTTGACAGCTTTCCGAATCTTGAACTGATAAAGCCGTAACATCTCGATTAATTTTTCTAATAAGACCTGTTAATACTTTGCCTGGTCCAATTTCAACAAAAGTGTCGACACCTAGTTCAATCATTTGTCGTACAGAGTCTTCCCATAAAACTGGAGAATACAACTGTTCTAGCAAAAGCTTTTGAATTTCAAGTCGGTCGCTTATTGGCTTCGCCGTTACATTAGCAATTAAAGGAATATGTGCTTCCCGAATGTGTATCTCGTCCAAAACAGCCGTAAAACTTTCCGCAGCAGGTTTCATTAAAACCGAATGAAAGGGGCCACTAACTTGTAATGGCAATACTCGCTTAGCTCCACCCTTTTTCGCTATTTCTCCAGCCTCTGTAACTCCTGCAACTGAACCTGAAATCACGATTTGACCAGGACAATTCATATTAGCTAACTGTACTGGTTTCCCATTATCCGCTACCTGTTGACAAATATCGGAAAGAAGCGTCCGATCCATTCCAAGAACAGCTGCCATTGTTCCCTCGCCATTTGGAACCGCTTCTTCCATCAGTTCTCCTCGTTTCGCAACAGCATAGACAGCATCGGAAAAAGAAATGGCACCGCTGGCTACTAAAGCGGTATATTCACCCAGACTATGACCAGCTGTGTAATCTGGTTGAATACCCGCTTCACTCAACCCTTGTAAAAGCGCAATACTCGTGGTAAGAAGAGCTGGTTGAGCATTTGCAGTTTTTGTTAATTCTTCTTGAGGGCCGTTTAGTATAATAGATGTCAAGTCTCGACCTAATCTCTTATCCGCTAAATCAAATATTTCTTTCGCACTCTGTTCCTTTTCCCTTACGGAAGCTCCCATTCCAACTGTCTGAGAACCTTGACCAGGAAATACAAAGGCTATTTTCCCCATAACCATTCCTCCCACTTTAATCAAAGTTGTTCAAATAATTCTATAAAAATCACACTCAAGATGGAGGTTCGCCAAATGCGACACAAGACTGTATTAATAATGAAAGTCAATACTACACACACAAGCCCGACGCATACTTTCAACGTACAGGAC
Organism: Lederbergia galactosidilytica; assembly: GCF_017873565.1. Taxonomy (GTDB): domain Bacteria; phylum Bacillota; class Bacilli; order Bacillales; family Bacillaceae_C; genus Lederbergia; species Lederbergia galactosidilytica. The sequence continues at coordinate 233,896 of NZ_JAGGKH010000002.1, forward strand.
ATTGCGCCTTACATTATTCATTATCTAATTTTAATGAGTTCGCAATTGTTTCAGAGATATGATGGTGCACCATTTCTCTTGTCTGCCTTATTGCGTGGTAAATGGCGTTCGCATTGGATGAACCATGTGCTTTCACAACTGGTGCATTTAATCCAAACAAACAGGCCCCACCATATTCCGTGTAATCCATTTTATTTTTAATTTCCAACAGGTCCGATTTAATTAAACCAGCTGCTATTTTATTTTTAAAACTATTCATAAATGTATCTTTCAACATAGAAAAAAGACTTGCTGCTGTTCCTTCGATATTTTTAAGAACTACATTACCAGTAAACCCATCTGTCACTATAACATCAGCAGAGCCTGTCAATAAATCACGTGACTCAATATTACCAATAAAGTTTAGCTCTGAATCTTGTAATAAAGTAAAAGCCTTTTTCGTAAGATCATTTCCTTTATTTTCTTCGGTTCCGATATTCAACAAAGCTACTTTAGGATTAGCAATCTTCCTGACATTCTGTGCATATATGCTCCCCATAGTAGCATATTGTAATAAATGTTCTGGCTTGGCATCTGCATTGGCTCCTACATCTAAAAAAACAAACCCTTTTCCATCTAATGTTGGTAATGTCGGAGCAAGTGCAGGACGCTCAATCCCTTTGATTCTACCAACAATAAATAAACCTGCTGCCATCAAAGCTCCTGTATTACCTGCAGAAATACAAGCATCAGCCGTTTTATCCTTGACAGCTTGAGCCATCATCACCATGGAAGCCGTTTTTTTTCTCCTAACTGCTTTAACTGGTTCATCTGTAGATTCAATCTTTTCATCCGTATGGACAATGGCTATCCGATCATTTTTTTCGACGTACTTATTGATCTCTTCTTCATTCCCGAATAACGTACATTCTATATCGGTAAACTCTTCAATAGCACGATTTACACCTAAAATTATTTCTTTAGGCGCATGATCTCCCCCCATAGCATCGATCGCAATTCTCATACTTTCTCACCCTCTGATGTTTGACTAGAACGAAACATCTCAAATTCGCCCTTAAATACTAATTCTTTGTCCACATAACTTTTCACATCTACAATCGTGCGATCTCCTTGCCATTGCTGCTTTCGCACTTTCGCCTTAGCAATCACTCTTTCTCCAGATTTAACTGGCCGCGTAAAATGGATATTCACCTTGACAGTTAAAGCAAGTGCGTCATTTATGACAGCCACAGCCAGTGAATTGGCTTGTGCAAATAAATGATGGCCTCTTGCAATCGCATTTCGTTTAAACGTATGCTCTTGTTTGACATCAAAGATAGAGATCGCAGATTCATCTAATTCAATATCAATAATATCTCCAATTACCTCTTCAATCGGTAGAGCTTTTACTTCATCTTCCACGTGTTTTTCCGCTACCGTTTTAATTCTCTCTCTTAATTCGGGGATAGCCAACTCCATGCGATCAAGCCGAATAGTTTGCACACTTACAGAGAATTTTTCTGCCAATTCCTCATCCGTAATAAAAGGATTCTCTTGAATCGTCTCTTGTAATAAGTTTTGACGTTCTTTTTTTGGAGGTCTCATATTTCATCAGCACCAATCAAGATATTAAGACTAGGTATTAATAGTAGTATATAAAAAGTAGAAACATTGCGCAACCTTTAAGTAAATCTTACAGATTGTTAGATCATACGGGAGTCCTATTTACTGCCATCGGTAAAACTACAAGACGTCGGACAAATAGCGTTGCGTTCCATATCGTGATTTTATCTGTCCATCCACTTAAAATAACTTCAATCTAATTTCTCGCCATTTAGAATTTCTGTTGTCGCTAAATAATTTCGTAATGGTAAATATTCGGGACTTTGCCAAAAGTCAGCTTCTTCTAGTAAAGCAACCGTATCGTTCCGTGCCGCTTCTAATGCACGATAATCATGAACCATATCAGCAATTTTAAACTCTGGTAAACCACTCTGTTTCTTTCCAAAAAAATCACCTGGGCCGCGTAATTCCAAATCTCTTTCGCTCAGTACGAAGCCATCTGTGGTTTCGGTCATGATTCTCATTCTTTCTTTCCCATTATCTGACTTAGGATCAGCTAATAAGATGCAATATGATTGTTCGCTTCCTCTTCCCACTCTTCCGCGAAGCTGATGAAGCTGGGATAAGCCAAAACGTTCCGCATCATAGATAACCATGAGAGAAGCATTCGGAACATTCACTCCTACTTCAACCACAGTTGTCGAGACAAGGAGTTGGAGATGATTTTCACTAAATGCTCTCATCACATCATCTTTTTCTTTTGCAGGTAATTTACCGTGCATTAAACCGACTTTGTATTTATCGTGAAAATACTGTGATAAAATCTCATAAACATCAATTGCATTTTGAACATCAAGTTTATCTGACTCTTCAATAAGAGGACAAATAATATAAGCTTGTCTCCCTTTCATTAATTCTTTTTCTATAAATTCAAAGACACGATCAATACTATTATGTTTCACCCAGTATGTTTCGATCTTTTTTCTCCCTGATGGCATTTCATTAATAACCGAAACATCCATTTCTCCAAAGACGGTGATTGCTAAAGTTCTTGGGATTGGCGTTGCTGTCATAAATAACACATCTGGTGTCTCGCCTTTTTCGCGTAAAATTTTACGTTGTTCAACACCAAAACGATGTTGCTCATCTGTTATGACTAAGCCTAATTTCGCAAAAACAACATCATGTTGGATAAGTGCGTGTGTCCCTATTAAAATATCGATCTCACCTTTAAGCAATTTCTCAAGGATTCCCGTGCGTTTTTTCCCCTTAACTGAGCTAGTTAATAATTCGATCGTAACATCCGTTTCATGAAATAAAGATTTTAAAGAGGTAAAATGCTGCTCAGCTAGAATCTCGGTCGGCACCATCATTGCACACTGGTAACCAGCCGTTACACTAGCATAAAGTCCAATCGCTGCTACAACCGTTTTACCTGAACCTACATCCCCTTGTAATAGGCGATTCATCCGATATGATGATTTTAAATCTCGGCAGATTTCATTAACTACTTTTTTTTGGGCATGGGTTAATTCAAATGGAAGGGACTGTATAAATGTTTTTAAGTGCTGCAGATTATACTGTTGAGTTAGACCTTTAGATGCTTCTCTTTTCATTTTGCGGAAAGCCTGTAGTCTTAATTGGAAGAAGAAAAACTCTTCATAAATGAGACGTCGACGTGCTTCCTTCACTTCAGCAAGACTTTGTGGAAAATGAATTTTCCTTAAAGCAAGTTTTCTGCTTGGTAATTTGTATTTCGCCAATAAGTCCTCAGGTAATGTCTCATTAATTATATCGCCATATTCTTTAAAAGCTTGTTCCATAAATCTTCGCAATGCTTTCGTTGTCATTGCCCCCTTTAAGGGATAGACAGGTTCGAACTCATTAGTATGGTCCTTTGGATTAATCTGGATATCTTGCCCGGTTATCGTCAAACGATGCTTATCCCATTTCCCAGAAACAGTAACAGTATCCCCAATAACGATTTTTTTCTTTAAAAACGCTCGATTAAAAAAAACCGCCTTAACTAAATACTGTGTAACGAGCAAATGAATTACTAATCGATTTCTCTTCCTACCATAATAAACAATCGCCGGTTCACTATGTACCTTTCCTTCGATTGTTATTTTTTCACCATGAGTAACTTCATTTAAATCACGTAATCTAACATCTTCATATCGATAAGGAAGGTAATTTAATAAATCATTAATCGTATCAATTCCCATTTCAGAGAGAGTTTCAGCCGTTTCCTCCCCGATTCCGTTTAATAAAGTTGTTGATCCTTCGAGCAAATTATTCACTTTATTGCACTCCCAAATATATTTTCTTTCAATTCACGTTATATAAGTAAAAAACAAACCATAAAAAAGGAAGGGTTTCCCCTTCCATTCTATAACATTTATATAATTTTTGGTGATTATTCAACAGAAAAAATATATGGATATAACGGTTGTTTTCCATTGTGAACTTCTATTTCAAGATCTGGATATTGATCATGGAGCTCCTCTACTAGCTGGCTTACAGCGTTCGTATCCGTATCTTCCCCATAAAGTATCGTAAGAATTTCAGAATCACTATCAAGCATATGCTGAAGAAGATTCTGGACTGTACTTTTTAACTCTTGATTGGCTTCCACGATAACTCCGTCTTGAATTCCCATATAATCATCTTTTTGAATCGATAAACCATCAATCACTGTATCGCGAACAGCATAAGTAATTTGTCCTGTTTTAACCTCTTGTGCAGCTCCGCTCATCTCTTGTCCATTTTGTTCAAGGGAAAGGGAAGAATTAAAGGCCAATACAGCTGCTAAACCTTGAGGAACAGTTTTTGTAGGTACAACAAATACCTCTTCTTCAGCTACTTCTGCCGCTTGTTCAGCCGCCATAATAATATTTTTATTATTAGGGAGGAGGAGAATTTTTTCAGCATGGGTAGATTGAATTGCCTTTACAATATCCTCCGTACTTGGATTCATTGTTTGGCCGCCTTCAATGACCTTTTCAACCCCTAGACTTTTAAATAATTCAGCAATTCCTTCCCCCATTGAAACAGCAATGATCGCATATGGCTGTTTTTCCTTTTTAGCTGGTTGGTTTGCATTTTGATGTTGCTTATCATTTTCTAAAATAGTGCTATGTTGCTCTCGCATATTTTCAATTTTCATATTGATTAAGCTGCCATACTTTTGGCCATAACTGAGAACTTCTCCTGGTTCTTCTGAATGTATATGAACTTTCACTACATCATCATCTGAAATGACTAGGAGAGAATCACCAAAGCGGCTTAAATCTTCTTGAAAAGTTTGTTCCGAAAATTTCTTTTTCTTCGAATCAAACTTCACCATAAATTCAGTACAGTAACCAAAGACAATATCATCTGTATGTAAAAACCCTTGTACACTTTGATGGTGTTGGGCATTCACAAGTTCATCCATACTTGGTTCAAGGACAGGATTATCTGGTAAGGCCTCTCCTTTTAAGGATGCTAAAAAGCCTTCATATACACAGACTAATCCTTGCCCACCACTATCAACAACTCCGACTTCTTTCAAAACCGGTAATAGCTCAGGAGTACGCTTCAAAGATGCTTTTGCCTCCTTTAAGACTGCTTCCATAATGCCAATAATATCATCATCAGATTTAGCTGTTTCAATTGCTTTTTGGGCTGAATCTTTCGCAACAGTCAGGATCGTTCCCTCTACTGGTTTCATCACAGCTTTATAAGCCGTTTTTACTCCAGCTTCGAAAGCATTCGCAAAATCTTTTCCATCTAAAACTGATTTCTGTTCAATATCCTTAGCGAACCCACGAAAAAGCTGTGATAAAATAACACCTGAATTTCCGCGTGCCCCCATTAAAAGACCTTTTGATAAAGCCATTGCTACCTTTCCAATATGGGCTTGTTTGTTTTTTTGCACTTCTTTTGAGCCAGAAGTCATGGAAAGATTCATATTTGTTCCAGTATCACCATCAGGTACAGGAAAAACATTCAATGCATCGACCATTTGAGCATTGGCTCCCAAATGGTTGGCTCCTTTTATGATCATTTCAGCAAATTGATTTCCATCCAATGTTTGTATAGACACTAATTTTTTCCTCCTCCATTACGGGTTCACTACTCGAACCCCTTGAACATAAATATTAACAGTGTCAGCAGCAACTCCTATTGTTTGTTCAAGTGTATATTTCACCTTAGATTGTACATTATGGGCAACTTCAGATATTTTCGTTCCATAACTCACAATGATATACATATCTATGTGTAAAGCTTCTTCTTCCTGACGAACAATGATTCCGCGAGTGAAATTTTCCTTCCGTAAAATATCTGTTAGACCATCTTTAATTTGATTCTTGGAAGCCATTCCGACAATCCCATAACAATCAATCGCAGCACCGCCAGCAGTTATTGCGATTACTTCATTGGATATATCAATATGGCCGTAACTATTTTTTAATTCTATGGACATGTAAATTCCTCCTTAGTTGGTCGAAATCCCCCACATCATACATAACACTTTTTTTATGACGCACTCACAACATAGATAAAAACATTTTACTATAATGTTAACTATTTTTAAAGTATTGCTCTTTTTGAATAATATATTTGAATAAAAAAACATTATTTCCTCATCATACGGCTGATAAGAATGATTGCAATCAGCATATATCTGTGGTAAATTATTTAAGTGTCTGAGGAAATTTGAAGGAATGAACGAATCAATAGTCTGACTTCAGTGACAGGAGGGAATACAGAATGGCAAAACAATGTGTTGTTACAGGTCGTAAAACAAGATCTGGAAATAAACGTTCACACGCAATGAATGCGAATAAACGTACTTGGAAAGCAAATCTTCATAAAGTGAGAATCCTTGTAGACGGAAAACCGAAGCGTGTTTGGGTTTCTGCGCGTGCACTTAAATCCGGTAAAGTTGAACGTGTATAATACATGTAAGGATAATAGGCGTTATGACATCTTGTTGTAATGCCTTTTGTGCCCTGCTTCTTAGCAGGCCAAACAAAAAAGGCGTCCTAAAAGGCGCCTTTTTTGTTAAAAATAATCATATTTCTAATTGCTTTTCCCCATTTGTAGGAACAAAATGGATCATTTCATCTATAAGGGTCAGCTATTTACCCCTTTTTAAAGGCTCCTAGCATGGCCCTTACAATCCCACCCAAAAATTTTGGAAGTTTAATCGTATAAAATCTCACTTCATTCCCTCCTAACCTAAAAAATACCCTCATTTACCCCTGATCATTATATACAATGTTTATAAATAAGTACTTGCCTTAAAAAATATGTGTTCAAAAGAGGGATAAAAAGGACCAAGTTTGCTAAATTCATTTATGTTTTCCATTAAGGTCCTTGTTCATCCAAAAATTCAAGATAGCGAGTTTCAAATAGCGAACTAGCATAGGAACTGTTGATTTTTACCTCATTCAGGAGATATACAATTTAGTAAATATCCTGTGTTCCTATTACAAATGCAACAGAGAAACAAGCCAACTCAAATTTCAATGGATTGATTTTATCGAACTTTTTTGAACAACATCTAAAAATAAAAGACTACTTCTTAATCATTACTTCTTACCATCATTAATATGCCTTTTTCAAATGAAAAAGTACCAGTTTTTTGTATAAGTTCATTGCTTATACATAAAGAAGAAGTAAACGCAACATTTTGATCAACGAGTGGATATTTAAAACCGGTTAGAGATAAGCAGTTAATTTCATGGCTTAAGGATATAAATGAAATGTATTTTTTATCTTTATCCTGCTTGATTTGATACTGACCAGGAAAAAAAATGGCTATATCATTTTGTTTATCTATCATTTCAATCGGATATGACCGTGGCTTTTGGTATTTCACTAACATAAATGCATTGGCTAAGAAATGATCCAATCTTCCCCCAGTAGCTCCGAAAATCTTTATACTAGAAGGCTCCTTACTTGTTGACCAGTCTAAGGCTAATTCCATATCGGTTTCATCTTTTTCCGGCTGATGAATTTCTAATTCATTTACAGTCTGTTGAATAACCTTCCACTCTTCTTCGGAGACAGAATCAAAATCACCAATCGCAATGGTTGGATTAATCTCATGTTTGAGTAAATAATAAACACCTCTATCTACTCCAACCCAAAGCGTATTTTCATCGTTGTAGGTGCTAAGATTCGGTATATGTTGTATAGGTCCACCAGCCACAATATTTATTCGTTTATTCATATCCGATGCTAGAGCGTATTTCTTGAATCGCTAAATTTCGATCCGCACGTCCAAAAATTGCAGAGCCTGCAACAAAAACATTCGCCCCAGCTTCCTTACATATTTTTGCCGTTTGGGTATCAATTCCACCATCCACCTCAATATCGACATCAAGATTTTTAGCTTGTATCATACGCTGCACTTCTCCGATCTTTGGCAATACGGCGTTAATAAACGTCTGACCCCCGAAACCAGGGTTAACAGTCATTAATAAGACCATATCAATTTCTTCCAAAATATTTTCAATCATTGTAGCTGGTGTAGCCGGATTTAGCACGACACCAGACTTAACACCTAATTTTTTTATTTCTTGAAGAGTGCGATGGATATGTCGATCTGCTTCCACATGAACGGTAATTATATCTGCCCCTGCCTGTGCAAATTCATGGATATATTGTTCAGGATGTTCAATCATTAAATGAACATCTAATGGTAATTTCGTTACTTTCTTTACGGCACTTACAACAAGTGGTCCCATCGTAATATTTGGCACAAAGTGCCCATCCATTACATCAATATGAATATAATCCGCTCCAGCGGCTTCTACTTCTTTCACTTCTTCTCCTAATTTCGTAAAATCTGCCGATAATATGGAGGGTGCAATTTTCATAATATTAATACCTCGGCTTTCTATCTTTAATTTCTCCTAAAAACTGTAAATAATGTTGATATCGATCCTCATCAATATCCCCTATTTCTACAGCTGCTTTAACTGCACAATGTGGTTCATTTTCATGGAGGCATCCACGAAATTTACAGTCTTTTCCTATTTCTTGTATTTCCGGAAAGGTCCATGGTAAATCTTCAATATCTAATTCATTAAAATCCAAAGAACTAAATCCAGGTGTGTCTGCGATCAATCCATTATCTATTTGAATGAATTCAACATGTCTTGTCGTATGCTTACCACGGCCTAAGTGGGTTGAGATCTCATTTGTTTTTAATGCCAAATTGGGTTGTAAAGCATTCAACAATGAAGTTTTCCCCACTCCTGATTGTCCTGCAAAAACGCTCGTATGAGTTCCAATAATGGAACGAAACTGTTCAATTCCTTCAGTCGTATGGGAGGATAAGAAAATAATTTCATAACCAATTCGTTCATAAACAGACAATTGTTCTTTCAATATCTTTATTTCAGTTTCTAACAAAAGATCCATCTTTGTTATGCAAATAACTGGAATAATCTGATGAAATTCAACCAAAACAAGAAAGCGATCAAGTAGAACAGAATTAAAGTTCGGTTCCTTTGCAGAAAAGATCAAGATCGCTTGATCAATATTTGCAACAGGAGGTCGGATCAATTCATTCCGCCTTGGTTTGATCTCCATTATATACCCTTCTTTGTCATTTTCCGCTTGATAAACAACCTGATCTCCCACCAAAGGGGTGATTTTATTTTTTCTAAAAACCCCTCTGCCACGACATTGAATAATTTGTCCCTTATCTTCTACATAATAAAATCCACTTAGAGCTTTAATAATAATTCCTTCCGACATGTCACCTTTCCTTTCGTACTAGAGAATATACAAAATTTCATAAGTTTTATTTTCTGTGTTTCCTTCTGCCCTATGAATAAAGGAGGCAAGTCCAGAATGTTAAAACCGCCTCATGCTTTGAGGCGTTATATAGTATCGGCTAAAAAAGCTAGTCTTTTTTAGCCGATGTTATGCTATTTAAACAGATCTTTAATCCCCAGGATAAGGTACATCCTCTTCTTTAATGACAGTATTACCTCTCATTACCTTATAGCTTGCCGAGCTCCCTTTTTCTATTCTGAATTTCACTTCTCTTACAGATGTTTCAGTAATAGTGAAGGTATCAGCCGGAACAGACATATTGTTATCCATATCCTGTATTAATATTTTTATTTCTTGAGGAGGATTTTCCTTCTTCTCCTCTTGCTCCTGTTCTCCTTCCTCTTGTCCTTCTTCCCCTACTTCCTCTTCATCCATGTTTTCTTCTTCATTAGCTGAAGGATCGTATGGAATGGTGATTTCTTTCGTTACTTCTTTAAATGGAATTTCTTCCTGACCTTTTGAAATTATAACCTTTACCTTCTCTCCTTTGGAAAGTTCGGTTCCACTTTCAGGTTCTTGGGATATAACAATCCCTTCAGGCACTGTATCGGAATATTCCTCAGCAGACATATCGATATCTAATCCAGTTGATTCCTCATAATTTTCTAAGCCTTTCCGATTATAACCCGTTAAATCTTTCAATGTCAGTAATTCTTGCCCCATGCTTACTACAAATTTTAATGTTACTTCATCTGGAATAACTTCTGTTTCTGGATCAGGAGTTTGCTCTATAATCGTCCCTGCTGATGCATCGTTATATACTTCCTCTTTTTGAATATCATCAACATTGAAACCTAACTTTTCCAATAACTCTTTCACATCTTCGAATGATTGACCTGTATAATCAGATAAAGTGACTTTTTCTTTTCCAGTACTTAAATAAATTTTAACTATCTGCCCTTTTTTAATTGATTTACCTGCCCTCGGATCTGTTTTGATTACTTTTCCTTCGTCAACTTCTTCACTAGGCATCTCTATCGTATCACCTATTTCCAATCCATTATCAACAAGCATTGCAACGGCATCATCATATTCTTCTCCCCTCAGATCTGGGACTTCAATCGTCTGCGCTGCATGAATTGCAGGTAAAATAAACATCAAAAATACGAGGAGTAATATTAATAAAGCTGAAATACTCCCTACAACCCATGGCCATTTTTTACGTTTTTTCTTTTTAGGGCTAGGCTTAGTAGCGTTTTTTGTATCCCCTTTTGCTTGTCCATTTTTGGGATGTGGAATCGTTTTGTTGTTCATATTTGTAAGATCATCTTCAGTGATAATCGGGATGGCTTTCGTTGCTTCATGGTCTTCGGGAATAGCAAATTTCGGTTCATTTTTCCGAGCAGGATCTAATGCCGTATCTAAATCACTTTCCATTTCTTCCGCACTATCATAGCGCTGGAAAGGATCTTTTGTTGTTGCTTTTAAAACAATATTTTCCAGACTTTGTGGGACCATTGGATTCCAGCGTCTTGGGGAAGGGGTATCAGATTGTAAATGTTTCAAAGCAATCGAAATGGCAGATTCTCCAAAAAAAGGCAATCGCCCCGTTAGTAACTCGAACATGACAATACCTAATGAATAGATATCAGATTTTTTTGTAGCCATCCCCCCTCTTGCTTGCTCAGGAGACAAATAATGAACTGATCCTAACACAGCATTAGTTTGTGTAATCGAAGTAGCACTTAAGGCCATTGCGATACCAAAATCAGTTATCATTACATGACCATCGTGGTCTATTAATATATTCTGTGGCTTTATATCCCTGTGTATAATATGATTCTGATGTGCATGAGCAACAGCTGAAGTTAATTGTTTCATTATGTCAATTGTTTTTTCAATTTCAAGTGGATGGTAACTTTGGATATATTCTTTTAATGTCATGCCATCTACAAATTCCATGACAATGTAATAGATATCATCCTCTTCTCCTACATCATAGATGCTAACGATATTCTCATGAGTCAAACTTGTCGCTGATTGTGCTTCTCTTTGAAAACGACGAATAAATTCATCTTCTGTAGCAAAATCTAATCGTAATATTTTTATTGCCACATCACGATCAAGAATCATATCATGAGCCAAATAAACATTGGCCATACCGCCTCCGCCGATTAGTCGGATTACCTTATAACGGCCACTGACTCTTCTTCCTATTAACATTAATCCTTGCACCTGCTTTCAGCTTGTGCTGCAATAATGGCAACGGAAATATTATCTTCTCCACCATAATGGTTAGCTAAATTAATGAGTTTTTTTGCCTTCTGGTCAAGTTCTATTTCATCCTTGATAATTTCCTGCATCTCAGCTACTGAAAGCTTATTGGATAGTCCGTCCGAACAAAGTAATAGTTTATCATTTTCTTCAAGTGTAACTGTTAAAATATCCATATCCGTTTCTAATTCCGTTCCCATTGCTTTTAGCAACATATTTTTTCTAGGATGAAATTCTGCATCTTCTGCTGAAATTTCTCCTGCTTTCACAAGTTCATTTACAAGTGAATGGTCTTCCGTTATTTGTTTAAAGCCATTTTCATTGTGCAAATAGCAACGACTATCACCAATATTGACAATGGTCGCAAATCCATCTAAACATAAAGCGGCAACTAAAGTGGTTCCCATTCCTTCACATTCCGGGTGTAACTGGGAATGTTCAAAAATTTTCTTATTCACATACTCCACTTGTGTACGAATCCATTGTTCAGCCATTTCAGGTGAAGTAAAACTTTTCGTGTTTTCCCAAAGTTCTCCTAAGCTTGACACGGCTATTTGACTAGCAACTTCTCCAGCATTATGCCCACCCATTCCATCTGCCACAATAGCAAGATAATGATTAGCGGAATTTAAAAAAATCCCTCCGCTATCCTCATTAAGTTTTCGTATTTTTCCCTGATCTGTTTTAAATATCGCATCCATATTTTCTTCTCCTCTTTAAGCTACTCGCTTATCTTTAAGGGTTCGAATTATCTATTACTGATCCTTCTTTTTAAAAGCAGCAATAAAAAAGCCGTCACCACCGAAGTCTTGTGGTAAAATTTGCACCTTATTTTCTTTCGGATCAACTAGATGAGTTAGACTATTGGGTAAATGAATGTAATGTGGTATAAAGTTTTCTTGCTGTCGTAAAAATTCATTCACAGTCTCTAAATTTTCTTCCATATCAACTGTACAGGTACTATAGATTAGTAGGCCATTCTTTTTCAGCAATCTTGCAGATTCATTTAAAATTTCTAATTGAACATGACTCAATGCCGCAATATCTTGAATAGTCTTTGAATATTTTATATCAGGTTTACGTCGTAAAACTCCTAAACCAGAACAAGGAGCATCCACCAAAACACGATCAAAAGACTCTAGCTCTAGTAATTCGCTCGTATTTCTGCTATCCATCACATTAGCTTCAATATTTTGAAGTTGGAGGCGGGCCGCATTTTCATTTATGAGCCGCACTTTATGTGAATGGAGATCAAGCGCAACAACCTTCCCAGTTCCTTTTAGTTTTTCGGCAATATGTCCTGTTTTTCCTCCCGGCGCTGCACAAGCATCAAGCACTGCTAAATCTGGGGATAATTCCAATGCATATGCAACAACCATAGAACTTTCATCTTGAATACTAATCAACCCAGATTCATAAACTTTTGAATGGGCAATATTTCCTCTAAGAACTCTAATACCCTCGGGAATAATAGGACTAGGTTGAACATCAAAGCCTTCTTCCTTTAATAAACTTATTACCTCTTCCATTGAAGTCATTAGCATGTTAACTCTCGCCGTTTGCACAGGGGGCAGTAAATTATATTCACACATCGATTTTGTTTTTTCCCAACCAAACTGCTTATTCCATCTTTGTACTAACCATAAAGGATGACTCGTCTCGACTGAAAGACGTTCTATAGGGTCAGCAATGATGTTGAGGGATGGGACTCCCTGTCTCTGGACTTGTCTTAAAATTCCATTCACAAAACTGGAAATTCCTTTATGTCCGCGTTTTTTTGCAATTTCAACAGCTTCAAATAAAATCGCTCGATCGGGAATTTTATCTAAATAAACCATCTGGTAAATAGATAAACGTAATAAATTTAACACCCAGTGGTCAGGTTGCTTCCGTAAAAAAGGTTGAAGATAATAATCTAAGGTTAACTTACGCTGTATCGTTCCATAAACCAACTCTGTAAGCAATCCTACATCAGGCCCTGTTATTTTTTCCTTTTGGATTACCTGGTTCAATAATAAATTACTGTAAGATTGTTGTTTATCAATCAACTCCAATATATCTAGAGCTGCTTCTCGAACAGACTTTTTCTTTTTATTCATTATCCTGCCCCAATCGGTCCCCTAATTTAATTGTAGACCCTGTTCCATTTAAAAACTGTTCAGTCGTCATTTTCTTTTTACCTGCTGGCTGTACCTCTAATATTTTAATTCCTATTTCATTATTGGTCGAAACGGTAAAACTATTTTTTTCCACACTCACTATCGTTCCCGGTAATTTTTGTGTGGAATTTTCCACCTTTTCCGCTCGCCATATTTTTAATGTTTTACCCGACCAAATAGTATAAGCTACTGGCCAAGGACTTAATCCTCTAATTTGGTTATAAATAGTCTCACCGGATTCATCCCAATTAATTTTTTCTTGTTCTCTCGATATATTTGAGGCAAATGTCGCTAGTTGATGGTCTTGCGGGACTGGGTTTATTTTTCCTGCTAATAAATCAGGTATTGTTTCGGAAAGTAATTTCGCTCCAGCTAAACTAAGTTTATTATGTAAACTTCCAACATCGTCATTTTCTTCAATCGGTACCTCAACTTGCGTAAGAATATCCCCAGCATCCAATTGTTTCACCATATACATAATTGTGATACCTGTTTTTTCTTTTCCTTGCAATAATGCATAATGGATCGGAGCCCCACCCCTTAATTCAGGAAGCAATGAAGCATGCACATTAATACATCCATGTTTCGGGGCCTTTAACAAAGATTCTGGTAATATTTGTCCATAAGCTGCTGTCACTAGTAAATCAGGTTTTAAATCCACAATCTTCTGTACCTCTAGAGGATCACGAATTTTTTCCGGTTGCAATACTGGTATTCCTAAACGTTCCGCCTCTATCTTGACTGGGGGTGCCGTAAGCTTTTTTTTACGCCCAACCGGACGGTCTGGTTGCGTTACAACTGCTATGACATCATATTTCTCATCCATTAACTTTTTTAGAATAGGTACCGAAAAATCAGGTGTTCCCATAAAAATAACTCTGGTCATCTCTCTCACTACTTTCTAACACTTATCTTTTTTCAATAAAACGCAGGTCAGAACAGCGTAACCACAGGATGTGGCCAACTTAACCGTTTAACCTTATTATGAAAATTTGTACGTCGCTGTACATGCGCTTCCGCTTTTCGGTGTCCAGCTTTGGGCGGTAGGGGCTCGAGGTCTAATAACCTGAATCTTTCGAAGGGAAAAAGCACCCTTCTACAGATTCAGAACATTTGCTTGTCGCCCCTAAGCAACCGCCCTACGCTTTTCGGTGTCCAGCTTTGGGCGGTAGGGGCTCGAGGTCTAATAACCTGTATCTTTCGAAGGGAAAATGACCCTTCTACAGATTCAGAACATTTGCTTGTCGCCCCTAAGCAACCGCCCTACGCTTTTCGGTGTCCAGCTTTGGGCGGTAGGGGCTCGAGGTCTAATAACCTGAATCTTTCGAAGGGAAAATGCACCCTTCTACAGATTCAGAACATTTGCTTGTCGCCCCTAAGCAACCGCCCTACGCTTTTCGATGTCACATCATGTTATAAGGATTAACATCAATGGAAATAGTCAAACCTTCTTTATTGTATTGTTGCTGATAATGTTCTACTAGTCTTTTTAATGTTTGTGTTAATTTTGGTTCATGCTTGTATTTTATCAAACATTGATAACGATATCTATCATTGATTCGTGGAATCGGTGAGGATGCAGGTCCTAATATGACTGCTTGTTCTGAAAGATTTGCTCGAATAAATTTTGCCATCTTTTCTGTAACAGAAATAACCTTCATTAAATCTTCATGACTGACAGTTACCAAAGACAAATAATAAAAAGGTGGATAGGATCCCATTTTTCGTAGCATCATTTCTCGCTGATAGAAATGATCATAGTTTTGTTGTCCTGCCAGCTGCACACTGTAATGCTCAGGAGCATAAGTTTGAATGACAACCTCTCCAGTTAATTCATGTCTACCTGCCCTTCCACTTACTTGTGTCAATAATTGAAAGGTCTTTTCCGCAGCTCTAAAGTCGGGCAAATTCAGCATCGTATCTGCACTTAAAACTCCAACAAGTGTGATGTTTGGGAAATCTAAACCTTTGGCAATCATTTGCGTTCCCAATAAAATATCGGCTCGTCCTGATTTAAATTGATCGAGCAACTTTTCATGTGCTCCTTTTCTTGATGTTGTATCAACATCCATCCGAATGATTCTAGCTTCAGGAAGCACCTTATTTAATTCTTCTTCCACCTTCTGGGTTCCAGTACCAAAATAACGAATATGTTGGCTCGTACATTCAGGACATTTTTCTGGTACACCTGTTGTAAACCCACAATAATGACATTTCATTTCATTTGAAAACCGATGAAAAGTTAATGATATGTCACAGTGTGGACACTGCATTACATACCCACAATCCCGACAAAGTAAAAAGGATGAATGTCCTCTTCTATTTAAAAATAAAATCGTTTGTTCTTGCTTTTCTAAACGATCTTTTAATTTTTCAAATAGCTCCACAGAGAACATCGAGCGATTCCCACTTCTCATTTCCTCACGCATGTCAACAATTGAAACAGATGGTAGAGCCATTTCGTTCATTCGTTTTGACAAAGTTAATAAATGGTATACACCTTTTTTCGCTCTAGCAAAAGATTCAAGCGAAGGGGTTGCACTCCCCAATATGACTGGACACTGATGATTTTCCGCCCTTTTAATCGCGACATCACGAGCATGATAGCGAGGTTGCTCCTCTTGCTTATAACTAGTTTCATGTTCTTCATCAATAATCATAATCCCGATATTTTCCAAAGGTGCAAAAATGGCAGAACGAGCTCCGACAACTACTTTTGCTTCCTTTCTTTGGATCTTACGCCATTCATCATATTTTTCTCCTAGGGACAAACCACTATGAAGAACAGCTACATCATCTCCGAATCTACCTTTGAAGCGGTCGACCATTTGTGGTGTTAACGATATTTCAGGCACCAATACTATCGCTTCTTTGCCTTTTTCTAATACTTTTTGGATCGATTGTAAATATATTTCCGTTTTTCCACTCCCTGTTACACCATATAATAGGAAGGTTTGATATTCATCTGCTTCGATTCGGGATAAAATTGGGGTGATTGCCTTTTGTTGTTCCTCTGTTAAAGTTAATGGTAAAGTACGTTCAAATTCTTTATGTGCAAATGGATCTCGATATATTTCATCTTGACTTTTTTGCAATATACCTTTCTTAACGAAAGCTTGAATCGCCGTAGAAGAAGTACCACTTAGTTCTATTAATTGTTGTGTAGTAAAATTTTCTCCTGAGTGCTCCATTAGAAAGAAGATAAGTTTCCTTTGGGCAGTCGCATTCGCTCTTATTTCGTTTTTATGAGCTGTCAATTCAGCCTCTCTTAAATAAGTTGTATAAAAGGTCATCGTCTTTTTTTTGGCGCGGTCTTTTATATCGTAAATAACTTCGGCATTTCCCAAATTTACTTGTTCACGTAATTTTGGGAGTATTTCTCTGTTGTCAGCTTCCTTCCAAGCTATTTTTTCTTGACTTAAAAAAAGCGATTCTAATTCAGGATCAGTCTCTAGTTTCGTTCGGCGAATATATTTTTCATATTTTGCTTTCATTGCCGCTGGAAGCATAGCATGAAAGGCGGATATTTTAAAAGAGAGTGTTTCATTTGCAATCCATTGTCCTAACCCAAGAAGCTCTTTATTTAAAACAGGTGTTAAATCTAGTAATTCCTTAATTTCTTTAAGTTTTTTTAAGCTACTTTCCCTCTTTACTTCCATTACAAAGCCTTGGATAAGTCGTGGGCCAAAGGGAACAGCTACTCTCATCCCAGGTTCTACTATGTTTAGCCATTTTTCAGGTATTACATAATCAAAAACCTTATCTGTTCCAAGCGCTGGAACATCGACAATGACTTCTGCAATCATTTATGATCTTCCTTTATTATATTTTGCACGATTTCTTCAAGGATTCGTTTGGCAGTTTCATATTTACTTAATAAGGGTAATTTTTTAGGTTTTTGATTTGCTTGAACAATCGTGACGATATTTGTATCTGCTGAGAAGCCAGCTCCTTTTGTCATAATATCATTCGCGATGATCATATCCGCATTTTTTCTTTCTAGTTTTCCTAAAGCATGTTCTTCAAGTTTTTCAGTTTCGGCAGCAAAGCCAACGAGATATTGATGTTCTTTTCGCTTCCCTAATTCCATTAATATATCATTTGTTCTTTCAAATTCTATAATAAAATTACCATCTTTTTTCTTAATTTTTTGTTGAAAGGTTTGTTTTGGGCGATAATCTGCTACCGCTGCACTTTTTATCACGATATCTGCGGAAGGAAAATATTTTAACACTTGTTCATACATTTCCTCTGCTGTTTCAATAGAAATAAATTTCACACCGGTTGGCACAGGTAAATTACTTGGACCAGAAATTAATACAACTTCTGCTCCCATTTTTTCCGCTTCTTCTGCTAGTGCATAACCCATTTTTCCTGAAGAATGGTTTGTAAAATAGCGAACAGGATCAATGCTCTCTTTAGTGGGTCCTGCGGTAATAAGCACTTTCTTGCCCTTGAGGGATTGTGCTTGCTCAGAAAAATGTCGATGGATATGCTCCACAATCTTCTCAGGTTCTTCTAATCTTCCCTTACCTACATAACCACAAGCTAGATACCCTTCACCTGGTTCAATAAACCGATGACCAAATTCATTCAAAATATGAATATTTTTTTTGACAGCTGGATGATCATACATATGCACATTCATAGCTGGCGCAATCCATACAGGAGCTGTTGTCGCAAGTAATGTAGTGGAAACCATATCATCTGCTAAACCATGGGCTAATTTTGCAATCATATTTGCTGTTGCAGGTGCTATTAAGGCTAAATCTGCCCAATCTGCTAAATCTATATGAGCGATCACTTCTGGGTTATTTTCAATAAAAGTATCTGTATAAACTTCATTCCTAGATAAAGCTTGGAAGGTTAGCGGTGATACAAATTTTGTAGCTGATCTAGTCATCATGACTTTAACGGAGTAACCTGATTGAACAAGCTTGCTTGTTAGGGCAGCCGCTTTATAACAAGCAATGCCGCCTGTCACACCCAATAATATATTTTTTTTCATTTCATACATCCTCATTTAAATTTTTAGGGTATCGGATTATCTGTGAAAAATATGAAGCGATACGCCACCCTAGCATATGGAATATGCGGGAGTCCTACGAGAAATAAGAGATCGACAAGGTCCCGGAGGCGGAGAAAATTTCATTTGCATTATGCCAAAACTCTAACTCATTCCACAGTATTTTCCGATCGCCCAATTTTAATGACTGCGAATTACTTCTATTATGTAGACCAAAAACAGAAAAGACAACCCATAGACATATAGGTTGTCTGTACTATGAAAAGCGCAAAGCGTCCGTAAAATCATAAAATCAAGAAGGACGACTAAGCCACCATAACCACCTGTTCGCCACCTTGATCAGATGTAATAACCCCAGGCAAGCTATTCTGGAATGAATCTTGAAAAAAATTGCCCTCGGCCCTAACAATTGCATAATAACTTACATTAGTGTTAGAAATACTAATGCAAAAAGACTATACTCTTTTAACAAATTGCACAGACTTAATTTGTGCCTTTTACTTTTAAAGCGCCTGAGTAGATTTCCTCCAAGGCTTTTCCAACAAACTTATGTGATTCGTACTTCTCCATTAATGGATTTGCTTCTTCCTGTAAACGTCGAGCTCTACTAGCGGAAACCGTCACAAGAGAGTATTTAGAATCAATGACATTCAATAGCTTATCAATAGATGGGTATAGCATTATTTTTCAACCTCCAACATTTTTATATACTTTCCTGCGATTCGCTCACTCCGAAAATGTTCGGCCTGAACAATCGCATTAATACGGTCAACCGCTTTTTCAACATCATCATTTTCAACAATATAATCATATAAACTCATCAATTCAATTTCTCGGCGAGCTGCTTCCATGCGATTATGAATTAATTCTACCGATTCAGTGCCTCTTCCGACAATCCTACTTTGAAGTTCATTTAAACTCGGGGGCATTAAAAATATGAATAAACCATCAGGAATTTTTTCGCGCACTTGTTTCGCTCCTTGAACTTCAATTTCCAGAAAAACATCTTTTCCAGAATTTAAAGTTTCGTTAACATAATCCAATGGAGTACCATAATAATTCCCCACATATTCAGCGTATTCTAAGAGTTTTCCATCTTGAATCATTTGCTTAAACTCTTCCTTGCTCTTAAAGAAATAATCTACACCGTCTACTTCCCCTTCACGAGGAGAACGAGTCGTAGCTGAAATGGAATATTCGAATTGAGCATCAGGACGCGAAAATACTGCTTTTCTTACTGTGCCCTTTCCAACTCCTGATGGGCCAGAAAGGACAATCAATAACCCCTTTTCTTTCATTATGTTCCTACCCTTCTTCATTATCGTCCTTGCCAAATAACCGCTGTGCAACGGTCTCAGGCTGGACAGCTGAAAGAATCACATGTTCACTATCCATAATAATTACTGCCCTTGTTCTTCTTCCATAAGTAGCATCAATTAATGTAGCACGATCTCGTGCATCTTGAATGATACGCTTTATGGGAGCGGACTCAGGCCTAACAATCGAAATAATTCGATTGGCTGAGACAATATTTCCAAAGCCAATATTTAAAAGCTTGGTTTGCATAATGCTCCTCCAGTCAACTATCGGTTTTTTTGTACATTTATATACATTCTAGTATGTGTTCAAAAAGGACCAAGTCGGCTAAAGGTGCTAATGAATCGCCAACATTTGACACTAGTACGTCCTATACGTCAAGAGTCTGAGGCGACGAAACTTTGCATAGTAGAGAGTATACTCTTAACTCAATAAGTAGTGGACTTGCACAATATATGCTGACTTTCATGTTACCCACAGGATATGGGCAAATATTTCACCAACATAGCAATTTAAAGTGTCATTTTTACGGGCTTTTTGAACAGCCTCATCTATGTATAGATATTGTCCTGAATTAAAAAAGGTAATAGAGCCTTGTCTATTACCTTTAAAATTATAACACAATTCATTTCTTTTTTCTTATAATAAAACTTCCTGCCAGTAAAAAAGTTGGCAAAGCACTCATTACAGCAATTAATAACCAGTCTGCACCTATGATCGGAACGGTATGAAAAATAGGTTGCAAGGCGGGAATATAAATGACACAGATTGTCAGAGCAAGGGAGAAAAGCACCGATAATACTAAATATTTATTTTCAAACGGATTTCTTGAAAATATTGACACTTCACTCCGGCAATCAAATACATGAATGAGTTGAGCCATAATTAAAGTAGTAAAGGCAACCGTTTGTGCATAAGCGAGATTAGCAGGATCGCGTTGATATATAAACAAAAATGCCAAGAGTGTCGAGATTCCAATGAGGAAGCCGCGCGAAATAATTTTCCAGCCCAACCCTCTGGCAAATACCCCTTCATTAACAGGACGAGGTCTCCTCTTCATCACATTATCTTCTGACTGGTCTAACCCTAACGCCATAGCTGGTAATCCATCTGTCACTAAATTTACCCATAATATCTGGATCGGCACAAGAGGGAGGGGCATAGACATGAGCATCGCAAAAAGCATTACGAGAATTTCACCAACATTGGATGCTAATAAGTAACGGATAAACTTTCTAATATTTTCATAAATATTTCTTCCTTCATGGATAGCTGATTTTATCGTTGTAAAATTGTCATCCATTAATATTAATGAGGAAGCTTCTTTTGCAACGTCTGTTCCAGTGATTCCCATCGCAATTCCAATATCTGCTGATTTGATCGCAGGAGCATCATTTATCCCATCACCAGTCATCGCTACAATATGTCCATTACTTTGTAGAGCTTTTACAATTTTTAATTTATGTTCGGGCGTAACACGGGCAAAAACAGCAACATTTTCCACCACTTCTTCTAATTCTTCTACAGAAAGTTGATTTAGCTGTTGCCCATCCATTACTAAATCATTTTTTCCAAGAATACCTAATTGTTCCGCTATGGCACAGGCTGTTGCCTGATGATCTCCCGTAATCATGACTGTCTTTATTCCAGCTTGTTTACATTCCGCAACCGCTGCTTTTACTTCAGGTCGAGGCGGATCAATCATACCTTGCAAACCTATGAAAGTTAATTCTTTTTCAATTTCCTTTTCATTCTGAGGATATATATCTCCTTGGAATGGTTTAAAGGCAATCGCGATGGTGCGTAAGGCTTGCCCTGCGAGCTGCTGTACAGTCGCTTGAATTTCTTCACCTATCTCCCCATTAAGCATCCGCTTCTTTTGTTCCCATAAAATCGACTCACATTTTTCTGCTAAAACATCTGGTGCCCCTTTTGTGATTACAAATTGTTTTCCATCTTCATCCTTAACAATGACACTCATCATTTTTCTGCCAGAATCAAATGGATATTCTTTTTGAATCGTAAATTGTTTTAATAATGAATCACGATGGATTTCCGCTTTCAGAGCCGACATTAGTAGCGCCCCCTCAGTCGGATCCCCATCCACAATAACTTTTCCATCTTTCCTCATAAGTTCCGCATGGTTACACAGAACACCAAATGTTAATAATTGTTTAATCGCCTTCTCATTTCCAAAGTTGACTTTTTGCTCATTATAATATAGTTGATCATGATCTTCTCCGGAAAACTGATACGTTTTCCCTCCACTCCAAACATGGGTTACTGTCATTTTATTCTGTGTCATGGTTCCTGTTTTATCTGAACAAATTACGGAGGCACAGCCTAATGTTTCAACAGCCGGTAATTTACGCACAATCGCATTTTTGCGAATCATCCTTTGAACACCTAATGATAAAGCAACTGTCACGATGGCAGGCAAACCTTCTGGTATGGCGGCTACAGCTAACGATACCCCTGCTAAGAACATTGTGAAGACATCATGTCCATGAATAATACCGACAACAACGACAAGCAATGTTAATGCTAGAGCAACAGTAATTAAAATTTTTCCTAATTGCTGCAATCGTCTTTGTAGAGGGGTTGACATTACAGTTGCTGTTTGAATCATATGAGCTATTTCACCCATTGCTGTTTTCATGCCCGTTGCCGTAACAATCCCCATCCCATTACCACTAGTCACTAATGTACCTTTAAAGGCCATGTTATTTAGATCACCGAGATTAGGTGCGGTATCTTGAATAACCCCCGTATATTTAGTAGATGGGATAGATTCCCCAGTTAATGCTGATTCCTCAATTTGTAAATTATTTGCTTGTAATAAACGCATATCAGCGCCTATTCGATCACCGCTCGAAAAACGTAATATATCCCCAGGAACTACATCTCTGGAATTAATTTTTACCCATTGTCCTTCGCGCAATACAGAAACTTGTGGAGCCGAAAGATTTTTTAATGCTTCTAGCGATTTTTCTGCCTTTCTTTCTTGGATAAAACCTAATATTCCGTTAAGAAAAACAATCGCCATTATCGTTATCGCGTCGATATACTCACCAAGAATACCTGAAATAAGTGTTGCTCCAAGTAAAACAAGTACCATAAAATCCTTGAACTGACTAAAGAATAATAAGATAGCTGATTGCTTTTCCCCTTCAGATAATTCATTCCATCCGAATTTATTTCTTTTTGTTTCAACAGCTTTATTCGTTAGCCCTTGTTCAATGCTTGTGTTTAATGACGCCTCCACTTCTTTTTCTTGCATTTCATAAAACTGCATGCCCCTCACCTCATCACTCTCTTTCTCATAACATACAGAAGTTGTCCATGTAATAGCATGCTTATTCAGTGGAAGTCGATTTCATGATATAATTTTGACCAAGCACATTAAAAGTGAAAGTATCTGTTTAGTGATGTACTAAATGGAAGTGTATAAAAAGCTGTGCCATTCTAACAACGCCCTGTTGGTACGATAACGGGAACGCAAGGATTGAAGTGAAGGATGGTGACTCCAAGCAGGTGTTTAGAATCTTATAGGTCGCTCTACCCCTAGAAGATTACAATTGGTATAAGCAGACATTGACTAATGGGTACACCATCTTATCGTAACACCGATAAATTTGCCTTTAGCAAGCCTTATGCCTATCGCCTACAGCTAGACAGAGGGGAGAAACATTATTGATCTACGAAATCAGAAACCAAAAATTTACTAGTCGCTAGACTCTGGTGATCATTTATTTGGACCTATCCACAATGAGATTTATAATTTCCTAATTAAGCTAAATAGTTTCGAATAATAAATGGAAGAGGTTGTTATAATGCCTTTTGATGGTTTTTTTACTCGCGCAGTTGTATCGGAATTAGCATCTCTACTTGTTGGTGGGAGAATTAGTAAAATACACCAACCTTTTAAAAATGAAATAGTCATGATTGTTAGAGCAGGAAGAAAAAATCATAAGTTACTTATTTCCGCTCATCCTAGCTATGCTAGGATTCAGGTAACCGATGATATATTTGAAAACCCCCAAGAACCACCAATGTTCTGTATGATTTTGCGAAAGCACTTAGAAGGGGCTATTATCGAGGACATTAATCAAGTTGAAATGGATCGAATCGTTATATTAAAGATTAAAAGCCGTGATGAACTGGGAGATATTCGCTATAAAAAATTAATCATCGAAATTATGGGGAGACACAGCAATATCATACTAGTTGATGAGGAAACAGAGATGATTTTGGATAGTGTGAAGCACATCCCTACTGCTTTAAATAGTTATCGGACTATTTTACCTGGTGCTAAATATATTCTCCCGCCTGCGCAAAATAAAATAAGTCCTTTAAATGCAACAAAGGAAGATATATTGAGGATAATTGATTTTAATGCAGGGAAATTAGATAAACAGATTGTTGGTGGTTTTTCTGGAATTTCTCCATTACTCGCTAAAGAAATCGTTCATCGAGCTGGATTAGCGAATAGGGAAACACTACCTAATGCTTTCTTAATGATGATGAACAAACTTGAAGCTCATCAATATTCCCCTAGTATTACTATTTTTGAGAATAAAGAAGAATTTTACTTATTGCCACTCACTTTGATGGCAGGGGAAATAAAACAATTTGTTACTCTTAGTGAAATGTTGGATCGCTTCTATTTCGGGAAAGCGGATCGTGATCGAGTAAAGCAACAAGCACATGACTTGGAAAGATTGATAAAGAACGAAAAGGAAAAGAATGAAGGGAAATTAGGAAAATTAAAACAAACTTTATCGGAAGCTGAAAATGCTGACCAGCACCAACTACTTGGAGAGTTATTAACAGCCAATCTCCATCAAGTTCAAAAAGGAATGAAAGATATTTCTGTTCCAAATTATTATGATGAACATTATCAAGAGGTCACAATACTACTAGATCCGCGAAAATCACCTTCAGAAAATGCACAAATGTATTTTACAAAATATCAAAAAGCGAAAAATGCGGTACATGTAGTAAAAGATCAAATTGAAAAGACTCTAGGAGAAATAGAGTATTTCGATGGCTTAATCCAACAGCTAGATTCTGCCTCTCCTCGCGATCTAGAAGAAATTCGAGAAGAATTAAGGGAAGAAGGTTATTTACGCTCCCAAAAGAAAAATAAAAAGAAGTCGAATGCAAAACCTGTCATTGAGCGTTATCAAGCTAGTGATGGAACAGAAATTTTTGTTGGAAAAAATAATAAACAAAATGATTATTTAACAAATAAATTGGCGTCTAGAGATGATATTTGGCTACATACGAAAGACATTCCTGGTTCACATGTCGTGATTCGTAGCAAAAATCCCGATGATGCAGTCATTTTAGAAGCTGCCATGCTTGCTGCCTATTTTAGTAAAGCGAAAAATTCAGCCTCTGTGCCTGTCGACTTTACTAAAGTTAGACATGTTAAAAAGCCAAATGGAGCTAAACCTGGATTTGTTATTTATGATAACCAGCAAACTGTCTATGTGACGCCAGATGAAGATCAAGTGAGGAAGATGCAAAATTAGCTACCTTAACAGATAGATTTTTAAGTCTGTCGTTACCTCTCGGTTTGTCTAACGGTTACTGCCGTATAAAAAGTCTTAATCACAATTAATCCGTGGGAATATAGAGAATCCCCACGGATTAATTTTTCCTACTTTTCGAGCCACTGCTCAGGATGCATCCGCCAGTTTTCAAGTATTTCTTGATCACTTTCGTCAATCATCCCGCGCTCAAATGCAACCTTGATTAAGCTTGAATATCCTGTTAATGAATAAGCTTTTAATTGGGCCTCTGCTAATTTTCTATGGCCATTTTCTAATTCATATGTAAAGATTGACACGATCCCGAGTACATCGATACCTTCGGCTTGGAGAGCTTGTGCCGCAGAAATTGCACTGCCCCCTGTAGAAATTAGATCTTCTACCACAACCGCTTTTTGCCCGTTTAACAATTTTCCTTCGATTTGATTTCCTTTCCCGTGACTTTTAGCAGATGAACGAACATAGCACATAGGTAATTCAAGTTGATCACTGACCCAGGCAGCATGTGGAATACCTGCTGTAGCTGTACCTGCTATGATTTCTACCTCTGGAAAATGATGCTGGATTAACTGTGCCAAACCAGTCGCAATTTCTTTACGAATAGCAGGATATGATAAAGTTAAACGATTATCACAATAAATAGGAGATTTTAAGCCGGATGACCAAATAAAAGGATCTTTCGGTTTCAAGGATACTGCATTAATGTCTAATAATTGTTTGGCAATGTTTTCTGCTAAATTCATTTTTAATTCATCTCCCATTCTAAATTCACCTGCTTGTAAGCAGCATACGGATTTTGCGCCTTTGTAATGGAACGACCTACAACAATATGTGTCGAACCAAGTTCATTCGCTTCCCTTGGACCAACTATTCTTTTTTGATCATCAGCTACATCTCCTGCAAGCCGAATTCCTGGGGTCACTCTCAAAAAGCTTTCATTTAATCTATTTCGAATTTCTCTTGCCTCTAGGGCCGAACAAACAACACCGTCTAATCCGGCTTGCTGAGCTAAAGCAGCATAATGAAGAACAGAATCTTTCAAGGGTTTGTCAATTAATTGTTCTTCTTGCATTTGCTCTTCACTTGTACTCGTCAACTGTGTAACAGCAATTATTTTAGGTCTTTTCTGTCCTGCTAACGTTCCTTCTTCTAACCCTTTTATGGCCGCCCTCATCATTTCTAAACCTCCAGCGGCATGGACATTAACCATATCCACTTCAAACTGAGCAAGAACCTTCATTGCACTGTAAACAGTATTCGGTATATCATGCAATTTAAGATCAAGAAATATCTCATGACCACAATCCTTTACGTAACTTAGTAGACTAGGACCCTCTTTATAAAACAATTCCATGCCTACCTTTACGTATAATGACTCTTCTTCAAAGCTTTGCAAAAATTGAACCATTTCATTTTTTGACGAAAAATCAAGTGCCACAATAGGTTTAGCCCGCATAAGATTTCCAACTCCTTCCAACCAATTCAGATAGTTGAGATACGTTTAATTCATCTAATTTATTTGATAGCTCTTCTATAAGACGCGGGCATATAAATGGGTCAGAAAAATTCATTGTACCAACAGCGACAGCACTTGCGCCGGCATACAAATACTCGATAATATCATCGACTGATTCAATCCCCCCCATACCAATAATCGGTATTGTGACTCTTTGACTTACTTCATAAATCATTCGAATCGCAACTGGCTTAATAGCAGGACCAGATAAACCTCCACTTTGATTGGCTAAAATCGGCTTTCCAGTCTTAAGATCAATCCGCATACCAAGTAATGTATTAATCATTGTTAATCCATCTGCTCCAGCTTCTTCAACAGCTTGGGCCATTCCAACAATATCGGCTACATTTGGAGAAAGTTTGACATAGACAGGAACAGCTGAAGCGTCCTTCACTCTTTTTGTTAATTCAGCTGCAACTTCTGGAATCGTTCCAAAAGCGATTCCTCCTTTTTTTACATTAGGACAAGAAATATTTAGTTCAAGGGCATGAACATTTGGCGCCTTTGAAATTTCTTTTGCCACTTCCACATAATCATTCATCTCTGAGCCAGCTACGTTGGCAATAATAGGTACATCAAATTGTTCTAACCATGGCAATTCATTAGCTAGAACCCCATTAAGTCCTGGGTTTTGCAAACCAATCGCGTTCAACATCCCAGCAGCTGTCTCTGCCACTCTTGGAGTCGGATTGCCAAATCTTGGTTCAAGCGTGGTTGCTTTGATCATAATCGCCCCTAATGTATTTAAATCATACAACTGGCTAAATTCTTGGCCAAAACCAAAACAACCGGATGCTGGCATTACTGGATTTTTTAAAGACAACCCTGGTAATTCTACATGCAAACGATTCATGTTAGTACCACCCTTCCGATTGGAAAAACAGGACCATCACTACAAACTTTCACGTAGTCTTTTCCATTGACAGGTTCATTGACATGACATACACATGCAAAACAAGCGCCAATTCCGCACCCCATTCGTTGTTCCATCGATAAAAATCCTTTCTTGTCTTTATATTCTTGTTGTAAAGCATTTAGCATGGGGGTCGGTCCACAAGCAAAAATCACATCAAAATCTAGTTGTTTTTCCGCTATCACATTTGTTACAAATCCTTTTGTTCCAAGTGAACCATCTACAGTTGCTATATAAGTCTCACCATATCGCGAAAATTCCTTTTCATAAAAAACAACTTCAGAAGATTGAAACCCAAGTACATGTTTCGTTTCTACCCCTTGTTTTGTAAGTTGTTTTGCTAATTCATATAATGGAGGAACCCCAATTCCACCCCCAACAAGCAAGGCTGTTTCACTTGAATCGGTCGCATTTATAGGGAAGCCGTTTCCGAGCGGTCCTAAAACATCCAGTTGACGATTTACTGTGTATTGGGAAAGCAAATTTGTTCCCTTCCCTTCCGCTCGATAAATAACTGTAAATTGATTTTTCATTTTATCAATATGGGCGACACTGATCGGTCGTCTTAGAAGGGGATCCAGCCCCGGGTTTGGCAGAATATGGACAAACTGCCCGGGCTGCTTCATTTGCTGTACCATAGCACCTTCCAAAATTAATTCAAAAATATTCCTCGCGATCTCCCGCTGTGAAACGACACGCATGATTTCTTGTTGGATCAAGGTTTAATCGCCTCTTTTCCTTTAACCCCTCCACCTACCATTGGTGCGGATGAGAAAACCATTGATTCTAATACTCCTAAAATAGCTTCAGCTGTATCAAGAGATGTTAAACATGCAATTCCATTTTCTACAGACTCTCTTCTAATTCTAAAACCATCTCGTTGCGGTTGTTTCCCTTTTGTTAATGTATTGATAACAATTTGTGCTTTTCCTTGGCGGATGACATCAATCAGTGTAAGACCATTAGAACCAATTTTCCCAACAATTTCGACTGGGACTCGTTTATTGGCAATCACATTTGCTGTACCACTAGTAGCAAGGATCCGATAGCCAATAGCTGAAAATCTTTGCGCCAATCGACAAGCCTCTTCTTTATCCTTATCAGCTACTGTAATTAAGACCGTTCCATACGTTTTAATTTGCATTCCTGATGCCACAAGTCCCTTGTATAATGCTTTTTCCATTGTTTTATCTTTTCCCATTACTTCTCCAGTTGATTTCATCTCTGGCCCTAAAGTAATATCAACTCTTCTTAGTTTTGCAAATGAGAAGACAGGTACTTTTACATATACACCCGCCTGTTCGGGCACAATACCAGTTTCATAGCCTAATTCAGGTAGGCTCTTTCCTAGTATCACTCTTGTTGCTAGATTAGCCATCGGCACCCTAGTGATTTTACTTAAGAAAGGAACAGTTCGACTTGAGCGCGGATTAACTTCGATTACATACAATTCATTTTTTGATATAACATATTGGATGTTTAACAAGCCGATGATTTCTAATCCTCTTGCCAAACGCTTTGTATAATCAACAATTTTCTCTTTCATTTCCGAACTAATATTTTGTGGTGGATAAACGGCAATTGAATCACCTGAATGGACCCCTGCCCGTTCTATATGCTCCATAATCCCCGGGATCAGTACATTTTCTCCGTCAGAAATGGCATCCACTTCAATTTCCTTACCTATCAAGTAGCGATCAACTAAAACTGGATGCTCCGGGTTGATCTTAACTGCATTTTCCATATAATGTAATAACTCTTTTTCTTCGTAGACAATTTCCATTGCTCTTCCACCTAATACATAGGATGGTCGAACAAGGACTGGATACCCAATTTCAGTGGCAATTTTAACTGCTTCTTCCACAGAAAAGGCTGTTTTTCCTTTCGGTTGTGGAATTCGCAAAATTTCCAATGCTTGCTCAAATTTATCGCGATTTTCTGCTCGATCTAGACTTTCTAAAGAGGTTCCCAAAATTCGAACTCCCCGACTTTCTAATTCCGCCGCTAAATTAATCGCCGTTTGCCCACCAAATTGGACAACAACTCCCTCAGGTTGTTCTAGATCAATTACATGCATTACATCTTCAATTGTCAGTGGTTCAAAATAAAGTTTATCGGAAATACTAAAGTCCGTTGATACTGTTTCCGGATTATTATTAATAATGATCGCTTCATAGCCTGC
Source organism: Lederbergia galactosidilytica (assembly GCF_017873565.1). Taxonomy (GTDB): domain Bacteria; phylum Bacillota; class Bacilli; order Bacillales; family Bacillaceae_C; genus Lederbergia; species Lederbergia galactosidilytica. The sequence goes on from NZ_JAGGKH010000002.1 coordinate 264,159, forward strand.
TTCTTGAATTGCCCATACACTATGGACCGTAGCATAATCAAATTCAACCCCTTGGCCAATGCGGATCGGACCAGAACCTAGAACAACTACGCTTTTTTTGCCGCTCTGAATGGATTCATTCTCTGTTTCATATGTTCCATAGAAATAAGGTGTTTCAGCTTCAAATTCACCAGCACAAGTGTCTACTTTTTTATAAACAGGCATGATTCCATGCTTTTGCCGCCACTCATATAAGTCCTGCTCTGTAATGTCCCATAGCTTTGCAATCGTCTTATCGCTAAAACCTGATTCTTTTGCCTTTTGTCCCCATCCAATATCCATTGGGGCATCCTTTAATTGTTGTTCAAGCTTAATAACTTTTTCTAATTTGTATAAGAAATAAAGATCGATTTGACTCCAGTTATGAATCTGTTCAATCGAAATCCCTTGCCTTATAGCCTCTCCGATAAAAAACAAACGCTCATCTGTCGCTTTCTCAATTTGTTTTTGCAACACAGTATATTCAATCTGCGAACTTCCCGGAAGTTCAAGATGGAATATCCCACTTTCCAAAGAACGTACTGCTTTTAATAATGATTCCTCAAATGTTCTACCAATGGCCATTACTTCACCAGTTGCTTTCATTTGTGTACCCAATCTTCGATTAGCGGATTCAAATTTATCAAAAGGCCATCTTGGTATTTTTGTGACAATATAATCAATAGTTGGTTCAAAACAAGCATATGTTTGACCTGTTACAGGATTCATAATTTCATCCAATGTATATCCTGCTGCTATCTTAGCGGCAAGTTTTGCAATCGGGAACCCAGTTGCTTTTGAAGCAAGTGCTGATGAGCGGCTTACCCGTGGATTAACCTCAATGCAGTAGTATTGAAAACTCTCTGGATCAAGGGCAAGCTGTACATTACAACCTCCTTCAATTCCAAGTGCACGGATCAATTTTAATGAAGCATTACGCATCATTTGTAGCTCACGGTCACTAAGAGTTTGACATGGAGCCACAACAATTGAGTCCCCTGTATGTATGCCGACTGGATCAAAATTCTCCATATGACAGATAACAATGGCATTATCATTCGCGTCCCTCATCACTTCGAACTCGATTTCTTTAAAACCTGCAATACTTTTTTCAACAAGACATTGGTGAACAGGACTATGTTTTAATCCACTAGCCACAATTTCCTTTAATTCCTCTAGGTCTTCGCAGATTCCTCCTCCTGTTCCCCCTAGTGTATAAGCAGGTCTGACGATAATTGGATAGCCAATTTTTTCGGCGAATGAAATGGCTTCATCAATTGAATGAATAATATCACTATCTGGTACAGGCTCATTTAATTGATTCATTAAAGCGCGAAATTGATCACGATCTTCTGCCTGTTCAATAGCCGATAGTTTCGTTCCTAAGATTTCAACATTACATTCCTCTAAAATGCCAGCTTGTGCAAGTTGCATCGCCATATTTAGTCCAGTTTGGCCACCTAAAGTTGGTAAAATGGCATCTGGTCTTTCTTTTCGAATGATTCTTGCTACAAATTCTAATGTTAATGGTTCAATATAGACAGCATCTGCGATTTCTGTATCTGTCATAATAGTTGCTGGATTTGAATTGATTAAAATAACTCGATAGCCCTCTTCTTTTAAAGCGAGACAGGCTTGGGTACCTGCATAATCAAATTCTGCTGCTTGACCAATAACAATTGGGCCAGATCCAATCACAAGTATACTTTGAATATCGGTTCTTTTAGGCATGTTGTTTCGCTCCTTCTTCTTGAAGATTCTTTCCATTCATCAACCGCATAAATTGATCAAATACTATTTTTCCATCTTCAGAGCCTGGCGCTGCTTCCGGCTGGAACTGAACTGAAATAGCAGGTAGTTTAATATGTTTCAATCCTTCAATGGAGTTACCATTTAAAGCCTGGTAAGTAACGCTTAATACACTTGGGTCAATAGATGCCCCTACAACTTCGTACCCGTGATTTTGGGAAGTAAAGATAACTTTTCCGTTAGAAAGGTCTTTTACTGGGTAACTCGTTCCTCTATGTCCAAAGGTCATTTTCTCAATTTGGCAACCATTTGCTAAAGCAAATAGTTGATGTCCTAAACCAATCCCAAATACTGGAATTTGCTTTTGAACAATCTGGATCATTTCGCATACATGAAGAAGATTCTCAGGATTTCCTGGTCCATTCGAGAGTAAAATTCCATCTGGTCGGTAAGAAAGAATCTCTTCAGCAGGTGTGTCAAAAGGAACAACCATGATATCACAACCACGTTCAGTTAATTCTCGCAAAATGCCATGCTTTAATCCGAAATCTACTACAACAACATTCCTACCTCTGCCTGGACTTGGAAATGGTTTTGTTCTAGATACATGCTTTACTTCATTTGTTGGATATGTAGTCGCACGTAAGCGAATAAGCACATCTTCAGTTTCCTCATCAATATGGCATATAATCCCTTTCATCGTTCCTTTTTCTCTAATTAATCGTGTTAGTTTTCTTGTATCTACGCCAGTAATACCAGGAATTTCTTTAAGTTTTAGAAATTCTCCAATAGACATATTAGACCGCCAATTAGATGGGAAGTCACATGCTTCTTTCACAATGATTGCTTTGATCATTGGATGAATGCTTTCAAAATCATCACGGTTAATCCCATAGTTACCGATAAGCGGATAGCTAAAGGTCAAGATCTGCCCATAATTGGAAGGATCGGAAATGATTTCCTGATACCCGCTCATACTACTATTAAACACAACTTCTCCAATTACTTCTTTCTCGCTGCCAATCGCTTCACCAATAAATATTGTGCCATCTTCTAGTACAAGTTTCCTTTTCATTGAGCATTCTCTCCTTCAGACCATTTCAATTCTCCATTGACAAAGGTAGCTACAGGCCATCCTTGACACTTCCATCCCGTAAATGGGGTGTTTTTTCCTTTGGAGACAAAATCAGCAGATTGAATAATTTTGTCTTGTTTCAAGTCGATTAATGTAAAATCAGCTTGCACTCCTAGACCAATTCTTCCTGTCTCAAGATTAAAAGTTTGCACAGGTTTAATCGTTAACCAATCAAGTAGTTGCTCCAATTGAAATACCCCTGTTTTGACAAACTTTGTATAAAGGAGGGGAAAAGCTGTTTCTAGGCCAACTATCCCAAATGGGGCATCATTCATCCCTTTTGCCTTATCTTCGGCAGTATGTGGGGCATGGTCTGTTGCAATAAAATCAATCGTACCATCCAACAAGCCCGCGATTAGTGCTTCTCGATCTTCTTTTCCTCTTAAAGGAGGATTCATTTTGAAATTCGTGTCTTCCCCAGGAATATCTTCATCACAAAGCAATAGATGATGGGGTGACACTTCTGCTGTGACATGAATACCCGCTCGTTTCGCATCTCGCACTGCCCGAACAGATTCTTTCGTGCTGATATGACAAACATGGTAATGGCAATTCGCTGCTTCTGCTAACAATACATCTCTTGCAATCTGAACGGACTCACAAATTGATGGAATGCCCGGGATACCTGATTTATAGGAAAATTCCCCATCATGCACAGCCCCTCCATAAATAAGCGAATTATCCTCACAATGGGCGACGATCGCCATATCTAGTTTTGCTGCTTGTTTCATCGCTTCGTACATCATCCCAGCTTCTTGGATACCGACTCCATCATCTGTAAAGGCAAATGCTCCAGCTTGCTTCAACGCCACAAAATCAACAAGTTTTGTTCCTTTTTGCCCCATAGTAATCGATGCGTATGGCAACACATGGACATTTCCTCGGTTCTTACATTCATTTACTAGCCATTCCATCTGTTCAGGATTATCAGGAACTGGATTTGTATTGGGCATGGCAGCAACAGTCGTAAAACCGCCCTTTGCCGCAGCAAGTGTCCCTGTTTCAATCGTCTCTTTCTGCTCACCACCTGGTTCTCGTAAATGAATATGTAGGTCAACAAATCCAGGACTAAGCAGTAAGCCGCTTGCATTCCATTCCTTTTCCCCATTACTTAAGAGCTCTTGCCCGATTTCTTCTATTCTTCCATCCTTTACTCTTATATCAACTTCTTCTAGGGAATTTGTAGATAAATATGCATTTTTAATTAACCAATTCATTGAGATTATACCTCCTGAGATTCTAGTAATTTTCTTAAAACAGCCATTCGAACATATACCCCATTTTCCATTTGCTTAAAGATTCTCGAACGCTCACACTCTACTAAACTATCAGCTATTTCTATCTGACGATTCACTGGAGCAGGGTGCATAATAATACTGCCTTTTTTCATTCTATTTTCCCGTTCGATTGTCAACCCATATTGTTGATGATATTGTTCAGCAGTGATCGCCGATAAGCTTAAGTGGCGTTCGTATTGAATTCTGAGTAGCATGATAACATCAACTGATTCGATAATTTCGTCTATTTTATAGTTGTACGTTTCCTCATTTAAAAACCATTCATCAGGTCCAGAAAAAATAACTTCTGCTCCCAGTGCATTCAATGCCTTTAAATTAGATTTGGCCACCCGACTATGATTCAAATCACCAATGATTGCCACTTTTAAACCTTCAAAAGAGCCAAATTCTTGTTGAATGGTTAGCAGGTCAAGTAAACATTGGGTAGGATGTTGCCCGCACCCATCTCCACCATTCACAAGATGAAGATTAACTTTATCTTTTAATTCGTTATAATATGCTTCTTGTTCATGGCGAATTACAGCAACAGAAATCCCGATCGATTCTAAAGTACGAACCGTGTCATATAAGCTTTCCCCTTTTGTTGTGCTACAATATCCTGTCTCAAAAGGGATAACGTCTAGGCCGATTCTTCTCTCTGCCATCTCAAAGCTCGTTTTTGTTCTCGTACTAGGTTCAAAAAACAAATTTGTCGCATAGACTTTTTGTTCCGGAGACCAACTGTCACCCTTTGCAAATGAATCGGCAGTATGTAAAATTTCCAATATCTCGTTAGTTGTTAAATCATTCATAGTTAGTAAATGCTTCATTCAAGTAGCCTCCTCATTTTCCCAATAAAAAAACCCTCTGTCCATATCTAGACAAAGAGGGTACAAAAAGAAGCAGGCTAAAATCGCTTCCTGTTTAACCTCCCTTTGTCAGCCTCACTGGACTGTCTTTTAAAAGGGACACCTATTTATTTATGAATATTTACTTGATCCATTCCATCTGACTCGAAAAGTTCAACAACAATTTTTTCCTGGCTTGATGTAGGGATGTTTTTTCCGATGAAATCAGCACGAATCGGCAATTCACGATGTCCTCGATCGACCAAAACGGCCAATTGAATAGAAGAGGGGCGTCCAAAATCAACAAGTGCATCCATCGCTGCTCTTACTGTACGACCAGTATATAAAACATCATCTACTAAGATAACTTTCTTATTTTTAATTTCGACTGGTAGTTCGGAACCTTTCACTTCAGGTTCGGCATCAACTGTCTTATACGTCAGATCATCTCGGTAAAGGGTTATATCTAATTCCCCGACAGGAATTTTTTGCCCTTCAATTTGTTCAATTCGCTTTGCTAAACGCTCCGCTAAATGAATGCCCCTCGTTTTAATTCCAACGAGAATACATTCTTCAATCCCTTTGTTTCGTTCTAAAATTTCGTGAGCAATCCTTGTTAATGCTCTTTGAATGGATTTTTCATCCAAAACTATTGTTTTTCCCATTTTTACTCACCTCTTTTCAAGAAATGCGCAAGGCGCCCACCTACCGGCGACAAGCAAATGTTCAGAGACAATGAAAGGCGTTCTTTGCCTTATATTGGCTTAGGTTATTTGAAGGACATCGGTTAAGTTCGCGACGTCCTGGCAGCAGACTCAGACCGCGACGTCCTGTCGCCTCATCGGCACTAGTCATCCTGTACGTCGCAATGCCGATGGACTCTGCTCCTGCGAGCCTCGCGCCGTTAACGCCTAAAACTTGATCCAACATTAACCGAAATTTATCCTCTTTATCCTTTGAAGTAATGAAAAAACCTCATACCATATCGAGGTATGAGGGTATACGAATCCCAAATTTAAGTACTTATGTATGATACACATAAGTATCGGTCTGTATCCTTCATAGCCTCACAGGACTACATTAAAGGTTCATATGTAACTATAGTTACTATATACTTTCCGAATATCTTTGTCAATTCTTTTTTATCTTAACTCATCAAGTAATTCTTCAAAATACTTAGGCAATGGGCTAGAAAATTCCATATATTCTTTTTTTCGCGGATGGATAAACCCTAATATCCCAGCATGTAATACTTGTCCATTCATTTCTAACGTTTTCCTTGGTCCATATTTAGGATCCCCGACAAGTGGGTAGCCGATATATTTCATATGTACACGAATTTGATGTGTTCTTCCCGTTTCTAATACACATTCCAAGAATGTATATGGTTCCAAACGTTCAATCACTTGAAAATGTGTGACTGCGTGTTTGCCTCCATCGACAACCGTCATTTTTTGTCTGTCTTCTTTATCCCGGCCAATTGGGGCATCAATTGTTCCATGGTCGTGAGGAATTACACCATGTACAAGGGCAAAATACTTTCGAGTAACCGTTTTTGCGACTAATTGATTAACTAGCTGTTCATGGGCATAATCATTTTTTGCTACCATTAATAAACCCGAGGTATCTTTATCAATCCGATGTACAATACCTGGACGCAATACTCCATTGATCCCCGATAAATCTTGACAATGTGCCATAAGTCCGTTTACAAGAGTCCCTGTATAATGACCTGGTGCAGGATGCACGACCATTCCTTTCGGCTTGTTTACGACAATGACATCTTCATCCTCGAAATAGATATCAAGTTCCATTGGTTCTGGTTGAACATCTAATGGTTCCGGATCTGGTATAGAAATTTCAATTTTGTCACCGATTCGGCATTTATAATTTGCTTTTTCTATTTTACCATTTACTTGGACTCTTTTATCACGAATCCATTGTTGTACTTGAGTCCGAGACCATTCTGTATGAAATGTAGATATCACTTTGTCAATGCGTTCGCCATTTCCGATTTCGACTGTAAAGTGTTCAATGTTGTTCATTCTTTTTCTCCTTCTCTTCTCGAGCTTCTATGATGAGTTGGATAAACATGAGAATTACTCCTATTGTGAGAGCTGAATCCGCAATATTAAAAATTGGAAAATCATATGTGAAAATATAAGTATCAACAAAATCTACGACTTCTTGACGAAAAACACGATCAATAAAGTTACCAATTGCTCCTCCTAAAATAAAGCTTAAACTTAATTGGAAGAGATATTTTCCTTTTGCATGCTTTTCAAGATAATAGATAATCGCCACCACTACAATAACAGTTATAATGTAAAATAACCACATTTGATTTTCTAGTATTCCCCACGCTGCGCCACGGTTCCTGTGAGAGGTTAGATAAAAGAAATTTTGAATAATAGGGATACTTTCCCCTAGTTCCATATTTTTTACCACCAGCCATTTAGTAAACTGGTCAAGAGCAACGATAAAAAATGCAATGATATAAAAGATCACTGGCTAACCTCCACTTCAAATTGTAATCTATTCTTTAGTATTTTAGCATAAATCCATGTCTAGAACGAACCTTATTCACAATCCATTGCCAGATTGTTTCCGTATTCTCTCGGTAAAAAACTATTTTTTTTCGACTCATTTGCTTTTTTTCTATAGCAAGAGTTCAAAATTTGCTTTCCTAAAAAATAGTCCTCCTGAACACGGAGGACTATCTAAATTATTATACATAATTTTCTTTTACAACAGAAGCACATCGTGGACAAAGAGTTGGATGATCACTATCTTGACCAACTTCTGGTGTTACAATCCAACATCTTTCACAAGTATCTCCTTCTGCTTTTTCAACTACAATCGCACCATGTTCTAATTTTAATGCTGTATCAGGAGCTTCATCAATGCTGCCACCAATCGCAAAATCAGAAACAATAAACAACTGCTTCATATTGCCATGTAACTCTTCTAATAAAGCTTTCGTATCCTCATTAACATATAAAGTAACTTTTGCTGTTAATGATTTGCCGATCACTTTTTGATTACGTGCTTCTTCCAAAGCTTTCAGCACATCATCTCGTAATTTAAGGAAGTCACTCCACCGAGCCTCAATTTGATTACTCTTGTCAATCTCTTTAAACCCAGGCATATCTGTCAGTTGTACACTTTCTTCATGAACCCCTGGTATGAATGACCAAACCTCATCAGCTGTATGCGGCAAAATTGGGGACAGAAGTTTCACCAATGTAATAAGAGATTCATGCATAACAGTTTGCATTGCTCGTCGTTCATAATGATCTTTCGCCTCAATATATAAAATATCCTTCGCGAAATCCAAGTAGAACGAGCTTAAATCAAGTGTACAGAAATTATTTACTTCATGATAAATATTCATGTATTCAAAATTATCATAGGCATCCCGAACTTTTTTGACCAAATTATTTAATCGGACAACTAAAAATTGATCTACTTCTCTTAATTTTTCATAAGGAATGGTGTCTGTAGTTGGATTAAAATCAGCTAAGTTTCCTAGTAGAAAGCGGAATGTATTTCTGATTTTCCGATAAACTTCACTTACTTGCTTAATAATCGGATCAGAAATCCGTACATCTGCTTGATAATCAACAGAAGCTACCCAAAGCCTTACAATTTCTGCGCCGTATTGATTCATCAGTTTAGACGGAACAATAACATTTCCAATTGATTTACTCATTTTCCGGCCCTCACCATCATTAACAAAGCCGTGACTTAGGACCCCTTTATAAGGCGCTTGGCCAGTAACTGCAACAGCTGTTGTTAAAGAAGAGTTGAACCATCCACGATATTGGTCAGATCCTTCCAAATATAAATCAGCTGGGCGCCGTAAGTCGCTCCGTTCTTCTAAAACACCTTGATGGGATGAGCCTGAATCGAACCAAACATCCATAATATCCGTTTCTTTTGTAAATTCCCCATTGGGACTACCAGGATGCTCAAAACCCTCAGGAAGCAATGCTTTTGCATCTCTTTCAAACCAAATATTAGATCCATGCTCCCTAAATAGCTTTGCAATATGATCAATTGTTTCGTCTGTAATAATGGATTCTCCATTCTCTGCATAGAAGACAGGGATTGGAACACCCCATACACGTTGTCTAGAGATACACCAGTCACCACGATCGCGAATCATATTAAACAGCCGAGTTTCACCCCATTTTGGTACCCACTGAACATTTTTAACAGCCTCTAATAATTCATCTCTGAAATCCTTAATCGAAGCAAACCATTGGGCGGTTGCACGGAAAATAATTGGTTTCTTCGTCCGCCAATCATGTGGATAGGAATGGGTAATAAAACTTAAATTCAATAATGCGCCGACTTCTTTTAATTTATCTGTAATAGCAATATTCGCTTTGTCATAAAATAAACCTTCAAAGCCAGGTGCTTCCTCTGTCATACAACCTCTATCATCAACAGGACAGAGGACATCAAGGCCATATTTCTGTCCAATATAGAAGTCATCTTCCCCATGACCAGGTGCTGTATGAACACAACCAGTTCCTGATTCAATTGTTACATGTTCTCCTAAAATGATTGGAGACTCACGATCATAAAGAGGGTGTTTCGTGACAATATTTTCTAGTTGTGAACCTTTAAATGTGTGTAATACCTCAACATCTTCCCATCCTAAAGTTGTCTGCACTGATTCTAATAAGGCTTCCGCGATAACATATTTCTGATCTGCTACTTTGACAACAGCATAATCCAAATCTGGATGAATGGCGATCGCTAAATTGGCTGGAATCGTCCAAGGAGTAGTCGTCCAAATAATAAATTTCGTTCCAGTTTCAATCACATTTTTCCCATCTGTCACTTCAAAGCTAACATAAATGGACGGTGAACGTTTGTCTTGGTACTCAATCTCAGCTTCTGCTAAAGCAGATTCACTTGATGGAGACCAATAGACAGGCTTTTTACCTTTGTAAATATAGCCCTTCTTAGCCATATCTCCAAATACGAGAATTTGTTGCGCCTCATATTCCGGCTTAAGTGTAATATATGGATTTTCCCAATCTCCCCGAACACCAAGACGCTTAAATTCGGTTCTTTGATTATCAATTTGTTCCAATGCATACTTGGCACAAAGCTCCCTAAACTCTTTAAGCGACATTTCCTTCCGCTTAACACCTTTATTCGTAAGGGCCTGCTCAATTGGCAAACCATGGGTATCCCATCCCGGTACATATGGAGCACAATATCCACTCATTGACTTATATCGAACAATAAAATCTTTTAGAATCTTATTTAACGCATGCCCCATATGAAGATTTCCATTAGCGTACGGAGGTCCATCATGCAAAATATATAACGGACGATCTTTAGTTCTTTCTTGAACCTTTTTATAAATATCCTGTTCTTGCCAACGAGCCTGCATTTCTGGCTCTTTCTTAGGTAAATTCCCCCTCATGGGAAACTCCGTTTTTGGCATTAAGAGTGTTTCTTTATATTCCATTTTATAATATCCTCCTATCATCTATACAGCATATGAACTGTTATTAGCCAAGACAAGCAAATGTCTAAGCCAAGAAAATCCGAATTTTATTTAGCACAATTTGTTTGAATTTGATTGTTGCTAAAAATAACACGAGCTGAACTTTTATTTTTTCATACAAAAATAGCCTCCACATCCCTTGTAAGGGACGAGAAGGCTATTTCCCGCGGTACCACCCGTTTTAGCAATTTCGATAAATTGCTCACTCTTTTCCGTATCGTGGAGGACCGCTTCTGTTTACTCATCAAAGATTTTCAACAAAAGAACTCTTGGGTGATTTTCAATTTCTACTTTTTCTAGGCTTGCACCAATCCCAGATCGCTGAATAAAGAGGTAGAAATGTACTTTCCCTGTCATCGTTTCATTATCCATTACAATATTATTTACATTGATTATAGAGGATATCTTTGTGATTCGTCAATATTCACTCTCAACTTCCTCTAACCCTTTTAATTCTGTTGTATCTACGTCATACTCCATTAATTTATCCCAATCATCATGGTCAATTAAATCTAATTGTGCTTCGATTAACATTTTGAATCTTGTGCGGAATACTTTCGATTGCTTTTTTAATTCTTCAATCTCTAAAGCAATTTTACGAGCTTTAGTCAAAGATTCATTAACAATTCTATCCGCATTTTTTTCCGCTTCACGAATAATTAATTTTGCTTCTTTTTGAGCATTGCCTTTTACTTCTTCAGCCGCCTCTTGAGCAACAACAATAGATTTATGCAATGTATCTTCAATGGTACTAAAATGTCCTAAACGTTCATTTGTACCTGCCAGTTTGTCTTCCAATTCTTTCTTTTCACGCAAAATAATTTCAAATTCTTTAATTATCTGGTCAAGAAATGAATTGACTTCATCTTCATCATATCCGCGTATTTTTCGACTAAATTCTTTATTATGTATATCCACGGGCGTTAAAGCCATTGTGACGCCACCTCCACTAATCTCCTGCATAGCTATCTATATTATACAAAGTTCGACGTAATTTAGCTAGAATCCTTTTATTTTTTTATGATTATTTTAAAACACCTAATTTGACTCGCAGTTTATCCTTCTTTGTTACTCGAAGAATCTCTAATAAAGTGCATCTTCCTAGTCCTCTAACAGAGATGACATCTCCTGAAGCACATTCGAAAGAAGTTTGCTCGGTGATCCCCCAATTTACCTTTGTTTTACCTTGCTGAATTACTAGTTGTGCCTTGCTTCTAGAAATTTGAAAAGCAGTTGCAATTAGTATATCCAGCCGAAGCGAACTAATCGATGTTTCCTTTTCTTTCCACTGTTCTTTTGGAGATAAGATCGCAGCCAAGTCTTGTTTAACGATAGATATTTTTGCTTTCCCAATCTGACTCAAATGGACACGAATATAGTCTTCTAAAGTAAGTTCAGTTAAAAATTGAATTCGATCTTCATGAATGATAATATCGCCAAACTTTTCACGTTTTATTCCTAAAGACATAATCGATCCAAGAATCATCCTATGATCCAATTGAACAAATTTCGTCGGGTAGTTAATTTCATATAATCCGATTTGAAAATCATCTACTTCTGGCTGATAATATTCAGGAAAAAGCAAAGCCCTTTTTCGTTCACTTTGAACTGTTCCACCAAAAAACTGATATTTTATTTCATTTTGCTCCCCTATCATAGATCGCAAAATATATTGCTCACGTGGATCTAAAAAATCTGTTAGTTTAGGTGCATATGTTTGATTAACATATTCTTGCCAAGCGATGACTTGATCGATAAATTCTTTTTCTTCAGGGCGGAAATGTTGATAAACTTCAGACATATTTCCCCACCTCCTTTAGAACCACAAAGCTAATGATTGAACTCCTCTTGCCGCTAGATTTAAAACAAAAAAGGCAGCCAATGGAGAAATGTCAATCATCCCAATTGGTGGGATAATGCGCCGAAACGGTTCTAAATATGGCTCACAAATCCGGGCAAGAAATTGTCCAATCGAAGTTTCTCGGGCATTCGGAAACCAACTCATTAATATATATATAATTAAAGCCCATGAATAAATAAAAATAATCTGTGATAAAATCCCAAAAACAAAATTCATTCCTTAATTCCACCTCGAGTCGTCAAAATCGTGTTCACTAATCAATTCAGATATATTACCGGAAACTTCTACATTATCCGGAGTACAAAGAAAGATGTCTTGTCCAATTCTTTGGATGTCCCCACCTAAAGCATACACAGTGCCGCTCAGGAAATCTACTATCCGTAATGCCTGATCCCGGTGAATACGTTGCAAATTCACAATTACAGCTCTCCGGTTAACTAGATGGTCTGCAACCTCTTGTGCTTCCGCATAAACTCTTGGCTCAATTAAAATAACTTTAGAAGATTTTTTTGCACTTTGTAAGCTAACAACATTTGGTTTTTTATTCGTCGGTACATGGTGCTCTTCCTCGGGTGAAATGTCTTTTGGGCTTTCTTCATCCACATATTCGTATTCATCTTCCAACATAAAGAAGTTTTTGAATTTCGATTTTATTCCCATTTATAAGTACCCCTCCTTCTTGTTATTCACCAACTAGAGCCGTACCAATCCTAATATAGGTGGCACCTTCTTCAATCGCGATTTTAAAGTCATTAGACATGCCCATTGACAACTCTGTACATGGTGCATGAGAAAGACCAAGATTGTTAATATCTTCTTGTAATGCCTTCAAATTCCGAAAACATTCGCGTATAACCATTTCATCCTGTGTAAGGGGCGCCATTGTCATAAGGCCAATTATTCGAATATTTGGGTATACCGCTAATTCTTTAACAAAATCAAGTGCTGTCTCCGGCTGAATTCCATGTTTCGATTCTTCTTTAGACATATTTACCTGGACAAAACAATTTATCGGTGTAGTAGCACGTTTATTAATTTCCTTAGCCAAAGAATGCCTGTCCAAGGAATGAATATAAGTAACTTTGTCTAATATATTCTTTACTTTCCGTGTTTGCAAACTCCCGATAAAATGCCAGATTGGCCTGTTTCCTAACAACTCATATTTAGAAACCAGGCCATCATCCCGATTTTCCCCCAAGTGTTGTATCCCTGCTTCTAATGCTTCGGCAGTCCTCTCATTTGATACATATTTTGTAACAGCAATAATTTTTACATCTTGTGGTTTTCTCTTAACCTTTGAACAAACTTCAGCTATTTGTTTTTCTATGATAGATAATTTATCTTTTACTTTCACAAATCAAAACTCCTATTGAGAATAATGTTTTCCTTGTTAAATTAAAAGTGTTGTGTTCAAAAAGAAGGCTTAAAAGATCAAGTTGACTAGAAGCGTTGCATCAAAAAACAATAGCGTAAGCTTATAGAAAAGAAACAAAACCAGATTGAAACTGGATTTGTCTTTATTGCCAGACTCTTGAACACCCTCGAAAGAGATATTTTTATATAGTGTACCATAAAAGCCACCAGTAGAGAACCAAAAGCGTAAGCAACTGATCTATGATTAAACAGTTCTGGACATACCCGCCATTTTAAAGACCGATTATAGCTATATAAGGAAGAGACTAGCTGACTTAATAAGAATTTATCAATTCATTTTTTCATAAAATCTTAAAACAAAAAATGCTATTTCGGTTTATCTAATTGTTGTTGAACATATTGATGTCCTTGATGTCTTACTAGAATCACATCTTCGCCAATTTTGACAATTTGGTTCCATGGGATAATAACTTCTTCTTCTCTTCCCAAAAAGCCCAAAAAACGCGTAGAATGTCCAATAATGATCGTTTCTATTCTTCCGGTGTCCAAATTAATTTCTATATCTCCGACATGTCCAAGCCTACGACCATCTGCAATATTGACAACATCTTTCACTTGAAATTCCGAAATTCTTACCATATGGCTCCCCCTCTTGAATAAATCGATTTATATATATGTATGCTTTGGATAAATAATTTATTGTAAGAAAAGCTTAAGCCACCTGTAAAGACAGTACAAACTTGAATAATGAAGATCACGTGGTATGTCCCCTGCACACGATTAAAAATAACTTGGAATCTAGAGAGGAGGCTTTCTTCCATATTTCCAGGTTATTTGACCTCACAACTTGTTACCTAAGGTTGCAGGAAGCGGCTTTCACAAGCACATTTTTTGGAAAATAAATAAAAAGGCCTAATTCTTTTGGAATCAGGCTCAGACTGTAGACAAACACTATGAATTTTGGTGTTTGTCTACAGTCTTTATTCTTTTAAAATAGAGATAAAGCTAGAAAGGTTGATTTCCGCTGCGAGCGGACGCTTTCCGCGGGCACGGCTTCAGCCGCTTCCCTCGCTGCGCTCAGTCCAGGGTCTTCAGCTCGCGCTGTTCCCGCTGGAGTCACCGCTCTCCGCTCCAATCAACGGTATTTTCTATTAACTGAATGAGGTGATGGATATGATGAGAAGAATCAAAATAATGGACGCGAACAGCTGGAAATGCTGACAATAGAGCAGTTGGTTCCTTAAGACCATCTGGTGCGCAAACTGGATGCGGCTATTGATTTCTCCTTTATCTATCCATTAGTGATCAGCCAATGCACAGAGAGTAAGAATCACCAAAAGATGATTCAACGTCAGATCTGGCAAGATTACTTGGATGTAGTTGAGGACTTGCGTCACAATCATGAAATCAAAGAATTAGACGGGTAGCGTAAAGAGACGATTGAGCGTGTCTTTGCCGATGCAAAAGAAAAGCATGCGATGGACAACCCTTAGGGGGCTTAAAAAAATGTCCATGCAGGCGATGCTGACTTTTGCTGCCTTACATCTTAAGAAGCTGGCCAGCTGGACATGGAAAACGCCAACCATGGCGTAATAGAAACCATAAGGAAAGCATTTATGGTCTTTTTCATAGAATGATCGCAAAAGGGTTGGAAATCATTTTGATTTCCAACCCTTTTGTCTACACTCTGGGCCTGATTCTTTTGGAATCAGGCTTCTTTTTCACAAAATATTTTTATTCATTTGTTTAATAGCAGCTTTTTCCAAGCGTGATACTTGGGCTTGAGAAATTCCAATTTCTTCTGCCACTTCCATTTGCGTTTTTCCTTGAAAAAAACGTTTGCGAATAATCATCTTTTCACGATCATTCAATCTTTGTAACCCATCATGAAGCGCTATTTCTTCAATCCATGTACTGTCTTTATTTTTTTCATCACTTAATTGATCCATTACAAAGATGGGATCGCCCCCATCATTATAAATAGGTTCAAATAAGGAAACAGGATCTTGAATGGCATCCATCGCAAAAACTACCTCTTCATGCGGAATGTCCAATTCTTTAGCAATTTCAGCAGCTGTCGGTTCACGAGATGTTTTTGCCATCAATTTTTCCCGTACATGTAAAGCCTTGTATGCAATGTCCCGGAGAGATCGTGAAACTCTTATAGGATTATTATCCCGTAAATATCTCCGTATTTCTCCAATAATCATTGGAACAGCATATGTAGAAAATCGGACATTTTGGCTTAAATCAAAATTATCGATTGACTTCATGAGTCCTATACAGCCAACTTGAAACAAATCATCTACATATTCCCCCCTGTTATTAAAACGTTGAATCACACTTAAAACAAGACGCAAGTTCCCATTTACTAACTTTTCTCGAGCTGACCTATCACCCTGCTGCATTTGCTTTAAAAGTTCCCGCATTTCTTCATTTTTTAGGACAGGGAGCTTCGAAGTATCCACACCGCATATTACTACTTTATTTCGCTTCAACTTTTTTCCCTCCTTGCAGGAGCTGACTACAAAATTCAGTATCTCCTCGGACGGGAAATATATGCATCCTCATTTTCTTCTGGAAAGTTTGTGAATGTCTTTAATTCTTATCAACTCTACCATTAATGCACTTTTTTTCTTTTTTATTTTTTTTCATCCACACGATTTTTTTACTTGTTAAACCATCTTATTGAATTCTCTCCGTAATCTTTTAATAATTCTTTTTTCCAGTCTTGAAATATAGGATTGAGATATTCCTAATTGATCAGCTACATCTTTTTGAGTTTTTTCCATTCCCCCATTTAGACCGAATCTTAATTCCATAATTTGCTTTTCACGAGCAGAAAGTTTTTGTAAAGCAGTTAATAATAACTTTTTATCCACGTTTGCTTCCAAATCTTTAGTAATAATATCCTCTTCCGTTCCCAATACATCTGACAAAAGCAGTTCATTTCCATCCCAATCAATATTTAAAGGTTCATCAAATGATACTTCTGATCTTGTTTTATTATTTCTTCGTAAATACATTAAAATTTCGTTTTCAATACAGCGTGATGCATATGTAGCCAGCTTTATTTTCTTCTCAGGATTGAATGTGTTTACAGCTTTAATTAGGCCAATAGTACCTATACTGATTAGATCCTCTATATTAATCCCTGTATTTTCAAATTTCCGAGCAATATATACAACTAGACGAAGATTTCTTTCAATCAACATTGATCTTGCTGTTTTATCACCATGAGGAAGCTTCTCTAGTAAAACTTCTTCTTCATCTTTTGTTAAAGGAGGAGGTAAAGCTTCACTTCCGCCAATATAAAATATCTCGTCTGATTTCATTCCTAATTTCATTAAAATTCGATACCAGTAATATTGAATTTTTAACCGCAAATGTTTCATTACTTTTCCTCCTTTTAAGATTATGATGCGGAATCCATCGCAAAGCCAGGGGCCATTTGTGGGTGGAGAATACATTGAAACATTCCATCCCCTGATAGCTGTTGGGTCGTAAACACAATTAGCACTTCCTTTTCAATCTCCCTTCCGTTTTTTTCCTGAATAACCACCTTTTCTGGTCTAAAAGCACATAAAAGTTGATTGTTTTTTCCTAAGGTTTTAGCAGGTATAAGTCTCATAATATGAGTCCACTCTGTTGGCAAGGAAGCCGAAGAGACGTAAAGATCATTTTGACTATCTGCAACATCGTTTAGTTCTTGTGGTAAATTATCTTGAACAGCTTCAATAGAGACGATCATAACCGGTTTTTTTGAGATAGGATCATATAATTGGTTACCACTGTCAATAAGTCCTTTAAGTTCTAATTCAATTCCATTTATCAAAATATGAACATTATATAAAATATCATATTGAATGCTTGTCTTTGTTAGATGACCAATTCTGTTTTTAGAGAAATACCAAGCAATTGGAAAAGCTACTACTATAAAAAGCCAACTAATCGGATCACCGTATCCTCGTATACTCTCTATAGCAACTGAGTTCCTTAAATCCACATGAAAAGATAAAAAGTAATGTGTACCGATTAGAATGCCTCCCATTAGAAAGGTCGCAAAATAAAAGGTCAGCAAGGTTGCCAAAAAACTGGATAACCTTTTATAGCCAAATGTAATCCCAACCATGATTACGGACAAACTATACTTTATTAAAGGATGCATGGCCCATGTAGAGATTGGTGTGACCGCCATTAAAATGATAATGGATCCTATTAAGCCTCCTAGCAATATTTTAAGTGGGTGAATTCTTCTATTTAAATAAATAGATGTAGCCCATAAAAGAAAGCTGTCTATGAGAAAGTTTAACAACCAGATAATGTCTAGATAAACAACCAGATAGACCTCCTCCCTCTTCCATAGTTCACTTAATATATCTAACCTTGTCTTACATATATATAGAGTATAGAACACAAATATTCTAGATTGTGTCATATTCTGTAATGAAAAAGTCGGAAGTTTTCGCTTGTTTAGCCGAAGTTTGTCAAACAAATCCTTTCAAAAATTTGACTGGATGTTTCTATCAATATTTTGGGGATGTGTTTAATCCATTAACTAGGTATAAAGATGAGATAAGTTACTAAAAAATAGAGGATTGGTAAGTGTGTAAGGTTATATGTCACGGGACTTTTTTCATTATCTTAACCAGATTTTATTGGGGAGAAAATCGTTTAAAGTTACAATTAAAAAAGCCAATCCTCAAAAAGGATTGGCTTTTTCTAATAATTAACGTCTTCTATTTCTGTTTCTTAGAAATGTCGGGATATCTAACGTATCCTCAACAGATTGACTTGATTGGACTGGTTCACGTGGCTCCTCTTTTTTAACTTCACGAGCAGGCGCCTTTTCTTGATGACCTATATTTGGTTTTGCTTGTCCAAAAGATGGCCTTGTTTTTTTAGGCTGTACTGCTGCTTCATCAAAGCCAGTTGCGATAACTGTTACAACAATTTCATCTTTGAGATCTTCATTAATAACAGAACCAAAGATCATATTTACTTCTTGGTCTGAAGCTGAAGCTACTATATCAGCTGCTTCTTGAACCTCATATAAGCTTAAGTTGCTACCACCTGAGATATTCATTAAAACACCTTGTGCCCCATCAATCGATGTTTCAAGCAATGGGGAAGAAATAGCTTTTTTAGCTGCCTCAGCCGCACGATTTTCGCCAGACGCAACACCGATCCCCATAAGTGCTGAACCTTTATTTGTCATAATTGTTTTGACATCTGCAAAGTCCAAATTAATTAAACCAGGAACAGCGATCAAATCAGAGATCCCCTGAACACCTTGACGCAGTACATTATCGGCTTCACGGAATGCTTCAAGCATTGGTGTACTCTTATCAACTATTTCTAACAAACGGTCATTTGGGATTACGATTAGAGTATCAACAGCTTCTTTCATCGTACCAATTCCGCCACTTGCCTGGTTTGAACGTTTTCTACCTTCAAATGTGAATGGTCTTGTAACAACCCCAACAGTCAATGCGCCCATATCTTTTGCAATTTGTGCAATTACTGGTGCTGCTCCTGTTCCGGTTCCTCCTCCCATTCCGGCAGTCACGAATACCATATCCGCTCCTTTAAGGGCTTCTTCAATTTGTTCTTTACTTTCTTCGGCAGCCTTTTTACCAACTTCTGGATTAGCTCCTGCTCCTAGTCCTCTAGTAAGCTTGGCACCAATTTGCATTTTTGTTTCAGCTTTTGATAGGTTAAGAGCTTGTGCATCAGTGTTAACTGCGATAAATTCAACGCCTTGAACATCATGTTCAATCATTCTATTTACCGCATTATTACCACCTCCACCAACTCCAACTACTTTAATGGTCGCTAATGAATCTAAATTAGTATCGAAATCTAACATTGGCAAGTCCTCCTATTTTGTTTAATAACTGGGATGCCTACTCGAAAAAGTGTCCAAAAAATTTCTTTACTTTTGCGGTAATTTTTTCATCCGAATTTTTCTCAGTTTTTTTAGTATGAGTCACTTTTACAGGCTCTGTTTGCTCATATGATTCAGAAGAAGAACTAATATTTCTTCCTTCTAATCTAGCAGTTTTATAAGCGTGTTTAATTAGCCCAACTGCCGTAATATACTGTGGTTCACGTACACCGATATAATCTGGGATAGCAATTCGAACCCGATTTTGAAAGATCCCTTGTGCTAGTTCCAAAATACCAGGAACATTTACCGCACCACCTGTTAAGACAATACCCCCGGGCAAATCTGAGGCACCCATTCTAGCTAATTCATTTTGAACGAGTTCAAATATTTCTTGCACCCTTGCTTCAATTATATCAGACAACTCTAATTGATTAAATTGCTGATGTTGGTCACTTCCAATAATCGGAACACTAAAGACCTCATCCTCAGACGCATCATCATAAAAAGCATGTCCATGCTTCTTCTTGATCTTCTCAGCATCCTCTGTTGTTGTTCTTAGCCCAATTGATAGGTCTTTTGTAATATTATCTCCACCAACTGGAATAACCGTGGTTCCTTTTATGTAACCATGTTCAAACAATGCAATGGTTGTCGATCCACCACCCATGTCGATCAATGCTGTGCCTAAATTTTGTTCATCTTTGGATAATGCAGCTGAAGCCACGGCAAGCGGCTTAAGGACAATATCAACAATTTCAAGACCAGCTCTTTCAACACAGCGAAGAGTATTATGTAGATTAGTTTTAGAACCTGTTACAATGATGCCTTCCATTTCAAGTCTAACACCGATCATTCCTCTTGGGTCTGTAATTTCATCAAGTCCATCTACTATAAATTGATGCGGAATAATATTAATAATTTCTCTTTCCGGTGGAATGGAAACAACTTCTGCTGCATCAATTACCCTAGCAACATCTTCATCCGTAATTTCTCTGTTTTCGCTTGAAACAGCTACTACTCCGTGACAGTGCTGAAGACCTACCTGATTACCAGCAATACCGACAATCACTTGGTTAATTTGCATCCCAATCATTCTCTCAGCTTGTTCAACGGCTCGTCTAATCGAATGGACAGTCTTGTCAATATCCACGATGGAACCTTTTCTGATCCCTTCGGAATTGGCGGTGCCCACTCCGATAATATTTAGTGAATGATTGGTCATTTCCCCAATAATCACCTTGACTGAGGATGTACCAATATCTAGACTGACATATATTTCGCTGTTGTTCATTTTCTGGCACCCCCTTGTTTCGTTCTTCTTCTATTATTCTCTTCTATCCTGTTCATGAGTAATCAATCCTTGAATATGCTTAATTAACTAATTCGTCACCTAAAGGAATTTTCCTGTTTATCATACTATTTATTTCGAATTTTCTCTAGTATTTCCCCATTTATTAAGCAAGATTCTTCGAATAACCGCTATATTTTGGAACAAGCGGATTCCAAATGCAAATACTGCAGCTAAATATAAGTCTACACCAAGGTGGACTCCTAGAAAAGCTAAACCTGCTGCAAGTAAAATATTAAAGAAAAAACCCGAAACAAATACCCGATTATCATATAAGTTTTGTAAATATGCACGGATCCCACCAAATAAGGTATCCAATGCTGCTAATACAGCAATTGATAAATAATTTGCATATTCATCTGGGATTTGAATGTCCGTTAAAAAACCTAAAAATATCCCTATAAGGAGTCCGATGATGGGAAGCAACAAAATTATACATCTCCTTTTTCTTCCACAGGTTCCATATCCCTAGTCGTAATTGGATAAACATAAGCTGGCAATTCGATAGATTTCTTCGGGTCAGATACATCTATCTGCAAGTTGTCGATAAAGAAGTCATCCAATACGGGAGATATTTGCATATGATTATATAGCTTCTCAGCAATCTCCATACTTTCAGTTAGCACATGGATTTGAAACGGAAGATAGTTGATAGCATGGTCTCCAACCTTTGTTTCCCCATTAATGTCGCGGATCACCGTTGTATTTATGTATCTCTCCCCATCAATAGCAATCGATTTTGCTCCGTGCATATTTAATTCATTAATTAATCTTTGTAATACAATCGGAGATGTTTGAGGTGGAGGCTGTCCAAGTAACATGCCTTCATCTATAGCCTTTACAGTGAGAATAATACCGGGACCTTCAATTTTTGTTAAGCCCGCTTCTTTCTTTAACTCTAAAATGGTCTGTTTCAACACATCTTCCTTATTATCTTGCAGTTCAGAAGAATAATCATGGACTTTTTTATCTTGGAGACGTATCTCATGTAAAAGCTTTGTTTGCAGCTCCATCTCATTATTAATTGATTCTCGCAGTTCCCAAGCATCTCGTGCATCGCGATTACTTGGTTTTTGCACTGTGTTAAATTGAACAGCAACCATAAAACCAATAATGAATGTGATAAGTGTAAAATATATTTTTGTTTTCCCCGCCATTATGACGACTCTCCTAAAATCGGATCTAAAACAATTTGTTTTTTCTTTTCAATTGTAAACATAATATTATCATTTACTAATTGATCTCGCACTCCACCCTTTAATGTGACTGCAGCTGCAAGTGTATCTGTATCCCCAATTGCAGAAATTTTAAATGGTGCGGGGTATGGATTACCGTCAATCGTAATTACCGGTCCTGTACAAACAATATAAGAATCAGCTTTTAATCGTTGGCCATTTATTGCAATAGCAGAAGCACCAGATATAAAGAGCTCATTCACAACCTTAAAGACATGATGCTCGTGAACAAGGTAATTATTAGCATCTTCGTCTTTTTTGTAATCCCCGTCTTCTAGTAAAATTTCGATCCCTGGACCTTTCACTTTTACTTTACCTAGGTACATGCGATATTTTTCCGCATCTGCTGCTAATGTTTGATAATCTTCTTCCTCTTGAAACAATTCTCGTTCTATTTTCCTAACATTATCTTGCTTATCATATAATTCCGTTTGTAATTCTTGATTCCGATCTTGAATGGAAATTAATTGCTCACGTAAATCCTTTTCCATCATATATTGCCTATCGGTAATTTTCACACTCGAATTCTTATCTTTTTCAGTCTGACTATATGAAAAAGCTAGAATAAACCCGAATATCAGAAATACAAAGGAAAATATTATGTATTTACCTTTCCCCCTCCTCACTCATATCTTCCCCCTCTTTCTCATATGCTCTAAAAAATGACCCTACTTCAAAATCAATTACACCTTTTACATCTGGGTCTAATTGCCCAACAACAGAGGGATAATGCGCCATTTTTTCCGCTAATGTAGGAATGGTAGCATTCACTTCATTTCCATCATTCATAAATAAATAGATATGAAAAGGATCTGTATTCTTAGGGTCATGTTGAATTTCAGAAATGGAATAATATATTTCCGTTGGAATATCTTTTAATTGGGAGATTAACTCCTTCAAAATTTTATCCTCTTTAAAACCAATTAAAATAGGGGCATTCATCAACAGGCTACTTTTCTCTTTGAGAACTTGACCATTTTCTAAAACTGGCTGAACTTGATCATTACTCATTAATAATGCAAGGCTTGAATGTTCCTTAATATGTACCTCAATGGTATTAGGAAATTTAATTTTCACTTCTAGATCTTTCACTTCTGGTAACTTCTTTATCTTATTCTTCACATTTTTTCGATTTATATTCCATAGTTTTCCACCAGGCTCTAAACCAGATATGGATAGAATTTCCTCTTTAGAAGCGATCTTATTACCGCGGATATCTATTTCTTTGATATGGCTAAGAGGGGATTGGAAGTAAACAACAATAACAATCAATAAAAAGAATATGGATAATAAGATGATTAATCTTCTGTTCGCTTTTTTTCTTCGATGTTCTTTTATCTTCGGTATCCTATCCTCTAATGATAAAACCTTCCCTTTTTGCATAGGCATGCCCCCTTCGCAATTTTATAGAACTTTAAACCCTAATATGCTTAATTCGAAGATTGTTATTTGACTAATTGAAACATCAAATCAGATAAACGATTAGAGGCATCCCGCATACCTAGTTTTCTAGAACAATCTCCCATTGTTTTTCTCTTTTCATCATTTAGCATAATGGAATCTAAACAATCTAAAAACTGTTTGCTAGATAACTCCTTCTCTAGCAACATCAAAGCAGCTCCATGTTCAACCAACGTTTCTGCATTTTTCTCTTGATGATTATTCGTTACATACGGACTAGGGATTAAAATGGAAGGTATGCCTAAAGCAGTAATTTCAGCAAGAGAAGTTGCACCTGCCCTCCCAACAACTACATCTACAGAAGAAAGTACCTTTTGCATTTCATGAATAAATGGGACGATAGAAATATTCGAAAGTGTCCCTACTAATTTTGCCTCCTCCATTACATTGTCATAATGCACTTGCCCTGTTACATAGATAACTTGATACGACCTTTTGGATAGGCCACTTAATGATTTAATAACAGCATCATTAATTGGTCTTGCGCCTCTACTTCCTCCTGTAATTAAGACCGTTGGGATGCCTTCTTTCAATCCGAGTGATTTTAAAACACCAGGTTTTCTTTCTCCCATTACTTCTGACGCTCGTGGATTTCCCGTCAATATCACTTTATTCTTTGGGAAAAACTCTTTCACTTCTTCAAAACATACAGCAACTTTATCAACATATCGGCTTAAAAATTTATTCGTTAATCCCGGTACACTATTTTGTTCGTGGATAATCGTGGGAATCTTTTTCTTAGCTGCCGCATATACAACTGGTCCACAAACATATCCACCTGTACCAATTACGATATCTGGCTTTACTTTTTTAAAGATATTCTTACTATCTTTGACACCCTTTAAAAAGCGAAAAATGGTTTTGACATTTTCAAAAGATAATGATCTTCTAAATCCAGTTATATGGATCGATTCAAAAGGAATATTCTCACGCGGAACAATATCCGCCTCCAAGCCATTTTTTGTACCAATATATATGAATTCCGTTTCTGGATATTGCTGCTTAATTGTTCTAATTAAAGCTAGCGCCGGATAAATATGTCCACCCGTACCTCCACCCGTGACTACTATTTTCATATTCCCACCTCTGCTCAAGCATTCTCTTTTTTACATAGCTAAATATATTTATCTTAATCATTATCTTACTATATTTTACTCAATAATAAAGTGTTCGTCATCGAATGTTGTTTAAATGTAATAAAAAATATTAAAATAGCTTTCCTCCATAAGGCTTGCAATAAAAAAATTAAGGGTTGATTCCTTTTTCTTCCAGAAGCCTCAGAACACAATTAACTTTCTCTCTAAACTTAGCAACAAAAAAAGAACCCTGTACAGAGTTCCATTTTTGATCACATCATATCCAACCGAAAATGACTTTTGATATAACTGATTTACTTGTTTATCCATAGAACAGGCATCAGCACAATTCTTTGCCATCAATTTGCACTACATCGCATTGTAGCCTTTGCGCATGGGATTACTCAAGAGCATTGGGTATTACATATGACGTAAGGAACAGTGAGTATAAACCGCAAATTCTTAAACCCTGAATTTGTACTCCGCTCGACAGATGGTTCTGCCTACGGTTATATCCGTGAATATCTGCTAATATTTAACAGAATTCCTACCGCCATTAACATTAAGGTTAATGAAGATCCCCCATAGCTTAGGAATGGAAGGGTAATACCTGTAACAGGCATTAAACCTGTTACAACTCCAATATTAATCATTACTTGGATGGCAATCATTGAGATAATTCCTACAGCCAGGAAACTCCCAAATAAATCTGGGGCCCCAAGTGCGATTCTTATTCCCCGCCATAATAGTAAGGCAAATAATAATAGAATAAGACTACCTCCGATAAAGCCTAATTCCTCTGCTAGAATAGCAAAAATAAAGTCAGTTTGTGGTTCAGGGAGATAAAAAAACTTTTGTCTACTCTCTCCTAATCCTAGTCCAAACAATCCGCCCGGACCAATAGCATATAAAGATTGAATTATTTGGAAACCGCTTTTCAATGGATCTTGCCATGGGTCAAGAAATGATGTAATACGCGCAACTCGATAGGGAGCTGAAATTACAAGACCAATAAATCCCGCCACCCCTATCATGCCTAATACTGCAAAATGTGAAACTCGGGCACCAGCAATAAAAATCATAATCATGCACGTCCCAACCATAACTGTTCCTGTCCCTAGATCTGGTTGAAGCATGATAATCCCAAATCCCAGAAAAACAAGTGATAGAGAGGGAAGCAATCCTTTTTTCAAAGTAGTAATATACCGCTGCCTCTCCGATAGAAACTTGGCTAAAAATGCAATCATCGCTAATTTAATAAATTCAGAAGGCTGAATTGAAAAAGCACCGACACCTAACCAGCTTCTTGATCCATTTCTTACCATTCCGACACCTGGGATAATGACTAAAACTAACAATACAAAACATAAAATCAACAAAGGCTTGGACCATTTTTTTAGTACCCAATAATCTACATGCATAATGATAAACATAGCAACAATTCCGAGCGTAGCAAATAAAAATTGCCGCTTAGCAAAGAAGAAGGAATCGGAAAATTTATAGTCAGCCCATACAGCACTTGCACTATAAACCATAATTAATCCGATTGCTAGTAATAACATGGTAGACAGAATTAAAATAAAATCAGGGGCTGTTTTTTTTAATGGCAATACACAACACCTCATAACTAGCAATTTAGAGCGTTTTTAAGGGGTGTACATACCTTTTCTTCCTAGTGTTGTCCCTTAAAATTACTTGCTCTCTTCCAGTTTATGCACAGCCTCAATGAAAATATCACCGCGAACTTCAAAAGTTTTATACTGATCCCAACTAGCACATGCCGGTGAAAGTAAAATTACATCTCCGCGAGTGGATAATTCATAGGCTGTAGGAACAGCTTCTTCCACATTATCGACATGTATAATCGTTTGTATTCCTGCCTTTTTTCCTATCTTTTCTAATTTTTCAGCTGTTTGACCAAATAGCACAAGTGCTTTTACATTTGATAGAGAAGGGATAAGATCGTCAAATTCGTTTCCACGATCTAAGCCACCTGCAAGAAGAATGGTAGGTTCTTTAAATGCCTTCAATGCACTTGACGCAGCTAGGATATTGGTCGCTTTTGAATCATTATAAAATCGTCTATCATTGAACTCTGCTACAAATTGAGTCCGATGCCTTACACCTGTAAATGTAGATAAAATTGACACAATCTCACTATTTTCAACGCCTTTTAATTTAGCAGCCACTGTTGCCGCTAAAATATTTTCTAAATTATGTTCACCTGGTAAGGCAATCTCTGATACATCTATTATCTCTTCTTGGCTAAACCATAACTTTCCATCCTTGATTGAGGCACCATTTTCAAGATATCTTGTAGTAGAAAACGGAATGATTTGCGCTTGACTTGTTTTTGCCAAATTCAATAATACTTCTTGATCGGCATTCACTATTAGATAATCATCTGCTGTTTGGTTTTTAGTAATATTTATTTTTGCTTGTGCATATTCATCCCAAGAACCATGATAATCTAAATGAGCCTCATATAAATTTGTCAAAACAGCAATATGAGGTCTGAAGCTGTTTATTCCCATTAATTGAAAGGAAGACAATTCTACGACCATTGTATTCGCTGAAGTTGCAATCTGCGCTACTTCAGATGCCACAGTCCCAATATTACCAGCAATTAGTGGCTGTTTATTGGCAGCTCGAAGGATCTCGTAAATTAAGGTTGTCGTTGTGGTCTTTCCGTTCGTACCTGTAATACCAATTATATCTGCTTCCGCAATTTGATAGGCAAGCTCAACCTCTGTTATAATCGGCAGCCCCATTTCAACTGCCCCCTGTATAATCGGATTAGAATATGGGATACCCGGATTTTTCACAATCAACTCAAATCCCTCGTCTAAGAGTTCAACAGGGTGACTACCACAGATCACTTTAATCCCCTGCTCCAGTAATCCTTGGGCATCGGGGTTTTCTTCAAATGGCTTAAAATCGTTCACTGTGACGAAAGCCCCTAAATGATGTAATAGGGATGCAGCAACTACGCCACTTTTTGCCAGTCCTAAAACTAATACTTTTTTATAATGATATTGTTTGATATTTTTCACTTTACAACCACACCTCTATATAAATTCCTAAAATGGAACAAAGAAGCCCAACAGCCCAAAAGGTCACCACAACGCGCCATTCTGACCATCCTGATAATTCATAATGATGATGTAAAGGACTCATCTTGAAAATTCTTTTTCCAGTTGTCTTAAATGATGCAACTTGCAAAATCACAGATAATGTCTCAATTACGAAGACGGCTCCAATAACAAGCAAAATAATCTCCGACTTTAATAAGATTGAAATAGCTGCAATTGCTCCTCCTAAAGCTAAGGAACCTGTGTCGCCCATAAAAACCTTCGCAGGATGAGCATTAAACACTAGAAAACCTAAAACCGCCCCAACAATCGCGAAAGAAAAAATAGAAATATCATATTGTGATTGACTCCATGCCACAATAGCAAAAGCTCCAAAAGCGATAGCGGCTGTTCCAGACAGTAAGCCATCTAAACCATCTGTTAAATTTACCGCATTTGAAAAACCTACTAGCCAGAATACAATGAACACAGCATAAAACCACCCAAGGTCGAGACCGAAATCAGTCATTGGTATGGTAATAACTGTTGAAATTTCATTTGTTCTTAACACAATATAAAAAATAATGGCTATAACAATTTGACCAATTAATTTTTGTTTAGACGTTAAACCTAGGTTTCTCTTAAAGGCAATTTTTATAAAATCATCTAAGAAACCGAGTAATCCATAACCTAATGTAACAAATAACAACAAATAGATTTCCCAGCTTGGTTGTGAAAATTTCCACATCATTATTAATGTTGTAATAAGGATGGATATGACTATCAAGATTCCACCCATCGTTGGTGTTCCACTCTTCTTCTGATGGGATTTCGGCCCTTCTTCCCGAATACTTTGCCCGAATTTAAGCCTTCTTAAAAACGGAATAAAGATCGGGGAAAGCAATACAGTAATGAGAAAACTAATAAGTAAGGAAAATAAAATAACTCTTTCCATCATAATTTCTTCGCTCTCCAATTCCAAACGCTGTTTTTCTTTAATAAACGATTCTTCTTAAAATCGTCGTCATTTAATGTGAATCAGCTTTTTATTTTTAATTTATAGTTACAGATTATTTTTATGGCTACATCGGTACCTTATAGCCAAGTGAAAAAACTTCCAGCTTCCCCTATGATACGTTAGCATTTTAGTACACTCACTGTCTATAGCTAATTTTGGGGATGTGTGGAAGATATTTCAATCAGCTATTCCCCTTTTTAGGTCACAAGCTCCCCTTCATTCTTTAGCATGCTTGATATAATAAATCTTCACTCAGTGTCTTTTACTAAATTACTTCTTCTGAATAGCATGCAATGAAATTAAACGGTCATCAAAGTCATGAACTTTATCACCAATAATTTGATAAGTTTCGTGCCCTTTCCCAGCAATAAGGACAACATCCCCTTCTTCAGCCAAATCAATGGCACGCTCAATCGCCGTTTTGCGATCAGGTTCTACAATATATTGTTCGCCTTCAACGCCTCTTTCCATATCTTCGATAATGGCAGTTGGCTCCTCACTTCGAGGATTATCTGATGTAAAGATCGGATCTGTCGCCCATTTACAAGCTATTTTAGCCATTAATGGCCGTTTTGATGGGTCACGATCGCCACCACAGCCAACTACACAGAATACACGTTTATCAGCAAACTGTTGAATGGTTCGTAAAACATTTTCTAAACCATCTGGTGTATGGGCATAGTCCACGATTACAGCAAATTTTTGCCCACCATTCACTAACTCAAAACGTCCCGGTACCCCTTCAGCCTGTTCAACCGATTGGATGATACTTTGAAAAGGAACTTTCGATACATAAGCAGTCGCAATGGCTGCCAAGGCATTATACACATTAAATTCTCCCGCTAATGGTAAATGTACCTTCCTTTCTCCCTCAGGAGAGAGCAGAGTGAATATCACCCCATTACTATGATAGGTAATAGAAACAGCTTGAAAGTCTGCTGCTTTCTCAATTCCATAGGTTACTATATGGGCAGACGTTTCCCCAGCAAACAATTCTGCAACTTCTTCATCAGCATTAAGCACAGCAAATTTAGGATGTTTCGTCGAATAAGTATTTCCAAGCTTAGAGAACAGCAAACTTTTTGCTCTTTTGTATTCTTCCATAGTATGGTGATAATCAAGATGGTCTTGGGTAAGGTTCGTAAACACAGCTACATCATAATCACAGCCATTGACCCGCCCTTGTACAAGAGCATGAGAAGACACTTCCATAATGCCGGTGTCGATTTTTTCCGCACACATTTCATAAAATACTTTTTGAAGTTCTAAGCTATCTGGTGTTGTATTCTTTGTTTCTAAAACTTTATTGCCAATTTTGATATTGATGGTCCCAATTAAGCCTGTTGAATAGTTAGCATCTTTAAAGATAGAATCAACGAGATGGCTTGTTGTGGTTTTTCCATTTGTTCCTGTTATGCCAATCAAATGCATCTTTTGTGTCGGATGCTGATAAAAAGCATCCGCTAAAATCGCCATAGCTTTTTTTGAATCTTTCACTAAAATTACAGGTACATCTAACTGTAAAGGTCGTTCCGCAACAATGGCTACCGCTCCGTTATTTACAGCCTCCTTAGCAAACTCATGTCCATCAAAAGAATATCCCTTTATACAAATAAACAGATGTCCTTTTTCTACCTTTTGATGATTGTTCGATATTCCAATTATTTCATACCGCTCTTCCGGTGCCTTAATAAATGGAAGTGATTGTAATAACATATGCAAATCCAATAATCTTCAATCCTTTCATAATGGTGATTAAAAACATCCCATTATATAAGCTAGAATGTCATGTGAGGATGTTCAAAATAACAAATCGAGTTTCTTGATTGACTTGCTTCTCCACCGCTCAAAGCTTCAAAGTAAAAACTATTCTCGTGCTAGAGCAGATATTATCAATGTCTTATCCCATTTGGTCCTTTTGAACATTCAATATTGAGGTTTTCATAACAATACAGAAAAAAACATTCCTATCTATTTTACATAATAATTGAATTTGAAGCCATCCTTGGAGCAAAATTTCCGGATAAATTTTTACGAATTTAAGAAGCGGCCATGAATGAATCATGCCGCTCCGTTGTTCACTCAAGAAAAGCGCTAGCGCTTTGAAATAGAAAAAACGGTTAAAGGCACGACGTCCCGTTACCTCATCTGCACTAGCATCTTGTCGCATAGCCCTGCAACAGGTAAAATGCATCTAAACGTATGACTATCCCTTCAATGGTCCAGAGAGGCGCCCCCCGAGTGTCTTGGCGTCGAAGCTCGATCCAGTACTTACAGTATCTTTCCTGTTACTCAAGATAAACTCTAATTGCGGAGCCTTCTTCTACCTTTGCACCTGGCTTAGGACTTTGCTGAATAACTTTAGAACCCTCACCACTGGTTTTAAGCTGCAAGTTATACATTTGCTGTTGAATTTCTTTTATCGTCATCCCCTTTAAATCTGGGACGGTGATCATGACAGGGTCATTCCATTTCTTTTCTTTTTCTATTTGATTTTCACGAGGTTTAATGTCCATAGCTTGTAATGCATCCTCTAATATGTTTCCTACAATCGGCGCTGCAACTGTTCCTCCAAATTGAACTGTACCTTTTGGATTATCAACAGCTGTGTAGACAACAATCTGCGGATCATCTGCAGGAGCAAAACCTATAAATGAAACAACATAATTATTTTCTAAATAACGGCCATCTTTTGCCTTCTGTGCTGTACCTGTTTTCCCCCCGACACGGTAAAAATCTACAAAGGCATTTCCCCCTGTTCCTTGGGCTACAACACTCTCAAGTGCATGCCTTACTTCTTTTGAGGTGGACTCTGAAATTACTTTTCTCTTGGAAACAGGTGTTTTGCGCATGACAACTTCGCCTGTTCGTGGATCTACAAGTTCTTTCGCAATATAAGGTTGATACAAAGTTCCCCCGTTGACTGCAGCAGCTACAGCGGCTACCTGCTGGATCGGAGTGACGGAAACCCCCTGTCCAAACGATGTTGTCGCTAATTCAACAGGGCCAACCTGGTCCATTTTAAACAAAATGCCTGTTCCTTCTCCTGCTAAATCGATACCCGTTTTTTCTCCAAAACCAAAACCACGGATATAATCAAATAATTTTTCTTTGCCTAACCTTTGACCTAGC
This sequence comes from Lederbergia galactosidilytica, assembly GCF_017873565.1. Classification (GTDB taxonomy): domain Bacteria; phylum Bacillota; class Bacilli; order Bacillales; family Bacillaceae_C; genus Lederbergia; species Lederbergia galactosidilytica. Next base: position 296,182 of record NZ_JAGGKH010000002.1, read on the forward strand.
TCCACAAAGCCAGGGTTACAAGAGTTTTGCACCACTTCTAGAAATGTTTGATCCCCATGTCCTCCACTTTTCCAACACCGTAGGTTTGCTCCCCCCACTTTAACTGATCCATGATCATGGAAATGTTCTTCTTCTAAATCCACCTTTCCCTCTTCCAAAGCAGCGGCAAGTGTAATGATTTTGAATGTGGATCCAGGCTCATACGTACTCCAAATTGGAAGATTTCGATTATATACTTCCTGTGGAACATTTTGGAAATCAGCCGGGTCAAAAGAAGGTCTACTAGACATCCCTAAGATTTCCCCAGTATTCGGATCCATCGCAATGGAAATAATCCCATCTGGGTTATATTGTGCTTCCGCATTATCTAATTCTCGTTCAATAATCGATTGAATTTTTGTATCAATTGTGAGTTTTAAATTATAACCATCTTCAGGGGGATCAAATTCATCTGACATTTCCGGCATTCTTTTTCCTTTCGCATCAGAAAAAAACTGGACAGATCCCTTTTCACCTTTTAGTTCCTTATCGTAGTATAACTCTAACCCCGCAAGTCCTTGATTATCTATACCAGTGAATCCTAACACATGTGATAAATATTTGCCAAAGGGATAATGACGCTTAGAGTCTTCTGCTATATAAACTCCTTTTAAATCTAAAGCTTGAACTTCTTTTGCTTTTTCAAAGGTAATTTTTCTTCCTTCAGGTAATCTCTCAATGGAAGAATTTTTAGAAACACGTTGATAAATATCCTCCTTAGAACCGTCTAATACCTTTGCGAGCTTCTCAGCTGTTCCCGCAGGATCTTCTATTTGTCTTGGAATAACATATACGGTTGGAGCAGATTTATTTTCGGCGATAGAAACACCATTCCTGTCCAAAATTTCGCCACGTTCAGGTTCAAAAGGAATATTTCTACTCCATGAATCCCTTGCAAGATCTGTCAAGGATTTTCCCATGCCGAACTGAACATATCCTAATCGAACATCGATGATAAAAAATATAAACAGTCCTGCTATTAATATAAATGATAATCTTTTCCTTACTGTTACGGCAGATACACGCTTCAAAAATAGGACCTCCTCTTCCCAGGGCTCGTTCCACTATATGCGAAACCTGCTTAAACTAGAACAAAGGCTATTATCAATAGTTACGTAAAATTACCAACCAATCAATTGGAAAACCGATTCTTTATTAACGAGATAACAGGGAAGAGTTCAGTTCTCCAAATTCCAATATAAAGAGAACCCTTATGAGACATATAGAGAGGTGCATAGTCTACACATACGGAAGATATAATTGCAGGTAAAGTAAAAAGTTAAAATAGATTTCAAAACTCACACCGTGTAAATAGAAAAAGAGAGCGGTCCAAATAGTCAATGCTTTAACCATTTGGATCGCTCTCTCCAAGCTTTAAACTATTCAGTTGTTTTATTCTTATTTAGCCTCTCTAGAGGAGACTGGAATTGAATCTCTAATGTTTCCCCAGGCTTCACTACTGTTCCTGCTTTAGAGCTTTGTTTCGATACATATCCTTCGCCTTCAATTTTTAGTGTTATATCTGCCATTTCCGAAAGATTAATCACTTCTCGTTTTGACCAACCTTTCATATCAGGAATAGTTGTTGAGCCATTTGTTTTTAGATAGACCTTCTCACCAACGATCAATGTCTGTTCAGGGACTGGAGATTGTTGAACAATCTCTTTCCCTTCACCAATTACAATAGGCTCTAACCCCTTATCTTTCAGCCATTTCGTCGCTTCACTCAAACTTTTTCCAGATAAATCAGGGAGCTTAATTGTTTCTGCTTTTACAAATTCTTCTGGCTTAATATTTAAATATTGTAAGCTACTCTTCATAACCGTATTAAAAATCATTGAAACAGGTTTGCTTCCATTTTCGTTATCATCTAATTGAGGGCGATCAACCATCACATACATAACTAATTGAGGATTATCAACAGGTGCCACTCCTAGAAAGGAATATATAAAATTATTTTTTCCTTCTAAATACTTTCCTGTTGGACCAGCAATTTGGGCTGTACCTGTCTTCCCCGCTACTTGGTAGCCTTCAATATTATAAATTTTCCCTGTTCCATTTTCACCAGTAACCACCGTTTCTAACACATCTAGCACTTCTTTTGCAGTTTCTTTACTAATCGGCTTCCCAGCCACTTCAGGTTTTGTCACTTTTTCTGTTCCATCAGTAGAATTGACGATCTTATCAACGACATATGGCTTCATCATTACGCCTTCATTGGCAATCGCCGTCATCGCTTGAACCATTTGGATCGCTGTAACAGTCGTCCCTTGTCCATACACACTTGTTACTTTTTCAACAGGATAACGATAGAGTATTTTACCCGTAGCCTCATTTGGTAATCCAATATTCGTTCTTTGTCCAAATTTGAATTCGTCCATCGCTTCACGCCAAGCCTTTGTACCCATTTTCTCAAGTAAATAAGCAAATGCTACATTTGAAGACCGTTGCACTCCCTCTAAATAGGAAATAGTTCCCCACCCAGTACCGCTATTGTGATCTCTAATAATTGTTTGACGATCTACTTGATACTTTCCAGAAGGAAAAGAATCATTAGGGTTAAACACTCCCTCTTCAATCGCTGTAGCTAATGAAAAGATTTTCATTGTAGAACCTGGTTCAAAGCTAGTTTCAATCACTTCATTATGCCAAGATTGTTCGATGCCTTCCCGAGTATCTGGATGGAAAGTGGGGGTTTGGCCCATAGCTAGAATTTTTCCAGTCTTTGGATCTGCCACAACAGCCATAATTCGTTCAGGAGAATAATTTTCATCTACTTGGCTGATCGCATCTTCTAAAAAGGTTTGGATTTTTTTATCAAGAGTTAAATATATGTCCTGGCCATTTTCAGGCTCTTTTATATGCTTTTCAGCGTTCGGTAAGATATAATTCCACACATCCCCTTCATACTGTATAGAGCCGTTTTTTCCAGTTAACAAATCATTAAAACTTTGTTCTAACCCCATTTTCCCAACAATGTTTGATGTTCCGTTTTTTTCTTGATCTTTTTGCGCATAACCAATTAGATGTGAAGCGAAAACTCCATTGGGATAGAACCTTTTTGTATCTTTTAAAAACCCAATACCTGGCAATTTTAGATCTTCAATCTTATTTTTCACACTAAGGGATAGGTCTTTACCAGCTTTTCCAAATTCTACTTGCTTAGCATTTTTCGTTAAAGCTTTGTAAATATCTGCTTCTTTCATATCGATATGCTCTGCTAATTGCTTTGCTGTTTCAGCCGGATCAACGACATGTCTGGGTTTCTTTTTATCTGTCGTTAATGATTCATCTAAAACTGCAACCAATGTATAAGACTCTGAGTCTTCCGCAATGATTTCTCCGTTATGATCAAAAATAGACCCTCGTTTTGCTTTTAAAACACTTTCTCGTAAATATAATTCTTTTGCTTCTGCAGCTAGTACCTTTCCGTCAACTTTACCAGTCGTTTGGATTGTCACAAATCTAACAATTAATGCAAAAAAGAGCAGGCTAAATATAATAAAAAATATTGCTGCTCCTATATTCCTATTCTTTTTATGACTACTCATTTTTCCCCAACCTTGACATTATTTCCGTCCAGACCAAGTCCTTTTTTCTTTGCTATTTCCTTAATTCTTTCGTATCTGCTCATATCCTTGACTTGTGCTTCAAGTTCACTATTCAGCGTTTTTTGTTCCTGAATAGCGTTTTTTACATCTTCTACTTCTTTATTCACTTCATAAACTTGAGCATTAACTGAAATAATTTGAATCGACATAATAGCCAAAAAAGCTACTAATAACAAAGCAAGAAACTTTTCTCCTGGAGTGATCTTAGCATGACGTTTAACTTTTTTAATTTCTCTTTCAGGTTGTTGAGCTGGTTGATATTGATATTGTTTCCGCGCTAAATTACTCAAATAAAAGTCCCTCCATCTCCATAAAACTGTATTTTCTATATAAGTTTCTTCAAATTTCCAGCAAAAGCGATCTTCGGTATTTTTTTATTAATTGCCTCGCCATCTCAAACACTCTTTTATGCACGCACCCGTATGTATTATACTTTTTCAGCTATCCTTAATTTTGCTGATCTAGCGCGATTATTAGCCTCTAACTCTGTTTCACTTGGGATAATTGGTTTTCTGTTAACCAATTTCAATATCGGTTCGTAACCTTGAGGTATCACTGGCATTCCTGGTGGTAATGGTGGCCCCTCACTTGCTTCTTTAAAGACCGTTTTACAAATTCTATCTTCCAATGAGTGAAATGTAATAACACTAATTCTTCCACCTGGCCGAAGTAACTCAATAGCCTGTTGTAGAGAAGATTCAAATGCATGTAACTCATCATTTACAGCAATTCGAATAGCCTGAAATATCCTCTTAGCAGGGTGTCCTCCTTTTCTGCGCGCAGGTGCAGGTATTCCCTCTTTTATTAGGTCAACCAGTTGCCCTGTTGTTTCAATCGGCCCCTTTTCTCTTGCCGCTTCAATTTTCCTAGCAATTTGCTTAGAAAACTTTTCCTCACCATATTGAAAAAAAATTCGTACCATATCTCCATATGACCATTGATTTACAACTTCATAAGCTGAAACAGCACTACTACGGTCCATTCTCATATCAAGCGGTGCATCATGATGGTAACTGAATCCTCTCTCAGGATCATCTAACTGTGGCGAGGAGACTCCCAAATCATATAGAATCCCATCAACCTTTTCTATTCCAAGCTCTGCAAGTCGCTCTTGAAGATGAACAAAATTACTCTGGATCATTGTGAGTTTATCCTTCTCATGAGAGAGTGTTTCTCGTACATGCGCAATGGCTGTTTCGTCTTGATCAAACGCAATTAATTGTCCTTTGTTCGATAACTGTGAAAGGATTTTTTGGGAATGGCCACCACCACCTAAAGTACAATCAACATATACCCCATCAGGGTGAATGTTCAGTCCTTCTGATGCTTCATTTAATAACACTGTCGTATGTTTAAACATGATGTCCCCCTATTCTAACCCTAACCCCTAGTTGTATTATAGGATGTTCAAAAAGTAAGGAACAAAGCTGCGCCGCCTCGAACTTTCGATGTCCAGAATGCACTAGTGTCAGCGCCTTTAGCCGACTTGTTCCTTTTTTCTCCTTTTTGAACACGCACTATTAGTAATTTAAATATCAAAATCAATCATATTCTCAGCAATTTCAGCAAATGACTCTTCTGACTCTGTAAAATATTCTTCCCAAATTCCTTTATTCCAAATCTCTATACGATTAGAAACTCCTAAAACTACACATTCTTTCTCTAATTTTGCATAGCTAATCAGTGTGGTGGGTAGGTTAATTCTACCTTGCTTATCGATCTCACATTCAATTGCTCCTGAGAAAAAAAACCGAGTAAATGCTCGTGCATCTTTCTTTGTCATTGGTAAGGTTTTTAACTTTTCCTCCAATTGGCGCCATTCATCAAGAGGATATCCAAATAAACACTGATCAAGACCTCTTGTGATAACAAATGAATCTCCAAGAGAATCCCTAAATTTAGCTGGAACGATTAAGCGTCCTTTCGTATCAATGTTATGTTGGTATTCTCCCATGAACATGAGACATGCCCCCACTTTCTATCTCTAATTTACCACAACCCACCACTTTTCACCACCCTTTTTTTCTCTACAATTAAAAATTCTTGTTTTAAACATCATTGACTGTTTTTATTAATCTTTATTGATAAATTTAGAAGCGATCTATTTACTATTAAAGCTAGCGCTAAATTTCTTTCCAATTAAAAAAAGACCCCTAATGATCGAAAAATCGACTAATTAAGAGGTCTTTAGAAAAACTATATTTTTATCATCTTATGTTTTCCATCGAATTCATAGGACAGGGACATTAGTTGGTGAATAAACTGATATCCTCTATCATTTAAATAGTAAAAGATATTCCATACCCGTTCTTGTGGACTGCCATTCGGACGCAAACATCGTTCTATCCGCTCATATTTCTCTAATTCACTTTTATATCTTTCTTTTACAAACCAATCTGCTTTCTTTTTCAGAAATTCGATTTGTTTTGTATGAAATGCTAAGTTTTTTTCTGCGATCGGTAAAAGTCCACGTTCTGTATGATGAAGCCTTTCAAATATTGATTGGTAGCGTTCCTCTAGATACTGATTTATCTCATCCAGCACCGTTTCTATATGATGATCTGTTACTGAATCAAGATAGTCTATTTGGTGCTTCTCTACTCCATTTTTCAAGACGTTTTCTATTGATAATTGCAATCCAGCTAAATCTCGTTCAATATTTGATTCGATAAATGTAATATTTATTCTCGGTACAAGAGGGGGCATTTTCATATCCCATAATTCAAACGCTTGTTTCAATTCACCCCAATAAGCAATTTCCCCCGGACCAGCAATAAATGCAAGGGATGGAAATAGAGACTCTTGCATCAATGGTCTTGTAACAACATTATTACTAAAAAGCTCTGGAGTCTCTTTAAGCTTTGCAGATAGTTCTTGACGATCCATTTGCCAATTTATTTTTTCAACCTTAAATCGATCTAAATCCGCATCATAATCTAATAACAATCGATCTTTTTCTTCATAGAGAAATAAATTGGCTGATTGTGGCTGAATCTCGAGCATGCGATTAAATCCATAATGTTGAATAAGCTCTTGCTGGTCTATGACCTTCTCTGTAATTTCGGATGCTTGATCAATCACCTTTGAAAAAAACGGTTTTTCCAATTCCCTTAATTGTGAATCTGCTGCATCAATTACCAATAATCCATAATCTTTAAATAACGACATGATAATCATTGTAAAAAAGTCTGTTATCGTTTCACTGCGATTACTTGCTTCCAGCACGGAAGAGAATACTTCTTTCGTATATTTTCGTTCTCCTAAATGCATAAAAATGGTTTCCAGCCACTTTTGCATTTCTTCTTTATTATATACGATATCTGAAGCCATTTGCTTTAAACCATTTTGTTCCGGATAATTAACTTTCTTCATCATATGTCCAGCTTCAGTATATACATGATTTATCTCTAAAAAATCATGATCTTCCCCAGCAATCCAAAATACGGGAATAACAGGAGTTCCTAATTTTTTTTCTTGTTGTTCGGCTAACTTAATTATCGAAATAACTTTATGTATGGTATAAAGTGGTCCTGTTAATAATCCCGCTTGTTGCCCACCGATAACAACTGTTGAATTGTCGTTTTGTAATTTTTCAAGCGACTTCTTAGTTGCATTTGACATAGGGAAGCGCTCCATATAGTTCTTGATACAAGTAGCAAGCCCTTTTCGGTTAAACTCCCTTTTCATTAAATCTTTATACCGTTTTTCATAAACCCCGTTCTCTGTTATATCATAATGAAAAAAACCTTTTACTGGTTCTTTTTGTTCCATATAAAGAGAAGCAAAGTCGTTCGTTGCTGGAATGACGATGCTTTCAATTTCCATTAAATGACTTCCTTTCCTGCATTGATAAAGGTAGATAAAAGTATAGCAAAATGATGAATAAATTGATATTAAATTGTCCTCTTATCCGTTTAAAATATTCATGTTTTCCTAGATATCTTCAAATGGATTCTTTCTCCATTCCTTTAATCGCTTCAAATATCATGGTTGTAACAGGTAATGCCTGCCCCATTTCTTTAGCATGTTCCAATACAGCTCCCAGGATCGCATCAACTTCCGTTTTTCTACCATGCATTATATCACTAAGCATAGAGGAATGATTTTCTTTTGTACTTTGACAAATCTGGATCATTTTCTCTAATGAATGCTTTGGATTTATTTCAGGGAATACTGAAGCTACCTCAGTATGCAGCTGTTTCAAAACCTTATAATAATGAAGGTTCTCGATAAGTTTTCCATTTTTCACTTTAAATATAGCCGTTAAAGGGTTAATCACACTGTTGGCGATTAACTTTTCAAAAAGCATTTCCTTATAATTCTCGTGAAAACGAAATGGAAATACATCAGCTATGCCAATTGGAAAACAAGTGAATTTTTCTCTAACCCCACGGAATAGCGCGATATTCGTTATGCCTAAACCGGTATGGTGAATCTGATTTTCCTCTGTTTTTTTCACCCCATGTTCAACGGTGCCCACATAGATTGTTTCTTGCGGTAATGTTTCTAAAAATTTTATATGCCCGATACCATTTTGAATAAACAGCAGCGGAGTATCAGCAGGCAAGATCATTAGCTGCTTCATTAAAGATGCGAGATCATATTGTTTAACTGCAATAATTATTAAATCCTGCTTTTCTAATTTCTCAAATTTAGAATAAGCAGTTACATCATATTTAATATTTCTGTTAGAGTTCGATAACAAAATCCCTTTTTCATTAATTACACTCGCTTGTGCTTGCGTTCTAGTAAGCAAAATAACTTTATGTTGTAAACTTAAGTAAGTACTAAATAAAAGACCTACTGCGCCCCCACCAATAATCCCTATTTTCATATGATCACCTGCATTTTTATATTCGTTAGTGCTAAAGTTAGAATCCATTAAAATAAACTGATTTTTTATTAAGTTTATATTATAATATTCCTAAATAAAATGCATATATCAGATATATATAATGGAGATAAGGAGGTTTGCATATGCCCCAAATTGTCAAATAGCTTAAAATTAATTACAAAACGCTTGATGAATTTAAGAAATTTAAAGAGTTTGGCATACAGGAGCTATCCATGATCGATGATCTTCAAACTAATATGATTGAAGATAATACTTATTCCCCATTCTACGGGATCTATTTTGGTGATAAACTAATTGCCAGGATGAGTTTATATCAAAACTCTGCTAAATATGATCAATATTTTAATCCACCGCAGGACTATCTAGAATTGTGGAAACTGGAAGTGTTACCTGGATATCAGAAAAATGGATATGGCAAAGCACTTATAGAATATGCAAAAAGCTATAATATTCCGATTAAAACAAATCCGCGAATGAATTCTCGAGCCTTCTTCGAAAGGATGGGTTTTGAACCAATCCATTATGAGATTGAACGTGACCGGGGCGAAGAACCATTAGTTTGGTATCCAAGTGGAGTAACTTCCCAATCATTTTAACAATATATGAAACTATTTTAAATGATGATCGTATATTAGCATGCAAGCATTTATTATTAGGAGGTATTTCTTTTGAAAAGAACAGGCGAAATTACATTAGGGGTTATTGGGGTCGTATTAAGTGCATTTACCAGTTTAATTGGGATGTTCTTCCTATTTATGGGGTCAGATGCAGTCAGAAGTGAGGTTGCTAATGATCCAACTATTGCCGATGATCCAACATTAACAATGGAAGATATGGATGGAATATTAAGTATTTTCTCTGGAGCGGGATGGGCTATTATTATCGCTACGATTATTGGATTGATCCTTGGAATTATTGCGATCGTTAATATAGTTGGTAATAAAAAGCCAAAAGTGGCTGGCTGGATGAATATAATCGGTGCTGTCTTGATGGGCATTATTTCACTCGGAGTAGCTTTTCTTCCAGCATTACTTTTACTCATCGCTGGAATTATGTGCTTTGTCCGTAAAGCCCCACCTGAGGAACCAATCCAGTCGCAAACATTATAAAAATCTATTGACTGAAAAAAAGGAGCCGATACATACATTCGGCTCCTTTTCTTATTTTAAACTTTCCTGTTTACTAGTTGCTTCTTCTGTGAATTCATCTGCTATTTTTCTAGCTTTATCTAAAAGATACATTAAAGAGTGATAATCTTTTTTTAATTGATGATACTTTTCATCCGCCTCTTTTACTTTTTCATTTGCTGTTAGATGAAGGGCCTGTAAATTTCTTACTTCATTCTTTAAACGCATATTTTCTGATTTATAGTAATCTAATTCAGCTAATTCTTTTTCAATTTCATTAAGAAGAGAAGTTGCATTAGCCAATATTGAAGAAGGCTGTTGCTTTAACGGGCTTTCCTCCATCTTCTGCAAATCTGTAGTACTTGTTGAATCCTCGACCAACTTTAAATTTTTTCTTGCCTTTTTCGCCTGACTAATTTCCTCTTTATATTGTTTTCTAATATTAGAATTCCAGCGAAACCCACACGCAGCTGCGGTTCTTTTCAATTGTTTGCCAGCCTCTTCGAAAGCCTTCAATTGTGTACTTGCCTCACGTATATGAGATAACACCAATTCAGCTAAGAGAAGATCCTCATCTGACGACCAAGCATCTTGACGTGAAGTTGTCATTTCATCACCTCTACTTTTTTGTAAGTATATGCCCTCAGACTGAAAGATAGAATCAGCCCTTAAAAAAAGCAAGAAAAGACAACAAGATTAAGATAAGGAAATAAAGCTGTGGCAGCAATTTGAGTGAAAAGAAAAGCTTTCATTTTACGATCTTATTACTTTAGAGTCTCGAATAGAATGCACTTGGAATTGGATAACTCCGAAAATAATCAGCACAAAATTGTATTTTCCTAAATAAAAAAGTGTGAAGAGCCATGGTCTCTTCACACTTTTTATTAAAGTTATTATTTGCTCACAACTTCAGTACCTTTATAAGTTCCACATTCTTTACAAACACGATGAGCAAGTTTCTTCTCTCCGCAGTTCGGGCAATCAACCATGCCTGGGACTTCTAATTTAAAATGAGTCCGGCGTTTTCTTTTTACAGTCTTTGACGTTCTTCTAGCTGGTACAGCCATAATTCCCACCTCCTTATAAGAAATGTGCAAGGCGCCGACCTATCGGCGACAGTAAACAACGCAAGCGCCTTGAACTATATCAAAAGTATCATTCCTCTTCGTTTTCTAGCAAGGTAGCAAGACCAGCGAGACGAGGATCTACTTTTTTATCCTTCTCTTTTTCTGCTTCAAATTGATCTTCTGTCATGACGTTCCAACCTTTTCCCGATTGTGCATCCTTGTCTAATGCTTCTTGAGAAAAGACCTGCATCGGAATATCTACAAGGATTAACTCCTCAATAACAGGAAGCAAATCCACTACTCCATTTTCGGGTTCATGTACAATATCATCAACATCATCACTTAAAATTTGATTCATACTAAGTGAATAAACTTCTGTTGAAAAAATATCAATTGGATATTCCGTATCGACTAATGTACGAGCACAAGGTAAAATTAAAGTACCTTTGAGTTGAAGATGGAAAGTCACTCTTTCAGAATCTACCTTAATCTTCCCCTTTATCTCGATCGGGGAGGCGTTCCTAATTTCTGAGTTTCTAGCCATAAGATCCTTTGTAATATCAATTTTCCGGTCAATTACAACTTCACTATCTCGTAGTTTTTGTAACTGAGAAACTGTCCATTTCATGTTTATCACCTCTTGGCAACAAAAGTAATTATAGCTTTCAGGTTCTCGTTTGTCAATATATGTAGTTACTTTTTCATTCTTCTTATTATCTTACCCACTTCTTAATAAAAAAGTCTTTTTAAGTAAGTTGTTTACAATAATTTCATTATGTTGATCTCGGCAAAAAGTAAGCCAATTTTTATTTTTTTCCAACCTTTAGTATCATAATAGAAAGTTATCGTTCAGGAGGAATAATCATGAAAACAGTAGGAATTGTAGTGGAATATAATCCATTCCATAATGGTCATTTATATCAATTGCAAAAAGCTAAAGAAGAAGCAAGAGCGGATATCGCTATATGTGTTATGAGTGGAAATTTCTTACAGAGGGGAGAGCCTGCGCTTGTTTCAAAGTGGTCTAGAACTAAAATGGCATTAGCTGCTGGTATTGACCTTGTCATTGAGTTACCCTTTGCTTTTTCAGTACAAAAAGCGGAAATTTTTGCATATGGCGCTGTTCATTTACTTAATGCATTAAATTGCCGTTATATTTGTTTTGGAAGTGAATCAGGTGAGATTAAGGATTTCCAAGACTCAGTCAGCTTTATAAAAAAACATCAGTTTCAATACGAAAAATATATTAAAGAATTTGTTAAAACGGGAATGAGTTATCCTTCTGCTTTATCAAAAGCCTATAAAACTTTACGTCCAAATAATGAATGGATTGATTTATCAAAACCAAATAATATTCTCGGGTTTCACTATATGGATGCAGCTGCTAAAATCAATCCTCAGTTACAATTTATTACAGTAAAAAGAAAAAACGCTGGGTATCATGATCTCTCATTTAATGAAACGAATATAGCAAGTGCCACTTCCATTAGAAATCAATTATATCAAACAGGCATCACTGATGTGATTCATGAATATATTCCGAAGACTAGCCTATCTGAATTACAAAGCTATTTTGCTAATTTTGGACAACTTCATTCCTGGGAAAATTATTGGGACTATTTACAGTATCAGCTATTATCCAAAAGTAGTTCAGAACTAAAAGTAATTTATGAGGTGGAGGAAGGGCTTGAAAATCGACTGATCCGAGCTGCACAAAGTTCCAAAGATTTTCAAAGCTTTATGAAAACCATTAAAACAAAAAGATATACTTGGACAAGGCTGCAACGAACCTTAACACACATTCTTCTTAATGTACATAAAGAAACCATTCGTTCTTTTGGCAACGAGCCACAATATGTTCGCTTACTGGGAATGAGTCAAAGTGGACAAAAATATTTAAGTGCAATCAAAAAAGATTTAGAAATCCCTTTAATTTCTAAAGTCTCAGCCCAACAAAATCAAATGCTTGCCCTTGACATAAAGGCTACACATATTTATGCGCATGGTCTAGCAGAACCTTACCGGTCAAAAATGCTTGATCTTGATTATAGGCAACCACCTATTATGATGTGATGACTTTCTTATTGGCCCTAATTAATGTCCTAGCCCATGAGACAAATTGCTCCAAGGGATTAGAGCGATAATCAGCATTACTAGAGGTAAAGAAGTTCTATTAGCATTATTTCTTCTGCCACCTTCGTTTTTAAGGGGGAAGCGGTTGGATAGTTTGCTTTTGCTATCTGTTCGGCTTCACCCGTGTCTTTCACCATTGTTCAGTAATTGCTGGAAAGACTCCTAATTAAATCCTGCACTTAACCATGAATACCTAGGTCAGATATTCATTTCTTTTGACTTGCAGCGGAATCAAAACGACATGACGAATTCGAGAATCTTGCTTAAACACAAACATCTTCTGCATTTTAGTGTTCCTGTATAAGCTGTTTAATCTTTGGTAATTGTCTTAGTGTTTCTTCTTCTCCTCTTTTGATGATATCTTTAATATTTTTGAACGATCTTGCACTAAATTCTTCTACATGTGGACGAAGCATTAAATCGGATTCACTTTCTTTGACAGTTCCGATTTCGGTTTGCATTATATCAAGACTTTGCATAATCACATCATAAACAGTTGTAATTTCCGCTTTTTTGTTCACTATAGCAACATCCGAAGCTAATACAATATCAGCTCCCATTTTTCTCACAGTGGAAATCGGAATTTTATCCACTACTCCACCATCTACAAGCAATCTGCCGTTGATTTTGACAGGGGTAAATATCCCGGGGATGGCAATACTTGCACGCACAATACGCGCGATATTTCCCTTACTAAATTCTACTTTTTCCCCTGTTTGTAAATCTGTTGTCATGACTTTAACAGGAATTTTCAACTCCTCAAGATTTTTTCCATGCATGAATAAATTAATCAGGTTTTCAATCCGCTTCCCTTCTATAAATCCCATTTTGGGAATAGTAAAATCCAGATAATGATTTCTTTGAAAAGCGATGGAAAGCCTAATTAATTGTTCCAGATTATGTCCAAAGGCGAAAAAACAACCGACTAGGGCGCCCATGCTACTTCCAGCGATAACATCAATCGGGATAGAATGTTCCTGTAAGATTTTTAATACTCCTAAATGAGCAAAACCTCTTGCCCCTCCAGACCCCAGTGCTAAGCCAATTTTCGGCATCCCAGATCGCCTCCTGGAACATCTTATGGTCTAAATACGGTTTTTATGAGTATATTGAATATGTGGATGTTGGACAGGGGGTATACAGTATTGGCTAGGTTTACTTTATCAAAAATGAAAACATTAGTATTGGCAACATTAGTGACGTTAATGGCTATATCCATGATCGCTTTACCAGAAGACTCATTAGAAGCATCCATACGTGGATTAAAAATGTGGTGGGAAATTGTTTTTCCATCTCTCTTCCCCTTTTTTGTCATTTCTGAACTGTTAATTGGTTTTGGAGTGGTTAAATTTTTAGGGGTTCTACTTGAGCCGTTTATGAGACCTTTTTTTCGTGTTCCTGGAGTTGGTGGATTCGCTTGGGCTATGGGTATGGCCACTGGTTTTCCCGCCGGAGCTAAATTAACTGCTAGACTAAGGCAAGAAAATCAATTGACTAAGATTGAAGCACAGAGGTTAGTCTCCTTCACAAATTCATCTAGCCCATTATTCATCTTTGGTGCAGTTTCAGTAGGTTTTTTCCATAATCCTCGTTTAGGTTTTTTGCTAGCAGCCGCACATTATTTAGGAAATTTTTTTGTTGGTTTTATTATGCGATTCTATGGTGTAAAAGAAAAAAAGCTTAAAAAACATAAAGAGAAGAAAGCACTATTCAATATTTCTGAAGCTTTATCATCCTTACATCAAACTAGAATTCAAAATCACAAACCACTTGGTAAACTGCTAGGAGATGCCGTCATGTCATCCATTCATACTCTCCTTATGATTGGCGGTTTTATTATTCTTTTTTCTGTAATCAATAAATTATTATTTCACCTTCATTTTACTCCAGCGATCGCATCTTTACTTGACTACATTTTGCCAATTTTGCAGCTCCCAAAAGAATTTGGCAATTCTTTAGTTGCAGGAATTTTTGAAATTACATTGGGGAGTCAAATGGCTAGCGAAGTCCAAAGTTCAGTTTTATTACAACAAGCGATAATCGTTAGTTTTATTCTCGGTTTTAGTGGTTTTAGTGTACATGCTCAAGTGGCTAGTATATTAGCAACGACAGATATTGCTTATAAGCCGTTTTTCTTTGCTCGTGTATTGCATGGAATCCTTGCAAGTATATTTACAGTTGTACTTTGGGAACCTCTTTCCAACTACTTTCATATACAAACAACGAACACCATTGTTCCTGTTTTCCTTCAAGAATATGATCATTGGTGGGAAACCATCTTGGTCGTGTTCAGTAAGTTTGGTCCATTATTAACGATTATCTCCCTTGTATTTTATCTATTCTTCTATATAAGAAAGATGAGCAACAACCAAGTCAGTTAGTAAATATACAATAGATGATTCTTACCATTCCTTAAATTGATTGCGAAAAAAGCTGTATTTATCCGCTGATAATAGTTTCAATGGATAAATACAGCTTTTCTATAATTCATTCACTAAATTTTAGCTCCAATGCCTTTTCTACTTCACTAGGCACTAGTTCTGATATGTTTCCTTTATATTTGGCAACTTCTTTTACAATACTTGAACTTAAAAAGGAATATTGATTGTTTGTCATAATAAAAAATGTTTCAATTTGTTCGTTCAAGACTCTATTCATAGATGTAATTTGCATTTCATACTCAAAATCTGAAACAGCCCTTAGTCCGCGAATAATAGCCTTTGCATTCACTTTCTTTGCATAATCAATAAGCAAGCCGTCATATGTATCGACAATCACATTATCAAAATCTTTTGTTACTGCTTTTAAAAGTTCCAACCTTTCTTCTACTGAAAATAAAGGTTTTTTCGAAGAATTGTTTAAAATCACAACTCGTACTTCCTCAAAAACTTTTGCCCCTCTTTGGATAATATCCACATGTCCCATTGTGACAGGATCAAAGCTCCCTGGACAAACTGCAATACTTTTCATGATGTCCCCCTTGTTACTTTTCTAATTTAGAATGTGTAAAATGATCTGGTAAAATGGTTTGTTTCTTACTCCTATATGTATCGGCGTTATATATACTAGAATTATCGCCTCACCGAGCTTTGGAACTACAGGTTATACGAGTTGATGGATGGGAATGAGTAACATCTACCTTGTAGCATACTTGGTAGCTATCCTCCATCATTGAATAGCCAGTTATAGACGATAAATGGATAAAGCCGTAATTCCAAACTGATCTTTTCTATCACACACTAATCCTCCAATACTTTTTGGAAGTGAAAGATCAGAATCATGTTCAACTATAATCATTCCCTGCTGTTTAAGAAGATTACTTTTTTCAATCGTATGTAATATCACTTCTAATTTTTGGCGATGATAAGGCGGATCAAGGAAAATATAATCGAAATGGATATCCCTCTTTATTAATGCTTTTAAAGCCCGTTCAGCATCATTTCTATAGATTTCCACTTGATTATCCAATTCGCAAGATTGAACGTTATTTTTGATTGTTTGAATCGCTTGTCGATCTTTATCAATCATAATAACTTTTTCCATCCCACGGCTTAAGCCTTCAATTCCTAATGCACCACTACCAGCGAATAAATCGAGGGCTATACCTCCTGAAAAATAAGGGCCAATTATATTAAAAAGTGTCTCCTTAATCTTATCTGTTGTTGGTCTTGTACCATTTCCTGGCACAGCTTTTAATGGTCTTCCTTTTAAATTTCCAGAAATTACTCTCATACCGTCACCAAATTTTATAAGTTGTTATGATTCCAGATTAGTGCCGCTCGCTCTATTATAGCGAGTCATAGTTCATTTTAATTTACAAATGGTAAAATCCCACATCGATAGTTCTTGTTTTTTATAACTAGAAGGAAAGAATAATCGACAAATATTCTTATTAAAGTTCACCTTATCCTACCACATTCTAAATTACCTATACAAATAAAATATATATTTCGACCATAAGCTTTTTATCTGCTGAAGTTTCTTATTTGAATTAGTATACTTCCTTTATTTATAGGCAATAATATTCTTAACGGCATCAAAATGAATGATGCTGTTGCCAACCGCGGAGAAGACTTACATTCCCCTTAAGTTCTTCCTCCGGTTTCTCCTCTCCCTTTTGCCTTCTAAACCGTTTAGACGGCAATGGAAGGACCCTGCAGAAATGCAGGGTTATTTTTTTTCTTTTATTTGAATCGTAGTTGTATCTTGAACAATCTCGATATTAAATAATGTGGGAATAATCGCCATCTCCATCATTATAGTTTCTTGAGCAAACGTTACAGGTGCCTCACCGATGCCATAACGCTGATCATTTAAATCAAAATATCTTTTATCAGGATAAAACCGATAATGTATTTTCCCTTTATCAGCTTGAACATTCTGGCGATCTGTTAACGCCACTTGATAATTCAAAGCCTTAAGCAAGGGTACAGCTTCAATTAACCATTTATCATTTTTATGTAAAACATTTATTTCTCCAATATCCTTTCCATTTAAAAACACCTTCCTAGAATCATAAATTATTAAAGGTGAAAAGGGATTCTCTTTAACTTTATTATCAGTAAAAAAGCGAATCTTCCCTCCTAAAATATCACTCAACATCAAATCAAGATCTTTACTTTCCAATTGTTTTTGATCAAAAGAATGAAGCTGTTGATGCCATTCTTTCATTTGTTCTTCGGAAAGAGAACGGTCAAGCTCCCCATACATCTTTTTCGCTTTAGCACTCTTCGGTGGCACATTTATTACCAAAGCTGCTATAACTTCGGATAGCCATTCCTCTGCAGGTTTGAATGTAAAAACATTCTGTATATCCATCATCACCAATTGCCTCTGAAGATCTTGCATATTATCTTCAGGTCGCATAATCCATAATCGTCCATTCTTGATTGCTTTATGTTGATCAGTAAGAATCAAATATAAGGGTTCTTGACTAAAAGGAATATAGTTAATATTTTTCGCTGGTTTATTTTCCTTAGAGGAATATAGGACTATATCTTCATGATTATGAATGATATCCAAAGGTTTCTGTTGCCAGTATAAAACCACCTCATCCTCTATCCCTTCTAAATAGTAATAATCTAAGAGTTCCATTTCTTTCATCGTTGTTTCTTTAGTATTCCCAACCCAACTTCCCTTTTTCCAATTAAATTCGCTTAGTTGAATCTTATGCGCTTGAATATCGACACCCTCTAAATGAATAAGCCAATCTTCTAATAAAAAACTTTTCGGTTTTTGTTTTGGAGCAGGAAGAGTATAAGTAAGAGTGATTTCCTCTTCTTTTACTTCTATACGACTATTTTTTAATGTACAACTCTCATTGCTCCTATTCTCACATTTAACATCTTTTAATTTGTCTGGGATTTGCAACTCATATTTTTGGTTTGGCAAAGGGCCTATCACCTGTTTGATTTGAAACTGTCCTTGTACATGTTTTAAATACACTGATTCATCAGCTACTATCACAGCCTTTTCATCATTTACAGAATAAGCTTTCCATTGATATATTAAAGTGCTCACCGTCAAAAGAAACAGCATAATGATCAAAATTATATTTTTTTTCACTGTTAATTCCCCTTAGTTGTTCTACTAAAGATATCGGCTTAAACCATCTCTGTTTTACAACATAAAAAGCTGTCACAGAAGTATGGAGATCTTGTCCTAATAAAAAACAGGATTTCTATTTCTTCCGTAACAGCTTATTCACTTTTATAAACCAATTCGATAGTCATATTCCTTGGCTTTATCTGGTTTAGAGTTTTCATACACCGTTTTTAAGAAAGGTTTATAAGACAATTCAACTTTTTTAACAAATGGCATGGAGGCTAATTTTTCCGCTTTTTCTTCTGCCTCCGCTTGGGCAGTATACATAACTACATATTTCATTCTTTTGGATACATAATGAATATTGCCGTATCTTCTTAAGCTTTTAACATTCTTTAAATTAAATAACCAAATGATCAATCCTTGTCTTTCACTTAACATATACCTACCCCTTTAACTGCGTGTTCAAATAGGAGGACAAAAGGACCTAGAAGCAGGCCAGAAAGGTTTTGCGCTTGTTCTTGCAACATAGAGATGTGCATCCATTTGACCCTTACTTCTTTAAACATTTCCTTTTAATTAACTTAGGCAGAACAACCGCAACCACTACCGGAGCCACAGCTGCCACCACAAGATGATCCCGTCTCGAAAAATGGATTTCCTGTAGGAACTTTAATTTGCTCTGAAACAGATCTGGCAATCATGACACTAACTTCATCTAATAATGACTGTAACTCATTTTCTACCCTGCGGAAATTCGCGATGTTTTCATCTAAATCCATTTCTCTTTTCCGTTCCCGGGTTTTCACCATAATTTCTTTATAATCCGGGTGGTATCGACCAAATCTTTGGACATCCTCATATAAATCCTTCATCTCAAGAAATGATTTAATTTTCCTTTGAGTCTCTGGATCTTTTTGCAATTTATTATAATAAAATCTATATTTATCAGCGACCTCTGAATGGATAATTTGTTTGCCTATGCTTTCGGCTTTTTCTAATAATTGAACAGTTTCGATTGTAGCAAGCATGTGCTCACCTCCAATTGTTATTTTATCATGTTTTGAATATGGGTGCGACTATTCTTCGTGTTTTGGGTAAGGATTTGCGATTTTCATTAGTTTTTCAACAAGCTTTTTTTATATAATTTTCACTTCAAATATTTTTGATAAGTGACGGGTTTGGTTATTTAATCCCACAATTTCCACCTTCATTTTATGTGATCCAGCCTCTAAGTTTTTTATAATAAATGCAGCAGTATCGTAATGGTCATAGAATTTCCCATCAATATATACATTGATTTTTGCAGAATTTTCATCTTCTTCGTTAAATGACACCTCGGGAACATAACATTCTACTTTAACATGCTTGCCATCAACAAAATGTTGCACTTGGATTGCCGACTTCTCCTCAAGCTCTGATGCCTCTACTGTAAAAGATTCGGGCTCAGGTATTTTCTGACCACAACCAGTAATTAAGCCTGGTATCATCGCTAATAAGATTAATCTCCACATTATAATCACTCCTTCCTTTTAGTTTTCACAAAAGGAAGAGGTTCATACAAGAAATATTATTTACTTTGAAGCGTTTAATGCCTGAAACATATTCATCATCATGGAGGCCATTTGCATATTATTTGAGAATCTTTCAACACGATGAGGGATCGTCTTTTTAAAATAGTGTAGGGAGGCAATTTCAAATTGTTCAAGTAGTTCAGGTTCTCGTGATAATTTTCGATACCACTGTGGTTGTTCCCGTAGAAACTGTTTTAATTCCTGCTTAGTATAAATATACTGCATGACTTCTTGACGCATCATTTCAACCCCCTAATCTTTTCTAAAAGAAAAAGGATTATTGGACTTTGCCTGTTGTGCACCTGAAGATTGTGCCCCATTCTGACCACTTGATTGACTGAATTGAGTTAACACCCCTTGAACCGCACCAATCGCCTGACTTAGTTGTTGAATATGCTGCTGTAATTGGTTGCCATCCATATTCTTTAAGATTTTTGTAATTTGACCTATAGATAATTTACTATCTTCCTCTTTTTTTTCATTATTTTCCGTTTTACTTGTACCTTCATTTTTCCATCTAGGATCATCTTCACCAAGTAAATACCAATCCTCAAATAACTCCTGCCAAGTGTATTCTTCTTGGCGAACTGCCTTAATTAAATGAGGATGTTGTTGTATAAAATTTTTAAATTCCTTTACAGAGGGATGGAGCTCTTTATCCATTATCATTCACCTCGCCTATACAATCGTCCTATATATAGATTATGTTTGCCCCCCAAAAAAGTGAGTAAAAGAGAGAGCTTCGAGCAAGTCATAAGGGGCGATTAGAAACATGGTGAATGCACAAGCTTATGGTCAAAACCATATATTTTTATTCCATCTCAATGAAATTTTGTGTGTAATATCTTTGATAAACGCCTACACCTAAATTTGTATATTTATCATCCAAGAGAGTCTTTCTATGGTCATCGGAATTAAGCCAGCCTTCAACAACAGCGGGACCATCTATATAATCCTTAGCTATATTTTCTGCTGCTGCATTATAATCAATTCCGTTCACATCAAGTCTTTCAGCAAGTGAACCAAATTCAGGTGAATCATGGGAAAAATATTCTTGATTTTTCATATCTTTACTATGTTCGTATGCTACTGTAGACACCGTTTCATCCCATTCTAAAGGATATAAATCAAAACGTTCTCTAATAATATTTGTTATATCAAATACCTGCTTTTTACTTCCCTCTTCGATAGCGTCCCAATCATCTCTTTTTAATTCATCTGGCTTTATGAGGTTTCCGTTATAAACCAACTCATATGGTTTTTGAGTAATAAGCGTTTTTTTATCTAAAAAGCGAATACTAGATAGCGTCCCTGTAAATTTATCAATGGCTAGTTGAGCAAAAATCTCTCCTAGAGGGACAAGGGGTCGAATATATAAATCCTCCTCCGATAATTCAAACCGATAAGTTCCATCATCAGTAGAAACTGTAATTTCAGTTTCTAAAATAGTTGACCGAAAAACATCCTCGATAGGCTGGCCAATTGTATAAGGCGCAACATTCAATTGATTTCCGATCGCATAAATCGTAACAATTTTTTCCTTAGTGACACCTACCTGCATATAGGTCCCACTAAAACCTTTATAAATCCACCAATCATACCCATAGGCAGATGGTTCAATTCTTTCTGGTTTTCCGTAATCATCTATAATTGCCTGGCTGTCTTTTCCGATATAAACGGATAGTCCTTCTTGAGGACGAGTCGTTTCCTCCATGCTGTCCCCATTTATAAAATAATCAATTTTAGGAGGTTTGGCGGAATTCTGATCTTTTAAAGGTTCATGACTATTTTCATCAGTAGAATGGGAAAAAATCATAAGTATAAATATAATCGGCGTAATAATACAAATTCGAACAAAAGTACGCAGCCTTGGCCCTCCTTTCTTTAAAAGCGATCTGTCCCTTTTCATTTTTCATTATGTTATGTATATAATGATTCCATTCTAACATTGTTTTCTACTCAAAGAAAATGAATATACATAGAACAGCTGGATTTTCATGGTTTATTACATTACAATCAAATTTCCTTTACAACTAGTTAATAATTCGCCTAAAAGTTGTCATCTTTTCACTTTCCTCTTCATACAACAAACCCATAACATTGCAAGTTCCAGATTTTTCGACTATTATATAAGAGGAATAAATGATTCTTTTATGTTAAAAATCGAATGATACATTATTGATCACAAAGGAGGCCATTACCATGAAATTTGAAAATACTAGTATTGAAACATTACATATGGACTTAAATCGATTAGATGAAGTAATGGAAGCGAACTCTATGATAAGAGCTGGACAATGGGATTATGAACGTGTTACTTATGATCACAAATTTCAAATTCGTGAAGGTACATACTATTTACGGGTTCAGGGCTATGCAACCCAAGGTGATGTTGGCGCCCACGACGCTTATATTCAACTTATGACTCCAATTCTAGGTAAACACTATTATCCTCATGGCGTAGAATATGGAGAAGATGAATATTTTCCTGATCACCTCGTGAACCAATGCCAACAAATGCTGGAAAAGATTTATAAAGATCTATCCGTATTTTCTGATTGATGCGGCATAAAAATAGAAAAGGAACATGGAGATGCGTTACACTATCTTCATGTTCTTTTTTGTATAAAATAGAAAAATTGAGTTGAGCGCTGAGCGCGATAATACATCCCTTACGTTATAATCTAACTTCATCTCTTGCAGGCAGGGGTGATACCCGAAACCATATTTCTCTTATAAGTTGGCTAAGGCTATGACCATTTAGCCATAGCCTTTCTATGGGATTAATCCCTTATTAATTCCATTCTTTCAATCGAGCAATTATTTTTTTCATGAACCGCCCAAGTTTTCCCTCTGATTTTCGCTGTTTCTGCCACTCATTATAACTAGCAATCGTAATCAGTAGCAACCCAACAATCAATAGGTAACCCCACCATGGCATATTCCCCCAGTAAGGTCTTGTTTGATACATAACATTAAACAGCAATGTCCCCAGACCGACAAAGAAATAAGATTTGATTTGAAACTTCATACCTAATAAGAAAGCCGCTAACGAGAGGGTTCCAATAATGAGTGCATCCCAAATCGTATTGCTCTGAATCGCATCATGAATGAGATAAACCGTAATAATTACAAGAATAACGGTTTGGACGTGATTCATAACTTGCTTTTTATCTTTCCATGTTCGTGTGGCCAATAAAATCGCCAAGATTAGAATAGGCAATGCCCGAAGTTCGGCATGTAAAAGCGGAGTAACAAGATCCAGATATTCTGATAACACTAAATAGTAAGCAGGTAATAAAGAAATACCTGATAAGGTAATATAAATCTTCTTCTCTATGCCTTTTTCGAGACGATTGATTTGTAAGTATAACCAACATGCGATCATAAGAAATGGAATTACCCGTAGCCAAACATTGTCTACTGCCAATGAAAGGCTAAACGCAAAGGCTACGTAAAAGAGGGCTCCAACCGTATACCAATCGACTTTTGTCACCTTGTTCTCCACTTCCGTATAAAGACTTGTAAACAAGAATCTCCCAGCCGCTATTAATATGATGAAGAAGAGAACACTCACAACCATGAGATGATCTGTTTCTGTGATCCATTCTTGCCGAATCCACATTATAATGGAAGCAGTAACAGGGACTAGACTGAAAAGCAACCATTTCCGAACATGTAGTAAATAAAGACTTAATACCATCCAACCGATCAAGATGATAATTGTAACAACCGTTTCAATGGATAAGGTCGTTACCGTTATAAGCAGATTTACATGAATGAATGGAATCATATACCATTCCATTCTTTTCTTCCAGACAGATGGAGCAAACCACCATACACTAAAGAATAGGATACTGGCTATAATCGCTGCATATTCAATTGGTAACTGAGAGATGATATTATAATAAAGAATATGCATCATGATCAGCCATGGGATCATCGACATGGCCGCAAATAAAAGCAACTTAATCTGCCACTCTTTTTTCTTCACAAACGCACTGTATAAATAAATAGCAAGTGCAATAAATAGGATAACTGGATGAATCGAATGATTAAAGATCGAATCGATACAAAAGAACAGCATTATCCCAATAAGCGTAATATGAGCCAGCCAGAAGTAATATGGTTTTAACTCCTTAATATACTTTCCTCCATACCAGTCAACTACTAATAAGAGAACAGGAGCAAATATCATATACCAAGCATAGCCTTCCATCGAATCAATTGGAAAGAAATGATACAAAGACATATAGAAAAACAGTGTAAGAACAGAGACAAGGCTCCATAGCTGCTGTAAATGAGAGCGTTGTATTAGCCAATATGCCAAGCCGATACCAATAAAAAAGATGAGCGATTGAATCAACTGTCCATCGTTAAAGTAATAAAATACCGCTAGTAAAACAGCTATATTATAGCCGACTTGACCAATATAGAAGGCGGCCTGCGCTAAACCAGGTCTATTCATACGATCCCAAATTTTGCATACTGCTAATAAAACAATAGACGATACAGCAACATGAAAGGGTATGTCCAAACGCTCTTGATAAGCTGGAAGATGCTCTACTAACTCAGGATAAATTAGAAAAAGAGCTAGAATCCAACTAATCGCATGAAGCCATTCTGCCACTTGCTTTTCGATAACCTTTGAGGAAGTCGATACAAGCAAGCATAGGACTCCTAATAAAACCAACATCACTGCTAATTCGATAAATTCCTCTAATAGCAATCCATAAAGCAAAGAGAATAACATAACTCCTGCACTGACATAATACGTACTTATTCCAATTGCTTGAATATACTTTCCTAGTCTCCTGTAACCAATCATAAAAAACAGAAGCGCTGCATAGATAAACAGAAAAAAATACCAACTTATAATAAAATAAGGCTCAATTGCTACATTCCATAACTGTGTGCCAATACTAACTAGAAATACTGGAGCTAACCAGCGGAATACCTGCCTATTCGTGATATTGGAAAGATAAATATAGGTTCCGGCTATGACGAAATAAGCCAGCAACATTGTCCAAGAGTCTGATCCTGCTCTTATCATCAGACCTTGAAAACTGATATATATAAAAGCAAAAAAAGAAATAATACCTGCAGTATAGTGGAATACCTTCTCGATAAATGTATCCTTCCTCATGATATAGGCAAAGGCTAAATATCCAGCACCTAATAAGGCATATACAAAAACATCAATAGACTGTAGCCAAGAGTATTCTGTGAATTGAAACACACCATATGCAAACAAAGCTATAAAAACAAACTGGTAGGCTTTTGTATTATAGACGAATACCATGGCCATATAGAGAACCGCAGTCAATAAGACATTAAAGCTATAGAATAGTTCTTGTTCAAAAATCACTAGCATCAGTAATGTAGAAACAATCATATTCAATTGCGCATAAGCTGGTAATTCTTTTAAAAATAACAAGATTTTGGGCTGCTGTTGGCGGTGATAGCGATGATAGACATATAATAAACCTGCATTATAAATCATAATAAGTAAATAAAAAAGATCTCTTGGTACTTGAATAGCTGCAAACATAAAGCCAACAAAAAAGGACAAGAATAGAAAGAAAATCCAGACAAACAACCTAGATCGATCGGCCATCGCATTTCTCATATATAACGGGAGTGGAATCAATGTACACATCATCCCTAAGACATACCTGCCCTCGCCACCAATTGTTAAGTATGAACCGAATAAACCAAAATAACCAATCGCTAATATTCCGATAGGAAGCAATAAACTTCCTAATGCTAGGAATGCAAAAGCCGTTTTATCAATCTTTAAAAATTTACTAGAAATGATACTTAATCCAAGGAAAAATAAAGAAACACCTAGTAATGTAAGGACTTTCATAAGGGCTCCCATTTGATCCCACGAAGTTGTTGCTACTACTAAACCACTGATTAATAAAAATACAACACCAACAACCAATAACCAAGTGATATTTCGTTCCCGAATTTGTTCAGGCGACTTCTTGGGTTTTGCCTGCTTTGCTTTCGTCTCTTCAACAGATTTTTGTGTTAATGAAATGGCCTGTTCTGTTTTTATAGCAGGCGATTCGATTAATTCATTGGATGAATCAGCTGGCTGTGATTCCTGGATAACATCCGGTCCCTCTTGTTCCCGCAATTGTTGAGCAATTTCTTTTATCCGCTGCATACGGTACTGGTGATAGGTCTGCATAAAGCGGTGAAACTCTTCCTCGGTGATAAATCCCTGTTTGTATAATTGCTTTATTTCCTCTTTCACAATGCTCTCTCTCGTTGATCTTGAAATTTCATCCATCCTTCTCCCCCCTTTTTACTAATACTATGTATATAACGATAGCCATCATGATTGATAATATATGGTACATCTCATAACAAAAGACCATCTACACCTTAGAAAATGTATCCATCTTATCA
The DNA here is from genome assembly GCF_017873565.1 of Lederbergia galactosidilytica. Lineage (GTDB taxonomy): Bacteria > Bacillota > Bacilli > Bacillales > Bacillaceae_C > Lederbergia > Lederbergia galactosidilytica. The sequence goes on from NZ_JAGGKH010000002.1 coordinate 322,552, forward strand.
TTGCAAACTTTGAAGAGACCATCCATTCGAAATTCTTCTAAGATGTGTGAAATAAAATAGCTGTTAAGCTTGGCAAACCTTATGATATTTGATATTTCTTAATGAAGACAATTGCCGAAATCATCTCATCTCCGAATTGTTATAAAGTGCTTTGGTTATCGCTAATTTTTGCCATTATCCCCCTGATAATTGTCTAACTATGTTATAACAACGCCTTCATTTTACCATAAACCCTGCTAGATTTTTCATTTATCCCTAAATAATTGGCGGTAAGCTCCTTTCTTATAATTTCGAGGTATAGAATTTTTTAGGTAATCAAAGGGTTTTTTCTGAATTTATATTCCAATGTGCTTTTCTTTTTCTACCTATATAGAAGATGAAGGGGGTGAAAATACGAAATTAAAGCTTGTTTTTAATTATGGATTGTAAGAGGAGAATAACCTGTCTTTAAAGCAAAACAGTTAATCGCATTCGGCCTCAGGCTTCTGCTGATTAGCTTTATGAAACTGGCTAAAGCGATCGGCTCTTTACCTACCCAGCTCCTCTGGCAGGTTGAAAGAATGATACGTACACATTGGGGAGTAAGAGTTGACTTTCAACTCAGTTAGAAAGTGAGGTAAGAACATGAAGGTGTTTTGGAATTGAATTTTTCATGAATGGGAGGAAAAATGTTCGTGTATCGATTGATAACCCAATCGGAATTATTGATGCGGAAGTCAAGATAGAAAGGAGCAGGCTCATTGAGACCGACCTTCTCCTAGATTCGGAAAAAAATACCCAATGAAAGTTAAATTTGCTCAGATCGTCGACCGTACAGTTTCGCCAATTGATCTTAATTAAAAAGAAAGGCCCACTCCTTTAAGTGGACCTTTGAGAGTGTAGACAAAAGGGTTGGAAATCAAAATGATTTCCAACCCTTTTGCTATTCATACAGGATCATTCTATGAAAAAGAGCCATAAATGCTCTGCTTATGGTTTCTAATACGCCATGTTTGGCGTCCCCATGTCCAGCTGGTCAGCTCCTTAAGGTTTAAGGCAGCAAAAAGCATGGACATTTTTTAAAGTCCCCTGAGGGTTGTCCATCGCCTGCCATGCCTTTCTTTTGCATCGGCAGAGACACACTCAATCGTCTCTTTACGCTTCCCGTATATTTCTTTGATTTCATGATTGTGACGCAAGCCTTCAGTTACATCCAAGTAATCTTGCCAGATATGACGTTGAATCATCTTTTGGTGATTCTTACTTTCTGTGCATTGGCTGATCACTGGACACCCGGCACAAATAGAAGGAGTTGAAGCATACTGGCGTATCCTTCCTTCGTGGTTGTTCGATAGGTAAGGACCTGTCCTTCCGGACAGAGATAGCAGTCGAAATGCTCGTCATAGACATACTCATGTTTTCTGAAGAAGCCTTTCTTTGTCATTGGTCGTTTGTACGGAAGTGCAGGCAGGATCTGTTTCTCTAAAAGGTAGTTGGCAATGGCTGCGTTTTGTATGCTGCATCAGTGGCAACGACGACTGGACGTCCTACTTCGCCGATGATTTTCTGGACTAATGGTTCAAGCCTATTGCTGTCGTGGACATTCCCTGGTGTGACGATATTTGCAAGTACAAATCCCTTTTCATCCGTGGCAGCGTGAAAAGAATAAGCGAACTGCTTTGTTCGTCAATCTTTAACGTAATAACCACTTTTCGGGTTGTTGTCGACTCCTTACTCCCCTTGTACTCTTCCTTCTCAAACTTCCTTTTATTCGCGCTGGCTTTCACATGGGTCGAATCAATAAAGACATGGTCGGGGCTGAGAATCCCGCGGTTTGCCACCCCGTTTAGAACTTTATAGAAGATCTGCTCGAATAGGTCCGTATCTGCAAATCAACGCACATAGTTTTTTCCGAACGTGGAACCTCTGTATGAAAGCCAAAGCCAAGGAACCAGCGATATGCCACATTTGTTTCAATTTCCTTGATTGTCTGGCGCATGGAACGGATGCCGCAGGTATACTGAATGAATGTCATCTTGATCAGTACAACAGGGTAAATGCTGGGTCTCCCAATGGTTGAGTAAAGATCTTCGACTAATGGGTATAAAGGAGAAATCAATAGCCGCATCCAGTTTGCGCACCAGATGGTCTTGAGGAACCAACTGCTCTATTGTCAGCATTTCCAGCTGTTCGCGTTCATTAATTTGATTCTTCGTCATCATGTCCATCATCTCATTCAGTTAATAGGAAACACCGTTGATTGGAGCGGAAAGCGTCCGCTCGCAGCGGAAATCAACCTTTCTAGCTTAATCTCTATTTTAAAAGAAAAAAGACTGTAGCCAAACACCAAATTCATGGTGTTTGGCTACAGTCTGAAAGGCCCACTCCTTTGAGTGGGCCTTTACATGCAAAAGGAGATCGTTGTGGAACAAATTCTCCCATTTTATCAGTGAAATTGGCTTTTCGGCTTTAGTAACCTTTTTTTACTCTACAGGCCTGAAGGATATGATATGAAGAATCCATTGTATTTTAATCGGCGTGTTTGGGGCGATGTTGTAATAGAGCAGCCTCATTAATCTTTTCGCCTTCCAACTTCTCTTTCTCATACCATGCAAAAAATACTTTCACAAGCATATAACCAAGTACGATCTCTTGGATGACTTTCATTAGTACACCACCAAGTTGTTGGTCTATTTTCGGAGCGACATTCGTAAACAACTCAGGACTAAGGCCACTTCCTGAGAGACCAGATAATGTGGCACTAGGTACACATAGTTCCATTGCTCTTAACCACATTTCTCCATCTGTGTAAGTTGCATACATAGCAGTAGGAGCAAATATTATCATCCCACATGCAGGTAAAAGTAAAATACCATCTGCTAGAATATACCCCACTTTTTTCAAACCGTGGATTTGGTATTTTTCTTCAAGTTTATTCGTTAATGGCCACCATAAGAACAATGCTAGAACGAAGAGTAGAATTGTATAACCAGCATGGATAAAGACATTCATTTTAACGGCATCCATTACTACTGGAATATGGTAAATAGAGAATATACCATTAAACACTAGTAAAGCAATTAAAGGCTTTGTCATAAACTTGAAAATAGGATGGAACCACTTATTGTGAATAAGCTCTTTCCACACCCAATTTGGAACGGAGACAATTAGGATAGGTGGTATAACCAAATATAAAAATGCCATTTGAAACATATGAAAAGTAAACATAATATGAGCCATTAAATCGACAGGAGAACCTTTTGTCACATATACAAGCGTCATGGCAATAACAAACAATATTGCTTGTTTTGGCTTTAGTGCTTCTCGGTCAGGAGCATTGCCTCTTAGTTTAATCGTGATATAGAAATAACTGGCGATAATTAAAAGAATAAAAATCATAAAATAGGGACTCCATAATGCGCGGAACCCAAAAATACTTAAAGGCACGCTCTTCACCTCTCTAGAGTACTGATATTACCTTTATTATACTTTTATAAAAAGCTAAGTTCAACGTATCCAATTGACATATTGATGACAAAGTAAAAAGCCACCCCATTTGGGCTGGCTTTTTACTATATATGCTTCCGCTCGTATTACCACCACACAATTGTTAGAAATGCTAGGATCGTGGCAAATCCAATGATTACTCCACCATAGATAAATAACTGTGGAGCCTCATGCCCTTTCTGACTCATATGCATGAAATAATAAAGTTGAAATATCACCTGAACTAATGCAAGTAATAAGATAAATGGGATAATAAACCATTTATCAAATCCAGCTGCAACAGCGCCAAACGCACAAAGTGTTAAGAAGATGGAAATCGCAAAAGAAATAACTTGATGACGCATTTCTTCCGCATTTCTTTTTCTTCTATACTCATATTTCGTCTCAAGATCTTGTGAATTTAATTGTTCGTTTCCCATTTATATCACACCATCCCCATTAGATATACGACAGTGAAGATAAATACCCATACCACGTCAATAAAGTGCCAATACAAACTTGCTAGATAAAACTTCGGGGCATTATACAAACTTAACCCTCTATTAGCATTCCTCACCATAAGTGCAATAATCCATCCAAGCCCAAATATTACGTGGCCACCATGGAAACCTACAAGCGTATAAAATGCTGAACTAAATGCGCTCGTTGTGAACCCGAAGCCATATTCATGGGTATAATGCCAGAATTCATAAATCTCACAACCTAAGAACGCAAGCCCTAAGAGTACGGTTATCAATAACCACGCCTGCATCTTTTTAAAGTGGAAATTTTTCATATGGTAAATCGCATAAACACTTGTAATCGAACTTGTTAAAAGTAGCATCGTCATAATAAATGCTAATTTTAAATCAAAGATATCCGTAGATATAATGCTATCCTTACTTGGTACTTTATCTTTCAAAGCCAAGTATGTTGCAAAGAGAGAGGCGAATAAAACTGTTTCGCCCCCAAGAAAGAACCAGAAGCCCAAAAACTTATTTTTCCCTTCCAGAGTTGCTCTTTCGGGTGACTCAGGCCATGTTTTGGGTGTAAATTGCTCTTCAACATGCATTATGCCTTTACCCCCTTATCCTTTTCATCTACTAGCTCCGATTTTGGTATATGGAAGCCATGATCATCTTTCAAGGATCTAAGTAGCATAGAACCAAAAGCTACAATCAGACCGATAATTAATACAGGATCTCCCCAGCCGTGGTCATTGCGGAAGATAGCTCCATAAGAAGCAATCATAAACCCTAGGGAAATAAAGAATGGAAAAATTGAGCCGTTCGGCATATGAATGTCATTTATAGGTTCAGCCGGTGTCACTTCTTTCTTTCCTTCCATCTTTTCAATCCAGAATGTGTCAATACCACGTACTAATGGCAATTGTTTAAAATTGTAAAATGGCGGTGGTGATGGTAATGACCATTCCAAAGTTCGGCCATCGCCCCATGGATCATTGCCAACACGAACATTTTTAACTTGTGTAGAAATAATATTGTAAAGCAAAATTAGGACAGCAACAGCCATAAACGCTGCTCCAATCGAACTAATCAAGTTCCCCAAATCCAAACCTTGGTCAGGTAAGAATGTAGCGATTCTTCTTGGCATTCCCATTAAACCAAGGAAATGTTGGATAAAGAAAGTTAAATGGAAACCAACAACGAATAGAACGAATTCAATCTTACCTAAAGTTTCATTAAGCATCGTTCCAAACATTTTTGGCCAATAGAAATGAACAGCTGCTAAAATAGCTAATACAACTCCACCAACAATTACGTAGTGAAAGTGCGCTACAACAAAATAAGTGTCATGGAACTGGTAATCCGCTGGCGCTACAGCAACCATGATTCCTGTTACCCCACCCATAACAAATGATGGAATAAAGGCAGCCGCATATAGCATTGGCGTTGTGAATTTCACACTCCCGCCCCACATCGTAAAAATCCAGTTAAAGATCTTAATACCAGTCGGTACCCCGATTGCCATGGAGGCTACTGCAAAAATTGCGTTAGCGATGTTCCCTAACCCAACTGTAAACATATGGTGAGCCCAAACCATGAAACCGAAAAATCCAATTAATACTGTTGCAAAAACCATGGAAGAATATCCAAATAATCTTTTTCTCGAAAAAGTCGCGAAAATTTCAGAGAAAATCCCGAATGACGGTAATATTAAGATATATACTTCCGGGTGTCCAAATATCCAGAAGAAATGCTCCCAAATAATCGTGTTTCCACCCATTGCCACTTCAAAAAATTTTGCGTCAAATAAGCGATCAAATGTTAGTAAAAATAATGCCACTGTTAACGGGGGAAATGCAAACAAAATCAATGCTGACACAACAAATGTTGTCCAAGTAAACATTGGCATTCTCATATAAGTCATGCCTGGTGCACGCATATTTATAATGGTGACCAGAAAGTTAATTCCACCCATCAACGTCCCAAAACCGGAAATTTGTATACCAGTTACATAAAAATCAACACCATGATGAGGTGAATTAATCGCTAAAGATGCATAAGAGGTCCACCCTGCATCTGGGGCTCCTCCTAAAAACCATGAGGTGTTAAGCAAAAGTCCCCCAAGGAAAAATAACCAAAAACCTAATGCATTTAGAAAGGGAAAAGCCACGTCGCGCGCCCCTATCTGGAGGGGCATAATCAAGTTCATTAATCCAATCAATATCGGCATGGCCGCAAGGAAGATCATGGTCGTTCCATGCATTGTCATAACTTCGTTAAATACTTGAGCACTTACAAAACCATTGTTTGGCAAAGCAAGTTGAATCCGTATAATTAAAGCTTCAATACCACCTAAGAGGAAGAAAAAACCTCCACCCGCGATATACAGAATACCAATCTTTTTATGGTCTACCGTTGTCATGTAGTCCCAAAGAGTGGCACCGAAGCCGCGCTTTTGAGCAATTGTACTCACAATTTAACCTCCTTAAATACTTGGGACTGTTTATTCATTACTAACCTTTAATTCCATCAAATAAGCTGCTAATGCATCTAATTCATCATCTTTCAGATCTGGATAAGCACCAGTCATTTTGTTTCCTGGCTTAAATTGTTCTGGATCCTTTATCCATTCTTTCAAGTTTTCTTCATTATGCTCCAAAATCCCAGCAACTGTTTCTCTGTTTCCGAAATCAGCTAAGTTCGGTGCAGTTCTCGCTGTTTTAGGTTTGTCATTGCTAGGTGTTACCGCATGACATGAAATACAGCTCTGATTGAAAACTTCTTCCCCTTTTTGAGCTAATTCAGAGGTTGGAACCGGTTCTTCAGCATTTTGCATATCTGCAACCCACTGATCAAATTCATCCTGTGGAATAGCTTTAACTTTAAAGTCCATGTAAGCATGTGAAGGACCACAAAGCTCCGCACATTTTCCATAGAAAATATTGTTTACATCGTCTGCTTTATCTTGGTCAACACTTAAGAAAAACTTATTGACGTTTTCTGGGTTAGCATCTAGCTTTCCGCCTAGTGGTGGAATCCAGAAGGAGTGCTTGATATCAGCAGATTCAACATTAAAATACACTTTTTGATCTGTTGGAATTACTAAGTCTTGACTAGTTAAAATGCCTAAATCTTCATATTCGAACTCCCACCAATATAAGTGAGCCCGTACATTGACCACGAGATTCTCTCGATTTCCATCCTCGTCCTTCTTATCCATTGCTGATACATCACCTTGTGAAAATGTAGCAGCAACTGTAGGAACAGCAAGAACCAAAATAATAATGATTGGAATAACGGTCCAAATGATTTCTAATAAGTGACTACCTTCAACTTGTTTAGGTATTTCTTTATCATTTTTCCTTCGAAAACGGACCACTGCAATAGTAAATAACACCACTACGACAATGATGACTAAGGTCATGATACCTAAACTAAATAAAATTAGGTCATATTGCTGTTTTGCCACTTCTCCAGCTGGTTTTAAAGCAGAGAGAAACGGCTCGCCACATCCCGATAGGACAAGCGCCAACACCGCTAGAACTGAAGCGAGACGCCATTTTCGCAGCCATTTTTTCATAACGTAATCAAACCCCTCTTTCGTAAAATGTCTTGGCAGCTGTAGACATGCCTTAAACTATATGGATTTCTTATGAAATAAGAAAGAATTCCCTAGTAATAAAACTTCTAATAAAGTATATTTTTTCTTTTCTCAGTAATCTAGATAACTGAGAAGATTACCATACCTGTAAATAGAATCGTTAAATAGTTTAATGAATAAATAAACATTCCATTTGCCCATTTAACATCGTCCTTTTTCTTATAACCCATCATACCCATAATTAACCACCCGATATTCAATGCTGTGGCAAATATAACAAAGGGAATTCCTAATGGCATCATAAAAAAAGGAATTGGTAATAGCAATGCCACCCAAAACATAATATGTTTTTTTGTTACAGAAAAACCCTTTACAACGGGAAGCATAGGTATAGAAGCAGCCCTATACTCTTCAACTCGTCTCATTGCAAGCGCATAGAAGTGTGGCGGCTGCCAAATAAACATAAGTAAAAATAACATCCATGCCATTGTAGGCAATGAAGGATCAACCGCAGCCCAGCCAATTAGTGGGGGAATAGCTCCCGGAAGACTGCCGATAACTGTGTTACTAACATAATTCCGTTTCGCCCACATGCTGTAGACCACTACGTAACTAAAAACCCCAATGACTCCAAGGAGCCCTGCTATGATATTAGTCAGGAAAAGAAATATTAATCCCACAACAATGAAACTAAAGCCGAATAATAAAGTTCTAGCGCCACTAATTTTCCCCGTAACGGTTGGCCTTTTTTTCGTTCGTTCCATTATGTGGTCTATATCTCTATCTATGTAGTTATTCAAGGCACATGACCCTGCCATAATTAAAGATGAACCAGCGAGAGCATAAAAAACGATGTCTAATGATTGGAGGAAATGTCCATCCGTAAACACAAAGGCTAGCCACAATCCAGTGAAACTAGTAATGAGATTGGAATTCACAATGCCGATTTTTATGAGTGCCATAAAATCTTTCCATTTTGTGCTGGCTGTATGTACAGTTCCTTCCACACTTGCTAATGTACGACTATCTTCCATTTTTATTCCCTCCTTTCCAAAAATTCATTCCATCATTTACTATAATGCATTTTACTTAACATTTCTCGTTTTTAATGAAAGTTTCAGTTTTTGTTCACTAATTTAACACGAATTCTGCATTCTCATTTTCATTCTTAACTGTATTTTTGCACAATGTCAGTTATCAAAGCCCCCAATGGAATATTAAAGCATAATTTCCTATGAATATGGAGATATAGAAAAGTGTTTTTATGTCGAAAATGTGACAAGTATAGTAAATAAATGAATCTACCTTCTTATTTTTACCAAATAAAGGACAATCTTTCAAGCTTTGGGCTTTACTCGGCAAGCTGTAACAATATTGTCAGTTGTTTTTTCTCTCTTCTTTAGGTAGTATCGGTTATGAACTGTCTATTTACAATTTAACTAATTTTATTTTCTTTTGAAGAAGGTGAAGGTTTGAGTAGAAAATTAAAATGGTTTTCTGTTTTAACTTCGCTAGTAATGCTAGGAGTGTTACTCGGTGGAGCTTTAGTAACAAAAACCGATTCAGGAATGGGTTGTGGACGCTCCTTTCCATTATGTCACGGGAAGTTAATTCCTTTAGATGATATTACACCAGCATTATTAATTGAATTCTCCCATAGACTTGTCTCAGGAAGTGCAGCAATCTTAGTTACAATTTTATCTATTTGGGCTTGGAAGGCAATAGGTGAGGTTAGAGAAACAAAACTACTAGCGATTTTATCGGTCTCCTTTTTAATTATCCAAGCATTATTAGGTGCCGCTGCAGTACTTTGGCCTCAATCTGATTTTATTATGGCCTTACATTTCGGTATTTCCCTTATTTCTTTTGCAGCAGTGCTATTACTTACTTTGCTTATTTTTGAAGTGGATAAAAAATTCGACACAAATAAACTCGTAGTCGATAAGAGGATGACATTCCATATTATCGGATTAACAATTTATAGTTATATTGTTGTGTATACGGGTGCTCTTGTTCGTCATACTGAATCAAGCTTAGTTTGTTCAGATTTTCCATTCTGTACAAATGGAGATTTTTCATTACCAGCTAATATGTATCAATGGATTCAGATGGGACATCGAACAGCTGCTGCAATAATTTTTCTTTGGATTGGCTATGTCACCATTCTTGCTGTTCGGCATTATAAGCACCAAAAAGTATTATATTTTGGCTGGATTATTGCATTTATTCTCATTTCGCTTCAAGCTATTTCAGGAGCGAGTGTTATTTTTACAAAAGCTAATTTATTCGTTGCTTTATTACACGGTATTTTTATCTCGCTATTATTCGGCTTATTATGTTATTTCCTACTTCTCTTATCAAGGAATAAGAATAATATTGCGAAGCAACAAATACAGTCAGAAGAAACTCATTCCGTTGATCCGAATAAACTTGTTACACATTAAAAGAACCATGCACACTGTGCATGGTTCTTTTAATTTTAATGTGTATGTTGATAAGGTCTTCTGGATTGAAAATTGGTTTGGGTAGAAGTTTGCTTTTTATGTTCTTTTGGATAATCTTTCTTATTGTCTGTGCGATATTTCTCATCATACTGGGTGAACATCGAAATATTTACAAGTAACCCCATCGCAATCGATAATACAATAATGGAAGAGCCTCCGTAGCTTATAAAAGGAAGTGTAACTCCTGTAATAGGAATTAGTCCAGACATTCCGCCTAAATTAATAAATGCCTGAATTCCAATCATTGAAGCAATCCCAATTGCAAGCATACTTCCAAACGGGTCTCGACATTTCGTCGCAATGATAATTCCACGTAACACAATATAAGCAATTCCTAGAATTACAAATCCTACCCCAAAGATACCTAATTCTTCCGAAATAATCGACATAATGAAATCTGTATGTATCTCCGGTAAATAACCATATTTTTGAATGCCTTGCCCTAGACCTGCCCCTTTTAAACCACCCGATCCAATAGCTAGATAAGAATTAACTAGTTGAAATCCTTGGTCATCATAATTTCCGAATGGGTCAAGATAACCTGTTATTCTTTTCATATTTCCCTCGGTAAAAAAGGAATCAAATTTAAGGATGACAAAAGGTGTTAAGAGTAAGGCAGCACCGCCTCCCATTAATGTGAGTTTTCCGATCGTTCGAAAGTTCATACCCGAGCATAGAATAATGATCATTCCAATTAAAAGTGTGATCATCGCTGTTCCATTATCCGGTTCCATTTTAATTAGAAAACAGACAAAGACTAAGTAAATTACGGGAGGTAAAGCTCCAACGTTTAATTGGTTAATATACTTTTGTTTATTGGCATACACTGCAGATAAATAAATAACAACACTTAATTTCACAAATTCCGAGGGCTGAATGCTCCTTGATCCTATAAGCTTTATCCAACTTTGTGCATTGTTGCTAGTATGGCCTATAATTGAAACAGCTAAGAGCCCAGCTACTGAAAGAATTGTCATTAAGATAAGTAAGTTTTTATTTCTGAAAGCTTTATAAGGGAATAGAGCAAAAAACAAAAAGGCGCAAAAACCAATGAGGATATTAATCTTTTGTTTATTATAAAAAAAATCAGCAGGGACTTCGTAAATTTGAATGGCAATAACCATACTGGCACTATATACCATAATAAGGCCAAATAAAGTTAAAAGTATGTAAGTAATGATAATTGAATAATCATATGATTTAAGGATTTTTTTCAACATAAAATTCTTCCAATCTATGAGTCAGTTTGCAGAGAGACTTTCCTCATCCTAAAAAACTCAAACAATTTCAAAGAACTGTTTGAGTTTATGCAAAAAGGGTTGTGCCTAAACTGGATCCTTTATTTTCTAACAGAGGCTTCATGTAGAACAGATAATTGTCTTTCCAGAGAATCCATTAATTCTTTCCCATATTTTGGATCGACTAGTCCAAGACGAACAGCAAAATCTATCTCGCGAGACAAGCCAAACATTTGCGTATCTAAAACTTCTTCATATAAAGGGCATTGCGGCATTGTTAGATTGTCCATTTGCACTTGAATCAGGCGCAGAATTTTCTCGGCATCTGCCTTCAATAATGCATGGGCTTTTTCCCGATGATCAACTTTCATATCCGACACCACATTTAATCCCCCTTATTCATTAGAAAAATGCAAGCACCTTGGATTTAGGAAGGATGGCTAAGAGTACCACTTTCTGTGGGAACACTATTCTCTATACCGCATCCTGTAAACTTCCGATAAGCAAATGTACTAATCCAATAAGAGTCCAATTTTGACTTTTATAGATCAGCTTATTTAAGCTTAAGAGACTAGGCGCCATAACTAGATTTTGACACTAGCAATATTTATACTTTTCCTTATCTTGTAATAATCAAATATAATCCTTTACTTGCCTGTCCGCCCATTACCCAATGTGGACAACACTATTACTAAATTTTACAACTAAACTAAGTAAATTGCAACAGTAAAGAGTATTACTTCTTAATTCACCCTTTCAATTTCTTGTAAATTACAACTTTTTAGATTCATGACTTTAATTTTCCAATTATTAACGCTATAATTTACATTTGAAATGATAAGGGGGCTGCATAATGGATATGATCATGACTATAAAAGGAAAGGTTAAATTTCCAATAACATTAGATGTTGGTTCTTGGATTTTTGATGATCGCCGCGTTGATTTAGATACATACTTCTCCGAGGAAGAGAAACAAGAGCGTCTGACAGAGAGTGCTACGACTGTATCCAAGCATTGGGATCGTACAGTTAAGGAGGGAGCTATTCCTCCTCAAAAGACACGAAAAAGATACGAAAAGGCGAAAATGTTAACAAGCACATTTGCAATTAAATTAGCACCCTTTCTTGAAAACGCTGAGCCTACTCCAGATGCTTCCATTCTCGTTTTTGAGACAGATAGTGAAGATGTGTCAATTCCTTTGGAAGAAGGGTATAACATCCTTGTACAATTCTCAAACAAAGGTAAGGCTTTAAAAGAGGATGGACCAGTCTATATTCTTTTTCCAGATGGTTCTAACCTTGATCAGCCAATTAAAAACGTTAAAGCTTTTCGCGTAGAATAACACTTGTCTAAGGCAGATGGTCCTCCATCTGTCTTTTTTAGAATAGTGAGCGGGGGTAAGCCCAAACTTCGGAAACCACCAACTAATATTTTTTTAGTTCCGTCCACTTATCGGCCTACTCCGCTTTTATAAAAGCTTTTCTGCGAAATTATTACAATAAATCTGCGGCTAATTGAGCAAGGTGTGAACGTTCCCCTTTTACTAATTTTATATGTCCCGCAATATCTTCCTCTTTAAATCTTTCAAGTATATAACTTAAACCATTATTATATTCATCAAGATAAGGGTGATCAATTTGTTCAGGATCTCCCATAAAAATTATTTTACTCCCCTCCCCTACCCTCGTTAAGATCGTTTTTGCTTCATGCTTTGTTAAATTCTGCGCTTCATCGATAATAATAAATTGATCAGGTATACTACGTCCGCGGATATAGGTTAAGGCTTCAACCTCAATGGAACTCATTCCCGCTAAAATTGCATCTAACTCACCCGGCTTTTTTGTGTTAAACAAAAATTCCAGGTTATCATAGATCGGTTGCATCCAAGGTCTAAGTTTTTCTTGTTTTTCTCCGGGCAGAAAACCAAGATCCTTTCCAACTGGAATAATTGGTCTGGCAACGAACATTTTTTTATAAACTCGTAAATCTTCCGTTTGCATCAATCCAGCAGCCAAAGTAAGCAATGTTTTTCCGGTACCTGCTTTTCCAATTAATGTTACTAGTGGAATATCCCGTCTTAATAGTAACTCTAACGCCATGGTTTGCCGGGCATTTTTTGATTTAATTCCCCAAATCAGTTCATTTTGTGTTGAAAGTTTTTGCAAAATCATGCCGGTTTCATCGATCATGCCAATTCCTGAAGTAGAACTTCCTAGCTCATCTTTAATAATGATAAATTGATTTGGATAGAATCGTTCATTCTTGTAATTAGATAAGGATATTTTTCCATGTTCATAAAATAAACTAATCTGATGTATATCAATATACAGTTCTTGTACACCTGTATATAAATGATCCAGTTCAACTACTCGATCATTTAAAAAGTCTTCAGCAGCTAATCCTAAGGCATCTGCTTTTACTCGAAGAAGGGCATCTTTACTAACTAATACAACTGGCCTCCCATCTACTTTTGCCTCTTCTTCAAGTGCAATATTTTTAGCCACTGCTAAAATTCGATTATCATTTGTCTTTTCAAAGAAAACTTCTTCTAACTGTTTAAAAGAACGGTGGTTTAATTCGATTTTTAAACTTCCGCCATTGGAAAGCTGGATTTTCTCATGAAGTTTTCCTTGCTCTCTAAAGCCATCTATCAGCTTGGCAATTTGCCTTGCATTCCTACCTATTTCATTCATATAACGCTTTTTTGAATCTACCTCTTCCAATACAACAGCTGGGATCACAATTTCATTTTCTTCAAATGAGAAAAGTGCATTTGGATCTTGTAGCAAGACATTTGTATCTAAAACATATATTTTGCTCAATATTGATGCCTCCTGCCCCTTTTTATCGATCTAGCTTCAATGCCTAGCAAATTTATAATTTCGTTTTGGAACTATCGGGAATAAGGGCGACATTACCTATTATTCAAACCTTACCCCCCACTACTGAGATTAGATATTAAATCAAGTTATGCTTCATGTTTTCTATATCTTATGTTTTGGAACAGTCACCGGTTCATTAAAACTGTTTATGAGAAGATCCTTTTTTAAGAAATATATGAACTTCTGCATAAAGTTAGAAGATATATCAAAAATTAACCTTAGCAAGTAAGGTAAATTATTTATTGGAGGGGTTCAATTGCGTAAATGGTTAATCATACTAATTGCAGTATTTAGTATTGCGGCTTGTTCACAGAAGCCAGAAAACCTTGGAGAGAGTGATATATTACCACAGGGAGTTTCTGTTCGAGATAGCCATCTCGACAATAATCAGAGGCAAAATTACACAGATGATGAGAGGGCTAAACACTTAGCAAATCTTGCCACAAGTGTTCCCGATGTTCATAATGCAACGGCTGTAGTCATTGGCAATTTAGCAGTTGTCGGGATTGATATTGACCAAGATGTAGAGCGTTCAAAAGTTGGAACAATTAAATACTCCGTTACAGAAAGCCTTAGACATGATCCACAAGGTGCAGGTGCTATCGTCGTAGCTGATCCCGATTTAAATGCACGTCTTAAGGAGGTCAATGACGATGCACGTGCCGGTAAGCCAATTAGAGGCGTTATGAATGAGTTAGCTGACATCGTTGGCCGTATAATACCTGATGTGCCTTTACCGGAAAACGAAAAAAACCCACAGGATGCTGTAAATGATAAAGATGAGAAACAAGATAAGGATCTTCAAGAAATACAAAAAGAACAATCCAATGATAAAATTCAGTAAGTTCATTTGTTTCATGTTATACTGGGAATAAAGTTAGTAATTTTTCACCCAGAGGTGAGAGCAAATGAAAGTACAATGTGTAATCTGTCACGCGCATGGCACCTTAGAAGATGATTCATCCCTTGCAAAAAAACTACGAAATCGACCTATTCATACCTATATGTGTCCCGAATGCTATGAACGTATTAGAGCAAACACTGAAAAAAGGAAACAAAATGAGAATTTCCGCTTATTTCGTGACCATAAGAAAAAGGTAGATTTCTAAGTTTTATTTATATTAATTAGGAACATATACCTGTATTATACCGGGCAGCCAAATTAACTGTATTTCCAGCTACATCTAAATTCGTGGGAAAGTTCCTAGTTTCTGACATGCCCGATCGTTTAAAAAGTCAATCACGATTACGAAGTATTAAAAGTGCTCTACAGCGAGAATTTCTAAAATTCTCCATGCCAAAAGAGGCTATGCCACATTAGTGGCATAGCCTCTTTTGAAAGATAAGAAAGTATAAAAGCCCTTTGGAACTGTTGCAGGATACGTTTCATTCTAAGCTGGCGCCAATTGACAGTCCAACTTACATTTTCCTTATATCGTCCCTGCCTTTTTTTCTTTTCTCAAACGAACTTTATAAATAATTAAGATAGCTGCTGCTACCATAAGTCCTTCAGTAATTGGTAGGAATATCGCTAGAAAAGTTAAAAATAGGCAACCTACGATTAAGAAAAGATAAATAATCAGTGATTTTAATAAAGGTAATTTCTTAGCAAATCCAAGTTTATAGACGAGAATCGCTAATGCTGTAATGGTAACCCAAAGTAACCAATTCGTAACTGTTGGATTATCTGTCAATGTATAGTAGAACCTTAATGTTGGCGAAAATCGCTCAATCGCTCTTTGTTCAGCATTGATAGAACCCAACAAATACAGTTGACTAAACATAAGATAAAATTTGATTCTAATTCTCCCCTTCCCTAACCCGATTAGGGTGAAACACCCGTAAAGGGAGTTTCAAAATCATCATATCATATACAGACGGGAAAGCCTAAAAATTTATATTTCCGTTACTTTTTTCTTTTTCGCTGCTTTTTCCCGCTCGTTTTTATTTAATATTTTTTTACGTAAACGAATGGATTCTGGAGTAACCTCACAATATTCGTCATCATCTAGATATTCGAGAGTTTCTTCTAGGGAAAGAATTTTAGGTTTTTTGATTACAGATGTTTGATCTTTGTTTGCAGATCGGACATTTGTAGCATGTTTTGTCTTCGTGATATTTACTGTAATATCATTTTCCCTATTATGTTCGCCTACAATCATACCTTCATAAATTTCTGTTCCTGGCTCCACAAAAATCGTTCCCCTGTCTTCTACTTGCATAATGCCATAGGTAGAAGCTTTCCCTGTTTCCATAGATACAAGAACACCTTGTCTGCGCCCTCCTACTTTACCTTTCTCCATTGGACGATAACTATCAAAGGTATGATTTAAAATTCCATAACCTCTCGTTAATGTCATAAACTCTGTTGTATAACCAATCAAACCGCGCGCAGGAACATGGAATATTAGACGTACTTGTCCATTTCCATTATTGATCATATCAAGCATTTCGCCTTTACGGGTTCCTAAAGATTCAATCACACTTCCCGTATATTGCTCAGGTGTATCGATTTGCACACGCTCAATTGGTTCACATTTAACACCATCTATTTCCTTGACAATAACCTGAGGCTTTGATACTTGCAATTCATACCCTTCACGACGCATGTTTTCCACTAGAATAGATAAATGTAATTCTCCCCGTCCTGAGACGATCCAAGCATCAGGGGATTCAGTATTTTCCACTCTTAGACTAACATCAGTTTCTAATTGGTTCATCAATCTTTCTTCAATTTTACGTGAGGTTAAATATTTTCCTTCTCTTCCCGCAAAAGGACTATTATTAACTAGGAATGTCATTTGGAGTGTCGGCTCATCAATATGAAGTATTGGTAAAGCTTCTTGATGATCTACTGGGCAAATGGTGTCACCTACATCAATATCTTCCATACCAGATACAGCGATCAAATCACCAGCAAAGGCCTCATCAATCTCAATTTTCTTCAATCCTAAGAAGCCAAACATTTTTGTTACACGAAATTGCTTAGTAGTGCCATCTTGTTTCAGTACTGCAACATGTTGCCCTACTTTCATTGTTCCACGAAACACTCTTCCAATCCCAATTCTTCCCACATAGTCATTGTAATCAAGTAAAGAAACTTGAAATTGAAGTGGCTCTTCTTTGTTATCAATAGGAGCTGGAATAAAATCTAAGATCGTCTCGTATAAAGCTTCCATGTTTTCATCTTGTTGTTCAGGATCCTTACTAGCTGTTCCATTAATAGCTGATGCATAAATTACTGGAAACTCAAGTTGTTCATCGTTTGCATCAAGTTCAATAAAAAGCTCTAGAACTTCGTCAATTACTTCAGCGGGTCTTGCAAAATCACGATCAATCTTGTTTACCACAACAACTGGGGTTAGATTTTGTTCTAATGCTTTTTTCAAAACAAATCTTGTTTGCGGCATACATCCTTCATAAGCATCCACAACAAGTAAAACACCATCCACCATTTTTAAGATCCGTTCCACTTCGCCACCAAAGTCAGCATGCCCTGGAGTATCTAATATGTTAATTTTCGTATCTTTATATTGGATCGCTGTATTTTTTGCTAAAATGGTAATTCCACGTTCTCTTTCAATATCACCTGAATCCATCGCTCTTTCTTCAATATGCTCATTTGAACGAAAAGTTCCTGATTGTTTTAATAATTGGTCAACTAACGTCGTTTTACCATGATCAACGTGCGCGATAATGGCAATATTTCTGATATTTTCTCTGAAGTTCAAAAGTATTTCCTCCCTATATATTCAAAATCGGGTAATCTATGTCATAGATAAACATCTTAATTTTATCATTAACCGGACTATTATATCACATACGCTGGAGAATTTGTAATGTTTTTTGTACAATATAAAAGTAAGCTTTAAAATTTTTTCCCTTATGTGGACTGGAGCTATGTTAAGTGTTTATTCGTTTTTACCTGAGGAGGATTATTTATGAGGACTATCAAGTGGAACTTTTTAATTTTATCCACCATTGCGGCTTTTTCAATTATGGGAATGGGTATTTGTTTAGCGGAAAACAGCTGGACAGGCATTGTTTTGTGCTTTTTAATCCTATGTACCGCTATGATATACGGATTTAAACAGAAGAAAAAACTACAAAAAGAAGACAATTTATAAACAATACTTCATTCAGTGAGATTGCAAGTTTTCCACTGAATGAAGTAAAACCAACAAACAGAATTAGCAAGCATATGAACTTCCCACTAACAAATCAACCGTTCATTTTAGAAATTTTTATTGTTACTATGATTGGAAATACCGACATAATTTTTTATGAAGTCCAGGTCGCGCTACAAGAATGGAACTTCGTTCAAGCAGATTTACAGGGTTCCCCCGTAAATCTGTTACAATTCCCCCAAGTTCTTCAACAATAATTTTCCCACCAGCGAAATCCCAAGGTGAGAGTCCCTTGCTTATGTAAGCATCCATCCTACCAGTTGCGACGTAGGCAAATTCCATAGCAGCTGAGCCGTATGATCTAGCTCCTCGCACATCCTTTAACAAAGGAATAAACGTGCTTGCGGCGTCTTCTGAATGGATGGAAGCTGGATTAAATCCAATGATCGCTTCTTCTATATTTCCCTGCTGTAATGGTGGGAGCACTTTGTCATTTAAAAAAGCGCCCTCTCCCTTACTAGCGCAATATAGCTCATCCAATATAACATCATACAAATAACCTAATTTTCCAATGCCATCTTCTAGAATACCGATAGAGATAAAGAAGTTTCGTTTTTGATGGACAAAATTCATTGTTCCATCGATTGGATCAATAATCCACACAATCCCCTCTAATTCATGAACTTCATCCCCAAAACCTTCTTCACCCACAATCTTATGTTGAGGATAATGCTCTTTAATTCGACTTACGAAGAATTGTTCTGTTTCTTTATCTACGTTTGTTACTAAATCATTTGCATTTGATTTTGTATCAATATTTAATGTGTGCTCAAGCGCCTCTAATATCGAAACCCTTGTTTCCTTTAACCATTGCTTTACGGTTTTATCTACTTCAGTCCAAATTGCCATCTTATTTCTAGCCTCCATCTAACCCCCATATTTTATTATAGCATAGGGATTTCAAAGCATGTTTTCAAGCAAAGTGTTTTCTCTCGACACATTATCAAAATGTATATTGACATGAAACGAACTTCCTTACTTAATCCTCAAGGAAGTTCGATTCTCTTATAAGCAAATATTTTACAAAGCTTCCAACTTAATAAGTTCTTCCCTAATCCGTGTGAGCTTACGCTTTGCCTTTGTCTTTTTATCCTCATTCTCTTCTTGCAAAGCATCATACAGAACGGCTAATTCATAATTTAACTCTAATCGTAATACCGCGAGTCTCTGTTTATCTAGGTTTTTTCTTCGATAAGCATTCACTACTTGTTTCATGGAAGAAACACCCCTTTAGTTATTCAAAATATTTTTATCATTCTGGAATAACTTATTATAATATATGTCGTCGGAATGAAAGGAGGAACAAAATTGTGTTTTTACCTTAGATGAAGAAATTCCAACTCGTAATGCTATTAACTTTGTGTAATTTGCTATTGCTAATTTTGTACCCGGATCAAGATCTAGTTAAACAATTAAGACTAACTGTTATTACGATTAGAAGCTGAGCCTGCTGAATAATAAGTTTTTAATCTGGCGATTCAAAGCTTTACATTTTTATCATTTGATTAGCAGAAGTGCTTTTAGCTTTCTTAATTGTTTGATACAAAGAGTAGCCACTTGAATCCTCAAATTCTTTCCCGAATTGTTTTTCTTCAGATTTTGCAGGAACAACTTTTTTGAATTTGCGATAATCTTCTAATAAATCATCCCTATCAACACCTTTTTCATATGCCTGTTCAATTCTTTGAAAAAACTGTATTACGGTTACAATTTCATCCTGACTCCAATCAATAGAAAATGGATAAGAGTATTCCAAAACTAAATTCCTCCCTGTCTCGTGTATTATTTCTTTACTTTCAGACTTCTATACTTTTTTATAAAAGATAAGCAAATGCACGCAAATATCTTTCACAATGTAGGTCTTTCTCTACTTCAAAGGTACCAAATAATTGTTCACAAGTAAAAACGCCAGTTTTGTAAAAAAACTGACGCCCACTTCATTTGACTAGTTGCGGGGAGTTTTTATTAAATCTGGGTTAAGTGTTTCATATCCTTTGTCCCTTAAGCCCTTTACAATATCTCCTAAAGCCGCGTTCGTCCATTCACGATCATGCATTAATAAATTAGCTCCATTCCCCAATTCTGGAGCGTTAACCATAATATCGGCTATTGCCTCTTTGGTCATATATTGTTCATTCCAATCGTAACCATAAGTCCAATTCATTAACACCATCTTTTCATCTTTGGCGATCTCTTTACTGATATCTGTATTTTGTCCGAAAGGAGCGCGAAAAAATGTCGGTCTCTCTCCGGTAATTTCTTCGACCTGATCATTTACAGACAGAATTTCCTCCTTCTGTTCCTCTGGAGTTAATGTCGTTAAATCACTATGTGAATAGGTATGATTTCCGATTTCAAAACCCATATTGTAAATTTCCTTCACTATAGCTT
This sequence comes from Lederbergia galactosidilytica, assembly GCF_017873565.1. Classification (GTDB taxonomy): domain Bacteria; phylum Bacillota; class Bacilli; order Bacillales; family Bacillaceae_C; genus Lederbergia; species Lederbergia galactosidilytica. The sequence goes on from NZ_JAGGKH010000002.1 coordinate 343,287, forward strand.
CCTGTTCAGGTGTAGTCATAAAATGCCCATTAACAAAGAATATGGCTGGAGCATTAAGTTCTTTAAGAGTCTTTGCCATTTCCAAAGCATATTTATCGGGGGCATCATCAATTGTAAGCAAAGCTACTTTTGGGTTTGCATCATCAATTGGAACGAGTGAATAAATTTCACTTAATTCATATTTTGGCACTTGTTCCTCTTCCTTCTCAGATTGAGTTTCCTCATCTACTCCCTTTTCTTGACTATTTTCTGTTCGATTATCTTCTTCTGTCTCTTCTTGTTGTAGTTCGTCTTGCTCTCTTTTATCATTTGTCTCAACCTGAGGCTTGTCCTTTTCATCTGTCGACTGATTTAGAGAACTTTGTGTGCCACATGCTGTTAATACTGCTGCAAGGGCGAGCAAGATCAAAAGTTTCTTCATAAGTTTCCCCTTTCTGACCTTAATGGAATTAACTTCCATTATAATTTGTCGACATATAGGATTCAAGTGATCGGTTTTTGTTGTTTTCAAAGATTTAGTAAAATAAAAAGTGGAACATGAATTGTAATGAGGCATAAGTCATTAAACTTATCAAAGTAGTAAGGAGCGTTAAGCGCTTCGAGCCAATAATTTTTTTAGCCACTAAATAAGCTAAATAGAAAAAAACTAGAAATAGAAGAACTTTTGGAAAAAATCGGTCTTTTCCTGAAAGCCATTGTGCAAGATGAAAGCTACTCCAAATAATGATTTGTATAAGAGCAGCAACGTAATTTTTTAGTAGCATAGATTCTTCACTCATTTCATTGAAGTTTTCAGTATCTGAGCAACAAGCTAAAAATTAATGTAGTTACATACAACTACGATTTCAAACCTTGTTCTAAGACTGTTTCTCCACTTATTAGATAATATGCATTTAAATATCTAAAATAAACCTAAATTTGAGTAGATGAATAATCTATGTAAATTGTTTAGATTTCCCATACATCTTTGAAGTCTCTATAATTTTTGTGTGCTCATCGCTCTTTCCTCTCCGTATCATTCATTTCATCGTATGAAATCCTTGGCAATAAGCTCTTTGTATCTGGAATTAATCCTAGGAGCAGTTTATCTATGAAATGGTGAACACCCGGGTCAAATCGAGTAGGAGGCTAATCATTAATTGATTAGCCGACCTCTCACACCACCGTACATACGGTTCTCGTATACGGCGGTTCAATAACTTAAGTAT
>NZ_JAGGKH010000003.1 GCF_017873565.1 Lederbergia galactosidilytica
GCCCTTGTTACTTGTAATTCAAACCATTGGCGTGTTTGTCAAGAGCGATTGCGGTAGCTTACCACCACATTTAGACCGTAGAGCTACGTTTAGGCTTTTGTTTTCATAGAATTTTTGACACTACCGTTTATTGTATGATTTAGGAGGTAGAAGGTTTATTTGAATGCACAGGTGGAAATAAAAAAGCTACCGAGAATTCTCGGCAGCTTTTTGTGCAGATTGCACTTCTTATTTTTCTAAGATCCAAACATGTTGACGATCTCTTACTTTTTCTTCGCCTTTATGTTCAATTGTTACTGTATAAGCTTTAAGGTCAGGGAGTTTATCTCCTTGTTGAAGTTCTACACGTTGCGGATCCTTTACTTTCCCGCCGCCATGACCTGCTTCCACATAAGTACCTGCTACGGGTGCTGTGTCACCTGGTTTGTAAAATTGGTTCATAATGTATTTCCCTCACTTTAGATAGATTGCACACTATAAGATATTATAGCAAAGAATGCATACAAAATGCCAACTGATCGTAAAAGATTAAATTTTGCAAAAAATATTACCTGTTCATTATGTTCTTCCTCATTTATAAAAGAAGATTCCTTTTTGAAGCGGTCAATACAGTAAGAACGCTGTCTCTTCTCGTATTTTATCATTTGTCAAATTGGCGCAATCGATAAAGAATTGGTCAATTTTACCTGAGGTGAAGTCATTTCAAAACGTTTATAGTTTATTATTTACTTCCTAGAAAAGCCCCTTCTAAAGGATGATTATTGCATTATGTTAATGATTGTGTCGAATTCAACTGTTCAAAGACTAATAAACTTTTATAGATTTCTCCGATAGGTCTACAAGATGTGGTTAGAATAGCACTGTGCCCGGATGACACTCTTAGTGTTTATTCTTACACGAGAATAAACAGGTGCCTAGCTCTTATCATGTTACAATATTTTACTTAAAAATTCTTGTGTACGTTCGTTTTGTGGATTGTCAAAAATTTGATCAGGATCTCCTTTTTCCATGATAATTCCCTCATCCATAAAAACTACGCGATCCCCAACTTCACGCGCAAAGCCCATTTCATGTGTTACGACTACCATAGTCATTCCATCATCTGCTAGCTCTTTCATTACCTGTAAAACATCGCCAACTAATTCTGGGTCTAAAGCAGAAGTTGGTTCATCGAAAAGCATAACTTTTGGATTCATTGCTAATGCGCGCGCAATGGCGACTCGTTGCTTCTGGCCTCCTGATAGACTTTGCGGATAGACATGAGCCTTATCGGAAAGACCGACCTTGTCTAATAAGGGCTTAGCAATTTTTTCAGCATCCGATTTAGACATCCCTTTTACTTTTTGTGGACCTAATATAATATTGTCTAACACTGTCTTATGTGGAAAAAGATTAAAATGTTGAAACACCATTCCAACCTGGGAACGGATATCATTAATATTCACAGCAGGATCAACGATATTATCACCATCAATGATCACTTCCCCTGATGAAATTTCCTCTAATAAATTGAGACAACGTAGAAAGGTACTTTTTCCAGAACCAGATGGGCCGATAACACAGACCACCTCATTTTCTTCAATTTCCATATCAATTCCTTTTAAAACTTCCAATTTACCAAAGCTCTTATGCAAATTATTTACTGTAATCATATTAGACATCCAGCTTCCTTTCTAATCTTTGCAAATAATATGAGGTAGGAACAGTAATGAGAAGATATAGCACACAAACCATAATTAACGTTTGGAATGCGGAGAAAGTGGCATTATAATACTGTTTTCCCATATAAAGAAGTTCACCCACAGCAATAACTGAAAATAGGGAAGTATCTTTCAAACTGATGATAAATTGATTCCCGAGGGGAGGGATCATTCTTTTAAAAGCTTGCGGCCAAATAATATAACGCATCGTTTGTTTCGCAGTTAATCCGATCGAACGTCCAGCTTCATGCTGTCCTTCATCAATGGATTTTACGGCCCCACGAACGATTTCCGAAATATAAGCACCAGCATTAATAGAAATGGCAATAATCGAGGCTGTGATCTTATCAATATTAAAGCCAATTAAATCTTCCGAAAGCCCTACATAAATAAATAAAATTTGCACAAGAATCGGAGTTCCACGCACGACTTCGACATAAAAGCCACAAATGAAACGGAGAATTTTACTCTTTGATAAACGGCCTAAACCAGCTAAAGCACCAAGAATAAAACCAAGAATTAGACCGATGATCGTAATAATTAATGTCCAAAGCAATCCTTTAAAAAGCATGGGGAGGCTTTGAATATAGTGACTATCCATGATTGTTTCTAACATTCTCTATTTCTCTCCCTTTAAAAACAAATTTTACATGAGTGAAAAGTCGCAACAAGTTAATGGTACTTGTTGCGACTAGCTGAGCAGTTGAGAGGGATTGGAGGATACAGGGCAGACGAACAGGAAAATTTAGTGCCAATAAGCTGACAGGATGCCGTCGGCCACATGAAAAGCTACAAGAAACTGAGTTTAGCCTTTGATCCTTAAATTACTCCTGTATCCTAAACTCTCCAATTGGCAGCTTCCATTTATTCTTCGCCTAACCAATCATCCCCAGGCTTTTCACCAAAGTATTTCTCATAAATCTCAGCATATGTGCCATCTTTAATCATACTTTCAAGCGCTTCATTGGAATCATCAACCAATTCGGATCCCTTTTTAAAGGCGATTCCATAGGATTCACCTTGAAGGATTTCCCCTGTGGTTTTTAATTTTCCTTTACCCTCTTGAGCGATAAAGTATTGAACATTTGGAACATCGTATAAAGCTCCATCGAGCTTACCATTGGCTAAGTTCATATATGCTGTGACAATTTCGGGATAAGCCTCCACTTGAGCTTCTGTATTTTCTCCTAAGAAGCTTTCACTTGTAGAGCCTTGGCGAGATCCTATTTTCTTTCCATCTACATCATCGATCGATTCAATATCACTGTCTTCAGGTACCATTAAGATAATGCCAGAATCATAATAGGGAATAGAGAAATCAAGTGTTTCCTCACGTTCAGGTGTAATCGACATACCGGCAATGCCGATTTCATAACGGCCACCTTGCATACCTGCAAGCAGACCATCAAAATCCATTGATTCAAATTCAATTTCATAGCCAGCACGTTTGGCGATCTCTGTGATCAAGTCGATATCAAAACCTTCTAGTTCCCCTGTTTTTGTATTAAGATATTCAAATGGCTTAAAATTCGAATCTGTTGCGACTGTATAGGTTTTTCCTTTCGAATCACCGTCTCCGTTACTACCTCCATCAGCATTTTCTTTTGTTCCACATGCTGCAAGCGCTAGCATAAGGGAAACCATTGCTACAAGGAAAAATAACTTTTTCTTCAAAATTGAGACACCCCTCCTGATTTTTTATATCCATTCTCCGAGTTTTTTACTTTTTCAGATTTGTAAAGTGACTGGCAAAATATACATATGTGTAATTCGCAGAATAGACGTTTGGGCTTTTATTCCACCCGTTCTTTATTATCTACTAAAGCTGGAATAAAGGAAAAATTCTCAAAACAGTATGAGAATGGATAAGCAAGGATAAGAGCATATGTAATCAACGTAAGCTACAATTCTTGTAAAAATCCTCTCTATACGTCTTGATAACTGTTTGATACCCTCTGTATCATTTAATAAAACATGTTTTGTTAAAGGGAAGATATTTTAAAAGGGATGAAAAACCGCTTATTCCCCAGAAAGGTCAACATAAATACTCCCAGCACATAAAGGGGGCTGGGAGTATTAGGGATGTTCTCGATTATTTGGTTAGCTTCATTTCTGCTTTGATTTTTTCTAATAAGTGTTGACAACCAAGACTTACAAGTCGATATGTCTCTTGAAAGTCACCTGTATAATAAGGGTCAGGTACATCTTTAGGTTGATCAGTTAAATCCAGAAGACGGATCATATTAGAGTGTGGAGTATGACCAGAAATTTTATTCATATTGCCTATATTACTTTCATCCATTCCAATAATATAATCAAATTTGTCTAGATCTTTTTTCGTAAATTTCCTTGCCAATAACTTATCTGCATTAATTTGATATTCATTCAGGATCTCCAAAGTTCCTTGATGAGGGGGAGAACCAACATGCCAATCCCCCGTGCCGGCAGAATCAACATTGATTTTTTCTGTTAATCCCTCTTTTTCAACTAAGTCACGGAAAATAGCCTCTGCCATAGGGGAACGGCAAATATTACCGAGACAAACAAATAATACATGAATCACTCGACTTCCTCCTCTACAACGGAAATGAATATTGTAGTTAAATCAGCCTCTTCCCTTTCCATCATCTGTTTAGAAAAAACAAAGGACCATGGTTGAGATGACATAGGATCGATTTTTAATAAAGAAGAGAAGATTCCTTGTGCAATCGTTTCGTTACGATCATCCGTGACCTTTACAATTTGTCTTTGTAGCTGTAAAGGATGAGGAAAACCATTGTGCAGAAAGACCGTTGCCACCAGTCCACCATTTCGTTTATATTTTGTCAATAAAGGAGTGACTGAAAAGGAACCTTTAGGAAGACAGATGGAATCTGCCTTTTGTATATACTGAATCTTTTCATTTTTAGTTAATTGCTGGTCCCAGACTGGATGAAAATGAACAGTTGACATATCATCATTCCTCAATAAGATTAAGTGATTTTAAACCATTGGAGATTCCGGATTCAGTGACACTGGTCGTTTTGTGCTTGGCATATTGATAAAGATCTGGATGAGCATTGCCCATGGCAAATCCTTCTCCTACAGTCTGTAACATTTCTTTATCGTTCATACCATCTCCAAACGCAATCGCATTATCCTTTGGAATCTGTAAAACTTCTAGTATTTTGTTAATGGCTCCACCTTTATTTACCCGATCACGAATAACATCATAACAGTGAAGTAATGCTTCCACATTGACTTGGGAAAGATGATAGGTTGAATCGAAATGATATAATTTTTGATCTTCAGGTTTAAGATTGATTAGAGTAGCGCCAAGAATTTGATCGGCCACTTCTTCAGTAAACAGTTCATTTTGTTTTAATTGGAACATCTCAATGAAATGTTGGACAACAGGTGAATTTAAGCGAGTAAAATAGTTTTTTTCACTTGTATATAAGACCATTTCATGTTGGTTTTCTTTTGCAATCTCTAGAAACTTTAATACCGTTTCACTTTTCATCGGTTCATCGACAACAGGTTCTTCTTTGTAAAGTGCCAGGGCTCCATTATAGCCAATAAAAGAATGGACATTCAGTTCCTTTGCCAAATCCCTAATTTCGTGTAAGGGTCTACCAGTGGCTAGGAATACTTCTAATCCTTTCTTTTGTACCTGTTGGATCGCCGCTTTTGTTGAGGGATCATAAGTATGATCTGGTTTAAGAATAGTTCCATCAATATCTAAAAATAATACCTGATAAGTAGACATTTTATTCTCCTTTTTGAACACGCACTTTTAAGCAGTTTATCATATTAAGGAAATAAAACATATATACGGAGGAGGAAGAAAGAGAAAGTGCGCGAATTTTGTCAAGGGAAATATAAGGAAGAATGCTTGACACTATCAGGAAAATAGGGAATCATAAAAGTGTAAAGCTACTATTAAAATATTAGTGAGGGGCGATCCTAATGAAGTATCGTAGACTTGGTAAAACAGGTTTAAAAGTTAGTGAGATTAGTCTTGGAAGCTGGTTAACCTATGGGAAATCTGTGGAAGATGATACTGCAACAAAGACGATACATAGGGCCTATGATTTAGGGATTAATTTTTTTGACTCCGCAAATGTTTATGAACAAGGAGAAGGTGAAAAGGTACTTTCCAAAGCCTTAAAGGAATTCCCTCGTGAATCTTACGTAATTACTACAAAAGCTTTTTGGCCGATGGGAGAGAGACCGAATGACCGCGGCCTATCTCGTAAACATGTTTATGAACAAGTACATAATAGTTTAAAGCGCATGGATTTGGATTATGTTGATATATTTTATTGCCATCGTTATGACCCTGAGACCCCTGTGGAGGAAACTCTTCGTGTAATCGATGATTTGATTCGTCAGGGGAAAATTTTATACGCTGGTGTTAGTGAATGGACTGCTGCCCAAATTGAGGAAGCAGTAGGGATAGCTGATCGAAAATTATTGGATCGAATTGTTGTCAATCAACCTGTCTATAATATGTTGAATCGCTATATAGAGAAGGAAGTTTTACCTGTATCTAGTAAGTATGGCATTGGACAAGTGGTGTTCTCTCCACTTGCACAGGGGATTTTAACTGGAAAATATCTTGGTGGTAATATACCAGAAACAAGCCGTGCAGCAAATAATGAAATCAATAATGGCGTAAAAGGTATGCTAACAGAAGAAGTATTGGATAAAGTAAGAAAATTAGATGAAGTAGCAAAAGAGTTGGACACAACATTACCGGCATTGGCCATTGCTTGGATTTTGCGTCAGCCAATGATAGCGAGTGCTTTGGTTGGTGCTAGTAGACCAGAACAAATTGAGGCTAATGTAAAAGGTAGTGAGCTTGAATTAACTGCCGATGTACTTGATAAAATAGAAGACATACTTGCCTAAAGAAGAAGCTTCGATTTCTTAACTGAAATCGAAGCTTTTTACAAATATATTATTTGTTGTATTTTGTCATCCCAAAAACATAATAACCCTTTGAAAGGATTCGGAGTAGTACAATAAGCTCTCAAAAACGATTAAGAAAGGCCGTGTCTATAGAAGATGAATAAATTTCAAAAAAATCGCTAAAAATGACGAAACGACTGCGGCAGGGGAGTTTTTTAGGCAATTTTCAACTTTTGAAATAGCCTGTGTTGCAGTCATTACATTTTTAAAAAAGGGAAATTTTCCATTAATGTTAAATAGGTAAATTATTATAATAGGAATTGTAAATTCTATTGTCTTACTGCCACGATAGAATAATAGAAAATGAGAGGAAAGGAATTTTATATACATGCAGCAAGAGAATTTTACAAGTGGCCCAATCGGGAAACAGTTGCTCTTTTTTTCAGGCCCCATTATTCTAACTAATCTTCTCCAAGTGTCCTATCAATTGATTGATAGCTTATGGGTTGGAAATCTACTAGGTGCTTCGGCGCTTGGAGCTGTAGCAGTGTCTAGTACTGTTATTTTTACGGTGCTATCATTTATTATTGGCATTAATAACGCTACATTGACGATTTTGTCCCAATTAAAAGGAAAGAGCGATGCGGTTGGATTAAAAAATTATACGAATGCATTCACTGTCATTTTAGGGAGTATGGCTATTATTCTTGGAGTTCTCGGCTACTTTTCAGCTGAGTGGATCCTCCGGTTATTAGGGACACCGGAGTCAATGTTGAGTGCTGCAACAGGTTATTTACAAATAAACTTTTTAGGGATTCTCTTCCTATTTGGTTATAATTTTATTGGGACGGTATTTCGAGCGCTAGGAAACAGTAAAACCCCATTACGATTTGTTGGGATTGCGGTGATTCTAAATCTCTTTCTAGATCCGCTTTTTATTTATGTGTTTGATTGGGGGATAGACGGGGCGGCGTTTGCAACGATTGTAGCTCAAGGGGTTGCCTTCATATATGGTGTGTATTTAAGTGTTTCCCATAAGCAAATCCCTTTTTCACGCCCATCCCTGCCAAAGGTAGAGGAGGTAAAATTAATACTTGGACAAGGCCTCCCAGCTGGATTGCAAATGACTGTGATTTCGGCAGGATCTGCAGCGATCATGAGTGTTGTTACTTCATTTGGAAGTGATGCTGTTTCGGGGTTTGGAGCAGCACAACGTTTGGAAAGTATGATTATGCTTCCTGCTCAAGCATTGGGGACTTCAGTCAATAGTATGGCAGGTCAAAATATTGCGGTAGGAAAATGGAGAAGGGTTCATAAAATCACTCTATATGCAACGATCTTGAACTTGGTTACTATGCTGCTGATAGCCCTTCTCATTTTTGTGATCGGTGGCTGGGGAATTCGGTTGTTTATTTCTGAACCAGGAGCTGTTCATTTTGGTACAGACTATATAAAGATGGTCGCATTCTTCTTCCCATTCTTAGGTTTTAATTTTGTATGGAATGGGGTTGTTCGTGCCTCTGGTGCTGCTTTTCAAGTACTAGTTTTAAATCTTATCTCCTTCTGGATCTTACGCTTCCCATTAACTTGGATGTTTGCCCAATATTTTGGCGAGAAGGGAATCGCATATGGATTAGGTAGTAGTTTTGTCATTAGCAGTGTAGTGGCTTTTGGATATTATCGCTTTGGAAGATGGAGTGAAAAAGAATTGCTAAAAGATGCTTCCGCTAGATCGGTGGAATCATAAGCTGTTTTAAGAATGAGGTGGGTCTATGTTTGTACTTCCAGTGGATAATGAGCTCTATTTACGAATAGCGGAAGAGAAAGATGCAGAAGAACTTTTTAAACTAATAGATCGATTTAGGGAATCCCTACGGGAATGGTTACCTTGGATTGACAGGACGATAAGAAAAGAAGATACAATCACTTTCATTCAATTTAGTCAGAAAGGTTTTGCTGAATTTACTTCCATGAATCTGGTTATTCTATATAGAGAGAAAATCGTTGGTGTAGCGGGATTTAATGAAATGGATGTAGAAAATAAAGTGCTGTCGATTGGGTATTGGTTAGGTCAGTGCTATCAAGGCAATGGAATTATGAATCGGGTTGTCCGTTCACTAGCAGACTTCGCGCTTAATCATCTTCATTTTAACCGGATTGAAATTCGTATCGCAGTCGGTAATAAAAAGAGTCAAGCGATACCTGAAAAACTTGGTTTTAAAAAAGAAGGAGTTCTCCGCGAAACAGAGTGGCTTTATGATCATTATGTGGATCATATTGTATACAGTTTACTTGCCAGTGATAACCTAGAGTAGATGCCGAGAATAGCAGTAACAGTGGTTAAGAGACAAAAGTCGTTGAACTTTTAACTGATCATTAAGTCACTCGCACATTCAAGGTCTAGCTCGGGCCCGACTCACGCGGCTAGTAAACTTTTGCAGCTTTCTATGATAAGTCGACATTAGCTTTCAGTCTCACAATGTCTTCTTTATCACGTCCGACTCTAGAAAGTTTTACGCCGCTAAGCAGTGATCTGCGTATTTCCTAGTAATCGGGAAATTATGTGAAGTGAGATACAGCTTTTTAAAACGATAAATCCAACATGAATTCTTTACACAGACCTATAGATTGTATGTCATGTCGCTGTTGTGCCTTACTAGAATATACTAGTGCAGGCGTAACAACAGGATGTTGAGCTTTGTGCCTCCGCTAGATGACGGGAAATTAGCCTTTGATCCATTGACGCAGCCTCCTATGCTTCCGGAGCAGTCTTGCATATTTCACTTTTTAGGTTGGTTGAGCACTCCATATTTTCCACACGATAATCTGAATAGCCCTTTTCTTTAACTCTTCATGCTTCGTTCATAGTTTATTCATATCTTGTGATTATGATAAAAGTACTATAAGTTGCAGGGAGGAAATAATAATGATAGATCAAGATGAACATGAAGTTAGTAATATTACGGAACGACCTAAAAAACGTTGGATAAAGGGAAAAACGACAGTGAAGAGAGTTGTATCCACTGTAAGTGCTGGTGTGATTGGGTCAGTTTTAACCTTAACGGTTGTCTTTAATACACCGATTTTTAAAGATGCTGATTCACAAGAGGCTGCAGTTCCAACAGCTAACGCGGATACGGGGCAAAGTTCTTCCCAAAATATCCAACAACTTTCAGCTGATACGACATCACTTGCTGATATGGTTGAACAGGCATCGAAAACGGTAGTTGGGATTGTGAGTACGAGCAAAACACAGGAAAATCCCTTTGCTCCTCAGAATGCAAACCGAAGTGAATCATCAGGGTCTGGAGTTATTTTTAAAAAGGAAGATAATAATGCCTTTATCGTGACGAATAACCATGTGATTGAGGGTGCGGAACATATTGAGGTCAATCTCGAAAATGGCGATAAGCTTGAAGCGGAATTGATTGGAGCGGATGCTTTAACAGATTTAGCTGTACTTAAAATCGATGGTAGCAATGTTGATTCTGTCATGAATTTCGGTGATTCCGATGCTTTGCGTGCAGGTGAACAAGTTGTAGCAATTGGAAATCCACTAGGACTTGAATTTTCGCGGACAGTGACACAGGGAATTGTGAGTGCCGTTAACCGTTCGATTGATGTAGAAACTTCTGCAGGGAATTGGGAATTAAATGTTATTCAGACAGATGCTGCGATCAACCCAGGCAATAGTGGGGGTGCCTTAGTTAATACAAATGGTGAATTAATTGGTATAAATAGTTTGAAGATTGCTGAGAGTGGCGTAGAAGGTCTTGGATTTGCGATACCAATCAATGATGCTAAGCCACTTATTGAAGAAATGATTAAACATGGAAAGATTGAACGGCCATATATGGGAATTAGCATGGTAGATTTTGAGCAAGTTGCTCCACAGTATCTACAACAATTACCTAAAGAAATTGAATCTGGTGTGATCATCACGTCTGTTGATCCTGATTCTGCAGCTGGAAAAGCTGGCCTACAAATGGAAGATGTTTTAGTTGGTATTAATGATCATAAGATTGAAAATGCTAGTGATTTAAGGAAACTTCTTTATACCGAACTTAAAGTTGGCGATAAGGCCACACTCCAAGTCTATCGGGACGGTAAAGAGAAAACCTTTTTTGTGACACTAACTGCAAATCCTCAAAGTTAATCTTTGTCGAGATTTTCGCACCTCTTGTCGATGGCAAGGGGTGTTTTATTATGGAACCCTTTTTTGTTGTCGGACTTTCTGATTTCGTGCTTGCACAAGGATTTAATTTTATTTACATTTAAATATGAGGGGGTGCCCAAATTGAAAATATTAGTCATCGAAGATAATGAAAATGTGGCTTCTATGATAGAAATGTTCTTTTTAAAAGAAGGGATTCAGGGAGAATTTATCCAAGATGGGATCATTGGGTATGAACGAGCTGAACAAGGGCAATGGGATTGTTTGATTATTGATTGGATGCTCCCAGGAATGGACGGAATCAGTATATGCCGGAAAATCCGTGAGACTAATAAAACAGTACCGATCATTATGCTCACTGCCAAAGATACGGAATCTGATCAAGTCTTAGGCTTAGAAATGGGTGCAGATGATTATGTGACAAAACCCTTTAGTCCCCTTGCTTTAATGGCGAGAATTCGGGCTGTCACACGCAGATCTCAAAAACAGCCAAGTAAGCAAGCGAATACCGATATAATTGAAACACCTCATTTTAAAGTAAATAAGAATACACGTGAAGTATTTCTTGATGGGAAGGCTGTTACTAATTTAACACCGAAAGAATTCGATTTACTTTATCATTTTTTACAACATCCAAGACAAGTGTTTTCACGTGAACAATTATTAGATAAAGTCTGGGGCTATGATTTTTATGGAGATGACCGTACTGTGGATGTGCATATCAAACGTCTACGAAATAAATTAGGTTCCTCGAACCACCCATTTTTTAAAACTGTTTGGGGTGTGGGGTATAAATTTGAAGAATTAGCGGATGAATTGGAAAAACAAAATGAGGAAGATCCTAAAAAAGAGAATCGCCCATGAAAATAAAATATTTTTATCAACAACTTCTAAGCCATGTGGGTGTTATTGTAATTGCAATCCTCATTTTAAGCTTGTTGTTCTCCCACTTTATTGAAAATCTGATTTATCAAGATAAGATTGATGAGCTTACAGCTTATGGAAAAAACGTTTTGGCAGACCTTGAACAAAACTATGATTCTGAATCTATTCTCCAAGAATACGGCCATGTTTTAGCGGGGCGTGATATTCAATATAGTTTATTTGATCCAAGTTCAGCAATTATTTATTCTACAGGAAGAGGAGCAAGGATCAAGCTGGAGGCAGAAGAATGGGAGAAGATACGAGATGGTTATACGGTTGTAGTTAAGCAAGACTATAAACGCTTTAATGAAGGGGTCACTTTTGTATTATTACCATATCTTCGCCAAGGTCAATTTGTCGGTGGCATTTTGCTTGCTTCCCCGATTAAAGGATCAAGAGATATTATTTCGCAGATTAATCAAGATTTATTTTATACAGCATTGGTGGCAGTAGCTGTTGCGCTATTATTAAGTTGGATCTTATCGGCTTTTCATGTAAGAAGAATTAAACGTCTACAGGAGGCAACTTCTTTAATCGCAAAAAGGGATTATTCTGTGCGTATTCCATCCTCTGATTTTGATGAAATCGGTGAACTATCAAAAGATTTTAATCAAATGGTTGGAACATTAGAGCGATCGATGGAGGAGATTGAGCGTTTAGAAAATCGACGTCGGCAATTTATGGCAGATGTTTCCCATGAATTAAGAACTCCGTTAACAACGATTCGAGGCGTAATTGATGGTATTCGTAATCAAATGATTCCCGAGACAGAAAAAGAGCGAGCCATGCTGATGGCGAGTCAAGAAACAAAGCGATTGATCAGATTAGTGAATGAAAATCTCGATTACGAAAAAATACGTTCTAATCAAATTAAACTTCATAAGGAAAACCTGCTTCTCTCCGAGGTAATGGAGGTAATTCGCGATCAATTAGAGATTCAAGCCGAAGAAAAAGACAATCAAATCATACTCGAAGTAGACAACGACGTCCAAGTGTATGCAGATTATGATCGTTTAACGCAAATCTTAATTAATATCACGAAAAACAGTATTCAATTTACTGAAAAAGGGATTATCACTTTGCGTGGTAGAATGGCAGAGGGAAAGACCGTTATTGAAATAGAAGATAACGGAATAGGAATGGACCCACGTGAAATCAAAAAGATTTGGCATCGATTTTATAAGGCGATGGTGTCAAGGACGAACAACCCTTATGGAGAATTTGGTTTGGGATTATCCATTGTAAAGCAACTTGTTCAGTTACATGATGGGCAAATTGATGTGGAAAGTGAGCAAGGGGAGGGAACCATTTTTACTCTAATATTTCCTTTTGAAAAATAAGTGTCGAAGTTTTTAACGTTTTCATATATCATATTGTTATGTCAAGCTCACTGTCTAGCGACTAGCAAACTTTTGCCTTCTAATTGCTTTTAAGGTCCATTAAGTTTCCGGAGACATATTTTGGAAGAATGAATGATTCTTTATGGAAAAAAGTTCATAAATCGCAAACTGGATTTTTGCGCTTTTCGTAATAGTTTATTCATATTTGTACGATAAACTACTAGTGAATGGTTAAGTTCGTCATGTTTTTTCACGCATTATGTGCGTATTTAGAAAAATAAGTATTGGGGGAGGAAAAAATGAGTCAAAATCAGCAACAAAAATCATCCAGCAAAAAGTTTACAATTTCAGTGATTGTCCTAATTCTTCTAGGTGCAGCTGTAATTTTTACAGCGGCCTTTGTGAAGAGGGAGATTGTCGCAAATGTAGGAGATGTCAAAATTACGAAGGACGAGCTGTATGATCAACTCGTGGATAACTATGGGGAGCAAACACTTGATGGCATGATCAATGAAAAAATTGTGAATATGGAAGTGAAGAAGGAGAAAATCTCTATTTCTGATGATGAAATTCAGAAGGAAATGGACGATTATATTGAGCAAAGTGGTGGAGAGGAAGCTTTTAATTCAGCTTTACAACAACAAGGTATGAAGAAAAAAGATCTAGAAAAGGATATTGTTCAATATTTATCGATTCAAAAAATACTAGAACCAAGAATTGAAATTACGGATGATGAAATCAAGGAATATTTTGAGAGTAATAAGGCCAACTTTGATCAAGAAGAACAAGTAGAGGCAAGTCATATCTTGGTCGATGATGAAAAAACAGCTAAAGAGGTAAAGAAAAAGTTAGATGAAGGCGAAGATTTTGCTGAATTAGCGAAGGAATATTCAAAAGATGAATCAAATGCTGAATCTGGCGGAGAATTAGGCTTCTTCGGAAAAGGAAAAATGGTTAAGGAATTTGAAGATAAGGCCTTCTCCATGAAAGTGGATGAAATTAGTGATCCAGTAAAAACAGAACATGGTTATCATATCATCAAAGTGACAGATAAAAAGGATGCCAAAAAGGCAAAATTGGCAGATCATAAAGAAGAAATTAAAGATACACTGTTTGAACAAAAGCTCCAAACAGAATATCAAACATGGTTGAACGAGAAAAAGGAAGATTATAAAATTAAAAAATCCCTAAGTACAAATGAATAAGCACTCTCGAGTGTTCGCAAAAGGCTGCCCCATCCAGGAGGCAGCCTTTTATGTGTGGATAGCAAAGTTTACGTGCCGATAGAAAAATGTATAAAACAGAAATTTTAACGGATGCTAATGGGAAAACGGAAGGGATTTTTTGTCATGTTTTCATTTTTTAAGAAAAAGTATAACCAGACAAGATTAACGAACGACAAATCCCAGAAAGATTTATTAGGTACTGATTTATCTGAAACAATACAAAGAATAAAGAAAGAAACGGGGAATAGTTCAGATATTGTCATAAGAGAGTTGAAAAAGGGAGAACCGACGATTTCTTTAGCCATTGTTTATGTCGATGGTCTTATTGATGATACCTCAGTCCATGACTTTATTATTGAGTCAATATATGAGTCAGATATGAAAACAGAACAAACAGTCCAGGGAATGATAGAATCGCTTTCTACACAGGTTGTCGCGATGGGACCGATTCAGAAAGCGAAGGAATGGGAGCAGTTATATACTGAATTAATGGATGGCAATACGATTATTCTTATTGAAGGAATCGGCGAATTCATGTCTGTTGATACAATAGGTGGAGAGCATCGCGCTATAGAAGAGCCAGAAAGCCAAGTTACGGTTCGTGGTCCTCGAGATGGCTTTACAGAGTCGATTCGAACAAACACTTCCCTTGTGAGAAGAAAAATACGTAATCAAAATCTATGGGTTGAATCAATGAAAATTGGCAATAGAACGAAAACAAATGTCGAAATCATGTATTTAAAAGATGTTGTAAATGAGCAAATTGTGGATGAAGTTCGCAGTCGTTTACAAAAGATCGAGATCGATGCCATATTAGAGTCAGGTTATATTGAACAGCTAATTGAAGATCAGGTATGGACCTCTTTTCCGACGTTATATCATACAGAAAGACCGGATTCTGTAGCAGGAAATATTTTGGAAGGAAGGGTCGCGATTTTTGTTGATGGAACCCCTTTTGTTTTATTAGCTCCAGCGGTCTTTATTCAATTCTTCCAATCTGTTGAGGATTACTATGCCCGTTTCGACATTGCAACAGCTTTAAGGTTTTTGCGCATTCAAACTTTTTTATTATCAATTATTGCTCCCTCAGTATACATTGCAGGTACTACTTTTCATCAAGAAATGATCCCGACTGAGCTGGCTATTATCATTGCGGCACAGCGAGAATCAGTTCCATTCCCAGCTTTTATAGAAGCAATTATGATGGAAGTAACTTTTGAAATATTACGTGAGGCAGGTGTGAGAATGCCGAGGGCGGTCGGTTCGGCGATATCAATTGTAGGAGCTCTAGTTATTGGTCAAGCAGCCGTACAAGCAGGGATTGTTTCTCCTGCTATGGTTATTATTGTCTCTATTACAGCAATTGCCAACTTTTCTACCCCTTCCTTTGCGATCGCCATTTCTTCACGATTAATTCGATTTGTATTTATGGTGGCCGCTGCAACATTTGGTATGTACGGTGTGATTTTAGGAATAATTTTTCTGGTAGTACATTTATGCAGTCTACGCTCCTTTGGCGTTCCATACATGACACCTATTGCTCCATCAACATTTGGAAATTTAGGTGATACTTTAATCCGTGTGCCACTTTGGACAACAAGAAATAGAGCAAATTTAATCATGAAAGGGAAACAAATGCATGGAGGGAAAATGCCAAAGCCAAAACCGCCCAAAGGTCGTAATATGACAGTAAGAGAATCTGAGAAGGGTGACTCGAATGACTCATAATATGAGAATTTTCCTTACACTACTGGTCCCAATTGTTCTTCTATCCGGTTGTTGGGATAAAAGAGAACTGACAGATATTGCATTTGTCGCCGCAATTGGAGTGGACAAGGCTGAAGATGGAGGCTTTATCGGTACCTTTCAAATTATTAACCCTGGAAATGTAGCAGGTGGATTACAAGGTGGATCAGGTCAAGATAGCTCAACGGTCACTGTCTATGAGATATATGGTGATAATTTGACTGAAGTGAGCCGGCAGGCAGCTAGTGAAATATCAAGAGTCTTATTCTATTCTCATGCAAATTTAGTTGTAATAGGCGAAGAATTGGCAAAGGAGAAAGGAATTGCGAGTTTTTTGGATGCACTTGACCGTGATGACCGTTTTCGTGATACGGCAAGAGTGGTGATCGCCAAAGATACAAGCGCCAATAATTTATTAAAGGTGTCTAGTCCAATTGATAAAATTCCGGCAAATAAAATTACAAAGACACTTGAGTTTTCCGAACAGCAATGGGGAGAACAATGGCCAGTTAATATTCGGGAACTTCTTAATGCACTATCCGCTGATGGAAGGGAGGCCATTATTCCCAGCTTTAAATATTTTGGCAGTGTAGAGGAGGGCGAGCGAATGGAAAACTTGCAAAGTACCGCTCCCGAGACCGTCCTTAAAGCTGATAGTATTGCTGTGTTTAAAAAGGACAAATTAATTGGCTATCTCCATGGGGAGGAAGCAATGGGAATGGCATGGATTATGAGTAATATTCATGAAACTACTATTGGAATTGATTGGGAAGAGGAGAAAAAGCCAATTTCCTTCCAAGTTATTAGCGAAAAGACCAAAGTAAAGGTGGCCATGAAAAATGGGAAACCAACCGTTTTTATTAATATTGTCGCTAGGGGTGAATTGGGAGAGGTTAATATACCGGTCAATATTGAAGACTATCATGTTCGTAAAGAAATAGCGGAAAAAGCAATGAGAAGAATTAAGGAAATCGTTCAATCTACGATTACAAAAAGCAAAGAATATCAAACAGATATATTTGGCATCGGTGAAAAGCTGTATCAAAATGATCCTGATTCTTGGAAAAAGTTAAAGGAAGATTGGAATGAGGAACACTATCCCGAATTAGAGGCTGTTGTTAAGGTCGACGTAAGTATTTCCAGAACTGGATTGAGGAAAAACCCTTTTACATATGAGAAATAATGGGAAATAAAAAACCGGCATGGTTAATTCTTAAAGTAGCTTTTTGAAGTGCTTTAGAATTAATACTGCTCGGTTTTTATTTATGAAGCTTTTTTCTTCTTTCGATTCTTAAAAAATGCGATTAAAAGTAACAGAGAAGGAATGACTATTTGAAAGGGAAAATGTATATATAAGGAAGCGACAAATAAACCTTCTTTAAGGTGTTCAAGTGCATTATTAGCTGTCACAATTGAAATGAAGATAACAATGAACCCATATGGAAGTGCTAATCTTGCAGGTTCGGGCAAATTAAATAGATCAGCAGTCCCAATAATAGCAGCATAAAAATAAATAACTATTTTAAAAAATCCAAGAATGATGAGAGCGAGCATAAAAAAGATATCAAGACGTTCCAAAAACTCCGCTAATTCAATAGACTGAATTGTATTTAGGAGAGGGAATTGAGTTCGTTCCAATGTAGAAACACTCAAAACACTAATATTCACAACCATGCTAATCGTTAAATTAATTCCACTTAAGGCAATCGCTAACAACCCGGCCGTTTTCGCCTTTTGGGGTTTGTTTAAATAGGGGAGAATCATTGAAAATGCAAAAATCTCGCCAAATGGAAAGAATAAAACTTCGCCTGCTGCTACCTTTATAACAGGATATATCCCATTTTCTAAAATTGGCTTTAGGTTACTTAGGTGTATAAGGTCAGAAGAAATAATAAGAATAAAACCGATAATAGCCAAAAAGTAAATAAAAGCAAAAAATAATTCTCCGCTTCTTGCGATGACCTCAACTCCTTTCCTTACAGTATATACAACAATGATAATTAGTAAGAAATGGTTGATCACAATTGGCGTACTTGAATAACCAACCATTGTGAGCATTTCCCCGAGATCACGAAGAACTCTAGCCGCTAAATATAAAAAAAAGAGCATATAAAAAAGAGCAAGTATTCTTCCGGGAACTTTACCAATTATTTTTTGTACATAGGTTGTTGGTAATACATCTGGATAGTATCGATAAAGCCCATAATAAAGAAGAAATATGCAAAAACCACCTAACATGGCAATTAAGATGGCGATCCAGGCGTCTTGTTTCGCTTTAATTCCAATTGGGAATAGTAAAGCACTACCAAGTTCAAACATAATGATTAAAACAAAAAGCTGATAAGAACTAATTTTAGCTGGCTCCATGGATAGATCCCCCCTCTTTCGCAAATTCTAATAAAGAATGTTTAAAAAGAGCTAAATTGCGAAACTCCTGTAATGCGGCAAGGAGTTTGATGCAACAGAGCTCATTGGATTGCGATTCCGCTGCTCAAATATGTTCCCAATGGGATACGCCCAATTGTAGGAGGATCGCAACCTCAAATCTTCTGTATATCCATGTGGAACTACCTAGTATTTGAACAGACTATAATTCGTAAAAGATAGTCGTTAGCAATTGACGTCAGTATCTTTAGTAAACTTAAGCCCTTTTAAATAAATCTTAATATGAGTTCATTCTTCGTTTTACCCATTTTGATCCCTTTTTATAACTGAAAAGGGCCAAAGTAAAGAATACAGCAGGAACAAATTGTGAATGAAAGGAGCTATACATGAAAGTACTGGGGATTTTTATTCTCATGATAACTCTATTATCTGTTTTAACCATTTGCATGAATTTTACTTTTGGCCTCAATTTGAAGGAAGCCTTTCAACTGTGGGCCCGCCCCCTTTTATTAATGCAAGGCGGTGAAAAGACTTTTTATATCCTCTATCCATTGGTCATCGTTCTATTACCAGTGCTTCGTTTTATAAAGAACAAGCGACAAGGGAAAAAGACGTAGTCATCCCTTGTCGCTGTTGTTCGCAGTTATTCTTTTAAAGATGTTTCCCGCTATAACAATTAAGAAAATGACAAGGGAGCAATATTCGTTGGACATTATCCCTTGTCATTTTTCTTTGCGTAATAATTACATATTCTTTTTATGAAGAGTCCTACGATTACACCGGGTATGACACTGAGCATAGGAAGCCAGATGATTCCAGGAATAAACGTTATTTTACTTGAGTAAATCGTACCAACAGTTACAAAATAGGCACAGAAAACAAAGGGCATAAAGGAATACGGTTCTTTCCCACCCCCAGCATCTTTATAGGCATCCCACATGGCGAAAAAGTACAGACAGGGATAGAAAAGTAACCATTGGAAATTAACTTGTTCCATGGCCATATCCATGTCACCATGAAAACTAGCGATAATGACATCATTGAAACGGGCTTTTACATTGACGACAAATTCTAGGGCAATCAACACAAGACCTTTTACATATTTTTTATTTAATAATTGTCCGAAACCGGGAAAGGCAATGCTCCAAAAAAGCTTTTCTTTTGCATCCACATTATTCTAGCCCTTTGTTAATTCTCTGCGGTCAGGTGCAGAGGGAGGCTTCTCGAACCAGCCATTATCAATCATTATATTTGCTCCATCCAGTGAATACTCCCCGGTTTCCACCATTAGACGACTATAAGCTGCGGATAGGTCTTTTCTTGCACTTCCACCGATACTTTGCCCATAGAAAACAATTCCTGCACTTTCTAAGAAGCTCGTGTGGTACATAAGAAGTTTATCTGAAAAAATAGGATCTGTTGTCGTCATAACCGTGAAATTTCCTGTAGCTGGTGCAGGAATATTACTTTCACTTAAAAACTTGACAAAGACTGCATTATGATGCTTGGAAATCTCCGCACCCCTTGTCATATAATTTTGTACCTTTTTCGATTGTGCCACTTGGGCAAATCCAGTTAATAAGGCACCGCCAAGAGCATTTCGGTAAAGATTCATAAATAGTAATGAAATTTCTATACTTGTAAGTGGTCTTTGCTCTCCCATCCATCCTGCCAAAAAATGCCTCTTTTGCGCAAAATCAATTTGTTGCGGATAGGGAATAGTGGGAGGACGTACATAAATACCTTTTTGGATCGAAAGGTCAGTTGTACGGTTAAATAATTCAGCAGATGATTGAAGGCAATGGGTAAAATGTTCACGTAAACTTTTCCGAGTTGTATTAGGAAGAGCCATGCTATAGGTGTTTAACCCCATAATCCCAAGGTTTTGCACATAATGAAGAATAAGTTCATCGCTGTACAATCTAGGTGCCGAGGTATTTACATCTTGTTCTGAAAATGCCGCAGGAGTGGGAAGATCCTCCTCTCGAAAAATATTCTTATCGATATCGATATGCTTTTTTGATAGCTCCAATCCATATTCAACACAAGCTTTAATTTCGGGATCTTCTACATGTTCGACAAAATAAGATAGCATACAGGTGGCTAAGGCATCATTTGTGTAAGATTCAAATAAAATGCCTAATTCACTGGCTGTTAATTTCATATGGTCGTGGGTTGTCATGCATTTACCTCCTATTTAGATATAAGTAGGTATAGTGTTTCCTAAAATAGAATTTGTATAAGATTGTCGAGAAAATTTTAAGAAAATGTTTGAAATGTGAGGTGGTCGCAGCAAGAATGCTTTTTTCTACAGTGAGAAAGGCAAGATTGGAGGAGCAGACGATACCTAAACCTATTGGTAGTAAATAGGGGTCCCTTTCATATAAATTTATCTTCTGCTTAAATGTCCTCGAAATTAGGTCTAATTTTGCCTTTTAAAAAAAGACCATTTTAAAGGTTGTGAACGCAACTGCAAAGTCTCCTCTTAGATTACCAGAATTTGCACATTTAGCGAAAAGGTCCCTTTTTGAAATGATAGAAGCTTATTGGCAATTTTCCCGGCTTCTTCTAAGCCGTGAAAGGAGCTAATGAACCCATCGTCTTCCTTACGAATATAATGGCCCATAATGAGGAGGTTTATCCAATGTTTCCAAATTATCCCTATTTTGGGTATCAAACAAAATGTAAAAATGAGCCAATCGCATTTCCACCGCAACACCAACCTGTACAACCCGGACTAGAATATTTAATGCACCCTCGTCCGATCTCTGAAAATCCTAATGAGCGCGGCTCCGAAAAATTAGCAAATAAAGTGGCTATCATTACGGGGGGAGATAGTGGTATTGGGCGCGCAATTGCTTATGCTTTTGTAAAAGCAGGAGCTAAAGTGGTGATTGTCTATTTGAATGAGCATCGTGATGCGAAGGAAACAGAGCGAAGAATTTATGAGCTTGGTGGAGATTGTCTCCTGCTTTCTGGAGATTTAAAAGATGAGAAAATGTCTAATTATGTTGTTCAAAAGACAATAGAAGCCTTTGGGAAGATTGATATTTTGGTGAATAATCATGGGGTACAATATGTCCAAAAGAGCATTCTTGATATTACGAAAGAGCAACTTGAGTTCACATTCCAAACGAATGTTTTCGCATTCTTTTACATGATTAAAGCAGCTCTCCCCTTTATGAAGGCTGGTAGTTCGATTATTAATACGACTTCGATTACAGCGTATGAAGGGCATAAAAAGCTGATTGATTATAGTGCAACAAAAGGTGCGATTGTGACATTAACACGATCTTTATCACTTTCCCTTGCCAATCAACAGATTCGCGTAAACGCGGTAGCGCCAGGGTCGGTTTGGACACCGTTAATTCCAGCTAGTTTTTCTGCCAAAGATATTATGAAATTTGGACTAGATGCGCCTATGAAAAGAGCAGGACAGCCTGTTGAGTTAGCACCTGCTTATGTTTACCTTGCTTCAGATGATGCAAGCTTCGTATCTGGGCAAGTCCTCCATGTAAATGGGGGTGTAATGGTAAGTTCGTAAAGATAGGGATGTATATGTATCCGAAAAAAGATCTTTCTCAGATACATAATATCATCATGTAGAATGGTGGATGATATAACGCATTTTCCTATTGCTAGACCAAATAGCATATCCATCAGATATTCCTTGTTGGCTTATGCATTCCTTTGCCTATTTTCGAAGGAAAATGTTTGGGATAAATATTTTGCGAAAGTGTTTGAAAGGCTTTTTATTCTATAAATACCATATAGGCATCCAAATGGTTTTTCACCTAACTTTTTTGGATGCCTATATTTAGTTTAAAGCTCGAGGTTTATTTTAGGTAAAAGATGGCATTGACTAAAATGTGAAAGATAATGACTGATTGATAATAGCGCTTTTTCAGAATCTTCTCCTTATCTTCTTCATTTATATATATAATATAAGAATGTCACTGATTGGAATAGCAAGTCAAGATCAAGAATTAATAAGATTAGAGGACACGTTTATGTCTAGTTATTCACAGAATGGTAGGGAGAGAATAGTGAAAAAGAATACAAAACAGAAATACGTTGTAGCTGCTTTATTAATTGCCACTTTCTTAACGGCTATTGAGGGGACGATTGTAAGTACAGCGATGCCAAAAATTGTTGGTGATTTAGGTGGAAGCCATTTATATACTTGGGTGATATCGGTTTACTTGCTTGCAACGGTCATTAGTACGCCGATTTTTGGGAAAATGGCTGATTTATATGGTAGGAAGCGAATGTTTACGATTGGAGTGCTCATTTTTTTGGTAGGTTCCGTGCTTTCTGGCTTGTCACAGTCAATGCATCAGCTTGTTGTCTACCGAATTATTCAAGGGTTGGGAGCTGGAGCATTAACGACGATCCCGATGACGATCATTGGCGATGTCTTTACATATGAAATGCGCGCAAAGATTCAGGGGTTAATTAGCAGTGTGTGGGGAATCTCAGGTATTCTAGGTCCATTAGTGGGGGGCTTTATCGTAGATTCTATTTCCTGGCACTGGATTTTCTTTATGAATCTTCCATTTGGAATCATTTCCTTAATTTTAATTGCCATCTCTTTACATGAACATATGGAAAAGAAGAAACGGACGATCGATTATGCAGGAATCTTAACTTTTGCAGTCTGTATGACTTCGTTTTTATATGCATTGAATCTTTGGAAAGAAGAGCGACAATTAACCGGAAATATTATGATCATCTCTGCGCTTGCCTTGGTTAGTCTTCTTCTTTTTATCTGGATTGAATCAAAGGGAAAAGAACCAATGTTGCCGCTCTCTTTATTTAAAAACCAATTAATCGTTGTATCAAATATCGCAGGATTTTTAATTGGCTTTATATTGATTGCCGTGACCTTTTATATTCCGCTATGGGTTCAAGGTGTAACTGGCTTAAATGCTACCTTGTCTGGAATTGCCATGTTGCCGCAATCCTTAACCTGGCCATTAGGTGCTTTGCTAGTTGGAAAATGGGTGAGGAAAATGGTGGTTGGGCAGATTGCTTTAGTTGGCATGGTCTTTATCATTATTGGATGTATCGGGATGAGCTTGTTGCAAACCGGCACAAGCTTACCCTGGATGATGCTAATAACCGCTATTTTAGGACTTGGTTTCGGGTTATCAACCACTTTATTTACTGTGGTTGTACAATCTTCTGTTGGTTGGAATATGCGTGGTGCTGCTATGGGATCTAATAATTTATTTCGTACTTTAGGCCAAACTATTGGGATTGCCGTATCTGGTCTTTGGTTAAGTGATCAATTGCAGGGTGTCAAGTTAGAAGCAAGCTTGCATCAAGTCTTTATACTATTAATTGTATTAGCGGGGCTAGGCTTTGCTGTAACTGCGACGCTTTTAGGAGAAAAGGGGAGAGGATTATCAACAGAATAAGTTTGTATTGTGCGATAAATAGCTCCTTGATCTAGCTAAGTTACTTTAAAGCTGGGAAGGTGGAATTCTAAAGTAAGGGTGATGGTTCGACCATCACCCTCACTGGTTCAAAAAGACAAAGGGAAATAGCTCAACATCCTAGACAGTTATCCAATCAAAGGTTTACCCGATGCATCTTAAATGTTCTCCTTCGATTCGCTATTATTCAATTGTGCCCGTACTCTTGACGGATGCCTTCACTTGAACATCAAATTTTACATTTGGATAAAGTTCCTTCCATTCCTCATTCGTATCACGGTTATGGATTCTTGTGGCGCGATATCGGAGGCCAAATCCTAGTGGATCTGCATTCTCTTCCTGAAGCATCTTTAAAAATTCAATGGTGTTCTTTTTGGCTGTTTTGCTTGCAAGCTTGCTATAATGATCTAATTTTGATGCCGGCATATCTTCAAACGATTCCTCAATGATTCCTGCTAATTTAACTTTCATTTTGATAACAGGTGTTTCCCCTGATGTATCAATTTTATAATTTACATCAATCGAATCGATCGCTAAGAGAAAATGATTATCTTGATCTTTCACCCGAAGATCATATTTATTTATTTCCTTTCCAAGTACATTATAGGATTTTGTATGTTTACTTGAGAGATGAAAATGTTTTCGATCATTTTTCAGGATGATGGATTTATTGACCCTGACCTTTGTCTTTTTTTTGTTAGTCTGAATTACAGGCAAGACAGGGTCAATTCCTGGCTCAAACAAACCCCTTCGCAATTCAAATAGAAAAGTGGAAACAGTATAGGCGCTTTCTACACCATTTCTTGAAAAGAGATTTGTCAAAAGATTGGAGGCAGCCATTTCGGATACAGGCTCGGTTTTTAGAACATCTTCAGCTGTTGGTTGACCCACGGCTACCCAGGCTATCATTTGAATATCCCTTCTCCTAAAGATAAAGTCCATGACATCTTCTATATTATGATCTAACAGTTTTTCTCCTAGGAGGATAATTTGACTATGGCCAAAATCAGGTTCCTTATCAGCGTGCGTTTTTAGAAAACGGATGGCCCCCGCTAAGCTAGAATCTTCCCGTGATAGGTAGCCATACTTATTGCCTGATGCTTCTTTAAGGGAGCCGGTAGGGATCGCCAACTTAAGGGTAACTCTATAAGGCTTTTCTTCATTACCTGTATAATCAATTGCGATTCCTTGTACAAAAATTCTCTTATCAATATCTTTAAAACCACAGCTAGACAGGAATGGAGTAAGAGAAAATACAAAAAGAATAATCGGCATATATGTTTTAGACAGTCTCTTCATGCTGTTTTGCCCTCCTTCGCACATACCAGAAAAGAATGAACATAAATAGAAAAAAAGGTGGAAGACAATTAAAGAAGTATTTTGTGTAGATTAATAACGTATATTCATTCAAATGGGTTGTTAGGAACAAGGTGACAATCCAAAAAAAACCTATATAAATAAATGGTGTAAGATTTGTTTTTTTCCAATTGAATTTCTCTAACCAAAAAATGTTCTTACACAGCTCTAATGCCACATGCCAATGGATAAGGAGACTTATAAATGTGACAGCTAGGAAAAACATAAAAAAAATAAACATCACTCTTTCGATTACACCAAACTTCATCCGCAACGTATCACTCGTTGTAATGCCAGGGTAAACAAGATGATCAATTTTTTCAAAGCCATTAAGCCCAATTGGGATCACATAGGTAGAAATAATAGTAAGACTACCAACAATCCCGATGACTAACATTGACTTCCAAGATAGCTGGAATTTTACTTTTTTGAAAGCTCGATTAAAAACAATTAGATTAGCAATCCCAAGGAAACAATAAAGAGCCGCGGAAAAGACACTATAGCTTGGCCATCTATTACTATACATTACTGCAACGCCAACATAATCCCACATGAAATTGGGGCTACTATACGCTTTAAAAAAGATAAAAGCAATTAGTGGAATGGAGAAAATAAGCACTGTTTCGACGGTATATAAAACGCTCCTCGTGTGCATGAGAATCCCGTAAGAAATAAAGATTAAAAAAAGGCAGGCAATAAGGATAATCGACATGTCCGGTGTTAAGAACCGTTTGATCATAAAGGTAAAGGTGATTAAAGTAATTAATCCAGCCCCAAGCCAAGTAATACTTAGGAGACTTAAAATAGGTAGATAGATCCGTTTGGAAACATATTGCTTCAATAATTCTGACAGGTCCTTTCCTTGAAAGGAGTTAAAAAAACGAATAAACAGATAAACCGATAGCAATCCCGCTGGAAGGGAAAGAAGCAGAGAAAAAGAAGTGCCATTCTCTTTATTAAGGAAAAAGATCTTTGGCACAGCCGAAATCATATTGGCGATCAAATTGACAAATATGAGATAGTAATAATAACGATTCATGATGTTTCCCCACTTGTTTCCTTTTCTTTCGCCTGAATAAATAATTTAAAATAAGGTTCTTCAAAACTATTTTTATTGGAAAGAATCATGATAAAGCCAATAAATGCTAACACCAAACCGGCCATCCCCCCAAAAGTGGCGAACAATAAGATGATATATTTAGAAACCCGAATAGAGAAACTCATTTCGTTAATCGGAATAACGAAAGTCGATACTGCTACAGCCGATATAATAATAATCATAATATTTGAGGTGAGCGCTGCATCTGTCGCAGCCGTTCCTAGAATGAGTCCGCCAACGGTCGTAGCTGTAGCACTGACAGCTTTTGGCAGGCGAATGCTCGCTTCCGTTAATAGCTCCATGACGATTAACATAAATAAAACTTCCACATAGGAGGGATAAGGGACTCCTATCCGAGAACCGGCAACAGATAAAGCTAATTCTGCACGAAAAATTTCGGGATTATAAGAAGCCACTGCGACATATAATCCTGGAAAAATAACACAGGTAACAAGCCCAATATATCGAAGGATCTCTGCAAACTTCGTTACCCAATAAGGATGGTAATTATCCTCCATAGAGGTCATAAAATCGAAAAAAACAGCTGGTGCCAGGATAACCAAAGAATCGCCATCAAGTAAGAGGACGACTTTTCCACCAGATAGATTATAAGTAATCCGGTCCGTACGTTCTGTCTGCAGCATAGTGGGAAGCAGTGAACGTTTCTTTACATTTAAAAAGCGAACTAGTTCGGCACTGGATAGAATAACATCACTGTTTAATTTCTTTAATCTTTGTTTGATCTGTTTTAACACTACCGGCTTGACCAAATCCTTATCATAAATGACCGCTAATGATTGATGAGATTTCTTCCCGACTTCATGCATTTCGATTACTAATGAAGGCTGGTGATAGCGTTGGCGGATTAGATTTAGATTGGTATCAATATCTTCACTTAGAGCAAGCTGTGGACCCATGATAGTAGGCTCAACATTGCTTTCAAGCACGGTATCTGTACTTACGGTCTTAAAGTCGAATAAGAGAATACTCTCGTTCAGAGAGATGGCGAGACTCCCTTTTGTTAACTCTAGTTGGATTTGTTCCTTGGATTTGATGATTTGCTGGTTTGGAAGAGAGTTTAAATAGGCTTCTACTTGCTCCATGGAAGTTAGTTCAAAAAAAGGCTTGATAATCACTTTTTGAAGTTGATCATTATCTGTCACCGTTTTGATAAAAAGTAGTTCCATTTCCTTTTGGTCAATTTTTAATGGTTTATGGGTAAAGTCGAAGGAATCTTTAAATTGTTGAATTAGCCAATCTTTTGTTGTGGAGGATGATAAAGTTGATTTTTTAGGCATTGTTGGGGCCTCCTAGTTTCGTTTCCAAAAATCTTCTATAGGTAGTTTTGGCAAAAGCTTATAAACTATACGGAAATAGGAGGAAGATATGAGATAGAAAATAGCTGCGAAAGCCCGCAGCTATTTATACTTCTTGTAGAGCTTGGATATGATGGATTTTGATTTTTCTTTGACCAGTTTGTTCAATCCAGCCGCGCTCTTGAAATTCAGCAAGTTTTCGACTGACGGTTTCAGGAGTTGTTCCAAGATATGAAGCAAGATCCTTTTTAGCCATTGGCAGGATGAGGGTTTGGTCGTTTTGACCGTCTAATAGTTCAAGCAAATAGGCTGCAATTCGCTTTTCTGCATCCTCTGACGTTAAGCTGCTGATTAGCTTTTCCGTTCGATCTAAACGCCGTCCGAATTCCTCAAGAATTTTTATCGAAATGGTCGGATACTTTAATAAAAAAGTTTGCAAATCTACTCGTCTCAAAACACATATTTCAGTTTTTTCCATGGCAACGGCATAATGATCAAACATAGATTCAGTAAATAGGGATAGTTCTCCCATAAAATCACCTGGTTCTAAAATGCGAATAAGTTGCTCTTTGCCTGATTCAGAGAGGAGGTAAATTTTCACACGACCCTGATGAACAATATACAAATGAGCGGACTGATCACCTGCACCATAAATGATATCATTCCGTTCGTACTGAGCATGTGTGGTTGTTTTAGCAATTTCTAGCATTTCCTCCGGTTGTAAATGGTTGAAAATGGGTACAAGCGAGACACAGAGCTGCTGCATCTCTTTTGGATGATGGTCACAAGCTTTCAAATTGGATCTGCTCCTTGTTTCTTATAGTAGTATTCCGTTTCATTTTATTATAACTTGTTATTCGAATGGCGTTCAGAATAACGAGTAGTACACTCAATTCATGGATAAACATACCAGAAGCTAAAAATACTTTTTGAAATAGAACACCAATAAGAAGAAGGAAAACAGTACTAACTGCGAAAAAAGTATTTTGCTTCATATTACGTACAGTCGCCTTTGCTAAGGAATATGCGTGAGGTAATGAATCTAACTGATCAGCCATTAAGACAATATCTGCGGTTTCCAACGAAACATCAGTCCCAGTACCTCCCATGGTAAGACCAATATCAGCTGTGGCAATTGCAGGTGCATCATTAATTCCGTCCCCGACCATAGCAACACGCAAACCTGTTTTTTGTAATTCCACAATTTTAGCGACTTTTTCTTCAGGAAGTAATTCTGCTAATACGTGATCGATTTCTAATTCAGCCGCTACCCGTTCTGCTGTATAGCGGTTATCACCAGTAAGCATATAGATTTGTTTTATTCCCGCCCTTTTTAAATTCTTAATACTTTCTTTGGCATCAATCCGGATTTGATCAGTAATTGATATAAACCCTTCTATTTCTCCATTTATCGCAACAAGAACGACACTGTTTCCCCGTTTTTCCATTTTTAAGATGGATGACTCTATATGAGTGGGGATTGAAATCCTGTGTTCCTTCATTAAAAGGCGATTTCCGATAACAAGTTGTTGATTGGAAATAACAGCTTGTAGGCCCTTCCCTTTGATAACTTTGGTTTGGACGGGTTTGTTGATTAGGGAGATGTTTCTATGTTTCGCTTCTTGAACAATAGTTTGACCGAGATGATGCTCAGAGGTGGTTTCAGCTTCCGCTACTATTTGCAATAATTTTTCCTCACTCATTGTGAACGATTTAATATCGGTTACTGCTGGTTTTCCTTGTGTTAAAGTGCCAGTTTTATCAAAAACAACTGTGTCTATCTTAGCCAAATTCTCGACAGTTTCCCCGCCTTTCATCAAGACACCGTTTTTTGCTCCATTGCCAATCCCAGCTACAATTGAAACAGGTGCTGAGATCACGAGGGCACCTGGACAAGCAATGACAAGAAAGGTTAAAGTAAATTCAATGTTTTGAGTGAAAATCAACACTATAGTGGCTAAAATTACTATGGCAGGGGTGTAGATATTGGCAAACTTTTCAAGGAATTTTTCGGTTTTTGTTTTCGATACCTGAGCTTCTTCCACAAGTTCAATAATTTTTGCAAAGGTTGTATCATCTCCTACCTTTTCTGCAATCACTTCTATATAGCCGTGATCCAAGATTGAGCCACTGAAAACAGGATTTTGGATCTCTTTATGGGCTGGAATGGACTCCCCTGTAATAGCAGCTTCGTTGACAAAAGCTGTCCCAGTAACAACTATTCCATCAACCGCTACTCTCTCTCCAGATTGAATAATAACATGGTCACCTTTCTTCACCTCTGCGATGGGAAGAACGACCTTTTCTCCATCCCGTAAGACAGTTGCTACTTGAGGAGAAAGATCGATTAAGTCTTTTAAGGAACCTCTTGTTTTTTCCAATGTCTTCGTTTCAAGATAGGCGCCAAATAAAAATAAAAAGGAGACAA
This sequence comes from Lederbergia galactosidilytica, assembly GCF_017873565.1. Taxonomy (GTDB): domain Bacteria; phylum Bacillota; class Bacilli; order Bacillales; family Bacillaceae_C; genus Lederbergia; species Lederbergia galactosidilytica. The sequence continues at coordinate 30,026 of NZ_JAGGKH010000003.1, forward strand.
CAGCGGATTCTATATATTCTCCAATGAAGATGGCGCCAATAATCGCAATTGATACAAGTAGCTCGATACTAAATGTCTTCATTTTTAGCGATTGAATCGCCTTTATAATGATCGGGATGCCCGCAATGCTAGTTGCAATTATTAAAAGTATATTTTGAAACTGGGTGAGATGAAGAAGATGAGAAATAAAGGCGAATAAAAGTAAGATGCCTGTGACACCTGCTATTTGTGCCTTAGTTTTACTTTTCAATGAAAACACTCCCTTCTGATACTTTTCGAGCAGGTGGAATTGATGTCACCAAGCCGTCACCTTACCCGATAATATAATTTCCTATCATGCCTTTGCATTTATAACTGGATAGCCAAGTTTTGTGATTATTTTCTCTAGCTGTTCGGCTGTTGTATTTGTTTCATCGAATGCTATTTTAACTTTACTCGAATGGAAAAGAACACTTGTCTCTTTTACACCCATTTGTTTATTTAAAACTGTTTCAATTTTCTTGATGCAAGATGGACAGGAAAGAGTTTCTAATTGAAATTTGACAGTGGCCATTTCGACCGCCTCCTTTATTGTTTGTATTCTTATCATAAAGGGATTAAAATGATAGCTCCTTGATGTATATCAAGAATGGGAAAAAAATAAAGAAGAAAGTAAAGAGGCTTTTGTCAATTTGTGCTGAAAAATTTTTAGACTATGTCCAAAAGAGTGGATATGATGCATTTTTAACAAATATTGACAGATTGAAATTGAAATAGAAGGTTGGACATTTTTATAAAAAGAGTTATAATATCGTAGTCACTTTTTTTAGTTAGAAAGAAACCTAGTTTTATGGATTTTTAGTGTTAACTTAAAACAAAAAGTGGCACATACTTTGCACTTTTGTTTTTTAGTAAGAGGGGAGCGTTTAAGTTGAATTGGCTTAAAAAATTCTCATTCAACATTCATAGTAAAAGTGTACAATTTTTTCTAATCGCAATTGTTCTATTTTGGATAAAAACATATGTAACGTATAGAATCGAATTTAATTTGGGAATTGATAATTCTGTTCAGGAGTTTCTTTTATTTATCAATCCACTTAGCTCTGCTTTTTTATTTTTCGGAGCAGCTTTATTATTTAAAAAACATTGGGGAGCAGCCTTAATTGCTATCCAATTTGTTCTATCATTCTGGCTTTACGCAAATGTTGTCTATTATCGTTTCTTTGATGACTTTATTACATGGCCAACCGTTTTACAGTTGAAGGTAAATGGGGGACAAACTGAGAGTGCCTTATCTTTGATGACGCCACTTGATATTCTCTATTTCACAGATACGATTATTTTGCTGTCATTGTTAGGCTTTAAGGTCATTCAATTAAAGGCCGCCTCCACGAGGAAATTAGCTATTATCCCAATGGCTGTTGCAGTGGGAATTTTTATGTTTAATTTGTCCTTAGCGGAAGCTGATCGACCCGAGCTATTGACACGATCATTTGACCGAAATTATCTTGTGAAGTATTTGGGAGCTTATAATTTTACCATTTATGATGGTATCCAAACGGCACGTTCTTCGATGCAGCGTACTCTTGCCAGCAGTGATGATGTCACTGAGATCGAAAATAACTTGAAGGCTAACTTCTCCAAGCCCAACTCAGATTATTTTGGAAAAGCCGAAGGGATGAATGTTATGTATATATCCCTTGAGTCGTTGCAGACATTTATAATTGATTATGAATTGGATGGTCAAGAAGTAACCCCATTCTTAAATTCGTTGGCTCATGATGGAAACACTTTTTATTTTGATAATTTCTTCCATCAAACAGGTCAAGGGAAAACATCTGATGCGGAATTTATGATGGATACATCATTATTCCCATTATCCCAAGGTTCAGTGTTTATTAATAAAGCACAAAATACGTATCATGCTGCACCTGCGATCCTTAAATCAAAAGGTTATACATCTGCTGCATTACATGGAAACTATAAAACTTTCTGGAATCGAAATGAATTTTATAAAGCTTTAGGTTATGATCACTTTTTCGATGCCACTTATTATAATATGACAGCAGAAAATGTGAAAAACTATGGTTTGAAGGATAAACCATTCTTAGAGGAATCTATGCCATTATTAGAATCCTTGCCACAACCATTTTATTCTAAACTATTGTTGCTCTCGAACCATTTTCCATTTGCGATGGATGAAGGAGATACAGATTTTCCAGCAGGAGATTTTGGCGATAAAGTAGTGAATCAGTATTTTCAGTCAGCAAATTATATGGATCAGGCTCTGGAAGAGTTTTTTGAGAATCTAAAAGAAGCTGGTTTATATGACAATACGATTATTGTGATGTATGGTGACCATTACGGAATCTCAGAAAATCATAATGATGCAATGGAAAAGGTTACTGGAGAAGAAGTAACATCATTTAAAAATGCCGAATTGCAAAGAGTTCCACTTTTTATCCACGTACCAGGGGTACAGGGTGGAGTCGTTCATAAATATAGTGGTCAAGTTGATGTTCAACCAACGATTCTCCATTTATTAGGCATTGATACGCGTAACTATTTAAACATAGGAAACGATATTTTATCACCTGAGTTTAAGGAAATTGTTCCTTTCCGTAACGGAGACTTTATCACTCCTGAAGTGACACAGGTAAATGGTGTTTGTTACGCGACTGATACAGGTGAGCCGATTGAGGATGAGCAATGTCGTGCAGATGATCAAATTGCGAAGGAAAAATTAGAAATTTCGGATCGAATTGTTACGAAGGATTTACTCCGTTTCTATCAACCTGATGGTTTTGTACCAATTGATCCGAATGATTACCAGTACACAAATGGTACAAAAGATTAAGGAAAACTATAAAGCGCCAGTTTTAGGGGGACAGGGGAGATTGAGAGAACTAGTGGAATACTCTTATGATCCCACTTTCCGTCCGCCTTCAACACTTTTAGAGCTCTAATGAGCACTAGAATTAGGCCGTCAAAAGAGCTTCATCTCATTTTGAATGAGATGAAGCTCTTTTCATATGCTCCGCAAATATTAGTCAACTATATCAAAGTCGATTATCTTTAGGACTGCGTTTTTAACGGCTTGAGTTTGGCTTCAATTTGTTCCCGTTGGGGCTCTAAAAACGATGGTAATGCTAAGCTTTCTCCTAAATGTTCGATTGGCTCATCGATATCAAAGCCAGGTCCATCAGTGGCAAGCTCAAAGAGAATTCCATTAGGCTCACGGAAATATAGTGAGCGGAAATAATAACGATCAACGAAGCCGGAATTGGCAATTCGCGCTGCACGCAAACGGTCCACCCATTTTCTTAAGGTTTCTTCATCTTGAACGCGAAATGCGACATGATGAACACCGCCACGTCCTAATTGCGCTGCGGGAAGATCTTTTCTTTCTTCTAGATAAACTTGTGCACCGGATCCACCTTCACCGGTTTCATAAATTTTAATATCGGCTTGTCCTTTAATTGGAGAAGGATTATACTCCTTTAATCGAAAACCAAGAATATCAGTTAAAATCTTTACTGTTGGTTCAGCATTTTCCACGGTTAATTGAATAGGCCCTAATCCGGTAATTCCATATTGTACGGGAACGGGACTTTTATTCCACGGACTTCCTGGAGCAACTCCCTGATTCATTTCATCGGAAATCAATGTTAGCTGCTGTCCTTCATGATCGATAAATGGGAGGATTTTTCGTCCAGCCTGCTCTTTAATATCAGCATGTTCCACATTATAGTCCATAAACCTTTTTTTCCAATAAGCGAGGGCAGCATCGTTAGGGACGCGCAAAAAAGTGTTGGAAATACTACTGACACCTCGGTAATTACGTGCTAACATGGGAATTTCGAAAAAGGTTAAATCAGTCCCTGGATTCCCCTTTTCATCTGCGTAAAAAAGATGATAGACATATGTGTCGTCTTGATTGACTGTTTTTTTCACTAATCTCATGCCAAGAACATTTGTATAAAAGTCTAAGTTTTCAGCTGCCTTCGCCGTTAAGGCAGAGACATGATGAATGCCTTTCAATTCCATATGCACCAACCTCCATTCCTGTATTGTGCTTTTATTGTAACGATTTATAATCAACTATTCAAAAGTAATTAACTTTTTAACAAGCTAATATGGAAATTTTGCTTTGCCTAATTGACGTACAGTTTAGTTATTGATAAAATTTGATTGTATGATCAATCAGTAATTTGACTAATCGAAATATCCCTGATTGCTGAATGGTGGGTGATAAGATTGAAGGAAGAAAAGGGACGCTCAAGTTTTATTGCGAGTGCGAGACGTGATCAAATGATGGATGCAGCGATTCAAACACTAGACGAAATTGGTTTTATTAAGGCAAGCTTGTCTCAAATTGCGAAGCGGGCAGGGATCAGTACGGCTCTAATTTCATACCATTTTTCATCGAAGGAAGATCTGATGAACCATGTGTTGATGAAATTGATGGCTGATTCTACAACAGCAATTGTAGAACAAATAGAAAAAGTAAAAGGTCCAAAAGAAAAATTAGATACCTTTATAAAAGCAAGTCTTATGTATCAAGCGATTCATCCATCCCGTAATACAGCCCTTTTGGAAATTGTTTTTAATGCCCGCACTCCAGAGAATATTCCTTATTATAAGATGGAAGATGATGAAGAGGAACAACTGACAAATGAATTGCAACAAATCCTTTACGATGGGCAGAAGGAGGGGGTTTTTGCTCCATTCTCGGTAGAAGTGATGACAAGTGTAATTCAAGGGGCTATTGGTGAGTTTATGTTATCGAACAGTAGAATTGCCAGAGAGGTAGATGTAGATACCTATATAAAGGAATTAACGACAATTCTACATCGTACGGTATTAAAAGATAAGGATAAGGGAGAGGCATTAGGAGGAGTAAATGAGAACGGATGATCAGCAAACAATTATCGGATATACGAGAACAACGGGTATAGTATTATTTGGCGTTTTGGGAGGATTGGGCTTCTTTATTGGGTATTTTCTTCCGCAAATAGCTACCTGGGCTTTAACATTGCCTTGGGTTCCTTTTCAAGGTCCGTTAAAATTAATTCACTTTTTTCAAGGCGATTGGATTCATATTGTGCTGGCGATCATTGGGCTGATTGCAGGGATAGTGTTAGCTTTTATAGCAAAAAGAGAAATTCTGATTCTGAAGATAACCGATCAAGAGGTAAAGTTAGAAATAAAAGAGCAGGTCCAGACCCTATTAAAAAACGAGATTGCAGCTATTTTTCCAGATGGAAAACAACTTGTATTTCTCGGTAAATCGGGATATGAGCTAGCACGTGAGAATAATGATGAATCATTAAAAAAAGTAGAGGAAGCTTTTCGATTTCATGATTATCCATGGTCTGGTATGGGTGATCCGTTTAAGGAGGAATACCATCGGTGGATTCCCGACACCTCTGATCTATCTCCTACTGTCAACGCAATTTTGCGGGCACGTGAGAAAGCTCTGCAGGAGAAAAAAGAAGAGGATATCAAAGATTTCCGTCTTGAGTTAGCTAAACTGGGCTATATTATACGCGATGAGAAGACGAGACAATTTTGGCGGCCAGTGAGCAAAGATACCTCCAATAAAGAAGATTGAGAAAGATGAACGGCAGATGGAGGAAAGCCCATCTGCCATTTTGCTAGACTCGGAAATTATAGACTTTTTCACTTGTATATCCCGCTTGGTACTCCTTATCTCATGTCGAATGGAAAAGCAAAGTTCGGCTACAACGTTAGAAGATTGTCCGTCTAAAACAATCACTGGATAAAACCGTGTGTTGATATTTCTCGCAAGCATGAGAAATATCTTCTGGAAGTAAAGATAAGTTTACTGCTTGTAACAGTGCTAGGGCAGGGAGTAGTCAATTAGCGTTTTTGAATAGTAAAATTATCACTAAGAAGCAGCCAATTTTGTGGGAAAGGATATCCGAGCACCCAATAACTTATGCCCTGTAAATGATATTGCTTCACTAAATCGAATTTTGCTTGAGCACTGCGAGCATCCTCATACCAAACTTCATGTTTTTTTCCTTGTTCATCTGTATAACGGAAGTACGGTGATTGTGCCACGGTGTCATATTGAATGGCGACCTTATATTTTAAGGCGCGTCTGAGTGCCTCCTGCATATCAAATGTTTCGGCTTCTTGACCTTCTACATGTGGTAAAAGCCAATCCCGTGCATATAATTGAAAACCCATAAAAATTTTATTCCGGGGAATGACCGTGACCGCGTAATCGATAACTTTTTTCATTTGATTAATGGGGGAAATTGCTTGTGGCGGTCCAAAACGATAGCCCCATTCATAGGTCATTAAAATAACAAAATCTACGATTCTTCCTTGTGCTTCATAATCATGTGCCTCGTATAGAAGTCCTTTTTGCTCGGAACTTGTCTTAGGTGCTACTGCTGTTGAAACGAAAAATCCTAATGGGTGGAGGCGGTTGACAGCCCCTTGTAAAAATTGGTTATAAGCTTCTCGATCGCTTTGCTGCACATTTTCAAAATCGACATTTAACCCTTTATAACCCTTCTCCCTCATCACCTGTACAATATGATCGAGCAATGTGTTTTGAAGCTGTTGATTTGACAGAATATGATGGGCTAATGCTGTTCCAGTTTCTGTAGAAGAAAAATTTGTAATGCACATCATCGGGACAATTTGATTTTCATTCGCCACCTGAATAACCGCTTCATCCTGGAGTGAGCTTAATGTTCCATCTTCTTTCACCGAATAAACAAAAGGTGCAATAAAGGTTAGATATTTTGCCACTTCACGAAGCTCCTGGGCAGCCGTTTCACCAGTATTAATCGTATAAGCATTTACATCAATGACAGGCTTAGGAAAAGGGATGATTAAAACCATACCGGGCACAATTTGGTTGAGATTCTGAATATGATTGGCCTGGATCAATTCTTGAATATTTATTTGGTAATTTTGGGCAATCTGCCATAAGGTCTCTCCAGCCCGTACCACATGTGTACGTGGTGGAATGACAATAATCGTTCCTACACTAAGGGAAGTAGGATGGCTACTCACATGTGGGTTTGCCTGAAGAAGAGCATTAAATTGAATGCCGTATTTCTGCGCAATTCCCCATAATGTTTCTCCTCCACGGACTGTATGGTGAATAGCGGCAATAGGGATCACCAAAGACTGACCAACTAATAGCTGATTCGGATCAGGTAATTCATTTGCCGCTGCAATTAGTTGATCTTGAGTTCCATATTGATTCGCAATTCTATTTAATGTCTCTCCTTTTCTCACTACATGAATAATCATATAAAACCACCCCTAATAAGATCATATGACTATTCTATGCAAGCATTGTAAAGGGAAGAACAGCGTTAGTATGATGAAAAAATTGCATTTAAATTAAAAGTTAATTTTAGATAAAAAAGAACCTATGCTCTGAAAGTGGATTGGAAGCATAGGTTCTTTACAGTATGGTTATTTATTCTTAAAAATCTTAATGCCTTCCTCTGTAAACTTTTTATTTAACATACGGGCAAAGTGAAGGGCAGAAGGACTGTCGCCATGTAGACAGATTGTATCTGCCTGGACAGCAATGTCAATGCCTTCTATTGTCCGCACTTTTCGTTTTTTGACAATACGGATTGCTTGATCTACAGATTGTTCCACATCGTGGATAAGTGCATTTGCTTGATGTCTCGGTGTCAGTGTTCCATCATTTTGATAGGTTCGATCAGCAAATACTTCATTAGCGGTTTGTAAACCTATTTTTTTGCCGGCTTTAATTAATTCACTATTAGCTAGTCCGAATAAAATCAGTTCAGGTTGAAAACGATAGATCGCCTCTGTGATGGCTTCTGCTAATTTTGAATCAACGGCTGCCATATTATAAAGAGCACCATGTGGTTTCACATGCCGAAGTGTACCGCCATGAGCGATAACAAAGCTATGAAGAGCACCGATTTGGTAAAGAACCATTTCAAACGCTTCTTGTGGCGAAATAGCCATTTTTCTTCTCCCAAATCCTTGTAAATCGGGGAGACCGGGATGTGCTCCGATCGCAACGTTATTCTCTAATGCTAACTGAACGGTTTTATTCATCGTTGTGTAGTCTCCAGCGTGTAAACCACAGGCAATATTGGCGGAAGAAATATAGGGCATAATTTCCTCGTCAAACCCAACATTATATGTGCCAAAACCTTCGCCAATATCACAATTTAGATCAATCTGTTCCATATGAAATCCTCCTACTTAAAAATCTCATTCCATTTCAAGTGGCAAGCTTTTTTTATTACTTCCAAATCCCCCAGTTGTTTACGCGTTTTTTGATAAGCAGCTTGTAGAGAAATTTCTTGAAAGGAAAGTTTGCTTCCTGGCCGCATTTGACTTAAGCGCGGAAGGTCACTTCGTATAACTTCACCTATTTTCGGATAACCACCTGTTGGTTGACGATCGGCCATCAAAATAATTGGTTGTCCATTTGGAGGGATTTGAATGCTGCCAAATGTTGTCCCTTCGGTCATTAACTCCTTTGACTCCTTCCGTTCTAAGGTAGGCCCAGATAACCGATACCCCATACGATCTGAGTCAGGTTCTATTGTAAAAGAGCTTGACTCAAAAGTTTGTAAGGACTCTTTTGAAAACCAGTGATATTGTCGACCTCTAATAAAACGAATAGGGGAGTCATTTTTATCGAGATAATTATTGTCTATATAATAAGGGAAACTTTGATTGGGGGGCAGGGGAGGCAACATACCTTTGGCTGGAAGAATATCTCCCTCTTTTATGGGCCGCCCATTTAGTCCGCCTATTTTCGCTTTCACATCAGTGCTATAGCTATCTAAGACCTTTTCTAGAAAAAATCCGTTTTTTACAGCTAAATACGCTCTAACTCCATCTCTCGCATAACCAAAGGATAAAACATCACCTTTTTTGGCGAAGATTGGTTTGCCTTGTGGTAGTTTTTTTTCATTCCAGCTTGCATTCATGTCTGCCCCGAAAATTGCCAGAATGAGGTCTTCCTCGATTGCTAGTGTGGGTCCCTGAAATGTCATTTCTAAAACAGCTTCATCTTCGTAATTATTAAGAAGAATGTTGGCTATCCTTGCCGCCCATTGATCCATTGCTCCGCAAACTGAAATACCTAGACTTTGCCCCCCATACCTTCCAAGATCTTGAATCGTTGTTTGCATGCCTGGCTTCATTACTTTAATCGACATGTTTTCCCTCCAAAGCTTGAAACTCTTCTTTACTGATTGTGATAAAACGAATCAAATCTCCAGATTGAAGAAGGGTAGGTTGATGATGGCTCTGGTCGAAAAGTTGATAAGGTGTTCTTCCGATAATTTGCCAACCACCTGGAGAGGCTAAAGGATAGATGCCCGTTTGCTCACCCGCAATACCAACAGAGCCAGCAGGGATTGTGGAACGGGGAACAGTTCGTCTCGGTGTTGCTATTTTTGAATCCATTCCACCGAGAAAAGGAAAACCCGGTGAAAAACCGAGAAAATAGACAGGGTAAATTTGGCTGATGTGAATTTGAATCACTTCTTGGATCGAAAGCTTGTTAAAGTCCGCTACAAATTTAAGATCTAGCGCATAAGGTTCTTCATAACATACAGGAATCTCTTTGATCTGTTTTTTCTTAATAATTGTGGATAAAGGGGGAGATAACTGTAAAATCAATTCCTTTAATCTTTCGAAAGGGTGATAAGCGAAAATGTCTTCAGGACGATAAAATACTGTAAGCGTAGTATAGGCTGGAACAATTTCACTTACTCCAGGGATAGCGGCTGTTTCAATTGTCTTTTTCCAACTAAGAATCGTATTATTCATTTCTATATTCATTGTATCTCCGAATTCCATTATTAAAGCGTCCTCACCCATTGGGAAAAACTTTATAGAGTCCATGTTTTTCACCTCGTTCAAGATTTATACCTACTACTATACCAAGAGTGGAAATTCTTTTACAGAAACTACTCTTAACATCGTATAGAGATATCTTTCTTCTTAGTGACATTAAAAAGACCAAGTTTTCAGGACTTGGTCTACAGAGGATGTTATAGAATGGTTAATCCGATTTTTCGTCTTAGACTGAAGTAAATCAACCGATAGAATAATAGACAATCGCTAAGACAACGGCTAGAATAATTCGATAGATGGCAAATGGACGTAATTTTACACGGCTGATTAGCGCAAGGAAAAAGCGAATGGAGACCCAAGCGAAAACAAAAGCACTAATAAAGCCAACGATGAAAAAAGGCAAGACATCTAGTGTCATTACATCCCACTTTTTCAAAAGGGAAACGGCGCTCGCCCCAAACATAATTGGAACTGCCATAATAAAAGTGAAATCAGCGGCTGCACGATGTTTCAATCCCATCAAGACACCACCAGAAATGGTTGCGCCTGAACGCGAAAATCCTGGCCACAAGGCAATACATTGAAATAGTCCAATCAGCAGAGCCTGGCGATATGTAATTTCATCGAGGGAGTTCCCGCGAAAATCTCGCTCCTTTTTAGACTGCCGATCAGCGATAAGCATGAGAATAGCTCCTGCAACAAGTGCTAACAGGACTGTTTCAATTCGAAATAAATATTTGTCTATAACGTCTTCAAAGGCTAATCCCAGCACAGCGGCGGGAATAAGACCGACAATAACATGGGAAAGTTTTAAACGAGAATGATTTGTTGGTGTTGATGTGCTTGTCCCTCCAATATTGATCCCGACTAAACTCCAAAGACGTGACCAAAAGACAATAACAACAGCCATAATGGATCCAAGTTGAATCACAACTTTAAATGTATTGGCAACTTCTTGTGAACCTAATAATTGTGCTGATTTGAACAGCATATCATCTACGATAATCATATGGCCAGTTGATGAGACAGGCGCAAACTCTGTCATACCTTCCACAAAACCAAGAATAAGTGCGACAATCCAATCGCGAATATCCATAAGTAACTCCTTTCAGTACTAAACCTTTACTTTCTAGCTAACTTAACATCCATCTTTTATTCAGTTTACACGGTTTTACGGAAAAAAAGAACATATTTATCAATAATTAATAATATACATACACTACTTTTTCATAGTATAATATAATCTAACACCATTTTAAAAAAATAGGAGGTGGACCACCTTTCTGTGAAAGGTGAACCATTTGGACATTGCCAGTTTACTCTTAATTGCTTTATTAATTGCTTTAACAGCCTTTTTTGTTGCTACGGAATTTGCGATTGTTAAAATTAGAAGTTCTCGGATTGACCAGCTAGTAGAAGAAGGAAAGGCGGGCGCAAAAGCTGCCAAACATGTGATTACTCACATGGATGAATATTTATCAGCCTGTCAACTGGGGATTACGGTTACAGCGCTTGGAATTGGTTGGTTAGGAGAGCCAGCAGTCAAAAGTTTACTTGATCCGATTTTTGATAAGTTGCAAATTAATCCATCTGTTTCAACCATTATTTCAGTTGCCGTTTCCTTTTTATTTATTACGTATCTCCATGTTGTAGTAGGAGAGCTTGCACCAAAAACGGTGGCGATCCAAAGGGCAGAAAATGTTACCTTACTTGCTGCTAAACCGATTGTCTGGTTTTACAGATTGATGTTTCCGTTTATTTGGTTATTGAATGGCTCAGCTCGTCTTATAATTAAAGCATTTGGGATGCAACCAGTAACAGAACATGAGACTTCCCACTCTGAAGAAGAGTTAAGAATTATTTTGTCAGATAGTTATAAGAGTGGGGAAATTAATCACTCGGAATTACTCTATGTGAATAATATTTTTAAGTTTGACGATCGAAGTGCGAAGGAAATTATGGTCCCTAGAACAGAAATGGTTTCTCTTTCGACCGATAATAGTTTTCAAGACTGGATGAACATCATAAAAACAGAGAAATTGACACGTTATCCTATTTATGATGGTGACAAAGACAATATTATAGGCATCATCAATGTAAAAGATATTTTGATGGCGCAAATTAATCATACAAAGACACTTTCGGAAATGGAGTTAACTTCTTTTCTCAAACCTGTCATCCTCATTATTGAGACGATTTCCATACAGGAGCTATTCCTGAAGATGCAGCAAGAGCGCATTCATATGGCTGTGTTAATGGATGAATACGGAGGCACATCAGGCCTTGTCACAATTGAGGATATTATTGAAGAAATCGTCGGAGAAATCCGGGATGAATTTGATACAGATGAGCAAGAGGAGATTACTAAGGTTTCAGAAGATCAATATTTATTTAGTGGGAAAGTTTTGGTCAATGAGGTCAATGATATATTAGGAATCACATTATCTGACGAAGAGGTAGATACACTCGGAGGTTGGATTTTATCACAGAATAGTGATGTGAAAATAGGGGACACATTCTCACATGACCAATACTCTTTCACTGTAAATGAAATGGATGGACATCAAGTTCGCTATGTTTCAGCTCAAAAGGAAGAAGCCCTTTTGCAAATGGTTGAAAATGAATAAATAAGAAAGCATGCTGTATTTTCATAGCATGCTTTCTTTATGCATTATTTTGGAGCCATGATTGGTAACACAGGCATTGTTAAGAGCAACAAGGCTTAAGTGCAATTTGATCAATGAGGAGAGTGTATTCCCACTGAGTAGTTTAGTGCAATATATTATTCTCCGAAAACATTGCGCCATTCATCTTTTTTAGAAAGCATTTCACGGGCTAGTTCTTGTGCGCCTTCTAAGCTATGGCTTGCTGCCCATCCACATTGAACTTCATTGCAGGCAGGGACTTCTGTTGCTTGTTGCACATCATTTAGTGTCTTTTCAACTGTCTCGAGGATTTCATCAAAGTCATTATGATTAATGACTGTTAGATAGAATCCTGTTTGACATCCCATTGGACTTAAATCGACGACACTATTATGATGATTACGGATTAATTCTGCCATCAAGTGTTCTAGTGAATGTAGAGCAGGCATTTCCATATGTGCTTGATTTGGTTGTTTGAAACGAAGGTCATATTTATGAATGACATCCCCATTTTCGCCTTCTGTTACACCAGCTAGGCGAATATACGGTGCCTTTACTTTAGTATGATCAAGATTAAAACTTTCAACATTCATTTTTTGAGCCATGATCCATTCACTCCTAAACGATTATTAATTTCTACTATAATATAGTAACATACTTTACTGAAAATTGGTTTTTATATAATTACTCTCTAACTTAGCTAATTATTTGTTTTACTTATTTTTGTTATTCACTTTATTATATCTTGGGAAATTAAGAAGAATAGCTAAGACACCGCAGATACCAAGCGCAATTGGATAAAATGAATAAGGTATAATACTAACGGGTGAAATGGCCGCAAGTCCTGAAGCTACAAGCATTTGTCCGCCATAAGGAACAATTCCTTGCCAGCAGCTTGCAAAAATATCTAGTAGACTTGCGGATTTTCTTGGATCAATCTTATATTCATCCGCAATATCTTTTGCCAACGGTCCTGTCATAATAATCGAAATCGTATTGTTGGCTGTAGCGATATCTGCTACGCTGACTAAACCGGCAATTCCAAATTCTGCTCCCTTTTTTGTTTTCAATTTACTTGTGACAAAGTTTAGTAGCCAATCAATTCCTCCATTATGCTGGATAATGCCAATCATACCTCCGATAAGTACAGCGACAATGGCAATATCCTCCATATTTATAATTCCTTGTGAAATTGCTTTAATCAAACCCGTCATTGTGTAGGAGCCATCGATTAAGCCAATGATTCCGGCAAAAATCGTCCCGCACAGAAGGACAATGACAACATTAACCCCTATTATTGCGGAAACTAGTACAAGAATATAAGGAAGAACTTTAATAAAATTGAAAGGATATTCTCCAAGAGTCTGGACTTCATTTCCCATGGTTACAAGCCATAGAATGATAGCTGTCACGATCGCTCCTGGTAAAATGATAAAAAAGTTCGTTTTGAACTTGTCACTCATTTTAGTTTTTTGCGTCCGTACCGCGGCGATCGTCGTATCTGAAATCATCGATAAATTGTCTCCAAACATCGCTCCTCCGATTACCGTTCCCATAGCTAAAGCCATTGATATGCCTGTTTGTTCGGCAATACCTATGCCAATCGGTGCTAAAGCGGCTACTGTCCCCATGGATGTACCCATTGAAATGGAAATAAAGCAGCCAACAATAAATAGCCCTACCATTAATAAATTACTAGGAATGAAGGATAGTCCCATGTTAACAGTAGAATCTACAGCTCCCATTCCCTTGGCCGTTTCGGCGAAAGCGCCGGCTAATATAAAGATGACAACCATTAAGATAATGTTGGGATGGCCGGCCCCTTTTGTAAAGATTTCTAATTTATTGGTTAAAGTTTCTTTTCTATTCATAGCTAATGCAAAGGCAGCTGCAATGACAATCGCAACATTTAACGGCATATTTGAAAAGTCTCCAGAAATAATTCCATTCCCAATAAAAAGCAACACAAAGATGAGCAATGGCAGTAAAGCAAGAAGACTTCCTTTTTTTGTCTCTTTCGTCATAGAAAAACCTCCCTAAAATTTAAAGTGAATCTTGATGTCTATCGGTTTTAAGCACGAATTAGTTCATTGTCATCCCGCCAGTCACATTTATGCCTTGACCAGTCATGTAATCAGAGTATTTTGAGGCCAAAAAGACGACAACATTAGCAATATCCTCGGGTAATGCCGTTCTTCCTAATGGAATTTGAGAGTTGTCTTCTAAGCGAATCAATTCTTCGTCTAGACCCCGCAGTTCGCCTCCGACTACTCTTTCAGCTCTTTTCATATCAGTTTCTACAATTCCTGGACATACGGCATTTACATTAATTTGGTCAGGGGCTAATTCAATCGCAGCTACCTTTGTCATTCCAAGTACTGCATGCTTTGAAGCCACGTAGCTTCCCATTAAACGATAGCCGTTTTTACCTGCTTGCGAAGAAATATTGATGATTTTTCCCCCTTGGCCTTGTGCTTGCAAAACTTTGGCGGCTGCCTGCATGCAGAGGTATACGCCCTTTGCGTTTACATCCATCGTTCGATCCCAATCTTGTTCTTCTATGTCCACCATATAATCCATGGTGGAGATACCTGCATTGTTTACTAAAATATCCAATCTTCCAAAATGATTGGTTACCTTCTTTATCATTTCCTCGACTTGATCGCTTTTAGATACACTCGTTTGGACATAATATAGACGGTCATTTGGAGCATCCTCTATTATGGACATATCAGCAATTGCTACATTCGCCCCACAATCTAAAAACGCCTCGACTATGGCTTTTCCGATGCCATTTGCCCCGCCTGTGACAATCGCTACTTTTCCTGTAAGATTTATAGTATACATTTGTTTATTCCCCTTTTTAAGATAAGTGTTAGAGGTGTTGAAAAAGCTCGGTGAAAACCGGACACCCCAAATTTCTGTGTTGCTAACAGAGGTTTATCGTAAAATCTTTCTAATGCTATTTTTAATACAATGTGAGCCAGTTGGCTATTAAGAAAAATTAAAGAACAACAGACAAAAGCATTAGAGATAAGCTTCAATCTGCTGTTGGTAGATGGAAAGATTATCCTAAAATTTTTTGTCATACGCTCCCGGTGTATTAAATGAAAAAGTCATCAATAGCTAAATATAGCTTTTTAAGTCATCCGCAAATAAAATGAAAAAACCTCTTCCTATAAGCAGAAGAGGTTTTAAAACATGGTAAACTTCCTCTTCTCATCTTCAAGTAAATAACTACTGGAATTGGCACAGTACTTCTAAGAGTCCGCTGCCGAGGTTTCGTAGGGCCAGTCCCTCCACCTCTCTCGATAAGAAAATAGTATGATTTATGTAATTGATTACTAATAAATTAACCCAAATAACTTGGTAAGTCAATAGTTTAAGTAGGAGTTTTTCCCTTGTTAAAAGGATATTATACAATGCGGTGTCATGGAATGAAAAATACAAGGAAGTTAAGTGACGTAATTTTAATAGTGTTATGTGGTAGGGTTTTGTGGATGGATTGTGGATAACACTGTGGATATTATTTATACAAAAAGTTAAATCTTATAAAATACAAGGATACTAACAAACTGTGTATAAGTGAGGGGAGTTCTGTGGATAATGTGGATAGTTTTTGGGGTAACTACTAAAACTTGGCGTCCATCCTTTTATTTCCTCCAGAATTTACTAAATGATTGGTTTTCCATAAGTGCCAACGCCTGTTAAAGGCTAACTACTTGCTGTTCCTAGCAGTTAACCACACATCTTTGTGAGACAGGACGACCTTCAAAACCAGCTGTTTCCACACAGATTGCCTCAGATTCATTCTCAAAAAGAAGCAGACTATTTCCATTTAATAATTCCTTTGCAGCTATTTTAGTTTTCGTGATTATCTTTGTATTAGCGCTAGTTAACACATTTTCTGTTATTTCTTTTGGCAAAGAACTTATGACAACATTTGTGCTAGTGTGACCCTCCTGTAATAAAGGTTTTAAAATATGTGTTTCAAGAGTATCTATATTGATGGTTCCTTCAACAAATAACAAAGTGGATTTTTTATTATAGCTAGGAAGGTCTAATTCCCTTATCTTTAATGCAGTATTGGTTGGATAATGGAATTCTGTTTTCATTAAATTTACGTTAGCCGTCATATCATTTGAAAAAGTTTCTCTCAATTTATTAGAGTTTCCGACAGGGGGATTCTCCGTATTATTTTTCGTTTGTTTGAAGAACTCCACGCGAATACCTCCTAAAAATTGGACTTATGCATTTAATATGAACAGAAATAGATCATAACATTCGCTATAAGGGAAAATGAAAAGTAGTTCCTAGAAATAACTCCATTAACGATTGTTCGAATTGAAGGTTTGCTATATTTTTAGTTGGACAGTTGCTTTTGCCGTGATATAATAAAACAAATTACTACGAATGTAGTTTTACCTTTTATACTACAGATGTAGTACTTAATTAAATAATTAAAGGATGAAATGAAGATATGACCAGGCGAATGAAAAGAAGAAAGCGGAAAATTACTCCATATTTAGTATTAATTTTGATGATCGGAATAGGCGGGTTTATCTTTTTACAATTCATACAGGCAGAAAATCGTGATCAAGTTCAAGAAGTAGCAAATCACTTTTTGCAAATATTAGAGGAGAAAGAGTATGAAAAATTGGCTGATGTACTTGATGAGCAATCATATACAGAGCTTGGCTATACTTTGGACGAAGTAAGAGATAAATATGATCGTATTTTTAATGGCATCCCGATTCAAAACATCCATGCTACTGAGGTAAATATAGAAGAAATAGATGATAAGGAACAAATGCTTTCATTTCAATTAAGCTTCATAACTCCTTTAGGTGAGATAAATGACTTGGAATATGAGACAAAGATTGTGAGGAAAGAAGATGCCTATTTTGTGAAATGGGATCCTTCACTAATTTTTCCCGGAATGGAAGGCAAGGATAAAGTGGTTTTTCGTACTTATCCGGCAGAACGTGGAGAAATTAGCGACCATCTTGGTAATAAATTGGCCGCTAATGAGAATTTTAAATGGGTAGGTATTGTGCCGAAGGAATTAGGACAAGGAAGGGAAAAAGAGAAACAACTGCAAAAGATAAGTAAACAATTTGCTATTTCATTAGATGAGTTGGATGAAACATTGCAACAAAGCTGGGTAAAAGAAGATTTATTCGTCCCTCTTAAAATTATTGAACTTGATGAAGTAAAAGCATTACCAGGGGTTGCTTATCAAGATGCTAAAGTTCGCTATTATCCATTAAAAGAGGCTGCAGCTAATTTAATTGGTTATATTGGAAAAGTTACAAGGGAGGAACTAGAAAAAAATCCCCAATTATCTGAAGCAGATTTGATTGGAAAAATGGGATTAGAGAGAGCCTTTGATAAGGAATTACGAGGCAAAGCTGGTGGGGAACTCTTTATTGCGAATGAGGATGGAGAGAATAAGCAAGAAATCCAAAAAGTGGAGACAATTAATGGGGAAAATATCGAATTAACAATTGATGCTTATATTCAGAAGGAAGCTTTTGAACATCTAAAAGGAAATGCGGGGGCAACGGTCGTTATGAATCCTAAAGACGGAGGGCTTTATGCTTTGGTTAGTTCTCCCTCATTTGATCCTAATAAAATGGTTCAAGGGATATCCCAGAAAGAATATAATGATTATGCAAATGATGAGAATAAACCCTTTGTTTCTAGATTTGCGCTTGGCTATGCGCCAGGATCTACATTTAAGACAATTACTGCAGGTATTGGGCTTGATGCAAATGTAACCCGCCCAGATAAGCTGAGAGAGATAAACGGTTTAAATTGGCAAAAGGATGAAAGTTGGGGAGGTTATACTGTTACACGAGTTTCAAATGTAAAAAAAGTGAATATGAAACAAGCTTTAATACACTCAGATAACATCTATTTTGCACAAGAAGCTTTAGAAATGGGAGAAGCAACGTTTAGCGATGGTCTGCAGAAATTTATCTTTGATGAAGAATTAGATTTACCAATCGCAATGAACCCTGCGCAATTATCGAACCAAGATAAACTAGATTCGGAAATCTTATTAGCAGATACGGCCTATGGACAAGGAGAATTATTGATCACTCCTATTCAGCAGGCAACGATGTACTCGGTTTTTCAGAACGATGGAAATATTATATATCCGCGGCTATTAAAAGATAATAAACAGAGAAGAACAAAAGCCGCCCTAACGAGCAAAACTGCCAATGAAATAACAGAAAGTTTGGTTGAGGTAGTTCGTGATCCAAATGGGACTGCTCATCTCCTGTATAGCCCGCAGTATCATCTAGCTGCCAAGACTGGAACAGCGGAGTTAAAAAAGAAACAAGGTGAACAAGGAAATGAAAATAGTTTTTTACTTGCGTTTGATACCGGGGCTGATGACTTCTTAATGGTTTCTCTCGTTGAAAACTATACTTCCGGAAATTCTGCAACCAAATTAAATCAAACATTTATTGAGCAGCTATATTCCTATTTTCAAAAATGGGGGGAATGAAGGAAACCCTATTTGACCGTCTCCTTATTTGTTTTATATAATTAATACTACAAATGTAAGAGTGGAGGAGGGGGGACGAAAGTGAGAGATATCCCACCAATATCGGAAGCAGAGTATGAAGTAATGAAAATTGTTTGGAAATATGAGCCCATTTCAACTCCTGAGGTTGTAGAAAAGGTAATGGAAATAATTGATTGGAAACCGAATACGATACAAACAATGCTTGCTCGTCTGGTGAAGAAAAAGGTCTTGAAAACTGAAAAGGATGGTAGAGTATTTGTTTACACTTCACTTGTTCAGCAGTCTGAATATGTTGAGCAAAAAAGTAAATTATTCCTCAAGCAGTTTTTTAATGGAGCATTGAATTCTATGGTATTAAACTTTATTGAAAATGATCAGCTATCCAGGGAAGATTTAGCCGAACTAAGAGAAATATTATCTGAGAGGGATAAGAAAAAAGGGGGAGAATAATGGATACTTTTATACATCGTTTTTTGCTAAGTATACTGCTAGTCACTCTGCTTATTGTTACGATTGTTTTGCTCAAAAGGGTATTGAATAAGCATCTTTCAGTAAAAGCACATTATAAGATCTGGTTTTTTCTGTCCATTCCCCTGATAACTCCTTTTTTTCCATGGGGTTTTTTCAAACTAGAAATAATATCAGATTTATTTAAAACAATACTTACTCAAAATAGTAATCTCTCTCTAACGAATAATAGAGTCGCAGGGGCTTCAGTTCCCTATTTAGAAAATCGTGATTTATTACATGATTTGGCTGTATCTGTTAATAGGTCAACCTCTGAATTTTTCTTTAATCTGGGAATGACCATTTGGGTGCTTGGCATGGTCATTCTAGTTGGATGGATCATTTATTCCAATATACAAATACGACAGATTAAAAAAACAGCCTCATTTATAAAAGACCATAAAATAAATGAGTTGTTAGAAGAATGTAAGGAGATTGTTGGTGTAAAAAGAGGCATATTATTACAAGAAAGTTCCAAAATAAACTCTCCGTTAACATTGGGGTTATTAAAGCCATATATATTATTACCGCTTAATACTTGTAAAGATTTTTCTTTACATGAATTAAAATATGTTTTTTTACATGAACTTAGTCATCAAAAAAGTAAAGACGTGCTTATTAATTATATTATGTGGATCTTGCAAACTATTTATTGGTTTAACCCATTCGTTTGGTATGCTTTAAAACGGATGAGGGTAGATCGTGAATTAGCTTGTGATGCGTCTGTGCTGAACCTCATAGATGAACGTGCATTCATCGAATATGGGCAGACAATCATTCATTTTGCGAGTGGAAAATATAATCATGCATATCAGCAATTTGTTCCGGGAATGGGAGGAACAAAAAAGCAAATGAAACAAAGAATTTTGAGCATTGCCAAGTACACTAGAGATTCGCAAAGACTAATATGGAAAAGCAAAGCAATTTGTATAGCCTTAGGAATTTTAGTATTAGGCCTTACTCCGTTTACCTATGTAGTAGCCAGTTCGGATGATGTCTATGAATTTACCAAGAAAAATATTATTTATGAAGATTTAAGTAACTATTTTAATGGTCATGAAGGTAGCTTTGTTTTATATGATGCCACAAAAAGGCAATATCTCATCCATAATCGAGAAATGAGTCAACAAAGGGTTTCTCCTAATAGCACATATAAAATATACTCTGCCCTATTTGCCCTGGAATCAAAAGTAATCTCTCCGGATAGCAATGACCAGGTTTGGGATGGAAGAGTTCAACCCTTTAAAGTGTGGAATCAAAATCAGAATTTATCTACAGCAATGGGAAGTTCAGTAAATTGGTATTTTCAAAATCTAGATCAGAAGGTTGGTAAAGAACAATTACAGGATTATTTTCATAAAATTAAATATGGAAATGAAAATATTTCGGGGCCGTTAGATAGTTATTGGATGGAATCTACCTTGAAAGTTTCGCCCATTGAACAAGTCGAACTACTAGTTGCGTTAGAAGAAAATGACTTTGGTTTTAAAGAAGAAAATATTCAAGCTGTTAAGCAAGCCATCTCGATTGAGAAGAAAGAAAGAGGACAGTTATTTGGAAAAACCGGTACTGGCACAATAAATGGCCAAGATGTGAATGGTTGGTTTATTGGTTATATAGAAGAAGCAGGCCAATTTTATTATTTTGCAGTTAATATTCAGAAAAACGGAGTAAATGGTAGTAAGGCAGCGAACATTGTCAAACATATATTAGACGATAAAAACATTTATTGGCATTCAGAGTAGTGCATTCTAGTTTTATTCATTGGTTGTTGATCATCGATGAGTTTATTTGCTGGTTGAGGCGTCAATGAGGTCAGGTATACAGTATGGAAAAGGTAAAAGCGGGATATAACTTCAGTAAATGATACCCTCGGAAAGGAATTAGCTCCTTTCAGGGTATTTTTTAAGAATAAATACTACATATGTAGTATTTATGGTATTTTGAAAAGTGAAAGGTGTCATTACATGAATAACAAAATTCATAAAGCTAAATTACTTCGTTTCAATTTTCTTATTTTCATTATTTTTTGTACGTTTATTTTGCTGATTATTAGATTGGGCTACTTGCAAATCACGAAAGGGGAAGATTTTGATCGTGAATTAAATCAAACAGATGTTGTAATTGTTGAGAAGCCTGTCCCAAGAGGCTCCGTTTATGATCGCCATCATCGGCTTTTGGTTGGAAATAGGGCGGTGGAGACCATTACTTATTTTCGGGATAACGATGTAACATCAGATGACATGCTAGAAATAGCAGAAAACCTTACTAAATATATTTCCATTGATCATAATCAGCTTAAACTATATGATTTGCAGGCCTATTTCTTTGCTAAATATCCGGAGAGGATTAACAAAAGACTTACGAAGGATGAACAACAATTAGAAAAAGGGGAGCTGTATGAAGCCCAACTGGCCAAGGTAACGGACCAAGACTTGGCTACTTTATCGGAATCAGATAAAAGTGTTGCGATGATCTACAAAAAGATGAATAGTATATCAACATTTAATATAGGGACCATTAAAAATAAACAAGTAACAGACGAAGAAGTAGCAAAGGTCAGCGAAAATTTGTCACAATTACCAGGGATTGATGTCACGATAGACTGGGAAAGAGACTACCATGCAGGGGATATGTTAAGAAGTGTATTTGGTTCAGTTACAACGAAAGAGGTAGGATTGCCGAGTGATCAACAAGAATTATTACTAGCTAAGGATTATGCGTTAAATGATCGGGTCGGTAGTAGCTATCTTGAAAAGGGTTATGAAGATGTACTGAAAGGTGCGAAGGAACAATATGAACTTATCATAAACAAAGGTGAAAGAGATAAATCAGTTTTAAGAAGGGAAGGGAAAAAGGGGGACAATCTTGTATTAACTATTGATCTTGATTTTCAAAAAAAGCTAGAAGATATTGCTACCAATACATTAATTCAACGCCGAGGTAAATTGGCAGATCGCCTTTATATTGTTGCCACAAATCCCCAAAATGGTGAGATACTTGGCATGGTTGGAAAAAGGCTAAATATGACAACAGGTAAAGTAGAAGATGATACATTGGGTGTGTTTAATTCTCAATATACAATGGGTTCAAGTATAAAGGGAGCTACTGTTCTTGCGGGCTATATGGATCAAGTTATTTCACTTGATGATAATACATTAGTGGATAAACCACTTAAATTTGCAGAAACGAAATCGAAAAGTTCTTGGTTTAATCGAAATGGACGTGTGGTTTTAAATGATTTAAGTGCGTTAGAAACTTCTTCGAACTCTTATATGATGCAACTGGCTCTGCGTATGGGTGGCAAATACGATTATACATACGATGAAAGATTACAAATGGATAGTGAACAAGTTTTTAGAAAGCTAAGGTACTATTTAGCACAATTTGGACTTGGGGTTTTGACAGGAGTTGATCTACCAGGTGAAACCCCTGGTCTAAAAGGACTGGAATCAAATCCAGGGCTTGCTCTTGACCTTTCTTTCGGTCAATTTGACACCTATACCACTTTACAATTGAATCAATATATATCAACGATTGCAAATGGGGGTAATCGGATTGCCCCAAGAATAGTAAAAGAGATAAGAGGAAATACAGATCAGGGAGAGATCGGTGAACTTAAAACATTATTTTCTCCGAAGATTTTGAATCATGTAGATATTGACGGAATTTATATCGATAGAGTTAAGTCTGGTTTATATAATGTCGTACATGGTAGTCATCAGCATGGTACAGGAAAAAGGCTTGCTCATTTATCATATAAGGTTGCTGCTAAAACAGGAACAGCACAAGCTTTTTATTCGGGGCCTGTTCAATCTGCCAATATGAGGGCAGTATGGAATTTAACCTTTGTTGGATATGCTCCGGCTGATCATCCCGAGATTGCTGTTTCTGTTGCTTTGCCCTATATGGATACAGATAAAGAAGAGGCTATTCTCGATATCCCGCGCAAGGTATTTGATGCCTACTTCGAATCATAAGATTGGAAGGAATTCCCTCACATTAAAAACCCGAAGGTCCGATTGAGGACCCCGGGTTAATTTTTACACTTCTCTAGGCGTTTTCTTTTTTACCTTTTCTCGTTTTTTTTCCGGTTTTGGTTCTCTTGGCTTCCGGACAAGACCCAATTCCTTTTTCTCACGGGCTAATGCTTTATAGAGAGAGAGCATCATTAAGATTATAATAATCGAGAATGGAAAAGCTACAATAATTAAAGCATTTTGCAATGCATCCAAGCCACCACTGTATAAGAGAATAGCGGCCATTGCAGCTGAGATAATTCCCCACGAAAGCTTAACTATGTTCGGTGGTGTAAGGGAGCCATAGGTCGTTTGCATGCCTAAAACAAAGGTTGCTGAGTCTGCAGATGTGATAAAAAAGATTGCGACTAGAGCAATTCCGATTATTGATAAGAAAATGGAGAAAGGCATATCATGAAAGACAGCGAATAATAGCTCTTCTGTTGCAAATTGTGTTAGATCAACCGCTCCAGATTGTTGAACATCGATAGCTGTCGTGCCAAATACAGCAAACCAAATAAAGCTGACAATAGCTGGTAGCAATAGAACGCCGATAATAAATTCGCGAATGGTACGCCCTCGAGAAACTCTGGCGATAAAAATACCAACAAAAGGTGACCATGAAATAAACCATGCCCAATAAAAAATTGTCCAGTCATTGATCCACTCTCGATGGTTAGGAGAGAGTGGAGCGATTCGGAAGCTCATTTGGATGATATTTTGAATATAGGCTCCAATTGTATCAGTAAACATATTTAAAATAAATAAGCTAGGGCCAAGGATAAAGACCAAAACGAGTAAGATTACTGCTAAAACCATATTCGTATTGCTTAGGTACTTGATTCCTTTACTTAATCCTGACCAGGCGGACATCAAAAATAAGACTGTAACAATTGCGATGATGATGAGCTGGATCGGAAAAGAAATTGGAATATCTAAAAGGTAAGCTAGTCCCCCATTTATTTGCGCAGCTCCAAAACCTAGAGTTGTCGACACCCCAATGACTGTAGCCAAAACAGCAAGAATGTCGATTAATACAGCAACTCGGCCTTTTGAATACTTTCCTAATATGGGACTTAATGTTGCACTTATTAAGCCTGGTTGGTCTTTGCGGAAATTGAAAAAGGCTAAGCTTAATCCAACCAGTGCATAAATCGCCCATGTGTGGATTCCCCAATGAAAAAAGGCATAACGCATTGATTCTTTTAATGCGTCATCAGTGCCAGGCTCAGCAGTAGGGGGATAAATGGCAAAATGAGAGATAGGCTCTGCAGCTCCCCAGAAAACTAAGCCAATTCCCATACCGGCACTAAAGAGCATGGCAAACCATGAGAGCCTAGAAAATTCAGGTCTTTCATCTTGTTTTCCTAAACGAATGGTGCCTACAGGGCTAAAAATAAGAAAGATACAAAAAATAACAATGACGGAAACTAAAATTAAATAATACCAACCAAATCGGGTTGTAATAAAATCCTTAATATTCGAGGTTGCGGCTTCAAAACTGTTAGGTGATACAACGCCATAAATTACCGCAATAACTAAGATGGCAGCAGATATCCAAAATACATTCGAAATTTTCTTCATGCCGTTTTCCTTTCATTTAAAAGTTTTCATTTTTCCACCATAACAATGATTGAGGTCTTTTTCAAATGACTTGTTTGCATAAAACAGCAAATTTCGATAATCTTCCTCTGTATCAACATCATAAAAAAGCCTTGTATTTTCGATGATAAGTCTTTTTCCGTGAAAAGCTTTATTTTTTAAAAAAGCCTTAGCACCTTTATCTCCTTCCAATGTTTTGATCCTTGGAAACATTGTGGCAGAAAATAAAATGGGAGGCATGGTAATTCCGGCTGTAGATGATGCTACAAAATCTAATGAAGTTTCATTTTTAAAACAAGTAATAAGTTGCTCAATTAGTTTTTTTGAAATAAAGGGTTGATCGGCAAGTAAAACGATAATGGCATCCATCTTTGCGATATTGGCATGCTTCACACCCCATTTCAAAGATTCCGCCTGTCCTCGCGCTGCAGTTGGACATTCAATAAACATACATTTTTTATTTATCAGCAAATCTTGGTCTACCCAAGTATGATTGCCAATGGTGATCACGTATATTGTAGTTAATGAAGATTGTACAGCTTCACGTAAAGCCATACTGCCAATGGTTGTATTGTGGATAGGTAAGGTTAGCTTTTGTTTTCCCATTCGCATACTTTTACCAGCTGCTAAATAAACTCCGCCAATTTTCATTTTATCTTTCCTCGTTGCACGGCAATTAATTCAGCAATAATGCTAATGGCAATCTCTGTAGGTCCTTCAGCACCGATTGCGAGTCCGACAGGGGTATAAAGATGGTTAGGAAAAGGACTGTCCAACAATAAACGTTTCGTTCTGTTTTTGGAACCTAAAATTCCCAAGTAGCGAAGCTTCTTATCTTGTAGCTGCGCAAGGATTTGAGTATCTTGCTGAAAGTCATGTGTCATTATAATGATGAAATCCCATTCGGAAAAAACTACATCTCTTGTAAGATCTGAAAGATTGCCAATAGTTAAAGAATCGGCATCTGGAAAATACTGTTTTTGCCCATAAGTTTCCCGCCAATCTAGCACATGAACGGAAAATCCAGCCCAAGCAGCTAATCCTGTAAGAGGCCGAGCATCTAGTCCTGCCCCAAAAATATACAGATATGGCTTAGGCCAGATCATTTGGTAATAATAGGGCTGATCATTAATCGTTTTGATGCCATTTACGTGTGAGTAAGGGCAATTAAATAGATCAAGGAAGATAGAGGGCTGATCAGCTGTATAAAGTTGAAAATCATCATAATCTAGTAAGGATTGCACATATAAAACAGGTTTGCGTTTTTGCAAAGAATAGGAGATTTCGAAAAACATTTGGCGCAAAGAAGAATCAATATCCTGAAGTAAAACAGTAATTTCTCCATTGCATCCCGCACCTTTTCCCCAACCGAGATCATCCTCGGAACTTAAATCATAGACTAGCGTTTTCATTGTTCGTGCAGTGTAAATAGCTGCCGATTGTTCCCGTATATCTTGTTCAAGGCAGCCTCCAGCAAGAGCTTCAACAAAAACAGCAAGAACTAGAGCAAAATCAACTTCAGATTGAGGAACAATTTCAAAATCAAAAAAAGCAAGCACAAGAGACGATTCAGCAGGCAAGTCAGACATTACAACAAAATTTGACAACAATGGATCAGTTAGCCATGAAACAAACAGAACAACAATTGCAACAAGCCACCCAACAACTAACACAAATGCAAGGACTGGCTGTTGAACAAGCTACAACAGCCACCCAGCAACAATTAGAACAGGTGCAACAGCAAATTGAACAGGCTGCTCAAACCTTGCAATTAATCGAAAGTTTACAGAGTGGCAATAATAGTTTTAAAAAGGGTTTAGATTAGTTAGATGTAGGCGATCTTTAACCATGCAAAAGAGACCAGAATATGATACTATAATAGTAAGTTCATAAATGGTTGGAGATGCAGAGAGACCGAGCAACACTATTGTCTTAATTTATAGTGTTTGTTTGTGTCTCTTTTTTTGCGTCTTTTTTAATTGGAGAGGTAAGTAGGGTTTTGGCTAATCGTGGCTTTGCTAAGGGAA
The DNA here is from genome assembly GCF_017873565.1 of Lederbergia galactosidilytica. Lineage (GTDB taxonomy): Bacteria > Bacillota > Bacilli > Bacillales > Bacillaceae_C > Lederbergia > Lederbergia galactosidilytica. The sequence continues at coordinate 57,195 of NZ_JAGGKH010000003.1, forward strand.
GTTCATAGGCTGTCGCTATTTTAGTCGTCCGCTTGCGTTTTCCTAATAAAGGGAGGAATGACACTATGAAAGAATTTTCGGGTTTAAACAGAGTGGATGTTTTGACCAAGTTGGAACAAGGGAGTTTCGATTTACTTGTTATTGGTGGAGGCATAACAGGCGCGGGAATCGCTCTAGATGCAGCTACGAGAGGCTTGAAAGTAGCACTCGTAGAAATGAATGATTTTGCATCAGGTACTTCAAGCCGTTCAACCAAATTAGTGCATGGTGGATTACGTTATTTAAAGCAGTTTGAAATTAAGGAAGTAGCTGACCTCGGAAAAGAACGAGCGATTGTCTACGAAAATGGTCCACATGTGACCACACCTGAATGGATGTTACTTCCTTTTCATACAGGAGGCACGTTTGGGAAATTCACCACTTCTGTTGGATTAATGGTGTATGACTTTTTAGCTGGCGTAAAAAAGTCAGAAAGAAGAAAGATGCTTTCCATTGATGAAACTTTAGCGAAGGTCCCGTTCATTAAAAAGGCTGGTTTAAAAGGCAGTGGCTATTATGTTGAATATCGGACAGATGATGCACGCTTAACGATTGAGGTTATGAAGGCGGCTGTGCAAAAAGGTGCTACGGTTGTCAATTATGCGCAGGCAGATAAATTTTTATATAATAACGAAGGGCAAGCAATCGGGATCGAAGTACAAGATCGTCTTAGTGAAAAGCGTGTGACTGTAAAGGCGAGCAAAATTGTCAATGCAACAGGTCCGTGGGTAGATGATTTGCGTGAAATGGATGGTTCCAAAACTGAGAAGCATTTACGTTTGTCTAAAGGTGTGCATATTGTTTTTGATGAATCAATCTTTCCATTACATCAAGCCGTATACTTTGATACTCCTGATGGTCGGATGGTGTTTGCCATTCCACGCAATGGTAAAACTTATGTCGGTACAACAGACACGTTTTTTGAAGGGGATCCAGCAGAGATGTATGCAACCCAAGAAGACCGTAGTTATTTATTAAAAGCTATTTTATCTATGTTTCCTGATTTAAAGGTATCAGATTCTGATATAGAATCTAGTTGGGCTGGAGTACGTCCTTTAATCCATGAGGAAGGTAAGGCCCCATCGGAAATCTCTCGGAAAGATGAAATTTGGGAATCGAATAGTGGTCTAATTACCATTGCAGGTGGAAAATTAACTGGTTACCGTAAGATGGCAGAAACTGTGGTAAATTTAGTTGTAAGTAAATTAAACCAGAGAGACTCTAATCATTTTGCAGCTTGTCAAACAAGAAATCTGCCTATTTCGGGTGGGGATATGGGGGGGGCCTCCCGTCTAGATGCATTTATTCAAGAAAAAGGTAAAATAGCAGAAAGTTATGGATTGTCAGAGGAAGAAGGCCGTAAACTGGCGAAGTTATATGGTACAAATGTGGATACTGTTTTAGAGTACTTGCCGAAACAAAAAGGAGAACTGCCTGTTACAATGCATGCCCAACTTTTATATGCAATCCACCATGAAATGACAGTTCAACCAGTAGACTTCTTTATCCGGAGAACAGGGGAGTTATTATTTGAAGTTGGCTTGGTCCATCAGTGGAAAGACGCTGTTATCAAGGAAATGGCTTCAATATTTACCTGGTCTGAAACAGAATGCAAAAGAGCAGAGGAAGCATTAGAACATGAACTTAAACATGCAACTGGTACAGCTGCTACGATAAAAGAGTAATGGCATGATGCATGATAAGATTGACTCTGAAAAACGAAACGAGAGACCATTTTAATATTTTATATAAATGAGTCCATTTCATCATTGCTTATTAATGATCCATACAATGTTATTGTTAAAGGAGATTGAATTGTTAGTCCATGTATTCCTTAACTTAGTTGATTGGAGCGGAAGGTGGCGACTCCGGGGGATTAGCGTGACAGGTGAGATTCCGCAGTAGCATATAGCGACGAGGAAGCTCACCGCACGCCCCCCCGGAAAGCCTCCACCTAGCGTAAATCAACGTTGTTCGGATTTGAAGGCTAAAATCTCTATTATAAAATTGATTCAAATAGCTAAATGAGAGCAGAAGACACGGGATTTCAGATTAGACCGGTTGCTCGTGAAAAAGACTGCCTTCTGCTCAAGAACCAATATGTACATAAGGTAATTATTTATATTCTAATGAATGGCTCTTTTTAAAAAGGATGGGAAAGGATAAATTTGGCCTAATACCTGAGCTGGAAAACGGGTGTTTGTGCTTTTTTATGAAAGGAAGGGGTAATGTCGTGGCTTTCCATGAACAGAAAGTATTACCTGCATTAAGAGATTTGCGGAATTTCGAACATATTTTAGATAGTCATTATGAATATTTTGTTCTACTGGAAGTACGTATTAGTAATCTCAAAAAAATTATCCATGCAGCTAAAAAACGTGGGAAAAAGGTTCTTGTTCATGTTGATTTAATTCAAGGCTTGAATACAGATGATTATGCAGCAGAATTTATTTGTAATGATATAAAACCAGCGGGGATAATTTCTACAAGGTCAAATATGATTTTAAAAGCAAAAGCGAAAGGGATTTTAGCGATTCAAAGAACGTTCCTCTTGGATACGATTGCCCTAAAAAAGAGCTATATGCTAATTGAACGAACAAAACCCGATTATATTGAAGTTTTACCGGGAGTAGTGCCAGAGCTAATTCGTGAAATACAGGAGCATACAGGATGTAAAATTATTTCTGGTGGCCTAATTCGGACGGTAGAGCAAGTACAAGCGGCATTAGAGGCCGGTGCAGAAGCAGTAACAACGTCTGAAATGGAACTGTGGGAAGCTTTTGAAAAAGCTGTAAACGATACAGAATAATGGATAAATTAGAGGAGGGAAATTATGGAGAAATACATTTTGGCATTGGATCAGGGAACAACAAGTACAAGAGCCATCTTATTTGATAAAATGGGGGGGATTTTTCATAAATCGCAAGTTGAGTTTAATCAATATTTTCCCCATCCGGGATGGGTAGAACATAATGCGAATGAAATATGGAGTTCGGTTCTAGCTGTAGTGGCAAGTGTTATGACGGATAAAAATATACTACCTGAGCAAATCGAAGGAATCGGCATCACGAATCAGCGGGAAACAACGGTCGTATGGGATCGCCATACTGGCAAGCCGATCTATAATGCGATTGTTTGGCAATCACGACAAACAGCTTCAATTTGTCATGATCTTAAAGAGCAAGGATTAGAGGAGACTTTTAGAAATAAAACGGGTTTGTTAATTGATCCTTATTTTTCCGGAACAAAGCTTAAATGGATACTAGATCATGTCGAAGGAGCCAGGGAAAAAGCACAAAATGGCGATTTATTATTTGGAACAATTGATACTTGGCTTGTGTGGAAATTATCTGGTGGAAAAGCTCATGTAACAGACTATTCGAATGCATCCAGAACACTTATGTTCAATATTCATGAACTACAATGGGATGAGAAATTGCTAAATATACTAGATGTACCAGCCGCAATGCTTCCTGAAGTGCGTCCATCTTCTGAAGTCTACGCGCACACTGTAGATTACCATTTTTTTGGTCGTGCTGTGCCAATTGCTGGTATGGCAGGAGACCAACAGGCCGCATTATTTGGTCAAACCTGTTTTGAAAGTGGTATGGGAAAGAACACATATGGAACAGGTTGCTTTATGCTATTACATACGGGTGAAAAGGCAGTTGAATCAAAACACGGTTTATTGACAACGATTGCTTGGGGAATAGATGGAAAAATTGAGTATGCCTTAGAGGGAAGTATTTTTGTGGCAGGGTCTGCTATCCAGTGGCTCCGAGATGGTTTACGTATGTTTCGTGATTCAGCTGAAAGTGAGGAATACGCTAGAAGGGTATCCTCAACAGATGGGGTGTACGTTGTGCCCGCCTTTGTCGGATTAGGGACACCTTATTGGGATAGTGATGTAAAGGGAGCGGTCTTCGGCCTGACGCGAGGCACTTCGAAGGAGCATTTTATTCGTGCGACATTGGAATCTCTTGCATATCAAACAAAGGACGTTTTAAATGCAATGGAGGCAGATTCAGGAATACCCCTGAAAACATTGCGTGTCGATGGCGGGGCTGTCAAAAATGATTTCTTAATGCAATTCCAGAGTGATCTGCTCGATGTACCAGTAGAAAGACCAAAGGTAGAAGAAACAACGGCCTTGGGAGCGGCTTATTTGGCTGGTTTGGCAATTGGCTTCTGGGAAGACAAAGACGAAATTAAAAGCTTTTGGGAAATAGATCAAAACTTTGTAGCCAATATGGCGGAAGAACAAAGGACATCTTTGTATAATGGATGGAAGAAAGCGATTGAAGCTACGATGGCGTTTAAGTAAATACAGACTATTAATAGGCACATGCATCCAGAATTTTTAGAACAATAAGGTATGCTTTTTATTAAAAAAGTGTATACGAAGTATTCCTGACTTCGTATACATTTTTTTAGGTTATCATCTGTCTGATTTTTAAAAAAACACCTTGCTCAATATTGCACAATCTCCCTTGATCGTATATATTAAAGATAAGGGATCCCAATAAAAATGGAGGTGCTGGAAAATGAAATTAAAAGATAAAGTTGCTATTGTGACAGGTGCTGGATCAGGAATGGGAAAAGCAATCGCGGTCTTATATGCAAAAGAAGGGGCTAAAGTGATTGCGAGTGATATCAACAGAGAAACAGTGAAAGCGGTTGTAGACGAGATTAAGGAAGCCGGTGGACAAGCTTCTGCTGTTATAGCGAATGTCGCTAAGGAAGAGGATATTGAAAACATGGTGGATGTAGCATTAAAAGAATATGGCACTGTAGATATTTTAGTGAATAACGCAGGGATTATGGATAACTTTGTGCCGGCTGCTAATGTGACAGATGAATTATGGGAACGTGTTATGTCCATTAATACAACAGGTGTGATGCGAGCGATCCGTAAAGTATTGCCTATTTTTCAAGAAAAGCAAAGTGGAGTGATTATTAATAATGCTTCCATTGGAGGTCTTTATGGGTCAAGAGCTGGTGCTGCCTACACCGCATCGAAGCATGCTGTCATTGGCTTAACGAAAAATGTTGCTTTTCAATATGCAGAATTCGGTATTCGTTGTAATGCAATTGCTCCAGGTGGAGTTGAAACAAATATCGGCTCAACAATAAATAATCCAGATCCATTTGGAATGAAGAAGGCAATGAGTGGAGCCGAATTCAACCCGAAAAATGGGAAGCCAGAAGAAATTGCTACCATTGCTCTTTTCCTTGGTTCACGTGATTCAGACTTTGTAAATGGTGTAGTAATTACAGCTGATGGTGGTTGGACGGCTTATTAAAAAAGCAATCAGTCAAAATGTGGCGCGAAGACTTTATTTAAATTAGCGGGGGATAGGCTTCTTATCTACAGACGAGTAGTTGGCTATGATGAAAGAATAATGATTTATAGAAAAACCAAAAGCAAAAGCATGCAATCTGATGGGGTAATCATCGGATTGCATGCTTTATGAGGAAGAAATAAGTAAATTTGGACGGATTTACTGAAAGGTAATGGCTGTGACACCATTCAATTTATATAGTAGTTGAGTAATTTGATTGTCTTCTAAATGAGTCTTAGATTGTATTTTTAGTTCTAATACATACTTAGTCGTATTATCAAGGTTTTCCATTCTAACTCGGTAATCTTTAATTGAAAATTTATGAAGGGTAAGATTTTCGATGATCATTTTGATGCTTTCTGTTGAAAGGCAATCAACTGATAATTGGTACGATTTAGGGATTGCAAATTTGAAGATGCGATTTAGTAATTCTAACCCAACGAGAATTAAGATGGTGCCGAAGATGCCTAGTGCATACATCCCAGCACCGATCGCCATACCAATCCCAGCTGTTGCCCAAATTCCAGCTGCTGTAGTTAATCCATAAATGGAACGGCGCTGGACAAGAATCATTCCGGCTCCTAAAAATCCAACACCACTTACAATTTGAGCGGCAACACGACTCGGATCAAGGCCAATCCCTTCTTCATGTAAAATGTCATTGAAAGCATACTTTGAAATAATCATCATGACAGCGCTTCCTAATGCGACCAAAAAATGAGTTCGTAATCCAGCTTCTTTGAATCTTTTTTCTCTCTCAAGCCCAACGATTGCTCCTAATACCCCCGCTACCAAAACACGGATAAAAAATTCAAAGTTGCCAAGAATCATCGTTCCTCCCCTTTTCCGAAGTAGAATAATAAGAGAATAGAACAATGATAGCAAAATGATGTTTGTCTGAAAAGATGAATTACAAAATTGTTAAAAGGTCATTCCTAATTCCACATAAATATAAACTCGAATGTGAAGAAAGATTGACAAATGCTAGAATTGCCAGATTTCATAAGGGGTGAGAGCATTGACTTCGATGGATATAGTGTTATAATGTAATTGATTCATTGATAATGATTTTCAATGAGAATAAAGAAAATTTGGCTGGATCGGAGTTTCCTATGAAAACGTGGTACTTGGTTGTCGCCTTAATTTTGGCGTCTTTTATTTCGTTATTTGTTGGGGTAAGTGATATCACACCTCAGGATCTGATAAATTTTCAATCAGAAGAAACTCAAATATTTTTAATTAGTCGGGTACCAAGACTTGTTTCTATATTATTAGCTGGTGCCGGAATGAGTATTGCTGGTTTGATTATGCAACAATTGAGTCGAAATAAATTTGTTTCGCCAACAACGGCAGGCACATTAGATGCAACAAGACTAGGTATTCTTGTTTCAATGCTTCTATTTGCAAATGCCTCTACATTTGAGAAAATGCTTGTTGCCTTTATCTTCGCGCTTGGTGGAACTTTATTATTTATGCAAATATTAGATCGAATTAAGTTTAAAGATGCAATTTTCATACCACTTGTAGGTCTGATGTTTGGAAATATTTTATCATCTATTACAACCTTCTTTGCTTATAAGGCAGATGTGATTCAAAATATGTCTTCTTGGCTACAAGGTGATTTCTCGATGATTCTTAAGGGCAGATATGAGCTCTTATATATTAGTATTCCTGTTTTAATTATTGCTTATTTCTTTGCTAACCGTTTTACAGTGGCAGGAATGGGAGAAGACTTTGCAAAAAACTTAGGTCTTCCTTATAAGCGGATTGTCAATATTGGATTAATCCTCGTTGCATTGATTACGGTCACAGTTGTGCTAACGGTTGGAACAATTCCATTTTTAGGATTAATCATCCCTAATATTATTTCCATTATGAAAGGCGACCATATTAGAAAAACATTGCCGCACACAGCATTGCTAGGGGCTATTTTCCTCCTTGTCTGCGATATATTGGGACGTGTGCTTATCTACCCATATGAAATTTCCATTAGTTTGATGGTTGGGGTCATTGGTAGTGGCATATTCTTATATTTGCTATTCCGGAGGAAAGCTTATGCGTAATTCAGTAAAAATCAGTATTCTTGTGCTGGTCGCTGCAGGATGCTGTGGACTTTATTTATTCCATAATCTAAATGGTAGCTTCGATTATGCTTTGCCGAAAAGAACGATTAAAATAGCAGCCATGGTTATTACAGGCATCGCTATAGCATATTCAACAGTTGTTTTTCAGACGATTACTCATAATCGTATTTTAACGCCGAGCATTATGGGATTAGATTCCCTCTATCTGCTTATACAAACATTTGCTATCTTCTTTTTAGGTTCTGATCATATTACGATTGTGAATAAACAGGTAAACTTTTTATTATCTGTGACTGCCATGATTATTTTTGCTTTATTGTTGTTTAAATTTTTATTTAAAAAAGGTCAGCAATCGGTTTATTTCCTACTTTTAGTCGGAATTATTGTTGGAACATTCTTTCAAAGTATTTCGACGTTTTTACAAGTATTAATTGATCCTAATGAATTCCAAATGGTTCAAGATAAGATGTTTGCAAGTTTCAATAATGTTAATGGAGATTTAGTTTGGTTATCATTTTTCTTTGTAGGAGCAATCCTACTAATTGGTTGGAGAAACTTGCCATATCTAGATGTACTATCACTTGGCCGTGATGTGGCAATTAATTTAGGTGTATCTTATGATCGAATTGTTAAACAAATGCTCGTAATTGTAGCAATATTGATTTCTATTTCCACAGCTTTAGTCGGCCCAATTACCTTTTTTGGTTTAATTGTCGCGAATTTGGCTTATCAGTTCTTCAAAACATATAAACATAGCGTGTTAATCACGGGTGCATCGATTATGAGTGTGGTTGCTTTAGTTGGTGGACAATGGGTCGTCGAAAGAGTCTTCACGTTTACGACAACGTTAAGTGTTATTATTAACTTTATCGGTGGAGTGTATTTCATTTATTTATTGTTGAAGGAGAGTAGATCCGCATGATTCAAGTGCTAAATTTAACGAAAATGTATGGGAAAAAACGTGTGGTAGAAGATGTAACGGTTGATATTCAACCTGGACAGATTACATCTTTCATTGGTCCGAATGGTGCTGGGAAATCTACTTTACTATCGATGGTAAGTCGCTTGCTTGATGCGGATACTGGTGAGGTATTAGTGGATAAAAATAATGTTAAAGGCATGAAGTCAGGCGAATTCTCGAAGAAAGTATCGATCCTTAAACAATCTAATTATATGAATGTTCGTTTAACTGTTCGTGAGCTTGTTTCTTTTGGACGCTTTCCCTATTCAAAGGGACGACTAAATGATATTGATCAGAAAAAGATAGATGAAGCGATTGATTATATGGTGTTACGTGATATTGAGGATCAATATCTTGATGAATTGTCAGGTGGACAGAGACAAAGGGCCTTTATTGCCATGGTTATTGCGCAAGATACAGATTACATTTTACTAGATGAACCATTAAATAATTTGGATATGAAACATTCAGTACAAATAATGAAAATTTTGCGTAGGCTTGTTGATGATCTAGGGAAGACCGTTGTGATTGTTCTTCATGATATTAACTTTGCTTCTGTTTATTCTGATCGAATTGTTGCTTTGAAGAATGGTCGTGTTGTGAAAGATGGACCAACACATGAGATTATTCAATCAGAATCTTTAAAGGAAATTTATGATATGGATATCCCGATTCAACAATTAAATAATTGCCGAATCTGTGTGTATTTTAATTCAAACTAAAGGATACTTGGTTGGGCTTAAGAATGAGTCCGAACCATGTCATTTCTTTTTTGAAGGACGTCCAATTAGTCGAAACTTCGATGATTGGACGTCCTTTTAGTATTGAGGAAAATAATTTCGAACCTAGTATTGCAGACATCTTATTCTAAAGAATACCTATAAGGATTTTAAAAATAGTATGGGTATTGAGTTGTGCGAACAGATGAGGGATCTAATGACTGCTTATGTAATTAAGTTTAACTTTTTATGTGAAGTATATCACATAAAGTATCGAGAATTTTAATTCCCAAACAGAACTTTTTGAAAGTATTAGACAATAAATGTTGAGGTAAATGCTCTTATTTTAAAGAACAGTGGGTTCGTACACCCTTTGCAAGACATTTTCAGGTTTTACCTTCATTTATATTGGTAACTATATAGAGAGGAGGTGGGTTGGATGAATTGCGGAGGTAGACAATTAACCTTACAGACAGGTAGTCTGGTTGCAGGATTTATGGTCTGGGTTATTCTTTCCTCGTTAATGCCTTTTATTAGTGTCGATATCCCTTTGTCAACTGGACAAATGGCTTGGGTAACAGCTGTTCCAGTTATATTAGGATCCTTATTAAGGGTTCCGATTGGGTTTTGGACTAATCGATTTGGAGCACGCTTTTTGTTTTTTATTAGTTTTTTAGTTTTAATTGTGCCGATTTATTATATTAGCATCGCTAATACGCTAGTTGATTTAATTATTGGTGGCTTATTTATCGGTGTCGGTGGTGCGATTTTTTCCATTGGTGTCACTTCCCTTCCTAAATATTATGAAAAGGGAAAACATGGCTTTATTAATGGTGTATATGGAATGGGAAATATCGGAACAGCCATTACTAGCTTTGCGGCTCCCGTACTTGCTAATCAATTTGGTTGGCGAAAAACAGTCTTGTTTTATGTCATATTGATGCTCTTATTTGCGTTACTAAACTTTGTGCTCGGTGATCGTAAGGAACCTAAGGTTAACGTTTCAATGGTTGAACAGATCGGTAGCGTCTACAAAAGTTCTAAGCTTTGGTTTTTAAGCTTGTTTTATTTTATTACTTTTGGCTCGTTTGTTGCTTTCACTATTTATTTACCTAATTTTTTAGTGGATCATTTTGCTCTAGAAAAAGTAGATGCTGGTCTTAGAACGGCTGGATTCATCGTATTAGCTACATTATTGCGACCAGTTGGTGGTTGGTTAGGGGATAAGTTTAACTCTTTTAAAATTTTAGCGATCGTATTTGCTGGCCTTACATTTGCGGGCTTTTTGCTTTCTTTTACTCCCTCATTGGCGATTTACACGATTGGCTGTTTAGGAGTAGCGATCTGCGCTGGAATTGGGAACGGAACTATTTTTAAACTTGTTCCATTATACTTTTCCCAGCAAGCAGGGATTGTAAATGGAATTGTTGCAATGATGGGAGGATTAGGTGGCTTTTTTCCACCCTTAATTCTCACAACTCTATTTAGTATGACTGGCCATTATGCCATTGGTTTTATGGCCCTGTCTGAATTTTCACTTGCCAGCTTAATCCTTGTCTTATGGATGTACCATCAAGATCGCCTTTATATCGCGGATAATGTGCTAGAAAATACAGCTTCTGGTATGATGCTGACAACGACAGACGGAAAAATTATTCGTGTGAATCCAGCCTTTACAGAGGTAACAGGATACTCTTCTGAAGAAGCTATTGGTCAAACACCGAAAATCCTCCATTCAGGGAAACATGGTGAAGAATTTTATCAAGCGATGTGGGAACGCATACAAGAGCGAGGTTATTGGAGCGGAGAAATTTGGAATAAACGAAAAAATGGAGAAGTGTATAAAGAATCTCTTACCATTAGTTCCGTAAAAAACGAAGTCGGCGATACTGAGTATTATGCAGGGATGTTTAATGAATTAACGAATCGGTAAATGGCCGCGGAAATTCTAATATAGAAATGAATGGAACAGTGAAATAGCATGGGCAAGCTTACCCTAAGCGACTTTTCCAATCTCATTCTCCTTCTTAAGTATGTGGATTATTAAATGTTCCGTTTAATTGGAAAAAAGTAGGGGAAAATAGGAAAAAGATGCCGAGTATACCCAAAATTTTGCGGAAAGGAAGTTGAAGATGGCCAATATTTCAAAATCCTCAAACCCATTTTGGAAAAAGTTGAAGTTTTTCGGTCAGACTTATGAGAAGACAGATCAAAGTGCTGTCCAGCCTTTTGACCGTGGGTCTGAACGAATTTATCGCCGACGCTGGCAACATGATAAGGTGGTAAGAACCACACATGGGGTGAATTGTACGGGATCATGCAGCTGGCGGGTTCATGTAAAGGATGGGATCATCACCTGGGAAATGCAACAGATTGATTATCCTTCAACAGGACCTGATATGCCGGAATTTGAACCACGTGGTTGTCAACGGGGTGCAAGCTTTTCGTGGTATACATATAGTCCTTTACGGATTCGTTATCCTTATATTAGAGGTTCATTGCTTAAACTTTGGCATGAGGCTTTAGCTGAAACGAAAGATCCGGTTGCTGCCTGGCGTAGTATTGTCGAGGATGAAGAAAAAGCAACAAGATTTAAACGGTCGAGAGGAAAAGGTGGGTTAGTACGGGCCAACTGGGACGAAGTAAACACCTTAATTTCGGCTGCCTTAATTCACTCTATTCAGGAATATGGACCTGATCGGATTTTTGGATTTTCACCGATTCCTGCTATGTCGATGGTCAGTTATGCGGCTGGTGGCAGATTTTTAAGTTTGTTGGGTGGTTCGCTTTTAAGTTTCTATGATTGGTATGCCGATTTACCTAATTCCTCTCCGCAAGTTTGGGGGGATCAGACAGATGTCCCAGAAAGCTCGGATTGGTTTAACTCAAGTTACATTATCGCTTGGGGATCTAATATACCGCAGACAAGAACTCCTGATTCTCATTTTTACGTAGAATCGCGCTATCGAGGCACAAAAGTGGTAGCAGTTGCCCCAGATTATGCGGAATACGTCAAGTTTGCGGATAATTGGCTTCCAGTAAAAGTCGGTATGGATGGGGCGTTGGCTATGGCAATGACCCATGTTATTTTAAAAGAGTTTTATGTTGATCAGCAAGTAGACTTTTTTACAGACTATATTAAAAGATACACAGATATGCCCTTCATGATTACCCTGAAGAAAAAAGATGGTCACTTTGTTGGGGATAAATTTTTACGTGCCAGTGACTTAGGAATGGACGTTGATCAAGCAGAATGGAAGCCTGTATTATTGGATCAAAAGACAGGGCGTTTTGCTAGTCCCAATGGAACAATTGGTCATCGTTGGGAAAATGAAAAGGGCAAATGGAATTTGAAGTTGGAAGACCGTGACAATGAATTAGGGGAGATAGAGCCTGAGCTAAGTCTACTGGGTAAAGAGGATGAGACAGTTATGGGTTTGTTCCCTTATTTCGGTGAGGAGCAAGAAGGTGTCTTAAAACGCGGTTTACCTGTGAAAAAGATCGAAATCGAAGGTGAACAAGTCTATATTACAACTGTCTTCGATTTAATGATGGCGAATTGTGCAGTAGATCGAGGCTTACCGGGTGATTACCCGAAAAGCTATACCGAAGATATTCCTTATACACCTGCATGGCAGGAAAAGCTAACAGGTGTTGATCAGAAACAAGTGGCCCAAATAGCAAGAGAATTTGCACAAAATGCGATTGATTCAGAAGGTAGGTCTATGATTATCATGGGAGCGGGAATCAATCATTGGTATCATTCTGATACCATTTATCGTGCAATTCTAAACCTTGTGATGTTAACTGGGTGCGAAGGTCGGAATGGTGGGGGCTGGGCTCATTATGTTGGGCAAGAAAAGGTTCGTCCTTTAGAAGGCTGGGGCGCAATTGCCATGGCAAGAGATTGGGGCGGTCCCCCGCGATTAATGAATGGTACGAGTTTTTTCTATTTTGCTACTGAACAATGGCGTTATGAAGATCAGCGAATGGAAAATTTAAAATCTCCTTTAGTAGAAAAAAGCAAATACAACCATCCTGGTGATTACAATGTATTGGCTGCAAGACTTGGTTGGTTGCCTAGTTACCCACAATTTAATAAAAACCCGATTGAATTAGGCGCAGAGAGCGAAGGTTCTAATGAAAAACTTCAGGAGAAATTTGTGGAACAACTTAAAAGTGACGAGCTCAAGTTTGCTGTTGAAAATCCAGAAAATCAGCGTTCTTTTCCAAAGGTATTATTTGTTTGGCGGGCGAATTTGATTGGAAGTTCAGCCAAAGGGCATGAGTACTTTTTGAAGCATCTGTTAGGAACACATGAAGGAACATTAAGTACTGAAAATGAAGAAGAGGCGACAGAGGAAATTAATTGGGTGGAAAAGATTCCCGAAGGCAAGCTTGATTTAATGGTTAGTGCTGATTTCAGAATGTGTAGTACAGGTTTATATTCGGATATTATTTTACCTGCCGCAACTTGGTATGAAAAGTTTGATCTTTCAAGTACTGATATGCATCCTTTCGTACATCCATTTAACCCAGCTATTACCCCTCCGTGGGAAGCGAAATCAGACTGGGAGGCATTTCGAAATTTAGCACAGCGCTTTTCAGAAATGGCCAAGCATTACTTTGATGGGCCTGTCCAAGATGTTGTGACAACACCATTTGGTAAAGATTCACCAGGTGAAATCAGCCAAAAATACGGCCATATTCCCGATTGGAAACATGGTGAGTTTGAGCCTACGCCAGGGCTGAATTTACCAAATATACAGATTGTTGAGAGGGATTACACTAAGATTTTTGATAAATACATCACACTTGGGCCTAATGTAAAACAGGCATTAGGTGCTCACGGTGTTTCCTTTCAGGGGAAAGAAGAATACGAAAAATTATTTAAAATGTTAGGTCCCTCTAAGCACTCGAAGGATTTTAAGGATCAACCAAATTTGTATACAGATCGAAATGCAGCTGAAGCTATGCTCACTCTCTCCAGTGCGACAAATGGTAGTCTCGCCATGAAGGCATGGGATGTTATGGAAAAACAAACAGGACAAGAATTAAAAGATATAACGAGTGATCGGGCAGGGGAACATATTACTTTTCATGACATTACAACCCAGCCAAAGCAAGTGCTGACAACTCCTGTTTTTACGGGAATTAATAAAGGGGATCGTCGTTATTCCCCTTTTACACAGAATATTGAAAGACTTGTTCCATTCCGAACGTTAACAGGAAGACAGCATTTTTATTTAGATCATGATTTGATGCTTGAATTTGGCGAGGAATTGCCTACCTTTAAAGCACCATTGAAAAAAATGGCCTTTTATGATCGTGATAACCGTCCTGTTATGGAGGGACAAGAAATTACTTTAAAATATCTCACTCCCCATTTTAAATGGTCCTATCACAGTACTTATGGAGATACTTTACCAATGTTGACCTTATTTAGAGGGGGGCCACATGTGTGGCTGAATAATGAAGATGCCAAATCAGTTGGATTGGATGATAATGACTGGATCGAGATGTATAACCGAAATGGAGTGGTTGTGGCAAGGACTGTGGTGAGTCATAGAATTCCGCGCGGAGTAGCGTTTATGTATCATGTTCAGGAGAGAATTATTAACGTTCCAGGCTCTCCAATTACGAAGCAACGAGGCGGAACATTTAATAGTCCAACACGCATTCATATGAAACCGACGCAAATGATTGGCGGGTACGCCCAATTAAGCTATGGATTTAACTACTACGGACCAACAGGAAATCAAAGGGATGAACAGGTTGTCATCCGTAAACTTGAAAGGGACGAGGTGGATTGGCTTGAGGATTAAAGCACAATACGGAATGGTGATGAATTTAGACAAATGTATTGGCTGCCATACTTGTAGCGTCACTTGTAAGAACACATGGACGAATCGACCAGGGGCAGAGTATATGTACTGGAATAATGTGGAGACAAAGCCAGGAGTCGGATATCCGAAGCGTTGGGAAGACCAGGAAGAACGGAAAGGCGGCTGGGAAGTAAGAAACGGCAAGCTTGAACTTAAGGCAGGAGGACGAGTTAGTAAGCTATTAAGCATTTTCTATAACCCTAATTTAGTTGAGATCGATGATTACTATGAACCATGGGATTATACGTATGAGAATTTGATTAATAGTCCAGAAGGGGAACATCAACCTGTTGCAAGACCGAAATCCCAGTTAACTGATGAATACATGGATATCCAATGGGGACCAAATTGGGAAGATGACTTGGCTGGTGTCTATAAAACAGGAAAACAGGATCCAAATATGGATGGATTGGAAGAACAAATCAAATTCGAATTTGAGGAAACATTTATGATGTATTTGCCACGTATTTGTGAGCATTGCATTAATCCATCTTGTCTTGCCTCATGCCCATCTGGAGCTATCTATAAGCGTGATGAAGATGGAATTGTCTTGGTTGATCAAGATGCTTGCAGAAGTTGGCGTTTCTGTATGTCGGGTTGTCCTTATAAGAAGGTTTACTTTAACTGGAAAACGAATAAGGCAGAAAAATGTACTTTCTGTTTTCCAAGGATTGAAACAGGCCAACCTACGATTTGTTCAGAAACCTGTGTGGGACGTCTACGTTATATCGGTTTAATTTTATATGATGCTGATAAAATTGAAGAGGCTGCGTCTGTTCTAGATGATAAAAACGTATATGAAGCTCAACTTGATATGATTTTAGATCCACATGATCCAGAGATCATTGCAGAGGCTAGGAAACAAGGCATTCCAGATGATTGGATTTCAGCAGCACAGGAATCACCAGTTTATAAAATGGCTGTTGAACAGAAAATTGCTCTTCCTTTACATCCTGAATATCGTACTTTACCAATGGTTTGGTATGTTCCTCCATTAAGTCCCTTTATGAATGCCTTTGGTGGTGCAGGTGATTCAATCGACCCGCGTGTTGTATTTCCGACGATTGAACAGATGAGGATTCCAATTGAGTATTTGGCTAATTTGTTTACAGCGGGTGATACACAAGTGATCAAAAATGTTTTAAGAAAGCTTGTGGCAATGAGAAGTTATATGCGTAATGAGAACTTAGGGAAAGATGCAGATCCAAATTTACTGGAGGCAGCTGGTTTAACAGAAGAACTTGTCAGAGAAATGTATGAACTCTCTGCAATTGCTAAATATCATGATCGCTATGTGATTCCACCATCTCATAAAGAATTGTCTGGAGATATGTTTACGGAAAGAGGAATGGCTGGTTTTGAGGAATTTGGAAATGGTGGAGGCAGTTGTGAAACCTGTGCCGTTGGGATGCATCCGCCAGAAGCACCTCTAGAGTATTACGGAGAACAATATTGGAGGGAATTGGATGAATCAAAATCAAAAGGTGTATAGCCTTGTCTCTACATTGCTCCAATATCCAGAACGTGAGTGGAAGGAATGGCTTGAACAAGTGGATGTGCTTGAGGAATTTTCAGATGAGTCGATTCGACTCACTCTCAAGCCCTTCCTTGATTATATGAAAAAAACTTCTTATGAAGAATTATGTAAAAGTTACGTGTATACATTTGATTTTTATGATCGAACAACTTTGTATTTAACTTATACAGTTTTCAAGGATAATCGGGATCGAGGCTCTATCCTTGTTCAATTAAGGCGGCAAATGATGGATTATGGAATGGAATTTACAACAGAAGAATTACCAGATTACTTACCATTAGTTCTTGAATTTGCCTCCATCGTTCCCGAAAAGCATTCTGCAAAAATATTACAACTTCATCTACGCTCTATTCAAAACTTGGAGCTGGAATTACAAGGTGTTGACAGTCCTTACCGGTATTTAATTGCGACATGTTTAAAATGTATTGAAAGTACAAAAGAAAATGAAAAAGTTTCCTAAGGTGAGTATTCAAAAGGGAAGGTAAAAAGGACTAAGTCGGTAATGTCTGATGTCAATCACTAACGTCAGACATTAGCACATCGTGTGTGTCGAACGTTCGAAGCTTTTTACCGGACTGTTTGAATAACCTTTAAGGGAACGGAAGGGAGGATAACATGACATTTTGGGATTACTTCTTTTGGGCTGTTTTTCCATATCTCTGTCTTACCATTTTTATTGTAGGCCATATTTATCGTTATCGGGTAGACCAATTTGGTTGGTCTGCTCAATCAAGTGAATTTTTAGAGAAAAGGCAATTAAAATGGGGAAGTCTTCTGTTTCATTGGGGAATTATATTTGTATTCTTTGGACATATCGCCGGTATTTTAGTGCCGAAAATTGTTTATGATACAATGGGGATCAATCCTCATATGTATCATTTAGTGGCATTCTCATTGGGTGGAATTGCAGGTCTTGCGACAGTAATTGGTGGATTCTTATTGTTTTTACGTCGAAGTGGCACAAGGAGAATTCGGAATACAAGTAATATGAATGCAATGTTTACTTTAGTTATATTAGGAGCCGTTGTACTTGTTGGTTTTTCGGCCACTGTAGGGTATACCGCTACTGGAGGAGACTTTGATTATCGTACCTCCATTGGTCCATGGTTTCGTGGATTACTAATGTTCAGCCCTAAACCGGAATTAATGGTCGGCACTCCATTTGGCTTCCAATTACATGTCTTTTTAGCATTTGCACTTTTTGCAATTTGGCCATTTACAAGGCTCGTGCATGTGTGGAGTTTGCCACTTGAGTATTTATATCGCAAGTATATTATTTATCGGAAAATGCACCCGCAGCAGGTGCGGAGAAAAATGGAAGAGAATGAAGGTTAAAAAATATACTTAAAGAGGATAAACGGAATTAGCTGGCTAATTATACTGATGTTCTGTCCATAACAAAAGCCCAAATATCTTTCCGTCTGAATTCGAGTCTTTCGCTAGAAAATCGACGTGCTGGGAGAAGGTTATTATAAAAGATCTTGAGCTGAAAAAATCGCTAAGATATAGTGAATGTGCCCAAGTTAGCCTTTGATTCATATCTTTTTGCATAACCTCATAAAAGTTTTTTAATTAAGGGAGAGGGGATTTATTATGTCAGGCCCATCATTAAGAAAATTGGATGCACATCGTGCCATTCATGACGGTGCTTTTATGGAAGCCAAAAGTTTAACAGAAGTGCTGACTCAATTAGTAAAGGAAAAGGAAGATAAAAAAGCCTTAGCGGTTGCTGATGCATTGATTGAACATTGGGAAATGCGCGTTATTACTCATGCAGATTCAGAAGAAGAAGGCTTCTATAAAGAAGTGCTTGAAAAAGATCCAGAAATGCGAGAAACAATTAATATGCTGACGAGAGATCATGATATTTTACGGATTTTAGCGAAGAGAGTTCGTGGGTATTTACAAGAAGAAGCAGTGACACAAGAAATATTAGATTGCTTTACAAGTATGCTCATTGTCAACGAAATCCATAGCCGGGATGAAGAAAGTAAGCTACTTGATTATGACCATCATCATTAAGAATTACATAATGACAAGCCATCAGTAAGAAAAATTTGCTTATTGATGGCTTTTTAAATGAAATATCAATCCTGTCTTAAAGCTTCTTATCAAAGATTATATATTTAAATGTGGAAATTTATGGGCTTTCGTGTAGACAAGTTTTAGGGAGTACTGCTAAGATTTAAAATGATAGCCATTACTATACTAAAAGTGAACGGGGGAATAAATTTGATTACGGCACTTGCCCACCGCGGGTATCCTGGAAAATATCCAGAGAACACATTAACGGCATATCGGGCAGCATATGAATTGGGGTTTAGCCATATCGAGATCGATGTTCAGCTTAGTAAAGATGGGGTTCCTATTTTGATGCATGATATAACAGTAAATCGAATGACGAACGCAAAAGGATTTGTGAAGGATTTTACTTTTGCCGAACTTAGAAAGCTAAAGGTTGGAGGAAATGAAACAATTCCCACTTTAGAGGAAGCGCTTCAATTCGCTAAAGGGAAAATGAATGTTGCTGTAGAGTTAAAGCAACATGGTTATCTATATCCTGAATTAGAGGAAAAGACTCTTAAGATCATTGAAGAAACAGGGATGATGGATTCGGTTTATGTCAATTCCTTTGATCACTATTCTATTAGAAAGATGAGAGAGTTGTCAGAGGAAATCGAATTAGGTGTAATCCAACATGGGGCAACTCCTGGCTTGTTCCATTTTTTAAAAGAAATCAAGGCATCCTCCCTTGCTGTTCGAATTGAATACTTAACAGATGAATTTGTTAGGGAATGTGAGGAAGCGGGGCTACAAATTATTGTCTGGCCAGTTGATAAGCAATGGCAATTTGATATTTTCCGTCGTTACCCAAACATTTTATGTACAACTAATAAATTAGAAGACTTTAAGAAAATGTATAAGAAAGCTCAATTTCAATAAAAGTTAAGAAAGGAACCAGTATACCAATCGGTGTGCTGGTTCCTTTCTTAAAAGGTTAGAAAATATAAAAATTGGCCGGGATTAGGTCTAGCTCCAACAGCTAGTAAACTTTCAACTTCTTCCTACGATAAGTCAACAGCGGTCATTCCTCGCCATGTAATCTTTATCTTAGGCTAATGGACGCTGAATTAATTAACTGAAGTTTGTACGTCGCTAAACAGGCGATTGTTCTTTTGTTCTTAACGTTGTTCTTTAAATATATTTGTCACATGATCAATCGCACCCGCGGATCCACCTTCTTGAACCATTAAAGCAATAATGAGATCAGGCTTTTCAGGGTTATAGGCTACAAACCAGCCATTTTCTTTCCCTTCTACACCTTGTTCCGCTTTTTCGTATTCTGCTGTACCTGTTTTTCCAGCAAGCGGATAGCCCTCAATTCTTGCTCCACGGGCTGTACCGTTAGGGTCATCCACAACCTTACGTAGAGCAGCAGTTAATTGTGTTGCTTGTTCTTCTGTTAGAAGGCTCTTTTTCCATATTTGCCCCTTTTCCTCTTTCGCTTCTAAGATCGGTTTGATCATATTTCCTTTATTGGTAAAAGGAGAGTACATGGTAGCCAAATGGAGCACATTTACTTCAACTTGGCCTTGACCATAGCTTGAGTCGGCAAGGGCAATATCGGATCCAATTTCCCCATAGGTGGATTGATGCATTGGATATAAGTAGGGCATGTCCTCAGCAAAGCCAAAATTCTTAAGACCTGTTTCAAACTTTTTTTGTCCTAATTCGATCGCTTTTTGTGCAAAGTAAATATTGTCTGAATAAATCAGAGCCTTTTCTAAATCAATCGGGACTCCTGGAT
The DNA here is from genome assembly GCF_017873565.1 of Lederbergia galactosidilytica. GTDB lineage: Bacteria > Bacillota > Bacilli > Bacillales > Bacillaceae_C > Lederbergia > Lederbergia galactosidilytica. The sequence goes on from NZ_JAGGKH010000003.1 coordinate 77,570, forward strand.
CGCTTACACGTTTTACTTCGTATTTTCCCCAGGACTCATCCTTTTTCCAGCCCTTACCATTAATTGTTAATTTTTCATCCCATGTAATGGTGCCATCTTTAAGACCAATAGCGGCTGTGATCGGTTTTAAGACTGAACCAGGTGCGAAGGCTGAATTCAAACGATTGAGCATCGGTTGTTTCGGATCGTCCTGTAATTTTTTCCATTGCTCCTCATTCGCACCAAGTGTTAACACATTTGGATCATAGGCGGGACTACTTACAAGTGCTAGAGTTTCACCTGTCTCAGGATCAATTGCTGCAGCGGTACCAGGCTTGCCTTCGAACTCATCATAGATGTTGACTTGAAGAGCACTATCAATTGTAAGCTCAATATCCTCGCCATTTTGTACTTCTTTCTCGGCAAGAATTTTCTCACTGCCATCTTCCTTTTTAATAATAATTTGTACGCCAGGCGTCCCTCTTAACCGCTCCTCTAAAACAAGCTCAAGTCCCCGTCTGCCAATCATATCTGTATCGGAATATCCTTTACCTTTGTGCTTTTCTAGATCCTCCGCTGTAATAGTCGATAAATTCCCTGTTAAATGAGCGGCTCGTTCACCGAGAGGGTAAACACGAGCATTTGTTGTACCAAGACTGACTCCCGGAAGCTCCAATAACTTCTGTTGTAAATCCTCGTCCTTTGCTGGCAAAGTTTTAATCGGGACCAAAAGATCAGGTTTTACCCAAGATTGGTTTAAGGCGTTTTCAATGCTTTTAGAGTCTATCCCTAGTAACTTTGCTAATTTAGTAATAGTATCGTCTTCTTCCATTTTCCCTGGAACAAGTCCGACTTGCAAGGCCTCGCCATTTTCTGCTAGAGCAATCCCATTGCGGTCAAGGATGGCTCCACGGATCGGGGGGATTGTTGGTACGGAAATTTTATCCCCATCTGCTAAATCAGGAAAAATAAAAGTGCTATCCCAGTTCATTCGCCATTCTGTGGCTTTATCATCATCTTCCTCTTTTACCCATTGTGCTTGATGGTCAAAGGCAATTTCTCCAGCTAAACTACTCATGGAAACTTGGAACGGAAATTCTATTTTTTCTGCTTTTTTATCTGTTTCTTCTTCTGGTTTAGTAAATTGAATCTTTAAATCTTTTATCTCTAAGTCTTTATAGATTTTACTGTAACGTTCGACAAAATCCTTCTTTTTTACTTGTTCTTTTGTTTCTGTAGATAAATAGTTATACATTTTGTCAAAATCTTGTTCTTGCCAAAGCTTCACATATTGATCAAATTGATCCTCAGGCTTCGCTACTTTATCACTACACCCCGATAGAATCATCATGAATAGAACCAATAAGATAAGAAACCATTGTTTTTTCACGTCTACACCCCCATTATTCATTGTAAAAAAAATCATTCTTTCTTTCAAATAGGCTGTCATATGGTAAAATGGAAAAAGCAATGAAATCATACATATTATATAGTAAGGAGAGACAAAAATGGGAAAAAGTTTCATCTTTGGTCATAAAAATCCAGATACCGACACAATTTGTTCGGCTCTTGTCTATGCGGATGTTAAAACGAGATTGGGATTTGAAGTAGAACCTGTTCGTTTAGGGGAAATCAATGGAGAAACCCAATTTGCTTTAGACTACTTTCAAGTAGAAGCTCCTCGCTTTGTCGAAACCGTTGCTGGGGAAGTAGATGAGGTTATTTTAGTTGATCATAATGAACGTCAACAAAGTGTAAGTGATCTTGATCAAGTGAAGATTACAGAAGTGATTGATCATCATCGTATTGCTAATTTTGAAACGAGTGATCCCCTTTATTTCCGTGCCGAACCTGTTGGTTGTACGGCAACGATATTGAAGAAAATCTACCATGAAAAAGGGCTTGAGATAGAGCAAAAAATGGCAGGTCTAATGCTGTCTGCGATTATCTCTGATTCCTTATTATTTAAATCACCTACTTGTACAGATGAAGATATAAAAGCAGCAAAAGAACTAGCTGCCATTGCTGGTGTCGATGCGGAAAAGTACGGAATGGACATGTTGAAAGCAGGCGCTGATATTAGTGGGAAATCGGCGGAAGAATTGCTTTCCTTAGATGCTAAGGAATTTTCAATGGGAAGTGCGAAAGTTGAGATTGCACAAGTAAATGCGGTTGGTGTGGAAGATGTACTTGCCCGCAAAGCAGAAATTGAGGCTGCATTGGAGCAGGTAGTGGCTGACAAAGGTCTGGATCTATTTTTATTTGTTGTAACAGATATCTTAACGAATGATTCGACAGCAATTGCAGTCGGACAAGCAGCTCATGCAGTGGAACAAGCATTCAATGTGAAGTTGGAAGCAAAATCTGCTGTTTTACAAGGGGTTGTCTCACGTAAGAAACAAATTGTTCCACCATTAACGACAGCTTTATCAAAATAATGTACAGAATAAATGAAAAGGCAGCGATTATGCTGTCTTTTCCTATAAAACATTAACTTTTAAGAATTGCTTGATTATAAGAGTATGTTCGAAATTTCAGTTTAATGATTAGGTGAATTTCTTTGTTTTTTATTCCCATTTTGAACAAATCTTTAAAAGAATGATAGAGCAAGATAAGAAAATGAATGGGAAGGAGTATACCAGTGAAAATCGCTTATCTAGGACCTAAAGGGACTTTTTCAGAAGAAGCGGCTGTTCGTTATTTTATAGAGGATGACGTGGAGCCGATTATGTATAGCTCGATCTTTGAAGTGTTAGAAGCAGTGGATGAGGGAAAAGTAGACAAAGGCATTGTTCCAATTGAGAATGCTTTGGAAGGAACTATCACGATGACAACAGATGGATTGATTCATCATGATGTGTGGATTGAAGGGGAGGCCGTGCTTCCGGTTCGATTGCAATTATTAGGAAATCCAGGTGCCAAACTAAAAGATATAAAAGAGGTTTGGTCCATTCCACCGGCCCTTGCCCAATGCCGAATGTTTACAAGAGAAATCCATGCTGAAACGAAGCATTATAGTAGTACAGCGGCGGCTGCAGAGGCAATTCAGAAGGAAGCAAGAATGGATGCAGGTGCAGTGGCTTCAGAATGGGCAGCAGAAACATTTGGCTTGGAGGTGATTCAACAGGATATTCATGATAATGATTGCAACTCGACAAGATTTGTCATTATCACGAAATCTCCTAAACATCGTGTTGAAACAGGAGGAAAGGCAAAATCGATGCTCTTAATTACTCCAACCGAAGATCGTCCAGGATTATTGGCGATTATTCTCAATGTCTTTTCTTCCCTCGGAATTAACTTAACGTGGATTGAATCACGCCCTACGAAGAAAAAACTTGGAACCTATCGCTTTTTTATTGAAACAGCGGCAGGGATAGAAGATGACCAATTGCAGAGAGCAAAGACAATTTTAGAGACATATGGTTATGATGTACGTACATTGGGGAGCTATATAAAGAAGGAATTGTAGAAATCCGGAGGTGTAGAAATGAAAATAGAAGTATGGTCAGATTTTGTTTGTCCTTTTTGTTATATCGGCAAACGTCGCTTAGAACAAGCTTTAGAAAAATTCCCACAAAAAGATGAAGTGGAGGTGGAGTTCCGTAGCTATGAGCTTGACCCAACAACTGCAAAAAATCAGGATAAAACAATTCATGAAGCACTCGCAATGAAATATGGTATGAGTGTAGACGAAGCTAAGAAGATGAATGAGGGGGTTGGGGAACAGGCGAAGGGGGTTGGACTCAACTTTCAATTTGATACGATGGTACCTGCCAACACCTTTGATGCCCATAGATTAGCACATTTTGCGAAGACGAAAGCGAAAGACAAAGAGATTACAGAAAGACTTCTTCACGCTTATTTTACAGAGGGGAAAAGGCTTAGTGATCATGATGTGCTAGCTGAATTAGCTGTAGAAGTCGGGCTGGAACGGAATGAAGTATTTGAAGTTCTTCAGGATGAAACTGCCTATGCGGATGATGTACGATATGATGAGAACACTGCACAACAAATTGGTGTGCGTGGGGTTCCCTTCTTTGTTGTGAACCAAAAATATGCCATTTCGGGTGCACAGCCAATGGAAACATTTGTGGGGGCATTGGAGAAAGTATGGCAAGAGGAAAAGGCAGCTCCGGTATTACAAGATCTATCAGGTGATGCGGATGATGCGGCTTGTGTCGATGGAAATTGTGTGATCCCAAATGATAAAGAATAAGTGTAAGGGCCAAATCTAACAGGATTTGGCCTTTTCTATGTGTCTTATTTTGAGTGGCTCTAGACGTGATTGCGTAACTTTTTATATTGATTGCGTAAGTCAGGGGTTGAATGCGCGACTCTTCATCACAAATGCGGAAGTTTAGAAGGGAAATGCGTGACTTTCGATGCTTATTGCGTAACTAAAAGGAATTTAGTCTCTTTTTGGAGAAATATATATTAGCCTTTTTCATTTTAAAAAACCGAGGTGACTTATGAGGGAGAAAATTAAATCGGCGTTTAATCAACTTTCGGAAGCATACGAGCACACTGTAGACAAGGAGAGTTTGTATAATACAGAGCTTGAAAGGCCGGCTATGATGCTCGAGATTCCGAAGAATTTAGAGCAAATGCAGATGCTTGATGCTGGATGTGCAGCTGGTTGGTATACGAATGAGTTTTTACGACGCGGAGCAAAGGTTATAGCTGTAGATGTAAGTCCTGAAATGGTCAAGGCAACAAAGCGGCGTGTGGGGACAGCGGCAGAGGTAAGATGTTTAGATTTTGGTGAAAGCTTACCTTTTGCGGATGAAACCTTTGATTATATTGTCAGTTCTTTAGCCCTTCATTATATAGAAGATTGGAGAAAAACCTTTTCAGAATTTCAGCGCATTTTAAAACCGAATGGCATCCTATTATTCTCTGTCCATCATCCAACCATGGATATCCATTTATCTGAAAAACAAGCCTATTTTGAGACAGAGCTCATTATCGATCAATGGAAGAAGAACGGGCAAACAGTGGAAGTTCCCTTCTATCGAAGATCACTAGCAACGATTGTAAATGAGGCGAACACCTACTTTACGATCGACAAAATGATTGAACCTCAACCAACTGGGCACTTCAAACTGAAGAAGCCTGAGAAATATAAAAAATTAATGAAAAGCCCACACTTTTTGATTGTTAAAGTAAAAAACAAGAAATGATTTTTCCCTTTCTAATTGGACCGAAACAATGAAATGGAGAGGAAAACTACTTCAAGGATTCTTTATCAAATGGTGAAAATTTATTGAAAGCTGACAATTTATAAATAGGGGTGGGGAATTGCTGCAAACAGATATTAAGATCGTGATCGGAGCCGGAGAATACAATAATAACCCTGGGTGGATCCATACTCAAGAGAAGGAATTGAATTTACTGGATGACACTACATGGAAAGAACGCTTTAAACCAGTATCAATCACAGCAATTTTAGCAGAGCACGTGTGGGAGCATTTGACATTGGAAGAGGGACTAGCGGCTGCTCGATTATGTTATAAATATTTGTTGCCTTCTGGTTATATTCGCTGTGCTGTTCCTGATGGATTTTTCCCAGATGAAGCCTATCAAAACAATGTGAAAGTAGGTGGGCCTGGGCCAAAGGAACATCCTGCAGCTAGTCATAAAATTGTTTACAATTATAAAACTTTGTCTAGGATGTTTGAAACAGCGGGTTATCGAGTTCAGTTATTGGAATATTGCGATGATAAGGGAACCTTCTATGCAAAAGATTGGTCAGCAAAAGATGGCATGATTTTTCGCTCAAAGAAATATGACCCTAGGAATCAAGGAGACTTCGTATGTTTTCCATCGCTGATCTTGGATGCTATAAAAGAATGATTATGTGGAGTGGTAAATTTGAGCCAGATCTGTTTAGTGAGACATGGTGAGACGGATTGGAATGCTATGGGGAAAATACAAGGTAGGACAGATATCCCTTTGAACTCAATCGGTAAGCGACAAGCAAGAGAGTGTGGTGAACACTTAGCCTGTTCTCATTGGGATCGGGTGATTACAAGTCCACTCAAAAGGGCTAAACAGACAGCAGAGATTATTAATACATCACGACAACTTCCGTTGATTGAAATGGAGGAATTTGTTGAGAGAGGTTATGGTGAGGCAGAAGGCATGTCAAAGGATGAGCGATTAGATAAATTTCCTAATGGTCATATTCCTAAACAAGAAGAACGCTCTGTGCTTAATGAACGTGTTATGCAAGGGCTAGAGAAAATTCAGCAACGATATCCCAATGATAAAATTATTCTGGTGGCACATGGAGCTGTGATCAATACAATTTTAGCTATTTTTTCAGATGGTAAAATTGGCTCTGGAAAAACAAAATTAGTCAATGCTTGTATTAGTCACCTTCATTTTTTAGAAAATCAGTGGAGAATTAAGGAGTACAATCAAGTTCATCATCTATCGCAATTTAATGAAATCAAGGAAGGAATGAAATGAACGATCAACCTATCTTTCTTTCTAATGAGAGGGTGGCTTTAAGGGAATTTGCGGTTGGGGATTGGCCGGCTGTTCATGCGTATGCTTCTCAGGCTATGGTTTGTCGTTATCAACCCTGGGGACCAAATACTAAAATAGACTCTCAGAAATATGTCCTACAAGCAATCAGAGATGCCGAGCAACAAGCGAGGAGAAGATATACACTTGCAATGGTGGTAAACGGGAACTTAATTGGGGCTGGGGAGATCAATATAAAAGATGTTCAACATCGAGTTGGGGAAATTGCTTATGTCGTCAATCCTGCATACTGGGGGCAAGGCATTGCAACAGAAGTGGCTCAAATATTATTGAAATTTGGTTTTAGAGAATTAGAGATCCATCGTATTCAGGCTACATGTGACTGTCGAAATATAGGATCTGCCAAGGTGCTAGAAAAGAGCGGAATGACTAAGGAAGGCAGATTAAGGGAACATTTATGGATTAAAGATAATTGGAGAGACTCTTACCTTTATAGTATTTTAGAGCAAGAATGGAAAGCAAGATTGAAACATGGATGAATGACGAAAAAGTCATTCATCCTCTTTTTAAATCAATGTCCCAATCTCTGTTGTACCTTTCTCTTTGGCATCCATAGAAAAGCTAGAATCGCCCCGACAAAGCTTAGGCTGCCAATCAGGATGAAGCCACCTGAAAGACCAACATATTCCCCAATCCATCCCGCAATAAAAGGTCCACCAAACATGCCGAGTGAATAAAGCGCTTGGAAAAACCCCATCGCCGAAGCTCTCCTCTCCTCATTAACGGATTGAATAGCGAGCCCCATTAATACGGGCATCATCAATCCTTGAGCAAATCCATTAAAGGCTTGTGTGAGAATTAATAAACCCAAGCTTGGTGTAAAAGGGAGGAGGATTGTACAAATTGCAGCGGCCACAAAGCCGATTAAAATTGTATATCTTTCGCCAAATCTTTTTACGAAAATACTCCCACTTATATAGCCAGCAATGGCGTTCGGTAAAGTGGAGAGTAAAGTCAATATACTTAATTCCGCATTAGATGCCCCTAAACTAGTTGCATGTAATGGTGTAAAGCCAAACATCGTTGTAAAGGTAATACACTGTACAACAATGGCAAGTAAGGAGACTGATAACAATAATTTTTCTCCGCCCATTTTAATGAGTTCTTTCACTTCCACAGGCTTCTTTTTTGGATCAGCTGGCTTCTCGACAAGCTTGATGGCAAGAATTAAACCAAGCAGACCAACGATCGCACCAAGATAAAAAGGTGCACGCCACCCCATATAATCGGCTAAAAATCCGCCCACAGTAGTAGCTGTCATTTGACCGATACTTGTATAAAAGCTAATAATCCCCATAGCTTTTGGTGCCTCATCTGCTTCGAAATAGCTGGCAAACAAAACTGTAAAAGCTACCCAACTAGCTGCTGCCACACCTGCAAGTGAGCGAAATCCAAAAATCGCCCACACATTGCTCGATAGCGCCAAACCTAAACTACTTAATACTGCGCAGGCAATTCCAGCAAAAATAAATAGTTTTCGCTTCCCGATCCGATCAGACCAAATGCCTAAAGGGATACGGACAAGCATTTGTGTAAATCCATAACTGCCGACAACTAGCCCAATCATAAAAACTGAGCCCCCAAGATGCTCCACATAGGGGGAGAGAATGGGGACATACGTATACATGGAAAACCAATACATCATAGTGACGATATAAAATAAGATTTTTCTAGATGATTTCACAAGCACACCCCTAGCGTATTCTAATCAACTATCTTATTATGATTTACTAGTTTATCAGGTTTACAGTTTTTTAGCATTCTAAAATTTCACGAAAATGCCCATGATTCAAATTAAATAGTATGTATTCCATCACAAATATAGACCATATGAAAAAGGAAGTATTTCATTTAGCCCATTTATATTATTTAAACAGAGAGAGAATTTCCCCGGAAATAATCGAAATATGAAATTGATCTACCGACAGGATGTGAGTTCAAGTGCAAACTACCGTCCTTGCTAGTCAAGTTTTTTCAAAAAAGCCAGATTATCGACTATTGGTTACAATCTAGGGAAGCAAATCTATTTTTTACCAACGGCTAGTGGAAAGGCTGGCTTCTATATTACTCGCCTTTCTAACTGCGTTGGAAGGAAAAGTATGAAGCAATGTTCCTTCTTAAGGAGGTGTGAGCAAAACCATTTAGTTTCATGACTGTGGTAGACTGCCTATCGTTTTTACTGCTTTCTTACAAAAAAGAGGTATCCAGCAATTGTTCAATTGCTGGATACCTCTGGAAATCTATTTATGGTTCTAGTTTGCTAGTAAAAGCTGGATAACAATTTATTAGTTTGATCATCTTGCAAGTTTCATTTAACCAGACACCACGGGACAGGCGCTTGCACTCTTGTTTCTTAATGATTTTTTAAAATCTCATTTACTGTTGATTCAACTTCAGCACGACCCATTTTTTCTTCGCCTTTGCTTAATGCCTTTAAAGTCTTTTTAGCGAGTGCGAGTGGAATTTTGCAAAATAACAAGATGTTTTTTGTATCAATGAATTGGATATATTCGTCCGCCATCTCTAAATGGACATTGGCGTAGTTAAACATTTCTTTACGTCCCCATCCGTCTGGGATAAAATGGACACCACGTTCTGCATCCTCATCTTGATTTCGTAGCATATTTACGGCTTGTAGGCCTCTTCCATATCCAATTGCCAAGTCACGATCTGTTTTTGTACCATCATACCATTCCCAAATATCTGAGAGCATCACACCTACTAAGCCTGCCACATAATAAGTATAATCATCTAGATCTTCTTTAGTTTTGACGATCCAATCTTTTTCCACCCACTTGGCCATACCGTCTGCCATAATACTGGTTGATTCCTTAACCTTATCGATAACACCAGCGGGACATACGTTTAGCCAGTCATGAAGTCTCAAAGTCACTTCAGGTAAAAGATGTTCATAGGGTTTTAACAACTGCTGATAAGCATGAGGATCAAATTTTGTTTGAAGAAGTCGACTAGTCGAACGAAGTAAATGTTGTTTCGTATCAGATGGCAACTCTTCATGATCTTCAATTTCATCAATGGCACGCATACACAAGTAAGCAGATCCAACTGTTTCTCGTAAGGTCGGATTCAATAATTTAATTGGGATGTAAAAGGTTCTACTTGTTAACTTTAATATGTGCATCGCTTCTTTTTGCAATGTAGCTCCATAACTCAAGGGGGTTCCTCCTTCACTAACTAGTAGTGTCTCGTTCCATCTGCATTTTTTTATGATTTTTCGATCAATTTATTGTTTCGTGTACCCTTATCATACACGATTTAGTAGGGCAGTTGCTAGAGATAAATCTGTCAAAGAGGCTTGGAGAAAACTGGAAGCTTTCACCTACTCCAAAATCAATAAGGTAAAAGAGGCATAATCGTTTGAATCTCAAATTAATCAAATGTTTGATTAAATTTGTTCAAGAAGGATTTTGTCTGGGAAGAAGGGAGTTTTTATGGCTAAAAGTTCAGCTTTTGGTCCGCTTTTTTCACAAAAGACATATTTATTTCATTATCATAATAAAGTTAGTGTATGAATCAATTTCATAATAGAGATTTTAGAATTCAAATCCGAACAACGCTGATTTACGCTTCAGGTGGACGCTTTCCGGGGGGCGTGCGGTGAGCTCCTCATATGTGCTCCTGCGGGATCTCACTTGTCACGCGAATCCTCCGAGGTGCCGCCACCTTCCGCTCCAATAACTAGTTAAGGAAATACATGGATTAACCATTCAATCTCCTTTCACAATAACGTTCGTGTATTGATCGTTAATAAGCAATTATGACATTGATTCGTATATTAAAAAATTTAATTATAGAGAAGCCTATGGTAGACTATAAAATAGAACAAATAAGGGAGGAAGCGATTACATGGATTACATAACATTGAATAATGGAATTCGTACACCGCAATTAGGATATGGTGTCTGGAAGGTACCAAATGAAGAAGCAGAGAATGCCGTTAGACAAGCTTTAGAAACTGGATATCGTTTGATCGATACAGCCAAAATTTATGGAAATGAAGTCGGAGTTGGAAAAGCACTGGCGAATAGTAATCTTGCTCGCGAAGATATCTTCCTAACGACAAAAGTTTGGAATGCTGATCAAGGATATGAAACAACTTTAAAAGCAATGGATGAAAGTCTTGAAAAGCTTGCTCTAGATTATGTGGATCTTTACTTAATTCATTGGCCAACACCAAAATATGATACGTACGTAGAAACGTATAAAGCTTTAGAAAAACTCTATAAAGATGGAAAGGCAAAGGCAATTGGTGTTTGTAACTTTGATATTGAGCATTTACAACGCATTATGGATGAGTGTGAAATTGTTCCAGCAGTGAACCAGGTCGAGTGCCATCCATATTTACAGCAGAAAGAATTAAAACAATTTTGTAAAGAGCATGGTATTTTTCTTGAAGCCTATAGTCCATTGATGAATGGAACAAAAGTGATTGAAGATCCAGTGATTCAAGAGATTGCCAAGCAGCATGGAAAAACACCGGCTCAAGTTATCCTACGTTGGCATTTGCAGACAGATGTTATGGTTATCCCGAAAACCGTCACACCTTCACGTATGCAAGAAAACCTAGATGTCTTTGATTTTTCCTTAACAGATGAGGACATGGAAAAAATTGCCTCATTGGATCGCAATGAACGTCATAATTCTGTTCCCAACGAAATGAATAAAAGATAATGAACAAGCGGATCCTCCATACTTGCATAGTAGGGAGGATTTTTTCATTTCTCAAAATTGGAGATCTAGGGTATGGTAAAATGTTATCAAAACAATGACGGGAATAATCGGCTTACGAGGAGGATTTAGATGTTTGAACAAATAAACGAGAAAAAAGAAAAGTTAGATAGTCTGAGGCCAATACCGAAATATACTTTAAAGAGTTTACAGGAAAAGCTATTGCTTGAATGGACATATAACACTAATGCGATAGAGGGTAATACGTTAACACTCAACGAGACAAAGGTCGTATTAGAAGGAATCACGATTGGTGGAAAAACGATGAGGGAGCATTTAGAGGTCATTAACCACCGAGATGCGGTAAAGTACGTGGAAGAAATTGTACAAAGAGGTGAACCATTGTCGGAATGGCAAATAAAAAATCTCCATCGTCTTATTCTAAAAGGAATTGATGATGATTATGCGGGTGTATACCGTGACCAACAGGTATTGATTGCTGGAGCCAACCATGTCCCTCCTGCTCACTTCTTAATTAAGGAACAAATGGAACAATGTGTAGAGTTGGCAAGAGGAGAGGCATTAGACATACATCCAGTGGAAAGAGCGGCCATATTACACAGGATTGTCGTTGGTATTCACCCATTCATTGACGGGAATGGACGTACATCCCGCCTATTGTTAAATCTAGAATTGATGAAAGCAGGTTTTCCACCCATTGTCATCAAAGTGGAAAATCGATTAGCTTATTATGAAGCATTGGATAAAGCCCATACCGCGAAAAATGACGATGATTTTATTCAGTTCGTCATAAAAGAAGTGAAAAATTCGTTGGATTTATATTTGAGTGTTCTTTCTTGAGCAACGATTACAGGGGGAAAAGGATGGAAAAATGGAGCGGTTCGGCCGCTATTTGTATCAATGAATATCAACAAGTGCTAATGGTCAGAAGCAAGGACGCGGATTTATGGGCTGTGCCGTCCGGTGGAATGGAGGCGGAAGAAACACCGGAGCAGTGCTGTATAAGAGAGGTGAAAGAAGAAACAGGTTATCATGTACAAATAATTAAACCTTTATATATAAAACATGCAAACATCAATGGGATTCAAGTAAAAACTTATTATTTTCTTGCCCAGGCAATTGGCGCTAGTCGAGGCATTCAAGATCCGGATCAGCTTATTGAAGAAAAAGCATGGAAATCTCTAGCAGATATTCTAAAACTTAATCATATGTATCCGGAAGATGTGGATCTACTTAGATTTTTAATTGGAATGTAAGGGGATGCAAACAGATGGAGGGGTGGGGGAGCTTTTATTTTTTTATAACCGAAACGAATTTAGAACATTTTACGTCTATATTATGAGTATCGGAGATTACTAATACATAATGTAAAGTAAAGATTGGAAGAGAAAATGAATAAAAAAATCTTATTATTTTTGCTTATCTTTTTAATACTAATCGTACCTATCATTGTTTATTCCGCAAAGGGACACAACCAAAGTGAGTTTGTTCGTGTTGATGGGATTGAAAACTTTTCATCAGAAACAGTACAAGGAACTGGTGATTATTTTCTGATTTACCCAAGGGACTTGCGAGTTTCACAGGATTTTACATTAGTGAAAGAAGTAGAAAAAAGTGGTAAGGTCATTCGGAAATATAAAATATTCGATGAAGAACTTTCAAGAATGCTACCTCACCAGAAACCCAATAATATGAACCAATTATATATATCCTTTTTTGGAGATACGGCTATTGATAATTACTATTTTACCTATGATATCCCCAAAAAGAGTTTTGAAAAAGTGAATGTTGATTATTTTAATTTTGATGTTGGCATTGACCATCTTATGCACTATGGAAACGACATTATTTTACAGACGCTCGTGTCACATAAAACTGGTGATCAAAATTACAATGAAAAAATAGGTGGTTACAATGTTTCCATTTCAAACGCTACAGTCAAAAAAAGCTTTGAAACAGAATACCGGCATTCTCCACTCTTTGCACCAATTTTAAATTTTGAGGAGAAGTTGATATACGGAACAACGGCCACATTAGAAAAAAATGACGAATATGCAGAGCATGGAATTGCTATAGTGGATCTAAAGAATGATTCAGTAAGGTATGAAAACTTTGGCACAAAAGATATTGCGCTTATTCCCCTTTTTTCAACAAGTGAACTTGCTTATATTTTGGGGGAGAATGGAAAAATGTATGTTTATGATCAGGACTTTCAGTACTCTACTTATGAGCCCTTTAAAAACTTACCACCACAACAGTATTATGATATTTACGAAAATGGACAATTAGCTTTAGATGATCACAGAATTTTATATTGCTTGAGGGGAATAGGGGAGGAAGAACGTTTCTCCTTAGGTATCTTAAATTTAGAGGGTGAGCCAAATTTTCAATTATTCAATGCCGATTTTGCCAATACAGAACATTGGTATGAGCCCCTCTATCAGAACATAGAGGAGAAAGAAATATATGTGAAAGAAATGAGCAATGATAAGGAAGGAAATCATATCATTATCCTTGACAGTGAAAGTCTTAAAGTAAAAGCCAAGATACCTGTTGATTCTAATCATTTGCTAGATTTTATTGTGAAAATTAATTAATAGGAATCTCGGAGGTCCTAATAAAAGCAAAAACTGAGGGAAATCCCCTCAGTTTATTTCTTTACCAACTCAACGAATTGTTCAAGTTTATCTAATGACCGTAAGTTCTGATTGCATGTTAAGCTATCTGTGCAAATATAATTTCCGCGATTTGTGTAGGTCTCTTTGCCACTTTTGACGTTAGCCATAAATAACCCAACTTCTTCATGGCCATTGCATAAAGCACAAATGCCTTTTGTGGATTGGCGAAAGGTTCCGTTAATACCAATCAATTTTCCTTTATAGTCGAATATGAGAAATTTCTTTTCTGAGCGGATATCATACCAGCCCAAATAAGAGATTTCCTTAAAGTTAACTTCCTTTAAAGAAGAAGGAAGCTTTAATTTTTTTGCTTTAGGAAATAGTTTGCTCACTGTTTTTTCCGTTATAGTTTTAAAGGGAATCACATAATCCTTCAATTCGTTTACATATTGATTCGCTTGAGAATCTTCTTTTATTTCCGTAACAGGGCTTAAAAGCAAGCGCTGCTGTTCAGTGATTTCTGGGAACAACTCTAGGATTTTATCAAGAGTTCCAAACTTTACCGCCTTTAAGACATTGGGATCTTTCACAGTGTTATAGGCATGCACCAGATTTTTCACTTGGAATTTTATAAATTGATATTGATCACTTCGAATAAATGTTTCTATTTTCAGATGGCTTGTCATATTTACTAGCTCCTTATTTTATTATTTTTTAATAAGGGGCAAAGCCATTATGCGGCGATTATTTGATTGTCCACCCCATGCAAAGAATCGCCTTTTCCATAATAGGCTTTGCATGAGATGCTACCAATTCTGGCGGTAGGGTACTCGCCATTTTCTATCACCTCCGGTAAATATGTTCGTATTATACAACAGATTGAAAGGATCTTGAACCCCTGTTAAAGGATTTTTCTTTCTTGGAATCGAATAAGGATAGCATAGGTAAATAATCGGAGGGATGAAATGAGTCATCTTATATCGTTAGATCAAGTGTCTTTTTCGGTAAAAGCCCCACATGATTTTACTTGGCTCCATGATCTAGGTAATGTCTTTGTCGTTTTTGCTGAACAGGATTCAGGCAATTTGAGCTTTGGTGTGGAAAAGAATGACGTGAAGAAGTTCGTTAAATATGCGGGTGCAAGTCCTCTTCACTTTGCTGGAGATCCGGAAGAAGCGATCACAAGGTTAAAAGAAGCAATCCCTGTTTATGAGAGTTTGCAACACCCAAATTTAGTAAACTTAGTTGAACATTTTCAGCTTGAAAATGGTTATGCGCTCGTATTTGAATGGTTTGAGGGAGAGGGTCTACATCCGCATTGGAAATTTCCCCCTCCATTAAAATATGAACACCCAGACTCACCGTATTTTCGCTTCCGGCAATTATCGATTGATCATCGATTAGCAGTGTTAAAGAATATCTTTGAATTCCATGTTCATGTGGAAGAAATGGGATATGTGGCCATTGATTTTTATGATGGTAGTATCTTGTACGATTTTAAACATCATCAAATGAAGATATGTGATATTGATTTGTATCAGCAAAAGCCTTACACCAATCCAATGGGCAGACTTTGGGGTTCATCCCGATTTATGTCCCCTGAGGAATTTATCGAGGAAGCCGAAATTGATAGTAGAACGAATGTCTTTTTAATGGGAGCGACGGCATTCGCGTTAGTCGGAGGGGAACTGGATCGATCAATCGAAAAATGGGAAGCTTCTCAGGCACTGTACGATGTGGCCATGCAGGCTAGTGAAAAAGAGCGGGATAATCGCTATACAAGTGTGAAACAGTTTTTCCAAGCATGGGAAGAGGCTTTGAGAATTGAGAAAAATAATGAAAAAACCTGATTTGATCTTAGATATTGCCGGCGTATTGGCTACTAATTTTTCACCCTTATTTTGGCACTACTTATCTACCACTTATGATGTGCAGTATGAAGAATTGCTCAAATTTAGAAAAGGGGTCCGCGAAAAATTATGGACAGGAGAGATGACGGAACAAGCTTTTTGGGAGAATTTACAAAGGCAAGTTCCTAACCTTCATATTGAAGCGGCTAAAGAGCAATTATTATCGATGATTACCCCTTTACCAGCTGTTGAAGAGATTCCTGGTTGGAGTGAGATTGCGAACATTCATCTGTTAAGCAATCATCGGCTTGAATGGATCGAACATATCCTCATCCCGATTCAAGAGTATTTAACAAGTGTAACAATTTCTGCAGCGGTAGGCGCATGTAAACCAGGAATTTCCATATACGAAAAAACTCAAACCTACCTAAGAAACAATGGAATTTTGTTATTTGTCGATGATCAGGAGAAAAATTTGATAGGGGCAGCGGAACTAGGCTGGGACACGCTGCTTGCTGATGAGCAGGGAAAGTGGACGGAGAAAGTTTCTTCGCTGCTAAATCAATAGTAGATCCGTAAAAGAACATATTACGGCAGCATCAACGTTCGAAAGGGGGACTTCCAATATTTATACATACGATTACACCAAGTATAATAGAAAGAAAAATTTGCTATGATGCGACGATTGTAGAGTATCCTTGTACTTTATTGTATGCGGACAAGAAGCATGCAGTTCTTTTTCATAAGGTCCAGAAGTCTTTTTCGATGGTGACAGAACAAGAAACCTTAACCATCCCAGTAGGGAGTTATACGCTGGCTTATTATTGGGAAGATCGACCTTATAATTTGTATATTTGGCGAGACAAGAATGGCCATTATTTGGGGTCCTATTTTAATATTGTGAAAAACACCTCTATCACAGACTCCCTTATCACTTTTGAAGATTTGATTATCGATGTTTTGGTTTTTCCGAATGGTGATTGGTATATTTTAGATGTGGAAGAGCTGCCTGTGGCGCTTGCTCAGTTTGAAAAGGGATATGTTCGACAGTCTATAGATTTACTAAAAAATGGACTTGATAACCTTCTTTTGCCAATTTTAACAGAGGGAGAAACAAAATTTGGACATAAGTCGCTTTTTACTTTGTTGAATGGATAAACAGTATTTGATTTAGACTTTCATGTTTAGGAGCGTATTAAAAAAATGAAACATAAAACAGGAAAATTATACGAAACTCATTTATATGAGCCGATTCAAAACTATTTTACCCAACATGAATATGAGGTTTACGGAGAAGTTAACCATTGTGACTTAATTGCTGTAAAAGAGAATGAGCTTATTATTGTTGAGCTAAAGCTTAATTTAAGTGTGGAACTCCTTATACAAGCTACCATAAGACAACGCTTATCTGACCTCGTTTACATCGCTATTCCTAAACCCAAGTACAGTCTATTCTCGAAGAAATGGAAAAACATATGTTACTTGATAAGGAGACTTGAGTTAGGTCTAATCATCGTTTCAATTGAACAGGATCAGGTTGAAATAAAAATTCCCCCATCCTCTTTTGATCGAAAAAAGAGCATGGAAAGGAGCAGGAAAAAAAGAAACAGGCTTCTCAATGAACTTAAAGGGAGGCATGGGGACCATAATATTGGTGGGAGTCATAATACTAAGATTATGACGGCATATAAAGAAAATTGTATCCACATTGCTTGTTGCCTCGAACATTTCGGCTCGTTATCGCCTAAAGCACTCCGTCATTTGGGGACAGGGGAGAAGACCTTATCTATCCTCAATAAAAACTATTATGGCTGGTTTAATAGAATTCGCAGAGGAACATACACCATCAGCGAGTTGGGGAAAAAAGAGATACATGAATACCCAGAACTAATTCGTCATTATGCCGAATTAGTAGGGAATTCGTCTGATTAATGATTTCTGCATTCATGTCCATATGAAAGAGAAATAATCGAAAAATGGAGGATAACTATGAATGAAAACCTGAGAAACTCGATTAATCAATTATCGGAAAGTGAAGCAAAGTCAATTCTCTTACAAACAATGCTTCGGTTAAAAAAGATACCAGAGTCTAATGAATCACAGCGACAGATGATAAAAGATTTACATGTATGGTGGAACCTTAAATTTGCTCAAAGTAGTAAAAAATGTACTGAAATGGAATATAAAACGGTACATATCGTCTGCGGCGAATCTACTACAGGTTCACTAAAATTTGGGTTAGAACATGGGAATAAAGTGATCGGCTTTCCTGACTTCTTTGCTGCTGGTCCCATTTGGAAGCTTCATGAAGAAGAAGGACGTACGCATCGCTATGAATGGCTACGGGATCATTTGAATATTGAGGATGATTTTATTGAAAAAGAGTATCAAAAAAGATTTTCAAAAACGCTCGCGGAACTAGAGGCGATTCCAGACCATGTTCCGATTGTGCTCTGGACCGGTGAAAATGCGGGCGAACAAACAGGGATACGCTATCTTTTGTATATGTTGAAGGAAAAACCGAATGATGCCTTCCTAATCAATACAACCCTTGCCTATCAGGAGTTATATAATACAAATGAAATCCAGTATTTTTGTTTTCACACAGGAGAGGTTCATCCAGAGAAGTTAAATGATATTTATCAAAAGAACTTGCCGGAAGCTTTAACCCTTGAGGAGAGATCACGATTCGAAAAAGAATGGATCACTTTATCTAACACGAAGGGCGTAGTGCGGATCTTGGAGGATCATATCATCAAAGAAGTAGGGGAAGATTACTTTGATGAGTTGCTTATAACCGCTGCTCAAAATTTACACAAGCAAAAGGGGAAGGATTTTATTCGAACAGGTCGATTGATTGGAGAAGTGCTTGGACAGATTGATGGCATGGTAGGAGATTCCTTTTTGGAATATAGAGTGCGGTGTTTGATCAATCAAGGGGTTTTTGAAATAAAGGGAATTCCTAAGGCAATGCGATATTATCGTGTGAAGCTAAGGGAATGAGCATTTTGGAAACCGTTAGAATATATTAATCCTTTGCAATGGGATTAAATTAATAGGGAGGGCAATGATGACAACATTTAGCGATCCATCTCATTTACCTGGGTGGCTTCGTCCACATTCACTCGAATGGTATAAGCAGCTTAGCGGGCAACAAGGGGAATATGAATACTCTTGGGAATCTACTCATACGGAGCCAAATGGGGAGTCGATTTTTGATCGAGAAGTGGCCGAGATGGTTCAGGACAAAAAGGTGCTCGATATTGGTTGCGGACATGGGGAATTCACAAATAAGTGTGCTTTACGAGCGAAAGAGATGATTGGTCTTGATGCAACAGATCGATTCATCCAAATAGGAATGGAAAATAGAAAATCAAATGTTTCTTTTATCGTAGGCAATACGAAACAAGGTTTGCCCTTTACTGCTGATACATTTGATTGTGCCTATATTCGCAAGGGACCAACATCTGTTTATCCTTATTTGCCACAAGTAGTTAAAAAAGGAGGGAAGATCCTTGCCTTACATCCTGGTGATAAATCACAAAAGGAACTTCCCCAGTTATTTCCAAACCTGTTTACAGCGTCGACAGGGACACCAGTCTTGGATATCATTCAACAAAAAATAGAAAATAATTTTACAAGTTCAGAAATTGAGACCATCAATAGTATCGAATATTTTCATACGCCTGTAGATATTATTAAGCGGCGGTGTTTTGGTCAAAAACCAGAAGTGATTAAACAGGTGGAAGATGCAGCTTTGGAACAGATTAAAAAAGTGTTTGATAAAGAGGCCACAAAGAACGGCTTAGCTGTTACTCAATCGTATTATATTGTGAGGGCCACCGTTTAAAAAATCAATCAAAAGAAGTGATGATGATAGTGGAAATCATACTCTGTTTTGTAATAGGAAGTTTCTTTTTGTTAGTAGGCTTTGTGGCTACTCTAGAACGAAGATTACCCTGGTCGTTTCGGTTCTTAATTATCTTGTTTGGCCTAGGGTTTTTGGTGTATTCTATTTATCAATTGTTTGAATGGCTATTTATGTAAAGTATGGAGGATTTTAATGGAAATTAATTATGGCTTAACAGAAGAAGATTATCTAAATTTCAATTTGTTTCATGCTAAGAATTCAAATACAGTAAAAAGAGCTTTGAACATCCAACGATTTTTATTTCCACTACTCTTGATTGTCATCTCGTAATTCTTTCACACAATGGCGGATATGTCATTCTTGGGCGCATTTATCCCTTTTCTATTAATAAGTATATTATGGGTGATTTTCTATCCGAAATATTTTTATCGCTCCATCATTCGGAATAAGAAGAAATTAGTCAAAGAGGGAGAAAATGAAGATATATTAGGAGAATATCGGCTGGCTTTGTCAGAGACAGGAATTGCGGAGAGAACCTCAAAGAGGGAAACACAAGTAACCTGGTTAGGTATACACATATGGAAGGAAGTTCAGCAAGCAATCTATCTTTATAATAGCTCTGTTAGTGCATATATTTTACCAAAGAGAGATTTGCAGAATGTAGAGGGGGCAAAGATGTTTATTCAGGCGCAAATTAAAGAGGCGGAAGTAGACTAGATGCATAAAGAATAGTAAGGAGAACATCTAAATGAACTTATTTACTAATGAGATAGATGGCTGGGATTCATGGGGAAGACTCTATCAATCCATTCCGACATTTGAACCGCTCATACAATCGATATTTGCAAAAGAGAAGCTTCCATTTACGGAAATAGAGCATTGTACACCTGGAACAAATGCTGTCTTTAAAATAGGAAAATATGTGATCAAAATATTTGCACCGGCAGAATCAGGGATTGATAGTACGATGGATTTTACAACAGAATTATTTGCGATGCGACGGGCCGTGCAGCTTGGTGTTTCTGTACCAAAGTTGGTCGCAAGTGGAGAGGTAAAAGATAAATTCCTATTTTCCTACTTAATTATGGAATATATCGATGGAACGGAACTTAATAAGATAAATTATACTTTAACGCTTGCAGATAAAATAGCGATTGGTCATAAATTACGCAAACTTACGGATAGAATGAACATACCTTGTGTCCCTTTTAATGATACCGATGTGATCCAAGATGAGAATCGGCAAAAGCGCTGGGCAAAGTATCCAGAGAGATTCAAAAAGGAGCGAAAAAATTATATCAAAAACTATAAGTTTGCTGAAAAAGTGTTTGTCCATGGTGATTTAAATGGGGACAACCTCTTGCTTGCGGATGATCATACTATACATATAATCGATTTTGCGGATGCAGTGCGAGCTCCGCTAGTCTATGAACAGGCCTTGATTGCTTGTGAATTATTTAAATTTGATAAAGCCTATATGCAGGGGTATTTTGGCTGTGCTCCAATTGAAGAAATAACGGAAATTTGCTTTAATGGGCTATTGATTCATGATTTTGGCGGAGATGTGATTGAACAAAATATCTGTCCGAGCACCGAATTAAAGAACTTGGATATACTGCGTGAAAAAATCGATCTGTTACTCACAAATAATGAATAAAGTTTGCATACTAGCTTGATTACCAGTTTGCTTATATAAATCTATAGGAATAGTACAAATCTTTGTTATAATAGGCTCCATAGAAAGATTTTTAAAAAATGGGGTTCATATATGCAAAAGATTGAAGCTACTCTTTTAACTATGGTGATTGTACATAATGAAAAAAGCGGAGAAATATTACTTGTTAACCGTCCAAGTAAAAGAGGATTTCCTGGATACCTAGGACCCGGCGGAAAAATAGAACTGACAGAAAGCTTTGCAGAGGGGGCCGTAAGGGAGTTAAGAGAAGAAACGGGGTTGCTCGTGAATCCGGAAGATCTCATTTACAAGGGTGTTGACGAGTATATTTTACTTGATGAGGGCTATCGTTATATCGTGTTTAATTATGTAGCAACGAAATACGAAGGAAATTTGTTAGAAAACGCGCCTGAAGGTGAACCACGTTGGGTTTCCAAAGAGGAAGTTGCCGATTTACCGATGCAGTCATGGTTTCGAAGAAGATTACCTTACTTTTTTCAAGAGGGAACCTTTGAGATCTCTATCCATTTAAAAAACTTTGAGAGTTCGCCGCTTAAAGAAAGTGTACGTAAAATAGGATAATCGTTCGATAAGAGGCATTGCTTAAAACATAAGCAATGCCTTTGTTATTTTTAATCACTAGCGAGGGAGCTTCTATAGAAACTATATAGATTAAATTTTGTCTCATACTAATTCGGGTCAAGACGGCAATTGCTTTAAAAAGTACTATGAACATTAAAATGTTACTATATAGTTTTATATGCTTTTCCCATAAGATTATGAATGTAAGCGCTTGTTAGATAAAAAGAGGGGGAATGGGAATGCCTAAGAGATTAAAAGTTTTAGGTCTATTCAGCATTATTATGCTGCTCAGCTTTTCACTTATTGCATGCAGTAAGGAAAGCGGAAAAGAATCAGAGGCAGAAAAGGAATTATTATCGGCTGAAAGTGAAGGGCTTCCAGAAAAGTTTGATGAAGAAGTGACGATCACGACAGTAAGGCACGTAGGCGGTGACGTTACATTTAAAGATGGAGAAACTATTGAAGATAATGTCCATACGAGATGGGCGAAGGAGAAATTCAATATTAATTTTGACTACTTATGGACAACAAGTGGTCCTAACGATGCTTTTACAACCAAAATAAGGCTTGCTTTATCATCAAATGAAAAAATGCCTGATATCATAGCCTTAAGAGATACGGTAGACCAAGATCTAGTCGATTCAAAGAATTTTATGCCGGTTGGCGAATTGTTTGATAAATATGCATCCGATACATGGAAGGCAGCAATGGCAGAGGACCCAAGTGTTTGGTATCCATATATGCGCGATGGTGAAAAGATGGCGATACCGATCCTAGATTATGCATATAATGGGGATCCTGTGTTATTTATTCGCGAAGATTGGATGAAAAAATTAAACCTTGACGCACCAAAAACAATTGATGAATTGGAAAAAATTATGGATGCTTTCGTTAACGAAGATCCAGATGGTAATGGAAAAGATGATACTTATGGATTGGCGCTTGGGTTTAAAAACGCCTTAAATACTTGGATGAGTGATGCTGGGTGGATATTTGGGGCCTATGGAACGATGCCTGACCAATGGAATTTAACAGAGGATGGAAAATTGGAAAATGGCTCTACTAATCCAGCCATGAAAGAGGGACTTGCTACACTAAATAAATGGATGGAAAAAGGATATATCAATAAAGAGTCTGGGCTATGGGACGAAACAAAAGCTTCTGAATTATTTACAGCTGGACGCGCAGGAATTATAGCTGGACCACACTGGATGGTAGACTGGCCATTACCAGATACGAAAGCGAATATTGATGGAGCAGAGTACCGAGCATATCCTATACCAACGGGACCAGATGGGAAAGCGGGTCGTCGTGGGACGGCTATTAACAATGGAGCTGTTCTCATTAACAAGGATGCGGATCCAGAAGTCATAAAGGCGTTTTTCGTCTACCAGAATTATCTGTTTGATCATTATGCTAATCCTGAAGAAGGCGGAGAGTTTGAACATGGATTTGCAGAAGGATATGATTATTTGCTAGAAGATGGCAAACCTTCTAGAGATGTACCTGGTGGGACTATCGCGGCAGAAAAGTATTCTTTAACCTTTGATGTTGCTCGAATTCCATCTCTGCAGTTGGAAACATTGAACAAGCTCGCTGATGGATCAGAACCGGAAACACCGTTTGAAAGAAAGGTTAAACAAAATGCAGATGTAAACCCGGAAATATATGAGGCCGCGAAAATTGTAATCGACCAAAAAGACATCACAATGCCAAGTATGTTTACAGGTGCACCAACAGAGACTCAGAAATCACGCGGTCAATCCCTTGATAAGATTTTAGATGAGGGTTTTAATAAAATTATTTACGGTGAACTTTCATTGGACGAATTTGAGAATCTCGTTGAAAAGTGGAAAAGTTCTGGCGGAGACAAACTGACAGAAGAAGTGAATGAGTGGTATGATTCAGTAAAATAATCTGTTTATAACGGGTCCATCATAATGAGGACCCGGCTTTCACTTGCACTTATGAATTTAAGGGGATTTTTTATGAAATGGCGTAAAACACTTTTTGCAAAAATAGTTATGATCCTATTATTGATTGTTATTCCGATTACCGGGATCTACACATATTCTTATTATCAAAGCTTGACAATTATGGAGAATGAAGTAAAAGAACGGAACCTTAATCGTCTTTCCATCGTTAAAAACCAGATTGATAGCAGCTTTGATAATATGTCAATTCTTCTATTATCCTTGAGCGGACATTCTAGTATTAAAGATTTGAAAAGTGCTGAACTGTATAGCGAATATGAACAATTTTTTGTAAAACGGCAGATTCTTGATCAATTAGCCTTATTACAAGGGATTAGCTCATGGAAAGCAGACTTCTCTGTTTATGCACCAAGACACTCTATTGCATTGGAAACCAAGAGTGATGGTGTAGCCACTGAAGATATCGCCAGGGAATGGGAATTGAGAACGGACAAAAAGAACGGTACGTCTTATTTCATCAAACATCTCATAGAACCAATAAATAGTATAACGTTAGGCACAGATCCAGATATTGTAATGGAAGTTAAAGTACCAGTTAGCAATATTGAGAGTTATCTTGACCAATTAAAATTGAATCAATATAGCGATCCATTTATGTATCAGACTGATAAAGAAGCGCTTGTTTCAGCTTCGGGCAGCAAAGAAAAAATGCGTGAAATTATTAATTTAATTCCCAACATTGATCAAGAAAATCAAGGGAATGTGACAGTTGTGTATGATGATCAGGAATATTTTCTGACTTATATGAAACTGGATAAATTAGGCTGGATTATTGTTGATTATACGTTGGCTGAAAATGTTTTTGCGCCTTTAACAAAAACAAGAAATATGTTTTATCTGTTTGTAACGATTATGTTGCTATTAAGTATCTTAACGACTTATTTATTTTATCAAAACATCCAAAGCCCAATCCGGAATATGATCCGAGCGATTCAACGTATAAAAGGAGGAAATTATTCCGCAAGGATAAAGCCTAATCAAATTCATGAATTTCAATTTATGGTTTCCAGTTTTAATGATATGTCCCAACAGTTAGAAACATTAATTGAAGAAGTGTATAAAGAAAAGATCCGCTACCAAGAGGTCCATTTAAAACAACTGCAATTTCAGATTAATCCCCACTTTCTATACAATTGTCTATTTATTATTAAAAACATGGCGAAATTGAAACAATATGAGGGGATTGAAGCAATGTCCTTACATCTAGGGAATTACTATAGGTATATGACCAAAATAGATGATAAAAAAGTAACGCTTCGAGAAGAACTGGAATTTGTCAAAAATTATTTAGACATACACGTGATCCGATTGCAACGATTGAATTATGAAATCAATGTTGTAGAAGAAATGAACAATCTTTATATTCCTAGGCTCCTAATTCAGCCGATTGTTGAAAATGCATTGGAACATGGAATAAAGGCGAATAAAGAAGGGGAAATCTTGCTCACTGGAAGAATAATAGATGGCTTGAATCATATTAGTATTGAAGATAGCGGTATGGGATTATCGGAAGAGGAACTGGAAAAATTACAACAAAAAATTAATACTTCCATAAGTTCTCAAGATGGACAAGGTACTTGGAATGTCCATCAACGCTTAACCTTTCACTTTGGAGAAGATTCGGGTCTTATATTTTCTAAATCATCCATGGGGGGGCTCAAAGTAACCATACGCTGGAGGTAAATCATAGATGTATAATCTATTAATCGTGGACGATGAACCATTTATTGTTGAAGGGCTGGCTATACTAGATTGGGAGAGAATTGGGATTAACAAAGTATATAAGGCGACTTCTGGCGAAGAGGCGTTAACAGTCATTCAAGAGAATTCTATTGATATTATCATCACAGATATTCAGATGACTGATATGTCTGGGTTAGAACTAATTGAATCATTAAGCAACGACAGGGTAAGAAAATTTATTCTCCTTTCTGGCTATGCTGAATTTGAATATGCAAAGCAAGCGATCCATCTTTCCGTATGCGATTATTTACTAAAACCAGTCGCCGATGAAGTAGTAATGGAGGCAGTTCAAGATGCTATTCAATCCATACGAAATGATCGTCGCTTCTTTCATGAAATTATGAAAAAAATCCCCTTTTTTACCGAGTCTGATTTGGATGTCATTCCTTTCGACATTTTATATGATAAACCCCAGTTGCTAGATTTATTGAATGTTGGAAATTGGGATGGCGCTGAGGAAAGAATTAAAGAAATATTTGCCCAACTGAGGATTGGAGATTATCAATCTCATGAGTTCATTCTTCAAGCTTATTTTATGATTTGTAATACATTTACCCACTATTCTCATAAAAACGGTTATTTATTGACAGATGTAATAGGAAATCAAATTCATTCCATGCATGAATCTGCTTATACCGGATCGATCAATGATTTACAACAAGTTTCTTTAAGAACATTTGCAAAGCTTAAAGCCAACTTTAAAAAGGAAAAAGTGACCAATCATCGATCTATCGTGGATCAAGTGAATCATTATATAAACATTAATCTTTATAAGGATGTATCGTTACAAGAAGTAGCTGACCATGTTTACTTGCACCCCGCTTACTTATCAAAAATTTACAAGACAGAAACGGGAAAATCGTTTAGTGATTTTGTTTTTATTCGAAAAATGGAAGAATCAGCTGTTCAGTTGAAGAACTCGAATAAAAAAATATATTTGATAGCAAATGAAGTCGGCTACAAAGATCCTTCCTATTTTATAAGAAAATTTAAAGAGTTTTATGGAGTGACGCCACAAGAATATCGTCTTCAATCATAGGCTCTTAACGTGATGAATAATAAATATGAAGCAGGCAGGTGAATAAAGGTGGAAGTACAGACAAGCACCTCAATCCAAACAGTATCTAAAAGAAAAGAGAAACAAAAATGGAATCTAAAAAGAAATTGGCCTCTGCATGTATTTTTGTTGCCAGCGCTTGTATTAGCTCTTGTTTTTAGTTATGCCCCTTTGCCAGGAATTATTATGGCTTTTATGGATTTTAAACCGTATCTTGGCTTTACTGAGTCACCATGGGTCGGATTCGAGCAATTTAAAAGAATGTTAGAGTTTGATGATGCAAGACAAGTAATCTGGAATACTCTTATTATATCCTCTTTGAAAATTGCTTTTCATTTAATTGTCCCAATAACTTTTGCAATCTTACTAAATGAAGTACGGAAAATGGCATTTAAACGAACAGTGCAAACACTAGTCTATTTACCTTACTTTTTATCCTGGGTTATCCTGGGTGGAATTATGTTGGACATGTTATCAGTTGATGGTGGAATCGTAAATAACTTTCTAACCACTGTATTCGGAATCGAGCCGATCTTTTTTCTTGGTGAGGGTGATTGGTTTCGATTTACCGCGATTGCAACGGATGTGTGGAAGGAATTCGGATATGGTGCCATTGTTTTCCTAGCTGCTTTATCAGGAATAAATCCAGATTTATATGAAGCTGCGACGATCGATGGAGCGAACAGATTTCAGCAAATTTTGCACATTACTTTACCATCGCTCATACCAATTACTATTGTAGTGGCAACGCTCGCCTTAGGAAACGTCTTAAACGCAGGATTTGACCAAATCTTTAACTTATACAATCCATTAGTTTATGAAAAGGGTGACATTATTGATACGTTTGTTTACCGCGAAGGATTGTTAGGTGGGCAATTCAGTTTTGCAACAGCAGTTGGCCTCTTCAAATCTCTGGTAGGGATGGTTCTGATTATTACAGGTTATAAGCTTGCACATAAGTTTGCAGGGTACCGCATTTTTTAAAGGAGTGTAACCGATGCATTACAAAAGTACACCATATACGATTTTTACGATCTGTAACTATATATTCCTTGGTTTCTTGGGGATTATTTGTATACTACCATTAGTCCATATTCTAGCTGTCTCATTTAGCGGCTCTGCACCAGCAAATGCCAATTTAGTTACGTTTATCCCAATTGATTTTACCTTTGACGGATGGGAAAAGACATTGGGTAATGACCGCTTCCTTCGTTCTTTATGGAATGGCGTTCTTCGAACAGTACTTGGAACATTCATTAGTTTATTTTGTATGATTTTAGCTGCGTATTCATTATCAAAAGAGGATAGTGAATTTAGAGGGAGAAAGTTTTATGTGTTTTTTTTCATCTTTATTATGCTGTTCAATGGTGGTCTGATTCCGACCTATATATTGATCCAAAATCTTGGGTTAATTAATACAATTTGGGCATTGGTACTACCTTCGGCTATTAACGTTTTCAATATGATTTTATTATTGAATTTCTTCCGTACCGGAGTTCCGAAAACATTAGAAGAAGCTGCCTTTATCGATGGAGCCGGTCATTTTCGGATTCTGTTCAGTATCTATTTGCCAATTTCTATGCCTGCGATTGCAACAATTGGTTTGTTTACAATGGTTGGCCAATGGAACTCTTGGTTTGATGGGTTGATTTATCTTAATGATGCAGCTAAGTATCCGTTATCTACTTTTTTACAAACGGTTATCGTTCAGCAGGATTTATCGCAAATGAACGTGAACCCAGAGGAAATGAAGAATTTATCAGAAAGAACATCAAAATCCGCACAAATTTTTATTGGTGCTTTGCCAATATTAATAGTGTATCCGTTTTTACAAAAATACTTTGTAAAGGGGATTGTGTTGGGATCTGTTAAAGAATAGTCTCTCCATTACTTAACATAGTAGTAGGGAGCTAGAATGGGAAATAGCGAAACAATAGCAAACCTAATTAAGTTCTGCTTTTCCACCCCCTTTTTGTTATAATGATGGTAGATCATGAGAGGGGACAGTTGAATACATGAAAAAGTATTTTATCATCCGAATTTTGGTTGTGTTTTTATATATTGCTATTTTGTGGTATGGGCTAACGGCGAGAACCAATACTGGCTATGCGGTGATTATTATTGGGATGTTAGCTGGTTTAGGGATCAATTATTGGAATTACCGTGTTAATTTAAAAGGGACACTTGAAAATCCTCCAGTAGGAGAAAAGTCGAAGAAAACGCAATAAAGTGAAACTTCAATCAGTGGGGGGGTTCTTCATCCCCACTGATTAATGGGGTACAAAGGCTAAGGTCGCGACGTCCTGTCGCAACGCGTGACCTATATCCTGTAGGCCCGAACCAATCGGGCCGTTACTGGCAGTTGATCCCCCACTTACAATTCTTCATTTCCTTCGAATTCTTGAAGTGGGGGTCTTACCGCCAGTTACACTGCGATAAAAACGACAGCTTGGTCTATTTGCCGAGCTGTTTTTCCATTCCTCAATATTTACTAAAAAGGTGATATTCAGCTATGGGGGTACAACGATAGAGGGGAGAGAATCTACGGAGCCTACGGAATTCTTCTTTTCCACGATCATTGTACAGGTTTCCGTTTCTATACTGCTATTATCTTTCCGCATATTTGCCATTAGGGTTGTCTATAACCTTACCATCAAAGTGCAAATCGCGGCAATCGAATCTCCTGGTTGATTACAATATCGCCCTTTCTTCCATGCATCTTCATTTCCATAGGCTTCGCTTTTAGAATAAACAGCAATGCCTAGCAAAATAAAGATGCACAGAAAAGGTTGCTTGTTTTGAACATCCTTGTCTCTATTCTAATTGGGCGTCCCTTATCAACCATACCCGCTAACTCCAGCTTTATCCTCCATGACCAGTCAAAATCTTGATAAGTGTTTCTCCCAATTGTTGTACATCTTCGACTTTTGTATTTTTTCCAAAGGAAATGCGGATAAATTCCTTTGCTGGTTTTCCAATTATCCCCAATGCTGTCATTGTTTTAATGGGAGCTTGACTGCCGACTTGGCAGGCGCTTCCAGTTGAAATCGCATATCCCGCACGATTGCACTCCAGCATTATAAGCTGGCCTTCAATTCCTTTCATTCTTAGTCCAATAATTGAGGGTAGATCAGACGGATAGACTACAATCTGCTTGCCCTTAGCATTGATTGTCTCTAAAAATACTTTTCGGAGTTTTAGAGAATGATGATATTGCTCTTCCATATGGGCGATTGTTTTTTGCGCGGCTAAGGTCGTTGCGGCGATCCCCGGTACATTAACTGTTCCAGGACGGAATCCCCCTTCATGGGTCGTGTTCGGATAAAAGGGATGCCAATGTAGATGTGGGCTTAGGTAAACTACTCCCACTCCCTTTGGACCATAAAATTTATGTCCTGAAATTGCCAAACTATCAACAGATTGGACCATTTCCTGCATGTCTAGTTTTCCAAAAGCCTGCACACAGTCACTATGTAAAAGAATCCCATTATCACGACATATCTTGCCTATTTCTTTAATTGGTTGACTTGTACCAATTTCTGAATTAGCAGCTTGGATTGTTATCAAAACAGTCTCCTTACGAATGGCGTCTGTTAATGTTTCCACATCAATATGTCCATCTTGATTGAGGGGGATAGCTGTTACCTCATATCCATTTTGCTTACATTTTTCAAGTGTACTATGAATGGAAGCATGCTCCGCAATACTCGTAATAATATGGTTTCCGCTTTTTATAGGTGATGATAACAAAGCTTGAATGGCTAGGAAGTTTCCTTCTGATCCACCACTAGTAAAATAAATCCCTTCTTCATGAACTTTAAGCATGTGCGCGAATTCCTTCCGACATGTTTCTAATAGTTGCTGCGCTTGACCGCCTGTATCATGAAGGCTGCTCGTATTGCCAAAAAAGTCAGTGGCCGTTTGTACATATAGTTGAGCCGCTTCTTGGTCAAGAGGACAAGTAGCCGCATAATCAAAGTATTTGATGATGTTTTCTCTCCTTTTTAGAGGTTCCGCAAAAATCCGGACCATCTGTTAAATTCGTCCATATCCTTGGTAGTCAGGATAGAGATCAAGTCATGTGTTCAGAGATCTTTTATCCTGCCTTTTGAACAACCATTCTAGTATTGTTTAAAAAAACTCTTGTCATAAGTTTAATTATATGTAAATATATGTGTCAAGACACATGTAAAATAATTATGTCTGTTGAATGGTTGCAAATTACTTTTATATAAAGGAGGGACTTATGAGACAGATAGATGTATTGATTATTGGGAGTGGGGTTGCGGCCTTCCGATTAGCTTGCCAACTTCATCATGATATCAATGTGATGATTATCACAAAGTCGAATATCAAGGAATCAAATTCTTATTTAGCGCAAGGTGGAATTGCAGCTGCTATAGGGGATCAGGATAAATGGGAAAAACATTGTACTGATACACTCATGGCAGGACGGTTTCATAATGATCCTGATGTTGTTAGGGACTTAACAGCTGCGGCACCCTCACTCATACAATCTCTAGCACAACAAGGATGTCCCTTTGATAAAAATGAGCAAGGGCGCTATTTGCTTGGCAGGGAAGGAGCACATAGTGAGAAGCGAATTATTCATGGCGGTGGAGATGCAACTGGAAAGACGATCATGGATTATTTGCTTCTCCATATCCCGGATCATGTTAAGGTGATGGAAAATCACTTTGTTTATGAACTTTTAGTGGAAAATAATATTTGTCATGGTGTGAAGACAAAAGACGAAAAGAACATATGCCATTATTTTCTGGCCGATCATGTTGTCCTTGCAACAGGGGGATGTGGTCAATTATATCGATATAGTTCTAATGCTGAGACAGTAACAGGCGATGGAATCGCTATGGCCTATCTTGCTGGCGCAAATATTGCGGATATGGAATTTATTCAGTTTCATCCTACCCTCCTTTATACGAATGGGAAAACGCGAGGTCTTGTCTCAGAAGCTGTTCGAGGTGAGGGGGGACGGTTGGTGACAAAGATTGGTAAAGAAATAATGAGGGGAATACATCCTTTGGGAGATTTAGCGCCAAGGCATATTGTTTCGCAAACAATCTATGAATATCTTTCACAAGGAGAGGATATTTATCTAGATATCTCACATATAAAAGCATTCTCAAAGCGATTCCCAACAATTTCTTGCCTTTGTAAAGAAAGTGGGATTGATCTAGAAGAGAAGAGAATTCCAGTTGTCCCTGGAAGTCATTTTTTAATGGGAGGTATTCAAACAGACCTCATGGGTAGGAGTAGTCTTCAGGGGTTATATGCTTTAGGAGAGGCCGCATATACGGGTTTTCATGGAGCTAATCGTTTGGCTAGTAATTCATTATTAGAAGGTTTGTTTATGGCAGAAAATCTTGCAAAATGGTTGAATAGCCAAACCTTTACTCAAGGGAGTCGTAAGGAAGTTCTTTACAGACAGAAGTTGCCAGATGAGCAAAAGGGAAAGCCACTGCCGTCTATAGTGGAAATCCAGAATCGGATGATGGATTATGTGGGGATTGTACGAACGGGGGCCGATTTAAAAGCACAGTTGCGTTGGTTAGAGTCATACAGAGGAATGCACAACCAGATTGGAAATCTCGATCAGATGGATAAAGAGGAGCTCACTCGCTATTTTATGTTGATTACAGCCACTCTTATTACGAAGGCAGCACTGCAAAGGACAGAGAGCCGTGGAGGTCATTATCGATCTGATTTTCCAAGTGAAGATGATCACAACTGGAGACGAAAATTGCTAATACATAGCCGAAAAGATGGGGGGAATAGCCTATGAACAAAATCAAATTACAGCAGCAACTTAAACAATTCTTTTTAGAGGATATCGGGGATCGTGATCTATCAAGCAGTATCTTCAGCTCGGAACAAACGGGAAAACTAGCTCTAATAGCAAAAGATGAGGGGATTTTTTGCGGAGAAGAAATAATCCGCACAGGTTTCTCCCTGCTTGTAGATCAGTTAGCTATTGAGATAAAGGTTCATGATGGGGAATGGATTGAAAAGGGACAATTGCTAGCAGTGATTAAGGGGACAGTCGCCGATCTTCTACAAGCGGAAAGGGTCGTTTTAAATTTAGTGCAAAGAATGAGTGGAATCGCGACGAAAACAAAAGAAGCTGTCACTTTGTTAAATAGCGATCATACAAAAATCTGTGATACAAGAAAGACAACACCTGGTTTAAGAATGTTGGAAAAGTATGCGGTTCGCTGTGGAGGCGGAGGAAATCACCGGCTTGGCCTGTACGATGCAGTCATGTTGAAGGATAACCATATTGCCTTTGCTGGTTCGATTGCAAAGGCTGTAGCAGCAGCGCGAGATAACGTAGGCCATATGGTGAAAATCGAGGTCGAAGTTGAAACAAGGGCGCAAATGTTAGAAGCAGTTGAAGCGCAGGCCGATGTGATTATGTTTGATAATCGAACTCCTGAGGAGATTAACATGTGGATCAAAGAAGTGCCAGATAATATCGTCACCGAAGCATCAGGGGGCATCACACTTGAGAAACTCGCTTCTTATGGAGAGACAGGAGTCGATTATATCTCCTTAGGATTTCTTACTCATTCCATCACAGCCTTGGATATTAGTGCAAAGGTAACTTTGAATAAATAACGACTGTGAGGCTGTCCTGGAGCGGAAAGCTTTGTGGGAAAAAATTGGGCCATAACAAAAAACAGAGAGTTGGAGAGAACGTAAGGATGTCGGTGTAGACCGTAACGAAAATCAGAAAGATTCGGAAAAAGCGTAAGGATGCGGGGATTGGTTGTAAACAAAATTGGAGGAAAAAGGTAAGGGCGTTGGCGCTGGCCGTCCCTGAAATCACTCAGGAATGCAAAATCGTAAGGGGTTGATGTTGGCTCTCTTTAAGGCATTAGGGAGAGGAATCATATTAGTAGGGGATGGACGATTGCTAAATTAAGAGAATTCAAAATATAGAAGTAGCTGTTCGAAGATTTGCCATGAAGAGGAGGATATGGAATGAATCTATTAGATACTTTACAGACAAATACACTCCCTGAAAAATATCGGAATATGTCAACAGGAGAGTTGGAAGAGCGAGCTCGAAAAATAAAGAAGAAAATGGGTGAAAGGCTTTTTATTCCTTGCCACCATTATCAAAAAGATGAAGTATTTCAATTTGCCGATGCTACAGGAGATTCATTGAAACTTGCCCAATTATCACAGGAAAATCGTAAAGCAGAATATATTGTTTTTTGCGGCGTACATTTTATGGCTGAAACGGCAGATATACTAACGACAGAACAACAAAGAGTTTTTTTACCAGATCTGCGTGCAGGTTGTTCGATGGCTGACATGGCGAATATTCACCAAACAGAACGAGCTTGGGAAAAGCTACAGAATCTATTTGGCGATACAATTTTGCCTTTGACCTATGTTAATTCAACAGCTGCCATCAAGGCATTTGTTGGAGAAAATGGGGGGGCAACTGTCACATCCTCTAATGCGGAAAAAATGGTGCAGTGGGCTTTTCAGCAAAAAGAACGAATTCTATTTTTGCCTGATCAACATTTGGGACGGAATACGGCTTATAACTTGGGTGTTGGCTTGGAAGAAATGGC
This sequence comes from Lederbergia galactosidilytica, assembly GCF_017873565.1. GTDB lineage: Bacteria > Bacillota > Bacilli > Bacillales > Bacillaceae_C > Lederbergia > Lederbergia galactosidilytica. Next base: position 111,805 of record NZ_JAGGKH010000003.1, read on the forward strand.
GGTTTGGGATCCGCTTCAAAATAAATTGATTTTTGAAGGTCAGTTTGAAAAAGTGAAAGTCATTCTGTGGAAAGGGCATTGTTCCGTGCATGAGAATTTTACTGAAGTAAATGTGAAACAGGTGCGTGATGATTACCCTAATATGAAGATTATTGTCCACCCTGAATGTAGTCGAGAAGTCGTTGCCCTCGCAGATTTAGCCGGTTCAACGAATTATATTATTCAAGCGATTGAACAATCAAAACCCGGTTCAGCTTGGGCTATTGGCACAGAAATGAATCTAGTAAAACGGATTATCAAACAGCATCCTGATAAACAGATTATTTCGCTGAATCCCCATATGTGTCCGTGTTTAACGATGAATCGGATTGATTTACCCCATCTTGTTTGGTGTTTGGAATCAATTGAACAAGGAGAAGAACGCAATCTTATTCAAGTCGATGAAACCACATCTACTTTTGCAATACTCGCTTTGGAAAGGATGTTGGCATTATCATAGAAGATGAGTGGGCACATTCGAACAGGGTGTGCTCTTTTACATTTACATGGAGATGTAAGTATTTAAAGATTTCTGCGCAACTTCCTGTTGTTTCCCCTACACCAGTACTACCTTGTACGTCGCAACGCTTTCGTGACCTACATCCTGTAGGCTTGAGGACTCACCAGCCGCCCGCGGAAAGCGAAGTATATTTCCGGGGCGGGCTGTATGCACTTAGTAGTTCGGTTTTTCTTCGTTAAAAACTTTTGTCCTCATCCCATTTAGCTGTTTTTTAATTTTTTCCTTTTCAAAACCTTTAAGTAAAATTGTACAAAGACTTCTGCAAAGACAAGTCCTAAGGCTATTGCACTCGCTACGATAAATGCCTTTGCCGCAAGCGGAATAGCTTCACCATAATCGTTACTCACAACATGACGCATAGCGTTATAAGCCGTCCCCCCTGGAACAAGAGGAATGATCCCAGCAACGATAAACGTGATAATGGGTGTTTTGTAATATTTTGCTAATATATGGCCAATCAAGCCGACAACAAATGCTCCACAGAAAGCGGCTTGGACAATATCAATGCCAGCATCGGTCATAATTAAGTACATCATCCAACCACCCATACCTACAAGTCCACAATGGGGCAACGCTTTTCGCGGAGCATTAAAGATAATCCCAAAGCCAATTGATGCAATTAAACTTAGGCTAATTTGGGCCAGATAATAAGACATGCTGGATCCTCCTTAAAGTGAATGGATAATAACAACGAACGAGGGGTTACGCAAGCGTAAAAAGCCTAATTCTGTCATGCCAGGCAAAGGGCGAGCACAACTTCTCGATAAATTCCGTCTACAGATCAAACAGCAACATGCGCTATCAAAGCCAAAGTGTAAGGACGACCGCAACTCCTGCTCCAATCGCGAACGCTGTTAAGAAAGCTTCCGCCCCCTTCGATAATCCAGATACAAAATGGCCAGCCATTAAATCGCGAATCGCATTGGTAATCAGCAGTCCAGGAACAAGTGGCATCACCGAGGCGATAATGATAACATCTAGCTGTTTGCCTAATCCAGTCCTAATAAATATAAGCGATAATAAGGCGACAACAAAAGCGGCCATAAATTCCGCAAAAAATTTTACTTTTGTTTGATTGTGAATAATTAGGAGAGCTGAAAAGCCTGCCCCGCCTATGAGCATGGCTGGAACATAATCGCTCCAGACCCCCTTAAACATAATCAAAAAGCTTCCTGTTGAAATTGTTGCAGCTAATATCTGAACCCAAATCGGAAAAGAGAGGTTTTCCCGTTCAAGCTTTTTCAGGGATTGGAATGCTTCTCTATATCCTAATTCTCCTTCTGCCATCTTTCTGGAAATATGATTAACACGAGCAATTTTTTCAAGGTCTGTTCCACGCTGACTAATGCGAACAAATTGAGAGGAGTCAGAGTCTTCTAGCGAAAAAATAATCCCTGTCGGAGTCACATAACTTTGACTTTCATAGAATCCGCACGCTGCTGCCATACGCATCATCGTATCTTCCACCCGATAAGTCTCTGCCCCACATTGCATCAAAATCTTTCCCGCTAAAAGGCAGGCCTCTACAAGTCTTTTTTCTTCAGATGGCTTCAAAACCTTCACGTCACTTTCATTGAGGTAAAAATATTACAAAACTATACTACGAGCTCGGCAAACATAAAACAACATTATTGTTCTTGTGACAGGCAACTTTTAAAAGGACGATGTTTTACGCCCCATGAGTTGCTAATAGTCGCATCCATCTTGTCTTTTTATTCTATCGTTAACGCCTTAGTTCCCGTACATCAGGCAATTTTATTTTTAACGTAAACTGGTCCTTAATAAAGGAAAAGTCTAGGATACCTTGATGCTTTTTCACTATTCGTTGGATCTCTTGAGTACCAAAGCCCTCATGAGTTCCTGTTTTACTTGATTCTGCTTTTGGCGTGTACATGCGCTCCAGAATTCGCTCTTGAATGGGTAACGTATCATTTCTACAGATAATAATAAAAATACCGCTTTGTTTCCGACAACTGAATAGTACTCTTCCATCGGATACCTCTGTTGCTGCCTCGATTGCATTTTCCAAAATATTACTTACCAGGGCGATTAATTCATACTCTGTTAAGGGCAACCCAGATAAGGCTTGGTGAAGTTGGTAATCTAATAAAACATGACTTTCCTCTGCCTGCTTGCTGTAGGCATATAGACACCCAGCGACAAGATTGGATTCATTATGTAAAACTTTATCTAGTGCTGTAAAACGTGACGCCACCTCTTGTTTATAATTTTCCGTGTTCTGCGAACTCCCACCAGCATGTAAAATGGCAGATACATGTTTTTCTAAATCATGCCGCTGTCTTCTTAATTCATATAAAAGAGCTGTTTGTTGTTCATAATTTTTGATAATTTCATTGGTTTTTCTTCTTTCCACTAGTAAACTGTTTTGGTAGAAGTGTAAGGCAACGGCTTGTAGCCCTATTCCTAGAAGTAAGAAAGGAGTATTTGTCCCATAACTTGCCAGAAACCAGCAAAGTTGTAGGATTATTGTTATTCCTTTCCATGAACTTAGCCATTCATCCCCTTTAATGAAAAATAATTGATATGTCGCTCCCAGTAAGATGAACAATGTGAAAATATAGTGATTTGCAAGCATTGTCCATCCTAGTGCGAAAAGCCATGGAAGGAACAGGAGAAATTTTACCATCTTTTCACCTCAAAAATAATACTTCTGCAAATAATCCATTTTATCTTTGGTTAGCATAGCTATCTTTTTCGTGCCATCGAAAGTCACGCTGTATGACTTTTTCGTATAGATCGAAAAACTTTTTACAAAATGAAGGTTGATAAGAAAAGAACGGTGAGAACGGATAAAGTTATTTTCTCGTAGGCTTGCTTCCAACTCATTCATCGATAAATATGTCGCATGTTCATCATCGACTGTATAAATCGTCGTAGATCTCCCTGTCCGTTCGGCAAAAATAATATCCTTCTTGGGAATCATTTCAATACGACTTTTTTGCTTCAGCACCAGACGACCTGTGAGGTTGCCCGCATGTTGTTTTTCCCGAAAACGGTCCAAAGACTGTTGTAGCCGCTCCTTTGTATAAGGTTTTAAAATATAATCATGTACATTTAATTCAAAGGCTTGAACGGCATAACCACTTTTGGCAGTTACAAAAATAACGGAAATGAGCAGTCCATGTGTTTGGATAATATCGGCAAGCTCATACCCGGAAATGCCTGGCATTTCAATATCAGCTATCAATAACTCAATCTTGTTTTTTTGGATCTCTCGATATGCTTCTTCTGAGTCGGTAGTAGCAAATATGAGCTCAATATCCTTTTCTTCTTGTAAAATAAATTTTAATTTATCTAAGTCAATTTGACGGTCATCAACAATACCCACTCTCATTGCAAAAACCCCTTTAAAGGATGTTCAAAAAGTAAGGAAAATTGCGTGAACAGCGATATTTGCGCTGTTCTAACATTTTCTTTGCACTAGTACTTCATGTAGACACAACGTCTATGTAAAACATTTAAACACACACCGTTAGAAAATCTCCCTCCATTATAATCCATTTTGAGAAAGAGAGCATTCCATTCTGTCATCTGAACTTTTCATGACAGGTAAGTGCCCCTTCGCGACAAGATGGCAGACTTGAAGCCAATTACACCGTACAATAGAGACAATTAGAAAGTGGGAGGAGAAACGACATGATTGTCATTGATCAGGTTTCTAAACAATTTAAAGATAAAAAGCAATTAGTGAAAGCAGTCGATTATATTTCGCTTAGCATAAAGGAAGGGAATGTAGTCGGATTAATCGGTGAAAACGGGGCAGGAAAAACAACATTGCTCCGGATGATCTGTACGTTGATTGAACCAGATGAAGGAACCATTTCAATAGACGGGGAAAATATTTACGTTCATAAAGAGAAGGTACGCCACCGACTTGGTGTATTGTTTGGTGCAGAGACCGGGCTCTATAATCGTTTAACTGCGCGTGAAAATCTTGAATACTTCGGTAGCCTTTATGGAATGAGTGCCCATGATATTAAAAATCGAATTGAAATGTTAGCGAAGCGATTTGGCATGAGGAAGTACTTGGATCGGAAAGTAGATGGTTTCTCTAAAGGAATGAAACAAAAAGTAGCAATCGCTAGGACATTAATCCATGATCCGGATATAGTCTTATTTGATGAACCAACAACAGGATTAGATATTACTTCGGCAACTATTTTTCGTGAATTTATTTATCAATTCAAGGGAGAGGGGAAAACGATTATTTTCTCTACCCATATAATGGATGAAATTGCTCATCTATGTGATGACATTATTATGATGCATAAAGGACAGATTGTGTATGAAGGCAATCTTGAAGATCTGTATAAAAAAGAAAATAGCCGGGATCTAAATTATCTGTTCACTTCCAAGATTGTAAGGGGGGATCTCTATGTTTAAAACATTATTTTTGAAAGAGATGAAAGATGTCTTACGAGATAAAAGAAGTGTTACATTATTGATTATATTTCCATTTGTCATGATGGCCGCTTTGACGATTTTTTATGATAAACTCTTGGTTTCTAGTGGTGATCCTGAGTTTACACTTGCGGTGGAAGAAAATGCTGCAGCTGAATTAATTGAAAAGCTACAAACCTATTTGCCTGATGTCACGATTGAAAAACATGCGAATGTGCAGGAGGCAATGAATGATGGCAAAGTTCAAGCAGGAATTGAAATGGAAGGGGGATGGGAAGAAGCCTTAGAAGCGCAAACTTCCGTACCTGTACGTGTTTATTTTGATCCTGGTAGCCAGGAGTCATCTGGTGCATGGAGTTTGATTCAATCTGTATTTACAAACTGGCAAAATGAGGTTGTACAAGAGCGAATGGTGGCTAGTGAAATAGATCCCAATGTCCTCAATGTTTTCCAAGTTGAACCACAAACGACAAAAAATGAAGATGATGCCATGGCCTCCTTCATGCTTGCCATTTTGATCCCATTGTTAATTCCAATCGCAATTGCGAATGGTTCCTACCCGTCGGCTACTGAATTGTTTGCTGGTGAAAAAGAGAAGAAAACGATGGAAGCACTGCTCATCACTCCTGTAAAACCGATAAAAATTTTATTGGCTAAATGGTTGACGATTTCTTTACTTGGCATTTTTACTGGCATATTATGTATTGGTTTGCTCAGTGGGCTAATGAATTTCACAACGGAATTGAAAAAAGGAATGGCGGCAATTGAAAATCCACTCTTATTTATCCTAATGGGGATTATCCTAGTTTCATTACATGCCATCTTTATAGCAGAATTGGAAATGATTTTAAGTATGTTAGCAAACTCCGTCAAAGAGGCAGGTTATTATATTACTCCTATTATGGGATTGATGACTATGCCGATGCTATTTATGTTTTTCTTAGGAGATACTCATCAACTATTCCTATATGCTATTCCTGTAATGAACTTGTTCTTATTTGTCCAAGATGCCTTTAACAGTCAAATTCCAGGTAGTGGCTTTGCGCTAGCAATTGGCAGTTATTTAGCGTGTATTGCCATTTTATTTCCAATAGCGAATAAGCTTTTTCATAACCATCGTTTGATGTTAGGAAAATAATTGTTACGGTCATTCCAAATGATAATGAATCAATTTCTTTAGAGAATAGTAATGTAAATGGGAAGCATACGAACGCGGATAGACAAGGTCTTGCATTGCAGAAAATTTGGTGTATTGGTGTTTGAAGAGTAAAAAATGAATATAGAGCGGCAACAGGCATGCAATTATTCAAAGGCTGGAGTGAATTCCAGTCTTTTTTGTTATATAGGCTCTAATGGTTTTAGCCAATATACAAACGATTAACCTAGTAAACTTTTTTAAATTATGTATAGTGATTGATTCTATGTATGCGAGGTAGTTTGCTATTGAAAGCACCAACGCTCGTTAACTGAGCCTATATTTCTTTTGGACTTTTGGTAAAACAACTTTATCGCAAACTTTATGATTGTCTTTATATGAATATTTATTTATAATCAGGTATAAATATAACATAGAGGTGGTTCAATGAAGGATGGAATGTCAGGCAAAGACTTTTTTGCACTTGCGTTTGGAAGTATGATAGGAATAGGGTGGGTGATATCCATACCTGCATGGATGTCGGCTGCAGGCAGTATTGGGGCAATCATTGCCATTTTGGTGACAATGTTGATGATTATTCCAATTGGTTTTGTCTACGGTGAACTCACATCCAGCTTAAAAGTTTCAGGTGGGGAATATGCATATACATATTTAGCTGTCGGCAAGCTCTCGGCTTTTGTTTGCGGATGGTTTTTGATATTGGGATATTTAATTATTCTGCCGTGGGTGGCAGTATCGGTCGCTGCGCTAACTTCGTATTTAATACCAGCGATGAACGCTATTCCGCTGTATTCTTTGTTTGGTTCGGTCATCTACCTTCCTCATTTAATCGTCAGTTTAATCATGGTTACGATCATCGTCTATTTAAATTACAAAGGTGTAAAGCAATCAAGTAAATTTCAAAACATTGCAACCTGGATGATGATTGCAACATTCTTTGTGTTTATTATTGGAGGATTTGTTGCAGGGTCAAGTGAAAATATCTCGCAAACAACATCTGAATCAGGAACGATAGGTGGTGTGGCATCGGCCATTGCTTCCATCTTATTTTTTATGAATGGCTTTGATACAATTCCTAAAGCACGAAATGAGGTAGGCTCTACTATAAATAGAGCAGATCTGGGGAAAGCAATTGTCGGTACGATTATTGCTGGTAGTTTACTATATTCGGTCATCGTGTTGGCGTCCAGTTTTATTATGCCTGCAGAAGAACTTGTGAATTTAGGAGAGTTACCATTAATTTCAGCATTTGAAGCGGCAACAGGTTCAAAACTTTTAACGATCATTATTGTCTTTGGAGTATTGCTTGGTGTCATCACTACTTTTAATGGCTTTTTATTTGCAGGCAGCCGTTTGATTCAGTCATTTTCAGAAGCTGGTTTTCTGCCGAAGGTATTGTCAAAAGTTGATCACAACAATAAAACACCGAAGAATGCATTATTATTCATGCTGCTGATTACCATTTTTGGTATATTTCTCGGACAAGGGATTTTATCACCATTTATCGTGATGGGTGGGATTTCATTTCTTATTGCTTGGTTTTTCATGTCCTTGAGCAGTGTTCAGCTATATAGGAAAAAGCCCAATTTACATAGACCCTATAGTCCGCCCGGCGGGATTATAATGAGCTATATCGCAACATTTTTTTCTAGTATTTTAACTTTGATGATGATCATTCCCGGGACACCAATTTCATTACACGGTATTGAGTATATATTATTCTTGGTTTGGTTGATCGTCGGTATCGTCATGTATTTTAGTTACAGTAAAAATAAAATTAAAATTAAAGAGGATGTCCAAAAGGTCGGATAAAATGACGCTAAAAGATATAGGATTTTCGACTAAGTACCAGCACGTCCTGTGTCGAACGTCGAAGTCAGCACACCTGTACAAGCACACCTCGAACTTTGACTTATAGAATGTACGAGTGTCAGCGCTTTTTTCCAATTTGGCCTTTTTATCCTCCTTTTTGAACGCGAATTTAAAGGAGCTGCTGAATAATGAAAAAAGAGACTTTTGGAATAGTAGGATTTCCTTGGGATGGTGGCGCATCACTTGGTAGACCAGGTGCGAGATTTGCCCCTCAAGGGATTAGAGAGGCTTACAAATGGTTTGAAAACCGGATTGAAGATAACCAGGTGTATGATGTAGATAAAAGAAAGCTTTATACATTGCATGAGAACAGTATTATAGATTATGGAGATATTGATATCGTCGCCTATAGTACTGAGAAGACATTTGCCAACGCAAAAAATAAAGTAACTGAAATGTTGACGAATGATGTATTTCCTTTTGTACTGGGAGGAGATCATTCAATTTCTTATCCCATTATCGAAGCTTTACATGATAACACGAAAGGGAAGATAGGAATTATTCAATTTGATGCACATCTGGATTTGGTTGATGATTCACCTGTACAGGGAAAGTTTTCCCAAAGCAGTCAAATGAGAAGAGCGATTGAACTTGAAAGAATAAGTCCCGAACATGTTGTACAAATTGGTGTGCGAAGCTTTAATTATCCTTGGTATGCTAACTATCTTAATGAAGTGGGTGTGGTTCAGTATACCGCAAGGGACGTTCATTCCAGAGATCCTAAAGAAATCATCTCCGAGATTCTAAATGATAAACTAAAAGAAGTGGATTACATTTATCTCACATTTGATATGGATGTATTGGAACCGGGTTTTGCTCCCGGAACAGGAGCGAATGAGCCAGGTGGATTAACTGTCGTACAAGCTTTTTCAATGTTAGAAGAACTTTATGACAAAGTCGATGTATTTGATATTGCTGAAGTCAATCCATTATATGATGTACGTGAGATCACGACATCTATCGCTGCTAAAATTATGTTTGAATGTGCAGTGAGTAGGTTGAGCAAAAAATAAAAGGATTATAAATTTTCCCTTTGTAAGAATAATAAAGGATTATTGATGGGTCAAAGCTTTGTAATGATATATTTTTTCAAAGATGTCTTTAACGGCCAAATTACAGGCAGGGCTTTGCCGCGGTATTGGATAGTTACCTAGCATTTATCCAATTTATTTTGAATGACGAATAAGCCTATTCACAACCAGTGTGTAATGTTAAAAAAATAGTTATTGACATTTAGGGAATTTTCAAATAAAATCAAAAACAATTACAATGAAAACTTTGGCGATGAAGAAGAGTAGTAGCTTGCGGACCACAAAAGAGAGCTGGTGGTTGGTGTGAACCAGTGTGTTGATGCAAAGTGAATGGACTTCTGAGCTTCCAAACCGAACTCTGGATGATAGTAGGCTTTGGCGAACCCCCTTCGTTACAAGGGTTAAACATGAATGTTAAAAAAGTGAGCTGATTTCAGCTAATAAAGGTGGTACCACGGTCCCTCGTCCTTTGGATGAGGGGCCTTTTTGTCTAGAAAAGCGGAAGGCGCTTGAGAGGGGCGACAAGCAAATGTTCCTGAACCAAGAAAGGGTGTCCTATCCCTTGATAGGTTTAGGGTTATTAGGCTAAGAATGCAACATCCTGTTGCTTCGCCTGCACTAATAGTATCGACCTAACCCATATTTAATGGGTTTAATTGAATAAAGCAAAACGTGAAGCAAGAAGAGTAGGTTTAAGCATTTTCGTTACAGAGAATCGGTGAATGGTGTGATCCCGATACGAAGACTTTTACTGAATGGACTTGCGAGTGGTTTTCTGAACGCCCATTTGAACTACCATGAATGGGCAAGTAGGAAAACACGACATTCCGTCGTTACATGGATAGGGTTTAGGAGGCTAACTCCTGTACCTGAAAAAGATGGAAAAGAGACCCTTTTCCAACTGAGGTGGCACCGCGGTGAAGATCGCCCTCAAACCAACAATTTTACTTGATTGTTGGTTTGGGGGCTTTTTATTTTTTTAAAATTGAAAGGAGAATGAGAAAATGCAAACGAAACAAGCACAGTTCAAAATGAAAAAATTAAATGGGGACGTTTTAACACCGATAAATATTTTTTTGAGACTAGAGGGAAAGAAGAAGTTTCTATTGGAAAGTTCTTTTAAACACAATGAACAAGGCCGCTATTCCTTTATTGGAGTTAACCCAATTTTTGAATTTATTGGGAAGGGGGAGATCTCGCAATTATTGTCTAGTGACGGGAAGGTACTTCAAGAAACGGCAGGAAAACCTCTAGAAGCCTTAAAAGAAACTTTGCCAAAGCTTGATTTAGAGGTGCCATTTCCTTTTTATGGGGGAGCCATTGGCTATGTTGGTTACGATGCAATTCGTCAATATATCCCCATCGGTCCAATTTTAGAAGATGAAATTGAAATGCCAGACATTCATTTTATGATTTATGAAGATGTAGTCGTCTTCGACCATCTAGCGCAATCGATTTATTTATTATCCATAGATTATGATGGTACAACTACGGGGCAAGAATTAGACGTACGTCTGGCACATTTAGAAACGCAAATTTCTCGGAAAGAAGCGGATGAGTCACTATCAGATTGCAAGATTCAATTCGCGCCTAAGTTGGAGAAAGAGGAGTTTATGCGTAAAGTGGAAGAGGCAAAGAAATATATCCAAGAGGGAGAAGTGCAGCAAATCGTCTTATCACAAAGAATGACAGGAAAAGTAGAGGAAGACCCTTTCCATTTTTACCGAGTATTACGTAATTCAAACCCATCCCCGTATATGTTCTATGTTGATTTCGAGAAATACGTCGTACTTGGTGCGTCACCAGAAAGCTTTATTAAAACAAATGGTGGAGCAGTAACAACCAATCCGATTGCTGGCACAAGGCGACGTGGAAAAAATGAAGCAGATGATCAGCGTATGGCTCAGGAACTACTCGCCGATGAAAAGGAATTATCTGAACATCGGATGCTTGTCGATCTAAGTCGTCAAGAATTATCCGCTATTTGTTTGAAAGATACTATCGAAGTCAAAGATTATATGAAGCTGGAGTATTATCGTCATGTCATGCATATCGTCTCTGAAGTAGAAGGCACGTTGCAGAGCGATATTTCTGGGATTGATGCTTTAATCTCTTGCCTTCCAGCTGGCACTGTGTCAGGGGACCCTAAACCAAGAGCTATGCAAATTATTAATGACTTGGAAAAAACAAAGCGTGGAGTCTATGCAGGAGCTATTGGTTATGTAAATGTGAATGGAGATGTAGACTTTGCCATCGCTATTCGTTCTCTAGTCATCAAAGATCAAATCGCCTATCTACAAGCAGGAGCGGGCATTGTGGCAAATTCAGATCCGGCGAAGGAATACATGGAGACGATTAATAAAGCGCAGGCTTTACTAAGCCCGAAACCTTATTAATTACAACAAAGCAGGAATGGGGAACCATTTCCTGCTTTGTTCAATGTCATGGTCATCACAAACGGACCGACTCCATTCTAAGTTGGAAATTATCGAGACTTTCAGTGAAAAACTAGATCAACTGTTATCGCTACCAAGGGTAATGTAAATCAATTAAGGCTCATCGTTAACAGGGGTGGGTTCACTAAGAAACTTTTGCATCGCTTCCTGATTTTTTAAGAAATTAAGTTCTAATACAGCACCTGCATGATCATAGGTTTGATTAGTAAACCCATCTTTAACGGGAATACGCATTGTGTCAATTTGTTCAATCGGTTGTGAAAAGACCATAGAACTAAGAGTAATAATTTCTTGGGGACTCAAATCTGTTTCTACATTTTTGATTGTGTCATGAACCAACTGAGGAATTTTGGTCATACCGACAAAGGAATTTACCTTTTCATTCATTTTATCGATGACATCTAATAAAACTGTTTGTTGTCGTTCAACCCTTCCAAAGTCACTTCGTTCATCGTGACGGAAGCGTACATACTTTAGCAAATCTTCTCCATGTAAGGTATTTTCACCAGCCATCATTTCTAAATTCATATCATCAATTATTGTTTGATCTACATCAACCTGTATACCTTCTGGAATAAGCGTATCCACCACACTTATAAATCCTTGAAAATCCACAGTAATTGTATGATCTACATCTAAACCAAAATTATTTTGAATCGTCTCTTTCAGAAGTTCTTCTCCCCCTAAAAAATAGGCGTTATTAATTTTATCAAAAAGATGTTTGTGGCCGGGGATTTTTACATACGAATCTCGCATAATTGAAATAAGTTTTAAGACTCGGTCCTCGGGTCGATAATTAACGAGCATAATTGTATCAGTCCGAGAGTTCTCCTCGCCTCGGGAATCAACACCAAGTACTAAAAAATTGGTGGATTCATGAACGAGCTCATCCTGCTTTCCTTCTAGTTGGAATTGGTCTTTCTTAATACTTTGACACCCAAATAATAAAAGAAAGCAGGTTATCATGAAGATAAATAAGATTCGTTTTTTCACTTTTTTCAACTCCTGACAACCATTTTTATATAGTGTTAACAGGCTGTACCTCTGCATAAGATTTTTTAGAAAATTCGAAAAAGCATAGCGGGGGGCTAAACGCTGGGAAGCAAAGAGCTTCATCTGTATTGCTAATCTTATAATGGTTCTGTAGAGAGTAGTGGCACCCTTTGCGGTAAAAGCCTTGCTTTGTTCGGACCAACAGAATTGTCACCTGACGTAGTTGTAGAAAATAGAACAGGTTTAAAATTCCCGTCGGATAGAAATTCACTTTATATTATTCTTTAATTCACGGCACCAATTATGTAAAAAGATTGTTGGGAAATTTCCCCAGTTTATATACATGAAAAAACTACCTTTTAAAGGAAATTACTTTCTTTAAAAGGTAGTCGTTGTTTTAAACTTTTCTTTTGTATAAAAATGAAAGGAGAAACAGAAGAGCACCAAGAAAAATGGCGATCGCACCGATAATTCCAAAGTAGAGAATCTCTGTTTCCGGTGTATACAATTTTACAACTTGCGCATTTATAGCCTGGGCTGAAGCATTCGACAGGAACCAAAGACTCATCGTTTGTGCTGAGAATGCTGCTGGTGCAAGTTTTGTTGTCGCAGAGAGTCCAACCGGGGATAAACATAATTCCCCAAGTACAACGATGAAAAAGCTAAGCACAAGCCATAATGGGCTGACGAGTGTATCGGGGCCACCGTAAATAGCTGGGATAATCATTACTAAGAAAGAAATTCCCGCAAGTACTAAGCCTAATGAAAACTTTTGATGTGTAGAAGGTTGGCGTTTTCCTAGCTTCATCCATAATCCCGCAAATACAGGTGCTAACAGAACAATAAATAATGGATTTAAAGATTGAAACCAAGATGATGCTAACGAAAAGCCGGCAAACGATAATCTTGTTCGTTCATCTGCATATTGTGCCAAAATAACGGAACCTTGTTCTTGAATCGCCCAAAACATCATCGCGGCAATAAACAAAGGAATATAGGCAAGTAGATTCTTTTGTTCCTCGTTTGTTGTTTTCTTGCTAAAATACATGACCGAAAAGTAGATCACAGGGATAATGATCCCTAAAACACTTACAAGCATTGTAAAGCGATTAATCGTTAAAATGCCTTTAGAAATAAGAAAGGCACCGGCAATTACGATGACTAACGTACTGAGTCCAATTTTCAAAAATACTGACTTTTTTTCTTCAGGTGAAAGTGGATTTGGCACATAAGAACCTGCAAGACCTAAATTTTTCTTTCTTGTTGCTAAGAAAATAATCAGTCCAGCTAGCATTCCGATAGCTGCTACCCCAAAGCCGAGATGGAAACTATACTTTTGACCGAGTGTTCCGACAATAAAGGGTGCAAGTAAACCACCGAGGTTAATCCCCATATAGAAAATACTAAAACCAGCATCCCTTCGAGGATCATCATTACTGTATAAATCACCAACAATATTCGATACATTCGGCTTTAACAATCCTGTTCCGATGACGATTAAGCCCATAGATAAAAATAAGGCTGTGACTCCCCCAGGAAAGGATAGTGCAATATGGCCGGCCATAATTAATATTCCGCCGTAAAACACAGTTTTCTTTGTTCCATATAAGCGGTCAGCAATCCAGCCACCGATAATCCCTGACATATAAACGAGAGAACCGTAAATCGCCATGATTGAAGCGGCCATGCTTTTATCCAGCCCTAGTCCACCCTCTGTTACGGCATAATACATGTAATAAAGTAAGATGGCTCTCATACCATAGTATGAAAATCTCTCCCAAAATTCCGTGAAAAATAATGTAAACAAACCCTTAGGATGCCCAAAAAAGCCTTTTTGTGGGACACTCTCAAGGATTTCTTGTGAATTCTTAGTTGCCATAGTAGCTTGTCCCCTTTGTTTAAATACTAAAATAATAACATCCGAAAGTAGCTGTGTAAAATAACTATGTAATGTTTATTTTATAATAAGTGGAAAAATAAAATATAGTCTTTCATTTATTTACCAAATATTTTACCTAATACTTTCCATAAAAGCGTTGACATTGGTGAATAACACATGCTAGTATAAAAACATTCAAAAATTTGCGAAAAGGGAGGCAGTTCAAATGAAAATAATTTTATCAAACTTCTATCAACTTCATAATGAATTAGCCTGCCCATTATTTGCGTAAAGAAGAGCAAAAAAATAGATCCATGCGGGCATGATTCTTCGTGTTCGTATCTCATAAATGGAAGGCATAGTGGCATACATTTTTGTTGATGCACTATGCCTTTTTTGTGTTTTTGAAGGGAGAGAACTTGTTGTATTAGATGTACGGATGCGACTGATGTCATTCTGAATGGGGGTTATAAGGAGGATTAAGCGTAGATAGGGTGTTGCGTAAATAAAAGTTTTGTTTGAGGTGAGAAAATGTTTAGTGTCTTAAGGAAACTAGGTTGGTTTTTTAAATTACATTGGAAGAGGTATATGGTCGCAGGTTTATTACTAACCATCGCTAATATATTTGAAGTAGTTCCACCGTTTATTTTAGGTGAAGCAATCGATCATATGATTTTAACGCAATTAACATGGCAATTATTATCACTTTATATTGTCATATTAGCTGGAGGCTCGATTCTCAATTATGCGATTACGTATATTTGGCAATACCAGCTTTTTGGTGGCGCATTTATTTTGGAAAAGAATTTGCGTTCTCGTTTGATGAACCATTTACTGAAAATGGCCCCGCCCTTTTTTGAAAAGAACCGGACGGGTGATTTAATGGCGAGAGGTACGAATGATTTACGAGCCATTTCCGTAACAGCCGGTTTTGGGGTTTTGACATTGTTTGATTCTACCTTATATATGCTGACGATTTTATTGACAATGGGCTTCCTTGTGTCTTGGAAATTAACATTCGCTGCGATTTTACCCTTACCAGTGCTTGCCTTGATCATCACTGTATTGGGAAAGAAGATTCATGGTCGGTTTATAAAGGCACAAAAAGCTTTTGGTGATATGAATGACCGCGTACTTGAATCTGTTTCAGGAGTGCGAGTCACAAGGGCTTATGTTCAAGAAAAGGCAAGTATGGCTGAATTTCAGAAGATGACCAATGATGTCTACGAAAAAAATATCGGTGTTGTTAAAATAGAAGCCTTTTTTCATCCAGCCACACAAATCTTAACAGGGCTTAGTTATGTGATTGGACTGTCATATGGCACATATCTTGTTTTTCAACAGGAAATTTCTTTAGGGCATCTTGTTTCTTTCAATGTCTATCTCGGGATGTTGATATGGCCGATGTTTGCAATTGGCGAATTAATTAATATTATGCAAAGAGGTAATGCCTCATTAGATCGCGTGGAAGAGATTTTGCAATATCAAGAGGATGTAAAGGATCCACAAAATCCACAAAAAGTAGAACAACCAGATGGAATTAAATTGGATGATGTTACCTTCCAATACCCTACAGCTACAACAGCAAATTTAAAAGCTGTTAATCTAACGATTACCCGTGGGGACACAATTGGAATTGTGGGGAAGACAGGTAGTGGGAAAACAACTTTTATTAAGCAATTTTTAAGGGAGTATCCACTCGGGGATGGAACAATCTCAATCTCCAAAGTGAATATGGCGGAACAAACAAAGGATCAGGTAAGGGGCTGGATTGGTTACGTACCACAGGACCATATTCTCTTTTCGAGAAGTATTCGTGAAAATATATTATTCGGTCAAGAAACCGCAACAGAAGAGGAGATACAGAAGGCGATTCAATTGGCATATTTTGAACAGGATTTAGAAATGCTCCCCCTTGGTTTAGAAACGCTTGTAGGAGAAAAAGGAGTTGCATTATCAGGAGGCCAAAAACAAAGAATTTCAATTGCACGAGCATTTATTAAAAATCCAGAAATCTTAATTTTAGATGACTCACTCTCAGCTGTTGATGGAAAAACAGAAGCGAATATCATTGAGAATATGCGTCGGGAAAGACAAGGGAAAACAACATTGATTACGACTCATCGCTTATCTTCAGTCGAACATGCAGATTGGATCATCGTATTAGATGAGGGGGAGATTGTCGAAGAAGGACGTCATCAAGACTTACTTCTGCAAAATGGTTGGTATAAGGAACAGCATGATCGCCAACAATTAGAAGATTCTTTGAGCGAGGGGGGGCAGGCAACATGACAGGGAAACGATTATATCAATACGCCTTACATGTCAAATGGGTGATTATTGGTGCACTTGCTTTGCTCGCGGTTTCGGTGGGAGCAGAAGTATTGGGACCGTTAGTAGCCAAAAAAATGATTGATGACCATATCTTAGGAATTGAGGCGTATTGGCAGGAAACGACAGCGGAGGAATCAGCTGTTTCCTTCGGAGGGAAACTTTATACCAAGGGAGCTGACCCATCTGATCAAACGGCAACACTTTTACAAGTTGGCAGAAATTTTTACTGGGTTGAAGAGGAAGTCACTTTGGATGGAAGCCGTTCTGTTCAAGGAGATCAATTGAAGGTCGATATTAATGGCGAGATATATGAATACCAAGTGCAAAAACTTTCAGTTGATGAAACTTTAGCATTTTATAAACCAGAAATCCCTATGATTATTCAATTACTTGTCATATATATGCTTCTGTTTATTGTAGCGGCTTTATTATTTTATGGGCAATTTTTGCTTTTGCAAAAAGCTGCGAACCGGATTATTCAAAAAATGAGAAATGATGTATTTACTCATATGCATCGTCTACCCATTCGATATTTTGATGATTTGCCAGCTGGAAAAGTTGTATCCCGCATTACTAATGATACGGAAGTGATTCGAGAATTATATGTGGCCGTGTTATCTAATTTCTTTACCGGGATCATTTATATGATTGGCATTTATACGGCGATGTTTATTTTAGATGCGAAATTAGCGTTGATTTGTTTGCTGCTTTTACCATTATTATATGTATGGATGATAATTTATCGGAAATATGCTTCGAAATATAATCATGCTATTCGTTCCAAGGTTAGTGAGATCAACGCGATGATGAATGAATCAATCCAAGGTATGCCGATTATCCAAGCTTTCCGAAGAGAGCGAAAAATGAGAGATGAGTTTGATGAAATGAATGGTGTTCATTTTCGTTATCAAAACAAGCTGTTATCACTGGATGCCCTTTCCAGTCATAACCTTGTCGGGGTATTGCGGAACTTTGTATTTGTCGGATTTATTTGGTATTTTGGGCATGATTTTCTTAGTGTGCATTCTGCTTTAACTGTTGGGGTGCTGTATGCGTATGTCGACTACATTAATCGCTTATTTAATCCTGTAAATAATATGGTCAACCAATTATCCAATCTAGAACAGGCTCTAGTGGCAGGTAATCGTGTTTTTCAATTACTCGATGAAAAAGGCGAAGAGGTCAGGGAAGAGAAGGTTGATCGTTTTGCGGGAAATGTGACATTTGACCATGTCTATTTTGGATATCAAGAAGGAGAGTATGTATTAAAGGATATTGATTTTGTAACCAAACAAGGAGAAACGGTCGCACTTGTCGGGCATACAGGTTCCGGAAAAAGCTCCATTATGAATATATTATTCCGTTTTTATGATTGCCAGCAAGGAGAGATCCGGATTGATGGTAAAAATATCCGGTCAATGTCTAAGCAAGCATTGCGTGAACATATGGGGATTGTGTTACAAGATCCATATTTATTTACCGGCACGATTGCTTCAAATATCAGTTTAAATGATCCACGGATTTCCAGAGAGCAAGTGGAAGCAGCACTTGAAGCAGTTGGGGCAGATCGGGTATTGAAAAACTTGAAAAAGGGTCTTGATGAACCAGTGGCTGAAAAAGGGGGCACTTTGTCCTCTGGACAACGGCAATTAATCTCCTTTGCCCGTGCTTTGGCTTTTGACCCGGCCATTCTGATCTTGGATGAAGCGACCTCTAATATTGATACAGAAACAGAAGCAATTATCCAAGAAGCAATGGATGTCTTGAAGAAAGGCCGAACAACCTTTGTGATTGCTCACAGATTATCCACGATTAAAAAGGCGGATCAAATTTTAGTATTAGACCGGGGAACAATCGTCGAGCGAGGGAATCATGAAGAACTAATGAAGAGAAAAGGTAAATATTATCAAATGTATCAATTGCAGCAAGGGCATAAACAAGGGGCATAGATAAGATATGGAGCTGTCTGAAATGGTCGATAAACTGACTTTTTCGGGCGGCTCTTTTTTATAAAATGCAGTTTTTAAGATCTGAAATTTACGGTTTTATTGAAAGATCTTAGTCATTATGCAAAATCAATAAGTTTTTGTGATTCGCCTTTTTAGCATAGATCGGATACGATATCCGTTTATGAAAGGATATTTTGCAAAAACCAGCCATTTAGGTCTTAAGAACTCTTCTGGATAAATAATTATGGTAGGATAGCAACTGGAGGTGTATAATGTCGCGGGTATTTTTATCTAGAAATAAAGATTTGGTATGTTTCGAATCAATTTATCGTTAGTGGATTCAACTTAGTGAATGCAGCACTAGGTTCTTTCCAACCATTTAATAAATAACTATTATTCGTTGATCAATATGGGGGTATAACAAATTGAAGAAATTATATTATATATTAGTTGCAGGAATAATATTATTAACTGCATGTAGCAATACAAATAATAGCGTAAATTCTCCTATTGAAGGGGAAAAGGCAAATGTTGAACAGCCTGAGCAATCAGAAACTAATAATACTGAAATAATTAAAGGTTTTACACCGTATACTGAAATTGCGGATTTTATCAAGGAAGAAAAAATGTTCTCTGCTTTGGAATATGAATCTGATTATGATCCGGAAGATGATGTGGAAGACTGGGGGCCACCAGCTGTCGATAACATCTCTCTTATTACGAAATCCTCTGACGAAAAGTTATATTATTTTAATAGCTCCGTCACGAATAAGCCAGGGTTTGACTTTGAGGTATTTACTTTTGATGAGAATGATCAAGCTATCCCAGAAAGTACAATTTATTCACCTACTTTAGAAAAATTAGCAAAGGTCGATGGGGAATTATCTAGCAGCAGTATGATCGTTGATAATCTTCTTGTACGAATATTTGATTTTAGGCCAAATACAGAAGAAGATCTTGAGAAAGCGATTATTACGGTTGAAACCTGTGATATAACTGATATTTTAGCGGGTAAAAAAGGCGAGTATGATCTAGAGGTTGTATATGAAAAGACATATACATATTATGATCTTGCTGGGGACTTTGGCGAAGTGATTAACACATCAGCGGGTCCAGTATATGTGTATCCTGATAAAGAGGAAGATAATGAATCTTATCATGTCGTTTCCTTGAATGGCAATCAAGCGGTGAAGGATACAATTTTACAAGATCCCTATTATATTTCCGATTCAACGAGTGACATCATGTATATCGATTTTAAAAATGGTCATTACTTCTCTAAAGACTTTAGCAATGAAGCATTAAAAAGGGTTGAAATTGAAAGTGGAGAACCATTATATAATGGTGCTGATGATAAAACCTTATTTATAAAAGAAGATATGAGAAACCCTGAAATCTATCCGGCCAATGATCATTCATTTTATCTAATAGATGAGGAAGAAATTTTTGTCATCGACAACGATTTAGAGTTAATCGATTCTGTATCATATGATTCAGAAGAAGACTATGTATATGGACATTATTATTTAGGTAATAATGAATTCCTCATAATCGATAAATATGAATATCAAAGAAAAGATCGTAGGAAAATATCGGTTAGTAAATATGTGTTTTAAAGAGGTAATGGGCTAAGAATCTTCTAGTTCTAATTCTAGGTATATTCCTTCCATTCATCCTCCTTTCAAAAAATAAAAGTAATATATGAAAGCTAAACAATTATTTTGAGACTGTTGGTGACTAAGTTCGGTATTCTACCGGACTTAGGTCTTTTGATTTTGTCTTCATTCGTTTGTGATAGTGATTATAAATATATCTGCAGCCATTCACTCATTTTTTCCTTTCTTTTTTGAACTCGCTCATCCAACCCTCCTGTTGACATATTCCGATATTTTTCAGAGAGTGCAATTGTCTGTAAAGTATCTAATAGATTCATTCCATATCCACCTCTTCATGGCAAACCTTCGAACATCTACTTCTACCATTTGCAATTCTCTTAATCGAGCAATCGTCCATCCTCTACTAATATGATTCCTCTCCCTAATGCTATGAAGACAGGTAAGGCCGACACCCTTACCTTTTTCCTCCATACTCTAATTAACTTTACAACCAAGCCCCGACATCCTTACGATCTTTTCGACTCTCGCTGAAAGTACTCTCCTCCATTTTGGACTAAATCGTAAAAAACCTATTGCTCAATTCTGAGATTTATGTATAATAATCTGGTGGTAAACTTTAAGTTTCATATAAGTAAACTTTATTGAGTGTATGTTTACTATCATTAAACTAAAATGAGGTTTTTAAAGATGGAAATCGGTAAGAAAATTAAAACATTGCGATTGAAAAAAGGGTTAACACAAGAAGAGTTGGGAGAGCGAACTGATTTAAGTAAAGGTTACATCTCTCAGCTTGAACGTGATTTAAGTTCCCCTTCAATGGAAACCTTTTTTGTAATTTTAGAAGTATTGGGCTGTACACCGAAACAATTTTTTGATGAGGAAGAACGAGAACAACGGGTTGTGTATGAGGAGGAAGTTCAAACTGATTTTAAAGATGAGGAAAAAGGGTATGAAATAACATGGCTTGTTCCTGAATCCAATGAAATGGAAATGGAGCCAATTTGGTTAACATTAAGTGAAAAAGGGGAGTTTAAAGAATTCGAGCCATCTTTATCCGAGACCTTCGCTTATGTATTGAAAGGAGAGGTCATGATTACACTTGGAAAGAGAACTTATTTTGCTAAAGCAGGGGAATCAATTTACTTCCACGCTTCTGATACACACCAAATTAGTAACGTACATAAAGGTTTTAGTGAATTAATTTTGGTCGCAACAGAGTCTTATTTATAAGTAGGCCAACGGAAGAGACGGAGGGAACAAATGTGACAGAGCAAGCAATTATTCGTTTTGAAAATGTTTCAAAATACTTCGATGATGATCTAATTTTAGACGATGTGTCATTTGAAATGGAACGTGGGAAATTTTACACATTATTAGGCCCATCAGGTTGTGGGAAGACAACGATATTACGTTTAATCGCGGGGTTTATTGAACCAACAAAGGGAAATATTTTCTTCAATGGCAAGAAAATTAATCGGATTCCAGCAAACAAACGCCAAGTGAACACAGTGTTTCAAGACTATGCGCTTTTTCCTCACTTAAATGTGTTTGAAAATGTAGCGTTCGGATTAAGGATTAAAAAATTAAAAAATCATGTTATTGAAGAAAAGGTGAAACAAGCTTTAAAATTTGTCAATTTAGCAGGATATGAAAACAGGGAAATCACCGAAATGTCAGGTGGCCAAAGGCAACGTGTCGCAATAGCCCGAGCGATTGTTAATGAACCTGAAGTGATTTTATTAGATGAACCTTTATCAGCCTTAGACTTAAAACTACGGACAGAGATGCAATACGAGCTTCGTGAGTTACAGCAACGTTTGGGGATTACCTTTATTTTTGTTACCCATGATCAAGAAGAAGCACTGGCAATGTCAGACGAGATCTTTGTTTTGAATCAAGGAATGATCCAACAAAGCGGAACACCGATAGATATTTATGATGAACCAATCAATCGCTTTGTAGCTGATTTTATTGGGGAGTCGAACATTGTTTCTGGAAAGATGATTGAGGATTTTTTGGTTGAGTTTACAGGGAAACAATATGAGTGTGTTGACCAAGGGTTTCATGCCAATGAACCGGTGGAAATTGTGATTCGACCTGAGGATTTAGAAATTACAACTTTGGAACGGGGGAAATTCCGCGTCACAGTCGATACCTTGCTCTTCAGAGGGGTTCATTATGAAATTGTTTGCTATGACCAGGAAGGGAATGAATGGTTGGTTCATTCCACTAAAAAGGCGAAACCAGGTGATCAAATTGGGCTTTACTTTGATCCGGAGGCTATCCATGTTATGCGATTAGGTGAAACAGAAGAGGAATTTGATAAGCGTTTAGAGGCATATGACGAGGTGCGCCATGCAGAGTAAGAAAATGCGTAACATTTATTTGGTTCCATATGTTCTTTGGATTGTTCTATTCGTTGTTACACCAATTTTATTAGTCGTATATTACTCTTTTTTTGATATTGAGGGCAATGTGACCCTGAGTAATTACCAAAAGTTCTTTACACCTGTCTACTTAAAAATGACGCTTAGTTCATTCTGGTATGCCTTTCTAATTACATTATTTTGCTTACTTATTTCTTATCCAACTGCTTACCTATTAACAAAAGCGAAACATCGGCAATTATGGCTACTACTGATCATCCTGCCATCATGGATTAATTTATTATTAAAAGCTTATGCTTTTTTAGGGATATTTGGAGCTTATGGCCCGGCGAACCAGCTATTGGATGTGATCGGCATTGGTTCACGGCAAATTTTATTTACCGATTTCAGCTTTATCTTTGTTTCGGTTTATATTTTTATTCCTTTTATGATTTTGCCGATTTTTAATGCATTGGAAAAGCTTAATCCCTCCTATATCTATGCGGCAAACGATCTTGGGGCTAGCGCTTGGATGACGTTTAGACGAGTCATTTTTCCCCTGACATTAAAGGGCGTGAAATCTGGTTGTCAGGCTGTTTTTATTCCGTCTCTATCTTTATTTATGATTACAAGATTAATCGCCGGAAATCGCGTGATCACATTAGGAACGGCGATTGAACAGCATTTTCTTGTTACACAGGATTGGGGAATGGGCTCCACAATCGCGGTCTTTTTAATCATTGCGATGGCGATTATCATGATCCTGACAGGCCAACGGAAGCGGGGTGATTTGGCGTGAAAGGAAAAGCAAAAATAGCCAATCTTTATTTAGTACTTGTCTTTTTTGTTCTATATGCGCCAATTTTTTATCTCATGTATTATTCCTTTAATAGTGGAGGATCAATGCGTAACTTTGAAGGATTTACTTGGGAATATTACCTCAATGTTTTTAAAGACACGAGATTAATTATTATAGCTTTAAATACTTTAGTCATTGCTCTCCTATCAGCTACAATTTCGACTATACTCGGTATTTTT
This sequence comes from Lederbergia galactosidilytica, assembly GCF_017873565.1. Lineage (GTDB taxonomy): Bacteria > Bacillota > Bacilli > Bacillales > Bacillaceae_C > Lederbergia > Lederbergia galactosidilytica. The sequence continues at coordinate 135,476 of NZ_JAGGKH010000003.1, forward strand.
GGAGCCCTTGCGATTATGTATGTGCGGAAGATGCAAACAAAGCAGACATTACAAACCTTAAATAATGTGCTAATAGTTAGTCCGGATGTCATCATTGGTGCCTCCTTTCTGATTATGTTTACAATGATTGGGATTAAGCTTGGCTTTACATCTGTCTTGCTTTCTCATATTGCCTTTAGTGTACCGATTGTCGTAATTATGGTTTTGCCAAAACTGCAAGAAATGAGTACAAGTTTGATTGACGCAGCGAAAGATTTGGGGGCAACCAATTGGGATGTGTTATCAAAAGTAATTTTGCCCTATATCACACCAGGTGTATTCGCCGGATTTTTTATGGCATTAACCTATTCGCTAGATGATTTTGCTGTGACCTTTTTTGTCACAGGGAACGGCTTCTCTACACTATCTGTAGAAATTTATTCGCGGGCACGACAAGGGATTTCTTTAGAGATCAATGCGTTGTCTACACTAATATTTCTAATTACGCTTGTGCTTGTTTTAGGTTATTACTTCGTAAATCAACGCAATGCTAAACCTTCTGGTCAAGGGGTGAGAAAATCATGAAACAAATCATGCGTATTTTTGTCCCTGTGATCGTCATTGCATTTGGTCTGATGTATCTAGCCTCACATTTGAATTCAGCCCAAGGTTTTACAGGAGGCAATACGTTAAATGTTTATAACTGGGGAGATTATATTGATCCAGAATTGATTGATAAATTCGAAGAAGAAACAGGAATGAAGGTCATTTATCAAACTTTCGATTCCAATGAGGCGATGATGACGAAAATTTCCCAAGGGGGAACAGCGTATGATGTGACAGTTCCGTCGGAATACGCGATTAGCAAGATGAAGGAAGAAGAAATGCTGCTACCACTTGATCATGAAAAAATCCCTAATTTGCAGTATATTGATCCCCGTTTTTTGGATTTATCCTTTGATCCGAAAAATGAGTATTCCATTCCATATTTTTGGGGAACCTTTGGAATTATTTATAATCCGAAAATGTTAGATGGTCAGACATTAACAAGCTGGGAGGACTTATGGAACCCTGAATATAAAAATCAAATCTTCCTTGTTGATGGAGCAAGGGAAGTGATTGGAATGGGGTTAAATAGCCTTGGCTATTCTTTGAATGATACGAATAAGGAGCATCTAAAAGAAGCTAAGCAAAAGCTTGATCAACTCACACCTAATGTGAAAGCAATCATTGGTGATGAAATCAAACTTTTACTTGCAAATGAAGAAGCTGCTATTGGTGTGACCTGGTCTGGGGAAGCGGCTGATGTTATGTGGGAAAATGAAAATGTTGATTATGTAGTGCCTGAAGAGGGGTCCAATTTGTGGTTTGATAATATGGTTATCCCTAAATCAGCCCAAAATATAGAAGGAGCTTATAAATTTATCAATTTTATGCTTGATCCCGAAAATGCCGCCCAGAATGCGGATTATGTTGGCTACTCTACACCTAACCAAAAAGCATTGGATTATTTAGATGAAGAAGTTGTCAACGATCAACGCTTTTATCCAGAGCCCGAGTTAACGGAGAAGTTAGAAGTCTATGATAATTTAGGGAAAAAAATGCTCGCATACTATAATGATTTATACTTAGAGTTTAAAATGCATCGAAAATGAAATAGTGAAATAGAATGGTCTTTAATCGTAAGGCCATAACTAGGTTAGAGGAGTCTCGGGTTAATAGGAAATTACTCACAAAGGCAAGGAAGTACTAGTGCAGACAAAGCAACAACAGGAAGTTGCGATTGAGCCTGCTGCCAGGAAGGCGCGTATTTAGCCTTTGATTCCCTATTAAACCTGAGGCTTTACTTTTGCTCTCCACTAATCCGTTGATGGTTTCCCCTCAAAGTTGAACATTACAGTGAAATCCCTATTTTATTTTGTCTCCAACAGCCTTTCTCAATAAAGCGGCCTTAGCGTGTTTATTGGCCCGCTCGCGATCATTTTATACTTTTAAAAAAATGTCGAAAAATCTTTTTATTGTTTTACTTTTTTCAATGGTTGGTATGATCGTATTGAAAACGGATTCAAAATAAAATGGTGAGTTTTCAAAAGCTAAAACATTCTGAAAATCCCTTGACCTTTCGCCAATACCGCGGTATCATAGGAACAATTTAATAAATCAAAACTAACTGAAAAATAAATATCCGATGAGAGGGGCGAATAAAATGAGTGAACAATTGATCTTCCTCAACGGAGAATTCGTAAAAAAAGAAGACGCCGTTGTTTCTGTATATGATCATGGATTTCTTTATGGAGATGGAATCTTCGAAGGAATTCGGGCGTATTCAGGAAATGTATTCCGCTTAGATGAGCATTTGACACGTTTGTATGACTCGGCGAAGTCCATCATGTTAACCATTCCGTATTCAAAAGAGGAAATGACTAACATTGTTGTAAAAACACTCCGCCAAAATAAGCTCAATGATGGCTACATTCGCCTCGTAGTATCTCGTGGTGTAGGGGATCTTGGATTAAATCCATATACATGCGAGAAACCAACCGTATTGGCCATTGCTGAACCACTACGGATTTATCCTAAAGAGCTATATGAGACCGGACTTGAAATTATTACAGTTGCAACAAGACGTAATAGATCTGATGCATTAAGTCCGATGGTAAAATCTCTCAATTACTTAAATAATGTTTTGGTTAAAATTGAAGCCTCGTTAGCTGGTGTTTCCGAAGCCCTTATGTTAAATGATCAAGGTCATGTCGCAGAGGGATCGGCTGATAATATATTCATAGTGAAAGACGGTAAGTTAAAAACTCCACCTGGATATGTAGGAGCACTTGTCGGAATTACGAGAAATGCTATTATGGAATTAGCTCAAGCTAAAGGTTACGAAATGGTAGAAGGCATTTTTACTAGACATGAAGTTTACACTGCTGATGAAGTCTTTTTAACAGGTACGGCTGCAGAAGTGATCCCTGTTACTAAAGTAGATGGTCGTGTAGTTGGTGATGGAAAACCAGGACCAGTCACAATTGATTTGTCAGAAAGTTTCCGCGAATTAACGGTAACCGATGGTGTCAAAATTCATGACGAGTCGTTAAATGTTGGATAAACTTGTTTTTACTCAGAATGGAACTTGAGCATTTGTTCATTTCGACTATGAAACTGTCATAACAGGAGTTGTAATCAATGAGAAGCGATATGATTAAGAAGGGGATTGACCGAGCTCCGCATAGAAGTCTATTATATGCTACAGGTCTAAAAACAAAAGATTTAGAAAAGCCTTTTATAGGTGTTTGTAATTCATATATTGATATTATTCCGGGGCATAAGCATTTAAATACTTTTGCTGAAGTCGTAAAGGAAGCGATATGGGAAGCAGGTGGTGTCCCGTTTGAATTTAATACGATTGGTGTAGATGATGGTATTGCCATGGGGCATATTGGAATGCGTTATTCCTTACCAAGTCGAGAAATTATTGCAGATGCAGCTGAGACAGTAATTAATGCTCACTGGTTTGACGGAGTATTTTATATTCCAAACTGCGATAAGATCACTCCAGGAATGTTGATGGCTGCATTTAGAACCAATGTCCCTTCCATTTTTGTATCAGGTGGCCCAATGGAAGGTGGAACATCATCAACAGGCGAACCACTAACATTAACATCTGTTTTTGAAGGGGTGGGAGCTTTCCATGCTGGAAAAATGTCAGAGGAAAAGCTTCTCGACATTGAACAAAATGCATGTCCTACCTGTGGATCTTGTTCAGGAATGTTTACCGCTAATTCCATGAACTCCTTGATGGAAATGCTTGGTGTCACAGTTCCAGGAAATGGAACGATTGTAGCGACATCCAATGAACGTCATCGGTTGATTAAAGAAGCGGCAAAGAATCTGATTCGAATGGTAAAAGACGATGTGAAGCCGCGTGACTTAGTCACCGATCAAACAATTGATGACTGTTTCGCACTTGATATGGCTATGGGTGGATCAACCAATACAGTTCTTCATACGTTGGCGATTGCTCATGAGGCAGGTTTAGACTATGATCTATCCAGAATTAATAAAGTAGCTGAAAGAGTTCCTTACTTAGCAAAGATCGCACCAGCCTCTGATTATACAATGCAAGATGTACATGATGCTGGCGGAATTAGTGCGATTATTCGCGAATTATGTGAAATTGGGGCAATTGAGAGAGAGAGAATGACTGTAACCGGAAAAACAGTTTATGAAAATGTGAAAGATCATGTTATCAAGAATCCTAAAGTCATAAGACCAAAAGAAAACCCATATAGCCCTGTAGGTGGCTTATCCATTTTATACGGGAATATTGCTCCTAATGGAGGCGTCATAAAAGTGGGAGCTGTCGATCCGTCGATTAAAACTTTTACAGGTAAAGCTGTTGTGTATGAGTCACAAGATGATGCACAAGAAGGAATTAATAATGGTACAGTGAAGGCAGGGCATGTGGTCGTCATCCGTTATGAAGGCCCTAAGGGTGGACCAGGAATGCCGGAAATGCTATCACCTACTTCAGCAATAGCGGGAAGAGGTTTGGATAAGGACGTAGCATTAATTACAGATGGAAGATTTTCCGGAGCATCTAGAGGGATTTCAATCGGCCATATTTCTCCAGAAGCAGCTGAAGGTGGTCCGATAGCCTTAGTGGAAGATGGCGATGAAATAGTTATTGATCTTACCAACCGTACCATTCAGTTGAATGTGGATGAAGAAACATTGGCTAACCGTCAAGCGAACTTGAAGCCATTTGAACCAAAGATAAAATCGGGATATTTGGCACGATATTCTAAACTAGTTACTTCTGCTAGCACTGGCGGAGTAATGAAAATATAGAATAATTCAGATGAAAGTGTAAAGACTACATTTAAATATCAAGTGTATGTTCAGAAGAAGATTAAACTTCCTTTGAACATCACCACAAAGCAATGAAAAGGTAAAAATGAATGGACCCACTGCATTACCAGAGAGTCGGCACTGCTGGAAACCGACAATGCAGCCATTTGTGACATCGCCTTGGAGCAGGTACCCGGAAAACATTCGTGATTATGGGTACACGGGGATTTTCAGTTCTCGTTATCAATGAGTGGCATTAGTCGCTCCTGAGTCAGTGAATTTCACTGAAAAGTAGGGTGGTACCATGAAGTTTTTTCATCCCTGCATAAAAGGTTCTCCTTTTGTGTGGGCTGAAAAAACTTTTTTATTTACGCATTTTTACACTATTAGAGTGAGGATATTAGCCATTCAAAATAAAAAATGTTGTTATTTTTAAAGACTAGAGGGAATTTTTTCACAAATCGGTGAATTTAATGCATGAATTGTCGGATTTATGATATGTTTTAAAAAATGATAATTTGAAAGGATGAAGCTTGCAGTGAGTATGGGAATCCAAATGGAAGCAAATAACCAAAATACAGCCACTGAAGCCAAAGGTAAAACGAAGACCGGAGCGGATTTGTTTATTGAGACATTACAAAAAGAGAAAGTAGAAGTTATTTTTGGTTATCCAGGAGGGGCCGTACTCCCAATCTACGATGCCCTGCATAAAAATCCTATGAGACATGTTTTGACTAGGCATGAGCAAGGAGCAATCCACGCGGCAGAGGGATATGCGCGGGTAACTGGAAAACCGGGAGTGGTCATCGCCACGTCTGGCCCTGGAGCAACCAATTTAGTGACAGGTATCGCGGATGCCATGATGGATTCATTACCACTTGTTGTGTTTACAGGGCAAGTTGGAAGTTCATTATTGGGAACAGATGCTTTCCAAGAATCAGATATTGTCGGAATTACAATGCCAATTACAAAGCATAGTTACCAAGTGAAAGATTTAAAAGATATTGGGCGTATCATTAAAGAGGCATTCCACATTGCTTCAACGGGTCGTCCAGGACCTGTTTTAATTGATATCCCGAAAGATATTGCAACCCAGTTATCAGGGGAATATCCAGAGGCAAGTATACAATTACCAGGGTACCAACCGACAACAAAACCAAATTATTTGCAATTACAAAAGCTTACTAGCCTTATGAGCAATGCTAAAAAACCATTAATTCTTGCTGGAGCAGGGATATTATTTGCTAAAGCTCACAAAGAATTTCAGGAGTTTATTGAAAAAACAGGCTATCCAGTAGTAAATACTTTACTAGGATTAGGAACCATACCTGGCGACCATGAACAGTTTCTAGGAATGGGGGGCATGCACGGAACGTATACGTCAAATATGGCCATCACAGACTGTGATCTACTTATCAATATTGGAGCACGTTTTGATGATCGTTTGACTGGGAATCTTAAGTATTTTGCTCCGAATGCAACGGTTGCCCATATTGATATCGATCCAGCAGAAATTGGCAAAAATGTACCGACAGCTGTTCCAATTGTAGGAGATGCAAAGGTTGTACTAAAAGAACTTTTAAAGATGGACTTTATTCTTCCGGATATTTCAGATTGGATGAAACAATTACAGGCAAATAAGGAGAAATATCCATTTAAAAAACCTAGCTCACCTGAAGGAAAGCTTTCATCCCCACATGTGATTGAAATAATTCATGAGTTGACAGGTGGAGATGCGATTGTCACAACTGATGTTGGGCAACATCAAATGTGGGCAGCCCAATACTATCCTTTCAATGGCCCTCATAATTGGGTGACATCTGGAGGGCTTGGAACAATGGGCTTTGGGTTCCCCGCTGCAATTGGAGCACAATTAGCAGCGCCTGAACAGACCGTTGTGGCGATATCAGGAGATGGAGGATTCCAGATGACTCTACAGGAATTGTCTGTAATTAAAGAACTGAATTTGCCGGTAAAGGTTGTAATTATCAACAATGCCTGTTTAGGAATGGTTCGTCAGTGGCAAGAAAAGTTTTATGAAAAACGTTATTCGCATTCGTTAATGCCTGAACAGCCTGATTTTGTTAAACTGTCTGAGGCTTATGGAATAAAAGGTTTTAGATGTGCCAATGCTGAGGAAGCAAAAAAAACCTTGGAAGAAGCTTTCAATTATCCAGGGCCTGCACTCATTGATTGTCGCGTAATTCAAGACGAAATTGTGTGTCCAATGGTTCCAACAGGAAAAGGACTTCATGAAATGATTGGGGTGGGAGAATGAAACCGATGAAACGAGTTCTTACCGTAACAGTTAATAATAATAGTGGGGTATTGAATCGGGTCACGGGATTATTTGCAAAAAGGCAGTTCAATATTGAAAGTATTACGGTAGGACCAACTGAAAATCCTACTGTCTCTAAAATTACTTTCATTGTGCCAATGGATGACCCGGGAAAAATGGAACAACTAGTGAAGCAATTGCAAAAGCAAATTGATGTACTGAAGGTTTCTGATATTACCGATAAGTCAATTGTAACAAGGGAATTAGCCCTTATAAAAGTACAGTGCCCACCACCTGTTAGAAGTGAAGTATATAGCATTATTGAGCCCTTTAGAGCAACGGTGATTGATATGGGGAAAAACAATATCACTGTACAAGTAACTGGAGAACCTAATAAAGTAGAAGCTTTTATTGAGTTGCTTAGGCCTTATGGCATTAAAGATATATCTAGAACAGGGGTTACAGCCTTTGTCCGCGAGTATCAAAAGCAAGAATCAGCACAACTATCTATATTACAATTATAAAAACTAGGAGATGAATTAAAATGGCAAAAGTATATTACAATAACGAAATCGATGAACAAATTTTAGTAGGTAAGAAGATTGCAATTCTAGGATATGGCTCACAAGGTCATGCGCATGCTAGTAACTTAAAGGATAGCGGATTTAACGTAGTGGTTGGTGTAAGACCAGGAAAATCATTTGACCAAGCGGTTGAAGATGGTCATGAAGTTTATTCGGTTCGTGAAGCTTCTGCTCAAGCAGATGTAATTATGATCCTTCTTCCAGATGAGCGCCAAGTTCCTGTATACGAAAATGAAGTAAAACCTGAACTTAAGGATGGGAAAGCACTTGTCTTTGCACATGGCTTTAACGTTCATTTTAACCAAATCGTACCTCCATCAAATGTGGATGTATTCCTAGCAGCGCCTAAGGGGCCAGGACATCTTGTTCGTCGTACATTTGAACAAGGAGCAGGAGTTCCAGCATTGTTTGCGGTATACCAAGATGCAACTGGAAAGGCGAGAGATATTGCCCTAGCATATACAAAAGGAATTGGATCAGCTCGCGCAGGTGTGCTTGAAACAACATTTAAAGAAGAAACAGAAACAGATCTATTTGGAGAACAAGCGGTACTTTGTGGTGGAACTACTGCTCTAGTAAAAGCTGGATTTGAAACACTTGTGGAAGCTGGTTATCAACCAGAACTTGCCTACTTTGAGTGTTTGCATGAATTGAAACTAATTGTAGACCTTATGTATGAAGATGGTCTTGCCGGTATGCGTTATTCCATCTCTGATACAGCACAATGGGGAGACTTTGTATCTGGACCACGTGTTGTTGATGCCGATACAAAAGCACGTATGAAAGATATCTTAGACGATATCCAAACAGGTAAATTTGCGAAAGGCTGGATCTTGGAAAATCAATTGAACCGTCCGGAGTATAATGCAATTAACCGTCGTGAAAATGAGCATTTGATTGAGAAAGTAGGTCAAGAACTACGCGAAATGATGCCATTTGTAAAAGCTGGTAAAAAGAAATCCAAGGAAGTGGTGACAAGTGCGAAAAATTGACATCTATGACACTACCTTGCGTGATGGAGAACAATCTCCAGGCGTAAATCTGAATTCTATAGAAAAGCTTGAGATTGCCAAACAACTAGAAAGACTTGGGGTAGATATTATTGAGGCGGGATTTCCCGCCGCCTCCCCAGGTGATCTAGCTTCAGTAAAACAAATTGCTTCCACAGTGAGGAATTCGACTGTGACAGGTCTTGCAAGAACGGTTAAATCAGATATTGATGCAGCTTGGGAGGCCTTGAAAGTAGCTGAAAACCCACGATTGCATATCTTTATTGCAACATCACCGATTCATATGACATATAAGTTAAAGAAGACACCTGAACAGGTTGTCGCCACTGCTGTTGAAAGCATTAAATATGCGAAGCAATTTTTTCCACTTGTGCAATGGTCTGCAGAAGATGCTTTTCGTTCAGATCGTGAATTTCTAGCTCATATTGTAGAGCAGGCGATTACTGCGGGTGCATCTGTTGTCAATATTCCTGATACAGTAGGTTATGCTACACCACAGGAATATGGAGCATTGTTTAAATTTTTAAAAGAAAATGTTCCTAATATTGAGCAAGCTAAATTATCTGCTCATTGTCACAATGATTTAGGGATGGCTGTTGCGAATACATTAGCAGCAATTGAAAATGGTGCTGATCAGGTTGAAGGAACGATTAATGGAATCGGTGAAAGGGCAGGAAATGTGGCTTTAGAGGAAGTTGCGGTTGCTCTTTATACAAGACAAGATTTCTATGAAAATATTAAAACAGATTTAACACTAAATGAGATTAAGCGTACCAGTCAACTTGTAAGCAAATTAACAGGTATGCACATCCAAGCAAATAAAGCTGTCGTAGGGAAAAACGCCTTTGCACATGAATCAGGTATCCACCAAGACGGTGTGTTGAAAGAACCAACGACTTATGAAATCATCACTCCTGAGTTAATTGGGGAAACATCGAATAACTTAGTTATGGGGAAACATTCTGGTCGCCACGCTTTCCAAGATCGAGCTAAATCACTTGGCTTTGAATTGGATCAAGATAGTTTGAATAGTGCTTTCACAGAATTTAAAAAGCTAGCAGATCGCAAAAAGGAAATTACCAATGACGATCTTTGGACGATTCTAACAAATGAGCAATTAAAAGAATCTGACACTTCAACATTTGAATTGGAAAGAGTCGGTGTACACTATGAATCACAAAAAGACCCATCTGCAACTGTTATTGTGAAAAAGCCTGATAACACAGTGGTTGAGAAAACAACTAGTGGCTCTGGTAGTGTTGAAGCTATCTTCAACGTCCTTGAAAAAGTTGTAGATGAAGAGGTACATGTCTTAGATTATCGGGTTAGCTCGATTGGGAAAGGAAGAGATGCCCTTGCAGATGCCGTGGTAAATCTTTCTTTCCGTGGTGAGGAATTAACTGGAAGAGACTCTGCTCAAGATGTTCTTGAGGCGTCCGCAAGAGCTTACTTAAATGCTGTTAATCGAAGCCTGCTTTCAACTCATATAAAAGAACTAATGAAGTCAGTTTAACTTTAATTTCGGGGGGTGCTTGGCACGTCCCGAAATTTAGGCCAATAGAAAGTAGCGATCTTAACTGTTTGTCTTTACTAGACAGGATATAAACTACAAAGGCATTGCGAAGTGAAGGGCGAAGTTAGTCAGGGAAAGCATGCATAACGTCTTCAGGAGAAATAGGATATTGATAACCTTATGGGATTATGTTTGGGGGTTTGAAGTTTGAAGAAACAAATAGCGGTATTACGCGGTGATGGAATAGGAAAAGAAGTGACAGATGCAGCGATTGCTGTTTTGGAGACAATTGGACGCCGCTTTGATCATGAATTTGAGTGGAAGCATGGTCTTATTGGTGGAGGAGCGATTGATGAAACAGGTCAACCTTTACCAGATGAAACAATTCAACTTTGTGAACAAAGTGATGCGATTTTGCTAGGAGCCGTGGGGGGACCAAAATGGGATCAAAATCCATCCCATTTGCGGCCAGAAAAAGGCCTTCTGCAAATTCGAAAGCATTTTGAATTAAGTGTCAATCTCCGTCCTGTTAAGGCTTATCAAAGTTTACTAGCAGTCTCTCCATTAAAGGAAGATGTCGCCAAAGACGTAGATATGGTGATTGTTCGAGAACTTACGGGTGGCCTTTATTTCGGGGAACCAAGCCATCATGATGACAAAAATGCGGTAGATACATTGCTATATAGCCGCGAAGAAATTGAACGTGTTGTCGTGCATGCCTTTGAATTAGCAAAACAACGACGAGGAAAGTTGAATTCGGTAGATAAAGCTAATGTGCTTGAATCTAGTAAACTATGGCGAAAAGTTGTAGAAGATGTGGCAAAAAGATACCCAGAAGTAGAATATGAGCATACGATTGTGGATGCTGCGGCGATGAAATTAATTACGTATCCGTCTACCTTTGATGTGATCGTAACGGAAAATATGTTTGGAGATATTTTAAGTGATGAAGCATCTGTTATTACAGGTTCGCTTGGAATGTTGCCATCAGCAAGTCTGCGGGTCGATGGTTTTGGACTTTATGAACCTGTACACGGATCTGCACCTGATATCGCTGGGCAAAATATCGCCAATCCAGTAGGTGCTATATTATCTGCAGCAATGATGTTACGTAGCTCATTTGGTCTCTTCGAAGAAGCTGATGCGATTGAAGCTGCTGTGCAAAAGATCCTTGAGGCTGGTTATTGCACAAGTGAATTTAAGAATATTGGAAGAGAAGTATTGTCGACAACAGATATGACGGAAAAGATTGTGAATGAACTTGAAGGGTGAGGTGAAGAAATTGGGCAAGACCATTATTGAGAAAATTTGGGAGAAACATGTTGTTCATCGAGAAGAGGGGAAGCCTGATTTACTCTATATTGATCTTCATCTTGTGCATGAAGTTACTTCTCCCCAAGCCTTTGAGGGCCTTCGCTTGAATGGACGTAAAGTGAGAAGACCTGATTTGACCTATGCGACCATGGACCATAATGTGCCAACACGCTTAAATGAAGCCGTGTCAGATCCTATTTCGAAAAAACAAATGACAACACTTGAAAGAAACTGTGCGGATTTCGGTGTACCCTTAGCAGGGATGGGACATCCAGACCAAGGAATTGTCCATGTAATCGGTCCTCAGCTTGGTTTAACCCAACCCGGAAAAACGATTGTTTGTGGTGATAGTCATACTTCGACTCACGGTGCTTTTGGTGCTCTCGCTTTTGGGATTGGTACAAGTGAAGTGGAACATGTGCTTTCTACGCAAACACTGTGGCAACAAAAGCCAAAAACAATGCAGGTAAAGGTGAATGGTGAACTTGGCATTGGCGTAACATCGAAAGATTTGATCTTGGCTATTATTGCTAAATATGGTGTGAATATCGGAACCGGTCATATTTTTGAATATACTGGTGAAGCCATTCGTAATCTGACAATGGAACAACGGATGACAGTGTGTAATATGTCAATTGAAGCAGGGGCTAAGGCAGGTTTAATTAGCCCAGATGAAACAACTTTTGCCTATTTAGAGGGAAGAGAACATGTTCCAAGTGGGGAAAAGTTCGAAGAATTAAAACGCGAATGGCGTAGCCTTGCTACAGATGATGATGCTGTATATGATGCTGTGATTGAAATCGATGCGTCTGAAATAGAACCATTCGTTACTTGGGGAACAAATCCTTCCATGGGTGTAGGCATTTCTAGTCAGGTACCAAAGCCAGAAGAGGCTAAAAGCGATTCAGAGAAAGCTGAAATTGAGCAAGCACTTGAGTACATGGGTCTGCAAGGTGGAACAAAAATTGAGGATATTGAAATTCAATATGTATTTATTGGGTCCTGTACAAACTCTCGAATTGAAGATTTACGGGCTGCTTCCAAGGTCATTGCTGGTAAAAAGGTAAAAGATGGGGTTAATGCGATTGTTGTTCCAGGTTCGCGAACAGTAAAATTACAGGCTGAGCAGGAAGGATTAGATAAAGTCTTCCTTGATGCAGGCTTTGAATGGCGCGAATCAGGTTGCAGTATGTGCCTGGCAATGAATGCGGACCAAGTTCCAGCAGGAAAACGCTGTGCTTCCACTTCGAACCGTAACTTTGAAGGACGCCAAGGAAATGGCTCTCGTACACATCTTGTAAGCCCAGCAATGGCAGCAGCGGCAGCAATTGCCGGTCATTTTGTTGATGTGCGTAACTTCACAAAAGAGGGGGCGACAGCATGAAGCCGATTAAAGAAGTAACTAGTGTCCTAGCGCCACTTGAACGTTCTAATGTCGATACAGACCAAATTATTCCGAAACAATTTTTAAAACGGATTGAACGAACTGGTTTTGGCAAATATTTATTTTATCACTGGCGATTCCATGATGATGGAACTGAAAAAGCTGAGTTTATTTTAAATAAACCAGAATATCAAGGGACAGAAATCCTTGTTGCTCGTGAGAACTTTGGCTGTGGCTCCTCTCGTGAGCATGCACCGTGGGCACTTGGAGACTATGGGTTCCGAGTCGTTATCGCTACAAGTTTTGCTGACATCTTTTACAATAACTGCCTGAAAAATGGTATTTTAGCAGTCCAATTATCAGCGGATCAGATTGAGGAATTATTAGCGGCAGGCAAAGAAAAGTCTTTGACAGTGACCGTTTCTCTAGAGGATGAAACAATCACAACCGCTGATGGTGTTGTCTATTCCTTTACAACGGATCCCTACCGTCGGGAAATGCTATTAAATGGTTGGGATGAAATTGCTTTGACTTTACAATTGGAAGACGAAATTGCGAAGTATGAAAATGCCCAGGCTTAATAGTAATCTTGCAAAAACGACTTATTTAGGAGAACACCTAGGTAAGTCGTTTTTATAATGGTTAAAAAGTAATGATGCTTGTCAGCTCATGAAAAGTCGTTTAACCGGTAAACGAATATTTATTTCCTTTAAATATATGCCTTCCAATTCTTTATAATAAACAGTCCCCATAATGGAATATTAAAGCGTTTCACCCATTCATATACCATCCTCTTTCATAAGATGTTTTTAAAAAATGATTATGCTACATTAATTATATAAAGATAATAAGTTTTTTATAGGAGAGGTAGGTATGAAACGGACAGCAATCATTTATACTTTACTGCTTGCTTCCTTCGTATTTGTATTTGCTTTTGCAATTTACTTTTATAATCAGGTACAGAGTTATGATGCGAAAATAAAAAAGAATGCTGATACTAGTTCACCGTCAGCCTACCATTTTGCCTTAATTGGTGAGGAAATGGATCATGTTTATTGGCGATTAGTAGGAGAAGGAGCAATAGAGAAAGAAGGAGAGTATGATGTATTTGTAGAATATGAAGGGCCGAAGCGTTCTAATCCTGAAGAGCAATTAAAGCTTTTAGATATGGCGGTTAAGTCGAAGGTAGATGGGATCATCGTCCAAGCGCTCAATGACAAGTTTACTCCTCTTATTAATCAGGCTGTGGATCAGGGAATTCCGGTTATGACAGTGGATACAGATGCACCGGAAAGCAGAAGAGTTGCCTATATTGGAACCGATAACTATGAGGCTGGGAGGTTAGCAGGAGAGACATTGGTAAAGGATACGAAGGGAAAAGCAACCGTAGGAATTATTACGGGACGATTTGCAAATGCCCATCATCAGCTTCGAATTGAAGGTTTCAAAGATGTGTTGAAACAGACAGATGGAATTGAAATTGTTGCGGTGGAAGAATCTAATATTGATAGAATTGGAGCAGAAGAACAAGCTTATAAGATGTTGCGGGAGCATCCAGACATTACCGCTTTTTATGGGACAAGTACTTTAGATGGGGGCGGTATTACAGCTGCCGCGGAAAAATTAAACCGTCTTGATGACTTGTATGTCATTACGTTCGATTTGTCAGATGAAAATGCACAGTTACTACAAAACGGGGCAATTGATGCACTTGTCGAACAGCAACCATATCAAATGGGGAGTCGCAGTGTAGAGATCATGATGGATATTATCAAAGGGAAGCCGGTTGAGGAAATACATCATACCGATGCTACGATTATTCGGAAACCTGACCTCCTATATCAGAAAAGCCAAGCAGGTGAAACATCATGATCAAAATTCGGACGAAGCTTATTCTGTATTTTGCTGTTGTTCTTCTATTAATTTTGCTTATTTTTTTTGTAGGAGAGAAAAATAGCCAGAAAGTAACAGAACTCCATAATGATAGTTTGGATCATCTTTTCTTATTAAACGAGATGACAAAAGTAGCGAATGATACATTTCAATCCTTGCAAATATATGTACAGGAACCGCTTCCTGATAATTTACTTTATTATGAGGACGATAAGCAGAAACTCCTTCAGTTACAGGAAGAGTTTGCGGCTACGGAGGTAAAGCACATTCCCCGTGAAAATTATTTAAACATGATGATTAGCTTTCTTGAATTGGCGGACCAAACAGTTGATAGCGTGCAGAAGCAAGATATTGAACAGTATTCCACTTCATTGAATGAAGCTGAGAAAACTTCTCGTTATATTCATGAAAAGACATTAGATTTAATTAATACAGAGCTAACTGAATATCAAGAACTCTTTTCACTTACTAATGGGAAAATTAAAAGTAGCCGTAATTTAGGCTCCTCCATTCTGGTTGCAATCATTATTTTAAGTATTCTTTTTGCTCTTTGGTTTTCAAATGGAATTACGAGTACGATTAGTCGGCTCACAAGGGCAGCTCAGGAAATTTCAGCAGGAAGATATTCTGGAGAGGATATTGTCGTTCCGAGAAAGGATGAACTTTGGTTCCTTACTAAAACCTTCAATCAGATGAAAAAGAATATTATGCATTCTGTCAAAGAGATACAAGAAAAGGCAAGGCTTGCCCAGCTGTTAAAAGAAATGGAGCTGAAAAGCCTGCAGAATCAGATTAATCCACATTTTCTATTCAATACATTAAATACAATTTCCAAAATGTCCTATATAGAAGGTGCTGAGCGAACAAGTGATTTAATATCATCTGTATCCACTTTGCTCCGTTATAATATCGGTAATCTGGAACGAGAGACTAGCTTAAGGGATGAAGTGAAAATTGTGAACGAATACTTTTTTATCCAGAAAACACGTTTTGGTGATCGGGTAGAATTTTATCAGAACATTGATCCAGATTGCTTATCAGCTCCACTACCATGCTTAACCCTCCAACCGATAATCGAAAATGCCTTTGTCCATGGTATTGAAGATATGGCTGAGGGAGCGAAGATCGAACTAAATATCTACCAAAAGGACAAGAAGGTATGTATTGAAATAATAGACAATGGAAAAGGCATGGACCAACAGACAATTGAAAGATTAATGGATACAAAGATTGAAGATGAAACATCCTCAAGAAAAAGTTCTGGGCATTCAACTGGGATCGGAATGCGTAATGTGATGAGTCGACTTAAACTGTTTGATAAAGGCAGTAACTTAAGTATTTCTTCTCAGCTAGGGAAAGGGACAACTGTGAGCGTTTATTTATCGACGGATTAGAAGTGAAAAGGGGGGAACCAATTTGGTAAAAGTGATGTTTGTTGATGATGAATCTATTGAGAGGGAAGGACTCAGGCTAATGTTGGAACGGAATCGTGAAGAGGTAGAAGTAGTAGCAGAGGCCCAAAATGGAAAGCAAGCGATTGAGCTTGCTCTGTCCCATAAACCTGATCTAATTTTTATGGATATAAAAATGCCAGAAATAGATGGTCTTGAAGCCGTGAAACAGATACTGGTAGAGCTGCCGAATACAAAATGTGTGATGGTATCTGCTTTTGACACATTTGATTACGCACGAGAAGCGATGAAGTTCGGCATAAAGGAATATTTGTTAAAACCAAGTAAAGTAGCGGAAGTCTTGGAAGCATACGATCGGATGGTAGCAGAATTGGAAAGTGAAAGACAGAAGGAGGCTGAAAAAACGGAGATCAATTACCGCTTGGAAAGAGCTAGTTCTTTAGTTGAGGCAGAATTTATCGTTTCCTTAATGATGGATCATGTGTATGAATTTAGTGTAGATGAATGGCGAGATTGGTTAGATCTAGAAAAAAGACAAGGTTTTGTTGCAGTATTTTCGTTTGAGTCGACTCATTTGCATCCAGGACGAGATAATAAAAGTGAATGGTATCGTATTTTAAAAAAGGCTCTGCAAGAAGAGCACCCTCATTGTTTAGTTGGCCCATTAACGGGCTTTCAAGTTCCAGCGTTTATGTTTCATGAAGTTATAGAAGGAGCTGCGAGCATAAGAGAAGATTTTGCTCGTTCGATCATTCGGCGTGTTCAACAACAATTGCAGGATTGTCGCCTTCTTTCTGGAGTAGGAATGGTTGTATCAGATGTAAATGATTTTTCCAAATCATATGAAGAAGCGATTTTTGCCTTGGAATTTGTACATGATCATCCGGGAGCTTCCTATATGGTATTCACAAGCCAATTGAAACAAAAGCGAAGAGAACTTATTCCGTTTGAGGTTGAAAAGGAGCTAGTAGATGCGGTGAAAAAGGGAGACATTCAGCATGGATTGCAAATGTTCGATACTTATTACAAATTAATTCTCCAAGCTGCAGATTACCAGTTAGCTACTGTAAAAAAAGCCTTGGGAAATTTCTTTATTGTGCTAACAAGGTCTATGAAAGAGCTCGGTTTTGAAGATGATGTGCAGATGAGTTTTGCACAATTAGATACATCAACACAAATAAAAGCAACTGCCAAAGCTTATTTATCGACAATTATAGAACAAATAGGAGAATGGCGGGCAAATGGAATAGAAGGATTACTTATTCAAGCGAAAGATTATATTGATTGCTATTATCACAAATCAATTTCTTTAGAGGAAGTGGCTGAGCAGATTGGTTTAAGCTCTTATTATTTAAGTAAGCTATTCAAAGAACAATATCAGGTCACTTTCATTGAATACTTAACACAAGTTCGTTTAGAAAAGGCAAAAAACTTTTTATTGGAAGGCACGCTCCCATTAAAGGAAATTGCCTTAACCATTGGTTATAAAGATCCCAATTATTTCAGTCGTGTGTTTAAGAAGGAGACGGGGTTAAGTCCCCGCGAATATAGAAATAATTATGTGAAATAACAGGTATAAATCGTGATGATTTGTACCTGTTATTTTTTTACGAAATTCATCAATTTGGGTGGATTAATATGAATTCTACTTTAGTTAATTTGGAATTGCTTTGAAATTTATCAGAAGGATCATTTGTAGAAATAAATAGGCGCTTGCGATTGTCCTTTTGCAAAATCACTTTTGCAAGATTGTCTAGGTTTTAACAAGAAAGTGAAGGTGAAAGTGCTATCACGGATATGAAAGCGTGATAAATTGTAATGAAAGCAATATTTAAAGGGCTTTCAGTGATTGCTATAAGAAACATGACATATAGGAGTTGTCAGGGATCATATGTAATCGCAAGCTCCTTTGTGGGATATAGCAGTATGCGCTTCCCACTATTTATTAATTTACACAACTATGCTGATACATAAATAAGGAGGATCAACATGTTAGAGAAACGTTCGATGTGGTATGTGATTCTAATCGCCGCCTCAGCAGGTGTGGCGGGGCTGTTATACGGTTTCGACACCGCCGTTATTTCCGGTGCAATTGGTTATTTGCAAGACTTATATGATTTGAGCCCTGCTATGGAAGGATGGGTCATTTCCTGCGTAATGGTTGGTGGAGTGATTGGTGTCGCTATGTCCGGATTTTTAAGTGATCGATATGGCCGTAAAAATATTATGATTGTTTCTGCTGTTCTATTTATCATCTCTGCCATAGCCTCTGCTTTTGCTACAAGTGTAACAATGCTTGTTTGGGCAAGAATTATTGGTGGATTTGGTATCGGCTTTGCATCCGCTTTATCGGTAACATATATTAGTGAGTGTGCACCACCAGCAATTAGAGGAAGACTCGGTTCACTTTATCAATTGTTTACCATTTTTGGGATTTGTGCTACCTTCTATATTAACTATGGGGTTGCCAATAGTGGTTCTTATGAATGGGGAATGGAAGTCGGCTGGCGTTGGATGCTTGGTTATGGCGTAATTCCAGGAATTATCTTTTTAATTCTGTTAGTCTTTGTTCCGGAAAGTCCAAGATACTTAATTCAAAAAGGTAGAGATTCAGAAGCATTCAAAACACTTAGCCGGATCAATGGTGATGAAATAGCCAAAAAAGAAACTCAAGAAATTAAAATTTCAATTGAAACAGAAAAGAATACATCTGTAAAGCAATTATTGAAGCCGGGACTTCGTATGGCAATGGGAGTTGGAATCTTTCTTGCCTTATTTAATCAGGTTATCGGGATGAACGCTGTCACATACTATGGACCAGATATTTTCCGCAGAGTAGGTTTTGAAAATAATACGGAATTTTTAGCAACAAGTATTATTGGAAGCGTACAGGTAGTCTTTACAATTATAGCAATTCTTTTAATTGATCGATTGGGAAGAAAGAAACTTATGGCAATTGGTTCGAGCTTAATGGCGATCTTCATGGTATTGATTGGAAGCGTGTTTTTCTTTGAACCTACGAATAGTGGTCCATTACTAGTTATCTTTATTGCTGGATTTACTGCTTCATTCTGTATCTCCATGGGACCGATTCCTTGGATTATGATCCCAGAGATTTTCCCAAATCATATTCGGGGAAAAGCTGTTGGGATTGCGACAATGTTCCTTTGGGGAGCAAACTGGGCCATTGGCCAATTCACTCCAATGTTGATTAATAACATGGGTGGAGCTTTTACATTCTGGATATTCGCTGTTATTAACGTAATTTGCTTCGTATTTGTGATGACAATTGTGCCAGAGACGAAAAATAAGTCACTTGAGGAAATTGCGGAACTATGGAAACCGAAAAATAAAAATGGGAAGTTAAGTGATGAGTTCCAGACAGATTTGGCTGCAGACTCACGCGGATGATCTCCTGCTTCAATAAAGAATATCAATTAAAAACGACTTACATCATGTAGGTCGTTTTTTTATGTATTGCCCTTTATAGTAGAGAAGGTGAAAAACAATTTCTAAATAAAATGAACTTTCCTATATCGTACAGACTCTAATAAATAGAGAGGTGAAGAGATGGATGTTAGTCGACTAGTGAAAAGAGCAAAGAGAGGGAATAAGGATGCGTTAGTCCTACTTGTTATGGTTGAAAAAGATGCCTATTACCGTTTGGCCCTGACATATACAGGCAATCAGCATGATGCGCTAGAGGCCATGGATGAAATGATCGTGAAAGTATATGAAAATATTAATCAATTAAAAATAAATGAGGCTTTTTTTAGTTGGAGTAAAACCATTTTGGTGAATGCTTGTAAGGCGATCGTCCGAAAACGAAAGCGACTTGTACTAGCTGATGATGTGGTTACAGTAAGTGGGGTGGAGGAAAATCAGCTCTCCACGAAAGACGATTATGAACGTTCAGAACAACTTATGGTTATAGAAAAGTTATTAGAATATATCAATGATCAGCAAAAGGAAGCTATTCAACTAAAGTATTTTCATGATCTTGATTACCAAACCATCGCTGAGATGACAAATGTCTCGGTCGGAACGGTAAAATCCCGGGTCTTTAATGGATTAAGAAAATTAAGGGAGCATTATGGAGGTGAAGAGATTGAATAAGATTGAACAGCAATTAGAACAGGGGAAAGAGCAGTTAGCATCAGTGGTCACTCCTGAGGAATTAGAAAATCGATTGAAAAAAGCGCTAGATAAAACACCTACAAAAAGGCGGAAATCTCGAATTTGGATCATGGCTGCTGCGCTCGCCTTCCTAACCCTTTTTGTTGGTTATCATTATAATGCCGTAGCTTACTATGGCAAAAAGTTAATCGGATTTGGTGAGGTGATGACAGGGACGTTACAGGATTTAAATGATCAAGGAATGGGGCAAGTCATTGATCAATCGACCGATCTAGCAGAGGGGAATCGTTTATATGTGGATGGCATAATGGCCGATGAGAACCAACTAATTTTATATTATACAATTAAAAACTCTGATGGGGTTAATGGGCAAAATCTTCCGTATTCGCTTAGTCTTAGCGGCTTTTTGACGAACTCACAGGCTGTAGCGGGGACTGCCTCACTGGATGATACGCAAACGGAGCTAAAAGGTATCCAGACCTTTGAACCTGTTAGTGCCTTTTCAAAAAATTTAACATTGCATTTTTTTTATAATCTGGCCAGTGGCGGTCAAATTGAAAGGAGCATAACCTTCCCTTATAATCCGAATGAAGCTTTCCATACGAGAATGAAACAATCCTTGAAGAAGACGATCAAGGTAGATAAGGGAAAGGTCAAATTCACTTCAATTATTGCGACACCAACAATGACAACGATCAAAGGAACCTTGAAGGTGGAAAATTTTGATAGGGTTCCACATGCATTGTCTGGAATTGAATTAAAGGCCAATAGCCAGCTTCTTGAACAACTTGGCAGTGGGAGTACTTCTAGTCTAAAGGGGACTGAGTTTGAGTTACATTACGATCCCCTACCTGATCAACTTGACTCTTTACAGCTCATCATGAAGGAATTTGTTGGTTATAAGATATTAAATGAAAAAGTTACACTCACTAATATTGGAGAAGGACCGATTGAGTTTGGTGGGGAAAAACTATATATCAAACATATTGACGTAAAAAATTGTATAGAAGTGACGATTGCTACTACAGAAGATGTCATGCTTGATGGTGTATCCATAGGAAATGGTGAAGAGGTGACCCCATTAGAAACAACGGTCAACCAAAAAGAGAGCAAACAAGCAAATGGAGAGATTTTGAAAGAAAGGACACTAGTATTTGAAACACGGACTCAGCCAGATTATATAATCATTGAAGGGCTGCATTATATGAAAGAATACAAAGAGAAAATAGATATTCCGATTAAAAAATAAAAAGAGCGTGCCTTATTTACATAGGCATGCTCTCTAGATTTAAACTGCTGTTTTTCGGATTATTAGAAAAGAAGCGGTCATGTAAAAAAGTGTAAGCGGAATGAACCAAATGCTAAGTTGGAAAGCTGTATGTTGCACGAACCACTGGAACAAATCCATCCATACTTCAAAATAAGTGATTAATAGAACAGCTAGAGTGATGGAAAAAAGAAATGCTAGACCAAGAATGAGCAGCCCTTTAAGCGTATACCGCTTTGCGAAAATAGAAATCAAGAGGCCTAGGAAAAAGAAATTCGCGAAACCCATAAAATAAACAATGAATTGCTTGAAGATATTCCCATCATTGAGATAAGGAAAATGGAAAAAGATAAGTTGATTCCCCCATCCATTTGTCCAATTTTCTATCAATGCAAGGAAAACGAAAATGATAGTGAAAAGTAGACTAGAGCGTAATCCCATAATAGCCATGCTCATCCAATAATCCGTTCTCCGTACCGACATGCCCATTGCATAAGCGAAGGTTTGGCTAAAACCGGTAACTCCCATGACAAACATATAGACGAAAATGTAGCTGAACCCTGTGATCATTATTTTATCATCACCCGGAATAAAGACTGCTATAGTCAAACCAAATAGAAAGCTTACAAATAAAATAATGAAGGCAATATAGAGCCATGTCCATTTGTCTTGGTTGTGAATTTTCAAGGCCCGTTGAATACTCATGAAGACAACATCCCTTCAGTTTTTGACTTTGTTAAATAAACTATAAGCTGTTGCAAAGAGACCGGTGAGACCCCAAGTCCCCACTGTTTAGCAGCAGATTGCTCATTAGAGTTTTCATCGCCAATTAATGTAGCTGTCATCGTACCACCCATTCTTTCCTCTTGGATGACTTCTTTTCCTTTTACAAATGACGTAACTTGAGCGGCCAAACCTGTCACCGTATAGGCAAGCCCACGTAACTCCTCAGAATCTCGGTCAATGATAATATTCCCGCGATCTATAACGATCACATGCTCCAATAAGTTACTGACCTCATCAATTAGATGGGTAGATAGAATGATCGTACGAGGATGATTTCCGAAATCTGTAATTAATTGATCATAAAATATTTTTCTCGCAACCGCATCCAGTCCGAGATAAGGCTCATCAAAAATAGTGAGCGGTGCTCGACTTGCCAGCCCGACAATAATTCCAACTGCTGAATGCATACCGCGTGATAATTTCTTAACTCTTTTTTTAAGAGGTAGATCAAACTCTTTTACGAGCTTCAATGCATACTCTTGATCCCAATTTTTAAACAGAGAGGCTGAAACTTCCAATACATCACGAACCCGATAATTATCCGGATACTTCTGACTTTCTTTAATAAAGCAAATTTTTTCTAAGACTTGCTGATTTTCATAAGGATGTTCACCAAACACTCTTAGCACACCATCTGTTGAAAAGATCTGAGCTGTGATCAACTTCATTAATGTTGTTTTCCCAGCTCCATTTCTTCCAAGTAGTCCATATATTTTATCCTCTTTGATTGAAAGATTGATATCATTGATGACCTTGCTATCATCATCATATGTCATTGAAAGCTGTTGGATATCAATAATTTTAGTCATGCTTTCTCCCCCCTCTTTGTACCATCTCTGTTAGCTGGTCAATCGTCATACCTAACTTCTTTGCTTCTTGAATCATCGTTAAGACATACTGTTCGTAAAATTGTTCCTTACGTTTCTCTAATACTTTTGTGCGTGCTCCTTCTGTCACAAACATGCCAATCCCTCGCTTTTTATATAAAATCCCTTCATCTACTAACAAATTCACACCTTTAGCGGCCGTAGCTGGATTGATTTTGTAAAATGAGGCAAATTGATTCGTGGAAGGAACTTGCTGCTCCTCTAAAAGAGAACCTTCTATTATGTCATCCTCGATTCGTTCGGCGATTTGCTGGAAAATAGGCCGTCCATCGTCAATTAAATGTGTCACAACTTCACCACCATATCGGTTAGTTACTTATGTAATTAACCATACAACACTCTTGAAACGGTGTCAATATAATTTGTAAAAAATGGGCAGAGGGCAATACATAGATGCAATGGCTAATAAAAGAGGGACAAATGCTAGGAATATCGCAAAGGCTAATAGAAATGCCCTAACGGCTAATAGGAATATCACAATGGCTAATAGACTAGTTGCAATGGCTAATAGATCAGTATAAAGCCTAAAAAAAGATGGGGGATCACTCGTAATCTGTCATTCACACTGCGTTCATATTGGATTTTTACAATCGAGCTATAAAGAAAAGAGTAGGAGATGAGTTAAAATGCTTCGTCCATTTCGCAAGATTGTCCAGTTTTCGAGTAGTTCCAAGGGTGCGAAAATCACTCTGATTGTTTGGCTCGTCGTGGTTGCAATCTTGAGTGCCGTCGCGCCAGGGGCCAAAGAGAATGCAGTGAGTAGTCAGGAAGCAAGTGTGAGGGAGAATCAGCCTTCTGAAATTGCCGAGCAAATCATGGAAGAACACTTCCCGTCAGATGATGGGTTGCCGGCTTTACTTGTGTTTCATCGGGAGGGAAAAATTACAGATCGGGACCGAGAAAAGCTAACAGAATTAAGTGAATGGTTAGCATCTGATGAGCGGCCCAATTATATTTCAAGTGCGTTACCGTATCATCAATTTCCAAGAGAAATTCAGAATCAGATGTTTTCTGAGGATGAATCGACTCTATTATTCAATATTTCCATTCAACCGGAATCAGATTCCGATCAAACTTTAGCAGCACTGGATAAAATTCGCGATAAGGTTAAAGAAATTGGCTTGGATGGATTACAATTTGAAATTACGGGGCCAGCGGGAATTTCCGCGGATACGATTTCTCTATTCAGAAATGCCGATTTTGTTTTAATGTTAGCCACGGTTGTGTTGATTTTTATTCTTTTAATCTTGATTTATCGCTCACCGTTATTAGCGTTAACGCCGCTTGTGATTGCAGGCATTGTCTATGGTGTAGTTGATCGAATCCTAGGTCTTGCCGGAAAAAATGGTTGGTTTACTGTCGACAGTTCAGCCATTTCGATCATGCTTGTCTTATTATTCGCTGTACTCACTGATTATAGTTTGTTCGTTTTCTCGAGATATCGTGAGGAACTGAAAAGGCAAGAATCAAAGTATGATGCGATGGGTGAAGCAATCTATCATATTTCAGAACCGATTGTCTTTAGCGGAGGCACCGTATTTCTAGCGATGCTTACACTGTTTACAACGATCTTCCAACCGTATAATCATTTTGCTCCAGTTTTCTCCGTTGCTGTGATCGTGATTTTAATCGCTGGTTTAACTCTAATTCCAAGTATTTTCGCTTTAATGGGGAGGAAAGCTTTCTGGCCATTTGTACCAACAGTGGAGAAAAGAGAAAGCAAGAAGGAAGGTCTATGGTCTAAAATAAGTCAGCTAGTGAAAAAGCGTCCAGCTATAATGGGAGGAATATTGCTGATAATTTTATTAATAGGCGCCTTCAATGCTACTTCGATGAAGTTTTCTTTTAACTTATTAAAATCTTTTCCAGATGACATGCCTTCTCGACAAGGATTCGAATTATTGGAAGACCATTACCCTGCTGGAGAATTAGCACCAGTTACGGTTATTTTAAAAGCAGCATCAGACATCGAGGTGAATGATGACTGGATAAAGCAAGTGAATGAATTAACAGATCAATTACAGCAACAGGAGGGAGTAGAATCAGTTTCTCCAAGTTTGACAGCGGAAATGGCCCAGGACCCAGCCAACTTACCACGGAATTTCTTGGCAGATTCCCAGCAAGTGATCAAGTTTCAGCTTATATTAGCAGAAAATCCATACAGTGTTGAGGCTTTAGACACGATTCAAGATTTGCGTGATTCAAGCGGGAAAATCCTTAAAGACAGTGGATTCTCACCGAGTGATGTGGAACTACATTATGCTGGACAAACAGCCAAGCAATTAGATGTGCGCACAATGAATCAAAGAGATATGATCGTATTATTTTCACTCGTAACAATATTACTAACGGTGATTCTCGGTTTTCAAACGAAATCTGTTCTAATGCCGATTCTGATGATGGGAACGATTCTATTATCCTATTTTGCATCCCTTGGTTTTAGTTGGTGGATTTTCAAATATGGATTGGGGTATGAGGCCATAAGCTATCGATTACCAGTGTATACTTTTGTCTTTATGGTTGCACTCGGAATTGATTATAATATTATGCTCGTTTCCCGAATTCGCGAAGAAGCGTTACAACTTCCATGGAAAGAGGCAGTGGCTAAGGGAGTATCTGTAACGGGTGGGGTTATCTCTTCCGCTGGTTTAATCCTAGCTGCCACCTTTGCCGTCCTTATGACCCAGCCTCTACAGGAACTATTTTTATTTGGGTTCACGATGGCACTAGGAATTCTCTTGGATACTTTCTTAATTAGAGGCATTTTCTTACCATCTATTTTGATTCTAACTCATGGTAAAGATAAAAAAATTTCCGGCGATTGAACCCTAGGCAGAGTGTTGTTAAGCACTCTGTCTGTTTCTATCTGTTAATTGTCCTCAATCACTTTAGAAAAATAGCCATCATTTTGTTTCAAGAAGAAATTACGGTACAGTTATAGAAAAAGGGGTGGTGTGATGCAAACTCGAATGCTAATCGTGGATGATGATCCTCATATTCGTGAACTTTTACGTTTTTATTTGCAAAGAGAACGTTTTGAAGTATTGGCAGCCGAAGATGGAGAGGCGGCTTCTCAATTGCTTGAACAGGAGCAAGTTCATTTAGCCATTGTAGATGTAATGATGCCTGGAAAAAATGGTTGGGAATTATGTGAGGAAATTCGCCAATTTTACGATATTCCCGTTATTTTATTAACAGCTAGAGGAGAAATGGAAGATAAAGCGAAAGGCTTTTTATCGGGCACAGATGATTATGTTGTAAAGCCCTTTGAGCCAGAAGAATTATTGTTCCGCATTCGTGCGTTGCTGAGGCGCTATCAAATGGTTTCGGATAATATTATCACCTTAAATAAGACAGTGATTGATCGAAATAAATACGAAGTCAAAGTCGGTGAAAAGCATTTGGAATTACCTCTAAAAGAATTTCAACTTTTGGCCCAGCTTGCCAGCCAGCCGGATCGTATCTATACCCGAGAACAATTATTGGATTTAGTCTGGGGACAGGACTTTGTAGGGGATTATCGGACAATTGATGTTCATATTAAGCGTCTGCGCGAACGTTTTCGTGGTCTTACGGATGATTTTAAAATCGTCACCATTCGCGGACTCGGTTATAAGTTAGAGGCAAGAGAGAAATGAAAACTTTATATGTTCGGATCGTTCTTACCTTTGCCCTTATTGCCCTAATCAGTGGTGTGATTGCCTTTTTATTTTCAAATCTCTATTATCAAATTAAGTTAAAAGATTATAACGAAGAAAAAATTTTAGAAGTAGCACAGGAAATTAGCTTTTTATATGAGCATTCAGATGACAACATGCCTGTGGATGAGTATTTAAATCGGATCGCCAATATGAACTTTCAGCTGTACTTGGTGAATCAAGACATGGAGGGCTTTCGGTTTGGAGATGAATTCCGCAGTTATGCATTAGATGGAGCTATAATTCAATCAGTATTAAATGGCGAGACGTATCATGGAATTTCCGAATTCCAAAGCAGTCTATTTGTGACGGGGTTTTTCAAAGATGATATAAAAAATAGTATCGGCATACCAATAAAAGTGGATGGGAAAATTCAAGCCTTATTTGTGCGCCCTAATGTGGAAAAGCAATTCGGAGAAATGCGAATCGTCTTTAGTATCCTTTTAGGTCTTACTTTTTTAATTAGTTTAGCTTTGATTGCCATTTTTGCGGGTTTTCTTGTCCGGCCTATAAAAAAGCTGACGAAGGCGACAAAAAGAATTGCGGGTGGACATTATGATATTCAGCTTGATCGCAATCGAAGAGATGAGATTGGCGACCTTGCACGTGATTTTGAGCGAATGGCGATATCTTTGAAAAAGCTAGACGATATGCGGCAAGAATTTGTTTCCAATGTTTCTCATGAAATTCAGTCTCCTTTAACATCGATCCGTGGTTTTACAAAAGCGATCCGCACTAAATCGGTATCTGCTGAACAGGCTGATCAATATTTAGAAATTATAGAAAAGGAGAGTGGGCGACTGTCTTCATTAAGCAAGCAACTTTTGATGCTATCTTCGCTTGATAAAGAAGCAAAAGTGCTTCATAAAGAGTCATTTCGCTTGGATGAACAAATTCGTGAAATCGTCTTGTTGACTGAGTGGGAATGGAATACGAAAAACCTTAAGCTTGAATTGGATTTACCAGAAATTGTGGTAAAAGCAGATCGACAATTACTCCAACAAGTTTGGACAAATCTTTTAATCAACAGTATCAAATTCACAGCAGAAGCTGGGACTATTTTCATCTCTGCTGCGATTGATGACCAAATCCTAGTCACATTTCGAGATACAGGAACAGGAATACCTGAAGAGGAACTTCCTTATATATTCGATCGATTTTATATGGCAGACAAATCGCGAAATCGAGCCCAAGCCGGTAGCGGTTTAGGACTGTCTGTTGTGAAGAAAATTATTGATCTTCATGAAGGAGAGATAGAAGTGACAAGTAAGCTTGAGGAAGGAACAGAGTTCATAACCCGATTGCCTTGGCGAGAATAAGATCTCCATTAAACGAGAATTTTTAAATGAAAAAGGTAAATCTTTTAATGAGCGTGATTCTAAACTTAGCTATACTCGTATCTTTAGTGGGTATGTCTATATTTGACTGCTCACTTTTTTCATAAATTCATAACTACTAAGAACAAATTATTTATTTAGACCACACAATTTACAATCCTCGGGCTTTTCTCTGTGTTGTTTTATTTTGTTGGGCCAACTGATTATGAAGGGTTCTTAGCAAAATTAGTATTGGCAAGTTTCATAATCGCAGCAGGAAATCTCCTCAAGAAATATAAAAAACCGAATGATTGATATGCAATATGCGTTTGAAATTTCATGTGGATAAGATTGTGTATAATCATCGTTACGAATAGAATAAACATGATTAAATGGGGATATTAATCATCGATGTGGATAAGTAAGAAATAAACTGTGGATAATGTGCAAAAACTGAATATTTCCCTGTATAATTGTGTTAATAATGTGTATAACTTTGTGGATTATTTATGTATGAATTTCCGGCACATATTTAGTTAGACACGCAGGAAATGGCTTGAACTATATTATTCTAATGCTCCATACAATTACAAAAAGCAGGGGAAAAACTCTCCACCTGCTTATATAAAAAGTTAAAAGCGAAAACTGACTACAAAAATCACAGCTAAAACAAGTAAAATGGAGAGCAGCATCATCATAATATAGTTATTGATACTTCGGGTATGTTTCAGCACTTCGCCATCTACCTCAAGTTGAGTTAGCTTTTTGACAAGTTTGCGTCCGAAAAGACTTACACCAATAATGGTAATTAAAACAGTGATCCCGCCAACCCGTTCCATAAAAGCAAGGTAAAATGGCTTGGCATTGAGATTCATCGAGATAATCATCAAAACGCCGCTTAACAATACAAAAAAAGCACTCGGATGAACCAATATATTTCCAATCCGTGTTATCTTTTTCACGATAGCGGAAAGTTCCTTCGAACCTAGATGCTTTTTCATCATCACTAAAATCAAGATAATCGCTAGTAAAGATCCTAACCAAATGGAAAGACCTGTAAAATGCAGAAATAGCCAAAACTTAAACATTCTATCTCCTCCTTAACTAAAGCTTAAGGTTCGATTATGAACAGAAGATGAATGGGAGATTACATACAAAGATAAGTGGAGTAAATTTAATAGATAGACATAAGCATTATTGGAATAAATTCGAATCAGATACCAGACTAGGAGAGGGTTCTTTCCTTGAAAAAGTTTCAAGTACAAGGCAGGCCCCCCATTATAAGGCTTAGATGATGCGAAAAAGTAATGGAGGGAGGAAGATCGTCCCTATTAATTGAAGTTTTACTTTAGTGTAGTACAAAGCAAAAATTGATAGTACACTAGCTATATAGGAAAAGTTTCGGAGTTTTTAAGAGGAGGGAAAATAGATTATGATCCAACAATCGATAATGGAAGAAGTTTTAGCTGCTGCTTTATCAACAGGTGGCGATTTTGCTGAAGTATTTGCGGAAGATAGGTATTCCAATAACTTGCGGCTACACGATGGAAAGATTGACCGCAGTTTATCAGGAAGAGAAGCTGGTGTCGGTATCCGCGTGTTTCATGGCTTGCAAAGTGTCTATGCGTATACAACTGATTTTTCCAAAGCTGGTTTATTGAAGACAGCGCAAGAAGCAGCACAGGCTTTACAGGGTGACTTTTATCAGCAAGCCCCCATTCTTCATAGGCAAATTCATCCCCCTCTTCATAAGATTGAGAAAATGCCTGATGGGGTAGATGGCAAGCACAAAGTAGATGTAATGAAACAAGCCTATGACATCGCCAAAAATTATCATTCCAGTATTGCGCAGGCGACGATTCAATACATAGATCATGAACAAAATGTATTAATCGCCAATTCAGAAGGAAAGTTTGTGGAAGATAAGCGAGTGAGAGGCCGATTAGCGATTCAAGCAATTGCTTCAGATGGTATCCAGATGGAGCCAGGATTTTATGGACCTGGCGCACATCAGGGTTTTGAGTTTTTTGAAAAATTAGACCTCCAACATTATGCTAGTGAAGCAGCAAAAATTGCTGTGACAATGCTGAAAGCGGAAGAATGTCCGAGCGGAAAATTCCCCGTTATTATTGATAATGAATTTGGCGGCGTTATTTTCCATGAAGCTTGTGGGCATGGACTAGAAGCAACTGCTGTCGCGAAAAATAATTCTGTTTTTGCTAATCGAATTGGTGAACAGGTGGCCCCTGATATTGTCACTTATATTGATGATGGCACACTCCAGAATGAATGGGGTTCTTTAAATATAGATGATGAAGGAGAAAAAACGAGGAAGAATATTCTAATCGAAAATGGTATTTTAAAAGGATACTTGATTGATAAATTAAATGGCCGACGCATGGGAATGAAGTCCACAGGATCCAGTCGAAGAGAGTCCTACCGTTTCAGCCCTACTTCGAGGATGACCAATACGTATATTGCGCCAGGAAATTCGACACCTGAGGAAATTATCGCTAATACAGAGTTTGGAATTTATGCGAAATATATGGGTGGCGGTCAAGTCAATCCCGCAACAGGAGACTATAATTTTGCTACTCATGAGGCGTATATCGTAAAGGATGGAAAAATTGCTCAGCCTGTCAAAGGAGCGACATTGATTGGAAATGGCCCGAAAACCTTGCAACGTGTCGATATGGTAGGCAATAATCTTGCTCATGGCGCAGGGATGTGCGGTTCTCTCAGCGGCAGTCTGCCAGTGAATGTAGGTCAACCAATGATACGTGTCAGTGAAATCACGGTCGGCGGGACAAAGGGGGAATAAGTCGATGAAAATTGAAAAATTCCAAGAAAAAGTAATGGCAAGTGGTTTGATGGCTGGATTTGAGGATATGGAAATTTATTATGAGCAGGCAAGAGGACTATCCTGTGATATTTATCAAGGAGAAGTCGACCGCTATGAAACATCACAGACAGGCGGACTTTCTTTTCGTGGGATTTACGATGGAAAAACGGGCTATGCATTCACTGAAAAAATTGAAGAAGATTCAATTGATTATTTGCTTGAAAAGGCGAAGGCGAATGCAGAATTAGCTGAGGAAGAGGAGCCTGAAGAAATCTTTGCGGGTAGTGATGAATATGAAGAAATAGATCATTATTCAGAAGCAATGGATACGATTTCTACAACAGAAAAAATGGCTTTTTTAAAAGCTGTTGAGGAAAAAGTCCTTCACTATAATAGTCAAGTTCACTCGTTAAACACATGTCGGATGATTGAACAATCAAAGGAGCGTCTACTTGCCAACAGTAAGGGTCTAGTGTTACACGATCGCAAGAATTTCTTTGCGATCATGCTGTCAGTAGTTGTAAAATCTGGAGACGAAACGAAAAGTGGCTTTACGATCAAAATGACAAAGGATTTCAATACACTTAATGTGGATGAAATTGCGCGTGAAGCAGCAGAAGAGGCACTATCTTATCTGGGGGAAAAAGCGATTGCGAATAAAAAATATCCGATTATTTTTAGAAAGGATGCAGCTGTTCAATTACTTGGTACTTTTCTTTCATCCTTTTCAGCAGAAGTGGCTCAGAAAGGCCAATCTCGCTTAAAAGATCAGGTAGGTGAAGAAATCGCGTCCAAACAACTGTCGATCATTGATGATCCTTTTTATGAAGGGGGACCAGCAAATCGGAATTTCGATGGGGAAGGCGTCGCTTCGAAGACATGCACGGTGATTGAAAAGGGGATTCTTAAGACTTTATTGCATAATCGTAAAACTGCCAAAAAAGCGGGCGTAGAAACGACAGGGCATGCCTATAAGCCATCCTATAAAGGGACGGTTGTAATTGCCCCATCAAATTTCATTGTGATGGCAGGAGAAAAGACAATAGATGACCTCGTAGCCGAGCAACAAGAAGCTGTACTTATTACAAAGTTATCTGGTTTGCATTCTGGTGCGAACGCTATTTCAGGAGATTTTTCTGTTGCAGCCAATGGCTTTTATGTAAAAGATGGCAAAATTACGGCGCCAGTGAAACAAATGACGATCGCTGGAAACTTCTTTGACTTATTGAAAGGGATTGAAGAAGTTGGAGCAGACCTGTATATTAGTCCAGGAGGCACTGGTGCCCCATCTTTACTTGTAAAGGAGCTATCTGTCACCGTAGATTAACTAAATCAGGAGAATAAAAATATGGATGTTCTATTTGCTTTAATGTTTGTCATCTGTGGATTAATTTTATGGAGTTTAGCACGGGTGGTTAGGAAAAAAGGATTCACCTGGAAACGGGTTGGATCCTTGTTCCTATCCTTTTTTCTGTTGATCGGAAGTGGCTTTTTCCTAGTGGATAAGAGTGAGATTTTCTCTGGAATTGGGACCTCAGGTACAACGGACCAAATTCCAGTTGAATTGGTGAAAGTGATTGATGGTGACACAATTAAAATTATCTATCAAGGACAAGAGAAAAATGTTCGTTATTTATTAATTGATACGCCAGAAACCAATCATCCTCGACTTGGAAAACAGCCATTTGGCGAGGAAGCGAAGCAAAGAAATGCTGAGCTGCTCAAGAATGGAAAATTAACGATTGAATTTGATGTTGGAGAGAGAATCGATAAATATGGTCGACTGCTCGCGTATATTTATATTGATGGCGAGAGTGTTCAAACAAAGCTGTTAGAAGAAGGATTAGCGCGAGTTGCCTATGTCTATCCACCGAATACCAGGTACTTAACATTGTTTGAAAAGGCTCAGAAGAAGGCACAGAAGAGAGAGGACGGCATCTGGTCAATTGAAAATTATGCTAAAGATGATGGTTTTCACTCAGAAACTGAGAATTCTGATCAAGAAATTGAAAATAATCAAAACTGCGAAATCAAAGGCAATATTGGCTCCTCTGGAAAAATTTATCATACCCCAGATTCCCCTTGGTATAAGCAAACAAAAGCAGAAGTCATGTTTTGTACAGAAGAAGAAGCGGCGGAAGCGGGATTTCGGGCGCCGAAATAACAAAACAAGTCTAGACAATTATTCGCGTAACATTAACTATGTTCTATTTTGCCTGTTTAATTATCTCCAGTTTTCTCTTTACTGAATGATATGAGCTGACATATAACAAATTCTTTGCTATATGTCGGCTTTTTCGTATTCAAGTATATCTCCTGGCTGACAATTTAAAGTCTGACAGATTTTTTCTAATGTGGCAAAGCGAATACCGCGCGCCTTGCCTGTTTTTAATATTGATAAATTAGCTTGAGTAATATCAATTTTTTCTGCTAACTCTTTTGAAGAGATTCCTCTTTCTAACATTACTCTATCTAGATTAACTTTTATCATGAAGAAATCCCACCTAAATAACGTTGTTAGAATCGTCTTGTAAAGATATGCCATATTTAAAAACTACGTAAATTGTATAAACGATGGCTAACAGAAGAATGCATCCTAATAAACTTGGCCAAGATTCTGAAAAAATATGACTAACATTATAGGCATGTGCTTGCGCAAAGAACAACTGACTAATGAACTGCAAAACAGTAAAACTTGAGATTGAGATTAAGATAAGTTTGAGATATTTAAGATTTTGAGAAACAAAATAATGTTGTTCATAAATATTACCAATCATTTTATTTAAAGCGTACATAATGATAAATAAACAAGCAATTATTGCTAGCGCGACTAAGCAAGAAAGGACTAAAAACCATACAGATAGGTTTGTGTTTGAATATAAATCTGTGTACTGTAGCAATTGCGTTTTTAGTCCCTTTGATACAAACAATAAAGCTCCAGACGCAAACAATAGCATTAATCCAGCAAACGCAAATAAAACTTGAGCAATTGTTGACACAATCGATAAAGATTTTAAAACAGTCTTAGTAAAAAGATTCATTAGAGATCGCCCCCTTTATATTGTAAATTATTCTAAAACAATAACTAATTATTGTCAAACGATAATTTAACTTTGTGCGATTTCACGGTAAATCCTACTGCATTGCTCTTTATCAAAGCATTTCAAGTTTTCTGGTATTCAAATTAAATGGATGACCTGAAAGAAACCACCATAACTAAAGAAATTGAAAATAACCATAGAACGATAACTCAAAAAGTTTTTACAATGGGGCGGAATAATTAAAAAAGCCCAAATTTAAGCGACTTTATCATTACACGATCCACCGATATAGAGTGTGTAAAGGTTTTTTTGGGTAAAAAAACATCCTTTCCTAGTGAGAGAGCCATTTGCTGAAAAGAACGAAAGCGAGAGAGCTGAATTGGGCAAAAGTGGGATCCATTTTGATAAAACATTTTCAAAATGGATTTTTTTCGGTGTATCTGATGGAATCAGAGTAATTGTAAGGATAAACAAAGAACGGGAAATGTTAAGTGAATATTTAAATAAACAGATTGATTACATAATAGAGTCAATTTCATCATTGCTTATGAATGAGCAATACACGAACGTTTTGTTATAGGAGATTGAATTGTTAGTCAATGCATTTCCTTAACTTAGTTGATTGGAGAGGAAGGTGGCAACTTCTGGGGGATTAGCGTGACAGGTGAGATCCCGTAAGAGCATAGCGGCGGGGAAGCTCACCGCACGCCCCCGGAGTCCACCTGAAGCGTAAATCAACGTTGTTCGGATTTGAATGCTAAAAACTCTATTATGAAATGGATTCAATAGATTAAAATTTTATGAATAAAGTTAAATGATTTTTGAGTGATCATTGTTAATCTATAGTGAAGAGTATTTTTGTTAGGAATAGGTGAGTACGATTGAAGACTATATTTTAATTCGAAAAATAAAAGCTGGAGATACGGAGGCCTGGGAGAAATTAGTGAATAAGTATTATAGCCAAATTTTTTCATATTGTGTACGAAGATGTTTGGGTGACCGGGTTTTAGCTGCGGATTTAACTCAAGATATTTTTCTGCGAATCATTGAAAATATTGAGAAATATCAGTTTAGCGGAAAATTTTTTAACTACTTATTTACGATCACTGTAAATGTATGTAACAACTATTATAACAAGCTGAAATTTGCCCAGTCTGAATTAGATGAGAAGGTTTTAAGTCTAGGTTCTGAAACGATTATGACCAATTTACTGCTACAGGAAAGTGTTAACCAAATACAAGCCGCATTAAACACACTTCCTGATATTCAAAGAGAAGCGATAATTTTGAAATATTACCATGATTTAAAAGTAAAAGACATTGCCAAAATTACTGGGACAAGCGTGTCTACATCCCAATCGAGGATCCATCAAGGTTTAAAAAAGCTAAGTAAATTGCTAGATAGAGAGGAGTTTATGAATGGATAAGGAAACGGTTAAAAAAATGAAAACCTATGAAATTACAATCGATAATATCCGGAGACAAGAAATTATTCAATTAGGGGAACAAAAGATCATTAAAAATCAACATTCCCAACAATCTCTGTATCACCTTTTTCGTTCGTCGATCCGCTTTACGAGCTTCCATACCTGGCTGCTTCAATTTGCTCTTCTCGCATTGACGACAAACTTAATTACACAAGTTATGAATGATGAGCCTTTCATCTTGATCATGCAAAGCTTAACAGTTGCCGTTATGTTTTCAGCTATTTTTTTTATTGAAGAATTATTCCGCAGTTTTACAACGGGAATGTGGGAATTGGAGCAAACACTCAAATATGATTTGCGGCAACATACGATGATTAAATTACTTATTTTTGGTTTAACTGATTTATTATTGATTATCTGTCTTGCTTTCATTTGCCAGGGGGTGATGGCCATTTCCTTTTGGAAAATAGTCCTTTATCTACTCGTTCCTTTTAATATTACATGCATTGTTCTGTTTTCTTTGTTTACGATTTGGAGAAATACTCTTTCCTCCGTTGTTTTTTGGGTTGGTTCTGGCCTCGTTTTGTTGTGTGTCATGATTTTAACGAATATATTCGATATTTATCAGTTCAGAATGGAGTATTGGGGAGCAGGGCTTATTTTATCAATTATTATTTTAGGATTTATTGTCGTGGATATGCTGAAAGTGCAAAAATGGGAGGCGTTTTGTTAATGCTTTTAGAGATAGAAAATATTTCAAAAAAATATGATGATACCGTTGTGCTTCATGATATCTCATTTTGTTTAAAACCGGGTGTTTATGGCCTTTTAGGCTCAAACGGTTCAGGGAAAACGACTTTATTTAGGATTATCTGTGGGGTACTGAAACAAAGTGCCGGTACAGTCAAATATAATCATGATGATATACAGACTAATCCGGACGCCTTTCGTTCCGTTTTAGGCTTTTTACCACAAGACTTTAGTTATTATCCTAATTTTACAGGGATGAAATTTATGTTATATATCGCTGCACTCAAGGGGATCAATAAAAATTTTGCAAAAAAAAGATGTGTGGAGCTTTTGAAACTCGTTGGATTAGATGATGTGAAGAATAAAAAAATTAAAAAGTACTCTGGTGGAATGAAACAACGATTAGGGATTGCTCAAGCGATGATTAACGATCCAGAGATATTAATTCTGGATGAACCCACTGTTGGTTTGGATCCGAAAGAACGGGTTCGCTTTCGCAATTTAATTAGTTCTTTTTCCGAAAATAAAATTGTGATCCTTTCCACCCATATCGTTTCCGATGTTGAGTATATTGCAGACGAAATACTTGTTTTGAATCAAGGGAAACTGGAAAACAGAGGCGTTTCCTCCGAATTAGTGAGCACTATTCAGGGATATGTTTGGGAGGTTATCGTTGAACCAGTTAAACTGGATGAGATGTTAGCAAAATATATTATTAGCAATCAAAAACATGGGGAAAAAGGGATAGTCTTAAGAATTATTTCCAAAGAAAAACCGACAGATAATGCTAGACATGTTCAACCAACATTAGAAGATTTATATCTATACTATTTTAGAGGAGAGGCTGAACAATGAAAACATTGGTGAAATATGAAATGAAAAAAATCCTCCAAAACAAAACGTTTATTGGTGCATTGATTGTCTCATTATTTGTTTTGGCAGGCATCCTGTTTATTGGTTTTCATTATTCACAACTTCAAGGAAAAGCTGGCGAAGGTTTGGAGCTTTACCATCAGGTTGTTGAGAAAGGTACTGGAGAATTTAGTGATCGAAAAGTAAGAGCTATTCTAGCGGATTATATGGATCGATACCAAAAGTCAGATGTAGATAACAGAACTTTTGATTTATTCTCTTGGGAAATTGCTGATACATTTTTTCCGAATGATAAAAGTGTCTATACAAAAATGAATGATGCAATGGAGCAAGGGGAAAAAACGACAATTGATCAAATCGATCTTAAAACAATAAAAGAAATTGGGTTTACCCAATTTCAGACGCCATTAAAAATTGGGAGCTTTGTGACATGGAGGGACCTATTTCAAGTCACAAGCCAAATATTCATCCTGACGAGCATTATTGTCATTTTAATCTGCTCTCTAGTTTTCTCCAGTGATACTTCAAGAAATATGCATCAGTTATTATTGTCGACAAAGTTTGGTAGAAACCAATTAACCATCGCAAAAATCATTGCTGCCACTTTAATTTCGACTTTTGTATTTCTTTTTATTCAGATGATATCTTTGGGCGCTTTTTATGTTTATAATAGTGGATTTACTGGTTGGGATACAAGTATTCAAACAAACTTTTCATTAAAGTTGTTTCACTTTCCAGCAGAGATCAATCAATTGCAAGTGTTCTGTTTAGCTATGGCTCTTCATTTTATTAGTTTGTTATCGATTATAGCGATCACCCTATATGTTTCATCTATCACTCGTTCACCGTTCAGCTCTTTAGCAATGGGGTTAGGGTTGTTCCTTTTGCCAAAAGCATTCACACAACTAATTAAAAGAGGCATTGTTTATAAACTATTAAACTTATTTCCAATTAACAATTTTCGGATTGAGGATTTTTTAACGCTAATGAGCACGAAACAAGAATTTATTCTCCAATCTTTTGGACAAAATATTGTGGTGACCATAACTGTTCTATTGGTGCTGAAAATAATGTTGAATGGTCTCATCTATTTGCGAATGAAACAGTATCAAATCACGTAATTTTTCGTAGGATGGAAAGACCTTGGCTATTAAATAACGTAGTCTCGGATAAAAGTGATGAGATCATTCTAAAAGCGACCGATAAAAATATTTTGTATAACTTGTTTTCTTTTCCTAAACCACTGCGTTGTTTGGATTGGAATTTAATGTTCCAATCATCTGTACCTTATCTGTCTTTCGATAGACAGTTTTCTTCAGGGTTAAATTACCGGTTTCCATAGTTCAATAAGAGATCATTATATTGAACAAAAGATAAGTAAAGATAATAGTGTCAAAATCAAGAAGCAATATCTGTGATTTGCAAAATACCAAGTGCTAAAAAATAGTCGGTACAAGTCCGCCATCCATGCGGATAGGAGACCCTTTGAATGCGGATGCATAAGGACTACATATAAATGTAATGAGTCTGCCTATTTCAGTAGGCCTAATAAATCGTTGTATTTCAGATTGGGGTAGGTTTGTAGTCATAAATTCTTTCTCTTTTTCTAAAAAAGTCATATCTTTATGAGGGTATATACCCTCAATTATTTGATGCACGTTTTCAGAGAGTGTTGGTCCCGGCATGATCGTATTGACTGTGACTTCTTTTCCTGTTGTTAATTTAGATAAGCTTTTTGACAACGATAGAAGCATTGATTTTGTCATACAATACTGAGGCATTTGTCCTGAAGGCATAACTGCTTCCTCACTCGCAATAAAGATAATTCTTCCAAAATCATTGTTTAACATTTTAGGTAAATAGAATTTAGATAAACCATTTGCGGCAAGAACATTGGTGCGAAAGTATTTTTCCCATACTTCATCGGTAACGTCCTTATATTGCATAATTTCATAAATACCCATATTGTTAACTAAAATATCAATAGTAGGGTATTTTTTAAATATAGATTCTCTTTGTTGAATATCCACAATATCGGCTGTTGCCTTTTGAGGGGAGGTAGTCGGGAAATCTGCTTTGATTTCATTTACAATTCGTTCTACCTCTTCATCATTTCGTCCATTGATTAATACATGAACACCTTCTTTGGCAAGTTCAATGGCAATTGCTCTACCTATACCTCTCGTTGCCCCTGTAACTAAAGCTGTTTTATTGTTTAATCCCATATCCATCATACATTTCTCCTTTTACTTTACTAAGATAAAAAATTATATATCGTCTTTTGTAGTTTTTATTAGGTTTCCTTTTTTAAAACACGGCAATTTATTGAGCTTTTATCGAACTGTTTAGTACGCCAATTTGAAGGAGTATCATCTTCCCAAAGGCGAAAAGCCCGGTAGAATGAATTTTGGTCTTCATATCCAACTAGGAAGGCCACTTCGCTTATCTCGAGTGATGGGTCTGCTAAATACTCCCGTGCCTGTTCATATCGAACTTGTGTCAACAGATGCTTAAAGCTCGTTTCTTCGTCAGTAAGACGGCGCTGCAGTGTACGATTGCTCATCCCTAACTCGCCTGCGACAGTCTGAATGTCGGGACGCCCACCAGTCAGGCTGCGTTTCAAGATCCACTTAACCATCTCAGTGATTGAGTTACTGGGCTGTTGCTCATCCAATGATTGGTCCAATACGGGAGTCAAAATCTCTAGCAATTCTCCGTTGTACGAGATAAAGGGCCTATCCAAGTCGCTTCTATGGAGCGTTAATTTGTTACAATTTCCACCGATCTGGATACGACAGCCGAAATAATCTTCAAGTAACTTTACGTCGCCCATTGAATGTGAAAATTCGACGGACCTTGCTGTCAAGGGTTGACCCGTCCCCCTGCGCCCTAGCTCCAGAAGAAACGCGAGCGTGATACCAATCAGCATCGATGGAGCAGATTGCTCAGTATTTAACCATTTCAGTTCGATTGTACAATGCTCGTCTCTCTCGGTGATAAGTAGATTTTCAGGGGGACACATTTGCTTGTACCGAGCCATTCGGATTAGTGCGTCGCGGTAGTCACGAGCATGATAAGCTGCTAGTACGGTCGGTGGGTAATGAACAGTTTCAAAGCCAGTCGCGAGCTTGATAATCCCCTTGGCAATATCATCTATAAGATCCGAATAAGCCTGCCAAATCGATAAGTATTGGTGAATGTTGACAACTGGTTCATGAATAATAGTAAGTGGAAGCCTAGCTTTTCGAACTACTTCATGGGGGGTGATACCTAATTGGTGTAATCCTGTCCAAAACCCTGTCGGGAATTTAATGCGAGTATAAGACGTCATTTATAAGCCCCCTTTAGCCTTCTATAAATTCACTAAATTTGATTGTGTCCAGCCTTGTTGGTGGGACAGTTATTATATTACCAACCCACTGTCGCTTTGTAACTAGTAAAAGGCGACATTCCACTTGCTATTTGCGTCAATATCAACACTACCTGCTAGTGTCTTGGTATTAGGATAAGCTCCTTATTTACTTTAGACTGGATTATCTAGCATATTGGGGGACATCCACTACGAAAACATTCCCGCCCTTTACTGCTTTGGCTGTTGGTAACTTAAAATAGCCTGTTCCTGCAGATCTAAGAGGTTCTTATCTTTCAACTGAAAGAAGATTAAGTAGTTTTCTAAGAGCAATATCTCCACTTTTTTAGGGTCTTCAAGAAACCCAACTCTTTTTGTGAATCTTTCATATTTATAGATTGGTGTTTTTCTCATTATTCATATGAATTATACTCCCTTAACCAAATTTTTTTACTTTTAGAATTTTCTTATGTTACTCTCAACATAGCATAAAGGAATTGAACTGTTTAAATCATGTCATTGGCCAAGAGAGTAAAAGCTTGAGTTGGGGGAGATTATGTTGTGGCATAAAAATAGGGTGACACAGGCTATAAATATACAATATCCAATTATCCAAGCGGGGATGGCGGGTGGTGTCACTACGCCAGAGCTTGTCGCTGCTGTTTCGAACACTGGTGCACTTGGAACGCTTGGTGCTGGCTATTTAAGCCCTGAACAAACGCAAGCGAGTATTCGCAAGATTAAACAGCTAACCAATCTGCCGTTTGGCGTGAATCTCTTTGTTCCAGAATTACCTGATATAGAAGAAGAGGATATTGAAAAAGCGAATGAATGGCTCCGACCTTTTCGGGAGGAATTAAACATATCGGAAAAGCCTAAGGTAAAGAAACCGAGTGCCGCTATCTTTGAAAAACAACTAAAAATCATAATGGAAGAACAGGTAGCGGTATGTAGTTTTACTTTCGGAATGCCATCAAAAGAAGTGGTTCAGGAATTGAAAAGGAGAAATATAGTTGTGATTGGAACGGCTACAACGGTAAAAGAAGCAGTGGCTAATCAGGAACAGGGTATGGATATGGTCGTTGTACAAGGAAGTGAAGCAGGTGGCCATCGTGGTACTTTTATCGGAGCCTTTGAGGAAGCGATGATCGGAACGATAGCACTTGTTCCACAAGTGGTCGATCACCTGGACATACCTGTGATAGCTGCCGGTGGGATTATGGATGGCAGAGGGATTTTAGCAGCTATGATACTAGGAGCAGAAGCGGTTCAGATGGGGACTGCATTTGTTACTAGTCTTGAAAGTGGCGCGAATATCCAGCATAAAGAAGCTATTTTGAATAGTCATGAGGAGCAGTTGGTTGTGACCTCGACCTTTAGCGGTAAACCGGCCCGAGGCATTCGCAATGATTTCATTACCAAGATGGCAAAGCATGAACAGGAATTGCCAAAATATCCACTACAAAATGCTTTAACAAAATCAATTCGAAGTGAAGCAGCCAAACAAAATCGACCTGAATGGATGTCCCTATGGTGCGGCCAGCACCCACGTTTAAGTAAACATCAATCCGCCAGTAAGTTAATTTCAGATATCCTCTCGCAAATCGATGAGATTATGATGGGGCAAGTGAAAAGCTGGTAGCTATCATGCTGACTTTGCTCACTTTTATAAAATCATGATCCACCTTCAAGTGATAGGCACTAGGTTATGTCTGTCCAATTGAAGAGAACCAAGCTATTGATCGACCGAAAGTGTACATCCACTTTTGGTCTTTTTTAGGCTGTAAAAAACTATAAAATCTTAGCTTATGGAAAAGTTGTTTGATGCTGTAGCATATCTAGCCATGTCATCAGGGTTAGCTAGGAAAACTTAAACTTTGCTATTTATTCCTTAGGTCGTGTGCCTTCTACTTTTCTTGCATATCCCCATGCTATATATACGAGCTTTTCCTCCTAAAGAAATTGGAAGATTTTTTGTCTATAGCATTGGTTACACGGAGAATTAAGGGGAAATTAAGGTAGAGTTTCTCGAAGCGTAAGATAGGAAAATTATAATAGCAATGAACTGGGAGAAATCATCCTTTATGAAATAATAGCTTAATAGATCAAAATAGTAGTTTAAATAGGCGGTGATGGAAATCTATTCGCGAATAGACGAACCACAAAGACGATTATCGAAGGATGCTGTAAAAGTATGGTTGCTAAGTGAAACGATTGGGAATGTGATTGGTTTTGTCATTTTAGGGGGATTATTTTATCTGGATTTTCTATTTTCATGGAAAGTGTGGATTAGTTGGATTTTGCTTGGGATTACCGTCATTTCTCTAGTAGGTGCTATCTGGTCATGGATCAGTCCTTTTCTCCTTTATAAAAATTGGCGTTATGATGTAGATGAAGAGTTTTTACAGTTGAAATCAGGTGCCCTCATAGAGGTGCATCAACTCGTGCCGATGACCAAGATCCAATCCGTTACAACTAAGCAAGGACCGTTACTAAGAAAATATGGACTCTGCTCGGTTTCTATTGAAACCATTGGTTCATCACATACAATTCCGGCTTTGTCTAAGGATGTCGCAGTGACATTAAGGAATCAGATTGCTTATTATGCAAAAATTAAGGAAGTGGAGTCATGATGAAGGTAGAACGATACCATCCACTACTAATTCTATTTGAACTTTGGAAATTAGTTAGGAACTCTATTTTCTTTGTCGTTTATTTATTCATCATAAAAGGTAACTCTGACTCGAACTTCGTAACCTATGGTCAGTTTATTTTTATCGTTATTTTTGGGCTAGCACTA
This sequence comes from Lederbergia galactosidilytica, assembly GCF_017873565.1. Classification (GTDB taxonomy): domain Bacteria; phylum Bacillota; class Bacilli; order Bacillales; family Bacillaceae_C; genus Lederbergia; species Lederbergia galactosidilytica. The sequence continues at coordinate 178,863 of NZ_JAGGKH010000003.1, forward strand.
GTCTCGATTGTTTTGAAATGGCTGTCCCACAAATACAAGCTTGAAGGTCGAGCTTTTCATCTCTATAAGGGGATTTTCAGTAAATCAGAGCGAACCATCCCATTTTCTAAAATCCAAAATGTTAACAGACATACATCTATATTCCATCGGATTTTTAAGGTTACGTCAATTAGCTTTGAAACGGGCATAAATGGCGATGAGGCAGTTACTTTTGATGTCATTTCTAAATTAGAAGCCGATCGAATAGAAGAGTTAATCAAGGTGGATGACGATCAAATATCAACCAAACCTATTCAGGAGGACGACATTTCAGCGGCTTTTAATGTAGACGCTAGTAATAGCAAACCAAAGAGAAGGATCCACTTTAAACCGACAAATAGGGATATTTTTAAGGCATCTATTACATCTTTAAGCATTTTAGCCCTTATCCCTTTAATGGTTTCTTTATATTTCAAACTTGATGATATCTACCCTATTGAAGAAAGAGTAGAGGGGATGTTTTCTGCTATCCAAAGTTCTTGGTGGATTGTCATGTTGGTGATCATTGTCCTTGTAGTTAGCTCCGTTATTTTTGGCGTCGTTAGGACGTTTTTACAATACGGACAATATGAAATTTCTTCAGATCTAGAGCGGATCTATGTTAGGAAGGGCGTAATAGAGGAGAATCATTTTTCAATAGCAAAAGATAAGGTACAAGCTATTGAAATTAAACAATCTTTGATGAAAAGAATGCTCGGACTTGCTGAAGTGAAACTAATTAGTGCTGGTCATTCGAATGCTGATGAAGATAAGACTGAGATTAGCTCTCTCTATCCATTTCTCCCTATTAACAGGGCTTATGAAATGGTCGCGGAAATTTTACCATCTTTCCAAGTGACAAATGTAATGAATCGTTTACCTAGAAAATCGCTTTGGCTGCGCATATGTCAACCAAGCTGGTTCTGGATCATTATAACAGCCCTACTCTTTTATTTTAAGCCGTCTATTCTATCTATGGAACAAGCTTGGTGGATCATTTCTGCTATTTTATTCATTATTATTTATGTATTAAGATGGCTTGATTTCGTTCATACACGTTACAGTTTAAATGGATCTTTCATTCAAATTAAAACAGGTAGTGTAACTACCTCTTTATTCATTTCCAAGCGAAATAAGGTGATTGGAGTGAAAGTAACACGTAACTTGCTGCAAAAGTTATTAGGGCTTGCGAATATTGGTATCGTTTGTCGAGCAAAGCCAGTATTGCGTGCTGGTGTTGAGGATGTGCCATTAGCGTTTACAGAAATCTTATATCAGTGGTATAAGAGGCGCCGAGAAGAAATTGAAGTTAAATGAGATTGACCAGCGCTCGCTTCCCTCTCTGGTGACTTTTTCTAAACTCAGGGGAGAGGGATGAGAATTTCTGGCTTATTATCATCGATGGAACTGGTAGAACAAGGAGAGGATAGGTGACAGGGGAAGATGCCTGAATACACTTATCCTTTTTTGTGCAACATCTGGCTGGCTGTAATGATCACTATAAGCACCTTTTTATTAATTTTTTAAACTTGCTCCCGCCAATCATAGTTTAAAAGATTTTATGACATGTTAACCATGTGTTGCATAATGGCATAGTCAGACTGCAATATCTTTTTCACTTTTACAGATTGGCTGAATTGATTTTCCAGTAAATTGGCAATCGCTTCATACGGGTTCAGCGACGAAATTTACTTGTTTCTCACTCAATTCCTCCACTTTTTACAAAAATCAAATATCCATGTGCAGGCTCTAGTAATGATAAAAGAATATAGTAGGTCGTTTCTGTTAATGGTATTCATAGAATCTTCCATTTTAGAACGATATAAAGTTTAACTACAGTTGGACTTAATATCCAGACTTACTTTCTCCCTTTTATCATTTTCAAATATGTTTAAATTGCTGCTTAAAGGTCAAATGTAAAAGATAGGACATTTAATCAAACGTTTGATTAAAAAGCTTAAGGTCGCCATCTAAAGGCTGAAGATTTAAAGGGACATCGTTCTAACTTGTCATCCTGCGAGACGAAGGCGCCTGTAGCAGGACAAAAAGGAGAGCTGAAATATGACGATGAACAAAGAAGTACCTCATGACAAAGGTTTAGATAATAGTCTGTCTTTATATCAAGAAGGATATCAGTTCATTCAAAATAGAAGAGAAAGATATGATTCGGAATTATTTACGGCACATTTGCTAGGACAAAATACAATTTGTATGAGTGGAGAAGAAGCAGCCAAGTTATTTTATAATACAGAGCTATTTCAACGTGAAGGTGCAGTACCAAAACGGGTTCAAAAGTCACTGTTTGGCATAGGTGGTGTACAAGCGTTGGACGGGAAAGAGCATGATCATCGGAAGAAGTTGTTTCTTTCGATGATGACGCCGAAAGAGGCAAAGAAATTGGGTGAACTTGTGTTGGGAAAATGGGAGGCTTGTATCACAGAATGGGAGCAAGCAGAACATATTGTCCTATTTGAAGAAGCGCGAAAGGTATTATTACGGACGGCCTGTGAATGGGCGGGGGTGCCTTTAAATGAAAAAGACATTGCAGAAAAAGCAGATGACTTTACTTCGTTAGTGGATGCTTTTGGAGCCATCGGACCACGCCATTGGAAAGGCAGGAGAGCAAGGACAAAATTAGATGAATGGGCAGGTTCCTTGATCGAAGGAGTGCGTGAAGGAAAACTAGAGGTAAAGGAAGGAACCCCACTTTATACGATTGCCTTTCACTATGATCTAGAAGGGAAACTCTTAGATACACATACCGCAGCAGTGGAATTAAATAATGTGTTACGGCCAATTATCGCGATCGCTGTATTTATTACCTTTGAAGGTCTGGCGTTATATGAGCATCCACAATATCGAACACACTTAACGACAGATTTAGAACGAGAAATTTTCGCTCAAGAAGTCCGTCGCTATTATCCATTTGGACCGTTTCTAGGTGCAAAAGCACGCAAAGATTTTAGATGGCGAGAATGCGATTTTAAAGAAGGGCAACTTGTCATACTTGATCTTTATGGAACGAATCATGATGCCGATATATGGGAGACACCGGATCAATTCCAGCCAGAAAGATTTCGGAAGTGGAATGGAAGCTTATACAATTTTATTCCCCAGGGGGGAGGAGACGCTGCGACAGGGCATCGCTGTCCAGGGGAAGGTATTACAATTGAAATAATGAAGGCCACTTTGGATTTCTTAGCGAATAAAATAGATTATGAAGTCCCTGAACAGGACATGAGTTTTAGTCTTGTTAAAATGCCAACCTTACCAGCCAGTGGTTTTATAATGGATCATATTCATAGAAAGGTTTTATAAGAGTAGTTTGCTGAAAGAAGAAGCTTGGTGTTTCGTGTGGCCACAAAACACTGTGTTGAAAGAGTTGCTAAAGAGTGGCTCTGAATATGGCATGATTTACGTGCGATTAAATCGGATCCAGAGAAAAGCTATTTTGTTAAATCACCGAAATCCGCCATTCTTACACTCTTTTTAGTTATATGTAAATAAACCCTTTTACATTCTTTGAAATAACTACTATACTTTTAGTATTGGAAACTAAAAAGCGGGCGTCTTGGATGGATCCTTTTAGGTTCCTAGGAAGAGGTGCTAATTGGATGAAGAAATTAGGTGATAGTCATGTATGATTTACTACTTCAAGAATCATATGCCGAGTGGATTTTGCCACTTACGATTGCGATTATTTGGATTTTAAGCTGGCAATTAATCATACTTTCACATTCTGTCCAAACGAATGGACGAGCTAGTGAATCTGTTCATTTGAACATCTTTACGATGCCCACAATTCGAAATGACAGACCGCGTTATCATCGCTTTCAATTAATGAAAACAGTAAGAAGACAAGAATCACCAGATGATGCGGATGATCATCACTTTTCTATTTAAAAGCTAAAAATTCTTAAAAGTAGAAAGGTGAACTCGAATTGAAAAAAAATACAATCTTACTTTCTATGCTTATTATCGCCACTTTTATGCTTGGTGGTTGTTCAGGTGTAGAAAACGAAACCGGCTTTTTTTATAATATTTTTGTCCGTCCACTTGCATGGGGAATTCATGAAATTGGTTCTGCTTTATGGGGAGAATTTGGACTAGCTGTTATTGCTATTACATTAATAATCCGCTTGATCTTGTTGCCGTTCATGTTAAATACGTATAAGAAACAGCAAGAAATGAAGGTCAAAATGGATATGATAAAACCGGAAATGGATGATATCCAAAAACGTTTGCGAGCTACAAAAGATCCAGAAGAGCAAAAGAAAATTCAACAGGAAATGATGGCTCTTTATACAAAACATAATGTAAATCCTCTTGGTGTCGGTTGTTTACCACTTATTATTCAAATGCCAATCTTGATGGGATTATATTGGGCTATTCGTAGTTCGGCAGATATTGCGAATCATTCCTTCTTATGGTTTGACTTAGGAAGTCCTGATCGCATTATGATGTTGATTGCAGGATTTGTTTATTTTATCCAGGCAAAGGTCTCTATGGCAACTGTTCCTGAAGCTCAGAAGAAACAAATGCAGATGTTTGCTTATATTTCGCCGATTATGATCATGTTTATTTCTTTTTCAGCACCAGCGGCATTACCACTCTATTGGGTGGTTGGTGGTATTTTCATGATTTTTCAAACATGGCTCGGTCGGAAATTTTATACTCAACATCCTGAAAAGGTGGAGGAGAACAACAAATCATCCGATGTTGAAAAATAAAAATTTTAAGAAGGTAGTTCCTTGAGAAGGGCTACCTTTTTTTAGTATTGAAAAATAAATTGACAAATAAATCATGCGCAATGTAATATATATCTAACAGTATGTAAGGATTAATTGTCGGTGTATTTAGTTGGTGAGGTGGTCTGCATGAAAAATAAACGTCTGAAAATAGCCCGAATAGAATCCGATTTGTCGCAGGAACAATTAGCAAAAGCGGTGGGAGTAACAAGACAAACAATTGGCATGATTGAGGCGGGAAAGTATAATCCCTCTTTAAAATTATGTGTCGCGATTTGTAGAGAGTTGAATAAGACTTTAAATGATTTATTTTGGGAGGCTTGATCATGAGTACAGGTTTATTGATTCAACTATTTAAAAGCTTTAACAATCCAAATTTAGAGGGAGATGAAAGACAGATACAAGAAACGAACAAAATTATGTCTATGGGCTTGCTGATGTTAATCAGTACGATGGTTGTTTATTCAATCGTATTTGAAGCGGTTACTATGCGCACTGAAATAAACATTCCCTTTTCTTTTTTTGAGCAAATGATGTTTATGGTCGGGATCATTTGTTTTATATGTTCCCTTTTTTTATGTAAAGCTGGATCTGCTTCAGGGATTACCGCCTTTGTTATTATTTTTTCAGGCTGTGTTTTTCCGACGTTTTTACTTTCACGGTTACCAATTGTATTTTTGGATGGATACCAAATCATAAGTTTATTAATCAGTTTGGTGATTTTTCCATTATTTATATTATCTTCTTATTTTCTATTTAATTATCTTTTCCAAAGAAGTAGCCTGATAGATTGACGGGTGAAAACATAATCCAACTAGCTTAACGGGAGTTGAACGATTATTAACCAAAATTAAGGTAATAGTAAGGTTTTCGATCCATGCAGGTTATCTCAAACGGTTATTCTTGGACAGAGTGAAAAATTCACTCATATTCTGTAGGGATTCTATCCGATTTGACGTCTATATTGTCAAAGGTTAGAAGAAATGGTTAAATGAGAATGTCAATACTTGTAAAAATATTTTAAAGAAAGAGAAACTATTTTGTCACTTTTTACGTTATAGTATATAGGGTTTAAATATCTTTTTTTAATAGAGAGTAATTTAAGGGGGATCTATATTGAAGAAGAAGGTTTGGATTTGGATTAGTATTGTTGTAGGGATTTTGATTATCCTAGGGGGCGGGGCCGCTCTTGTCATGAATTTAGGGAGCAAAATGGTCGGTGGTGGGGTAGAAGAAATGGAAGACATGCCACTTACCGTGCAAAAGGCGGATGAACAAGAATTAACAGAAAGTATTCTAGTGACGGGAAAGATCGTTCCGGAAAGTGAACAAAAGATATATTTAGAACCTGAGAATGGGGAAATTCAAGAATTTAAAGTAGAGGAAAATAAGAAGGTAAAAGCAGGCGATCCTCTATTTCTCTATGATTCTTCGAAATTGAAACGTGAATTTGACAAAGCTGTTCGTGATCGAGATTTAATTAAAAAGAGAGTACAAATCGAGATTAATCAAATGGCAGAGTTAGATAAAAAAATTAGAAATGCAAAACAACAGGTTGGCCGCAAAATAGATCCAGAGGCGGAAGTAATGGAAGAGATTGTCACACAGGATGATGTAAATCAATTGCAAAATGAACTGGTCCAGGCTGAGATGGACCATGAAGCAACAAAAGAAGAAATTGAAACAGCTCAGGAAGCAATTAATGAATTAGATACACAAATCAAGGCGATGACTGTTGTGAGTAAAATTGATGGTATCGTCGTAAAGATAAATGAAAATATTGAAAAGACAGAAGAAGGTGCCAGTGAGCCTGTCGTTCATATTATTTCTAGTGATCCTTATAAAGTTATTGGAACGATGAATGAATTTGATGCGGTGAAAATTAAAAAAGATCAACCTGTCATCATTCGGCCAAAAGTTTTTAAAGAGCGTGAATGGAAAGGTGTCGTGGAATCTGTCTCCCAATTCCCTACAGATGATGGCGGTGGGGTAGAAGATTATGATATGGGTGGAGGCGGAAATGTTACAACCTATCCGTTTAAAGTTGCGATTAAAGATGATACTTCTGAACTGCGCCAAGGTTTCCATGTTTCGTTAGAAGTGAAAATGGGTGGTGGTGAAAAATCTTTAGTTGTCCCTCATATGGCGATTATTGAAGAAGAAGCAATGGAAGAGGGTGAAGAAAGCACCGGCGAAATGGTGGAAGTCATTTATGTTCTTGTGGATGGTGTTTTACAACGACGCGAAGTTGAAACAGGAAAAATGAATGATGAATTCATTGAGATCACGGAAGGTGTGACAAAGGGTGAGTTGGTTGTGGTATCTCCAGATCTCGAATTGTACGATGGAATGGAAGTGACATCCTATGATGAAGTTGAGTAAGATTACAAAAGTGTATGGGAATGGCACTTTGAAAGTCCCTGTCCTGCATGGGATCGATCTTTCCATTGAAGATGGTGAATTTGTTGCGATTATGGGTCCATCTGGTTCGGGAAAATCGACGTTAATGAATATCATTGGTTTTCTCGATTACCCAACAGAAGGCGATTATGAATTAAACAATGAAAAGATTAGTGCTTTTCGGGAAAAACAATTAGCTGCTTTACGTAATCGCCATATCGGCTTTGTGTTTCAGCAATTTTTCTTACTACCGCGTCTCAATGCGATCAAAAATGTGGAAACACCGCTTATTTACGCAGGTGTCTCGAAACGAGAGCGTAAAGATAGAGCACAGAAAATGTTGGAAAAAGTCGGCTTGGGGGATCGTGTAAAACATTTACCGAACCAATTATCTGGGGGGCAAAAACAAAGGGTGGCGATTGCTCGTGCTCTTGTCAATAACCCATCCGTAATCATGGCAGATGAACCAACTGGTGCCCTTGATTCGAAAACAAGCAAACAGATTATGGAACTTTTTGTGCAATTAAATCAAGAAGGCAAGACGGTAATCCTCGTTACGCATGAAGAGGAAGTGGCGGCGTATGCCAATCGGGTCATTACATTAAGGGATGGGCTGATTACGGATGATCGGAGGATGACATCATGAATTTTCTAGAAAGCTTCAAGATTGCTTTTTCATCGATCTGGAATCATAAGGTCCGTGCCCTCTTAACAATGCTTGGGATCATTATTGGTGTGGCCGCCGTCATTACGATTGTGGCAATTGGTCAGGGAGCCCAAACACAAATGACTGACGAGTTATTTGCAGTCGATAAAAATGTTATTGAGCTATATTATGAATATGAACCCACGGAAGAAGAAATGATGAATGGCGATTATGCCTATGAAAATCCGGAATTGAACAGTGCTGATTTAGAGACACTTGAAGCTGTTCCGGGTGTCAAAGCTGCCATTGGAACGAATACAGGTTGGGGCATGTTAGTGCGAAATGATAAAACAGGTGAAATGAATATTACTGGAGTGGGGCCGGAATATTTTTCAGCCCAAAGCATTGAAGTGTTGGAAGGTAGACCAATTAATGCTCGAGACAATGAAGGAATGAATAGGGTTGTCATGATCGATAAGGTTGCAAGAGAAATGTTTTTTAAGGAAGATGAAAATCCAATCGGTGAGATTATTGATCTCGACGATAATCCTTATAAGGTGATCGGTGTATACAAGTCCCCCATACCTGAACAATATCAATGGAGTGAATCAGGCGAGATGTTAATGCCTCGAGCGGTTATTTCCATGATGTTCGGTAGCTATGAGATTGAAAGCCTATCTGTAATAGCTGAAAGTCCAGAATCGATCGGGGAGACAGGCCGACTAGCAGCCGAAACACTAACGGAAAGCAAGGAGCTTGAGCAAGGCCAATTTACTACTTATGATATGTCAGAGATCGAAGATGAAATTGGTCAAGTGATCCTTATCATGACCTTATTCATTGGTAGCATCGCCGGTATTTCTCTACTAGTTGGCGGAATCGGCGTCATGAATATTATGCTCGTCTCCGTAACAGAGCGGACGAGAGAAATTGGTCTGCGCAAGGCGTTGGGAGCGACAAGAGGAAAAATTTTATTTCAGTTTTTAATTGAATCGATCACTCTCACTTCATTAGGTGGATTGATCGGAATCGGCTTGGCGAGTGCGGGGACAGGTTTAATTACATTATTGTCCCCGATCAATGCTATGGTCAGCCCAATCGTCGTCCTAATCGGTGTCGGATTCTCTGCTTTCATCGGCATCATCTTTGGTATCTTACCAGCCAACAAAGCATCGAAGTTAAGTCCGATTGATGCTCTAAGATACGAATAAAAGTAAAAGGCTAATAGCGCTTGCGCTATTAGCCTTTTACTCGATATACTTTTATAAACTTATCTCTTGCGCGACCAATGTGCTCCTTCATCCATATGGACAAATGGGATGTCTGTATCCACTTCCCCCGTAATGTTGTCGCAAATAAAATCTTCTCCACTTAGCCACTTAGAAAAGTCAAACTCAATCGGTTCTTGGTCTCCACCTAAAGCCATCCATGCTTTCATCTCTCGAGGTAAATAGGCGGAAGTATGGATCGTGCCAGCCCAACTGCTATAAAGCTCGGAAAAAACACCTTGATCGCGACTATTCATAAAACGGAAGGCAGACCTTGCGTCAGAAAGTTCTTGATACTTCGCATTCATGGCATTCAATCGTCGCTCAGAATCAACGAGATGATGGCGATTTTCGTCTGTGAGAATTTCAAAGTGATTTGTGCAGGCTTTTGCCTGACGAACCTCAATCCGGCGCGGAGTTGCTTCTACAATATAAGTTTCACCGCTTGAATCGAATACAGTATAACTAAAGGAATGTCGGTGCGGAATTTCTTTTAACAGATCAACAGCTTCATGTACTGAAGCGCATGATTCTAAAATAAGCCTTCCGATCATACAACAGATGAATCCATCTGCAGGCTTTTTTCGATTCATAAAATTATAGCCCATAGCTAGGCCTTTTTCATTCATTCCGTCCATGCGTCCGGTCACTCTTTGGCTCGGTCCAATCATCGCATAGCCTTGATCAGATGGCTGGAATAATGTATAACGTCCTTCATATGTTTTAGGATGATAATCATAATTGCGAATTAAATAATCTTCACCTGTTAAAATGGAACAGCCCGATTTTACATAATCTAAACGATAGCCACCAAACTCGGCGAGAATACGTTCCATCGGCCATTCCAGTGCTGCTTGTAGACCTAATAACTCGTCCCAAACTCCCGGAGCGAACGGAAGAATCGCTTGCTTAACTTCATCTACTTCAATAGTAAATCGTGGTTTCCGTACTTTCCATTGCTGTTCTCGATTTCTAATTGTAAGAGAATCCTTTATTTCTTTGCCTTGTACAAAGCCAAAGTCATAATGGGTCCCTCGATATTGGATAATATCACTATAGATTTTTTTCAACATAGATCCCTCTTTGTTTGTTATAAGTAAATTTATCGTACCTCTTAGATACAACGATGTCACGTAAAGACTCCAGTACTTGTGGAATTTGCTAATCACATTGTGTTTTCCGCTTAAGAGAAAAAAATCTTAGATCTGATCGTAGTTATGTTCTTAGATATTGGCTTTATAATAATACGTACTTCTGGGAATTTGTAGGACATCGCATATTGCTGATACCGATTATTTGTGATTGTTGTTTCGAATCACATCTACTATCGTCCCATGATCAGCGTGGCTTTCCAGATATACAGCTTACTACCCACTCTTTAAATTCTTCTGAACATTTCTATAATCATGAAAGATGTCAAAAACGACTAAACAGCCTTAGCCTTATGGAATATAGGGCTAAAGTAGCTTAAATCCTTTTTTATTATTTCCCTGTTTACTTGATAAGGGGGGCACTTCAGAATAAGGGTTGGCGCTTTTTCGTACCATCTAAAAAAATACTATATATTCAATGCAGATTTAATATTAGATAATTTATATAGATAAAATATCCCTTTAAGCTGTTTTTGGTTACGCTTACCTATATGCTTTTGAATATCATGTATTACCTTTCTAACTTCTTCAAGATCATATTGGTTTAAATTTTTAATCTCTTTTTTTATTTGAATTACCTCATATGAATAAACTGCATTCTGAGTTATCTTCATTAATAAGACTTTTATGAGCTGGAATGTGTCAAATAGGCGATAGTTATTTAGTTCATCTCTTTTGGACGTAATAAATCCCTCTTTTTCCCAATATCGAAGAGTTGTTGGAGGTATATTTGTCTGAAGTGACAATTCTCCAGTAGTTATAGAGTGTTCATGAGTCAAGTTTTCCAGGTGTTTATTCACACGTTTAATCATAATTTTGTCTTCATAATTTGCTACTTGCGCATTATTTATTATCCAAAGAGCAGCGTCTAGTTCTTTTCGTTGCAAGTTTTTTAGAACAGCCGATGTTATATCCATACCAAACCCAGGAGACATAGCTACAATACACTCAAAATAAGCTACATGTTCCTCTGTATATATCCTATAACCAGTAGATGACCGTTCAGGTTTCGGCACAATTCCTCTTTCTTCATAGCTTCTTAAAGAGCTTGTACTAATATTTAATTTTTTTGCAATATCTATAGGCCTTATTTTTTTCAATGAGCACACTCCAATATTTGATAATTGTACGTTAATGTAAAGTTTATCAAATCAGGTATTGTAAAATCAGCCATTTTTTTAAAAACTTTAGAATTGGCTTTAATGTTGTAAGCTTGATTTGTAGGATGAAAAATATGGAGGGATTCATATGACAATAGTAAATATTCAACCGCAGATGACAATCTATGAGTTAGGAGAAGTGCTATCTACCTATATAGAAGAACACTGGAAAGAAGTACTGAACAAGAATATCAAAGAGCTTGAACAGCTATTTCGGGAATATAAAGATGCAACATACGGCATGTATTTAGATAAACTTATTCCACCGGTATGGAACCTAGTAAAAGAAAAGGGTTTTCGATCTGCAGAAAATACGAAAGAAGATGACTTTGTTATTGGAGAGTGTCTACATTTTAGAAATTCAATGGAGAAGGCTAAGTGGGGCACCCCTCATCATGAAAAACGCGTTTTTTGGATTGTGATTGAAAATCAACATAAAGATAAGATAGGAACGCTACTGTTTGAGCTATCTCATTCACATATTGAGTTTAACTTGCCAGCGCAACCAAGGTTCTTTCCTTTAAAAGAAATGAAACGAGAAGAAATCATAAAAAAAATTATTCAACTAGAAGGACCCAATAAACCACTTGGCTAATTTGTTAAGTGGACTATATTCCAATAGAAATCCTATTAATCTAATTATTCTCTAACGAATTAGTGAAATATTTCCTATAAAGAAAAGGAGGAACGACATGGTTGTAAAGATCGAAGAATACGAACTTCTTGACATAGATTCAGCCCTTATGGAATAACCACAGGGAAAGATGGTGCGCTATGGTTTACACAACATAAAGCCAATCGAATTGGTCGAATGACTGTTAACGGCGAAGTCACTCATTTTGTTATTCCTACATCCGATGCTGGTGTACTGTCCATAACCTCCACAACCCAAGGGGAAGTATGGTTTACGGAAAATAAAGCTAATAAAATTGGAAAACTGACAGCAACAGGCGAAATGATTGAATATGTTTTACCATGCCCAGATTCAGCACCTTTTGGAATAACTGAAGGGAATAATGGAGACATTTGGTTTACGGAAATGAATGGAAATAGAATAGGACGAATTTTATCATCAGGTGAAATGGTTGAGTATGATTTACCGAATCCTGGTTCCTACCCCTCTTTTATTGTAGCTGGCCCGGATGGTGCCATTTGGTTTACTGAAAATCAAAGTAATCAAATTGGCCGGATCACAATATCTGGAGAAATAACGAATTATCTTTTACCTACAAAACATGCTGGTCCTGTTGGTATTACATGTGGACCTGACAATGCCCTCTGGTTCGTAGAAATTAACGGAAATAAAATCGGCAGGATCACTCCTTCTGGAAAAATAAGTGAATATACTATCCCTACTGCAAATGCTCGCCCACACGCAATAGTAGAAGGGCCTGATCATGCCTTATGGTTTACCGAATGGGGGAGTAATCAAATTGGCCGAATTTCAATGAAAGGAGAAGTTACTGAATATTCAATACCTACCCGAAATGCGGAGCCACATGGTATTACATTAGGATCCGATGGTGCCATATGGTTCGCTGAGGAATGCAATAAGATAGGTCGGCTAAGTCTGTTATTAAAATCATGAAAGGACGTAGATACTATGGAATCAAATAATCAAAGAGGACCTAATCCTAAAGAAAAATATCCGGTTAAAGGAAATGAAGTTGTGCAATTTATTAAAAATACAATTACTAGACCAAACATTCTTGTGGGTGATTACTCCTATTACGATGCAAGAAATGGTGAATCTTTTGAAGATCAAGTGTTATACCATTATGAATTCTTCGGTGACAGACTTATTATAGGGAAATTTTGTGCCATAGCACCCGGCGTAACGTTTATTATGAATGGAGCTAACCATAGAATGGATGGCTTTTCAACCTACCCGTTCAATATTTTCGGGCACGGTTGGGAGAAATATACGCCAACGTTAGATCAGTTGCCGTTTAAAGGTGATACCATAATTGGAAATGATGTTTGGATTGGGATGGATACTGTCATTATGCCTGGGGTAAAAATAGGGAACGGTGCCATTGTCGCAGCCAAATCGGTTATTACACAAGATGTGGAACCTTACACGATCGTTGGGGGAAATCCAGCAAAGAAAATTAAAAATCGTTTTTCAGAAGAAATTGTTAATGAATTGCAAGAAATTAAATGGTGGGATTTAGATATTGATATTATTTCTGCTCATACTGATGTGATCGTTAATGGAGATATAGAGAATCTAAGAAAATTAAAAAATAAATAACAAAGTAACCACTTCCGGAATCTTGTCCAATATGTAATGAATGATCAAATTAAATCCACGCTCACTCTCACGTATTAGCACAGATGATTTCTCAACATTCATGACCAACATACTCCGGTCAAAAAAATAAATGAAAAGGATGTGGACCAAGTGAGTTTACTGTTGTTTTTGCATCTTTTCGGAGCGGTTATTTTTCTAGGGAATATAATTACTGCAGCGTTTTGGAAGATTCGGACCGATATAAAGGGGGATCCTGCATTCATTCACAACACGGTGAAAAACGTGATGTTGGCCGACTTTATATTTACTCTACCGGGTTTAATTTTAATTATCGTTTCCGGTAATCTAATGGCTGTTCAAGCAGGGTATTCGATGTATGGCTTCAATTGGCTTACCCTTTCGTTGATCCTGTTTTCTCTAACTGGCATCCTCTGGTTGACGGTACTGTTGCCCGCACAGCGCAGCATGATCCGCCATAGCGCCCAATCGATAGAGACCGGTATCATTTCTAAAGCGTACAGGAAAGCATCGCTTTATTGGGCCATTTTCGGAATCACTGCTACTTTATTACCTGTCATTATTTTGTATTTTATGATAACCAAAGGTTTTTAATAAGAGGGGGAATACGAATGGCTCCGTTTAGCCTATTGATCGTGTCATTCTTGATTTTTCGTTTGATTGGTTTTCTTGGACTGTCTTATTTTGATGATTGGGAAACTTCTTTACGAATGGCTGTTGCTCTGATGTTTATATTTACAGCAACGGCTCATTGGGGAAAGAGACGCATGAAGCAACAGGAAGTTGCGCTTTGAGCCTGCCGCCAGGACGGCGCGAACTTAGCCTACTTTTCCTAGTGTCAAGCCTCCTCAGACTTCGCCTGAACTCTTACTTCCCGCAGCAGTCTACGTATATTTCCTCCGCTAAGGTAATGCAATATTCGCTTTTGAGGCTTAGTCATTTTAGTTATGTCCTAGCCTCATGTTTTTCTCTTGCAATTGTACATCAAAAGGAAGTTTCGGCGGTTTGCGTGTTCTAGGCGTTAATTGAATACCTAGAAGAGAAGTCTTATGACATGAAAAAGAACGAACCGTTACCCCATTTAGAGTTCTTCAATGAGAATAAAAGAAGGCTGATCCACTTGGCGAAATTCACCTGTGATCAGCCATTTGTTTGTTAAATAAGCAAATTAAATAAAGTACTATCTTTGTTTACCTCGGTATAAGGAAATCCTCTTTGTTGCATGCGCTCTACTAAACCAGTATAATCTTCTGGTCTTTTTAATTCAATTCCGACTAACCCTGGACCGCTTTCTTTGTTGTTTTTCTTCGTGTATTCAAAATGGGTGATATCATCTTCAGGCCCAAGAACATCATCAAGGAACTCACGTAAGGCTCCAGCTCGTTGTGGGAAGTTTACGATGAAGTAATAAAGAAGTCCCTCATACAATAAGGATTTCTCCTTGATTTCTTGCATCCGCCCGATATCATTGTTTCCGCCGCTTATGACGCAGATGACAGATTTCCCTTTGATTTCTTCCTTATAAAAGTCTAATGCTGCAATTGGAAGAGCCCCAGCAGGTTCTGCAATAATCGCATACTTATTATAAAGATCTAAAATCGTCGTACATACTTTTCCCTCTGGAACTGGGATGATATCATCCACATATTGACGGCAAATTTCAAATGTCTTTTGCCCTGCACAGCCAACAGCAGCGCCATCTACAAACTTATCAATAGAAGCAAGTGGAGTGATGCCATTATTTTTAATGGCTGCTTTCATACTGGCGGCTCCAGCGGGTTCTACCCCAATCATTTGAGTATGTGGAGATAAGTTTTTAATATATGAACTGAGACCAGATACTAAGCCACCTCCACCAATACTGGAAAAGACAAAATCAACAGGCTCTTCAAGATCGTTCATAATTTCTACAGCAACTGTTCCTTGTCCGGCAATAATATCATAGTCATCAAATGGGTGAATAAAAATTTTATCCTCTTTATTCGCGTACTCTAATGCATTTTTCGAGGAATCATCAAATGTATCTCCAACAAGTACAATTTCAACATATTCACGTCCGAACATTTTCACTTGTTCAATCTTTTGATTTGGAGTAGTTTGCGGCATAAAGATAGTTCCAGAAATGCCCAAATGGGAACAAGCATAAGCAACACCTTGGGCGTGGTTGCCGGCACTAGCACACACTACCCCTTTATCACGTGCTTCTGCTTCAATTCGTTTAATTTTATAAAAAGCGCCTCGTAATTTAAACGAGCGCACATGTTGCATATCTTCTCTTTTTAAGTAAACATGGCAATCATATTTCTCAGATAAACGCTCACTTCTTTGCAAAGGCGTATGTGCCACAACGTCTTTTAATTGTTGGTAAGCAATGAGGATATCTTCCACATTTACAGTCTTCGATTTCAATTTTGTTTCACTCATGGCGTCATCCACTTCCCTTGCTAATAAACTAGAATATTCGTACATTATAACATGAAATTATGAGCTTGAACAAAGGAATATTCATAATATTTAGTGATAACGGTTTCATTATCCTTATATTTGAAAAATGGGGTTTAAGGAGCTTGTCCAGTAAATGATTGAAATTAACGGAAGTGAGAAAAATGAAAAAGAATTGTTTTATTCTTTTGACACTCCCACTTCCGTATATTGCATATCTGTCTTTTTCTGAAGGATGATTTCTAAAATCCCATTTTTATAAACGGCAGTTGTTTTCTTCTTATTTACAAGTGCAGGCAAGGTAATTGTTTTGGTATTTTGTGGGACCTCTAAATCTTCAATAATGAGCTGATTGGTTGTATGATAAACTTTCCATCTATCTAAACTTTTTTCGTCAGGAACGGAAATGTGAATAAAGATAAATTGAAAGGATTCAAAAAGTTCTACACCGTTTGGTGATGAAGAACCTGAAGAAGCGGGCATCTGTTTAAGAAGAGATCCTAACAAATCATTTGAATTCGTTGCATCCTGACCAAAAGCAGAAAAGGCTTGGGATAAAACCTTTTGTACATAGTCATCAACATTAGTTTTTCCAATCTCAAAAGGAGGAGCCTTATCTTGTTTAAGATTAAAAGGGAATGAGTTCCAAGGAAACATACGAATTCTTTCCTTCCTGTTACATTATAGGATGCTCAAAAAGTTCAGTAAAAATGATAAAATTTTCGCTGTTTATAGATAATCAATGTTTTTAGGTTTCGTTTGTAACACACTTATATTTTATTTTATGTAAAAAAGAAATCGATGTTCTTATAATAGGATCGAACCTGAAAAAGCTAGTTAAAAGGAGTATGATATAAGAAGAAAAAATTGGGGGATGGAGTGAAAATATGCTGAACATGTCATTAGAGGAACTTTTGGCTTTAAGAGAAGAACTTCAAATTTCTGTGGATGAAGAAAAGAGTGTCTCCCTATCAGCACTCATCGGAGTTGAGGAAGATTTATTACGAAGGCTTGCTCGACAAAAAAAGAGTGAAAGTCCTTTTGATGCCAAGGAAATCCAAAAAGCTCTTATCGAACATTTGCTACATTATGGAGCCTATATGAAGACCTATTATAAAAGGGATCTTATTGATGACCAGAAGTCATTAAGCAAGGTCTTAAAATATGATCGTGGCAATGCATTAGCCTATTATCGTCTAGGGATATATGCTTATAGGAAAAACTTTTACGTAACAGCAGTAGTTCATTTTAATAATGCTTTAAAAAGTCATGAGCGAAATGCCCATTCACCATATAGCCTATCAGAACAACAGCATTATCAAGTACTGCTTTATTTACAAAACAGTACTTTAAAAGTAGCAATGGAGACTGAGGACATGATTAGAAAAGTGGCAGAAACAAGGGATGAGAAGTCGGGGCTGGATCTTCCTACTATCCAAGGAAATATCGTTCACCAAGAGGTATATCTGCAAAGTCATACCTTTACAGTTCTTTCTGAGAATGGGATTAAATTGGCTTCGGCAGATGAATGTAAGGATTTAATCGACAAAGAAGTAGAGAATTCTCCCCTTATTTTGTATTTTTCTGATGATCAACAGTCCATAATTTATCAGAAAGAAGAAGTCCCACTGACCATTCTGCAAGCGACAATATTAAAAAGGATCTTATTGCATCACACTGAAGGAAAGCCAGTAGAAAAAGCTGAGCTAGCTGACCTGTTTGCTTCACATGACCAAGTGGGAAAAGTGCCGGATGCAATTTATCAGAAGGCCCTTACTCGTTTAAAAAAGCAGCTGAATAAATTAGGCTTGAGTGAGGTTATAATTGAACAGGGAGTTGAGAATCTTTCTCTGATGAATATTCCCTTCTTATGCATTCAAAGAATAGAACAAAGCTGAATGGTTCTTCATATACCCATTAATAGTAATTTTTGTTAATTTGTAAAAAAGGACTTGCTTTTACCTTGAAATTTTTGCCAATCCCTCATACAATAGGGATAAATTGAATAGTTATCAAGAGTGGCTGAGAGATCTGGCTCTACGACGTCACAGCAACCTGCATAGGTAAGGTGCTAAAACCAGCAAAGCTTAGTTTTTTGCTTTGGATGATAAGATCGGTCTTAAGACCCCTTCTGTTATCCAATGCAGATGGGGTTTTTTCATTTATCTGCATAACAGCTTTTAGGATTTTTAGTGCAAGATGGCACCTAATAAACCCCGCTGATTAAGTTTTACTTCATTAGGAGGGATTTACATTGAAACGTTTAATCATTGAAAAGGGAAAAGAATGCGAAAATACGAAGGAGAAGGCAACTGAAGTCATTAAAGAGATGACCCCAGAAGAATTAGAGGCATTTAAGCTAGAAAGATATCGAAAGTTCATTGGGCCACTGACAGAGTATCATGTGGATGATTTGAAAAATAAGAAATAAAGCCCCCTGTACTAAATCCTCTTAGTAATCAGAGAGATTTTATGTTTGTTCCTGAACTTGCTGATTTCCGTGTGAAAATTGGAAATCAGCTATCAGGCCTCTATTTCAGATAAGTCTATAGCTTCTCTCCTTTACTTAAGCCAAAGGGAGCGGATGATAAAATAGCCCATCGAACCGAATAGGAAGCCTAAAAAGACCAGGGAAAACCAAATGCCTATTCCGTTATGGTTTTCCAATGCTATTTCTATCCCTACCCAAGTTAGAAAAGAAAAGAAGATAAGAATTTCATTTTTTAGGATATTGACCATAAATCGTGCGTTTATATATTGAGCCCGTGCATTTACCTCTGTAATAGGAACTATATAGTTGTAGACATGTGGATAACGTTCCAAAATGGTCATGCCAATCCACAAAATTACCCCAATAATAGGGAGTATAAGCATCTCTCCTTTATTTCCCCAGCGGTCGACTGTTCCCATTGCATTATAATGAGCAGGAACCTTGTCAGGCAAAAGGCCCCAATGAACGATCAAATATACCATTGCGCTTATGAAAATGATGAGAGTAGCAAGATTAAAGGTAGTTTCCCATTTTGTTATGGGTAATGCTAATTTGGGGCGTCTCTCCTTATTCATATGTTGATGCCTCCTGTTTCTTTATTCCTTATCTGAATATTGACACTAAACCGCAAACCTAGCTATTTTTGACACATGGTCAATGATCGATGATAAAAGTGCTTTTCTATATTGATGTGGGAATTAAAAAAATAAGGAACCCGTGGCTTCCTTACTTATATAGCAGTAGACAACCAGCTTCTATTGACCCTAGCAGCCTTTTGGGTTCTGCTTGCTTAAGTCAACTTCAGCTTGTCTTCTTTGGTAAAAAGCATGTGAAAAAGACTAAGAGTATGGAAAAACAACTTTTATACGTAAACTTTCATCTCTTTATTCAATTACGAATGAAAAGAGGGAAAGATTCGTACTAAAGCCCTTTTATAGAAAAAGCTATAGTTATTCTCCTACTTTTTAAAGTAAAGATCGTTGGAATCTTCACCCTAAGACAGAGAAATTCTTAGAGAATAAAGGCAAACAATATGTGACCAAATCAGCCCTGAAGATGGCTTGATAGACCATGAACATCAATCCTCTTGTTGCTATAATAACAGTCAATAATTGAAATGATATCAATCCTACTAGACCTTATATAAAGCCCCTTTTTTAAAGGAGGAGAGCTGATAAAATGTCAAAGAAACCAAATGTGTTATTTATTATGGTTGATCAGCAACGCTATGATTGTATCGGATTTAGTCAAGAATATCCTGTGCGAACTCCAAATATTGATGATTTGGCTAAAAATGGTATCTGGTTTATGAATGCTTATACAAATATTCCTCTTTGTACTCCTGCTAGGTCTGCACTCATTAATGGAAGGAGACCTGAGACTTTTGGTACCTTATGGAATCATGATCTTGGCTCAGCTATAAAGCCATTAGAACCTAGAGAATATTCCTGGCCAAGAGAATTGAGAAAATTAGGTTATAATAATGCCTATTTAGGAAAATGGCATGTTCATCCACAATATAATCCAAAAGCTTATGGGTATGAACATTATGTCAGTTTGAATGAATATACAAAGTTTCGAGAGAAAAAATATCCGGAGAGAAAATTAAGTGATGGAATAAGGATTGATGAAGAGGAAAAATTAACTAAATGGCATGGTGAAATAGATCCGATTCCCTTAGAAGATAGCCGGACCCATTGGCTTAGTAGAAAAGCTAGCGAAATGCTTGAAAAACTTTCGAGAAAAGCTGACCCCTGGCATATTCGAATTGATTTTTCGGAGCCACATTTGCCTTATAATCCTAATGGAAAATTTGCAGGTATGTATTCACCCGAAAATATACCTGCATGGGGAGGGTTTGCGGAAGAATTTATAAATAAACCATATATTCAAAAACAACAATTATATAATTGGCAGGTGGAAAATTTTGAATGGAAAGATTGGGCGAAAATCGTTGCTAAATATTACGCGGTTATTTCTCAGGTAGATCATGCTATTGGTCAAATTTTAAATACATTAGAGAGACTTAAACTCGAAGAAGATACGATCGTTATTTTCACATCAGATCATGGAGACTTATGTGGCAGCCATCGCATGATGGATAAGCACTTTGTAATGTACGAAGATGTTGTAAAGGTCCCATTAATTCTAAAGTGGTCGGGTAAAATTAGAGGGAATTCTACTTGCAGTGAATTTGTTTACAATTTACTTGATCTACCTCCAACTATTCTAGAGCTATTAGACATGACGATACCAGACTTTTTTCAAGGACGTTCCCTAGTTCCATTCTTAAAAGGGGAGATACTTCCGGATTGGAGACAGGAAATCGTTGCGACGTATCATGGACAACAGTTTGGCTTATTTACCCAGAGAATGTATCGGACCCATGCATGGAAATATATTTGGAATCCTACGAGTATAGATGAACTTTATGATTTACGAGAAGATCCATTTGAATTAACAAATGAAATTTATAATACCAAACATAAAGATAGATTAAAAGAATTTAGAAGGAGATTGTTTTCTATTCTTCTTGAAGAGGGAGATCCTTTTATCAATAATAACTGGATGAGAGATCAATTATTAAACAGCCATAAATTATAATCTAAAGCTTTATAAAAGATGTTAATGAATAATGTAAGCCCTTTATTTGTTGAGGTGGAAATATAGTGAAGAGGTGAACGATATTGAGGAAAAGTAAATTTAGCTTTATCGGCTTTATAACCAGTGTTTGTTTAATTACAAGTTTACTGGCATCTTGTAATACAACTAGCTCCAATAATAAACAAGTAAATTCAAATAGTAAGGATAATAATGAAGTAACGACCACACTAAATATTCTTATATCAGATGTGGCTGATAATTCGGGCTTTCGTGCTGTTATTGAAGAAATTGAAAAGGAATTAAACATAAAGACGAACGTGGAGTTACGTCCAGGTGGTCCTGAAGGTGTAAATGTAGTAAAAACACGTTTGGCAACTGGGGGAATTCCAGATTTAGTCGTCTATAATTCGGGTTCACTTTTAATGGCTTTAAATCCCGACAAGCATTTTGTTGATATGGCAAGCGAACCCTATATTGATCAAGTGTTGGATTCCTATAAAGAAGTAGTGAGTGACCAAGAGAAGATTTTTGGGATACCGATTCAATCTAGTCAGGTAGGGGCTTGGTTTTATAATAAAAAGGTTTATAAAGAATTAGGTCTTTCCGTACCGAGAACATGGGATGAACTTAGAGAAAACAATGAGAAAATTAAGGATTCCGGAAGAACAGCTGTCATTGGTACATATGGGGAACTTTGGACCTCACAATTGCCAATACTTGCCGATTACTACAATTTACAGGCTGAAGAACAAAATTTTGCGGATGAATATACCGCGGGAAAGGCAAAATTCGCTACAACAGATTCTGCACTAAGGGGATTTGAAAGAATTCAAGAAATTGCGGAAAGTGGATATATGAATGAAGACTATACAGTGGCAACTTATGATCAGGGTATGCAATTACTTGCTGAAGGAAATGGGGTACATTATCCAATGCTAGCTCAATTTCTACCATTACTAGCTGAAAAATACCCTGATAAAATAAATGATATTGGTGTATTTCCACAACCAAGTGATAACGCAGATATAAATGGACTAACAGTTTGGATGCCTGATGCCATTTTAATTAGTAAGGAATCTCCAAATGTTGACGCAGCTAAAAAGTGGATGGAATTTTTTGTTTCTAAAAAAGGCATAGAAATATATGAATCTAAGCAGAAAAGTGTCGGTCCTTCTGTAATGGAAGGGGTTGAAATACCTGAAGATGCCTATGAAGCAGTCAAAGATATGGCAAAGTATTTTGAAGAAGGAAAAGTTGCCCCTGCACTAGAGTTTGCGTCTCCTATTAAAGGGCCAAATTTAGCACAATTATGTACCTCTGTTGGTAGTGGGACTATGACTGCCCTTGAGGCGGCAAAGTCATATGATAAGGATGTGGAAAAACAAGCGAAACAATTAGGAATTAAATGGTGACAAAGGGGAGGACAATAAATGAATCGAATGACGAAAAAACTGTATCCTTACTACTTTCTGTTACCAGCTATCCTTATCTATGGTGTTCTTTTTATCTGGCCTACTGTTATGTCTTTATTTTATAGTATGACATGGTGGACCTTAGAAGATTGGGAGTTTATTGGATTGGAAAATTTTATCCAGTTCTTTCAAGAACCCTCTCTACGCATAGGGTTTCAAAATACACTTCTATTTGCTTTTACAACAATGATTGGAAAGACGGTTATCGGATTTTTACTGGCCGCCTTTTTATGCTCAAGAATTAGGAATAAAGACTTTCTGCGATCGATTGTTTTCTTCCCGGCACTGTTAAGTACGTTCGCAGTCGGTGTCACATTTAAAGCGTTAATGCACCCTACGACAGGTGTTATTAATTCAATGCTTGAGAGACTTGGGATTTCTGGACCTAATTGGTTGGGAGATCCAAGTATTGCACTTTTTTCTGTAGCCTTGACGGATATCTGGAAAGGAGTGGGGATTGCAACAGTCATTTTTATTGCTGGTATTTTAGCAATCCCCGCACAGTATTATGAAGCATTTAAAGTGGACGGGGGAAATTCATTTCAATCTTTTCTTTATCTTACTATTCCATTATCCAAGCCGGCTATGAATACCGTAATTACGCTTGCGTTAATTGGAGGACTGCGAAATTTTGATTTGATTTGGGCAATGACTGGAGGGGGACCAGGATTCAATACTGATCTACTAGCTTCCATTGTTTATAAGCAATATGCAAGTGGCTTTTTTGGCCTTGCCACTGCAGGTAATGTTCTGCTATTTTTCTTTGTAGCAATCATTGCCTTTCCAATCTTTAAATTTCTTAATCGTAAAGAGGTGGACCTGTGAATAACAAGGGCAGAGGAGGAAATGGATCACTGCTAAATAAAGATTCAAGAGCTGTTATCTGGAAAGGGAAAAAATTTAGAAAGGGAAGTTTCGGATTATTTTTGACAGAAATCATTGCCATATTATTCGCTGTTCTTTTCTTTGGAATTCCTTTTTATTTTGTCATGATTAATTCAATGAAAAGTAGTGAAGAAGCAGCTATTATGAATCTAGCCATTCCCCGCTCATTCCATATAATAGAGAATTACTTAGAAGTACTCACAATGAATGAGGGGATTGTATTACAAGCTTTTCTTAATAGCACGTTTATCACAATATTTTCCGTTATGATCTTAATCATCGTTTGTTCTATGGCAGGTTTTATCCTTGAGCGGAGAAAGGGACTAGCAAAAAAACTTAACTATGTGATTCTTGTTGGATTAATGATACCACCAGCTATTGTACCGACAATTTGGGTTCTGCAATCCCTCGGTATTTTTAAGACTATCCAAGGAATTATATTGCTCGAATCTGCATTACATTTCTCCTTTGCTTGCCTATTATATACAGCTTTTGTCGCTACAATACCTAAGGAATTAGATGAAGCCGCCTTTATAGATGGATGTGGGCCAATTCAATTGTTTTTTCGAGTGGTTTTTCCTTTGCTAAAACCAGTTACCTCAACGATTATCGTTTTATCTTCTATACAAATTTATAATGATTTTGAGAATATGCTCTATTTCTTTCCTGGTGCAGAGAATGCAACAGTCCAACTAACCTTATATAATTTTACAGGTATATATGGAACTTCTTATCATTTACTTTTTGCAGACGTTTTACTGATTTCAATACCACCATTAATTTTGTTTATCTTCTTCAATAAAAAGATTGTTGCCGGTATGACCGCTGGAGCGGTGAAAGGTTAATAAAATTGTATTTTATTAGACACAGCAATCAATCTAGCCATTAGATTATGCATTAAGGAGAAGAGATATGAAAAAAATTTGGTATACCTTCAAAAAGTGGTTCCAAACGCGCGAAATTGGGCAAAAATACTTCATTACCATGGTATTGCTGTCCATTTTGCCACTGACTATACTTGGCTACCTCTCCTTTAATATTGCGAAAAGTACTTTAGTAGACAACCAAATGCAATCTGCAAAGGATATTTTAAAAACATCAAGTGAAAGTGCAGATCTGTTGTTGAAAAATATTGTTAATATGGAAAGAGTGATTGTATGGAATAGCGATATCCAAACCGAATTAAAAAGCAGCTTAGCAAACTATAGTAGCAAAGAAACACATATTGATATTAAAACTATTAAGAGTATGGAGAATTTGATTAATAGTTATTTTATCGATACTCAGGATATTGACTCCATATGTATTTTTGATGCCTATCATCGTTCAGTTTGTTATGGCGATCCAGAGAGCACAGGGAAGTACGATAATGGGGGGATTTTCCGTGAAATAGTCAATGAAGATTGGTATAACAAAAGCGATGCAGCCCAAGGGAAGACCGTGTTCTTTAGTGAAAACGTATTAGTTGGAGACGAATCCGTTGATACATTCTCTTCAGTTAAGCAGTTGCGCGAATCTGATCAGCTATTTAATCAACAAGTTCTTGGGATGTTAGTTGTAAATGTAAGAAAGTCGTTATTTTCTAAGACTTTTAATGATAGTAAAAATAGCAAATTTATCATTTTTGATGACTCTCAGGATAGGGTGAGAGCGATGTATAGTTACCCAGAAGTCAATCGTCTTCGGGAAGGACACTGGGATAATATAGGCAAAGCAATCGAACACTTTACGGAAAAAGGATATGTTTCTAATCTATATCGTAACCAAACAACGGGGTGGGTATTTGTTCATATTACAGATGAACAGGGGTTGCTTAGCCAATCAAGTGATATTGGAAAGATTACCATTCTCTTAGTTTTTCTGATGGCTGTCCTATCTTTTACTCTGTCCTTCATCTTTTCTGGAAAGCTAAATAAGCCTTTAAGGCAATTAAAAAAGCTAACGACAGATTGGACAAACTCGGCATTGGGTGGAAATGAATTAAAACGGAAAGATGAAATTAGTATAATCGGTGAAAACTTTAAAAAGGCTATTTCTGAAAATAGACATCTCAATGATCAGTTAATTCGTTACCAATTGATTAAGAAAGAATCAGAGTTAAAGATATTACAAGCCCAAATTAAACCTCATTTTTTATATAACACGTTAGAATCTATTTATTGGTTAGCAATCATCGAATCCAACGATAATATTGCTAAAATGACCCAAGCCTTATCAGAGACTTTTAAGCTTAGCTTGAATAACGGGAAGGATCTTATTCCGATTGCAAAAGAACTCTCCCACATTAAGAGTTATCTTACAATCCAGAATATAAGGTATAATGATAAATTTCAATACGTTGAACAAGTGGAGCCTGCTTTGTTAGAAAGGCAGATGTTGAAATTATTATTACAGCCTATAGTAGAAAATGCTGTGTATCACGGGCTTGAGCCAAAAGTGGGGCCAGGAACAATCTGGTTAACAGGTGAGAAAACCGGAAGTGAAATTGTTTTTACTATAAAGGATGATGGTGTTGGAATAAAGGATATAGAGAGTACGAAAAAAGGGTTTGGTCTTAAGAATGTGGAGGAGAGATTGAAATTATATTATGGAGTGGAAAGTTCCTTACGTATAACTAGTGATATTGGAACGAAGGTTGAGATTCGATACAGAGAGAGTGGACGGTGAGAATAATGCTGAAAATGGTCGTGTTTGATGATGAGTATATTGTTCTTGAGGGATTAAAAAGGATGATAGATTGGGAGAAATATGGAATTGAATTGGTAGGTACAGCGATGAATGGGTATGAGGCTATTTCCCTTTTTATCAATCAAAAGCCAGATATTGTATTAACAGATATAAGGATGCCAGGATTGGATGGATTAGCGGTAATTGAAAAAATATTGGCAGAGGTGCCTGAAACTGTATGCATAGTATTTAGTGGTTTTAATGAAGTTGAGTATTTAAAAAAGGCAATTAAGTTAGGGGTTATGGATTATTTTGAAAAACCTGTGACATTATCAATGGTTCAAGAGGTGATGAAACGAACGATAAAAAAGATTAATGAGAAAAAAAGATTAGAGAGATTGGAGGCAGATTGGGAAAAAAACTACCATATTCGCTTAGAAAAAGCGACACTTGATTTATTAACGTTAGGAGAACAGGGAGAATGGAATTGGCGAAATGTGTTTGGGAATAAGTCCAATAAAATTGTCGGGATTACAGTTCTTGCGATGAAAGATCATGTGAAGCTGTTGGATAGTTATGATTGTCAAATAGTTTATGCCTATTATGGAGGCACATACTTTTTAGTACTTTTTCATTTTGATAATAATAACGAGGAAGTTATCATCACGCATTTCTTAAAACAATTGGATCATCAAATTCTAGGTGGTCTAGGGAGCACTTACTACCAAATGAAAGATGCATCTAAAAGTTATCGGGAAGCATTTTATGCCATGGAATATGGGATGTTTATGGGTGAAAAAAGGTTGGTGAAATTTAAAGATATCCAACGAAGGACCTCTGTATTTGAAGACTTCTCAAAATATAAACAGGCAATTAGCGCCTATTTAAGAGTGGGTGATGATAAAAGATTGTTAGAACAGGTAAATTTATTCATTCATAAACTTGAAGCCCAAATAAAGAGCAGAGAAATATTGGAAAATGAAATACTCCATCTTATTTATCTCTGCCTTGAAATTGTGAAAGAAGCTGAAAAGGATGTTTGTTCTAGGGAAGGATTTTGGGCGAAGTATTTTCCCCAACAGGAGATAAGAGAAATAGAAACATGGGATAAGATGGTGGAATGGCTTCACGAGCAACTAAATAGAATGTTAGGTCAGATAATTAATATTCAGCAGGTTAGTAAACAAGATGCAATGGAAAAAGCTTGTATATTTATAGATCAATTTTATAATGAAGCCATTACATTACAGGATGTCGCTGATCATGTGCAAATAACTCCAACTTATTTTAGTTCGCTCTTTAGAGAAAAAGTAGGTATGACATATATCCAATATTTAACGAATAAGCGGATAGGGAAAGCGAAGGAAATGCTAATAAAAGGTGCCAAAGTAATGGAAGTTAGTGAAAAGGTAGGCTATCATAGCTATCGCCATTTTTCCGAAGTTTTCAAAAGGCATACTGGGAACAATCCTAGTGAATATAAAAATATAACGTAGCTAACTGCAAAAGTGCAGTTATTTTTTTGCAGACATCATCAAAATCATTCAGTCACAGTCAAATAATAAAAAAGGGTACATGAATCGAAAATAACAGTACTTTATTGTTATTGTTGGTAGCGCTTACAATAAAACTATGACGAAAATATTTGTGGGAGGTTGTATCTATGTTACGGAAAAAAGGGCAGCTATTTGCATTCCTCATGACTACCTTTTTGGTCTTTGTTGGTTTGGCAGGATGTAGTGAAGATAAGAGCACTTCTAGTTCCACAGATAATGAAAATGTGGATGGTGTCACCCTCTCTGTTTTAATTGGCAATACATCATCAAAGGCAGGGGTAGAGGCTGTGGCCAAACTTGTTGAAGAAAAGTATAACATTAAAACAGAATTTGAAATTAGACCAAGCGGGGCGGAGGGGGACAACCTGATGAAAACACGCCTGGCCACCGGAGATATGACTGATATTGCTTACTATAACTCAGGATCATTAATGCATGCGCTCAATCCCTCTAAAAACTTCGTTGATTTATCCGATGAACCTTACGCAGACAAACTAATGGATTCTTTTAAAGAATCGGTATCTGATCAAAATGGACTTTATGGCATTCCTGGAAATCCTGTTCAAGTCGGAGGGTGGTTTTATAATAAGAAATTATACGAAGAGTTAGGTTTAGAGGTACCTAAAACTTGGACTGAATTAATGGAAAACAATGAGAAAATAAAAGAGGCAGGCAAAACACCTGTTATCGGAACATATAAAGAAACTTGGACTTCCCAGCTTATTGTATTAGCAGATAACTTTAATGTTTTAGCAGAAAATCCAGACTTTCCGGAAAACTATACAGCGAATAAGGCCAAAATTGCTACAACACCGGGTGCATTGAAAAGTTTCGAAAAAATGCAAGACATTTACGAAAAGGGATATATGAATGAAGACTTTTTGTCCACAACATATGATGCGGGAATGAAGATGTTAGCTGAAGGCGAGGGAGCTCATTATCCGATGTTATCGCAAATATTGCCGCTGATGGCGGAGAATTACCCAGATGAGATTGGGGACATTGGGGTATTTCCGCAACCTGGAGATAATGCCGAGAAGAATGGTTTTACGATTTGGATGCCAAATGCTTATTATATCAATAAAAATAGTGAAAATATTGATGCTGCGAAAAAGTGGTTTGAAGTATTTGTATCTGAAGAGGGAGTTGCGGCATATTTAGCTGCAGACCCACCAATCGGTCCATTTGCAATTGAGGATGTAAAGCTCCCTGAGGATGTATTTACAGCAGTTAAAGACATGACACCATATTTTGAAGAAGATAAAACAGCTCCTGCACTAGAATTCTTAAGTCCGTTAAAAGGCCCTAACTTGGAGCAAATATTAATTGAGGTAGGCAGTGGAATTAAATCAGCAAAAGAAGGTGCTGAATTGTATGACAAGGATGTTGAGAAGCAAGCAAAACAACTTAATTTAGAAGGCTGGTAATCTATATCAACATATAGCCAATTAGTAAATAGTAGAAAATATGAAACGAAAGTTAGAGATGTACTAATCATCACCACTAGAAAAGCCCCTGTTTTTAAAGGGGCAATTCTTTTAATCTCAATGAAAGGGAGAGGGAAACAAAGATGACCAAACTAAACACATCAACCTATTCATATTATTTTCTATTACCAGCTGGAATCATTTATTTTACCTTTTTTCTACTACCTACTATCATGTCCTTCTTTTTTAGTATGACATGGTGGACACTGACAGATTGGGAATTTATTGGACTTGAGAATTTCAAGACCTTTTTATCAGAGCCATCGATGAATATTGGCTTTAAAAATACAGTTATTTATGCTGTTGTGACATGTGGTTTGAAAATTATCTTCGGTTTATTAATCGGGACATTTCTATGTACAAGGTTAAGAACTGTGGGTTTTATCCGGTCTATGGTATTTTTCCCCACACTTTTAAGTACAATTGCCATTGGTATAGCTTTTTCCATGATGATGCATCCATCACAGGGGATGATTAATACTGTACTGTCTGCAATTGGTATTGTCGGTCCCGATTGGCTAGGAGATGTAAGAATTGCACTTTTGTCTGTTGCTTTGGTTGATGTGTGGCAAGGTTTAGGGATTGCGACCGTTATTTTTATAGCAGGGATTATGTCCATCCCCGAAGAATATTTTGAGGCATTGATGATTGATGGCGGGAATTCCTTCCAAAAATTTTGGCATATTATTTTGCCATTAAGTAGACCGGCGATGAATACGGTGATTATCTTAGCATTTATTGGTGGTTTACGTTCCTTTGATTTGATTTGGGTAATGACAAAAGGGGGTCCTGGTTTTAGTACAGATTTAATCGCCTCCATCATTTATAAGCAATATCAGGCTGGTTTTTATGGAATTTCCACTGCAGGGAATGTGATTTTATTCATTGTAGTATCACTACTCGCCTTTCCGCTGCACTACTTTTTAAACAGGAAAGAGGTTGATCTTTAATGAGCAAACTACCCGAAGGTTTGGCATCAAAGGAGATGACCACTAGTTTTCAAAGGTCTAGGGTACCAAAAATAAAACAGGTTAAGAAATTCTTTGTTGAGTTGTTTGCAGTTTTGCTCACGGTTATTATTTTCGGTATCCCACTATATTTTGTCTTTGTTAATGCAGCAAAGACAACTAAGGAATCCTCGTTATTAAACATGGCATGGCCAACTGAATTTCAGTTAGGTGAGAATATAAAGGAAGTAATCGCTGCTGAAAATGGAATGATTTTTCGGGCCTTTATGAATAGCACACTTATTACTATTTTTTCTATTATTATTTTAATTATTTGCGGAGCTATGACCGGCTACGTAATGCATAGAAGAACAGGGAAATTATCACCATTTCTAAATTTCCTCGTATTGGCTGGATTAATTATTCCGCCTGCAATTGTCCCAACAATTTGGGTTCTAAACGGGATTGGACTGTTTAAGACAATGATAGGGATTGTCCTAGTTCAAGTTGCTTTACGTTTGCCCTTTACGGTTTTGTTATATCGCGGATTCATGGCTACTATACCCAAACAGCTTGATGAAGCAGCTTTAATTGATGGGTGTGGCAGGTTGAAATTATTTACCTCTATCATTTTACCCTTATTAAAGCCAGTAACGGCAACGATCATTGTTTTAAATTCAGTTCAAATTTATAATGATTTCGTAAACTTTTTGTACTTTTTTCCAGGTGCAAAGAACGCTACATTGCAATTAACATTATATAATTTTATGAGCTTATTTAATACGAAATGGAATTTACTATTTACCAATGTGTTATTAATCTCGATTCCACCGCTTATTTTATTTATTTTCTTTAGTAAAAGAATTATAGCTGGAATGGTTGCCGGTGCCATTAAATAAAGGGTATTCGGATTATCGTTTAGTAGCTTGTTTGTTTATAAAAAGCGAACCCTAGAAAATAGGTCCGTCCAGTTTTGCCGCCATAAGGTATTGGGAATGAGTTTTCTCCCAGTGCCTTTTACCACTTTACATAATTTTTGTCTGAATAAAGGAATTTCAGTGAAGATCCTACTTCTTAAGCAGTCCTTATACCATTTCTGGATATTTTCATGTCCATCTAGACTGTAAGAACAATGGACAGCTTACATATTAAGAAGAATTTGATTTGTATTGATGATAGTCAATTGACCATCCAATTTGTGAATTAAATGGTCTTGGGGAAACAAGTTGTTCAATCGCAAGGATTTCTAATTGGTTGCGTTCATAAATTAGTCTTCTTGTCACGACTTTCCCATCATCTTAAGGTTAATCTTACTATCTATTATAGAAATGAATGAGTATTTATAGAAAAGTAACGTTTAATACTTTAATGATTTGGAGAAGCATCCGCTCGACTCTTGCGGGATTTGCGAGACAGCCCAGACTCTGCAGAAGCGTAGTGACGAAGCGCATTCTTCGGGACGCTTACTCTATCCAGTATAAAAATAAAAAGACTGTAAACAACTCGTTATTTTAGAGTTTGTCTACAGTCTTTATGAACCCTAGAAAATCGGGTTCGGTATATGATGTTATACCATCACTTTACAAATATCATTTGTAAATTCAACTGGATCCTGTACAGGTAATCCTTCGATAAGAAGTGCTTGGTTATATAAAAGGTTCGTGTAAAGATTTAATTTATCTTGGTCAGTCGCAAAGGCTGATTTTAGCGCTTGGAACACTTCATGATTCGTATTAATTTCCAAAATCTTTTCTGCTTGCACATTTTGATTATCAGGCATGGCTTGTAAGATTTTTTCCATTTCGATCGTAATTTCGCCATCTGTGGAGAGACAGACAGGGTGGGACCGCAATCGTTTAGAAGCACGAACATCCTTCACTTTTCCGGACAAAATCTCTTTCAAAGATTCGAATAGTTCCTTGTTATCTTCTGTTTCTTCTGAGGCCTCTTTCTCTTTCTGTTCTTGATCTTCAAGTCCTAAATCACCACTTGCTACAGAGCGGAATTCTTTTTCCTTATAGTTCATCAACATTTTGATTGCAAATTCATCTACATCTTCTGTGAAATATAAGATTTCATAGCCTTTTTCTAAGAGAAGCTCTGTTTGTGGCAGTTTTTCAATGCGAGCAATTGAATCTCCTGAAGCATAGTAAATATACTTCTGTTCTTCCGGCATTCTTGAAACATACTCATCCAATGTCACAAGCTTGTTTTCTTTAGATGAGGAGAACATAAGCAGATCCTGTAATACGTCCTTATGCATACCATAATCACTATATACACCAAACTTTAACTGTCTACCAAAAGCTTCATAGAAAGTCACGTATTTTTCACGGTCATTTTTCAGCATGCTTTGCAATTCGCTTTTAATTTTCTTTTCAATATTATTGGCAATTCGTTTTAATTGGCGATCCTGTTGTAAAATCTCCCGAGAAATGTTGAGAGATAAGTCTTCAGAGTCAACCATTCCTTTTACAAAGCTGAAATAATCAGGTAGTAGCTCCGCACATTTATCCATGATAAGTACTCCGCTTGAATACAATTCCAAGCCCTTCTCAAATTCTTTTGAATAATAATCAAAAGGCATTTTCTCTGGAATATAAAGAATCGCATTATAACGGATGGCTCCATCAACACTTGTATGGATATGGGCTAAAGGTTTATCGAAGCCGTAGCGTTTCTCAGTGTAAAAATTATCATAATCTTCGTCTGTTAATTCGCTTTTATTTTTCCGCCAAATAGGCACCATGCTATTAAGTGTTTTTTCTTCGACTATCTCCTCAAATTCATCCTCTGTGCCTTCTTTTAGTTTACTTTCTGTCACATTCATTTTAATCGGGTAGCGGATGAAATCGGAATACTTTTTAATAATTGACTGGATGCGGTACTCTTCTAGAAATTCATCATAATTTTCTTCTTCCGTATTATCTTTAATGGTTAAGATGATTTCTGTTCCAACCGTTTCTTTTGTGGTTGTTTCAATTGTATAGCCATCAGCACCAGAAGATTGCCATTTATAGGCTTCATCGCTATCTAGAGCTTTACTAATTACAGTAACCTGATCGGCTACCATGAAAGCAGAATAGAAGCCGACGCCAAATTGACCGATAATATCATGACCATCTTTTAATTCATTCTCTTTTTTAAAGGCCAAGGAGCCACTTTGCGCAATCGTTCCAAGATTTTCTTCAAGCTCCTCCTTCGTCATGCCGATTCCTGTATCTTCGACTTTTAAAATTCGGTTTTCTTTATCGATTGAAAGCTTTATGTAGTAATCGTCTTGATCAAAGGTTAAAGAATCATCTGTGAGGGTACGGTAATAAATCTTATCGATAGCATCACTAGAGTTGGAGATTAATTCTCTTAGAAAAATTTCTTTGTTTGAATAAATCGAATGAATCATCATTTCTAATAAACGCTTTGATTCTGCTTGAAACAGCTTTTTTTCCATAATTATTCTCCTTTTGTTCAAGTATAGGTAAGTGCAAATTTTGGTTCGTGCTCGATTTAGCTTGCTCACAGCAACTAGCCTTTCGGTGCTTGTTTGCGTCACTAAGCATAGGTGCGCCTCTTAGATCTAGCTACTAGCGTTAGCTCTTGAGATGAAAGATTCCTGAACAAACACCTTTCACTATTCTTATAAAATTTGGCACTCGTAATCTGTGAGTGCTAACTACTTATGTGATACCATACAAGGATAAATGTGTCAAAGAAAAACCCCTTCCAAATAGAGTCTGTTTTTAAATCTTTTTTCCATAAGCTCCTGTCAAACAAAATATTCAACATCCGAAAATATGTTTATTTTTAGAGCAACCACCGAACTTTGCTCGTAGTTGGAGGCATCTTACCTAGATTATTTAGCTCCCTATGACTAGTTTTCAAAGCGAAACTTTTAGTTACATTAGACCATTTTTAGGAAAGAATGAAAAACGCTTACAAGTTTAATTTAAAAAACTTTAACAAAGGCTTGCTATGGGGAATCGCCTGTGCTACAATAAATTTACACTTAATATGTATTAAATCTTATAATTCACATGTTTTCACGGGATTATATTATTTACTTAGTTATTCCGTGAAAGCATGTGAATTTTTGTTTACATCGTTATTAAGTAACAAACTTTTGGAGGTATTTACACATGAATCAAGGTACAGTTAAATGGTTTAACGCAGAAAAAGGTTTTGGCTTTATCGAAGTTGAAGGCGGAGAAGACGTATTCGTTCATTTCTCAGCTATCACTGGCGAAGGTTTCAAAACTCTTGAAGAAGGTCAAAAAGTAAGCTTTGATATCACTCAAGGCAACCGTGGCGACCAAGCTGCTAACGTTGTTAAACTATAATGAATATTGAAAGAGGACCGAGGATTGTTCCAATTGGGACGATCTGAGGTCCTCTTTTTTTATGCGAAAATAGACATTGCTCCGTGATGGTGCGGATATTAGTAGGGTTTTGTGAAGAGGATCTGTGTAGGATTCTTTGAGGTATGCATTCCTCTAATAGTATTAAAAGTAAATCAACATCTTTCGCTGTTTGGGCAAAATTGATATACTGGAATCTATTTTCTTTTCGAGCAGATCAATTCGCTGTTCTATCCCCTTAAATTGTTCTTCAAGTTGCTCTACTTTTTGATCAAAATATACAGTCTGAAGTTCAAGAGCGTGGAGAATTTCCTTCAAAGCAGAATCTTCCATTTTCAAAATCACCTCCCTCTATTAATATAATTATAACTTGTCCTGTTTTTGTTGCAATAAGGGAATAAATGTCGAATCTTCAAGTGAGCTATAGGGAAATACGTTATAATAATAGGAATAGATCCGAAAAAAATAGTTTACGAGGAGTGATCATAAGTGAAAATTTTCCATACAGCGGATTGGCATTTGGGAAAATTAGTACAAGGTGTTTATATGACTAACGATCAACGATTCGTTTTACAGCAGTTTATACAAGATATTGAACAAGAGCAGCCAGATGTTGTCATCGTTGCCGGTGATTTATATGACCGGGCAGTACCACCAACGGAAGCTGTACAACTTTTAGATGAAGTTCTAGAAACGATTGTTTTAAAATTAAAAATCCCTGTACTAGCCATTGCGGGAAACCACGATAGTCCAAGTCGTCTACATTTTGGTAGTAAAATCATGGAGCAAAATGGGTTACATATGGCGGGACGCTTAACTAAAGAATTACAGCCTGTTATTCTTCATGATGCTTTTGGACCTGTGCATTTTCATCTTGTGCCATACTGTGATCCAAGTATGGTCCGCAATGTATTTGATGATGAGGAGGTACGTTCACATCAGGATGCAGCGCGAAAAATTATGACAGAAATAAAAGCTGAGCTTGATCTGAATGCTCGCCATGTGCTAATTGGTCATGCATTTGTCACTCCTTTTGGGGATGAGGAAGAAAATACGAGTGATTCTGAACGGCCACTTTCTATTGGTGGGGCAGAATATGTCGATGCACAGCTCTATTCTGATTTTCATTACACAGCTCTCGGACATTTGCATCAAGCACATTATGTTATGAAGGAAAAGATTCGATATGCAGGCTCGATTTTGAAATATTCGATATCTGAAGAACATCATCGAAAGGGTTATTCTATTGTGGAGCTTGGGCAAAACGGGGATGTTAAGATTACAAAAAAAGAGCTCATACCTAAAAGAGATATGCGCACAGTTGAAGCCACGATGTCCGAGTTATTAACTCATTCAATTTGTGATGATTATGTTTTTGTTCGATTATTAGATGAAACTCCGATTCTATCACCAATGGAAAAAATTCGTTCCGTATATCCCAATGCGATGCATGTTGAAAGAAAACAAATAATTACTCAGTCTATCGCCACTACGAAAAAGACGCGGAGTAAGATGAGTGATCTAGAACTTTTTCAATCTTTTTACGAACAAGTGAAAGGAGAGAGAGTGACGGAAGAAACGGAAAGGATATTTAAAGAGGTTGTGGACGAATTATTGCAAGATGAAAATGAAACCACTGCACAACCACAAAGAGAATTTGTACCTAATTAAAAAGCGCAATATGTTGTTTAGTGACTTAGCTAAAGATATTCTTTGCTTTAGATTAAAGGTAGACCGTTGGCTAAAAACAGATGGTCCTAGTGTGCACCGCTGGTGACTAGGCTAAATGGAATAATTTACATGAGAAACTATTTTATATTTTCATTCACTGAAAAAGGAGGGAACAGGAATGCGCCCATTAACTTTAAGAATGACTGCTTTTGGCCCTTATAAAGATACAGAGATTATTGATTTTACAAAGTTAAAGGAGCAGTCTATCTTCGTGATTTCGGGTAATACAGGTGCAGGGAAAACGACGATTTTCGATGGGATATGTTTTGCTTTATATGGAAGTGCAAGTGGACAGGATCGGGAAAATCAGACTATGTTGCGCAGTCACTTTGCAGAGGATGACATCCATACGGCGGTTGAATTAGTATTTGAGCTCCATCAACGTACATACCGAATTTTGCGGCAACTGGGCCATGTAAAACAGGGGAATAAAACAAAAACAGGTGAACGTTATGAGTTTTTTGAATTGGAAAATGGGAAAGAAATTCCTTGTGTAGATCGACAAATCGTCTCTGAGATAGATAAAAAAGTTGAATCTCTTTTAGGGCTTACTCAAGCACAATTTAAACAAATTGTCATGTTACCGCAAGGAGAATTTCGAAAGCTATTAACTTCACAAACGGAAAATAAGGAAGATATATTACGTCGTCTTTTTAAAACAGATCGCTATCAGCAAATTGGTGAAAAGCTACGAAATCGAAAAAAACGGGTAGAGGAGATTTATCAACAAGAAGAGAGAGTGAAAGCCTCATTTATTCAAAATGTCCAAGCGACTTTGCCTGTTAGAGAGGGATCTTCCTTTTTCCAAGTAGTTTCCCAGGAGCATTATAATATTCAACAAATTTTACAGGGGCTTGAAGATGAGGTTATCTATTATGATGAGAAGAAAGCCCAAGATCATGAAAAATATGAACAAGCGTATAAACGACATACAGCAAAGCAGTCCGAATATTATCAAGCACAAGCGTTGAATGAGCGATTTGCGGAGCTTACGGGAAAAAAGCAACAATTACTGCAATTAGATGGGCAAGTTTCGGCTTTTGCTCAAAAAGAAAAGCAATTGGAAGCAGCCGAGCGAGCAAGTTCGATTGAGCCATATGAACAACAGGTGAAAGAGTTACGTGAGGACGAAGAGAAAAAGCAGCAAGCTTATAAACAAGCTGTTCAAGCAAAAAAGAGGATAGAGGATGCTTACGAGCAAACTTTGGAAATGTATCGTCAAGAAGAAGAAAAAAAGGGGAAGAGAGAGCAGCTTCATCAAGAACTGACACGCTTGCAGGATTATCTCCCGACAGTAAAAGAAATAGATCAAGTCAAACAGCAGATCTACGTACTTGAGAAACAAGCCAATCTAGCACATGTTCAGCTCGATGATATCAAGAAGAAGAGAAAGGAAAAAACAGCAACAGTTGAGAAATGGCATCAGGAAATTATGGGAAAGGAGAATGAGGTTAGCGAGTATCCAAAGAAAAACGAGTTATTAATAAAGAAACGTGAGCAGTGGAAAGTTTTACATGAATTTCACAAATATAAGCTTAGACAAACCACTTTGGAGCAGGAATTAAAGCAAAAAAAAGCGCTTTTCGAACAGAAAAAAGCGGAATACTTAGAGCAAGAAAAAAATTGGTTCAATCAACAAGCCCTTGTTTTGGCGAGTCATTTGCATGATGGAGAAGCTTGCCCTGTTTGTGGGAGCTTGGAACATCCCCAGAAGGCGACAGATAGAGGGGGGATAGTTTCGAAAGAACAATTAGAAATGCTCAAGAAGAGGCTGGATCATGACGAAAATGAATATCATACTCTTAAAGTAGAATGGACTGCTAATGCGCAGCAGTTGGCGGAAAGACAAAGTGATATAAAATCTCTCGAACTAAGCACAGAAGAAGTTTCCGTGAAACTAGACCAATTAAAAGGGGAAGGAAAGCTTTTAAACGAAGAAGTAGAAAAGTTAAAAGCTGATCAAGAATTGCTCATTAAATGGAAAGGTAAACTGAGGGAACAGCAACAAGAGCTTAAACAGTTGGATGAGAAGAGAGATGAGTGTGAGCAACATTATCAGGAAAAAAGGTTGAAGGCAGAAAATACAAAGGCGCTTTATACAGAACGGATTCGAACGATCCCAAAGGAATTACGTGTTCTGGGGCAATTAGAAGCACAGATCGAAAAAACAAACAAGGAAAAAATAACTTTAGACAACGCTTGGGAGCAAGTGCAGCAAGAGCTTCAAAAGATACAAGAACAGAAAACAAAGGCTACGACGAACTTGGAGTATGCCGAAAAGCAACGAGTGGAGACAAAGGCGAAGAGAGAGAAAATGGAAGTTATTTTACAATCTTTGCTAGAAAAGTCCGGATTTGCTTCTGAGGAGACTTATCGCGCAGCTAAAATGCTAGAAGAAGCGCGAATAGCATTAAAAAATGAGATCCAGCAATTTAAACAAACTCGTTCCTTACTTCAAGAGCAAGTAAAGGAATTAGAGGTAAGCTTGAAAGATAAAGAAGAAGCCGATTTACAACAATTAGAACAGCATTTGCAAGAACTTAAGCAGGCTTATGAAACAGCCCTTAATCAGTGGGAACAATCAAAGAATTTCTTTACGGAAGCAACGCAATTGCTAGACAAGATTACGGAAGCAGAAAAGCGAGTCCGCGAAAGTGAACGGCAACTTGCGGTTTTAAGTGATTTGTATGATGTGATTCGTGGTCAAAACCAGCATAAAGTTTCCTTTGAACGTTATTTACAAATTGAATATTTGGAGCAGATCATTGAAGCGGCTAATTTACGATTGAAAAAATTATCGAATGGCCAATACGATTTAATCCGGAGTGATCGTCAGGAAACTCATGGAAGACAGAGTGGGTTAGCTCTTGATATATACGATGCCTATACAGGACAAACTCGTGACGTCAAAACACTGTCTGGTGGCGAAAAATTCAATGCTTCTCTATGTTTGGCATTAGGAATGTCCGATGTCATCCAAAGCTTTCAAGGAAATATTTCGATCGAAACCATGTTTATTGATGAAGGCTTTGGGACTCTAGATGAAGAAGCACTAAATAAAGCGATCGATACATTGGTTGATCTACAACAGTCGGGAAGAATGATCGGTGTCATTTCTCATGTTCAGGAACTTAAATCGATTTTTCCTGCTATTCTTGAAGTAAAGAAAACAAAGGAAGGTCATAGCCAAGCACAGTTTATATTGAAATAAGTAGGTTTGAGAATGAGCTAACAAAAGTGGTCAAGGCTCAGGATGTAGGTCAGAACGGCCTTGCGATGCGCAAGACGCCGCAATTTTAGCCGTTCTCCCTATTCCCAGGCGCTTTTGCCATTGTTCTAGGTATCACTAACAGACTACTTAAGGTAAATAGATTGAGCCATAGGGACTTGGGTGCCCAGTGAAATCCCTAATGGCTAGTCGATAGCTGGGTGAAAAAAGGCATCATTATACAAAAGAGCGAAGGAAGAAATCGTTTATTGATTCTTTTTTCGCCTTTTATTGTTTAATTTTTGTTTGGTGCTAAGTGGTTCTTGTGCCATTTCTTCCTGATATCCAACATTTCGACTTGGCCTTTTTTCCGGATTTAATCCTTCCAAATTACTTTCCGTTCTTTTTGCCATCTCTATCACCTCCATAATTAGTCTTTGTTCTAATGCTAAAAATATGTAAAAAAATATAAAATGTAGCAGGTTGAGGCTAGGGAGAACATCTTGAAATGCTTTAACAGAGTCCAATGGTTTCCCTTTTTCGATATTTCTCCTGGATCGCCTCTAATCTCTGCTTTTTGGCGAGCGCTTCTTCATTCCATTGCGGGGTGGTGTCCATTTTATTCAAATGCTCTTCTTTTTGAAACCAGTCGGGTACTCTTTCTGTCCGAATGATTTTACGTTGGAAAGTACTTGAAGGGGTCTTCTTGTTGCTTAATAATACTTTATACGCATATTTCCAAGCGAAAATTGCCCGTTCTGCAGTCACTTCCAGGGCTTGGGAAATTTGCTCAAGTGGGAAATGTCGACATGCATGGGCCAACTCTTTTTTCTGGGTATCGCGAAGTGGGAAAAAACGCAATTTCTGTAATTGCTTTTGCACAGAAGTCATTTTTTCCTCTAGTCCATTTTCCTGTTGTGGCTGAGCGTTCGACGTATTATCTTGTATAAATGCCTGGTCTCCTTCTTGTGCCAAAGCATACCAATTCGTGCGGTCGTAGCGGTGTTTTCCGTGTTGTTCTATTAAGATTAGGCCTTGTTTTTTCAAAGAAGTAAAGATTCGTTTAATCGTGGCGATCGACCAAAATGGAAAATCCTCCCGCCATTCTTCATATGTACGCTCCATCCACACGTGTCCGTTCAAAGGTGTTCCTTCTTTTTCAACATGTTTGTACAGTCTCTCCAATACAATACTTTCGTTCAACCCAATTGTTGTTGCTAACTCTTTTCCAAATGTAATTTTCTCCATTTTGCATCCCTCCTATCCCTCATATAGATCCGAACGATGCAAAAGGACACCTTATATAATAATTATTTTTTTATTATGTTTTTTAAATGCTTTTAAGATCAAGAACTGAAAGAGGAGGGCAAAGTGACTTGCTCTAGTGGAGTGGGTGCTTATTGTCCGAGCCGCTCAAATTGATTTTATCGAGAGGGCAGGTGGGTTAGAGCGAAATCAGAGTACCGGGAGTATATTCTGCATTTTGCAGACAAACCTAAGTGCATGCGGATTTATGAAGTAAGAAAGGATAATGATCATTGAATTTTTCACGAAAAAATAGGCTTTTGATAACTTTAGGATTATTCGTTAGCCTTTTTTTACCTAATGACGTACAAGCAGAGCTTCCTCATGCTAAATCATTTGATCTTAACGGTCAGGAAGTCGAATTATTGAGGGAGAAATCTTTGCAAGATCATACGGTTCTTCAGAGCTTTGCCTTTGATTATAGAAATCAGCATATTTACACAGTGCAGTTGATGGCTAAAGGCTATCAATTTTCGGATGAAAGGAGAGCTTTAAAGGGAGCGGAAAGAGCATCTAATGGTGATTTAGTGTTAACGAAATTGGATATGGCAGGAAATAAACTTGGTTATATGTATTTAAGGGGATTTGGCCATGGTGTTTCCATTGGGGTTGAACCTGACGGAAAAGAAGTTTATATCTGGACGGAGAGTGACGCTGTTGCAAATGGTGGGAAAAATGGCTGGGGAAAGAGGATTGCCAGATTCCCATTTATGAATGAAGAAACGATTGAATCAAATACCACTATAATAGAAAAATTTGAGTTTTTACCTAATGTGGATCACACTACAGTGAACATAGATCATGTACATAACCTTTTGACAATGAGGTATCGCCAAAACGGGGAATTCCACTTTGCACTCTATCATTTAGACGATGTAAAGCGGCATCACTTTCAGCCGATTGTTCAAATGACCCAACCACAACTGGGGACTTTTCAGGGTTTTGTCTCTTATGGAGATTTTCTCTATTTATTAGAGGGAAATAATTTCGGAACAGGAGATTCGGAAAAACCTAAAGGCAATACGTATATTACGACAATAGATTGGAAGACAGGGAAAGTCATTGATAAGCGGTGGATTGGAATAGCGAGTGACCTGCCTTTTAGAGAACCAGAGGGGATGGGGATTTATTTACCTAGGGATAAAAATCCAAATGAAACTTTATTATGTTTAGGTTTTGCTTCAACTATTTCAAATGCTAATGCAGCTAAAGTAGTGAATATTTTTGGGTTCCCGTTAGAGGAATCATAAAACAGCTCTTCGTTGGAGGAGCTGTTTTTACATTAAAAATTAGGTCTAATTACCTGAATCAAAAGACTCTGGGAAATGAGATAATATGGAATGGAAATGGAGCTAGCGTATAGAGTAGATGGCGCTCCAGTCCCGCAACATAAGGGCACTACATACCGTTCTATTTTGCCAAGCACGGAATAAGCATTTATATTGATCTTTTTTTAAAAATGCATCTAGAACGACTTAAGGGAGAGAAGAGAATGGAACAACAAAAGCAACTTTCGGTTGGTCAATGGTTTTGGACGATATTTTTATTAGGAATTCCTCTAGTAAATATTATATTGTTATTAGTGTGGGGATTTGGTAGTCCATCACCACGGAAAAATTTTGCCTTAGCTGTATTATTATTTGAATTAATCGGCGTGATCATTGCTGTTGTAGTTGTGATCTTTATGGTGTCAGTAGCAGGATATTCTCTTAGTTAGCATTCTGCCTTTGTCCATTTCTTTATAGGAGCAATATGCATATGTGTATATTGTTTCATTTTTTGTTGAAAAAACTATTTTGACAATCAAGGATTTTGCTTTTTGTTCTTTACCTCAACTTTATTTTTCTATAATCTAAGGAGAGGAATTAATAAAAGTTTGAAGGGGATTATGTATTTGAAGGAAAGTTCATTTATTATTCATATGCTTGAAAATACACGAGAGATTTTACCGAATTATCATGATTATGGGTTTGTATTAGATAAAGTTTTGCAGGTCATGTATGAAAAGACAGGTTGCTCGCTCAAACTGTTTTTAGATAGTGAGGGGCAAGAAGAGATTTGGACTGTGCTCCAGGAGGATATAGATGCTGGCCATGCCCAATTAGTGGCTAATATTTTTGATTACGTTGAAACGGGAACAATTATCTATGAGCAAAATGGGGATCAGCAAGATTTTGTGATTAAGCCTGCTTTGACCAATTCGGTCTATTACTACCCTGAACATCAGGTAGGCTTACTAAAACTACCCATTTTTCAAAATCATGCAGATTATGAACGCGAGTTCCTTTTAGCCAAAAACGGTCATGATCTTCTCCAGTTTTTGGCTTACGTATATGAGCGGCAAAAAGAGATTATGAAAGATTGTGTGACGGTTTTTACGGATACAGAGGACGGAGTCGAGAGAACAAAGGAATGGATCACACAGCAAGTTAGCAGAGAGGATGTATTATTAGAAGGAGAATTAAAAAATGAAATTTATCGCTCAATTGATGAATTTTTCAATGAGAGTGGGGAATTTTTTAAGACGTACAATATTCCATATAAGCGAGGAATATTGTTATATGGGCCTCCGGGAAATGGGAAAACGACTTTAGTGAAGTCGATTGCTGGGAGTATTGACGCCCCTGTAGCCTACTGGCAAATTACAGAATATACTTCTAGTTATTCGATTCAAGAGGTTTTTTCAATCGTTGCCAAGATGGCTCCGATGGTATTAGTCATCGAAGATATTGACTCTATGCCAGAGTCGGCTCGCTCTGTTTTTCTAAATGCTTTAGATGGAGCGACATCGAAAGAAGGTCTCTTTTTAATTGGGACGACAAATTATCCTGAACGTATTGATCCTGCCTTAATGAATCGCGCGGGACGTTTTGACCGTGCTTACGAAATTAAGACACCTAGTCTAGTGTTAAGAGAAAAATATTTATTTGGTAAAAAATTGGATCGTTTTATGACAAAACAGGATATAAGTTATATTGCTGATCAAACAAAATCATTCTCCGTTGCCCAGTTAAACGAGCTTTACACATCGGCGGCTCTTCAATGGCATTATGAGCAAGCGGTTGATTTAGATAAATTAATCCAAAATTTAAAAGCGGCCAATGAAAAAGCTCGGACACACGAATGGGAGACAGATCCGTACTCGACGTCTGTGGGGTTCGACTTTTAAGTAGCATCACATATTATTTATGAATGACACGTGGGAGAAGGTGAGTCCTCTTGGAGGAGGGCTCATCTTTTTTGCGCTTTTACACAGTTGGGGTTGCACATAGGCAAATATTGATCAGCAAAATTTGCCTATGTGCTACTTATTATGCTTGCTGCCAACTATATAGTATAACGAAAAAACATTGCTATAGACCCACTCACGTTTGAATTGGTATCATATTTTCATTAGTGTTTTACGAGGTGATGAGGTTGGAGGAAAAACGATATCAAGATTTGAAAATGGGAGAGCGTGGAGCAGTTATTAGTATCATTGCGTATATCATTTTGGCTATATTGAAATTAGTTGTTGCGAATTTTTCCGGCTCAGAGGCATTAAAAGCAGATGGTCTAAATAATGCGACAGATATCATCGCATCCATTGCTGTGTTAATTGGTCTGAAATTATCACGAAAACCACCTGATCAAGATCATCCGTATGGACATTGGAAGGCTGA
Organism: Lederbergia galactosidilytica; assembly: GCF_017873565.1. Lineage (GTDB taxonomy): Bacteria > Bacillota > Bacilli > Bacillales > Bacillaceae_C > Lederbergia > Lederbergia galactosidilytica. The sequence continues at coordinate 223,338 of NZ_JAGGKH010000003.1, forward strand.
AACAGTGGCCTCTATGGTAGCTTCCTTTATTATGATGATTGTGGGGATACAAGTCTTATATGGAGCGATCTCTTCTATATTTCAACCTTCCCAAGAGTCACCAGATATTATTTCGGCGGGGGTAGGTGTGTTCTGTTCACTTATCATGTATTTGGTTTATCGCTATAATATAAAATTAGGCCGAAAAATAAACAGCCAAGCTGTTATGGCTGCTGCGAAGGATAATTTATCAGATGCTTGGGTGAGTATTGGTGCTGCAATCGGCATTATTGGTTCACAATTCCATCTCCCTTGGTTAGACCCTGTAACAGCCAGTATAGTTGGAATATTAATATGTAAAACAGCTTGGGATATTTTTAAAAAAGCTTCCCATTATTTAACAGATGGATTTGATGAGAAGCAATTAGATATCTATAAAAAGGCTACTCTTCAAGTGCATGGGGTAAAAGGAGTTCAAGAAATTAAAGCTCGAAATTACGGAAATAATACAGTGGTTGACATTGTGATTCTTGTCCACTTTACCCTTGATATTAAAGAGGCTCATGAAATTGCGACAGAAGTGGAAGAGGCCTTAATAAAAAACTTCCAAGTATATAGTGTCCATGTTCATGTGGAACCAAGCTAGTAAGCATAAATATATATGTTGTTAATAATCTTCCGCTAAAATTCTTCTAAGGAATTTTTTCGTGCGTTCTTCCTTTGGCTTTAAAAATATATCGTGGGGAGAGCCTTCCTCAACAATCACACCATCATTCATAAAAATAACTCGATTCGCCACATTTTGGGCAAAGGACATTTCATGGGTAACGACGACCATGGTCGTTCCTTCATTGGCAATATCCTTCATTACAGTTAAGACTTCTCCAACAAGTTCAGGATCGAGGGCTGAAGTCGGTTCATCGAATAAAATAATGTCCGGATTTAAAGCAACAGCTCGAGCAATTCCCACCCTCTGTTGTTGTCCACCGGAAAGCTCGCCAGGATATGATTGGTATTTATCTGTTAGGCCGACCTTATCTAAGGCTTGCTTGGCGATTTCTTCTGCTTTTGCTTTTGGGAGTTTTCTGCCGATAATTAGTCCCTCAGTTACATTTTCTAATGCTGTTTTATTATTAAACAGATTGTAATTTTGAAAAACAAAAGCTACCTTTTGTCTAATTTGGTGGATTTGTCTTTTGGATGCGCTATGAAGGTCTACAGTTAGGTCGCCAAAGGTAGCATGACCTTGATCCGCTTTTTCTAAAAAGTTAATGCATCTAAGAAAGGTCGTTTTACCAGAGCCACTTGGACCGATAATAACTACAACGTCTCCTTTATCGATCGACAAGTCCACGCCTTTGAGAATCTCATTTTTACCAAAGGATTTATGCATGTTTTTGAGTTGTAGCATGTTGTTTGCCTCCTAGACTTTTATTAGGCGATCTTATATTTTGTCAGACGTTTTTCATACCATTTAAACAAATATTCAACTACACTACATAGAATTAAATAGACAAGGAAAATATCAATATAAGCTTCCACATAGTTGTAGCCAATATTGGCAGCAACTTGGGCTTTTAAAGTAATCTCGTGTAAGGACATGGCGTACCCTAAAGAAGTGGCTTTAATGAGATGAACGGTTGCTGTACAAATATTCGGTAGGGCGACTACTAAAGTTTGGGGAATGATAATTCTACGAAATGCTTGATATTGTGTTAGTCCAACAGATAAGGCCGCCTCAAGCTGTCCTTTACTTACCGTATTTATGGCGGAGCGGAATACTTCAATTAAAATAGCTGTTGTATTTAGAGAAAATACAATAAAGGCGTACCAAATCGGATTAATATCATACACATTTGTTTGAATATCATATTTCTCAAATATTCTTGAAAGGATTAAAGGAACACTATTGTAAATAATGAAAATTTGGACAATGACAGGCGTCCCCCGCACAAAAGATACATAAACACGGGAAAACTGATTCAAAAAAGGAATCTTATTTAGTCTAGTTAAGGCTAATAAAAAGCCAAGTGGTAAAGCGATGAAGAGTGCCACAATCGTAATGAACAAGGCGACAGGCACTCCAGATAATGCAGTAAAAAATGTATCGATTAAAAAAGGAACATTTATCCCCATGTTGTCACCTTCCTACACATTTTTAACTACTTGCTTCCCTTTGCCGAAAAGCTTTTCTAGCTTGAGGAAAAACTGTTCGATTACGATCGAAAGCACCCAATAAATGATTGATAAAGCAATGTAAATTTCTAAAGCATGAGAGTTATAATTGCTTGCAATGATCATGTTTGCTTTCCCCATCACATCAATTAAGCCAATTGTATAAGCTAAAGAGCCCTCTTTTAATAATTCTAATAAACCATTACCGAAATTGGGTAAGGCGACCACAAAGGCTTGTGGAAAGATAATTCGTCTGTATGCTTGGGCAGGGCTAAGTCCTACACTTACTGCTGCTTCATATTGTCCTTTGTCAATAGATTCATAGGCAGTCCGGATCACTTCAGACATAATGGCTCCAAATTGGAGAGTGAATGTCAATACAACGAAAATTGCTTTATCCATATCATTTAAATCAATCCCAAAATGGATGAAAATAGCGGGCACTCCATAATAGACTAAAAACAGTAGAACAATGGATGGGGTACAGCGTAAAATCGTTGTATATCCATGAGCAATATGTTGGGCAATTTTGCTCTTACCAATTTTCATTGCGGCCAGAATAAAACCAAGTAAACTTCCAAAAAGAACGGAAAGTATGACGACTAAAAAAGTTACTTTTAGAAAAGGAATGAGAGTAGGAAATGCATCCCAAATATATGTGGCGTCAAAATACTCTTGCATATTCTTCACCAACTTTTTCAAAATTGAAAAATCTATACATAAAATGAAATTAATGAAAAACATGGCTTCAAATAGAGAACAACATAGATACTATTGTTGTCACACCTTTTAGAAAAGGAGCAAGGGTGCTTGGAAGCAAAATGATACAATCGATTGTCTAATGGAAGCTTAGTTTGGAAAATAGTATATGTGGGGAGCCTAATATTGTTACTGATGGACTATCTCTCTACTTGATCAAGCACCTCAAATAGATCGCGGTTATAAAATTCTATCATTAAATCATTAAGTTTCTTCTCATCCCTAAGTTTTTGAATTGCTTCATCGTAGGCATCGGCAAATTTCTGTTCTTTCATATTAAACAAAGGCCAAGTTTTTATGACATTAAACTCATTGTAGACTACTTCGTTCACAAGATTGTGATATGGTCCATCTTTTGCTAAGACTTGCTTTTCAAAAGGACCCTCTATGATGACCCCGCCATCGACGCGAGCTTCATTTACCCACTGAATGACATCAACTGAAAAAGTATCACCTGCTTTAAGTTTTACCGGATTATCAGGATTCTTTTGATTGTACTCATCAATAACAGTGTATTGGGCATTGTTTGCTGCAATTGGAGCCAAAGTCATTCCGGCGGAAGCAAATTCTTCTAGCGAATTGATTTGGGCGTTTTCTTGTTTTAAAACAAGCCCAATACTGCTTAAACCTAGAAATTCCTTAGGATAGATAAATTTTTCCGTTCTTTCTTCTGTCCAAAAGGCGTTTTTAACGCCGACTTGATATTTCCCTTGGGATACACCAACAAGTAAGTCATCACTTGTGGTACCCACAAATTCAAATTCATATTCTGGAAGTAATTTATCGACTAATTTCATCGCTTCCACATCATAACCAGTGGGATTTCCGGCATTATCTAGCCAAGAAATGGGTTTAGAAGCTTGATCATAAGCCACTTTAATCTTCCGAACATCTCCGTTAGAATCACTTGCATTTTCTGAAGTAGAGTGGGATCCACAACCAACTAATAATCCGAATATGCTAAGACCGAAGAGGAGACTAAATAATTTTAGAGTTTTCATAACTTCTTCTCCCTTTACTATTTGAAATTTTCGGCGAACTGGAATTTGGTCACAAAGGCATTGCGACGTACTAATGCAAGAGGAGCGATGGCATGTCGCGATTTGACCTTGCGGACAACACGTCGCAAATTTAGCCTTTGATCTATATTCATTCGAAGTCCTACAACTTACTTTTCATCTTCCTTCAAAGCCGTCATGGCTAAATTTTTAATCGTCATATCATCCATTGGCGGGTTATGCAATCCAGCACGTACATCACGATAATAGCGTTGCAAAGGGTTGGTAAGTTGTAAACTTTTGGCGCCAACTACACGCATCGCTTGGTCAACAATTTTAATTGCTGAATTGATCACCGTATGTTTGGCAATCGCAATTTCATTTGTTAAGTATGGTCTTCGGTCTGTATCGTCATATGCTGAAGCAACGCTATATAACACATGTCGTGCTTGAGCTAATTCTAACTCGATTTCACCAATATGTTGTTGCACATTCGGCAATTGACTAATCGGTCCCTTTAAGCTATTCGGAGCATGGTGATTGGCAAAGTGTACGGCATAATTACGAGCAGCTTGCGCAATTCCAAGATACGTAGCAGGAATATGCAAGGACCAGCCACCAAATTTTGCGGGATTTTTTTTGTCAGGTAGTTCGATAAGTTTAGTGTCTTCTACTCTAACATTCTCCAAAACTAAATCATGACTTCCCGTTCCTCTCATCGACATGACATTCCATGTTTCATCCACCGATAACCCCGGTAAATCCCTATGAAGAAGAAAGAAACCGATGGACTGTTTTTCTTCGACCCAAGCAGAGGTTAAAAAGTACGTTAAGATGGGCGAAGCTGTTGTAAATGTTTTTCTTCCATTTAATACCCAGCCATTTTCTATTTTCACCGCGTTCGTCCCAGGACGGCCACCGCGCGTCGGACTACCAGTTTGTGCTTCACTTACAGATCGATTGACAACAGCCCCATTTAAAATTTCCTTTGCTAGGAAATCTAAGTTTTCCGGTGTCCAAGCTTTTTTCTCATAGATTTCCCCGACAGTGCCCAAATGCCAACCAATGGAAAGAGCAGTGTTAGAATCATAGCTTGCTAGTGTTTCTTGAAATAGCACCATGTCATAAACATTTAGACCTTCCCCACCAAACTCCTTCGGTAAGGTGATTTTTGTGTAGCCTAAATGAACTAGATCTTCAATATTCTCCTTTGGGAAGATGCCCTGTTCATCAATTTGGGCGGAGAGATTTTTAAACTTATCTTCTTTCTCCTGTAATTTGTTTAGCCATGATTGCTGCTGCTCTGAGCGAATAAATAGATCCAAACTGCTTCTCCTCCTATTTTTTTAATTTGATAAAACTTATTTGTTTAGTCGGGTTAAGAGCGATAATGTCTTCTTTTACATTATGCTAGATAGATGCATTTGTTTCCAAGTGATTTGCTTGTAATAAAGATTAATGCTTATCGTCCAGTGGGAGGTGATCTCCCACTGAATCATTGTTCCTATCTTTGAGGATGAAACGAACTTTGCTAAATCGAATATTTTCGGTATTGTACAGTAACGATCTTTGACAAGATTGTTTCTTTTATAATTAAAGTTTTTCCACAAGTTGTGTAAGAGGAACATCCATTTCTTTTTGTGGATCATCCAAAGGGTAAATACGTGCTGTCTTGTTTTGTGCATCAACTTGTTGAATATAAACACGTTCCCCTTGGTATGTGACATGTTTTATTTCGCCTGATTGCACGATTTCTTCAGCTCTTTGTTGATTCAATGAAATCCTCCTCCTCAAGGAATGCTAAAGGAATGCTAAAAGTCTATTCACTTAAGCCCTCTAGATCTACAATTTGCTCATGTTCCATATTATCTAAAGGAAAAATAGTAGCTGTTTGCTGTTCAGGGTGTATTTTTTGTAAATAGACAGGAATGCCATGGTATTGAACTTGGATCAAATGAGAGGCCTCCATTATTTCCTTCGCACGTTGGCTGTTCATTACACATCTCCTCCTTATTTATATAATTTCTCCGTCATGATACAAATATACGAGCAAGAATATCTTGGATAAATGCGAAAAATTGAAAAATGCGATCGATTTATGTTAATAACTCATTTATAATAAGGAAAATGTAAATAGGAGTGGGGAAGATGAGTGAACAAGGGATTTTAGAATTGCCGATTTTAGAGACTAAACGTTTGCGATTAAGAAAATTAAAGGATACAGATGTAGAAGATATATTTCGTTATGGTTCAGATGAGGAAGTATCAAGGTATGTGACATGGGATCGCCATCAATCCATTATAGATACGAAACAGTACTTGGAGTTTGCTAAGGGACGTTATGCAGAAAAACAAGTGGCACCGTGGGGAATCGAATGGAAGGAAACAGGAAGAATTGTAGGTACGATTGATTTTATTTGGTGGAAACCGAAACACGGAAGTGCTGAAATAGGATATGTATTATCACGAGATTTCTGGGGAAAGGGCATTATGACTGAGGCTGCCAAGGAAGTTATCCGCTTCGGCTTTGAAGAGATGGAACTGATCCGAATTCAAGCACGATGTTTGGATGAGAATATTGGGTCAAGTCGAGTGATGGAGAAGGCTGGTATGCGTTTTGAAGGGATTTTACGTAAGGCTATGTTCACAAAAGGCAAGCATTGGGATATTAAGATTTACTCTATTTTACAGGATGAACAGAAGTGAAGCGGCTAAATGTCGCTTTTTATTTTTGCGTTGATCTATCTGCATGGAGACATTGGGATGTGCGAACAAACCGTCTTTAATGCATTTGAGCGATACCAGATAATAGGATTCGCTCGAGTAGCATGCATTAATCTAGAAAGACAGTGCAATGATGAAAAGTTAGGAGCCACGAACTTAAGGTTATTTATTTGAGGCTGAGTACAGCTTGAGTAACGATAAGTAAAAGCAGTATGATGGCGAATACAAGCTGTATAACAACGAATATGACGAATAAAGATTACATCAGCAAAGTAAGGTGTTAAAGCAATATAATTCAGAAAAGCACTATTTGTTCTGAAGATAAAGCTTGCACAAATATTTACAAGATCAGCATCGGCTAGTTAGAGCTCGGGCAGACATTCATCTGCTTTTTGTTCAATTTATTGATTTTATTCATACCGTGAATCTCGCATAATTATTTCCTTGTAAAGAATAAGGGGTTATGCAATTTTGGAGGGAGCATATATTAAGATAAGCTCGATTTAAAAAGGGTGTTTGCTGATGATAGAGATTGTCGACTATTTACATGAAAAAAGAGAGGAAATGGTGCAGGTCCTGAAGGGAATAACTAAAATGGAATCTCCTTCTTATGAAAAACATTTGGTTGACAAATGTGGTGAAAAGCTTATTTTATTTTTTAAACAATATTTGGACGGTCATATAGAAGTGTTTGAAGAAAGTGTTTTTGGCAATCAATTCCGTATTGAATTAGGAGAGGGGGAAGAACAAATATTAATTTTAGGACATTTGGATACGGTTTGGCCAAAAGGAACATTGAAGCAAATGCCATTTGGAATTGTTGGTGATAAAGTATTTGGTCCCGGTGTATTTGATATGAAGGGTGGACTTGTGCAAGGAATATTTGCACTACACGCTTTGCAAACACTACAAGTCCCAATGAAGAAGAAAGTAGTTTTTCTTGTGACGACAGACGAAGAAATCGGGAGTAGTCACTCTCGAAAATTAATTGAAAAGGAAGCAAAGGCAAGTAGTTATGTCCTTGTCTTGGAACCTGCAGCAACTATAAAGGGGAATTTGAAAACAGCTAGAAAAGGAGTTGGCGCTTTTCAATTAAAAATTACAGGCCAAGCTGCTCATGCGGGAATTGAGCCTGAAAAGGGAATAAGTGCTATTCAAGAATTAGCCAAGCAAATCTTGTATCTCCATGATTTAACCGATTTTCAAAAAGGAACGACCGTCAACGTCGGAATTATCCATGGAGGAATGGCTACGAATGTCATTGCCGCCAATGCGGAAGCAGAATTAGATGTTCGCATTAGACAGCCCGAAGAGTTAAAGCGGGTAATTCCCTTAATCGAAGGATTGAAGCCGAGTCAAGAAGGACTTTCAATTGAAGTATCTGGCGGTGTCACCCGTCCTCCGATGGAAAAAACATCCGAAATTGAAGCGATATTTTTTAAAGCAAAAGAAATAGCGAAAACATATTTAGGATTAGAGCTAGAAGATCAATTAAGTGGTGGTGGCAGTGATGGTAGTATTACGGCACAATATGCGCCTACATTAGATGGATTAGGTGCTGTTGGGGATGGCGCACATGCCGAGCATGAACATATCATCATTTCACAAATGCCTGTCCGCAGTGCTTTACTAGCTCTGTTGGTCAAAGAATTGGGAAATTAGAGTACATATACATTCCTATGCATGTCCTAGTGTACTAGCTCCTATTTTAAAAATATTTAGCCTTGCTAAATGAAGGCTATAGAGCGAGAGGACGTCAGCTATATGAAGATTTTATTGGGATTAAATGATTTTATAGAGACTGCAAATAGATACAGCCTGAACAAAAGTGGAGACTGGGACAAAAGTTTTTTCACCAAAGAAAAACCGAACTACTAAGTGCCTACAACCCGCTCCTAAAATATACTTCGCTTTCCGCCTGCCGCCAGGATGCGCGTACTTAGCCTTTGATCCTCATTTGCACTCCGGGATCTCACCGATGCCTTTCAACGAACACGATGTTCTAGTGACGGTCACAGGGCGTGACCGTCACTAGCCGACCTTCCGCAGGTTTTGATTATGTCCCAGTCCAGTTTAATCTTCTTCTATTACATCCATCGGCCGCATCATATCATAATCCTCATGTTCTAAGATATGACAATGCCATACATATTTACCAGGGTTTTCTGTGAATTTCATAATTACACTTGTCACCATTCCTACATCAGCTCGAACCGTATCTTTCCAACCTCGTTCATATGGTTCTGGCTCAATCGGAGGACCAGTATACTGAATATTGCCGTCTTGTTGGAATCTCTCTAAGTCAAAGGGTCTTCGGTGTAAGACTTTAAATTGGATGAGATGGATATGCATGGGATGTGGGAAGTTCATTAAATTAATAAATCTCCATACTTCGGTATCTCCTATAACGGGTTTTTCCGTTACAGGGTCATGCCACATCCGATTATCCAACATCATCATAGGGCGATTATATTCATCTTGCATAGCATCAAGCGTTAATAATCTAATTTTATCAGCACATTTTTCTTCTAATGGCTGATTATCTGGTAATAAGCTTGTTGGAATCTCGCTAGAATCTTTTTGCTTAAGTGGTAGGGTCACATCAAATCTCATAATGACGCTCATATTACCTTCATCATTTGTGTTTTGCATGATCAATCGTTTGCCCTTTAGCTTAGAAAAGTCCATAATGATTTCTGAACGTTCTGCAGGCTCGATAGGAAGAGTTGTTAACTCAACTGGCTTCGTTAGTAGGCCACCATCCGTTGCAATTTGAAAAAATGTTCGTCCATCGCCAATTCTTAATGTATAGCCATTTGTATTTGATGCATTTAAGATTCGGAAACGATATTTCCGCGGTTCTACTTTTAATCGTGGCCAGAGTTTTCCATTCACTACCATCGTATTCCCATTAAAAAAAGGTTGAACCGATGGGTTGACTGGAGCAGGTGGGTCAGTGTTTTCTGGATAAAATAAGGAGCCATCTTGGTTAAAAGATTTGTCCTGAATGATTAATGGAATGTCATAATGATTTTTAGGTAATTTTAGCTTTTTCTCAATCGCATCACGAACAATGTAAAGTCCAGCAAGACCAGCATAAACATTTAATCTTGTAATACCAATCGCATGATCATGATACCAAAGGGTGGCTCCATTCTGCCGGTTAGTATATTCATAAACTTTCCTTGTAAAAGTTTCACCTGTTTCAGCAAAATTTCTCGAAAACCATGCTTCTGGATGGCCATCACTCTCCCATGCCACATTGGCGCCGTGTAAGTGTGTGACTGTTCGAACTTCTGGTGGTCCAGCTGAACCATGAAGGGTTCGATCAATTGGTAAGAAATGCTTTAACGGTAGTTGATTTTTCCACTTTACATAAATTCGTTCATTTCGATTCACCTTAATTGTCGGGCCGGGGTACAGCCCATCATAACCCCAAACGGTTGTAGCAGGCATATGTTTGTGGAAACGATGTTTGGCTTCTCTCATGGTGATTTCATAGTAAGATTTCCCTTTAATGGTCTTATGTGGCCTTGCTACAGATGGAATTGGTAGCTCATCGACAAACTTGGGAATTGTATCGGGATTAGAGGGATCCACTTTATTCACTTGCGGTTTGATTGTCTGTATTTTCTTCACCCCCATGCTTTCTTCTCCATACAGTCTATGTAGGATAAAAGTTTATGAAAGAGACATCAGCGGAGATGGGAGAGTTTTTTAGGGCCTTGTACAGGAAAGAAGGAAAACAAAGTTGTTCAAAAAGTTTTCAATAATAAAAAAGGAGGAGAAATGGATGACTTTTTCTTCATTTTTATTGATGGATAAACTCTTAAAATCGCCATCAGTGGGACGCGATCTTCCGGGGGAATAGCGTTATACTGCGTCAAAGACTGTTCGGGCTGATCTAGTGGCAAACTTAAAAAGCAAGGTACTGCTTACTACTTAGCCTACGTTAGTGCACTCTTGTATGTCGAACGCGTGTGTACCCAACTTCGTGGTTGGCCTAAGGATGAAGCGATAAGGTATGTAGGCAAAATCCGCAATCACTAGCGGCAGACTTCAAGCGTAATGTCCTGTTACTTCGTCTGCACAATAGTACATTTTGTACGGCGCAACATCTGCACGACCACGTCCCGTATCCCTAAGGCAGGAGACTTTGGAGCCTGTGTTACGGGTGCTTTTTCTTATGAGCACCATGTTGTTTTTGTTTATTTCTTTCCAAGAATTTCTCAAAGTCAGAGAAAGAGTCTTCTTGTTCAGTTGAATGGCTAGAAGACGTGTCATCAAAGGAAATTTGACTTAGATCCTTATCTAAAACGTTAGGTTCAGATCGTAGCTCATCGTGACGATGAATCAAATCCGCAAAAGACGTTTCATTTTCTTTAGTTTGGATGGAATGGGGGCCAAACAGGTCCTCGTATAAATCGTGTACAGGCTCCTCGTCGCTCGATATATTAGGTTGATCAAGCGAAAAGTCTTGGACAGATGCTTCCTCTTTCGGTTTCACCTTTATCTTACTTAAGGCTTGAGCAAACCGCGCGAAAGGATCTTCTTCTAAATGAATGATATTTCCTTGCTCTTGTCCTTCTCCTGGGTCATCATTTACCGTCTCTTGACTTTCTTCATTGGGTAAAACTGGTGGGGCGGAATCAAAACCTCTTTCATCTTCCCATTCACTTGTTTGTACGATCAATTTTTCCACTAAAGCAAACCCATCTTTTAAACATTGTAAACGTGATCGATAGCGTGAGGTCCCGCGAGTTAACTGTGTCTGAACACTTTCAAATGTTGAATCAAAAAAGACCAATGTATGGGTTTTCTCAGGAACGGAGATTTCTAATTTTAATGTAGAGATTTTTTCTGGTTCTTTATTTTGAGCGATTTGGTCATTTATGATCATTTTCACATCACTTACATTATTGAAATCATATTCCAAAACATCAAATGACATTTCTTTTATAGGTTTATTCATATCAAAAGGAAGCCAAATACAAAGAAGTTTTTCTTGTTCATCTAGTGCAATCCTAGTTAACAAGGAATCAGGTGATACGACCTCCGTTTCCTTAAAAGATTTCCTCTTTGGTCGGAAACTAGCTATATAGTTTTTAAATCTTTCGCGATTAGCATCCTCTATTTCCGAAGCCCGAGCCATAAAAGCAATCGAAATAACGAGAAAAATAATTAACAAGACAATACCGACGCCGAATTGCCCGATTGAGATTAAAAATATTAAAAGACCAATCCCTAATGGGATAAACGAGCACCCTAAGTAGCCGATAAAATTTGAACTATGTGAGGGCAAGGTGAAAATCTCCTCTCTAAATCTGTCATTTTATTAGTTTTTACGAGCTATAGAAAGAAAAGTTTCAATTCATTACAAATTGATTTTATCATTGTCTCCCCAATTTTAATTGCATACGATATTATAATTCATTTGCAAGGGGATGTATGCGAAATGGGCTTATTTATAAATGAGGATCAATATCCTGAGCTTTTTAAAAATACTAGGCATGTGCAGACACAAAATCAAAGAAGTTATCGATATGATGACTGGACAGAATTTTTAAAGGAACAAAAGCGTGCAAATCAAGAGTTAAATCAGGCTTTCCTTATCCTCAATCAGTTACATCAAAAGCAAGCTAGTAAACAAGAACATCAGTGGCAAGAAATTGGGGGACAGATTGGAGAGCTTAGACAAATTAATTTTCAGCGAGAAGCCTTTGAAAAGTTTGCTTTAGAGCTTTTAGAGAAAATAGAACAGCAGCAAAGAGAAGGAGTGGAATTAGAAGAAAAGCAAAAACGGGAAATCTTTGAACAGATCGAAATGACCTATTTATCGAATGGGGAGATTCGGCAGAGATTAGAGCAACTAAGTTCTATTGGGGAAAAGATTGTCACACAAGTTGCAAAACAAGAGTTGTCTCAAGAACAATTATCGCATCAGCTTCATGAACTACAACAAGAAACAGTAAACAAATTAGGAGAGCAAGAAACGAAACAGCAAACGCTAGATAAGCAAATGGAAAAGCAAGACGCCCGTCATCAAGAACTAATAGCAAGACTGGAAAAGCAAGAAGCTGTCTCGGAAAAAATCATACGGGAAATTCAGCATATTCGCTCAGTTCTCTTTGAAAGAGCAAGCTACTTAGCTGAGAAAATCGAAAATGGTTATAAACTCACCTCCTCTTATTTTCAAAAGATAGTCCATGGTTCTAATCCTCCGTCTTCTGAAAAAGAAAAAGTGAAATAATCTGGGGACAGTCCCCCATCGCGGTAATGCTTTAATACGGTGGGGGACTGTCCCCATAATATTTTATGACAATTGTCATCTGAAATCCATTACATAATCAACTAAAATTCCGGTTGTATGAACAATAGAATAGAGAGTAAAGAAGTTGGGGGTGGAGTGATGGAACCGGTAGTAAAAATTGAACAATTATCAAAGGTGTTTAAGGGGAAAAAAGCGGTGAATAATGTGTCCTTTTCTATTTATCAAGGGGAGGTTGTGGCGATTCTTGGACCAAATGGAGCGGGAAAGACTACGACCATTTTGATGATGCTTGGCTTGTTAAATCCGACGGTGGGATCAGCGCGATTATTTGGCAACGATACGAAAGCAAAAGAAGTTCGGGAAAGAATTGGTGTAATGCTTCAAGAAGTGAGTTTAATGGATGGATTAAAAGTGAAAGAAATTCTCCGTCTGTTCCGTAGTTATTATCCTAATCCACTTCCATTAGAAACATTAATGGATATGACAGGATTAGAGGAAACTGATTTAAAAAAGCGAGTGGAGAAATTATCTGGCGGGCAGAAACGCAGGGTAGGTTTTTCTTTGGCATTGGCTGGGAATCCAGATTTACTCTTTTTTGATGAACCAACGGTAGGAATGGATGTCACTGCTCGAAAAGCCTTTTGGGAAAACATTCTAGAATTAAAGAAGCAAGGTAAAACGATTCTTTTTTCTACGCATTATTTACAGGAAGCAGATGATATTGCTGATCGGATCATTTTATTTCAAAATGGCTCGATTATGGCGGATGGGAATCCAGGTGACATGAAACGGCAATTAACTAAGCAATCTGTCTCCTTCATCACAAAAGAGCGAATACCGAAAAACTTTTTTCTCCAAGAGTCTTTTGTCTCTGATTGTTTTGAACAAGACGGAAGAATGGTTATTTTGACAAATGATACAGATGCTGTTCTAGCAAAAATTTACACACAACAACTTGAAGTAAAGGATATTCGCGTTGAAAGAGGGCGATTAGAAGAAGCTTTCGAACAATTGATGAATCAGGGAAAGCAAGGTGAGGTAGTGTGAAGATGTTTGGGCATCAATGTCAAGCTGAAATGCTTCGAATGCTAAGAAATCCTTATTACCTATTCTGGTCACTATTAATGCCAATTGTGTTTTATTTTATTTTTACAAAAGTAGTAAATTACGATGTTCCTGACAAGGATGAATGGAATGCCCATTATTTGATGTCAATGACTACTTTTAGTGTGATGGGCAGTTCGATTATGACCATGGGTATACGCTTAGTGGAGGAACGCTCACAAGGATGGACGACTTTTATTCGGGTCACGCCATTATCGGATTTAGTATATTATTCGGCGAAAATGGTTGGACAGACAATGGTTCATATATTTTCGGTATTAGTGATTTTTATTGCGGGGGTTCTCATTAATGGGGTCAGTTTGTCCGTTTGGGAATGGCTTGCTAGTGCAGGCTGGATTTTACTTGCTTCACTACCATTTTTAGCCATAGGCACTCTGATTGGAACGATGAAGCGTGTCGATACAGCGATCGGCATTAGTAATGTGATGTATATGGTGCTTGCAATTTCTGGTGGAATGTGGATGCCGATGGACGTATTACCAAATATTATTCAAAAAATAGGAGCTTGGCTACCAGCATACCATTTCGGAAATGGTGCTTGGCAAATTATTCGGGGGCATGCACCTGAATTTAGAAATTTCGCTATTTTAGCGGCATATCTGCTTGTATTCATGTTATTATCAACCTATATAAGGAAGAAGCAGGAAGCGGTGTAGCTAATGAGGAAATTTCATTTATTTCCACCTAAGTTTGGGTTTTTCCCCTATGTTTTTCTAATTTATCTTCTTATGCCAATTTTTTATGTTTCATATGAAAAAGGGTGGAAGCTGTTCTTTGGCTACGCCCTCATTTTCCTTTTTCTAATTTCATATAGGCAACTTTTTTGTTATCCACCTGTAAAAGTGTATGTTTCTTGGCTAACGATACAGCTTGCCATCATTGTCGTCTTAAGCCTTTGGTATGGACCTTATAATTTATTCTTAGGTTTTTTTCCGGCAAACTTTATTGGCTGGTTTGAACAGAAAGCTTTGTTTAAACGAGCTTTGCTTACATTTAGTTCTGTACTTCTTGGTACTCTGCTCCTATTATTTATCCAAGGAGCTTATATTGAAACACTCACCTTTTTACCCTTTATTGCTGTGATGCTTGTCTCTCCGTTTGGCATTCGCTCGATGAATAAAAGAATGGAATTGGAGAAGAAATTGGACCAAGCCAATGAAAAAATTAAAGAACTGGTAAAAAGAGAGGAAAGAGTCCGAATTGCGCGGGACCTTCATGATACATTAGGGCATACACTTTCACTGATTACGTTACAAAGCCAGCTTGTGCAACGATTGGTGAAGAAACAACCAGATCGGGCGATTGAGGAAGCGAGCGAAATGGAAGCCACTTCACGATCAGCCCTTCGCCAAGTTCGAGAATTGGTTGGAGAAATGCGGGCGATGACAATTGCGGAAGAATTAATCCATATGGAGAAAATTCTAAAGGCGGCAGGGATTGGCTTTTTACAAAAAGGTGGAAATGAGTTCGCCCATCTTCCTCCGCTGGTACAAAATATTATTGCGATGTGTTTGCGTGAAGCAGGTACAAATATTGCTAAGCATAGCAAAGCCGAGAATTGTGTCGTTCATTTTCAACAAGAAAAAGGCTTCTTTTTAATTGAGATCCGAGATGATGGCATCGGCATACCCGAAAATCTCAATGTCGGCAATGGGTTACGAGGAATGGAGGAACGGTTGTCATTACTCGATGGTCAAGTAGAATTTAGAACAGACAAGGGGATGATCTTGAGTATTACAGTGCCGCTAATTGTGAAGCAAGAGGAGATGACGTTATGATTCGAATGATCATTGCAGAAGACCAACGGATGCTTCGGGGAGCATTAGGAACATTATTAGACTTTGAAGATGATTTGCAAGTAATGGGGCAAGCGAAGGATGGGAAAGAAGCCTTGGCTTTAATTCAACGTCTACAGCCTGATATTTGTTTACTGGATATTGAGATGCCACTTAAAAGCGGACTAGATGTTGCGGAGGAACTAAAACGTTTACGCTCACCATGCAAAGTGATCATTCTGACGACATTTGCACGGCCGGGATATTTTGAACGAGCAATCAAGGCCGAAGTTCATGGTTATTTATTAAAAGATGGCTCCATTGATGAATTGGCGGATTCAATTCGGAAAGTGATGCAAGGGAAACGAGAATATGATCATGAGCTCATCCTTAATGTGTATCAAGAGGATAATCCTTTAACAGAAAGAGAGCTAGAAATATTACGATTATCAGCTGAGGGAAAAACAGCGAAGGAGATTGGCAAACAACTTTATTTATCAGCCGGAACTGTTCGGAATTACATGTCTGAGGTTTTACAAAAATTAGAAGCGAAAAATAAAATTGAAGCGATTGCGCTGGCACAGGAAAAAGGCTGGATTTAAGAGGAAAGACACCAATAGAAATGGTATGCTATAGGTAAAAGAGTGAAGTTCGGGAGGGAATTTGACATGCATTTATATCGAAGTGGCACGTATTCAATAGAAGAGTATTGGCAAATTCGCGAAAACAGTGATGCATTACTAGAGTATATTGATGGAGTAATTTACATGTCTCCATCACCTTCGACGAAACATCAACGGGTTTCACGCAAGCTTGAACGAGCATTTGAGGACTTTCTTGAAGGGAAACCATGTGAGTTGTTTCATGCCCCTTATGATATTGAATTAAAAAGTTCGAACATCGAAGGGACAAAAGTCGTCATACCGGACATCAGTATTATTTGTGACAAAACTGGCTTTACGGATGCTAGATATGTCGGTGTTCCGGAATTGCTTGTTGAAATTCTTAGTCCTTCCAACCAGTCACATGATTTGATCACGAAGCTTAATCTTTATATGAATTATGGTGTCAAGGAATATTGGATTGTTAACCCAATGCTCGACACCATCACGGTCTATACTCTGAATGAAGAAGGAATGTATGAGCAGCATGATAATAAAGCAGAAACGGGCCTGATTACCTCCAAGTTTTTTAGTGGTTTTCAAGTGAATTTGATGGAAATTTTTTAAATAAAGAAGAGGCAGGGACAAAAGTTTTTTAATAACTAAAGATCCGAACAATACGATGTTTGAGCATGTACTATACTTCGCTTTCCGTGGGCGGTGGGCTGCTCCCCTAATGTTGGACACTCCATCCAACATTAGGAGGTCTTGAAAATGTCCAAGTATAGTAATGAGTTTAAGCTGCTAGTAGCCCAACGATATGAAAATGAAATCATTAGTTATCGTGACCTGGCAAAGCAATCCGGCATTGACGAATTGGTAATCCGTTATTGGGTATTGTTATTTCAGCATCATGGAGACCAAGCGTTTAATTTTCCCTATACAAATTATCCGGCAGCCTTTAAACTAAGGGTAATTCAATTCATGAACGAGACGAATTATTCCATTCGAGAGGCATCAGCCCTTTTCCATATCCCGGATCCCAGTATGGTTCGTAGGTGGAGGAAAAAGTGGGAAACAGGTGGAGTAGATGCCCTTGAATCAAAAGAGAAGGGGCCATCTATTATGACATCTCGTAATCAAAAGAAACATACTTCCGCAGATCTTTCCAGCCAATCAAGAGAAGAGTTGGAAAAGGAACTCGAGTACCTCCGCATGGAGAACGCCTATTTAAAAAAGTTAAGAGCCTTAGTTCAGAAAGAGACATCACCAACAAAGTCAAAGCGAAAGTAATATTCGAACTAAGGCACGCATTTCCGGTGATCAAGATGATACAGGTAGCCAACCTGGTAAGAAGCACCTATTACCATATTGTGAACAGCTGGAAACAGCCAGATCCCGACCGCAAGTGGAAAAGAAGGATCACGTTCATCTATCACCGACACAAGGGCCGCTATGGCTATCGCCGTATTACAGATGTCCTCAAGGAAAAAGGATACGAAATAAACAGAAAGAAAGTCTTGCGGCTAATGAGAGATTTAGGGCTCCAATGTATAGTCCGAATAAAAAAATATAAATCTTACAAAGGAGCATACGGGAAAGCAGCCCCCAATATTTTGAAACGTAACTTTAAGGCTGAAAAGCCAAATCAAAAATGGGTGACAGACGTAACGGAATTTAAATTATTCGGGGAGAAACTGTATCTCTCTCCGGTATTACCTTTTTAACGGCGAAATCATTACCTATACCCTTCAAACCAGACCTACCTTTGATTTAGTGGAAACGATGTTGGATCAAGCATTAAAATCCATTAAGGAAGGCGACAAGCTCTTGATCCACTCTGATCAGGGCTGGCATTACCGTATGCCCCAATATCGAAAAAAGCTGAAGGAAAATAAGATTAGACAGAGTATGTCCCGTAAAGGGAACTGTTATGACAATGCCGTCATAGAAAACTTTTTTGGAATACTTAAATATGAATTCCTGTATCTACAGGAGTTCGACAGCATAGAGCATTTTAAAATAGAATTGGATCAATACATGTATTACTACAACCATTTACGAATTAAATCAAAGTTAAATCGAAAAAGTCCAGTGGCTTATCGAGAGAACTTTACATTAACCGCATAGGAAATGAGTGTCCAATTTTATGGGTCCACTGCATTCCGAGCTGCGGGGTCTCACCGATGCCTTTTTTCCCACAGGAGTCTCCGTATATTTCCTCCGCTATTTCATTAAATTGTTCGTTCCTAAAGTTGGCTGTTTTACTTATGTCCCAGCCTCTTTCCTTGAACCACAACGCGGGCAGGAGCTTAGCTCAGCGTCAAATTCATATTGACAATTCGAGCATTTTCTTAACGTTGTTCCAAGCTGTTTCTTCAGAAACTGATCTTGTTGTTGTAGATAATAAAGAATCGTCTCTTGTTTTTCCAGTACGTTGGCTAGAGCAAATTGGATGGTTGCGAAGATGACACCTCCCACGAAGGTAAGAAGGAAGATCCAAAAGCTTCCAGAAAGCAGGCCGATCACTAAACTTACCAGAACCCCAATAATGCCAAAAATATATAAAGCCGTTACGATTCCAATCACTTCCTTTTAAAAAAGAAAAATCGACAAAGTTCGGGACGTTCCAGGCACTTTAGAAGGCGCCTGCACCGCCACCACCACCAGAGCCGCCGCTACTGCCAGAAGAGCCACCGCCACTACTCGAGGAGTAGCTGCTGCTGTAGGTTGATTGGAAGGCAATGTGATGATAGGAATAAATTTGCGCTGTTTCTACGGGAGCAATCAGAAATGGATACAGTTCTCCTGTGGTTGTTGCGTGAATTTTCTCACCGTAATACGATTCGAATAAAGATCCTTGCTCTAATGCAATGGCATGTTGAAAACAGGTCTCCAATCGGACTTCATCTGTAGGAAGCTGTAACTGATTTTTTCTTAGTCCTTTGATCCACTTCTTCATTCCCCTATAATATGCTGCTCCATAATACGTAGAGGATACGGTTGGCAGGAAGGCGGAAATCAGTATTAAAGGAAAAGTCGTTGCTTGTAAGTATTCCATCCCTGGATCAAGTCCAGCCGCAAAAATGACTACAAGCAAAATGAAAAATAATATGGTTGAGAGTACACGATCATGTTTCCCGAACGCGATGAATAAATAGACAATGGCTATTCCCGCCATTCCAAGATAAACCTCCAAACGGTCTCCCATTCCCATTATTAAATTAATCACAGTCCATATAAGCCACACAGGAATGATTCCATATTTGAATATTTTCCTTAACTTGACAGGTTCGATCCAACGATGGAGTTCTGGATCTTTGGAAGCCAGTTTCTTCCATTCCTTAAACTGTTTTTCAAAATCCCTTATTTCTCTGCCTCGTTGTTCTTTATTCCGCCAATTCTGCGTCTCCGTTCCAATCGTGCTAAGAGGAATTTGATCTAAAGAAAAAACTCGCTTTCCATCTTGCGTTTCGGTAAATAGCCAATCAATGAAATACTTTTCATGTTCGGATAGATCAGAAGATTCCTTTTCTAAGATAAATGTAAACGTATGATCTGGTGCATACTCATCCTCTTGATATTCTAAGCTAGATGGGATGTGTTCTACTGATACATAGCCCTTTTGATGGAGGCGGAAGAGGACGGCATTGATGTCCTCTGGCATAAATTTTAGTTTTCGTTTTAATGCTACTAATATAAAAGAATCCAATTTCTCTATTTCGGAAAAATCTGCTGAACGTCCAAAGAAACGCACAAGTCGCTTTGGAAAAATAATGGCATACAAAGAAAGTACTAGAAAAAGAATGAAGAAAACGAGACTCACTTTCTCGGAAATTGGTAGCCAGTCATTCCTCATCGACAATTTTTTCTTATAATGATCTTCCTCTGCTAACATGGTTGGGAGCATTTCCTTGTTCTCTGTATATTCCATTTCACTTAGAAACTCACTTGGAAATAAGAGTCTTAACTCAAATGGTTCTCCGCCTGGAAGTTTCTCATTGTGATAGTATAATCCGGATTCTGTCAGCTCCATTTTCCCACCAGTTAAATCATGAATAAATCCATGAGTATTCTCCGAAAGTTGATTTTCTCCGTATAGATGGACAAAGATACGCAGATGGTTAAGGTCATTATCTCCCATTTCATCAAAAAAGCGCCAATAAAATTCCCCTACATCTTCGTATTTATTGGCCACGTTTTTGAGTCGATAGCGATAAAAGACCTTTTTCGTTTCATCCTTATAGGGACGATGAACTTTGTACGTATAATCTTCCCTTTCTACCTGAAGCGGTGTCACGTTTTCCGGTGTGATTTTTCCCATTTCCGCGTCATCCGGAACCTGGTAGCCTTCGAAAAATTCTACGCCATCAAAATCATCATCCCCAATAATCCGGGTTGTGCCATTAAATTTCCCTGCAAACGTATAGGTATACAATTCCTCTACATACAAATCACCGTCAGGATAAATATAGGCATTGACATCAACAGCATCGATCGAAAAAGAACGCGCTTCCACTTTGGCAGGAAAGAAAAACAATAAGAAAATCGGGATCACAATGAAGAGGGTTTTCGTTTTAGAAAACAAAGAGCCTCCACCACCTTTCTCTTATTATCGTCATTTAAACAAACACGAAGAGGGACTGAAATACTATAATTTAGTGAAATATTAATTTGTGATCCGGATATTTTGAAAGGGGAAAATGACCAGCTTGCTTTTCCCGATGATACGATCTTTAGGAATATAGCCCAAAGAAAACGGAGCAACGCCACGACTATCCATACTATTGGGGCGATTATCTCCCATGACAAAATAGTGATCTTTTGGAATGATCATGGGTCCGAAATTTTCCGTTAACTTGGTCCCATGTTGGCCTGTAAACTCCTTCGCTTCCGTTAAATATGATTCTTTTATTTCCTTTCCATTAATACGCAAGTGATCATTTTCCATTTCGATTGTTTCACCTGGGAGCCCAATCACCCTTTTCACATAGTTCAATTTCTCCTCACGATCCTTTATGATGACGATATCCCCACGGTGAATCTCTCCTACCCAATTGATAGTCTTACTGACAATGATCTTTTCTCGATCATGTAGAGTCGGTTCCATCGAAGCGCCATCAACTGTGACAGGGGTAAATAAGAATGTACGAATGGCGATCGTGATGATCACGACAAAGGCCAAGGTCTTCAGCCATTCATACTTGTTTTGTTTATCTTCCATACATAGATCCTCCTTCAGCAAACACCTCTTTATATTATAAGGAGAAATGGAGTGAAATGGTAGAATTTTAAGAAAAGCTCAAGAATAGGGCATTGGTCCTTTGTTTGCATTAAACCTTGAGGTTTCAAAGAAAACCTGATACGCTTTTTGATGAAAAAATGCTGGAAATACATATACAATACCGGTTATGAAGTGGGAGGAATTATTTTGTGGGAAGAGTTTAAAAAATTTGCGATCCAAGGAAATGTCATGGACTTAGCAGTGGCGGTAGTAATTGGAGGTGCGTTTGGGAAAATTGTTACCTCATTGGTTGAGAATATTATTATGCCACTTGTTGGCGCTTTACTAGGCGGGCATAGTTTTGAAAAACTGCAATTTAAAATTGGGAGTGCTGAAGTAGCTTACGGAGTATTTATCCAAAGTGTTGTCGATTTCTTTATTATTGCAGTTTCCATCTTCCTGTTCATTAAACTATTGGGCGGCCTGAAGAGAAAAAAGGAAGAAGCTGTATTGGAAGAAGAAACAGAGATTGCACCAGATGTAGCGCTGCTTTCGGAAATACGTGACTTATTAAAAGAACATAATATAGAGAAGGATAGAATCAAAAGCTCTTAAGATGAACGGCGGCGTCGTGGAAGTGGCGTCGCTGTTTTGAATTAAGAGCTCATTTTCTTCGTTTGGATATTGTGCATCACCATTTATGAGCACGCCCCCTGTTTCCATAGGGGCATTCCAAACGATTTGAGCACCGTTTGCCTCGAGGATGAGAAATGTAAAAATGAAAAAGGAAATTTTTTATATTTCTGTGCCTGCTTTGCCTTTATTCCGGTAAAGTTTATACCATTCTTGGATGACCGGACTCACGGATAAATCCAAGTTTTCTAAAGCTTCTTTTAGTATGTTGTACTGATGATCTACTAAGATACCATATTGGAAGCCAGCATATAGCTTCATCAAAGAAAAATGAGCATGTTCATCTTCAGGAGCCTGTGCACAAATTTTAAGATACCAAGATTCGGCCCTTTCTAATTCTAGATTGCTTTCATACCAATCTGCTATGCGAGACGCCATTTTAATCCATAATTGCTCTAAACGGTGGCGCTCTCCTTCCACCCAAATATAATCGTAGTTATGTAGATAAGGCTCTTTATATAAATGCATTATCTTCTCATATTCCCGAATGGTTGTGGAATGGAGAGATGGTAAACTTTGAATGGCCTTTTCCCACTCTACAACATTAATTAAGCTATTTTGCACGACAAGTTTATAACCACCTGACACATTTTTTATCGATATATGCTCTCGCACGGGATGCAATGTTTTTCTTGTGTGGTAGATGGCGGTATACAATTGGGGAAACGCCTTTTCTTCTTCCATTTCCGGCCATAAGATCTCCATTAACTCTGTCTTATGGATAAATTTCCCGAAGTTGTGTAATAAATAAAGAAATAGTTCCAGCGATTTAGATGTTCGCCATTTTAACTTCATTTCTTCATCATTGATAGATAGAGACAGCTCGCCACTCACATTAATTTCTAAAAGATTTTGCGCGGAGCAGACTTCACTAGCTTGCATTTGTAGTTTTTCTTCAATTCGTTGCAACGTTTTTCGCAAGCGGTCTAACTGGATTGGTTTCATAATATAATCAAGCGCATTTAATTCAAAAGCTTGTATAGCATATTCTTGGTAACCGGTTACGAAAACGACAATAAGCGATGAATTGATTTCTAGAAGCTGAGTCGCAAGTTCTATTCCACTGGTTTGCGGCATTTCGATATCCAGAAAGGCAATTTGAACTTCATTAAGTAAATTTATATGTTTCTGAACTTCGAAATGGGTGAATTTCCCTGCAACTTTCATAGTACTTATTTTCTTAATCTGTAATTCAAGATATTCCAAAGCAAGTGGTTCATCATCAATTAGAATCGCTTTCAAAAAACATCCCCCCCTTACCTCGATAAGAATATTCTATTCATTATATTGTATAAGATGTATGCAAACAAAACAATGCATATTAACGAATAACACTTCTTTATACCTAAACCCTTCAGTTTAGAGCCAAACTTTGTTTAGAAATTGTTGAGCGGCGAGGTTTAAAGTGCTTTTAGCATGCACATGTATGCTATTGATCATAAGGGAAGGGGTAGAGTAAGTGAGAAAGAGAGTAAGTCTGCTATTTATTATGTTGCTACTTATGCAGACGTTATCGAATGGTCTTATGCTTGCAGCACCAGCTCAAGCAAAAGAGCATACAGATAACGCGTTTTCTGGTGTGGACATCGCAGAACCAAATGGAGAATCCTCCACTGTTGATGTTCGAGTGGATTGGGATCTTAAAGGGATAGACCTGGAAGTCGAGAACCAATTCGTTTTTCCACTCCCTGAAGAGATACAGATACAACAAGCACAATCAGGAAAATTATTAGATAAAGAAACAGAAATAGGAGAATATAAAGCCTCAGCAGATGGCCTCATTTCAGCTAGCTTTAACGAAAAAGCTAAAGAACATCCAGAAGCAAAGGGCAATTTCATGGTACAGGCCGAGCACGTAAAGCAAGAAGTGACGGAAGATGAACCAGATCAAGCAACACAGAATGAAACAACTGATAAAGAAGAAGTAAAAGATGAACCGTTAGAAGAAGTGACGGAATCAGATCGTGCTGATGAACAGCAAGAAGAAAAAGCTTCTGATACCGAAGGAACTGCAGAAATAGAAACGGACAAAGAGGAAAAAGAGGAAGAAACAGTAGAAGTGAATACTGATGAGGAACAAGAAGTAACAAATGAAGAAGAGATTAAAGAAACAGTAGAGGATGAAGGAACGGAAAAGAAAGATACCGCAACTTCTGCTGCAACTGATGTTCAACCACAGGCTGTGGAGTTAGGGAATATCTTTACCTTTGATTATTTTAAAGTTAATGAGGAAGATGTTGAAGATGGGGCTGTCATTGAAATAGGGAATGGTACGAAGGTAGAAGTAGCATATGCTTGGGATACAGAAGGACTTAATGCAAAGGCTGGTGACACGGCATCCATCAAACTGCCAGATATATTTAAACGGGTTAATGTACCAAGTCAACGAATTATGACTAACGGTGTAGATGTTGGGGAGTATAGTATTGTTGATGGCGAACTTAGATTTGTCTTCAATGAAAATATTGAAGATAGTGCTGTTCAAAATGGCTTTGTAGGTTTAAATTTACAATTTAATTTAGAAAAATTCCAAGAAAATATAGTACAAAAGATCCATTTTAATGATAAAAGTGATAAAACACTTACTGTCATTGCAAAACCAAAAGGGGATATTAGTACTATCACAAAAGAAGGTCATCCTGATCGAGAATTGAATGCAAGAGAAATAACTTGGACGATCGATATTATGAATGACCATGAGGAAGCAATTACAAATGCAACGTTAAAGGATATTATTCCAGATGGTTTAGGGGAACCAAGAGATTTTGTTATCAATGAATTATCGATTGGATTGAATGGAGATAAGCGTGTTGGTGCTGAATTTAATGCAAAGCCACAGGTGGATGGAAATGAATTTAATATTGAATTTGAAAATATAGCACCATACCAAGGCTATAGAATTCAATATACAACAACGATAGAAGATTATACGATTGATAGCTTTACAAATGATGCATTGTTCTCTTATGGAGGTGCAGGATTGCCAGCAAAAGCAACTGTGAAGGGACTTGAACGAAGCAATCCAATTGAAAAAAGTGGAGTATATAATGATAAAACTGAACAGTTAGATTGGAAAATTATAGTTAATGAATCTGGTGGAGAGATTGATGAGGCAATTGTAAGAGATGAACTAGCAGATGAATTGAGTTTAGTAGAAGGATCTATAAAAGTTCATAAGTTTAATAGCAATTGGAATTGGATAGAAGAAAAAAGTGCTGAGAAGTTCCCAATCAATTTAGGTCAAGTAGGATCTGATGAAATTTATCAAATTACATTTAGCACAAATATCGATTGGTCAAAAGTTAATGATGGGGATTATCAACGTGACAATGAATTTACGAATCACACTGAATTATACGACGGAGAAATGAAAATAGGGGAAAATGATGCGACGGTAAAGTATTCGAGACAGTCACTTCTTGAAAAATCAGGAACCTCCAATGTAGATTATGATAATAAAACACTTACTTGGACAATTGATGTTAATAAAGCGAAACATCCGGTAAATAATGTTGTCGTAACGGATTTGATTCCAAAAGGATTGAGCATTTCTGAAGATGATATTTCTATAAAAGATGAAGAAGGAAATGAAATTACGGCTAAAAGTATAACAACTTCAGATGCAGATGATGGAAAACAGAAAGTTAGAATCGACTTAGGAAATATCGGTGACAAACATATTCAAATTACCTATACAACTAAAATTGAAGACTTTGAGATCGATAGTTTTGACAATGCCGCTTCTATGGAAGGTGATGGCATCGGTGAGGGTACACCTGGTGATAGCTTCACAATCAACCCACCAGCGAATAGTTTTAATAAAAGCTTTAAATCTATAGACTACAATAATAAAACTATTGAATGGGAACTTAAAGTAAATCCGATAAGAGATGCTATAACTTCATTAGAAATAGTTGATACCTTCCCAAATAAAGGGTTGATCTTATTACCTGATACATTAGAAATTAAAGTTGATAAAGGATCTATTGAAAAAGAGAGATACACTCTCACTCCAAATACAGAAAATGATGATACAGGTTTTCATAAAGGGTTTACTATTAAGTTTGATGACCGCCTACTACCATTAAATAATGAAATGGTAATTACGTATCAAACATCCTATGACCCACAACTTGAAGTTGATGGTAAGAAATTAGACAAAAATGAAAGTGAAGATAGAGTTTATAAAAACCACGCTAAATTCACTGGAGAAACTGAAAATGGTATTGGCTTCGATGAAGGGCGGGATGCTCAAACAAAAGTGAGAGAAGACTCATGGAACAGTGGTAAAAAAGTTGGGAAATTAGTCCATGTAGATAATGATGGGAAACTGGTTGATGGCTGGCAAAGCGGCTCTGAAAGAAAAATTGCTTGGCAGCTATATACGAACTACCAACAGCAAAAGCTTGGAACGGGTGTTGTTATTACAGATACATTGGATTATGAAGGAACGATTGATCCACACAGTATCAAAGTATCAGTCTATGAAGTAGCTGCTAATGGTGAAACAAACATTACAGGACCTAAGATAGATGACTATACAGTTACCGTTGAAGGTGATGAGTTCACTTTAACGTTTAATGATAATTTTGAAGTAAAA
This sequence comes from Lederbergia galactosidilytica, assembly GCF_017873565.1. Taxonomy (GTDB): domain Bacteria; phylum Bacillota; class Bacilli; order Bacillales; family Bacillaceae_C; genus Lederbergia; species Lederbergia galactosidilytica. The sequence continues at coordinate 250,263 of NZ_JAGGKH010000003.1, forward strand.
GAAAGATATGTCATCGAATTTACAACAAGTGTCCCGAATATTTCGCAACCAAAATACACAAACAACGCAAAGGTTAAAGTTGGCCGGGATGAATATCTTTACTCAGGAACGGTTAATTATGACAAACATGATCGATTCCTAGAAAAAGGAACGATTGGTCTAGACGGTAATCAAGTTTTCACAGGAGAAGAGATTGACTGGCAAGTTACAGTGAATGAAAGTCTCTCCACTATCATGAAGGATGTTACCATCACGGATACGATAAGCCCGGGACTGGTTTATGTAGAAGACAGTCTTGAAATTGAAAAACTGAATGGTCCTGTTTTAGAAGAGGACGTTGATTACACACTTGATGTAAGTGTAAATGAGAATGACGAGACTATATTAGCAATTGAACTCACAGAGGATCTGAACGAGACCTTGGTATTGAACTACACAACTGTTGTAACAGAAACAGATGGTGAAGTTAACAATACTGTTAGTTTTAAAGGAACTGGCATCGATGAAAAAACGGTTGAATCTGAACGTATAAATGCAAGAGAATTTTCTTGGGTAGGCGGAGAATTCAACCCAAAAAGAGGAGCAATCGTGGTTACAAAGGTGGACTCTGAAGAAGAGGAAGTAATTGCAAATAATGAAGCTACCTTTATCCTTGAGTTTGAACTAAATGGTGAAAGAATTCAGTTTGGAGAGGAATTCACCACAGAAAAGGGTGTTCTGGAAATAGGAAACTTACCTCTTAGAACCTATTATCTCAAAGAGGTGGAGTCACCAAATGGATATGTTTTATCAGATAAAGAAATAGAAATTAACGTGGATGAACCATATGGTAACAACAAAAAAGTTTTTGAAGTAGATTTTGAGAATACAAAGGAAAAAACAAATATAACTGGAACAAAAGTATGGAAGGGCGGAGAATCCGTCAGACCAGATTCTATCCAGCTTCAATTATATAGAGATGGGGAAGCCTACGGTAAACCTGTTACTTTAGAAGATGGAGAAACAGAATATACTTGGACCGGTTTAGATGTAACAGATATCGATGGAAAGGCGTATGATTACACCGTCGATGAAGTTGATGTTCCAGACAATTTTAAGAAGACCATATCAGAAGATGGCTTGACTGTTACAAACGAATATAAAATTGAACAAGTAACTGTCTCTGTGAATAAGGAATGGGTAGATGCAAATGACCAAGACGGCTTGCGTCCTGATTCTATCACAGTGAAACTACTTGCAAATAAAGAAGAAACAGATCTTGAATTAACTCTAGATGCAGAAAACGGCTGGGCGGGTGAGTTCACTAAATTACCAGCAACGGATCAAGCAGGGAAGGAAATCACCTACACAATCGAGGAAGTAGCTGTTAAGGGTTACGAAAGTAAAGTAGAAGTTAATGAAGATAATCCATATGACTTCACGCTAACAAACAGTCATAAACCAGAGCTAATTAACATAACAGGAACGAAGACTTGGGAAGACGCCAATAACCAAGACGGTAAGCGCCCTGAAACCATTACAGTAAACCTTTTAGGAGATGGTGAACCACTCCGTTCTGTCGAAGTAACAGAAGATGATGATTGGAAATATAGCTTTACAGATTTACCAAAATATAAAGCTGGAAAAGAAATTAATTACACCATTACCGAGAACACAGTTGAAGGTTATTCTCAACAAATTGTCGGTTATAATATTACAAACAGCTATACGCCAGAAGAAACAGCTGTCACTGTAACGAAATATTGGAATGATGTGAATAACCAAGATGGTAAGCGTCCAGAAAGCATTCAAGTACAATTAACAGCAGATGGCGAACCAGTTAGTGAACCAATCGAGTTAGCGCAGGACAGTAATTGGAACCACACATGGTCAGAGCTACCATTAAATAGTGATGGAAAACCAATCAAGTATTCTGTAAAAGAAATAACAGAACTAGAGGAATATGAAATGGCAGTGAATGATGAAGATCACGGTAACATTATCATCACAAACAGCTATACACCTGATGTAACTGAGGTTTCTGGTGAGAAAATATGGGATGATGCTGACGACCAAGATCGTAAACGTCCAGATACCATCACTGTAAATCTACTAGCAAATGGTGAGGAAGTTAATACAACAGAAGTTACAGCAGAGAATAATTGGCAGTACAGTTTTATAGACCTACCGAAATTTGCAAATGGTTCTGAGATTAAATACACGGTTACAGAAGATCCAGTAGGAGACTATGAAACTACAATTGAAGGATTCAACATCACTAATAGCTATATACCAGAAACGACAGAAGTTTCCGGAAAGAAAACATGGGATGACGCGAATGACCAAGACGGCGTACGTCCAGAATCTATTACGGTTAATCTTTTAGCCGATGGTGAGGAAGTTGGTTCTGTTGAAGTAACTGAAGAAGACAATTGGGAGTACAGTTTCACAGATTTACCGAAATATAATGCCGGTAATGAAATTGTATATACAGTCACTGAGAACTCGATAGAAGAATATACAACGGAAATCAATGGTACAGATATTATCAACCATCACACTCCGGGACAGACAAGTGCAACGGTAACGAAGCACTGGGATGACGCAAATAACCAAGATGGCATTCGTCCTGGAAGCGTTGAAGTACAACTAACCGCTAATGGAAATGAGTATGGAGATCCAGCAGAATTATCTCCAGAAAACGACTGGACTTATACTTGGACAGAACTCGATGAAAAAGAGGCTGGAGAAACCATTGAATATTCAGTAGTTGAATTAACAGATTTACCGGAATATGAAACAACAGTAAATGATAAAGATCATGGCAACATCATTATCACAAATAGCCACACCCCTGAGGTAACAGAAGTATCTGGAACAAAAACTTGGAATGATGCAAATAACCAAGATGGCATCCGTCCGGAATCAATTACAGTAAATCTTTTTGCGAATGATGAATTTGTCAAGTCAACGAAAGTGACTGAAGCAGATGATTGGGAGTATACTTTTTCGGATCTGCCAAAATTCGAAGCTGGAGAAGAAATAGTTTACTCAATTACAGAAGATCATGTAGAAGGTTACGAAACTACAATTGACGGGTTTAACATTACAAATGCTTATACACCTGAAGAAATTGAGGTTAATGGTGTTAAAACATGGGATGATGCCAATAACCAAGACGGTGTTCGTCCTGAGAAAATTACTGTAAATCTTCTTGCAAATGGTGAGAAAATACATTCAGTAGAAGTAACAGAAAAAGATGACTGGAAGTACAGCTTCACAGACTTGTCGAAGTATGATGCTGGTGAAGAGATTGTGTATACTGTTACGGAAAATACTGTAGAAGATTACACAACAGAAGTGAAAGGTTATGACATAACAAACCATCACACACCAGGAAAAACAAGTGTTACAGTCACAAAACATTGGGATGACGCGAATAACCAAGATGGCATCCGTCCAGCAAGTATTGAAGTACAGTTAACAGCTAATGGTGAATCAGTGGGTGATCCTGTTAAACTGTCAGAAGAAAACAATTGGACCTATACATGGGATGAATTGGATGCAAAAGCGGCAGGAAAAACCATTGTATATTCTGTAGTTGAAATTACTGAAGTTCCGGGATATAAAACAACCGTAAACGATGTAAACCATGGCAATATCATAATGACAAACTCGCACACGCCAGAAGTAACGGAAGTAGCTGGTAAGAAAACATGGGATGATGCCAATAACCAAGACGGTGTTCGTCCAAAGAAAATTACCGTAAATCTTCTCGCAAATGGTGAGAAAATAGATTCAGTAGAAGTAACAGAAAAAGATGACTGGAAGTATAGCTTCACAGACTTACCGAAATATGAAGCTGGTGAAGAGATTGTGTATACAATTACGGAAGATACTGTAGAAGATTACACAACGGAAGTGAAAGGTTATGACGTGACAAACCATCACACACCAGGAAAAACAAGTGTTACGATCACAAAACATTGGGATGATGCGAATAACCAAGATGGTATCCGACCAGCAAGTATCGAAGTCCAGTTAATAGCGGATGATGAATCAGAGGGTGATCCCGTTAAGCTGTCGGAAGAAAACAACTGGACCCATACATGGAATGAATTAGATGCAAAAGCATCAGGAAAGAGCATTGTATATTCTGTAGTTGAAATTACTGAAGTTCCGGGATATAAAACAACCGTAAACGATAAAAACCATGGTAATATCATTGTGACAAACACGTACACACCAGAAGTAACGGAAGTAGCTGGTGAGAAAACATGGGAAGATGCTAATGACCAAGATGGAATTCGTCCAGAGTCCATTACTGTAAATCTATTAGCAGATGGTGAAAAAGTTTCATCAGAAATAGTAACTGCTACAACGGATTGGAGCTATAACTTCACAGATCTGCCTAAATATAATGCAGGGGAAGAGATAGTGTACACTATTTCAGAAGAAGCTGTGGAAGGTTATACAACGATTATTGATGGTTACGACCTGACAAATAGACACAAACCAGAAGTAACGGAAGTAGCTGGTAAGAAAACATGGGATGATGCCAATAACCAAGACGGTGTTCGTCCAGAGAAAATTACCGTAAATCTTCTCGCAAATGGTGAGAAAATAGATTCAGTAGAAGTAACAGAAAAGGACGACTGGAAATATAGCTTCACAGACTTACCGAAATATGAAGCTGGTGAAGAGATTGTGTATACAATTACGGAAGATACTGTAGAAGATTACACAACAGAAGTGAAAGGTTATGACGTGACAAACCAGCACAAACCAGGAAAAACAAGTGTCACCGTCACAAAACATTGGGATGATGCGAATAACCAAGATGGTATTCGACCAGCAACTATTGAAGTGCAGTTAATAGCGGATGATGAATCAGAGGGTGATCCCGTTAAGCTGTCGGAAGAAAACAACTGGACCCATACATGGAATGAATTAGATGCAAAAGCATCAGGAAAGAGCATTGTATATTCTGTAGTTGAAATTACTGAAGTTCCGGGATATAAAACAACCGTAAACGATGAAAACCATGGCAATATCATAATGACAAACTCGCACACGCCAGAAGTAACGGAAGTAGCTGGTAAGAAAACATGGGATGATGCCAATAACCAAGACGGTCTTCGTCCGGAGAAAATTACTGTAAATCTACTCGCGAATGGTGAGAAAATAGATTCAGTAGAAGTAACAGAAAGGGATGACTGGAAATATAGCTTTACAGACTTGGCAAAATATAAAGAAGGTGAAGAAATCACCTACACGGTAGACGAAGAAGCTGTGGAAGGTTATGAGAAGAACATCGATGGCTTCAATATTACCAACAAATTAATCTATGGTACGGTAGAGCTTACAAAATATAACGAAAAAGACGAAGTTTTAGCAGGAGCAACTTTTGAACTGCTGGATCAGGATGGTGAAGTTTTACAAACCGATCTAACAACAGATCAAGCAGGAAAAATCATTGTTTCTGATCTAAAACCGGGGGATTATCAATTTGTTGAAGTGAAGGCTCCAATTGGATATGAATTAGATAAGACACCAATTGTCTTCACAATTGAAAAGGGGAAAAAAGAGAGTACGAAAGTAAAAGCGGTCAATAAAAAGTCGTCTACACCAAAGCAAGAAGACCCTGGAGACCAAGAAGATCCTGAGAAGCCAGGAAAGGATCCAGTGGACAATGAGAAGCCTAAGGGAGAACAAGTTTCAAACAAAACTCCAAAGGTGCCAACAGATACTATGAATAAAATAGTTACGAATCAAAAACAGAAATTACCGAATACAGCAACTAATTATTACAACATGATTTTACTTGGAATCAGTATACTAATAATCGGGCTAGCTTCGTATCTTATCTATCGTCGCAGAACGGAATAAAAGTAACAAAAAAAGCTTTCACAAACAGAAATCGTTTGTGAAAGTTTTTTTCTTAAGTTATCCTGGAGCTGAGTGTGCTTGACTGGCTTCTGAGGCCATCGGCAGGTACTCCAGAGAAGTGTATCCTAGTTCATCGATATGGTGGTACTAAGGACATTCTAAGGGTTTAAATTTTTACATGCTTGTGTTTACCTTATTTAGGGACTTTAAAACTTACTGTCGTACCATGATCAATTTGACTTTCAATCGTTAGCCCAGTTCCGAAGAGTTGCTTTAAGCGTCTGTTTGTATTACGGATCCCAACTTGACTTGCTTGGCGCGGAGATATATTCATAATTTGTTGAATGTGTTTTTCTTCCATGCCGACCCCATTATCGATAACCGCAATGTCATAATGGGTATCATTGTCTAAAATACGAATGCAGATATATCCACCTTCCCGTCTCTTCAGAATGCCGTGATTAACTGCATTTTCAACAAGTGTTTGTAAGGATAATGGCGGGATTTTTGTAGAAAGTCGTTCTGGTAATGCCCATTCCACTTGTAATCTTTCTCCGAAACGCACCTTTTCTATATATAAATAAGCGCGAACAAGTTCCAATTCATGGTCTAATGCTACCAATGTTTGGATATTTTGAACATCAAAACTTTTACGTAAATAATGGCCAAACTCCTCTAGTAATTGGCCCATAACCGCCGGATCAATTTCACTAAGAGAGGCAATCATATTCAATGTATTGAACAGAAAATGCGGTTTAATTTGAGCTTGCAACCAGGCTGCTTCCATAGCAAGTTGCTCCTTAACTGCTTGCCTTAAATCAGTTAAGGCCTTTACACGCGTTTGGAGCTCTAAGGCATCGACCGGTTTTGATACATAATCATTGGCTCCTGATTGAAACCCAGTATAAATGTCTTCCAATTGATTGCGAGCAGTCAAAAGTAAAATAGGCAATTCTGAAATGGTAAATTGCTGACGAATAACCGTTGTAAGCTCATAGCCAGACATGTCAGGCATCATAACGTCGGAAATCACTAAATCCCATTCCTTTGAATGGATATAGTCCATGGCTTCTTTTCCACTAGCGGCCGTTAAAATATCATTTTCTGCCATTAAAATTCTGCTTAGAACTTGGCGATTGACGGGATCATCATCGACAATTAAGATTTTTGCACGTTGAACATGGGTGATCTCAATCCCTTGATTTATTTGGACAGGTTTTGCTTTAAATAAAGAGGTGTCTGGGACCACAAAAGTTTCTTCTGAAGCAGCAACTTCATTTACAGCACCATGTTCATGAACTAAAGGAAGTGTAAATGAAAATGTAGAACCTTCACCTAGTTTGGATTCAACTGAAATCTCGCCCCCATGTAATTCCACTAACTGTTTGCAAATTGCTAAACCTAAACCAATTCCCGAACCAATTGAGGTAATGCCTGAGTCTTCCTGTTCATAAGGAAGAAAAACTTTTTCAAGCATATCTTCATGCATTCCAATTCCTGTGTCTTGGATGTAGATCTTCGCCATGCCATTTTTTTGCTCGGCATAAATGGTGATTGATCCATCATGTGTAAATTTCAGTGCATTATGAAGGAGATTATACACAATTTGGATTAGGCGATTTTCATCAGCAAAAATCATAGGAAAAGATGGAGGAATGGAAACGTGAAACTGCACACTTTTTTCTCTTTCCATATGTTGGAGCATATCATATACGCCAAATATAACAGTCCGAAGATCTAGTTTTTCTTTCTTTAACTGTATATAGCTCTCTTGTAACTTTGTAATATCGAGCAAATCATTTAAGACAAAGTTCATTTGCTGACCAATTCGTACTAGTAAAAGTAAATCATCCTTATTTTTTTCAGATAGTGCCTCTTTATGGTCGTTTAAGAAAGTTTGGGCAATGCTGATCATCCCTTGAAGTGGGTTTCGTAATTCATGAGAAGTATTCGCTAAAAATTCGTTTTTCTTCTTATCTGCCTTTTGCAATTGCTCTGTTTGCTCTTCATTTTGCTGAATGATTTGCATATGTTTGTTTAATAATAGAAACGCAATCATCACAATCGAGATAATGAAGTCGAATGGATAATAAGGGATGTTAGTTAAATTGGCATTGCCAGCCGTTCCCCAGAGCATATTGAGCGTATAGCTTGTGACAAATAATAGGATGAAAATTGCTCCAGAATGCCCTTTGCGTACAGCAGGGATTGTTTGTGAGAATAAAAAGTAAAAACCGCTAAAATATAGAAGCATCATCCCAAAGGCAAGGTGGTAATAATACTGATAAGGGACGACCAAATATGCGATTGATAGAATAGAATAAAAGATAACAAATATCCGAAAAGTTAGTGCCTTTGCCTTAAAATATGCCTTAATAAACTGTAACAGAGCGAATAGGGTAGTAATGAAAGTTAATGATAATAAGCGGTGATACCATTCATAGCTAATCGGTAAGGATACAACCATCTCATCATCAATCAAATTGGTAAAAGCAGCTAAAGCAAGCATAAAGCCATAATAAAAAAGTTCTTTCCGATATCTGCCCTTACCAACCCATAGTAAGCCAAAGGCATATATTCCATGGAAAAGGTAGATAGCAAAGATCACCATTTGGAAAGTCTTAGATTGCTGGCTTTCCTTCGAAATGGCTTTTTCTGTTCCGATTTTAATTGATTTAGTGATCCCACCTTCAAGCGGTGTATCGTGATTGGAGACCTGAATGGTAAGCTCGATTTCGTTGTTTTCGGGTTGAAATAGGACAGATAAAGGCCTTTGTTTGAATCCTTTTTGCTCGGATGACTCAAGAGCTTTTCCTGCTTGAGCGACCAACTTGTCGTCGATTAATACATTTGCCGCTGTTGTGACCTCTGTGAGTCGAATCCCATATAAGAAAGTGCTGTCTTCGGGTAGAACAATTTTCAACTGATAGGTGCCATAGCCTAATGCCTGTTTCGGATCGTTAGGATTTAAGTTTCCTTGCCAATTGCTGGGAACTTGAGTATAGTTCCGTTTTTCTTTGTTGTCCTCTATCTGAAAGGAGGACGGATAAAACTCCCATTCGCCGTCAAGTGGAATGGTTGTTTGATCATTAAAATGCCAACCACTTAAATCAATAACACCTTTTTCAGCATGAGGATGTTCTGGAGTTTTGTAATGCAGAATCCAGCCAATCCGAAAACTAGTTAAAAGAATCGTAAAGAGCGTTACAATTAGAAAGATTTTTTTGTGTGAGAGTCGTTTCGTCATGGTTCCGTATCCTTATCCTTATAAGTAATTTTTAAGATCTACGTCTATCATACTTTTATTTTGGGGAAATTGTAATCATCCTTTCGAAAAGTCCAATATTATTTGACACCCATATCCAGAAGTAGAAGGGTTTTGACATATAGATGGAAAAATATAATATGAAGGGAAGGAAAGGGTGATGAAATTGAGAATGGTCGATATTTTGGCAAAGAAAAGGGATGGGAAAGTTTTATCTGATGAAGAAATTCGCTTTCTCGTTGAAGGCTATACGGCAGGAAGTATCCCTGACTACCAAATGTCTGCGTTTTTAATGACAGTATATTTTCAAGGTATGACAGCAAAGGAAACGGCTGCACTTACAATGGCAATGGTGGAGTCAGGTGATACCATTGATTTAAAGGATATTAATGGAGTGAAAGTGGATAAGCATTCTACAGGGGGAGTAGGAGACACTACGACTTTGATCTTAGCTCCACTTGTAGCGGCACTTGGTATCCCGGTTGCGAAAATGTCTGGTAGAGGGTTAGGGCATACGGGAGGAACGATTGATAAATTGGAGTCAATTCCTGGGTTTCATGTGGAGATCTCTGAGCAAAAATTTGTTGAATTGGTGAATCAGAATAAAATCGCGGTGGTTGGTCAGTCAGGAAATTTAACACCAGCTGATAAGAAAATTTACAGTTTGCGTGATGTGACGGCAACGGTTAATTCGATTCCGTTAATCGCTAGCTCAATCATGAGCAAAAAGATCGCAGCAGGTGCAGACGCAATTGTCTTGGATGTTAAGGTAGGGTCAGGCGCTTTTATGAAAAATATAGCAGATGCCAAAGCACTAGCCGAGACGATGGTGGATATTGGGAACCAAGTGGGAAGGAAAACAAGTGCTATCATCTCAGATATGAATCAACCACTTGGTTTTGCCATTGGCAATACGCTCGAAATGAAGGAAGCGATTGAAACATTGCAAGGAAAGGGACCGGAAGACTTACAAGAGTTGTGTCTTGTGCTAGCAAGTAAAATGGTGCTATTGGCAGGAGGGATGGAAACTGAGGCAAAAGCTCGTGAACGTTTAATAGAAGTCATCGAAAATGGCAAAGCATTGGAAGCTTTTAAACAATTTTTGAAAGCTCAAGGTGGAGACCCAACTGTGGTAGATGACTTTGATAAACTAGCTGAAGCTAAATATCAAATCAAGGTAAAAACAGTTGAACATGGTTTTGTTTCTGAAATTATTGCAGATGAAATCGGAATGGCAGCCATGATGTTAGGAGCGGGACGGGAAACAAAAGAATCGAAGATTGATCTAAGTGTAGGAGTTGTTTTACATAAAAAAATCGGTGATCACATTGAAAAAGGAAATATCATCGCTACGATTCACAGCAATAAGGAAGATGTTAGTGAGGTTGTGAATAGAATCCAGAATGCTTACCGCTTTTCTGGGGAAAAGCCAGAAGATGTACCACTTATTCATGGTTATTTTTAAGAGGAGGGGTCTCGAGAGGCTCCTTCTTTTTCTGCGGCTAGCCCTAGTGTGTCATGGTCGAGCTCCAGGGTGATTGCTAAGTTAAAGTGGCAGGACCATGCCGACATGGCAATTTAAGTTTCGCATATATGAGCGATTCGAAGGATTGTTCCTTGATTTAAAAAAGAAACATGTTATGATGAATGATGTTAGATTGATGAAAATGATTATCATTATCTTTGGAGGTTGAAAATGTTAGCGGCTACATCGATTGCTCAAATTATTCGGGAACGAACATCCGTGAAGAACGGATATTTAGATAAGGAAGTTAGTCAAGATCTAGTCCTATCGTTGTTAAAAGATGCCGTCTGGGCACCAAACCATAAACTACGTGAACCATGGCGCTTTATCTTTGTGTCTAGTGATAGAAGGGAGGCTTTTATTGAAGCGATTTTGCCTTGCCATGAGCGGAGTAAGCATGAATCGGTCCGCAATAAATTTAAAAATGTTCCTGCATTTTTGATTGTAGTAATCAATGATGATCCACGCCAGAAACAAGCGGAAGAAGATTTTGCTGCAACCAGCTGCATGGTCCAAAATTTACAATTATTAGCATGGGAACGAGATTTAGGCATGGTCTGGAAAACACCACAACATATCCGTGACCCTTTATTCCGTCAGGCTCTTCATGTCCAACCAGGCGAAAAAATTATCGGTGTGCTTAACATTGGTTACTTCGATAAAGAGATCATTGCACAAAAAGTACGGAAGCGGATTGATCCCGCAGAAAAAATGACAACATTTTAAGAATTTCTTCAAGGAAAGTCTCTAAGCAGAGACTTTTTTTATTTTAGCATTTACTAAAATAAGCAAAGACTTAAGCTCTCTTATTACTCCTATTACTAATAATAACCGAGTGGCATGCCGATTTGACACACCAAGGCTCGAAATAGCCTTTCAATAGGTTGAACCCTTCCTCTCTAACTATCGCGATCCATCCCAATAGTACATAGAATCACGACCATGCTTAAATTTCTAAATTATAATGGACAATTAAAATCTCGTGGGGACATCCATTCTCATGTAAAACTTTTCTTGACGGATGAACTTTTGGGGTCGATTACTCGATCTTCCTGATGGACCGTTTCTCTGAATTTAAGGAAATGGATGTTAAGGAAGGAATCTTCCTTGCTATGAAAAATATGGGCACCGTCATTATCAATGCCGCCGTGATTTTAGCGGGAACATTTGCAGCGATATTGCCATCAGGCATGTTATCCATGCTGCAAATTGCGACCGTCGTCTTAACGGGACTATTATTCTATGCGTTAATTATTTTGCCATTTTTCGTACCAATTATCATTAACACACTTGGAAAAGCAAACTGGTGGCCGTTTATACAAAACTAGTAAAGCCGGAAGCTGGGGAGACCTGTTTCCGGCTTTTTGCTATTATAATATATTAGATTAGCTTAGTTAGTGGCAGCCTAAGGTCATTGTGCAACATTGAGAATTAAATTGCGCACTTCTAAGTTTTTGATCGCGCGACATTCAGGAGGAAATGCGCAACTTAGAGGAAGAATGCGCAACATTCCGGTGTAAATGCGCAACTTACGGGGAGAATGCGCGACATTCAGGAGGAAATGCGCAACTTAGAGGAGAATGCGCGATATTCAGGAGGGAATGCGCAACTTAGAGGAAGAATGCGCAACATTCAGGAGGAAATGCGCAACTTAGAGGAAGAATGCGCAACATTCAGGAGGAAATGCGTAACTTACGGGGAGAATGCGCAACATTCAGGAGGAAATGCGCAACTTAGAGGAGAATGCGCGACATTCAGGAGGAAATGCGCAACTTACGGGGAGAATGCGCGACATTCCGGTGTAAATGCGCAACTTAGAGGGGAATGCGCGATATTCAGGAGGGAATGCGCAACTTAGAGGAAGAATGCGCAACATTCAGGAGGAAATGCGCAACTTAGAGGAGAATGCGCGACATTCCGGTGTAAATGCGCAACCTATGGGGAGAATGCGCAACATTCAGGAGGAAATGCGTAACTTAGAGGAAGAATGCGCAACATTCAGGAGGAAATGCGTAACTTAGAGGAGAATGCGCGACATTCCGGTGTAAATGCGCAACTTACGGGGAGAATGCGCAACATTCAGGAGGAAATGCGTAACTTAGAGGAGAATGCGCGACATTCCGGTGTAAATGCGCAACTTACGGGGAGAATGCGCAACATTCAGGAGGAAATGCGCAACTTACGGGGAGAATGCGCGACATTCAGGAGGGAATGCGCAACTTTATGCTCTAAGACGTTAAAATTCGTGAATAGCACTAGCGAACTCCCAATCTAATGAGGAAGATTTAAATAAGGAGAGGGTTTATTTGCAATTAGGCCTTGTGCGTCATTTTAATGTAAATCATCAAAAGCCATCGAGGTGGCTAACGGCAGATCAATTTAGACAATGGGTAAAACATTATGATGAAGCCCCGATTGGACAAGCTGAAAACTTAGAGGGGAAGTTGGACTGGGAGCTTTGTTTTACAAGTGATTTGTCACGGGCCGTTCAGACAGCAAAGAGTTTGTGTAACTGTGAAATGATCGAAACTCCATTGCTGCGTGAAATTCCTCTTACCGCTTTTAGTCAGAAAAAATGTAAGCTACCTTTAGCTCTATGGACCTTGTGCGGTCGTGTTGCATGGTTTTATTCACACTCTTCTCAAGAGGAAACAAGAAAAGACACCATAAGGAGAGCCGAAGAATTTATCGAGTTCATTAAATCTAGCTCAAAAAATAGGATCCTTATTGTTTCTCATGGCTTCTTTTTAATGGAGCTGTCAAGAGCCTTAGTAAAGGCGGGATTCACTGGTAAAAATAAATGGCATTATAAAAATGGAGAGCTACTTCTCTTTGAAAAATAGCCCTTGACATTACGAGGAAGAATACATAAACTAAACTTACCTATTAATACGAGGTATGTGAGGATCATATGTTTAATCGAGAACTTTTAAAGGGAAGTACAGCTTTAATCTTGCTTCAGTTATTGAATGAGCGAGCAATGTATGGGTATGAGCTTGTGAAAGAAATGGAAAAACGAAGTGAATACACATTGCAAGTAAAGGAAGGAACGCTTTATCCTGCCCTCCATAAGTTGGAAAAACAAGGTTATATTGAAGCCTTCTGGGAGAAACAAGAAAAGGGTCCAGCCCGGAAATATTATAAGCTAACAGAAGCTGGTGAAACATTGTTAAGCGAGAAAACTAGTGAATGGACACTCTTTTCTTCAATGATCAATCGGGTGTTGGGAAAATCATGATGACTTTTCACCAATATATTGAGCAGTTAGAAAAAGAATTACAAGATCATCCAGAGCGAATAGAGATTATTACTGAAATCACAGACCATATAAAGGAAGCAATGGCTGAACAGGTTCTTCCTGAGAAGGAAGCAATAGCCATCATTGTAAATAGGTTTGGTAGTCCGCAAGAATTAGCTGCCAGTTTTCGGCAAGCTTCATTGCCTTCTCCGTACCAAGTGAAAGGTCTTTTCATTTTATTTAACATGGGAATATTAATGGTTGGAATAGGTATTACACTGGGCCATCATTTGGGGAATATTCCATTCTTCCACTGGGCATGGCAAGCTCTTGCGCAAAATAGTTGGTGGGTCCTATTAGTCTATACGGTCTATTGGAGTTTGATCGGTTATCTTTTGGGAAAAGAATTTGGGAACCAAGGGAAAAAGTTATTGATTGAAACGGTTCGGCTCAGCATCTTGCCTAATTTATGTGTCATGATGATTGTTTTATATGGCATAATGCCGATGGAATGGTTCCGTTCGTTTTTAACAGCCCCCTTTTTCGGCGCTTGTCTCATTGCGACCATTTTGTTTTATCCGATTAGTCAAGCAGGATTTTATTTTGGAAAGCAACAAGCCCTTTAAGGGCATTATTTTTGTATATATACATAGAATAACTAGGTGTTGAACACGTGGAAAAAATTTATTTTTTATATGGGTGGGCTTGTTCATTTCAATCGTAATAGCCCCATACAAGCGATATTTCCTCTAGGGATTTTGAAAGGCCCATTGCTTTTTGAAAAAATCGATGGGTATCATGCAGAAAACGGGGAGAAAATACGTATTTACCTGCAAAAAACAGGGGGATTTCATCGTCATTCAAGAGTATTTTACAATGATGAATTATGAATGGAAAGTATATGAGGAGGAGAAATAAAGGTCATGTTAAAAAATTTGGGCATCAGTTTGTTGGGTGCGATCGGGATTGCAACACTCTGGTATTGGTTACTTGCACCCACTTTTTCTTCGGGCTTTCTTTTGGGAATAGGTTTATTTATAATAGGCCTCGTCGTCTATATAATTGCTCAAAAAGGTTCTATTTTAAAACAGATTGCCTTAATCGCAAGCCTATCAGGCATCATCTTAGCTATTGTAACGATAGGGGCGATTATGGTGTTACTGACAAATATGTAGGCATATCAATCTAAAAATGAAGAGAAAATACTTCAAATTATGCTTCTCGGTTTATCGGTATTTGACTTATTTTTTCTTCAATCTCTTAAGTGTTCTTACATGGATAGGTTGTTGCTACTTTGACCTTTCTGCTTGTAGACCCCTCACAACATGACAAATTTGTAAGGTAACTGAAAGGAATTCCAATAGATCTGTGTCGAATTTCGTCCTATCATATAGTTGTAAATGAAAAGGAGGAATCTCGTATGCACACACATTCCATCCAACTAAAAGAAACACGTACAAGTAGATTATCAAGAAAGAGTTCACATAAATGGAAATGGGTCCTGATCCCTAGTTTATTTTTAATGGCAGCCTATTTATTTGTTGCGATTGCTGGAGGAATTTTGGTTGGCGATGAACAAATTGGACAACTGGACGCTTTGAAAAAAGAAGAAAGTTATGTGCCACTTACTCAATTGCCTGATTATGTTCCACAAGCTTTTGTTAGTATAGAGGACCATCGTTTCAATCATCATATTGGGATAGATCCGATTTCTTTAAGTCGCTCACTCCTTGTCGATTTGAAAACACAATCCTTTGCTCAAGGCGGAAGCACCATCACGATGCAGTTAGTGAAGAATCAATTTTTGACGCAGGATAAATCCCTAGGAAGAAAGGCAAAGGAAATGTTGATGGCTCTGCAAATCGAACGCGACTATACGAAAGATGAAATTTTGGAAATGTACCTAAATACGATCTATTTTGGACATGGGACCTACGGATTAACGGAAGCCGCACAGCTTTATTTCGATAAAAACTTGACTGCTGAGGATTCCCTTACATTAAAAGAAGCAGCGATCCTCGCCTCCCTACCAAAGGCACCTGAAGTCTATTCTCCATTGAAAAATCCTGATTTGAACCGTGATAGACAGGCTATTGTATTGGAGAAAATGGAGGAATTTGGTCATATTACTGAGGAAGAACATAAGCTTGCTACAGGGTTATCTAAAATGGAATAACGTGTCGGCCGAGTAGATCTTACTCGGTTTTTTTGATTTCGTAAAAAGTAGGATCGAAATATGCTAAGATAAATTTAAAAAGCTAAGCGTGATACGGGAAGCTGCATCGAAATTGTTTATGACGGCTTTTGTGGCGGTTTTATCTTTTCTAGGTGGTGTGACAAAACACTGGCACAGATCGGGCGATTCACTCCAAATGGAGCAGCAATGGAAGCATATAAAGGAGTCATGCAGGGGGGAATGAACGAAAACTACCGTGATCTGATCGTACTCATCATCATTGCCTTTTTCCTTACTTTTAGTGCTTGGCTTGTGTTTCCGCGGAAGGGGGCAGCGGTATGATCGGGATTATGGAGACTTCGCCTATTTGCAAGAAAGCCCTGGGTGTTTGTGCTGGTGTCCTTGGTGTGTGTGATGTTTGCTTTCTTTATTGGAAAATCCAGCTATCATCAACTGACGGTTCCTGTTTACTCTGATCTACCTGAACAAGAACGTTCCACACTGATCAATGAACTCAATCAATCAGAATTATTTTCGTTTGAATATGAGAAGGAAAAGAATGTAAAAGCTGCCATCCGAAAAGGGGAGGCAGAAGCAGGCTTACAGTTAAAAGAAAAGGGTTTTACCTTGGTTACGGGTGCCTATTCAGAAAATGCTCCGTTGTTGCAACGCTATATTCAGGGGATCTATACAAAGAAATTACAAAAGGAACATGTTTTGGCCGCATCCCAATCGACTGGTGAAAGGGAAAAAGTAGAATCCATATGGGAAGAGGCTTTGGAACAGCCGCTGATTAAGGTGGAAAAAGAAAACTTTCGCAATGCGGAGACATAGATAATGGATCATCCATTACAAAGTTTATTTGGACTTTCTTTATTCTTTGTCATCTATACAATCGCCTTTAATGTTGTTCATATTTTAGAAGAAAAACAAGCGAGAATTTGGG
Organism: Lederbergia galactosidilytica; assembly: GCF_017873565.1. Taxonomy (GTDB): domain Bacteria; phylum Bacillota; class Bacilli; order Bacillales; family Bacillaceae_C; genus Lederbergia; species Lederbergia galactosidilytica. Next base: position 267,281 of record NZ_JAGGKH010000003.1, read on the forward strand.
AGAGGATGACCCTCTCATCTATCAAAAGGTGGGAAATGTATGGGGGGAATCTCCTTTACAGCTTTGTGATGGGGTACCTGCAAGTCGTGTTCGTCTTCATGGCGTTTCGCTTTGGCGCAGTGGTTAACTTTCATGGGGGGTGCCAAAACCTTGCTAATCTTAATCCCGTATGTCTTGGCGATCGTGGCTTTATGTATGTTGTTGGCGGGAATGTCGCGAAGGTTAGACCAATTTCATGGGCTTGTATCGCTCCTTTCTGTTAGTTTGGCAATGCTGGGCGGTGCCTATCGGCCAATTGAAATTGTATCCTCCCCTACCATCCTCATGCTTGGAAAAGTATCCCCACTTCTTTTTGGCATGGAAGCCTTAAAAGGAGTAACCCTATATGGATACGGATTTTTGGATGTATTGCATCCCGTCAGCATCCCGCTATTAATGGCTGTGATTATGATGGGGATTGGGATTATATTATGGAGAAAAGGCGTATCTAAGAATGGGAGAAAAATAGATAAGGAATCCATTTTAAACCATTGGCGTTATCGCTATCAATATCAAAAATAGTCAGAGACATCATCGTGTTAGACTAAAAAATTCTAATTCTATCCTTTTCAAATTATATGACTTTATGGGATAATAACGATAGATTTAGTTTTCTAGGTAAATATTTATTGTTCAGATGGGGTCTGTCACTTAAGGATAAATAGGTCCTTTTGTAACAGACTTTTCTTGTTTTGACCAATAAAGACGAGGACTCCCTATGAACGGGCTGCTATCGCGGAGCAAGCTTCATCTTGCGTTGAAAAATCTCCATAAGAGGAAACGTGGCTCGTAAGCGTAATCAGTTGGGGAAAAGAGAAACACCGATGAAGAACGCTACGTTCGCCTATCTTCGTCTGCATGACCTGAATCCTCTAGCCTAAACCACCCTTTGATGGGATTTCACAGTCAATAAGTCTGAAAGGGATGATTTGTTTTTGAATGCACTCGTTTCGAAATTAAAAGAAGTATTATATGCTGTGCTCCCCATTACTGTCATTGTTTTAATTTTAAACTTTACTTTATCCCCCCTTGATTCATCATTTATGATCCGCTTTGTCATTGGTGCTGTCTTGATTATCATTGGATTATCGATCTTTTTAATTGGCGTCGATATTGGGATTACCCCTATTGGCCAATCGATGGGGGCAACCATCGCAAAATCAAATAAACTTTGGATTGTCATGATAGCTGGTCTTTTACTTGGCTTTTTTATATCGATTGCTGAACCTGATTTGCACATTCTTGCGGGGCAAGTTGATTCTGTGACATCAGGCTTAATAACAAAGTCAAGCCTTGTTGTGGTTGTTTCCATCGGAATTGGTGTACTCATTGCGACAGGACTTGTTCGAATTGTTTATAATATCCCACTATATAAATTATTAACTGTTTTGTATCTTATCATCTTTGTGCTTGCCTTATTTACCTCACCAGAATTTTTAGCGATTTCCTTTGATGCTTCAGGCGCAACGACTGGTGCATTGACAGTGCCGTTTATTTTAGCGCTTGCCTTGGGCGTTTCGATGCTTAAAAAAGATAGTAAAGCTTCTGAAAAAGATAGTTTTGGATTAGTGGCCATCGCTTCTACAGGTGCCATCATCTTCGTGATGATGATGAACATCATTTCGAAAACGGATAAAATGACAGGCAGTCTAGAACAGGTAGAAACAACGTCAACCTCTATTATCGGTCCTTTTATACAAAAGCTTCCCATCATATCTCAAGAAATTATTGTGGCATTAGTACCTATATTATTAGTTTTCCTTGTATTTCAGAAAATTTCCTTTAAAATGTCTAAGAAAGCGGTTAGAAAAATTTTGATAGGTTTATTATTTACCTTTATCGGACTCGTCTTATTCCTAGTCGGTGTGAATGCTGGTTTTATGGATGTTGGCAGCGCTGTAGGTTATAACATAGCCTCTTTAGATAATAAAGCATATGTTATGATTGTAGCTTTTGTTTTAGGAATCGTGACGATATTGGCCGAACCTGCCGTTCATGTTCTGACCCATCAGATAGAGGATGTGACAAGTGGATATGTAAAGCGAAATGTCGTGATGGGCACTCTTTCGATCGGCGTTGGCCTCGCCGTTCTTTTATCGATAATAAGGATACTTATACCCGATCTTCAATTATGGCATTACCTTTTGCCTGGTTATGTGATTGCCATCGCTCTGTCTTATTTTGTTCCAAAACTGTTTGTTGGGATTGCTTTTGATTCTGGTGGTGTGGCATCAGGACCGATGACAGCTACTTTTATATTAGCCTTTGTACAAGGTGCTGCAGAGGCAATAGACGGTGCCAATGTTTTAATAGATGGATTTGGAATGATTGCCATGGTGGCGATGACACCTTTAATTGCTTTGCAAATTTTAGGTCTTGTTTTTAAATTAAAATCTAAAAAAGGAGGGGTAGAGCGTGATGTCGAGTCATTCTGAACGAACTGATCTTGAACGAGTTTGTATGATTGTCAATCTTGGATTGGGAAGTAAAGTCGTTCAGGCGGCAAAGAAATGTGGTATTTCTGGGGGAACTGTGTTGTTAGGAAAAGGCACAATCAAAAGCCGTCTTTTGGAATTTTTGGCTTTATCTGATGTCAGAAAAGAGATTGTCTTTATGATTGGCTATAAAGAAACCATTAGGCAAGCTCTAGAACAACTTGATCAAAAGTTCAAGTTTCAAAAGCCTAATCACGGCATAGCCTTTACCACTCCTGTTTGCCAAGTCATTGGCGCTAGTAGCTGTAAAAGTGATTATATTAAAGAAGAAAGAGGTGCGGATCCTGTCATGTACCATGCGATTACGGTAATTGTAGAAAAAGGCAATGCGGAGTTTGTGATTGATGCCGCAACCGCAGCTGGATCTAAGGGCGGCACGATTATCAATGCTAGAGGCTCTGGCATTCATGAAACCAGTAAGTTATTTTCCATGGATATTGAACCAGAGAAAGAGCTTGTGATGATTTTGTCAGAAACGGAAAATACTGAACCGATTGTCTCTTCGATAAGAGAAAAACTTAAAATAGATGAGCCAGGCAATGGGATCATTTTTATACAAGATGTCCATAAGACCTACGGAATATATAAGTGACGCTGTCTTGAAGTAATGGTTAATAGTATTTTCATCAAAGAAAAAGCGAACTACTAGGGTGCATATACCCACGCTTTGGAAATATATTTTGCTTTCCGCAGACGAGTGGCAAGCCTTCTCAAACGGGGGCTTGCCGAACTGTGGATTAACTTTCATTCACTTTTCGCTGGTAATATACTGAATATTAAGTGATTAAGATAGGGGAATCTATATCATACGGAAAGAAGGGTTTGACAGTGAAGCAGTTTGAATACAAAGTGGAAGTTGTTCAGATTCAGCTAAAAGCATTTACCGACTTTGAAGCGGTTATGACCGAAAAGCTAAATGCTTTAGGAAAAGAAGGCTGGGAATTATCGGGAGTGAATGGAACTGTTTTCTATTTTAAACGGGAAATTCTAAAGCAGTCGTGAATAGGCTTTAATTGAGCAAAGGAAATGACAATATGTCCACAATAAAATGAAGGAAGATGAGAACGATGAAGCACAAAAAAGTTTTTATCCTTAGTATGATCATTTCAGTTGGCATTGTTCTATTTTTTCCTACCTATGGAAAATCCTATGGTTTCCCGTTTAGTTGGATAACATACCACGGATCTAATGAAATCACAAACCATTCACTGCTCTTTTCTCCCCTGTATTTACCAACAACAGAGTTCGATCCATTCGCGTGGCTTCTAGATGTATTTATTATCTATTTTTTCTTGATAGGTGCTTATAAATTATTGCAAAAGTTGGAGGGGGAAACTTTATAATGTGCTTTTCTCAACTTATTCATCCGTTCTCCTAACTTCGTCCTCACCACTTAACTTGTCTAAACTTTCAATCAGAACTTCATTCTGATCAATAATTGTTTTGTTTTGATTATATTGTAATTTTAGAATATTTATGATTGTTAATAGCCCAATGATGATAATGATTGTTAATAAGATCATCGCGGATCTCCCCTTATGTTTAGAGTATATACATTCAGTGTAGCACGAGAATTTCCTTTAAGGAAGCGTATTCCTCGTTACGGTGCCTATAATTTATACAAAAAGTCTGTATACTTAGGATAAAAGAATAAGAGGAGGAAGCGTTATGTCATTTACCTTTAAGAAAATTGACCATGTCCAATTGGCCGCACCAAAGGAATCGGAAGAGTTAGCCAGACAATTTTATTCTGATATTCTAGGCTTTAAGGAAATCGAGAAGCCTGAGACACTTCGAAAACGTGGGGGAGCTTGGTTTTCGATTGGTGAGATCCAACTCCATATCGGCACAGAGGACCCATTTGTTCCGGCCAGAAAAGCCCATCCCGCTCTTGAAGTCGAAAATCTTGAAGCATTTAAGCAATATTTATCTGGTCGTGAAATTGAATATATAATCGACCACAATTTGCCAGGGGCTAATCGGATTTATCTGCATGACCCGTTTGGAAATCGAATTGAACTACTGGAATGGGAATCATAGTCTGGAAATTATATGCGGATAAAAAAGAGCGGATTGATCCACTCTTTGGATTCTAATGAGTAAAGGCAAACCGAAAAGCACGACTGATAACAGTTGGAACCACTGAGGCATGATTTTCCCCAAGGGCTATATAGAAGTTTGCTTCTAGATGTCCCTCTAGTTGACTAAATAATCGTTGCGCATCGTCTACCATAAATGCTTCATGTTCCCCGACCGCGATGAAGAGATTTAAACCATTTCTTTGTTCTATATGTTTTAGAAAATTGTTTGCGTAATCGAAGATCTCATGGTTATTCCACCAGACGGAAGGGCTAATGGCAAGATAGCTTTGGAAGCTTTTAGGTTGTGTGAATAACGCCCATAACGTAAACAAACCACTAAGGGAATGGCCGAAGAGTGTTTGTTTCTTTTGATTAACGGAAAAGCGCTTTTCAATTTCTGGTTTCAACTCGAGTTGGATAAACTTCAATAATTTTTCAGCTCCACCATGCTCCTTTTTGCCGAACTTCTTCAATCGTTCAGGATAAATATATGATGCAGCAGGAGCGGTGAATTCGTAGAAACGTCGCTTGGAAACGGCCTCATCATCACCAGGATGGCCGATACCGACGATCAGAGCGAACTCAACAAAGGTTTTGGCTGTTCTTCTCGACTGTAGGCGGACGACATCGCGCGCGAATGAGAAATAGGCATTTCCATCTAGGACATAGACAATCGGATAGCCATCTTCAGGAGGTGGGGTGGAAGGGATGGCAACCCTAATATCATAAGGAAGATTCATAAATTCAGAATAGAATTCCCACTCATATGTGTGATCTAACGTAATGTTTTTCAATATGGATCGCAAACCTCCTTAGATAATTCGAGAATCAACATCAATTGCTAGGGTAGTCATTAGGAGCTCAATATCCTTCGGAACTAATTGAAAATGATTCTCAACAATAAGTATGTGAATACTGTAAGTCATTCAAATAAAATTGTCAATTCGTTTTATAAAAAGGAGATATGCCTATGCATGAGATTGATAATGAGCACTTTTATAACGAGGTAGGAAAAGTGAATGGCTGGGATTTTAGTAACGTAAAATGCCAATCTGAAGGGATTGAGTGGGATTTTTATGAGGAAGTGACAAAGAGATGTAAAAGCTCGGATATCCTTTTAGATATCGGTACTGGGGGTGGGGAAAATATTTTGAAAATCGCTACTTTCTTTTTCCTTATTGTTGGAATTGACCTATCAAGTGAGATGGTGGAGAAAGCGCGGATAAATAGGCAGAATACGGATGTGAAAAATGTTCGTTTTTTTCAAATGTCATCTCAAGGTTTACAATTTCCAACCGATTTTTTTGATATCATCTCTTGCTGTCATGCTCCTTTTGCGCCTAATGAAATAGCAAAAGTGTTAAAAAAGGAAGGTGTATTTTTAACACAACAAGTGAGTGAAGGGGATAAGATCAATCTTAAAAGGGCATTTGGTCGTGGGCAAGCATTTCAAGAAAAGGATGGAATGCTAAAAGAAAAATATGTGCAGGAACTTCGAAAAGCTGGTTTTTCTAATGTGCAGTCATTTGAATATGATGCGACCGAATACTATCAGGAACCTGAAGACTTGCTTTTCTTACTAACGCATACCCCGATCATTCCAAACTTTGGGGAAGGAAAGGAAGATTTTAAAATTCTTCACCGGTTTATGGAGAATAATCAAACGGAAAAAGGGATCAGAACAAATTCCAAGCGCTTTATGATTATGGCAGAAAAATAATGGGAGGAATCGTGATGAATAACAAAAAATTAAGGAGATCCACAACAGATCGGTCATTACACGGAGTCTGTGGAGGGATCGCGGAGTTTTTCGGGATCTCTTCTTTTCTAGTTAGACTACTATTCATTTTTGTTATCCCCGGTTCTTTATTCATCTATCTCATCCTAGCTAACACCCTTGCTGACAGTCCTCGATCATTATAGATGAGGAAAGGAATAAATGGGGGCTGTGTACATCAAAATGGGTAGGTTATAAAGTATTAGATCAGAAAGTCAAGTGAGCCTTCGGTCAATGAGGTCTTCTTCCAATGATTGTTAGCTAAGTGAATTGAGTTTTTACTGTTCCCCTCCCCATACATTTAGAGGCTTCCCTGGGTATTTTTAAAATAGGGGCCTATCGATTAAATTGAATGATGTTCAATTTAAATAATAAATTTCAATTATGAAGTGTTCATCCTTTGTTTAACTTCAAGGAGCAGTCGGTTCACTTAATCTAACTGCTCTTTTAAGCCAGCTAAATCGATAATGATGATGCGGTTGCGTTCAACTTTTAAGATACCTTTTTTCCCAATTTGGCTAAATAGCCGGTTGATGGTTTCACGAGAGGTCCCTACGAAATTGGCTAATTCCTGATTAGTGATTGGAAGATTAATGGTCACTGAATTACCCCGACGTTCACCATGTTTATCTGCTAGTTTTAATAAGAGGGAAATGGCCCTTTGTTTCACGTCTTTTCCAGATAAGCCTTGCAATCTTTCTTGAAGATCTTTAATAATTGTCCCCATTACCCGCATCATTTTAATGGCAATCGAAGGAGTGTTCATCACAAGCTGTTCAAATAATTGGATAGGGATTGCTAAAAGCTGTGTATCAACTAGTGCCTCCGCTGTGGCTGGATAAGGTTTTGTATCAAAGAATCCTGTGTGAGGGAACATATCGCCTGTTTTTAAGAAGGAAACAATTTGTTCATAACCATTTTCATCCGTTTTATAGGTCTTTACTAGGCCTTTCACGATAAAATAAACGGCTTCTTTCATGCTGCCCTCCGAAAAAATGATGGCTTTCTTAGGAAAAGACCGAGAAATCGTAATATCCTTCACCTTGTTTATTTCTTCTGTTGTTAAATCGCTGAACAGTACTATCTGTTGTAAAAGCGCATATGTATGATCATTCATGAGAATCTTCTCCTCTATTCCATCTTCCCTTATTATAGCGAATGATAGACAGATCCTCATCTATTAATCTTTAATGTCAAAGACAACAATTCTTCCCTTTTTATATCCTAAAATATAAGAAGTTTTTAAAAATGTGATTTCTGTCACAATATAAGGGCTTTATTTTCTTTAAACTAAAGCTATAAGAATTAATAAACGATCAGGGGGAATGAAAATGACGAATTATGCGGCGACTGTTATTGTAACAGAATATCCACCACATCTTAAGCACAAGGCTATTTTTGAAACCTTTAAAAAGCTACAACCATCTGAAGCCATGTTGATTGTCAATGATCATGATCCAATACCATTGCGTTATCAATTAGATTCAATGTACGAAAACAAGTTTGATTGGGAATATATTGAACAAGGACCAGATGTCTTTCAAATAAAAATTGAAAAAATATAGAGCTGAAATATCAGGCATTTAGATGCCTGATATTTTTATGTTTTAGCAGAGAAATGCGATATGGTATTGAACTCAAAATATTCCTTCTTTTGCCTAGGATAGTAGATTATAATAGAGGGAAGTGAAACAATAGGATTCAGGAGGAGAATCATATGAAAATCGTTATTGCTCCAGATTCTTTTAAGGGGAGTGTTAGTGCCCAAGAGGCAGCGTTATCGATTGAGCGGGGGGTAAGGCGAGCTTATACACACGCTGAAACTGTTTTAGTGCCTGTTGCCGATGGCGGAGAAGGCACAATGGAGAATCTGGTTGCTGCAACCAATGGACAGGAAATAGAGGTAGCTGTTACAGGGCCACTTGGCCTGCCAGTGCAAGCAAAATTCGGTGTGTTAGGTGATCAGCAAACATGTGTGATTGAAATGGCCAGTGCATCTGGTTTACATACAATTGAAGCTTCAGAGCGAAATCCTTTGAAAGCGACTACATATGGGACAGGTGAATTAATTAAAAGAGCTTTAGACATGGGATATCGTGATTTTGTTTTAGCTCTTGGAGGATCTGCAACCAATGATGGAGGAGCGGGAATGCTACAAGCGCTTGGATTAAAACTTCTAGATCAATCTGGAAGGGAGATAGGCTATGGTGGTGGAGAACTAGAAAAACTGGCCCAGGTTGAGAGTGAACAGTTGGATGAAAGAATCAAGGAAAGTCATTTTTTAATTGCTTCTGATGTTGATAATCCATTTATTGGTGAAAATGGCGCAAGTTATGTATTTGGTCCTCAAAAAGGGGCCACACCAGAAATGGTGGAAATCCTTGATCACAACCTTTCGCATTGGGCGGATCTCATTGAGGAAACGACGAATATCCGTGTCCATGATCGTCCAGGTGCTGGTGCAGCTGGTGGGATTGGCGGTGCCTTTCAAGCGTTCTTTCCAGCCGAAATGAAAAGAGGAATTGATGTTGTACTTGATTATATGAATCTAGCCGAAAAACTTGTGAACGCTGATCTCGTGATTACGGGGGAAGGTCAAGTTGATTTTCAAACTGCTTATGGAAAAACCCCAATGGGAGTAGCCGAAATGGCAAAAAAACAGCATGTCCCTACGATCATTGTGGCAGGTTCTGTGGGGGAGAAAATCGAAGCCCTTTATCCGTATGGGGTGATTGGCATTTATAGTATGGTCAATGGACCGATGAAGCTAGAAGAGGCGATTGACAATGCAGAAATTCTACTAGAACAGGTTGCCGAACAACTGTGTCGCACCTATTTTTATAATAGACAGTAAAGGAGAATAATAAAATGAGGACCCTTTATATTGATTGTTTTTCAGGGATAAGTGGAGATATGATGGTAGGTGCTTTAATGGATGCAGGTGCTTCATTTGAGAATATTCAGCGAGAATTAGAGAAATTGAATGTCCCAGGTTATCAGATAAATAAGAGAAAAGTGATGAAAGAGGGTATTAGCTCATTGAAATTCAATGTTTTGTTGGGAGACAATGAGGAGCATAAGCTGCAACATGCCGGTCATTCCCACGCACATGTTCAGCAGCATTCCCATGACCATGGGCACCACCATCATGATCATCACCACGAGCCCCATAGTCATGATCATGGGCATGAACATCACCATCGCAGTTATGCGGATATCCTTAGGCTAATTGAGGAATCTGAATTGGCACTAGGTGTTAAAGAACGGAGTAAGCAGATTTTTGCGCCGATTGCTAAGTCAGAAGCGAAAATCCATCATATGCCAATTGAAGACGTCCACTTCCATGAAGTGGGGGCCATCGATTCGATTGTGGACATTGTTGCCACAGCGATTGCATTAGAAGAGTTAGAGATTGAAAAGATCATCTCTGCACCTGTTCCACTTGGTTCCGGAAGTATTCGCTGTGCGCATGGCATTTACCCTGTCCCAGCTCCTGCCACTATGGAGATGATGAAAAATATTCCGATTGCACCAACGGAACTGTCCTATGAATTAACAACACCTACTGGAGCAGCTATTGTGGTTAGTCAAGCCGATGAGTTTGGTTCATTACCCGCAATGAAGGTTGAAGCTATAGGATATGGCGCTGGTACACGAGATATTCCAGGTCGTCCCAATGTTCTTAGGATCATGATCGGAGATGAGGTAAAAAAAAAGTCACTCACATAAATCAGAATGAGGTCATTTCCATTTTAGAGTGCCAAATGGATGATATGACAGGAGAGGCACTTGGATTCGCGATGGAAAAATTATTGGGAGCTGGAGCTTTAGATGTGTATCACACTCCCATTTATATGAAAAAAAGCCGGCCAGGAGTATTGCTTACAACGCTTGCACCTAAAAAATTAGAATCCACTCTAACAAATATTTTGTTAGAGGAAACAACGACTCTTGGAGTGCGGGCCTCTGCATCGACTCGAACCATATTAGAAAGAAAGATCGTTACAGTGGATACCCCTTATGGCCCCATTCGTACCAAACAAGCGATTAAAGATGGGCGTATCATCCGTGCCTTACCAGAATATGAAGATGTGAAACGAGTAGCAAGGGAGCATAATCTTCCTTTCCAAAAAGTATACCGAGCAGTGTTGGATACCAAACATGAATAACCTGAGAATAACGTGAACATGTAGCAAAAAATATATTTAATTAGGGAGGAAGGGCATGCATATTGTCATTGCTGGAGGAAGTGGCTTTGTTGGCCAGGTATTGCAGCAACAGTTGTTGAATCAGGGGCATCGACTAACGATTTTAACGCGGAATCCATCAAAATTTCAGTCAGGTAAGCAAACTCAATATGTTGAATGGCTTGCAGCCAATTCCCAACCAGAAACACAATTGGAAAAGGTCGATGCTATTGTGAACTTAGCCGGCGAATCCATTAACGGATTTAGATGGACAAAAGCAAAAAAGCAACGAATCTTGCAAAGTCGGATCACAGCCACTAATGAAGTTTTACGGATCATCGAAAATCTTAATCCAAAGCCAACTGTTCTTGTGAATGCCTCTGCCATTGGCTATTATGGCATGTCCGAAACTGCAACATTTACAGAGGGAGTAAACTCGAATGCGAGTGACTTTCTGGCAACAGTTGTCCAAACGTGGGAAGAGTTAGCTTCCAGAGCAGAAAAATGGAGAGTGCGCACCGTATATGCCCGCTTCGGTATCATCCTTGGAAAAGGAGGCGGAGCTTTACCTTTAATGTCTCTCCCGTATAAGTTTGGGATCGGTGGAAGAATTGGGTCAGGAAAGCAATGGGTATCATGGATTCACATAGCGGATGTAGTGGGATTAATCTCATTAGCGATTGAACAATCTCATATCCACGGCCCTCTGAATGTGACAGCGCCTGAACCACAAAGAATGGACGATTTTGGTAAAATGTTTGCTTATATCCTTCATCGTCCCCACTGGTTCCCTGTTCCCAGCTTTGCAATGAAGGCATTGTTAGGTGAAATGAGTGAAATGCTTCTCTGTGGGCAAAGGGCTGTTCCGGAGAAAGCCTTGAATGCTTCTTACAAGTTTCAATATCCAGAATTGGAGGGGACATTAAGAGAGATTCTTTCATCTAAGGAACAACAGTGATTCAAAGACAAATTTGATACATATAATGGGCTTTGGTTGGTAAATAGATTAGTTAAATTCAAGCACCGATTTGTACAATAAATTAAATTGGCGGAGTTAAAGGATTGATGAACAGCCAAAACATTTAATTGCAGTTTCAGCACTTGTAAAGAATGAGAATGGACATTGTTTAATGGTTCGTACACATTGGAGATCGGACACTTGGGAAATGCCCGGAGGATTCGTTGATGCTGGTGAACCATTAGATATAGCGGTTTGCAGGGAACTTTTGGAAGAAACGGGAATTGTTATTCTCCCTTTAGGAATAACTGGAGTTTATTACAATGAACGTATTCATATTTTGTCTGTCGTTTTTAATGCGGAATACGTTAGTGGTGAAATAAGAATTCAATCTGAAGAAATTCTAGAGGCTAAATATCTAGATTTGGATCATGCTAATATTGATGAATATGTTAAACGACCTAATGTAAAATCACGTACGCTTGATGCACTAAATGTAATAAACTCTGTTCCATACGAGACATGGGATTTGAATCCTCCCAATTATAAGTTGTTGTCACGGTTAGACGAGGGGAACAAGAATGCTAGAAATATTTTTTTACTTACGGGGCAGCCAAGGATGGGCAAGACAACGATGATAAAAAAACTAATTAACGAAATTGGAGTAGATATTTACGGGGGATTCTATACGGAGGAGATTACCAATTCAAATGATCGAATAGGGTTTAGATGTATTTCTATTAATGGGGACAGTGTAGAAATAGCAAATGTGGATAGTCCGAGCAAGACCCGGATTGGAAGATATGGAATGGATATAGAAGCTTTCGAAAATTTTGCTATTAAAGTGTTGCAGGACGCCTTGTCTTCAAAAAAGTTAATTGTAATTGATGAAATTGGATTTATGCAAATGCTATTCACTGCTTTTCGGAAAATTATATTAGATATTGTTTCGGATAATCATATTGTGCTCGGAACGGTTCCTTTAGATAGTCATGCTGAAATAGACAGGATCAAGCATCTACAGGAAGTAAAGATAATAAACTTAAATGAATTAAATCGTAATACAGTATCAGGGCCTTTGGTAAAGGATATCTTGAAAGCTATAGACTCTTTGTAAGGAAAGTCTATGAAAGGTGCAAACATCCTATATTACCGTAAACTGATTAGAAGAAAAGATATACTCAATAACTAAAATTTTTCAAGGAGTAATCTCATTCAGAAGGGTTTTTTAAGGGCCCATTTAATCAGAGTTAACTGGCTGCAAGAAACTCGAAAAAATTAGAATTGTAAAGGGCAACAGCCAGTAAAAGCCCGATTCCGTTTTTGAATAATCTATCAATTTACTTAATATCCGTGTTCGGAATGAAAAGTATATCGGACCTTTACTGTCTAAAAGTGAAGTCTCTAGAGCTAATAATAAGAAACTTGGCCTACGGTTTTAAGACAACCTTTATACAGTCGTCTTCACGATTATTAAAAAGTTGATAACCATGACTTGCTTCATCAAGAGACAATTTATGTGTGATAATCTCTCTTGGATCAAACTCGTTATTTGTTATCTTTTTATATAATTCAGGCATAAAATGTCTGGCTGGTGCCTGTCCCATTTTTAGATTGATGTTCCTTACCCAAAATGCCCCTAAAGGAAAGGCATTATAGTTGCCCCCGTAAACACCTGTTAATTGGACAGTTCCATATTTTCTTACCGCTTTTGTTGAAATTTGAATCGGGCCAAGTGTTCCACCTTGTAACTTTAATTTTTGTTCGAGAAATTCCAGAGGAGATTTCTTCCCATCCATCCCTACACAATCAATGACTACATCTGCTCCTCCATGAGTGATTTCTTTCAAATGTTCACCCATATCCGGATACTTGGTAAATTCAAAGACCTCTACATTATTCATCTTTTTAGCATGATTTATCCGATAATCTAAATAATCAACAGCTATTACTCGTTCGGCACCTTTCATCCATGCGAATTTTTGCGCCATTAACCCAACGGGACCGCAACCAAGTATAATCACGATGTCTCCTGGTTTTACACCTGCATTGACAACACTCCAGTAGGCCGTTGGGAGAACATCAGATAAAAAGAGCAATGAATCATCTTCCAGTTCACATGATTCCGGGATCACAAAGGGAGTAAAGTTTCCAAAGGGGACTTTTAAATATTCAGCCTGACCACCTGGGTGGTTACCAAACTTCTCAGAATAACCAAAGTATCCTCCTGAGTCATAATGTGGATTTGCGTGATCACATTGGCTTTCCATCTCATGCTCACAATAAAAGCAATGACCACATGCGACGGTAAAAGGGATAATCACACGATCGCCTTTTTTTACCTTCGTTATTTCAGGACCTACTTCTTCCACAATCCCCATTGGTTCGTGACCAATAATGTATCCAGGAGGTAATGGGAAATTACCTTGATATAAATGTAAATCAGACCCACAAATAGCAGTAGAGGTAATCTTGACAATCACATCATCTTTTTTCTCTAATCTTGCGTCCTCTACCTCGTCAACCTGTACATTTTTTGGTCCTTGATACGTGACAGCTTTCATAATGGCAGAGCCTCCTAATTTTTTAGCGTCTTCTATTTCTTATGTTCAGCTAAGGAAGTAAATAATATACTTAGTTACTTCTTAGGGAGATATCGAAAAGTATGACCTACTTCATACTGATCTCCGGTAAAAACACATCCCATTTTACGATATGGGAATCAACAACCTGGTCATATGAGAAAATCGTTTTACCATTTACAGCTACTCTTAGAAAAGAAGTGAAACTTTATTGCTCTGTTTTCGTATTTATTATGAGTAAATATTTTCCATATCATGTGCTCTTGTTCCCTGTTGGGAAATATATCCAAATCCTCTGGTAATCTATGGATTTAATAGTAAAATGAACAATGGCCTCATAATATCAATAAATAACATCTTTAATTATCGAAAGAGGTGAAAAACTCATGCAAAATAATATGACATTAAAAGATTGGATCATTACGATGATTTTGCTAGTCCTTCCGATTGTAAATATTGTCATGCTTATTATATGGGCAGTAGATAAAGAGGAGCCTCGTAATTTATTTGCCAAAGCATATTTAATTGTCATGGCAGGAACATTCGCGGTTGTTATTATATTCTATATCCTTATGTTGATAATCATTTTTGCCTTTTCTGCCGCTTTTGCATATTAATAAGTCGTCAATCTGGCTTTAGACGAATAATTTGCTATAATAAAATATGAAAATCATACTATATGGAATGTGGGGGGACCGGTCATGCCGGTTGAGAGTGCATCCTTGAGATGCTGACCCTTAGAACCTGCCCTGGTTAAGACCAGCGAAGGGAACATGGATTCATGCATAATTAAATGATGAATGTTCTTTCAAGATGCCCAGGTTCAAATGAATTTGGGCATCTTTTTCATGTTTAAGGGTTCCCATTCCGGAAAAAGCTGGAGGGAAAAGAGATGAAAAAATGGTTAGGCATTGTATTAGTTGTTGTGCTTCTGCTTGCTGGATGTAGCGGAGCAACTGAAGAAAAAGGTGAGACAGGTTTGAAAAAGGTATCCATAGTGCTAGATTGGACACCAAACACTAATCATACAGGTCTATATGTTGCTCGTGATAAAGGGTATTTTAAAGAAGAGGGTTTGGATGTCGAAATTATTCTTCCTGGTGAAGCGGGGGCAGATCAGTTAGTCGCATCAGGAAAATCTGAATTTGGTATTAGTGCGCAAGAAAGTCTAACAGAGGCAAGAGCCCAAGAAATTCCGATTGTGTCGATTGGGGCAATTATTCAACATAATACTTCAGGGCTTGCCTCGCCTGCTGGGAAAAATATTCAACAACCACGTGATTTTGAAGGAAAGACATACGGCGGCTGGGGCGCACCAGTTGAACAAGCTGTATTGACCTCTTTGATGGAAGCAGATGAAGGGGATTTCGATAAAGTTGATGTGATTAATATGGGAGATACCGATTTTTTTACTGCTGTGCAAAGGGATATTGACTTTGCGTGGATTTATTATGCTTGGACTGGTGTAGAAGCAGAGTTACGCGGGGAAGATTTAAATATGATCTATCTCACAGATTACTCGGACAAGCTAGATTATTATACTCCGGTAATTTCAACGAGTGAGAAGATGATCGAGGAAAATTCTGATACAGTAAAAGCTTTTATGAAGGCTGTCTCAAAGGGATATCAACTGGCAATGGATAATCCTAAGGAAGCAGCTGAGGTTCTCATTAAGGCAGAACCTGATTTAGATGAGGAACTTGTTCGCAAAAGCCAAGAATGGTTGGCTAGCCGTTATCAAGATGATGCCGCACGTTGGGGGGAGCAGAAGCAAGAAATCTGGCAGAACTATATGGATTGGATGCTGGAAAAAGAAGTGTTAGAAAAAGAAATCGATGTCGAACAAGCTTTTACAAACGAATTTTTACCTGAATAAGGAGGAAGAAAAATGGCGAATGCATTAGTTAGTATCCAAATCATTCCGAAATTAGAAAACGGGGGAGACACTTATCCACTTGTTGATGAAGCGATCAAAATCATTGCGGAATCGGGACTTTCATACGAAGTTCATCCATTAGAAACAACGATGGAAGGCGATCTATCACAGATCATGCAGATGATTGAAAAGATGAATAAACGAATGATTGAATTAGGTAGCATCAGTATCATTTCCCAAGTAAAGATCGTCTATAAACCGACAGGCATTACAATGGGGACTCTTACGGAGAAATATCGCTAATGGGTGCGATTTGGAGGAAGGGCTGGAGACCGACCGCCGTTCTCCTTGCCCTGCTTATCATATGGGAGGGGGCAGTCCGACTTTTGAAAACCCCAAGTTGGTTATTGCCTGCTCCCAGTACAATCTTCGAGGAAGCAACGACAGGATATGAACGTTATCTTCCACATTTGCAATCAACGATTGGTTTGGCGATTACAGGATTTTTAATTGGATGTTCGATTGGAATTTTGGTTGCTGTGATTCTTCACTTACTACCTGGAACACAAGAGGCGGTTTATCCGCTTTTAATACTTTCGCAAAACATCCCGATCATTGTATTAGCTCCTTTATTGGTCATATGGTTTGGATTTGGCTCGCTGCCTAAGCTAATCGTAATTACGCTTGTCTGCTTTTTTCCTGTCACCATCGCCGCTATGGGAGGATTTCGCCAAACTTCTCTGGAGATCAAACAATATATGTTGATGGCAGGGGCGACACGACTGCAAATTTTCACGAAGTTGGAATGGCCGCACTCTCTTCCAGCCTTATTTTCAGGTTTGAAAATATCGGCCACATATAGTGTGATGGGTGCTGTCATTTCAGAATGGCTAGGAGCTAAAAAGGGGATCGGCGTTTATATGACTTTAGCTTCTTCTTCCTTTAGAACTGATCGAGTTTTTGTGGCAATTTTTCTCATTATGATCTTAAGCATGCTGTTTTTTCTGCTGATCCAACTTACAGAAAAATGGCTTGTCCGCTGGACACGAGAGGAGATGAAATAATGGGGACTTTGTTAATTAAGGAAATATCGAAAAGCTTCCAAGGACGGAAAGTATTAGAGAAAATTCAGTTTCAAGTGGAAGAAGGCGAATTTGTTACAATCTTAGGGCCTTCTGGGAGTGGGAAAAGTACTTTATTTCAATTGATTGGTGGCCTTCTTAAACCAGTGGAAGGATCGATTATTATAGATGGACAGGATATGACGGGAAAACGTGGAACCATTAGCTATATGCCACAACAGTCAGCACTGCTTCCATGGAGAACCGTTTTACAAAATGTTTTGCTAGGACAAGAGCTACAAGGAAAGAAAGATGAGCAAAAAGCAAGAGAGATGATTAAGAGGGCAGGTTTAGGGGGATACGAGGAAGCCCTCCCCGGTGCCTTATCTGGAGGAATGAAACAGAGAGTAGCTTTTATCCGGGCTTTATTAAGTCCGCAATCTTTGATTTGCTTAGATGAGCCCTTTTCTGCTTTAGACGATTTCACACGTGAGGAAATGCATGAATGGTTATTATCGATTTGGTCTTCTTACCGAAGGACGATTCTATTTGTGACGCATAACATCGATGAAGCCCTCTTTTTATCAGATCGTATTCTCATACTGTCTACAAATCCGGCACAAGTCATCCATGAATTATCGGTGCCTTTTCCAAGGCCACGTCATCATGACTTGTTATTAACAGGGGAGTTTTTAGAAAAAAAGCGAGAACTGACTGGATTTCTAAAGAGGTAAAGATTCTTAGCTTGAAGCTACCATATAGAAGATGTTACTAGGTCTAGAACACTACTCATACATCATAGCAGGCGTTGCCTGAAAAAATTGTTTAATTTGCGCTAGACACATTAAATCAAGAAAAACCAGAGTTTACGTGTATGTAGGCAGGAGCTGTGCAAATCATTTCGGAAATCCTTGTGTTTTATACTCCTAGAAAGGGAGAAGCAGTCATATAGAAGCTTATATAATCTCTAAAAAACCGGTGATTCAAAACCGTTCGTAAATTTAAAAGGTTTTCAAGAAAGAGGAATATTTTTGATGAATGGAAGGGGAGGAAGAGAACATGAATAAACAAGTAATTGATGCCCATATCCATTTAGATCATTATGATGAGAATGAGATCGAGCAGATTATCCGGGAGCCGATTGAAAAATACCCAGCGATGATCTCTGTTTCTTACCATTTATCATCCTGTAAGCAAAACCTTAGTTTGGCCCAAAAATATTCACAAGTAAAGCCAGCATTTGGTTTCCACCCTGAGCAGGAATTGCCAACAGAACAAGAACGGCTGGCTTTATTGAAATGGATGGAGGAACATGTGGAAAGCATGGTAGCAGTCGGAGAAATTGGACTTCCCTACTACACTCGTAATGAAACACCTGGATTAAAAATGGAAGGATACATAGAAGTATTAGAGGAACTTTTAGTATTTGCAAAGAGGTGGGACAAACCTGTTATTCTTCATGCGGTCTATGATGATGCGGATCTTGTATGCGATCTTTTAGAAAATCACCAAATTACTAATGCTCATTTTCATTGGTTTAAAGGGGCTGACTCGACCATTGAACGGATGATTCAACAAGGGTATTTTATTTCCGTTACTCCTGATATTGGCTATGAGCCAGAGATTCAGGCGTTAGTGAAAAAATATCCATTAGAAAAAATCATGGTGGAAACGGATGGGCCTTGGCCATTTGCAGGCCCGTTCGAGGGAAAGATGACACATCCATCGATGATCCATGAGAGTGTTAAAATGATTGCAAAGATCAAAGGGGAAGAACTAGACAGTGTGTACCAACAACTCTATCAAAACACGATGAATTTTTATAGGCTGTCATAAAATGTTTTATCAACCCTCCTATAAGGAAAAGGAGTACTAACCAAAGGAGGGAAGAAGATGAAACATCATTCAACTCAAGATAAAATTAATCGTGATAAGGCGTTAAAAGAACGGAATGATCGAGACAAGGCATTTTATCAAGATCCGGAAAAACAAGCGCAACGTGATCAATTGGTGATGCCGATTGATGATATCTCAGATGATCTTGTGGAGAAAAGAGAAAAAAATGAACAGGATAAAAGAGGATCCTACGGAGAAAATGATGAGTGAATGGAGATTTGTAAATTTTTATGAACACGGAGCTATCTGATCAGTCGTTATTCGACTAATGATAGCTCCTTTCCATGTTCATTGGTGTTCGCTATTAAAAAAAGTTGAATCCATTTAACGGTGCAGGGGATACTCTTCATTAAGTATGAAAATTTTGCAAGGAATACTCTAAATTTTTATACTTTAACCCAAGTGCTTGCGCATTTCTTTCAAAATGTTACTGTTAAAATGGTTTGTTCCTTCTGAAGCTATCGTGACATCTGAGTTTGAACAAAGAAGGGTAGGTGTATGTGAATGAATTCAACATCCAGATTTTCTCGTATTTGGGAATATATCATGGTTATTTTTGGAGCAACATTAGTGGGACTAGCTTACAATATCTTTTTACTGCCTGCAAAAATCGCCGCTGGTGGTGTTTCAGGTGTCAGTACCCTATTATATGAATCCTTTCAATGGAATCCAGCACTGGTTCAAGCGACTATTAATATTCCGTTATTTCTTCTAGGACTTTGGATATTAGGAAAAGACTTTGGCGTCAAAACTTTGATAGGCACTCTCTTTGTTCCACTTGTGATCTGGTTAACACAAGGAATTGATATTAATCTTCATGAGCCTATGCTTGGGGCTATTTATGGGGGTATTCTAATTGGAGTTGGGTTAGGAATTGTCTACCGTGGTGGCGGATCGACAGGTGGAACAGCCGCTATTGCCCAGGTACTCAAAAAGTATACAAGCTTATCGAGCGGCTTTTCTCAACTACTTGTGGATGGAATTGTTGTCTTAGCCGCTGCTTTTATCTTAAATTTAGAACTGGCTTTATTTGCCCTTATTTCAATCTATGTGACGAGCAAGGTGATTGATTTTGTACAGTTACAAACATCTCCAACAAAACTTGTCATGATTATTACGGAAAAAGAAGAAGAGGTCCAGCAAATTATTCGTGATGAAATTGATCGAGGATTAACAAAGGTAAAATCATTAGGAGGATATACGAATCTAGAGAAAACGATGATTTTATGTGTTGTGGAACAATCAGAGGCAATCTATTTGAAAAAAATTCTGCAGGAACAGGAACCATCTTCCTTTGTAATTTTTCTAAATGCTTCAGAAATTTTAGGAAGGGGTTTTTCTATGGACAAATTCCATGGGACAAATATAAAGTAAAATGTATTTTGAGATGTGCTTTTTGGACAGTTCGGAGTGGTAGTTATTAGCCTAACGAGTGATTACTGGAAATATAAATTTCTAAAATCCCTTGACAATTTCTTTTGATAAAGTTAATATGTTAAATAATTCAAACTTAATTGATGATTTTGGCAGTGACGAAGAGTAGTAGCTATTTTATATCACTTAAGAGAGCTGGTGGGTGGTGAAAACCAGTGTGTAAGAATAGTGAATGGGCTTCTGAGCCCCAAACCGAACCCTATAAGTGTGTGTTCAAAAAGGAGGATAAAAAGGACCCGTCGGCTAAAGACGCTGACGTCCTGTCAGCAACGCCGACACTAGCACATCCTGTGCGTCGAAAGTTCGAGGCGGCGCAGTTTCGAGCGGCGGAATGTATGCAGTAAGATACATGAGCAGCGCAGAAACAAGCCAACGAAGAAATTCGAAGTGTCATTTTTACCGGACTTTTTAAACATCCCCTTCAATAGGTTGTAGGCTTTGGCGTAAAGGTCTTGACGTTACGAAGACTAGGCATAAGCAGAGTGTGTAAGCTTGTTGCTGTCAAAGTGAGCTGTTTTCAGCTAATAAAGGTGGTACCACGGGTTCCTCGTCCTTTGGATGAGGGGCCCTTTTTGTATTTTTTTAATAATTGACAGCAAGCACAAAATATACGATTACTTTCAATAACATAACAAATGGATGAAAATAATTACAATAAATCGTTGAATAAGAGGAGTACATTTGGTATAGGCGGTAAAGAGAGTCGGTGATGGTGAGATTCCGATACGCACTGCCAAATGGAATGGGCTTATGAGAGATTTCCTGAACAAGGAGTAGGGAAATTCGGCTTCCACCGTTAATAGGATAAGGTATCAGAATGAGAAAGGTTCAGACGACGTTCGGCGTTGTATACAGTGCAGGTAAAGCAACGGAAAGTTAATTCAGCTTTATGGCGTTGCGCAACCGCAAGACACTTTCGTCTTTTATGGTACCTGATTGAGATGAGGAATCTTTCCTCAATAGAGGTGGCACCGCGACTTTTCGCCCTCTGTCTTAAGCATATTTATTTTGCTTAGGGCAGAGGGCTTTTTATATTTCAACATTATGTAGAAAGGGGAATGAAAATGAAAATCTACTTACAAAAATTAATGGCAGGAGAATCTTTAACAATAGAAGAAATGTACGAAGCGGGGAGACATTTATTTGAAGGCGAAGCAACAGAAAGTGAGTCAGGTGCTTTACTTGGCTTGCTTGCCTTAAAAGGGGAAACAGCAGATGAAATTGCAGGTTTAGTGCAAGCAATTCGAGAAAAGTCACCCGCCAGCCTACATTTAAAACATAGTGTGATTGATAACTGTGGGACCGGTGGAGATGGTTCTAGTAGTTTTAACATTAGTACGACTTCAGCGTTTGTGATTGCAGGGGCGGGAATAAAAGTAGCTAAACATGGTAATCGCAGTGTTTCCAGTCAAACCGGCAGTGCTGATGTTCTGGAATACCTAGGAGTTTCTCTTGACCAAACACCGGCAGAAACGGAGGAATTATTGGAGGAAAATGGTATTTCCTTCTTATTTGCCCCACATGTTCATCCGGCAATGAAGGCGGTCATGAAAGTACGGAAGGATTTGCGAGTACCGACTATTTTCAATCTCATTGGTCCCCTGACAAATCCAGTTGAATTAGATACTCAATTACTCGGAATTTATCGAAGAGATAAATTAATGTTAATGGGGGAAGTTTTGCAAAAGTTGGGTCGTAAACGTGCGGTTATTATCAATGGAGCAGGGTTTCTTGATGAAGGTTCATTATCAGGAGAAAATCATTTAGTCATTTTAGAAAATGAGAAGTTAAGATCCATTACTTTAAAACCGGAAGATGTTGGGCTTCCGCAT
Source organism: Lederbergia galactosidilytica (assembly GCF_017873565.1). Classification (GTDB taxonomy): domain Bacteria; phylum Bacillota; class Bacilli; order Bacillales; family Bacillaceae_C; genus Lederbergia; species Lederbergia galactosidilytica. The sequence goes on from NZ_JAGGKH010000003.1 coordinate 289,499, forward strand.
TATACGAATGAAGAAATTCGTGGTGGGGATGCCGAAAGAAATGCCCAAATCATGCATAGTGTATTAAGAGGTGATGATGGTCCATTCCGTGATACAGTCTTATTGAACGCAGGTATTGGTATTTTTGCCAATGGGAAGGCACGGACCATTCAAGAAGGCATAGAAGTTGCCAAAAACAGCATTGATTCGGGGGCAGCAATGGAAAAATTAGAGTTTTTGATTAGAAAAAGTGAAAAATCTCGACAAGGAGTGATTTAAGTGACAATTTTAGATAAAATACTGCAACAAAAAGAATTGGAGGTTCAAGAACTAAAAGCCATTTATAGTGGCCTGGAAGCTGAGCCGTTGAAAAAGCGCCCCTCCCTTTATGATCAATTTATGGGTTCATCAAATATGAATGTGATTGCTGAAGTAAAGCGTGCTTCACCATCAAAAGGTATGATTAATCAGGATGTAGACCCTGTTGCCCAAGCGAAGGCTTATGCGACGGCAGGGGCAGGAGCGATATCAGTCTTAACAGATCGAACATTTTTCAAAGGGTCGATGGCAGATTTATCTGCTGTTGCGCAAGCTGTTGAAGTACCATTATTATGTAAGGATTTTATGATTGATGAAGTGCAAATTGATGCTGCGAAAGAGCATGGGGCCAGTATTATTTTACTAATCGCAGCTGCCTTGCCAGAAGCAAGATTGAAAGAGTTATATGATTATGCCGAGTCTCAAGAGCTTGATGTTTTATTTGAGGTGCATAATGAGGAGGAAGCTGAAACGGCTCTTCGTGTTGGGGCGAAGATAGTGGGCATTAATAATCGTAATTTAAAAACCTTCGAGGTTGATTTGGCTGTAACAGAACGGGTTGCTTCTCTTCTTCAGCAAACAGATCGTCTTCTAATCAGTGAAAGTGGAATGAAGATAGCCGAGGATGTCGAAAGGGTACGAGAAGCGGGCGCAAAGGGGATTCTTGTTGGAGAAACCTTGATGCGTGCAGAGGATATTCAACAAACAATGAATAATTTCAGAATTCCTTTCACTAAGGTGGCGAAGTAAATGCAAGTTAAAATTTGTGGCATTACAACAAAAGAAGGGGCCCACTCAGCTGTAGAAGCGGGGGCTGATTTTCTCGGATTTGTCTTTGCCAAAAGTAAGAGAAGAATCTTGCCTGAACAGGCTACCGAAATAATTCGGGGCTTACCAGCTCATGTCAAATCAGTTGGCGTATTCGTAAACGAAAGCAAGGAAGAGATTCAAAGAATAGCCCAATTAACCCATTTGGATTATATCCAATTGCATGGAGCAGAAACACCAGAATTTTGTGCTAGTCTAGGTTTACCTATTATTAAGGCCTTTTCCATTAAACAGGAAAAGGACCTAGATGTTTTGAAAGACTATGACTGTGATTATTATCTTGTTGATAGTCCAGGGGTGCAATATGCCGGTGGAAGTGGAATTCCTTTTGATTGGGATTTATTACAATCAAAGCAGTTACCGCAAGAACAGCTCATTTTGGCTGGAGGATTAACAAATGAAAATGTGTCCATGGCCATTGCCAAAATTAACCCAAAAATAGTGGATGTTTCAAGTGGAGTTGAAACAGACGGAGAAAAAGATCCAATAAAAATTAAATCCTTTATAGAAACTGTCAAAACGTATCCGTATCAAGCAAATAAAACCTCCAGGAGTGAAGAAAATGGCTGTATACACATCACCAGATGAAAAGGGAAAATATGGACCATATGGTGGTCGCTTTGTCCCGGAAACTTTGATGACTGCAGTATTGGAATTAGAAGAAGAATACAACAAAGCGTTAGAGGACCCTGCGTTCAAGAAAGAAATGGATTATTATTTAAAACAATATATTGGTCGGGAAACGCCACTTTATTTTGCCGAAAATTTATCGCGCCAATTAGGTGGTCCTAAAATATATTTGAAGCGGGAAGACCTAAACCATACAGGTGCTCATAAAATTAACAACACGATTGGGCAAGCGTTATTAACCCATAGAATGGGCAAGAAAAAGGTCGTCGCGGAAACAGGAGCTGGTCAGCATGGTGTGGCGACAGCAACGGTTTGTGCTTTACTTGGGTTAGAATGTATCGTGTTTATGGGAGAAGAAGATATAAGACGCCAAGCACTGAATGTCTTTCGAATGGAGTTACTTGGAGCTGAGGTAAGAGGTGTATCTCAAGGAAGCGGAACATTAAAGGACGCCGTAAATGAAGCTCTTCGTTATTGGGTAGCGAATGTCGAAGATACACATTATATTTTAGGTTCAGTTGTCGGCCCCCATCCATTTCCGAAAATTGTTCGGGATTTTCAAAGTGTGATTGGAGAAGAAACGAAACAACAAATCCTAGAACAAGAAGAAAAGCTACCTAATGCAGTGGTGGCTTGTATCGGGGGTGGGAGTAATGCGATGGGCATGTTCTATCCGTTCATTCAGGATGAAGAGGTTAAGATTTATGGTGTGGAAGCAGCTGGAGCAGGAATTGAAACAGGCGAGCATGCGGCAGTTTTAACAGATGGAAAAGCAGGGATCTTACATGGAACGATGACATATCTTTTACAAGATGCGCATGGACAAATCCAGGAAGCTCATTCGATCTCGGCAGGACTCGACTATCCAGGAGTAGGACCAGAGCATTCTTATTTAAAAGACAAAGGCCGTGTTAATTATACATCTGTGACAGATGCGGAAGCATTAGAAGCTTTTCAAATGCTCTCAAAAACAGAGGGCATTATCCCCGCACTTGAAAGCTCTCACGCAGTTGCCTTTGCTGTGAAACTAGCGAAGAAAATGAAGGCATCCGAAACATTAGTCGTTTGTTTATCTGGTAGAGGTGACAAAGATGTGGATGCCGTACGGTCCGCAATAGGAGGTCAAAAGAATGGGTAAAGCAAAAATAGATGCGGCATTTTCAAAAGTTTTAAATCAAGGAGATAAGGCTTTTGTTCCCTACATTATGGCAGGGGATGGAGGACTGGAAAATCTAAAGGAACAGATTTTGTTTTTAGAAGAGCATGGGGCAACAGTTGTTGAATTAGGGATTCCCTTTTCTGACCCTGTTGCAGATGGACCAGTGATTCAAGAGGCAGGTATTCGTTCGCTAGCAAGTGGTACAACACTTGAGGCGATCTTAACATCTCTTGAAGGCTGGAAGGATACTAGAGAAATTCCAATCGTTTTAATGACATATATTAATTTAATTTATTCTTTTGGGATTGAAAAGTTTGCGGAACGTTGTAAAGAGGTTGGAGTGGATGGTTTAATTATTCCCGATTTACCATTAGAGGAAGAAGAGCTTGTTACACCTGCTTTGGGGAAATCTGGAATTGCCTTAATTAGACTTGTGTCCCCAACAAGTCCCCCTCATCGGATCGAGCAAATCGCAAAACGATCAGAAGGATTTTTATATGCGGTAACCGTAAAAGGGACAACCGGTATAAGAAGTGAATATGAGGAAGGAATTGAAGCATACTTACAAGGATTAAAAGGTTATGCAAAGGTTCCTGTTTTAGCAGGATTTGGTGTTTCATCACCAGAACAAGTGAGGACGATGAGTGAATATTGTGATGGTGTGATTGTTGGAAGTAAAATTGTGGACTCTCTTCATCAAGAGGACAGAGAAACCATTACGGCATTAATTGCTGCGTCTAAAAAATCGACCGCTCACTTGACGTAAAATTTATAATTGTCTTTAAATTGTAAAAGGCTTGTCATCTTTTTCATGCTTGATTCTTTGCAAAAAAGGGTAAAGAACAAACAAATAATGAAAAGGAGGCAAGTCCTATGGCTAGAAAGAGCTTAAGCCCATATGTATTGTTAGGGATTGGAATTGCCGGTGCCACTTATTTGGTGAAAGAAGAGAATCGAAATAAAACATTAGATACTGTCCAGCAGATGAAGAAAACTGTACGGAAATGGTTTAATAGACAAAACTCTGAAATGCAAAAAAAGCTGATTGATAAAGCAGGTCATCCGAACCCTTTTGATCATGGAGATGCCGAAATGGTCTCAGAAGGCGCCATGTACGCGGTAGAATATTATAATAAAGAAGGGCAATAATGGGAAAAGCCGAAGTATGCTAATAGAAGCATACTTCGGCTTTGGTGTTTATGATGCTTAGTGGAGAGGAACACATTAGCTTTCATATCCATATTTGATTATCTAATGAGAAAACGACGTGATGGCCCCTAGTGCTGTTTCGCCCGTATTGTTCATTGGTGTAAAAGTAGAGAAGCGAAGCAGCCCCCTAGTCGTGCCATTACGCTTTTTTTGATAAATGTCGGCATAGCGAATTCTTGCCCTGTTCAACTAGTTCACATTATTCGAATTCGCTTGGACATTTAATCGTAATCCTCCTGTTAGGTAAATTTTATTGAATAGGAATAGCTATTTCTGTTAATGGTTGATCTTCAAAGTCGTGTGGGAGTAAGTAATATGGCTGATCGCCGAGCTGCAAGCCGTTAAAACGGATCACTGATACATCCCCTGTGTCATTGGACGTGAATGCTGATGAAAAAGTACCTACTTGCCCATCCTCTGATTGGATGCTGAAATAAATTTCTTCACTCTGACTATCAGACAAATCATAATAAACCGTAGTAGAGATCGGAGAGGTTACGACCCTTTGGATGGTTACAGCATCGCCATTATTAAGGGTAATAAGTTTATCTAATTCAAATACTTTTTTCTCTTTTAGTAATTGTGCCTGTGATACGTTTACATCAAACGTCCAAGGGTGTTCGATCATTGTCCTATCAGGCGCTTTAGTAAGGGTATTATAGTTGATTTCAATTTTAACATCCTCAGTTTCAATGGCTTGGCTTAATTCAATATCATTATAAATCGTAAACATCCTACTATTTAATTCAATCGATTGAGCTCCAGTTCGAACATCATAATCTTCTCCATTGATTCTTACTTCTGGAATTATTTGTGTTTGATAATCAAAGGGAACATGCTCGGCTGGTTCGAATGTGGCACTAAAATATACTTGATCATGATCGATCATCACTTCATTCAATGTTAATTTGCCAAGTTCATTTTCCGCGGATTCGCCAATTATTGTTTTATAGGAGGAGTAATCGAGATTTTTATTTTCATTGATATATTTCTCGATCGTCTCCCCCGTAAAAGGCATGTTGGCAATTGTTCCTTTCCCTAATGTAAGAGAAAAGCCTAGGATACAAACAGCGATAACAGCAAGACTTGCACCGAGCCATTTTTTTCGATAAGTCTTTAAAGAGATCTTTCTTTTAAATTGTTTTAGAATTCTTTTCTGTTCATGTTTGGATAGGGGGCGTTCCTCAAATTCACTTAGATCTAACTTTACGTCATTCAGATCTTTATAAATCGTCATATGATTACACCTCATCATTTAGTAGTATATTTCTCAATTTTTTTCTTCCTCGCGAAAGTTTATTATGGACCCATGATTCCTTAGCTTGAAATTGGGTAGCAATTTCCTTAGAGGGAAAACCTTCGAAATAATATTTTTGGAAAATAGCTTGTTCCACATCAGATAATTCATTTAGTAATTGATCCATATCAGACATGCAGGGATCAGAAACGGTTTGTGCTGACGCTTGCTCGTTCAACTCAAATTGGCGAATCTGTTGCTTTTCCTTTTCAGACTTTCTTACATAATCTATCGCTTTGTACTTAGCAATGGCGGCGATCCACTGTTTGAATTCATTTTTCTCTGGGTCAAATGAATGAATATGAAACCAAACTGAAACCAATGTATCGGATAGACATTCTTCTATATCTGGTTGATTTCCTTGAAGATATTTTCGAATAATGGCATGAAGTAATCCGCCATAAGCCTGTAGTATATAGTTAATACCTTCTTCATTTTTTTCTTTTATTTGTTGAACAACATTTTCCTCTGTGATACGCACTCTTATATCCCTCCCATCCATTGTTTTTTATATCTATCTAGTAATACGTTCGATATGACACAATCCTATCAACAATTCAAAATTTATATTCGATGTAAAAAGTTTTCCTGTATATTTTATCAAAGTAGACTGGTAAGATAGTGAGCAGAAAGGCGTTGCTATAAAAAGTGACAACCTAGCGTTCCTTTATAAAAACATTGTCAGCTTTTGAATTCATTGCAAAGTTATTCATACCATGTCATGATTTTAAATATAGTAATAGTACATTCTTTTGCATTGAAGGGAATAATTGTATGGTTCGAAAAATAGTTATCCTGTTTATTTGTTTATTTGTTTTTTGGGTATTTTTAGAGGTGAATAATGCGTGGATTCAAACCACAAGATATACAATTAAATCTAAAAAAATTCCAAAAGGGTTTGATGGTTTAAAAATTGTTCAGATTTCCGATTTACAGGACGCGACTTTTGGGAAGAAACAAGAAAAGTTGATGAATAAGATAAAAAAGGCAGAACCTGATTTGGTTGTCATTACAGGAGATTTAGTTGATAGTAATCGCTATGATTTAGCCAACAGCCGCGATTTGATTGAAAAATTAGTTGCATACACGGACGTCTTTTTTGTTTTGGGAAATCATGAAGCTGCCATTAATCAAGTGGATGAAATTACAGAGACTTTATCTTCTCTTGGTGTCCATGTGCTGCGGAATCAGGCGATCCAGTTAAAGAGGGATCATCAGGTTATCTCAATTTTAGGAGTGGACGATCCGTTAATGGCGGGGGAGCAACAACCAGAAAAGGCAATGGGACAAATGGTACAAGAGGCACTTTCGTCTGTTCCTCAAGGAAGCTATACTATTCTTCTTTCTCATCGTCCAGAATTAATGGCTGTTTATGTGGAAAATGAGGTGGATCTCGTGTTTAGTGGCCATGCTCATGGTGGACAAATCCGTCTTCCAGGACTGGGTGGCTTGATTGCTCCAGGCCAAGGCTGGTTCCCTCGCTATACCTCGGGCGAACATCAAGAAGGAAAGACTACTATGATTATTAGTAGGGGACTGGGTAATAGCCTTTTTCCTTATCGTATTTTCAATCGCCCCGAAATAATCGCCGTTACCTTGAAAACCATTTAAAAACGTATAATTTCATCATAAATAGGCATCCTTTTCATATAGGTAAAAGGAGGCACTATTCATGTTAAATATTCTACTAAAGATTATTGTGGTTCCAATTGTTTTAATTCTTGCATCTAAAATATTACCAGGGGTTCATTTTCCCTATCTTTATCAACCGATTGTAACCGGTGTTGTGCTAGCCCTTGTTGGCCATCTATTAGAATGGGCTTTATTAAAGAAAGAGACTTTTTGGGTATCCCTTGTAATTGACTTTGTCATCTCTGCGATCTTTCTGTATACATTCGCTTATTACTACCAAGATGCCTATGTGACGATTTTTGGTGTTGTGCTCACATCGGTGGTGTTAACAGCTATCGAGTTTTTTGTCCATTTATGGTTGCTCGGATCCGGGAGAGCTAGAAAGGAACCGTCCTATTAAAAAAACAAGCTCCTTCTTTGAAAGGAATGGCCAAGTTTTCGCCGTTATCTTTAAAAGTAGGAGCTTGTCTTTTTTCGCTTACATCATTTTTAATGCTTGTTCTATGTCTTTATCACCAGAAATGACTTCAAATATTTTATTTTTTGTCGTTTTAATGTGCAAGGAAGCTACTAGAATATGGGCCACATCTTCACGAGGAATCTGACGCTCATCGACAATGTCTAATTTCTCCGCAATCGTTACCTTTCCCGTTGAGGGGTCATGAGTGAGACCTCCAGGGCGGACAATGGTGTATGTCAGTCCACTATTGATGAGATAGTCATCCGCTTCCTTTTTTGCAGCTAAGTAATGTTCAAGGGGTCCTTGTGGCTCGTCTGCTCCAATAGAACTGAGCATCACGAAATGGGAGATATGGTTTTCTTTTGCTGAGTCAATGATCTTTTTCGCTCCTTCTTGATCTATCTCAATGGTTTTATCTGCACCCGTATGAGACCCAGAGCCAGCTGCAAATATGATGGCATCCATTCCCTTCGTAATCTCTTGATCAATTTCTTTTTCGAGGTCTGTTTCAATAACTTCAACAGCTCCCAGCTCCATCAACTCTTTTTCCTGTTTCTCGTCCCGCACCATTGCATATGGATGATCATCTGTATGAGTAGCTATATATTCTATAATCAACCGACCTGTATAACCATTTGCTCCGACAATTAATACTTTCATTCCAGTTCACTTCCTTTTTATTATACAATTTCCGTAAATTCTCCCATTTAAACAACACTATAAAAACCTACCATTCTTTATATACCCTTTAAAAAGTCGTACAAGACCCATAGAATTAAAAATTCTACTATAATAAGGAATGTTATTTAATAAAGAAAGTAGGATGAATATAATGAAAAAAGTAAGAATGCTCTTAAGTACTTTCTTCCTCCTCAGTTTACTAGGCTGTAGCTCTCTAAATGAAAAACAGGCAGAGCAAATGGTAAACTTGTTAGAAGAAAAGTATGAAGAAGAGTTTGTAGTTACCCATATTGGTCAACGATATGGAACTGCAACGAATGATACGGTGACAACATATGTCCATCCAAAGGAAAATGAAAACTTGTCATTCAAAGCGATCATGACAAAAGATGGCCAATTAGTAGGGGATGGATATATTCCTGTTTTAATAAGTGATCAATTCAATGACATGATGAAAAGCGAATTAGAACCTTTAGGGATAGAGAGTGAAACATACACTTTTATTATGAAAGCAAGAAGTGCCGGTGAAACCGATAAATCGATTACGATCGAGGACTATGTCGAAAAATATCAACCAGCATATTTCTCAGCACATATGATTGTGAAAGATACGGGAGATGTTAAGGGTGAGCAGTTTGAGCAAGCATTATTAAAAGCTTATGGAGCGGCCCAAAGTACAACATACCAAATCGGAATTCGGATTATTCCTGCAGATGAATATGATGAAGCAGCTAAAGCCTATCGGAAATTATCTGTAGTAAAAGATTCATGGTTTAGTGACTATGATTTAGTTGATGAAATTGATGCGGTGGCAGATGGTAATGGCTATAATTTTATCCACCACTCTGATCCAAGATATCAAAACTAGATAATGAGGCTGGGACTAAAATGTCTTCACCAAAGAAAAAAACGAACGACTACGGTATATAAACCCGCTACGGAACTATACCTTGCTTTTCGTGGGCAAGTGTCAATCCTCCTTAGGCATGAGATCTATGCTCTTGCCGAACTTATACTTCCCGCAGAGTCTACATATATTTCTCTTCTGAGATAATGGTGAAGCATGGTTTTATCCCAGCCGTATTGAATACATTTTGATCGTATTACTCCTAGGATTGATTGGAAGGTGAGGACGCTTTTGCTCATATCTTTCCTTACTAGCTCCCTCATTATTTGAATCCTCTGTCTGTAAATTTAACATGAACTCTTGCATTATTAAATTTGCCATTGTAGGCAAACATGCATCACCCCCCCTCATTCTAATTTCCACTTTTATCAATATAATAAGTCAGTGTTTAACATTAAGCGGATTAAATTCATAATTGTATCGATGTTAAACACACGAACGGTATTATTTAAGAAGACTAAATTGTTACTCCATGTATTTCCCTAACTCAGTTGATAAAAGCGGAAGCTGGAGACTCTTAGGGAATTAGCTTGCCGCAGGATAGCGGGAGCAAGCTCGCCGACAAAGAACACAGGCTCAATCCACCGGCAAGCTTAAAGCGCAACACTTGCGTAACCAGCATCCGGCAGACCTCCGAGAAAGCATACCTGGAGCGTAAATCAACGTCGTTCGGATTTAATGCTATTAACTTTATTATGAAAATGAGTGAATCGTGTTCAAATTAAGAATAAAACGAGTTCTTGTCAAAAGTTGCTGAAAGTAAAAAATACCCAAAAATGCCCCGAAAACTATTTGGTGTGAATGACAAAACCTCTCTTTAAGTGACAGTTTTAGAGAGAGGAAATATGAAGCATTCCATTGAAAATTTAGAATAACAAGAATATCGGGAGGGATTTAGTGGAACAGTCACTTTTTACTTCGGAAGCGGCGAAAAACCTAGGTGTTGGTGTGAGTACTTTAAGAAAGTATGCGGCTTTATTAGAGGCAAAGGGATATGAATTCGAACGTGGTCAACATAATAATGGGCGGATCTTTAAAGGGGAAGATTTAGAAATCTTATCTTCTATGTTAAAAAAAATGGAAGAAGGCTTGTCAGTTGAAGCAGCGGCAGAGTCAATGGTAGGACAAGGGAGAAAGGCTATTCCATCATCATCACAATCGAATGATCTGCAGGAATTTATTGCTCAAATCAAAGAATTAGAAGTCCAACAAGCTTCGCTGACAGAAATGAATCGGCATCTTGTTAAGCAGGTGGAAATATTGACAGAGAAAATAGAAGAAAGGGAGAGAGAACAACAATTATTTCGCTTAATCGAAGAATCTCGTAAAAAGAAGAAACGAAAGGGGATTGCTTTCCTAGGACCGTTAAATCCTTTAGTTGGTAAGAGATAGAGCGATAAGGTCAAATTTCATTTGGCCAATTTTTATTCCTCCATATTAGGTGCTGCAAATACTAGAAAAAATGATCCTATTTATTAGGTATTTCCATAAAATGGTAATTTTTATAGGAGAATTATGTAAAGTCTACATATTTGTATGCGCCTACATGCTATAATAGAGGCATTAAGAATATGAGGGGGATTTGAATACATGGCCATAAATTTTGTTGATCAGTCCATCGATGAGATATGGGAGCAGATTACCCGCATGATGAATAAGCATCCCGATCCACATCAAGACTCTGAATGTGTTTATCAGTTTGATCTATCTGGAGAAATAAATGGTACTTATCAGCTTATTTTAAATAAAGGAAGGGTCTCGGTGGAAAAGGGAGCCCCTTATAACTCTGAATGTAGAATTGCAATGGATTTTAATGAATTCAAACAGCTCCTTTTCGGCTGTCTTAATAGTACAAAGGCTTATATGATGGGAAAAATAAAAGTAGATGGTAGTCTTGGCTTAGCTTTAAAGCTAGAAATGTTAATGAAGAAGTATAAGGATAATTATTGTTAAAGTGAATAAAAATTAGTTCATCTATCCCTTTCATAAATTGGAATGCTATAAATATTATATTAGTATGTTATGACCTACTAAACATAGAGCTGAATAGGCAGTGGCAACCCGAGGCTGGGACATAACTAAAATGCTAAGCCTCAAAAGCGAATATTGCATTACCTTAGCGGAGGAAATATACGTAGACTCCTGCGGGAAGTAAGAGTCCGACAAGACCCCGGAAGGCGAAGCCTGAGGAGGCTTGACACTAGGGAAAGCAGGCTAAGTTCGCGCCGTCCTGGCGCAACGCCTGCATGACCCACATCCTGTAGGCCTTCGGAAGCGAAGTATATTTCCGGAGTGGGTTATTTTCACGCTAATAGTTCGGACTTTACTCAAGCGAAAACACTTTTGTCCCAGCCTCGTTTTTATTTTTTTATGTGAAAGTAGATTTGCCACGGATTTGTACATACTTTAGGAAAGTTGTAGGAATATATTAATATTTACTTGCAGAAACTTTTTAATTTCTTACATAAATCGTGATTATATTCAAGTAACTTGGGTAAAGTAATAAAAGTTAGGACAAAATAGTTGACAAATTCATTAAGCTTTTAAAAAACGATATACAGTCACTAGAATTTGAGGTAAAATATAACTAAGATGTCAAATCTTAAAGAGGTGGATCTTCTTGCAAAGAGATCATGACCAACTTCAGAAAATGATATGTAGTCTATCGGAGATTGGTGTAAAAATATCGAAAACGAAGTCTAGATTAGAACTAAGTAAGGTAGTTGAAAATGTGGATAGACTTCGGAAATACCCTGAGCTACATTCATAAGGGAAAATAAACTGGGCATACATTTTGACATGTCTAGTTTATTTTTTTGTTTGTTTATATGTTTCATGATGAAGGCAATTTAGTAGCCCGTTATATAGCGTATTTTAAAAATATCTTTAACCCATATTCTGCTTGGAAATCTCCCAAAAAAATACAGATGATATGATCGTGCTTTCAACGTCTTCCAAATCAAAGATTTAAAGTATCTTGCTTTAATCCCGCTTTTATTACCCATGCTTGATGTTTTATATGTGAAACCTACCTTTATCTGTCATATTAAACTTATCCAACTAAAGAGGATAAAATCCCTGTGACAGACTTCAATTTCCTTTAAACCTTTCTCTTCATATATTTTTATTCTTCGGAAATTATAATAACCCATCAAAAAAATAGAGTCCATTTCATCATTGCTTATTAATGATCAATACACGAACGTTTTTGTTAAAGGAGATTGAATTGTTAGTCAATGTGTTTTCTTAACTTTCTTAATTAAAGGAAGGTGGCGACCATATACGTCAACTTAAGCCTTTTCTTGGTCTATTTCCCTATAGTTCTACTTTAGTAAATTTAATAATTTACCAAAAATCAGTTTTACCTTTTCAAAAAACGGGAACTGTAAAACTAACCTTGAAATGAGGGCATGCTCAATAAACCCCATTTCTCCCTTTTTTAAAAAAGGTGTGTTATTTATGCTAGCCAGCCAATTGGACCGGGGCCTTTCACATTTTTTCGGCCAATGCTGGCTAGAATTTTGAGTAAATCTTTTATAGCCGTTCGCCAGCCTGGTGCTGCGCGTGCTTGCCATAAACCCCATAATTGTTCGCTCACTTCTCTCATCGCAATTTGCTCACTAAGAATCATCCGTTTTTCCTCCCAAAAATAAATGCGTAGCTGGTATGTCATAAGCACACTTATTAGTAAAGTGATCAACTCTGCATACAGGTGACATTGCCATCCTTTCCAACTTCATTTCTCGATACTGAGCCACTTTCATATCAGATTTCCAAGACTTGAAGAGAAGTTCAATTTGCCAGCGATAACGATACAGTTCAAAAATTTCTGAAGCAGGGACTTTTATAGGTAAATTAGTCACATGAATGGAAACATCGGAAAGGTCCCTAGATTTTTGTTTAATCTTTCCTGGTTTTGTCTGACTGCGCCTATTAATCCGTTTTTCCTGACGTCTCTGTTCTTTAGCTGTCATGCGGTAGATATACAGGGGAAATGATATTGCTTCCTTTTTTGAAACTGAAATTCCAATGAATTTAAAACGTCAATTAAAAAATTGGATCGAACTCTACTCGCCAATGATGTTTGAGTTATTACGAAGATTAGAGGGAGAAATTTCAAATGGTTTAAGTAGGGCATTTGAAGAGCAACTACAAGTGAAATCTGGGATCCATATGCCCATGTCAAAAGAATATGGGGATTTGACGTTTAAGGTGGAAAAGCCTTCTGATTCCTTGGTTACTTCTGGGGTGATTGTTGGGGGGGCAAGTCAATTTTATTGACGCTTGGTGCACCGATGTTCATGCCCATAATTGGGATGGCTGGGCTACCCTTCATACAGAAAAAACTCCTGCAAAAACAGCTTGAAGACTTAAAACCTAAATTGTTAGCGGACTTAACAATAAAGTTGCAAGAGGTGCATTTTCGATTCTATAAAGAAGTTGAGAATTATGTGGTTTCTTCGATTTCCCATATAGAAAATGAAACAAATCTAGTCTTTCAAAATAAAAGTGAAATGCATGAACAAGCACTTTTACAAAAGTTAGATCAATTACACAAAGGAGTTACTACAGAGGAAGAAACGCAAGTAAAGTATAGAGAGGCACTTTTGCAATTAGAGAATCAACAAAAATTATTAAGATAGGAGGCAGTTGGTCTTGAATGATCCAAATGTTTTTTCGAATGATGAATCAAGTTCCTTAATGCAAAGTTTTGATGATGTTTTTCAAATAGAACAGCCGGCAGTTCCGCTGCTATCACCCGCGGAATATTTTAGTCAGCATGTGCATTCTACAAACGGCCAAAACGAAGTCGTTTTTAATCATCCTGATCCTTTATCACAAATTGGTAAGTACAGTATACCAACTTGTAATCTGCATACAGTAGATCCACACTATGTGAAGCCATACGTAAAAGCGGATGGTACCTTGTAGATGGATATTGGCGCGGGGGTGAAGGGGGTTATTTACGCTCCAATCCCGATCACACCACATTCAATAATTTGGGGAAATAAAATGAGATTCCATACATGGATGGAAGTAGAGCTTTTTAGTGTGAAATAATGCGATGTACGGAAAGGTGTAGAGGAGCCGCAAAGCCATCTACACCTTTCTTACTTCCACTGTACTAATATGGGAACCTTCCATAGCCTGGACTTTGAATTGGTATCCGTCTGCTTCAATAATATCTCCTTCGTGTAAGTCATATTTTTGTGTCAATAACCAGCCGCCGATTGTATCTACCTCATCTTCAAGTAGGTGAATATTTAGTATGTCATTTACTTCCTCTATAAGTAGTTTTGCTTCAAAGACATAATGGTCCTCGGCAATTTCACGGATTTCTGGGAGCTCATCTGAATCAAATTCATCGCGAATTTCTCCCACAATTTCTTCAAGAATATCTTCTACTGTAATAATACCAGCTGTCCCACCATACTCATCTAGCAAAACAGCCATATGAGTTCTTTCCTTTTGCATTTTCACTAAAAGGCTTTGGATAGGGATTGTTTCGATTACTCGAATGATTGGTTTCACATAAGCTGTAATGGGCTCATCACCGAGACAATCTCCATGTATACAGTCGGTCAGAAATTCTTTTACATTGACGAGGCCAATGATGGAATCTTTATCTCCATCAATTACTGGATACCTGGTAAATCTTTCGTGCCTGATTGTTTCCAGAATTTCCTCAATTGAAGCAGACCTTTCAATTGTATAAACTTCCACCCTAGGCACCATAATTTCCTTGGCAATGCGATTGTCAAATTCAAAAATTTTATTAACATAACGATATTCTGACTGATTAATTTCACCACTTTTTAGACTTTCTGAAAGGATAATTCGCAACTCCTCTTCAGAATGGGCAATTTCGTTTTCTGAGGAATGTTTAAAGCCAAATAATTTTACAATAAATCTGGCTGAATGATTAAGAATCCAGATAAAGGGATACATAATTTTGTAAAAAAAGATGAGTGGAGCTGAAACGGCTATGGCAACCTGCTCCGCTTTTTGAATTGCGATCGTTTTGGGAGCTAATTCTCCTACTACAACATTGAAAAAAGTAACAATAGTAAATGCTAGAACAAACGAAATGATCTTTACAAAGGAATCGGCAATCGGTAATTTTTCGAATATAGGCTTAAATAATGCCTGCACTGTAGGCTCACCAAGCCATCCTAAACCAAGAGCTGCAACAGTTATACCAAGTTGGGTAGCAGATAAATAACCATCTAAATTGGCTAAAAGTTTTTTTGTTGTAATTGCCCGAGAATTACCTTCAGCAATTAATTGATCAATTCTAGAACTTCGGACTTTTACAATGGCAAATTCAGAGGCAACGAAGAATGCAGTTAAAGCAATTAGTAAAATGACAAGAAAAATATTTAAAAAAAGCAATGGAGTATCTTGCCTCAAGCTAAACTACTTAAAGCAAGATTTCACCTCCTCAGATTTAAAGTTAATAGCTTCATCTTCAATCGTGTGCGGGACGTAGCCCAACGATAAGGTGAAGATGAATTTCGGTTGGCGTAAGCCAAAGTTACTTACTATTCATAAAAATATGATATAATAAGTACAAGCGTTCTTTGATAACGGGATATATAGGGTCGCACAGAATCAAATATAAGAAAACCAAGTTGTCCTTCTGTGCGTAAAATATCCAAGGTAACGAAAGAACCTCTGAAACTGTCGGATATCTACCGCTGGAACGGCGGGAAGCAACGCACAGGGAGATGGAAGGTTGCTTTCATCGTGGAACGGAGAAGCTCCCAC
The DNA here is from genome assembly GCF_017873565.1 of Lederbergia galactosidilytica. GTDB lineage: Bacteria > Bacillota > Bacilli > Bacillales > Bacillaceae_C > Lederbergia > Lederbergia galactosidilytica. The sequence goes on from NZ_JAGGKH010000003.1 coordinate 305,367, forward strand.
TTCAAATTATCATTAGAAAATTAAGTGGTGAGTAGTTCACTTTCTCTTACTTTACCCAAAATAGGGGACTTCAATCATAGAAGGAAATAATTTGTAACGTGAATACTTTATTTTTTCTCCTTTACTTCGTCTTGCATTGGTTTATACATTATCTTCTTCTGTAATTCTAAAAACTTGATACATATTTGTAATGTAGGTATGTATTCCTATTATGATATAATAAGGATCAGCTAAAACAGGTATGATAATAGTTCATCTATGGGGATGGGGGTTGTTTTTTGAATAATCCTATAAAAAATCAAAATATCATTTATATTCATATGAACGACTCCGATCGTTTTGTTATATCATCGGGAATTACTTTCTCTGATTTTATTGATGGAATTCCCTTGGATTTGCCAAATCTCTTGTTAATTCGCCACAAATTTGAAGAATGTCATTTCAATATGCATTTACTCCTTGAATATGTAGATGAGGAAATATTGAAAAAGCTCGCGACAGATGATGTGCAAGGTTATGGAGATTTCTGTTGGTTAGATTTCTCAGAAGAGGAATATCTTAACCAGTTAAGTGGACAGGAAATAGCTGAAATTTTATACTTGGGCCATTTTAAGGATCATCTAAAACAACCCTTTTATCGGAAGCTTCAGAACCAATTTGTCTATTTGACTGGGGACGATGGCTGGTTGAATAAGACGTATTATCAATCTTGGGAGCCTTTTTATTCTATGTTAGGGGCCGTGATTTCTCGGAAAATAACCAATCAACGTGAGATATCATTTTTAAATTTCCGTAAGAAGAAAATTGTACCTGCGATTCCCGGGAAAATCCTCCGATCCTTTACAAATGATATGAAAGAGGGATTAGTCATCTCAATTGAAAAGGCAAATAGAAATCGGTCAGTCATTGAGATACCACTTTGGATTGTAGGAGATTTTTATGACATGGATTCAATGGCAACAGAATTTGAATATTTAGCGGAGCACCAACGGCCTGATGGTAAAATTGTTTTAGATCGAAAAACAGGAGAATGGCAAGCACTGACCCAAATGCAAGTGTTAGCTTAAAGGATCTTCAGAACATGTGGAACTACTTAAAGTGGCTCCACATTTTTTTGCGGCATTTTAACGGTACGCTTCGAAAAAACGCCCATATACTACTAAGGTAGGTTCAACCAAACGGGAAAACGTCGGATTTCTTTATTTGCTTGTTAAGTTACCAAAATAGCCACCACTCAGTGAGCTTTTGGAGTTACATTATTATGGAAACTCACATTTGGAAAGGAATCTCTTTCCAAATGTGTGACACAGAAGCCATATATTTAGGCTGGAAATTGTAACATCTATGTACCGAAGGCGTCTCGTTTTTATACATGAACAATTAGAAAGTGTTTAGATTCCATAGTCATCCGTGGTAAAATAGATGACATATGTAAATGATGGAGGATTTTTTGATGAAAATTAATCTTTGTTTATTATACGGTGGTAAATCAGCAGAACATGAAGTTTCTCTTCAAACAGCAAAAGCAGTGATTCAAGCTTTAGATACAGAAAAGTTTGCTATTCATCCAATCTTTATTACAAAGGAAGGAGAATGGCGCAAGGGACCTGAACTCTTGGAGCCAGTTGAAACGATCAAAGAACTTCAGTTTGAACAAACTGAAGGAATTGGAGCTAATGCTCTATCCACAATACTTTCTACTAATGACAGTCAAACATTTGATGTCGTGTTCCCATTATTGCATGGGCCAAATGGAGAAGATGGTACAGTCCAAGGAATGCTTGAGTTGTTAAACCTTCCTTATGTTGGAAATGGTGTACTTTCATCTTCGGCAGGTATGGATAAAGTGATTATGAAAAATTTGTTTGCCCAAGAAGGTTTAGATCAAGTCAACTATACTTGGTTTACAAAAAGCATATGGGAAGCTTCACCAGAACGTTGTTATGAGCAGGTAGAACAAGAAATTGGTTACCCATGTTTTATCAAACCAGCGAATCTTGGTTCAAGTGTTGGAATAAGTAAAAGTGAAAATCGAGAAGAATTACAAAAGGCTTTCACCGAAGCTTTCCAGTATGATCGAAGAATTATTGTAGAAGAAGGCGTCACAGCAAGGGAAATTGAAGTAGGGTTACTTGGTAATGATTTTCCAGAATGCTCTGTTGCTGGTGAAATTGCCCCTAAGAGTGAATTTTATGATTACAAAGCCAAATATTCTGATGGAGACACTGATTTAATTATTCCGGCGGATATCTCTGCCGAACAATATACAGAAATACGCAATATGGCAACGAGAGCTTTCCAAGCTTTAGACTGTGCAGGTCTTGTACGGGCAGATTTCTTCATTACAAATGAAGGAAGAACATTAATCAATGAAGTGAACACTATGCCTGGTTTCACTCCAGTCAGTATGTTCCCGCTTCTATGGAAACATACAGATCTTGATTACCCAACACTTATCGAGCGCCTCGTCCATCTTGCGCTAGAACGTCATAAGGAAAAACAAAACATCATCCATACATTTGAATGAATGTGAAAAGCGGAAGGCGGTTACCTAGGGGATAATATAGGAAGAACAGCTACGTTCGAGCGGCTAATAGCGCCACTTCCTAGTGGCAACGCCGATGAACTGAGATCCTGCGAGCTTTTTATGAAGGAAGAACAATTAAGTTCTAGAATCAGGAAGGGGAAATATTCCCTCATACGGTTAGATTTGCGACTAACAATGTTCATACTACTATGAGATGAAAATAAATTAGCAGCTGTCCTAGCATTTATAAAGATTAGGGCAGCTGTGCTTTATTGGAGGGATCTATATGATACACCGAACAGTGGAACAATTGGCTACTATGTTAAAGATAGAAAATGATGTAACAAAATATAAGGAACATACTATCCAGGGGATTGCCTTTGATACCCGTATGATTAAAGCAGGAAATCTCTTTATTCCGTTAAAAGGGGAAAAAGCGGATGGCCATCAATATGTTGATAATGCGATTGCCAAGGGGGCTGGAGCTGTTTTATGGCAAAAGGATATGCCCTATCCCCCTGAGGACATTCCTGTTTTGGTCGTAGAGGACACCTTAGTTGCCTTACAAGAATTGGCCCATGCTTATCGAAAACAATTACCAGTTAAAGTGCTTGGAATTACAGGTAGTAACGGGAAAACAACAACAAAGGATATTGCAGCAGCTGTCTTCTCACAAAAGTATCGGGTACATAAAACAGATGGGAATTTTAATAACCATATTGGTCTCCCTTATACTTTGCTTCATATGGCAGAAGACACTGAAATTGCTATTCTTGAAATGGGAATGAGTAGTAAAGGAGAGATCTCACTCCTTTCTAAAATAGCCGAACCAGATGTGGCGATTATTACGAATATCGGCGAAGCTCATTTACAGGATTTAGGCTCACGAGAGGCGATTTCAGAAGCGAAATTTGAAATTGTGGATGGTCTTGCCGAAAATGGTTTATTAATTATTCCAGGTGAAGAGCCACTTTTACAAGAAAAAGTAAGCATTGTTCAAGGAATTCGTACACAAACATTTGGAGAAACTTCCATTAATGATGTGTATCCAGAAAAAATTCATTTAGATGAAAAAGGAAACGAATTTACATTAAAGGGTAAGGAATTTTTTCTGCCAATTTCCGGCAAACATAATGTGATGAATGCTCTAGCGGTTATCAGTGCAGCAAAAGAATTTACAATTTCTGATGACGCAATTAAGGCAGGATTAAAAAAAGTTAAAATATCCAATATGAGGATGGAATGGCATAAGGGAATAAAGGGGACGAAGATTTTAAATGATGCTTATAATGCCAGCCCGACATCTATGCGTGCTGTGTTATCGATGTTTGTGACAATAGGAGATCAACACAACCGAATTGTCGTTCTAGGAGATATGCTAGAGCTTGGAGAACAGGAAAAGGATTATCATCTTGAAATTGGGATGGAATTGAGCCCGGAAACAATAAAATATGTCTTTACTTATGGAAAGCTTGGCAAATACATTGCCGAAGGAGCTCGTGAACATTTTCCAAAAGATAGAGTATTTGACTTTATGGAGAAAAATGAATTAATTAAAACACTAACGGAAAAAATAGAAGGGAATGAATATATTCTCTTTAAAGCATCACGTGGAGCGAAATTAGAGGAAATGATTGAAACTATAGAAAAATAACCTTTTTATTGTTAATATAGAAGTTTCGCCTCATGTAAAATTGTATTCATTAACATTTAATGATAAAATTATCACCATCGTTTACAATTTTTTGCATTGAACCATGTTCTTAAGGATGTTTTATGGCAAAGGGACTGGGAAATAAAGTAGTGAGACAGAATTGTCTCAATTTGAAGGAATCAAAGGAGATTGAGAAGCATTGACGAAGTTTGCAGATTTGAATATAAGCCCAGCGCTTTTAAAAGCAGTTAATAGAATGGGCTTTGAGGAAGCAACACCAATACAAGCAAAGACCATTCCATTAAGCATGCAAGGAAAAGACTTAATAGGGCAGGCGCAAACTGGTACAGGAAAGACGGCGGCATTCGGAATTCCATTGATCGAAAAGATCGATGTAAGAAGTTCGCATGTGCAAGGAATTATTATTGCCCCTACTAGGGAGCTTGCTATACAAGTATCAGAAGAATTATTTAAAATTGGGAAAGATGCACGTGCACGCGTACTAGCGGTTTACGGTGGATCAGATATCCAACGCCAAATTCGTGCATTAAAGAAAGGTCCCCATATTATTGTGGGAACTCCAGGACGTATCTTGGATCATATTAAGCGTAAAACGTTGAAGTTAGATCAAGTTCATACACTTGTTTTGGACGAAGCAGATGAAATGCTTAATATGGGATTTATTGACGATATCGAATCAATTTTGGAAAGTGTTCCAGATGAAAGGCAAACTTTGCTATTCTCTGCAACCATGCCTACTCCGATTCGCAAAATCGCTGAACGTTTCATGAAATCCCCAGAAACAGTCCGTGTCGAAGCAAAAGAAATGACTGTTCCATTGATTGAGCAATATTTCGTGAAAGTCCATGAAAGAGAAAAATTTGATGTTCTAGCTCGCTTGATTGATGTGCAATCCCCTGAGCTTGCTATTGTTTTTGGTCGTACAAAACGCCGCGTAGATGAGTTATCGAATGCTCTAACACTTAGAGGGTATGCAGCAGAAGGTATCCACGGTGACCTTAGCCAAGCAAAACGTTTGTCCGTTCTTAGAAAGTTTAAAGAAGGAAAAATCGATGTGCTTGTTGCGACTGATGTAGCTGCACGTGGATTGGATATTTCTGGTGTTACCCATGTATATAACTATGATATTCCACAAGATCCTGAAAGTTACGTCCATCGAATTGGTCGGACTGGACGCGCTGGAAAAGAAGGTATGGCGATTACTTTTGTTAGCCCGCGTGAAATGGGTTATCTACGAATTGTGGAACAAACAACTAAAAAACGGATGCAACCAATGCGCCCACCAACTTGGGATGAAGCATTAGAAGGTCAGCAACGCATGACCATGGAAAAAATAGAAGCAGTGATTAAAGAAGGCAATCTTGATGAATATAAAGCAGTTGCCAATGAACTTCTTACTGAATATCAAGACGCTGTGACGATCGTGGCAGCAGCATTAAAAACTATTACAAAAGAGCCTGATAAAACACCAGTTCACATTACGGAAGAAAGACCTCTTCCTTCCAAACGTGACTCTTATCGTGGTGGCGGTGGTGGCGGAAATCGCAACCGTCGTGGAAAATCAAGTTCACAATCCTATAAAGGCAACCGCAAGCCTCAACGTAGAAGCGGCCGCCGGTAATAGGAAAAGCGAAAGGCGGTTGCCTAGGGGCGACAGGCAAATGTTCCTGAACCTGGAAAGGGGTGAATTTCCCCTTGATAGGTTCAGGGTTATTTGACCCCGAGCCCCTACCGCCTGCAGCTGGACAACGAAAAGCGGAGACGACTATTTAGCTGCGTACAAACTTTTTAGGGACCTGACGAGATAAAGGAAACACCATGAGCTTGAAAAGCGAATGGATGTTGACTTATCGTAGGAAGGTACCGAAAGTTTGCTAGCAGCTAGGAGTCGGAGCTGGACAACGAAAAGCGGAGACGACTGTCCAGCGACGTACAAATTTTTCAAAGGATGAACGGCTAAAGGCGTGCCGTCCCTGGCACAACGCCGCTCTGACCTACATCCTGTAGGCCTCGCTAAAAATAGTAAGCGATCAAAAATAAATCACAGTCCTCTGTGCCTAGTAATGATAAAAAAGCAATCGGGCCGATCCGATTGCTTTTTTATTGTATAGCACGAAGAATTCAAAATAGTGTATACCTTAAATAATTTGAAACTATATTATATGAGGAAACGTATATCTAATGTAAATGACTAAGGAGGTTGGACGGATGAGTGGGGAACAACCAGCAAAGCGAATTTCTGCACGTGGGTTAAAAGTATGGCGGATCACAGGAGCTATTTATTCTATTATTATATTAATTGTTGTTCTAGGAGCAGGAGTCGCCTTTTACTTTTTAGAATGGCCGCTTTGGATTGTTTATATTGCGGCTGGGATTGTTGTAGTATTAACAATATTAAATATTTTTACGATCCCAACAATTAGATGGCGACGTTGGCGGTATGAGGTGAGAGAGCAGGAGATTGAATTGCAACACGGCATTTTTATTATTACTCGCACTTTAGTCCCTATGGTTAGAGTTCAGCATGTAGACACGACACAAGGGCCTTTGCTTCGTAAATATGATTTAGCCACAATTCAAATCTCAACCGCAGCGACACAGCATGAAATTCCAGCTGTTGATTTACAGGAGGCAGAAGAGATGCGACATGCGATCTCACGCCTGGCAAGGGTGGCGGAAGATGATGTCTGAACCAAAACGACTCCACCCAATTATGATCCTATTGACCATCATAAAAAGTATTAAGGATGTCATTGTGCCTATAGCTGTTTACTTTTTCATCTTTTTCTTTAAAGATTCATATGAAAATGAGTGGTTACGTTGGAGTCCATATTTGTTCATTGCTCTCTTACTTTTATTCATTTTTGGAACAAGTTTTATCAAATGGATTCGTTATACATATCGAATTGAAAATAATGAATTAAGAATTGAGCATGGCCTATTTGTAAAGAAGAAACGATATATTCCATTTGAAAGAATTCAAAGTCTTGATTTCTCCGAAACTATCTTGCATCGGCCACTTGGTTTAGTGAAAGTGACTGTAGAAACGGCAGCAGGAGGGGCGGACGAGGCAGAGGCTGACATGACAGCCATTAAAAAAGAAGAGGCAACAGCAATTAGAAAGATGATTGCAGAAGCAAAATCGTTAGGAAAGCTTCCAGAGGAGAAAGCGGAAACGGAAGCAGAGGGAAAGAATAAAAATAAAGAGGTTTTATATAAAATCACTCGCAAACAGTTATTGTTCTTTGCCTCAACGTCAGGAAGAGCAGGAGTTATCATTGCAGCAATTGTTGCATTCGCTGGGCAATTCTCGGACATAATTCCCTTTGATGAGATCTTTAATGAAATGGCTCACATTGTAAAAACAGGATTTCTTCTTATAAGCTTAGCTGTACTTGCTGCATTATTCATTGCATGGCTTCTATCAGTTGCTTGGGCATATTTAAAATATAATGATTTTACCTTACGTTTAGTCGATGACGAACTAGTAATTACCCGTGGACTTTTAGAAAAAAGAACGACTACCATTCCAGTTCATCGTATTCAAGCCTTGAGAGTCTCGGAAAGTCTCTTCAGGCAACCGTTTGGATATGCGAGTGTTTCGGTTGAATACGCTGGCGGATCGATCATAGATGAAAATAAAGCAGATGATATGTTAATACCCATTGTAAAGAAAAGTGAGATTGCACGATTATTACAGAATGGGCTTCCTGAATATATTTTCCTAGAGGAATATCATTCAGCACCTAAGCGAGCTCAAAGACGGTATTTCTTTGTTAAAATGGTGATGATGACATTAATCACGATTGGTTTATCAATCTGGTTATGGCCCTATGGCCTTTTGGCTGTTCTATTAATCGGACTCATGTGGGGATGGGGAGTATTACAGTATCGTTCGGCCGCCTGGAAATTAACAGGGCATCAGCTTATTTTACGATATAGAGACATTCAGCAACATACTGTCTACTTGCAAAAGAACCGCATCCAATCAGTGGATTACTCTGTAAATTGGTTCCAAAAACGAGCTCAATTAGCAACAATTGGAACCTTCGTGATGAGTAGAGGTGGGGGTGTCGCCGCTGTGAAACATTTGGAAGAGGAAGATGCACGAAAAATATATGAATGGTATTTGCCGAACCAACAGCAGAGGGATGAGGCAAAAATGGAGGACCCGGAAGGATAGTAGAGGCTGTCAGCGAAATTGCTGACAGCCTTTCTAAAAGGATAGGGAAGTATAAAATTCGGCTAATATTGGTTTTAGTTCTAGTGCGCCGCAACTAGTAAACTTCAGTGCTTGCTACGGACACTTCTAAATTCTTAGTCTTGTCCAGCTCTAGGTCCTTGGTCAGTCTAAAAGACCCGAATGAAAAGTGAGAGCCACTTTCCTTATCTTAAATGTTTGTTTATTGTATGGCTATGAGCTTAGACTGGGGACATGTGATCCAATCTTCGCTTTGTGTAGGTGATTATAAGGCATCATGCTATTAAAAGCGAATCGGTCGAAAATGAAGAAGGATGCGGCCGATTAGCAGCCCACTAATTAAGCCGAAAATATGCCCAGTTATATTCACATTTGGGGTAAAAAAAGTCATGATCACACTAATTAAAGCAATCGGTAGAATCACTTGTTTTCCCTGTTTAGGCATGTATTCCTTTTTAAATAAAATAATCGCTAAATAAACTCCAAATAAACCAAAAATTGCTCCACTGGCACCAATATGGACATAATTAGGTGGATGGATTAATAAAGTGGCTAGGTTCGCGCCAATTCCACTGAACAAATAAACAATAATAAAATGGAATTTACCTAAAGCTTTTTCAAGTGCAGGCCCAAACAACACGAGTGAAAAGGAATTAAATAATAGATGGGAAAAATTGACATGCACAATAATTGGCGTAACTAAGCGCCACCATTCCCCGTCACGAATAAATAAGTTTACTCCAGCCAAGGACTCAAATAATAAGTTTCCTGGAAAGATAGGAATATTGAACATTAAAAACAAAATAATTTGAATCGCTATGATCGCTGAAATAATCGGATATAATTTTAAAAATTGCTTAAAGTTTTCAGTTCTAACGAACATGTTTTATAGCTCCTTTCCAATTAAGGAAACCTTGTATTTATATCGAATATGAACATTAGATACGACTGTAAGTGTTAGCAACACCTCGAACTTTATATGCTCATGGTCAGAGATGCATCGCTAGCGGATATGGGACGTCACATTGTACCTTTATTCTTAGCATAAAGCATGGAAGAAAATAGAACAACTTTTGTACTATACATACGCTATAGCTAATATTTTTAGAAGAGAGGGAAAGAAATGATCAAGGGCATTGGTCTAGATATTGTGGAAATAAATAGGATAGAAGCAGTGTCTAAAAGACAGAATAAACTCCCATTCAGAGTTTTGACGGAAGCAGAGAGGGAAATTTATTTCGCGTTGGGGGAAATAAGAAAGGTAGAATTTCTCGCTGGTCGTTTTGCAGCTAAGGAGGCTTATGCAAAGGCAAGGGGGACGGGGATTGGTTCTCAACTTTCATTTTTAGATATTGAAATTCTCCCTGATACTCTTGGAAAACCACAAATTAGGAAACCACTATTTGGAAAAGCCCATCTTTCTATTACACATACTGAACAATATGCGGCAGCTCAAGTAATTATTGAGGATTAAAGGAGAGAAGTCATCATGCTTACTCAAACGAATTATGGGCCAGTAGCTCATAAACTTGCATTTCAATCCTTCAAAAATTCAAAGTCTACTTGTCTTTAGTACTTTGGGATATCTAGTTTAGGGGCAACGGAATTTAACCCTCAGTTGATATAAGGAAAGGGTTACGGGATGTGGAATCGATAAGCCTCATGCCATTAAGTCGTCCAGTTATAAAACAGGGCATATGGTTTTCTTAAAATATAGGTCTAATCTCTAAACTTGTCTCATATATTTTTAATGCGTTGGGAGAGATGAATGTTGTCTGTGGAATGATGGCCACACCTGAGCGGATCGGTCGCAAAGATTAACAGTGTGAAGATCAATGGTTTCATAGCAATCTTCTCTCTTCTTTTCATGGTGTAAGTAGGTGTAAAAATGGGCTAGTGATTAGACTAGCTCCAGCGCCTAGCCCCGAGAAGCTCACAAAGGATGTGAGTTCATCGGCGTTGCCACAGGACGTGGCGATCTTAGTCGATGTTCCACCAAATAACCTGAGCCAATAAAAGTCAAAAACGGACTTTTCTTGTCTCAGAACATTTGCTTGTCGGAGGGCAACAGGATGTTGGTCAGAAAGGCGTTGCGCCAGGACGGCGCGAACTTAGCCTTTCTTCTTACATCAAGGCGCCTACGCTTTTCTTATGGTCAAATAGGACAAGAAGGGGTTGAAAGAATGAGAAAGGGGTTTTGGATATTAGGGTTAATGCTTATGTCAATTGTGGTCCTCTCGGCCTGTGGAGCTAAATCACAGGAAGATGTCACAGCATCCTTAAATAAAAAAGTTGGAGAATTAAAAGGATATAAAGCTGAGGCAAAAATGACTTTAACAGTTGGCGATGAGCCTCAAACCTATGATATCGAAGTTTGGCACGCAAAGCCGGGAAATTATCGCGTTCATTTAAAAAATGCTAACAAAGATCAAAGTCAAATGATTTTGCGCAATAAAAATGGCGTGTTTGTTTTAACTCCGGCATTGAACAAGAGCTATCGTTTTCAAAGTGAATGGCCTGAAAATAGTAGCCAAGCTTATTTATTTGAATCACTTGTGAAAGACATTATGGAAGACAAAGAAGCAGGCTTTAAGGCTGGTAAGGATCAGTTTGTTTTTCAGACAAAAACGCGCTACCAGAATAGCAAGATGCTGCCTTCTCAAGAAATTACTTTGAAGAAAGGGACATTAGAGCCAGTTAGTGTCAAGGTTTTAGACCATAATGAAAGTCCTGTTGTCACGGTTGAGTTTTCAAAATTTGAGTTTGATGCCAAGTTTGATTCTAATGCCTTTGACACAAAGAAAAACATGACTAGCGCGCAGTTGGATATCCCTGTACTCAAAAATGTAAGTAATGATGACAATGAAGACTTTGCTGTGAAATATTCTATGGCAGAAATCCCTGGTGTGGAGCTTCAGGATGAAACAGAGATGACAACTGAAAATGGAAAAAGGGTCATTTTAACATATGCCGGTGAGGATAAATCCTTTACAATCTTCCAAGAGGCTTCTGAAATTAACCCAACATCTTCCATGGAGGTCATTCCTGTAAGTGGTGAAATGGTTGATTTCGGATTTTCTGTCGGTGCGATGACAGAAGGATCGATCAGTTGGACAGATCAAGGTGTCGATTATTTGCTCGTATCAAATGATTTAACGCCTGAAGAAATGCTAATGGTAGCCAAATCGGTGCAAGGTGGAGCGGTAAAATAATAAAAGCTTCCTTCATTTTTCAAGAATAATTGCGGACAGACCTTTTTATAGGTCTGTCTTTTTGGTGGAAAAGGGGCGGAGCTACGCTAAATGCTTTCTATTCATCACGGAATGTGTGAAATGCTGAAATGACCCATAGTCATGAAACTAAATGGCTTACACTTTCTTTTACACAAATAATAAATTTTTTACTGTATAAACTCCAGTGTTTTTTAGTTGCTAGTAGGCTTACTCTCCCAAAAATTGATTGTAGGGAAAAGGGCTGGTCATTGACATCTACTAAGTAGAGTTTGATAATAATAACAGTTTATATTGTGTTCAAGGAAGTGAATCATTGGTGAATGAACGGCAATTATATCGGGATACATGGGCCGAAATAGATTTGAATGCCATTGCCTATAATATGAAGGAAATTTGTAAGTTACTTCCAAATAAAACAAAGGTTTTTGCAGCGGTGAAGGCAAATGGCTATGGACATGGAGCAATACAAGCGGCAAGAGCAGCCCTAAACAGTGGTGCTCATGGTTTATTAGTCGCTTTTTTGGATGAAGCTTTGGAACTAAGAAAAGCTGGTATAACAGCACCTATTTTGGTTTTAGGTTATACACGTGCGGACGACGCTGGTGTAGCGGCAAAGAGTAATATTTCATTAACCGTTTATCAATATGAATGGTTACAAAATGCTGAAAAGTTTATCTCAGATGAATCTACATTATCCGTGCATATAAAATGTGATACAGGCATGAATCGAATTGGGATTAAGGGAATAAATGATTTATGTCTTATGGAGGATTTTATCACGACATCAAGCTCATACTATTTTGAAGGGATTTATACACATTTCGCTACAGCTGATCAAGTAGAAGAACAATACTATCAAAAACAATTAGCTCGCTTTCGGGAGTTTTTGGGGGTGTTAAAGACACAACCTCCTTATGTGCATGCTGCTAATAGTGCTGCTACTCTTTATCATCACGATTCACTGTTTAATGCGATTAGGGTTGGAATAGCCATATATGGACTTTCCCCTTCACCTGAAATTAAACCTTATCTTCCATTTAAAGGGATGGAAGCTTTCTCCTTATATACAAAAATCATTCATATAAAAAAATTATCAGCTGGTGAAACGATCGGTTATGGGGCAACCTACACAGCTGAAGAAGATGAATGGATTGCCACGATACCAATTGGTTATGCAGATGGCTGGCTAAGACATTTGCAAGGTTTTCGAGTTATTGCAGATGATGAGTGGGCCCCAATTGTTGGGCGGATTTGCATGGATCAAACTATGATTAAGTTACCTTATTTCATGCCGATTGGGACAAAAGTCACTTTAATGGGGCAACGAAATGGAAAGAAAATCTCCATTGATCATGTTGCGGAAAAATTAAATACAATTAATTACGAAGTAACATGTATGATTAGCCATCGAGTACCCCGTATTTATATTTAGGCAAGACGGCACTGCCACAGGATGTAGCGCTTTTTGTGATGTTTCATTTAAACCAACGAAGGGGAAGTTCCCCTTTTTGGTCCAGGAACATTTAGGCTAACAGGATGGTGGTCAGAACAGCGTTGCGACGTACAGGATGTCACGGTTTGAGTCTGCCGCCAGGACGGCGCGAACTCAGCTGTTCTTCCTCTATTATCCCCTAGGTAATTGCCTTCCACTTTTCGTTTGTCTAGATCCGACTCCATACGAACTTTCGGTGCCTTCCTATGATCTCGGATGAGTTTGGACGCAGCTAAAAAGGTGCTTCCGCTTTTCGTATTATTTTGACGAAAAGCATAAAAATTTTGGTAAATTTAGAAGGATAATTACGATAAACGTAGAAATATTAGTATTATAACTGGATTTATGGGTTGATAATAGTAAGAGAATCTAGAAACAGTCTTTGCACACGTGCTGATTGATGGTATCATAATACAGAATGGTTAGAGTGATTGTGGAGGTGTCGTGGGTGTCTGAATCCAGCGGAACAACGGAAATCATGATTCGCTTGCCGCAGCAGTTAATTGCTGAATTGGACGGATATGCTGAATTGGAAAATGTAAATCGTAATGAATTTATTTATCGTGCTACAAAAATGTATCTGCGAGAGCGGAGAAGACGCCAAATTGTAGAAACAATGCGGCGGGGTTACATGGAAATGGCGAAAATCAATTTGGCAATAGCTTCCGAAGCCATTCAGGCAGAGTACGAAGCGGAAAATACAGTTGAACGTCTTGTAAGCGGGGGCTAGTATTTTGAGTGTAAAGCGTGGTGATGTGTATTTCGCCGACTTGTCACCAGTAGTCGGTTCAGAACAAGGCGGAGTGCGTCCTGTTTTAGTGTTGCAAAATGATATTGGGAATCGATTTAGTCCTACCGTCATTATTGCTGCCATAACAGCGCAGATTCAAAAAGCCAAATTGCCCACACATGTGGAAATTGATGCCGAGAAGTATGGTTTTGAAAGAGATTCAGTCCTACTGCTTGAACAAATTCGTACGGTTGATAAACAACGTCTAACGGATAAAATTACACATTTAGACGAAGAAATGATGGAAAAGGTAGATGAAGCCTTACAAATAAGTTTGGGACTCATCGATTTTTAAGGCGCTTTATTGTTGAAAAGACAAAAGCGCCTTTTTGCGCAGATAAAATGACTCACTTAAAGGGATAACATAAAACTCCAATTCTGATCATGGCGAATGTATAACTTTTTTCCTGTTCTCTCTTATATAATGTGTTAGTATTTGAGTTTTTTAATAAGCCATTGTTACAATGGAAATTAAGGAAAATATAGTAGTCTACTTATAGAATTTATTCACAGCTGTGAATATTATTTTTTATGTAGGAAATAAAGAGTTTCATTGTCAATTTATCCAAATAAAAAGGGACCTGTCTACTTGAGTGTCTGGCACACTTCATGAAGCGACAAAAGGTGACAATTATCCTTGGCGGTTCATCATTATGACGAATGAGCCGTCCTCAATCCATTGGTCCTTTTTAAAAAAGTAATAAAATTCTCGATTTGCGGATAAATTGCTTGGGGTTGATGTCCAGCTGCTAATCCGAGAAGTCACGGAAAGCAAGACTATTGGGATATCATTCATTATGTCTATTCATCCTTGAATCAGGAGCTTGTGCTTTCTAGATTTAGCCAATAAGAGGAGGAAAAAAGTTCAATGAAGAGAGAAATAGTTCGTTATGTACAAAATTATGGGGGAGACATTGTTGAAGAGTGGATGGATGAAATGCGAGAACGAGGGGATTCTCGGTCATTCAATACGATTTCAGATAATGTATTTTATAATACTAGTAAAGAATTTTTAGATGTGATTGTCTCCAATATTGTTGATTCAGATGAGACTTACCATGAAAAAGTAAAGGATTTTGCTGAGAGTATCATAAAATTAGGCTGGCCACTTACTTATTTAACAACAGGAGTACGAATTTACCAAAGTATTATCTTTGAAAAAATGGTAACTGAAAGTGATTTTACAAAAGATCAAATGAAGAAGTTGGTACTAGATCTTGAATCGTGGTTAGCCCCATTGCAAGATCAAATCATTGATACCTATTCAAATACATGGGAGAAAACGATTACGATGCAAAAGGTGGCATTACAAGAGCTTTCAGCGCCTCTAATCCCAGTGTTTGAAAAAATCTCTATTATGCCGCTTGTAGGAACGATTGATACAGAGCGTGCTAGATTAATTATGGAAAATTTACTAAATGGTGTCGTGAAACATCGTTCAGATGTTGTTTTGATTGATATCACTGGTGTACCCGTTGTGGATACAATGGTGGCTCACCATATTATCCAAGCAGCGGATGCCGTTCGTCTAGTTGGCTCGAAATGTATGCTTGTGGGAATTCGCCCGGAGATTGCTCAAACAATTGTGAATTTAGGTATTGATCTAAACCATATTACAACCACGAGTACCTTACGAAAGGGGATTGCGCAGGCTCTTGCATATACCAATAAGGAAATCGTCGTAATGGAGGGTGCAGATTGAGAATACCAATATTAAAATTAGGCAAATATCTACTTGTTTCAATTCAATGGGAGCTTGATGATCAGACAGCTTTACAATTTCAAGAAGATTTACTACAAATGATTCACCAGACTAACGCAAGTGGTGTAGTCATTGATATTACATCAATTGATTTTATTGATTCCTTTATTGCGAAGGTATTAGGCGACGTTATTGAAATGTCTAAACTCATGGGAGCAAGAGTTGTTATTACAGGCATCCAACCACCAGTTGCGATCACGCTACTTGAACTCGGAATTCGCTTGGATGATGTGATGACAGCTATTGATTTGGAAAATGGTTTGGACAAATTACAACAGGAACTGGGGGAGTAGCCTATGGAGCTGCAGTCCTGCGTTAAAATATTAAATGAATGGGACATAGTAGCAGTTCGCCAATTAGGCAGGAATGTGGCAAAGGAGCTTGGGTTTGGGACGGTTGACCAGGCAAGAATCACGACTGCGATCAGCGAATTGGCAAGAAATATATTCTTGTATGCAGGTCAGGGCGAGGTATGCATTGATAAATTTTACGAGAATGGAAAAAGTGGTGTGAAAATCACTGCAAAAGATCAAGGGCCGGGAATAGCTGACATTCGTAGAGTAATGGAAGACGGCTATACGACATCAGGAGGGCTAGGAGCTGGTCTCCCTGGTGTGAAACGGCTAATGGATGAGTTCGACATACACTCCAAAGTTGGAGAAGGAACTGAAATCACTTCGGTGAAATGGCTCCGATAGGAGGATTTATCGGCATGGGGTTTAGAGAAACATTGGAAGATAAATATAGAGATATTATGTGC
Source organism: Lederbergia galactosidilytica (assembly GCF_017873565.1). Lineage (GTDB taxonomy): Bacteria > Bacillota > Bacilli > Bacillales > Bacillaceae_C > Lederbergia > Lederbergia galactosidilytica. The sequence continues at coordinate 321,807 of NZ_JAGGKH010000003.1, forward strand.
AAATACTTAGAAGATAAGAATGAACAGACATTATACCAAGGACAGAAACTAAGCAGAAAATTAATTGAACATCATATATCCCCTGAAGAAATTATCAGCTTACATAAGTCTATAATCATGGAGAATGGTTACCAAAAGGATAATGTTTTACATTCCTTTGATATTTTGTTAGAAGTTATGATGGGCTATGGACTTGCTTATAGAGAGCATCAAAGTCTTCGGACGGAGCAATTAGCCTTAAAAAGTGAAATTGAAGTAGCTGCTAAGATGCAACAAACTTTGTTACGGACGGTAAAACCTCAGATCGATGGATTAGATATTGGTGTGATTAGTGTACCTGCAAGACAAATGAACGGGGATTATTACCATTTTATTAAAGATGAAAATCAATGTCTTGGTGTGGCAATAGCAGATGTCATCGGGAAAGGAATTCCAGCTGCATTATCCATGTCCATGATTAAATATGGAATGGACAGCTTTCCAGAAGGGCAAAAAAGTCCAAAGGAAATATTAGAAAGTCTTAACCGGGTTGTAGAACAAAATGTGGACCCAAGTATGTTTATTACAATGTGTTATGGCGTATATGATCCAGAATTTCATCGTTTTACCTATGCCTCAGCGGGACATGAACCTGGGTTTCTCTATATGTCCAAACAACAAAAGTTTCAGGACCTAGAAGCAAAAGGATTATTACTAGGAATTGATAAAAGAACGAAATATAAAGAGTTCGGACACCAGCTTGAAGTTGGTGATATGGTTATACTTCTCTCAGATGGTGTATCAGAATGTCGAACACAAGAGGGGTTCATTGAGCGAGAAGATTTAATGGCTATGATCTATGATTATATACATATGTCGGCTCAAGAAATTGTCACTAATATTTATAAGGATTTAGAAAGACTACAAGATTTCGAACTGAGGGACGATTTTACTCTAATAATTTTAAGAAGAATTCCTTAACAGGTTTTATCATTATTAAAATGGGGTAGAAGGATATCAGAACCTTTTAAGGGGTGGATGGGATAGTGAATATTTCAATAGATATGAAAGAAACGGAAGTAGGAATCAACGCTAAATTAGCTGGTGAAATAGATGCTTATACGGCTCCAAAGGTACGTGATGAGCTTCTACCACATGCAGGGCAGTCTGGTACGAAAATAGTCGTTGATCTATCGGATGTAAATTATATGGATAGTACAGGCTTAGGTGTGTTTGTAGGATTGTTTAAGACATTAAATGAGCATAATGGTGAACTCGTTTTAAAAGGGATGTCTGATCGTTTAAAACGACTGTTTGATATTACTGGATTAGCCGATGTAATGGACGTCAATACCGAGGTAGAAGGTGGAGTTTAAAATGAAAGAAGCGTTTGACTACATTGAGATGAAGATTCCTGCAAAGCCAGAATATGTGGGAGTGATCCGGCTCACTTTATCAGGAATAGCTAGTAGAATGGGCTTTACATATGACGCGATAGATGATTTGAAAGTAGCTGTAAGTGAGGCCATTACGAATGCGGTTCAACATGCTTATCGACAAAAAGAGGGCGGGGAAATTGTGATCGGATTTGCTCTCTATGAAAACAAACTTGAAACAATGGTCGCCGACTCTGGAAGAAGCTTCGATCTTGAAAAGATTCGGAGGGAAATTGGACCTTATCGAAGTGGAGATACTGAATTTCTTCGCGAAGGAGGCTTGGGACTTTATTTGATTGAAAGCTTGATGGACGAGGTGAAAATACACCAGCATGAGGGTGTAACAGTCTTTATGACAAAATTCCTTGAGGGAGAGCAGGTGGAGAGTGATGTTGAAACAATCTCAACCTGACCATGATAGAAATCAAATTAATGAATGGATTAAAGCTTACCAAGAACATCAAGACGAAGCAGCGCAAAATGAATTAGTTCTCCATTACCAAAAATTAGTTGAATCTATTGCCCGTAAGTATTCTAAAGGAAAATCCTTTCATGAGGATATTGTCCAAGTGGGTATTATTGGATTACTTGGGGCCATTCGTCGCTATGATGAGAATTATGGAAAAACCTTTGAAGCTTTTGCAATACCAACGATTATTGGCGAAATTAAACGTTTCTTAAGAGATAAGACATGGAGTGTTCATGTTCCGAGACGTATAAAAGAACTGGGGCCTAAGATTAAAGCTACTGTAGAGGAACTAACTAGAGAACTTCAACGTTCGCCGAAAATACCTGAGATTGCTAATTACCTGGAAGTATCAGAAGAAGAGATATTGGAAGCAATGGAAATGGGGAAAAGCTATCAAGCGTTATCAGTGGATCACTCCATTGAAGCTGATACAGATGGGAGTACCGTTACCTTATTGGATATCGTAGGTAGTATAGATGATGGTTATGAAAAGGTGAATCAAAAAATTGTGTTGGAAGAAGCTCTACATATTTTATCGGATAGGGAAAGAAAAATTATTCAGTATACCTATTTAGAAAATAAAAGTCAGAAAGAAGCTGGAGAGATGTTAGATATTTCCCAAATGCATGTATCCCGCCTGCAAAGAAAAGCTATTAAAAAACTAAGAGAAGCTATTTTTAAAAACAGCGAAAATACGGAGAAATCTTCTCCATGATCCATTTGGACAACAGTCACTTAGAAGTTCATGCGTTCCAAACGGCAAAAGACAGCAATCTATTTTGTGGTGATGCTTTCTATTTAGATTTGCAAGAGGATTATTTTCTCTGTGTTTTAGCTGATGGATTGGGAAGTGGTCAACATGCATATGATTCAGCAAAGGCAGTTACCTCCGTTGTCGAATCAAATCCAGAAGAGAATGTCCAGACTTTGATGGACTATAGCAATAAAGTGTTGTTACGGAAGCGTGGAGCAGCCGTAGGGATTTTAAAGGTTGATTTTCACAAAAAAGAGTTTGAATATAGTTGTGTAGGCAATATTCGTTTTTATGTCTATACACCAGCGGGTAAATTAATTTATCCTTTACCTGTGACAGGTTATCTCTCCGGCAGGCCCCAGAAGTTTCACACTCATAAATATTCCTATGAAGAGCAGTCGAAGTTTCTTATCCACTCTGATGGCTTCATTAATGTCAAAACTCGCGAATTACTTGGAGGAAATCAGTCAGTTTGGACAATGACAGATCAGTTAAAAGCGAAACAAGTTAATACTACGGATGACATGTCCTTTATCGTTGGTACCCTACTATAAAAGTAGGGCTTTTATTTTTGGGGTGAATATTTAGAACTAGATCTTAGGGGCTGGAAATAAAAAGGAAGACATTGTTATTCTAGCTATTCCGGGCTATGGTCAGCATACGAGCTATTACGACAAAACTCACAAAAATATTACAATTAGAAAAAAATCTTGCTTTTAATTGGAATTTAGTTCAAATTATAGAAGGGTATGGTTAGATTAGTAAAGGGAGTGGTAAGGAATGATGGAATGGATGTTAGCCATTTTACTAGGAGTGGCCGTGGTACTCCTTATTCTATCGTTTGTTAAAGCGAAACAGGATTCATCAAAGGTAGAGAGGGAAGTAGATCAGATGTCCCTAACATTGACGGATGAATTGTATAAATTGCAACAAAAGCTTCATTTCCTTGAAATTGATGGGGAGATTAATGCACAGGAATTAGGCATCCCATCAAGTTCTTCTGAAAAGCGAATTTTATTGCGAGATGCTATCGATCTTCATAGACGTGGCTATTCCATAGAGAATATCGCAGCAAGAAAAGGTCTCCCTAAACAGGAAATGGAACAATTACTTGCTCCTTATATGGACGTCAAGGAAGGGGAGAAAAGCAAATAATGTCAGCAAAATCAATGCGTAGCTTTGCTTTCGGCCTTATTATTGCTGCATGTTTGTCAGGAATTGCCTATTATTCTACCAAAGATCAATCAACGACTAAAGAGGTTAAGGAACCATCGGTAGAAGAAATGACAGAAACGTTAGCCTCAGAGGGATACGTGATCCATACTGAAGAGGAATGGCGCGAACAACTTGCCGCGGCCGAAAAGGCGGAGACAGAGGAAAAAGAAAAAGAAGAAGCAAAGAAAGAAGAAAAAGCAAAAGAAGAGCCGAAAGAGGCAGTGAAAGAGAAAATTGTTTATCGCACCACGGTTACCGTTACTAAAGGAATGACAAGTATTGATGTAGGAGAAGCGTTAAAAAACGCCAATATTATTAAAAACCCAATGGATTTTGTGAATGAAGTAGAAAAACAAAATTTATCACAAGATTTAAAGCCTGGTTCTTATGAGGTAGATAGTAATATGAAGCTAAAAGACGTTATTTCCGTTATCTTTAAAAAATAAATGCGTAAAAGTAAGCTAGGGTACGATACTCTAGCTTTTTTTTCGTATATTATCAGGTTTTCGAGCCGAAGCTAATTAATTGAATATGTGATCGATGTCAGTCTAACAGCGAATAACTAATATCTATGCCTTTTGGCGAGTAGCCCGCTGTTTTTTTCGATTCCTATATTTTAAATGAGTCAAGATATAACTATATAGCGCTTTACTTCCAGAACTAGAGTTTGTACCAATCATCCTGGTTATCCGTTACCTAAACAACATGATCATATAGATTTGCTAAAGAAGAAATTTAACAGAAATGTAAAAACAACTTATGGATCAGTGATTTTGTAGGCGGCTCTATAGATCGGTTTATCTTTTCCGATAATGAATTATGATAAAATAGATATAGTTAAAGAGAAATGAGGGACAAGTGTGATACAAGTTGAACAAAATGTTGATTTACATGGGAAAATAGCGAAAGAACTTAATTTATCAAAAAAACAAGTATCTAGTGTCATTGGACTTTTAGAAGAAGGCAACACTGTTCCATTTATTGCACGTTATCGAAAAGAAATGACTGGTGCGCTAGATGAAGTACAAATTAAAGGGGTTTTGGATGGATGGACATATCTGCAAAATCTAGAGCAGCGTAAAAACGATGTTATACGATTGATTGAGGAACAGGGAAAATTAACAGAAGAATTACAGGTAGCTATTTTAAAAGCAGATCAGCTACAAATTGTTGAAGATTTATATCGGCCTTATAAACAAAAGCGACGTACCCGTGCAGCAGTTGCGAAAGAGAAGGGATTAGAGCCGTTTGCAGAATGGCTCATGAAATTTCCGGCAAGTGGTAGTGTTGAAGAAGAAGCGGAGAAATATATTTCCGAGGAAAAAGGAGTAGAGGATTCTGCTAGCGCGATTCAAGGAGCTCAAGACATCATTGCAGAGCAGGTTTCAGATGATGCGGCCATTCGCCAATGGATTCGGAAAGAATACTTTCACTCAAGTATGATTATCTCAGTAGGCAAAAATATCGAGCAGGATGAGAAAAAGGTTTTTGAAAACTACTATGAATATGAAGAGCCAGTGAAAAGAATTGTTCCTCATCGTACACTGGCATTAAATAGAGGAGAAAAAGAAGATATATTAAAGGTTTCCGTTAAAATGGACCCTGAAAGGATCCTTTCATATATAGAAAGAAAGTTAATCAAAAAAGAAAATTCTCTCGCTACCCCCATGATTAAGGAAGCTATTGAAGATGGATTCAAACGTTTAATTGAGCCAGCGATTGAACGAGAGGTTCGAAATGAATTAACCGAAAAGGCTGAAGCACAAGCCATTCATATTTTCTCTGAAAACTTACGGAATTTGCTTTTACAGCCTCCACTAAAAGGGAAAATGGTATTAGGAGTAGACCCAGCTTTTCGGACTGGCTGCAAATTGGCAGTTGTTGACGAAACGGGGAAGTTATTACATATCGATGTCATTTATCCTCATCCTCCAAAAACAAAACGTAATGAAGCAAAGGAAAAGATGATTCAGATTTTAAACCAGTATCAAATAGAAGTTATTGCGATTGGAAATGGAACAGCATCGCGAGAAACCGAACAATTTACAGCAGATATTTTAAAAGAAATGAAAGCAAATCTTGCCTATGTGATCGTGAATGAAGCAGGTGCAAGTGTTTATTCAGCCTCAGCATTGGCAAGAGAAGAATTCCCTGATCTTCAAGTTGAAGAAAGAAGTGCCGCTTCAATCGCAAGAAGATTGCAAGATCCTTTGGCAGAACTTGTGAAAATTGATCCGAAATCAGTTGGAGTTGGTCAGTATCAGCATGATGTCACTCAAAAGAAATTAAATGAGTCATTAACATTTGTTGTTGAAACTGCAGTGAACCAAGTTGGCGTAAATGTTAACACTGCTTCACCCTCACTTTTACAATATGTGTCTGGGCTTAGTAAAACAGTCGCGAATAATATTGTTAAATATCGGGAGGAAAACGGGAAATTTACAGGGAGAAAACAATTAAAAGGAATTCCGCGCTTAGGAGCGAAAACATATGAACAAGCGATAGGATTTTTACGTATTCTCGACGGTAAGGAGCCATTGGATGTGACGCCGATTCATCCTGAGCATTATACTGAGGTTATGAATTTACTGAAACAACTGGGATTCTCGACAAAGGATATCGGACAAAAAGAATTGGTAGTTGCATTAAAAAGTTTAGATGAGGAAAAGATGGCAGCTGAATTAGGACTTGGTGTTTTAACATTACGGGACATCATTGAAGCACTAATGAAACCGGGGCGAGATTTGCGAGATGAGCTTCCTAAGCCCTTGTTGAAAAAGGATTTATTGAAACTAGAAGATCTAAAACCTGGTATGGAAATGCAGGGGACTGTCCGAAATGTAGTCGATTTCGGCGCCTTTGTTGATGTTGGTGTAAAGGAAGATGGGCTTGTACATATTTCTAAACTAAGTAAACAATTTGTAAAACATCCTTTAGATGTGGTCGCACTTGGAGATATTGTCACAGTGTGGGTAGAAAAAATAGATGTGCAAAAAGGAAGACTTTCACTTACAATGCTTTCACCAGGAGAATGAATGATTTTCTCTACATTTCTAAGAAAATCGCCAAAAAATATGGGTAGGCTTATGGAGAGGGCATCAGTTGAAGCCCGTGCAAAGTAAGCAGAATCAAACGCTTAGCACGCGCTCGTCTAGCGGCAGGCAAAGCGTAATGTCCTGTTGCTGCGTTTGCGCTAGTAAGTTGCAATGCCTGCAAGACCTACGCCTTATAGGTTAACGGCAAGGGGCTCTCTCTTTTGGCGATTTTCGATTTTTGAGACAGCTCTTAGGACCAATATGGGAGCAAGTCCTGACTATCCTTTGGAGTAAGTTGCTTTTATCTCAGACACCTAAAGTAGGTGTTTTCGTTTTTCTTTATTTGCAGTGTTTGTTTCTATAAAAGTGCAAACACTGATTTAATAATTTGATTTGAGAGAGATTTTTTTCGTAAAAGGCCCTTTGCATTTGATTTAAAAACCAGCTAGGCATTCAAAAACCTCCTATAGATAGTTTGCTTTCATTATATGGGGAAAAAACAATGTGGTTCCGATGTAATTCGTAAGAGGGTGTTAAGGTGACAAATGAAGAGTTGCAATTTTTAGTGGAGAAAATATCTGAACAGTATTTCCAAAAACCATTTAAACATACCGCTGTTTTCAATGCTCGTTTACGCACGACAGGGGGCCGTTATTTGCTCACCTCTCATAATATAGAAATTAACCGCAAATATTTGGCAGAACATGGTTTATCAGAACTGGAAGGGATTATTAAGCATGAACTTTGCCATTACCATTTGCATATTGAAGGAAAAGGATATCAACATCGCGATCAGGATTTTAAAAAATTAATGAAGAAAGTCGGGGCACCGCGTCATTGCACTCCCCTTAAACTAGAGAATAGAACTGGGGGAATCATTCATAAATATCAATGCCAGGATTGCGCTTATACTTATGAAAGAAAACGTAGAGTGAATACTACTCGGTTCGTATGTGGGAAATGTAAAGGGAAATTAAGAAAATTAGAAACATAGAAAGAAGCATGGATTCATCATCCATGCTTCTTTCTATGTTTTTTGCTTTTAAAAATTTCTAATAGCTAGATCCGTTTGATTTTTACTTCCGGTTAAACGTTAAGGATCCATGGCTAAATAACACTTCATTTAGGCGATATAATCTTCTATAGGGACATCCTCCTGTTTTTGTTGGATATAATATTTACCTTTCGTTAGCACCGCAATTAAAATAGTAAGAAAGGCAGCTAATATCGCTGCGAAAAAAGCAGCGGTACTTTGCAAGAATTGCCCCATATAGCCAATAGCAGCTACAGTACCTAAACCACTTGCAACAATTAATGAAACAACCCCAACAGGGTTCCATTTATATAAATTTTCCTGCCTAGCCTCATAATAGCCAGGTCCAATTTTAAGTAGCTTTTTTACAATTAAGGCATCTGTAACGAGAATAGACGCCCAAGTTAATAAAAAGACACCTTGAAAGGTCATTGCTGTATCAAGATGATTTACAATCCCTCCCAACATGAGGACCATAGCTGATACACCGGTGATGACAACCCAAAATCGTCTACCTGGTGTAAAGTTAAATACATTTTCGAAGAAGTTAGATAGTGAGAGAGAACCACTATAAATATTAGTAATATTAATTCGCACCTGGGTCAACATTGTAAATAAAGCCCCCCAGATACCTAGAAGAAGAACAATATAAACTCCTGGATTTGGTTCACCTAACCGTACACCAAACCAAATGCCAAGACCACCCATCACACCGAAGCAAAATATTTGGGGAATGAATCCGATCGCAAAGATTCCTATTTTGGTATCCTTAGGTTTTAAAAAACGAGTGTAATCTGAAGCGAGAAGCGGGGTGAGCCCCATAATCCCGTGCTGCATACCAATACATAGTAGCAAAGCCGTTCCGCCTACTTGGACATTTTCGGGCATATAGCTCCAAAAGCTACCTTCATAGAGGGAAGGAGTCTTTGCCGACATCACAATGGCAGCAATAAGGAAAATGAAAAATAGAGGTAAAGACCATTTTTGAAGTTTGTCTAATTGTTTTATACCAAACCAATTAAGTGGGATCACTAATGTTCCAAAAAAGAGAATCAATACCCATTCGGGGATGACTGGAAAAAAGGAGTGTACGGCTGAAACTAATATCATTCCCTCTAGTGCGCAATACATAATAAAATTTGTTGCATAAATAAAAGAGGTTAAGGATGCGCCAATATATCCAAAACCTCCGCCCCTTGACATTAAGTTGACATTCATCCCTGATTTGGCTGATAAATAAGCAATAAATGTGCCAAGAACACCTGCCACAATAATAGCGTAGACGGCCGAAATAATTGCATTCATTGCTCCGAATTGAAGGGCCATTACACTTCCCATTTGAAAATAGAAAATGGCCGTTGCAATTCCGAAAGTAATATTTGTAATGCTAATCCATCCCATATTCCGATGTGAACGAGGAACACTTTCTAGTGAAAAATCATCTTTCATTTCTTCTTGTGGTTTGTGATCTGTTATTTTTACAGATCCCATACAATCAACTCCATTCAGTTAGTTATAATTCGGCTTCCGGAAGTGTTGTGAATATTGCGGCACATGCCATTCACTATAACAAAAATACTAGATTGAATTCAAATCGCCTATGAGAGCTTATAAGAGCGTAAGATAAAAATAATCGTGCATTTTCGCACAAACTCAATGGATATCATTAAAATGAAGGTGGATACTGAACGAGGGGAGATATCGAAGAAGTAATTAAACGTCCGACTAAAAGGTTAACAAGTTAATTTTAAAAAAAGTTTTAAAGTGCTATTGACATTATTCGATTCGCTCTTTATAATCATAAGAGTCATTTATTCCGCAGTAGCTCAGTGGTAGAGCTATCGGCTGTTAACCGATCGGTCGTAGGTTCGAATCCTACCTGCGGAGTCTAGCAAGTTGGATCTTCTATAAATATTATTAATTTTTATAGAAGATCGTTCAATTAAATATTTGCTAGTTAATTAATGGAGAAGTACTCAAGTGGCTGAAGAGGCGCCCCTGCTAAGGGTGTAGGTCGTGTAAACGGCGCGAGGGTTCAAATCCCTCCTTCTCCGCCATTATATGGCCCCTTGGTCAAGCGGTTAAGACACCGCCCTTTCACGGCGGTAACACGGGTTCGAATCCCGTAGGGGTCATTTTTGCTTTTTTGTGTGTTCGCTACTTAATAGAATAGCGATCAAATTTATTTCCGTTGTGGAAGTGAAAAAAACAATTCTATCAATTGCTTTTTTGATAGGAAATATGTTAAAATAAACACCTTCAAGTTTGATGGGCTATAGCCAAGTGGTAAGGCAACGGACTTTGACTCCGTCATTCGTTGGTTCGAATCCAGCTAGCCCAGCCATTATGATTTTTACAACCAGAAAAAATCTTTACGCCAAAAAATAACTTGACTTTATAAAATGGTTTTGTTATTATATTCCTTGTCGCTTCACTAAGCGGTAGTGGCGGAATGGCAGACGCGCTAGGTTGAGGGCCTAGTGGGGGTTAACCCCGTGGAGGTTCAAGTCCTCTCTACCGCACCAACAAACACTTATATTGTATGCGCCCGTAGCTCAATTGGATAGAGCGTTTGACTACGGATCAAAAGGTTAGGGGTTCGACTCCTCTCGGGCGCGCCATTTTAATGCGGGTGTAGTTTAGTGGTAAAACTACAGCCTTCCAAGCTGTTGTCGTGGGTTCGATTCCCATCACCCGCTCCAAAAAAAGTTCTTGACAGACGGAAAACTAAGTGATATACTGATAAAGTTGCTGTTAAGGAAGTTTGATCTTTGAAAACTGAACGAAACGAACGTCAATAAATAATGGATAAATGGTCATAGACCATTGCCAGCAATTGAGAAGGAAAACAACTCAAATGATCAAAGGCTAAGAACGCCACATCCTGTGGTGACGCCTTTGTTAGTACATCCTGTACTTCATATTATATGAGAGTTTGATCCTGGCTCAGGACGAACGCTGGCGGCGTGCCTAATACATGCAAGTCGAGCGAATTTGATGGGAGCTTGCTCCCTGAAAAT